>CAWIQC010000021.1:0-127309 GCA_963838105.1 uncultured Thermoleophilia bacterium | reverse complement strand
TGGTTCGCCATATGAAGACGACGATCGAGATCTCCGACGCGTTGCTCGTCGCTGCGAAGGAGCGAGCGGCGAAGGAGGGAACGACGCTCCGCGCACTGGTCGAGCTCGCGGGTCTACGAATGCTCGACGAGACGGATCGCAAGGAGCCGTTTCGCCTGCGCGACGGGAGCGTCGGCGGCCGAGGAATGACGCGCAGTTCAGCGAAGGTGGCTGGGAGAAGATCCGCGACGTAATGCCATGAAGGTCACGGCGCGTGATCGCCGTCGATACGAATGTCCTCATCTACGCGCACCGCCGTGATTCCCAGTGGTATGACCCGGCGTCCCGGTGTCTCGAGGAGCTTGCCGAAGGAGCTGCTCCCTGGGCCATCCCGTGGCACTGCCTGCATGAGTTCCTGTCCGTCGCCACCCATCCGGGCATCTTCTACCTGCCCTCGACTCCCGACGAGGCCATCAGCCAGGTGGAGGCCTGGCTCGGGGCTCCGACGCTCGTGCTTCTCACCGAAGGTCCCGGGCCATTGGCCTGTCTTCCGCGAAGCTTTGATCCGAGGCCTCGTCCGAGGGCCGCGCGTGCACGATGCCCGCATCGCCGCGGTCTGTCTCGCGTCCGGCGTCCGCGAGCTCTGGACGCTCGACCGCGACTTCAGTCGGTTCCCGGCGGTCGCGACCCGAAACCCGCTCCAGATGTCCGTTTGTGATCGGTTTTCCCCCCCCCCCCCCCCCCCCCCCCCCCCCCCCCCCCCCCCCCCCCCCCCCCCTACGGTCTCTTCCCTAGGTGTGCTTGAAGTATCTCCGGAGCCAGCGCGCGACCTCCTTGCCGAGCGCCGCTCCCTGCTCGTCGGCGGTGCGGAAGTGGATGCCGCTCCAGACGCGGGTGTCGATGATCTCCCCCAGCGCCGCCGAGAAGCCGCGGATGTCCTGTCGGGGCAGGGCGCCGGAGAGCACGTGTTGCTGACCACTGTGAAGTCGATCTTGTCGGTGCCGAAGAAGGTCTTCAGCGTGTAGGCGATCGCCCCGCTGATGCACGTGTTGCCGCAGGGGTGTCCGGGAAGCCGGGCGTCACGAGCGGCGGTCCGGAGACGGGGAACGGTCGGGTCTGAAGCTCCGCCCGTCGCGAGCGCGCGGAAGACCCGATTCCAGAAACCACGGCACCTGCTGTCCTGCCAAGAACAGATCGAAGCGGCCGTCTGATCCCGGCGGTGCGCTTCGTGCTCGTGGAGCCCAGCGGCTGCGCCGAGCCCCATCGGCGGCCGAGAGCCGGAGCGGATCGCTCCGCTCCGGCTCCGGCTTCGGCTAGAGGCGAACGCTCGTTTGCTAGCAGTCTGCAGGGTCTGCAGGGATGGACAGCGGCCCTTCGGCGGGTGCGCCGAAGAACGTCGCCACCAAGACAGCTGGCTCGTCTCCGGGATTGAAGGCGCTGTGCACATGGTTGCCCGGGTCGACGAACGCGGTCCCCGCCGGGTATGTGTGCTCCGCGCAGCCCTCGGCTTCGATGTAGACGAGTTCGCCCTCAACGATATTGACGAACACGGGCCCGGCGTGGCTGTGCCACGGGAACTGGGCGCCCGGCTGCACAGTGAACCGTGCCACGACCGTGCGTGAGGGGTCATCCACATTGACGACGTTCGTCGCGCCGCCGCTCTTGATCTTGATCTTCAGGTCGATGTCGTCCGGGAACGCCGCACGGGCGGTGAGAACCTCCGTCGCGATTGGCGGCGGCGGCGGCTCCTGGGCCGTGGAGGACAGGGCGAACACGCCGACCACCACTACCGCGCCCAGAACGGTCGCAGCCAGAGCTACTCGCTTACTACTCATTCTCCCTCCTTCGGTTCACGTACGAGCGCCGAGAGCACTTGGAGCTGCAGGCACTCATCGTTCGCATGACGAGGCCCGGCTCGTGCGGACAATCGGTCACCTCCCCTCCGAGGTCGTAGAGCGGATCGTGCAGGGACGAAGACGAGGCTAGAAGGGCGCGGCTGCCGGGACTACGGTGGTGGCTGGCCACTTCGGGGCAGACGGCAGGCGAGTCGAGAGGCGGGCTGCCACGCCAGACGCATGGGTGCTGGGCTCCTTGACGGCAGCCGTTGGATGACGGACAAATTCCGAAAAGCCCTCGAGCCAGAAGGACGATCACCCTGGAGCCTTCGCACATCGAGACGCCGCCGGAGTCGCTCGACCGGCTCCGGCGCGAGGTCGCTGAGCTACGCGCGTCTCGTCAGCGGCTCGCGGTCGCCGCCGACGCCGACCGCCGCAGCATCGAGCGCGAGCTCCACGACGGCCCGCAACAGCGCCTGGTCACGCTCGCGGTCAACCTTCAGCACGCGCGCAACCTCGTGGGCACCGATCCCATCGCCGCCATGGCGCTCCTCGACGCGATGGGCCGGGACGTGGAGCAAGCACTGGACGAGACGGTGAAGCTCGCGCAGCGGATCTACCCGCCTCTGCTCGAGTCGGGGGGGCTCGGCGCAGCGCTGCGCGCCGCCGCGGCGAGCACCGGTGTCCGGGCCAGAATCCGGGTCCGCGCAGTCGAGGGCGCTTCGCCCGAGATCGCCGGGGCCGTGTACTTCTGCTGTCTCGACGTGCTCGAGCGCGTAGGCGCCGGCGCGCGCGCCACGATCGACGTGCACACCGCAGACGACGCGCTCGTCTTCGAGGTCGTCCAGGACCAGCCCGGCTTCGCCGTACCGCGCTCCGATGGCGTGCTCGACTGGCTGGGTGACCGGATCGAGGCGCTCGGCGGCCGGCTGTCGGTCGAGTCAGTGCCCGGCTCCGCCATCCGTGTCTCGGGCTCGCTCCCTCTCTCGCGATGAGGCTACTCGGTCTCCGCGAGGTAGAAGACCACGGCCTTGACGCGCTTGTGGACAGCGGGCTCCCAGGTGAGCCCGAGCTTGAGGAAGATGGAGCGAATCACCTTCTCGACCGAGCGCTCGGTGAGGAACAGCGCCTCTCCGATCGCCGCGTTGTTCTTCCCCTCGGCCATCTCGCGCAGCACGTCGCGTTCGCGCGGCGTCAGCTGGCTGAGCGGCGACTCCTCCACGCGGGAGGTCTCCGCGACGAGAGCATCGACCACCTTCGGGTCAATGACCGAGCCGCCTTCCGCCACGGTGCGAATCGCGCCGACGAGCTGCCCGAGATCCTTGACGCGCTCCTTCAGCAGGTAGGCACGCCGCTCGCTGCCGCCCTCGAACAGCGCGAGCGCGTAGGCCGGGTTCGCGAACTGGCTGAGCACGACGACACCGACCTCCGGGTGCGTTTCGCGCAACCACGTGGCGGCCTGGATGCCCTCGTCGGTTCCCGCCGGCGGCATACGGATATCGGTGACGACGACGTCAGGCCGCTCCGAGTCGACCGCCGCGAGCAGGGAGTCGAGGTCGTCGCAGACGGCGGCCACCTCGAGGTCGTCCTGCGCGTCGAGCAGGCGCCTCACGCCCTCGCGCACGAGGTAGTGGTCCTCCGCGAGCACGAGCCGGATCGGCATGGCGTGAGGATACGACGGTGAGCTCCCGTTCTCCAGCCGGCCACCCTGAGCCGCCGCTCGTCCTCATCGTCGACGACTACGAGCAGAACCGGAAGCTCGCCCGTGACGTACTGCGCGCTGCCGGGTTCCGGACGCTGGAGGCGGCGAGCGGCGCCGAGGCGATCGCGCTCGCTGGCGCCCACCTCCCGGACGTGATCCTCATGGACCTGCGGCTTCCGGACATGGACGGGACGGAAGCCGCGAGCAAGCTCGGCGCCGATGCGCAGACGGCGGCGATACCCGTGGTCGCGCTCAGCTCCGTACCGCTCACGGGCAGCGGCGGCCGGCTCGTCGCCGCGAGGTTCGCCGGCGCCCTCGAGAAGCCGATCAGCGTCGGCGAGTTCCCCGATCAGGTGCGCCGCTACTGCGTGGGGGGCGAGTCGTAACCGGCGAAGGGGTGCTAGCACCCCACCGAACCGCCAGCGAGCACGGTTGGCACGCGGGTGTCTGCCTTCTAGAACGGGCTGGACGAAATCGGGCGAGCATGTGATCATTCTCACGTACCTGCGGGCTTGGCCGAGCTCGCTACGGAAGGAGGCCCATGAGCATGCGCACGCTCCTCATCGCAGTCGCCACAGTCATCGCGATCGGAGTAGGGGTACTCGTCGGCGCGCTCGCCTTCCCGGGGGGCTCGAGCGCGAGCTCGACCTCCGAGGAGCAGTTGCAGCGAGACGCCGACAGCTGGCAGATCAACCAGCTCCAGCAGAGCTTCCACGAAGCCTTGACCTTGAAGGACATCGACCTGATGATGAGCCTGTGGGCACCGAACGCGACGTTCACGTCCCCCGGCTCGACCGCGGTCGGGAAGGAGCAGATCCGGGAGTTCTGGCTCACCAAGTCGGAGGCGTTCAAGCCCGACAACAACTGGATCGCCGAGACGCCGTCGTACAAGGTCCGTATCACTGTCAACGGAGATCGCGGCACGCTGTACTTCGAGTGCCACTTTGTGAATCCGGATACGAAAGAGGTCGAAGCCAGTACGGCCGGCGACGGAGACGTTGCGAAGATCGACGGGCGCTGGCTGATCACGAGCCTGGCCGGCGCGTCGGCGACGCTCAGCCCCTGAGGCCCCGTGGTCGATCCTCGGCCGGCGTCGGAGCGTGGGCCCCCAGCCGGTAGCCGACGGTTGGGCCTGAGCGACAACGCTCTCGTCCGTGGTGTCGGCCGGTTGCCGGCAAAGGTCCACACCAAGCTTCTCGTCGCGTTCGTCGGCGACAGCGGTCCTCGTCGTCGCCGTCGGCCTCCTCGGGCTTCGCGTCCTCGGCCAGGCGCACGACCGGGCCGAGAGGCTGGGAGCGCTCGAGGAACGCGCCCTCGCGTACGGCAAGCTCGAGAGCGACGCGAGGAACATCCGGCTGCTCCTCGTGGAGAACCCGGGCCCGGACACCTACGAGGTCAACCCCGGGCACAGTCCTGGCCGGTCGCGGACCGAGCGAGGTCGCGATCGACCTGGCGGTAGGGAACGCACTGCTGCGGATCGGGCTCGCGACCCGCGTCGACAGCCTCGGGTTCGTGCCTCCCGCCGCGGATCGCTTCGTCCTTGAGGACATCCGGAGGACGAGCGAGCGGCTCTCGGCGGTGATGGATCGGATCATCCAGGCGGAAATCGGCGGTGCGTCTGCCGAGGATCAGAGTGAGCCTCGCAACCAGGCCACCCAGCTCGCCATCGACCTCTATCAGACCGCCGCGAACCTGACGAACGCGACAAGCGCGGCGACCGAAGAGCTCATCGCCCAGAACTCGCGCTCGTATGCGAGCCAGCGCGACCTATTCGTCGGCGTCGCGCTCGGAGCTCTCGGGCTCGCGCTGCTCCTTGGGCTCGTCCTCTCGTGGTCCGTCATCGGGCCGATCCAGCGGATCGATTCGCGGCTGGCCACGATCGCGTCCGGCGACTTCTCGGGGCACGTGGACGTGAGCAACCGCGACGAGCTGGGCGCGCTGGCGGCAAACGTCAACCGGATGAACGACGAGCTCGATCGCCTCTACCGGGAGCTCGAGGCGGCGAGCAAGCACAAGTCCGAGTTCCTGGCGAGCATGTCGCACGAGCTCCGGACGCCGCTGAACGCGATCATCGGCTTCTCCCAGGCCCTGCGCATGCGCATGTTCGGCCCGCTCAACGAGAAACAGGAGGAGTACCTCGACGACATCCTCGCCTCGGCCAACCACCTGCTCTCTCTCATCAACGACGTCCTCGACCTGTCGAAGGTCGAGGCCGGGCAGGTCGAGCTCGACGTCGCGCCGTTCTCGCTCCGGGAGGCTCTCGAGAGCGGCGTCGTCATGGTGCGCGAGCAAGCGACGACAAACGGCGTCCACGTCGCGCTCGTCGGCGGACCCGGACGTGGACGTCGTCGAGGGCGACGAGCGCCGGATCAGGCAGGTCATCTTCAATCTGCTCTCGAACGCAGTGAAGTTCACCTCGGCGGGCGGGTCGGTCGACGTGAGAGCGGCGCAGGTGAACGGCGAGGTACGGGTCTCGGTGGCCGACACCGGCCCCGGCATCGCGCCTCGGGATCAGGAACGGATCTTCGAGGAGTTCCAGCAGACCGAGGTAGGAGTCGAGCAGCGGGACGGCACCGGCCTCGGCCTCGCGCTCTCGAAGCGCTTCGTCGAGCTGCACGGCGGCCGGATCTGGGTCGACAGCGAGCTGGGGAAGGGGAGCACGTTCGTGTTCACGCTGCCCGTGAGGTCCTCGTAGCCATGGCAGGCGAGCAGGTCCTCATCGTCGAGGACAACGAGACGAGCATGAAGCTGTTCCGCGACGTGCTGGCGGCGACGGGGTACCGGACGCTGGAGGCGACCACCGGCGGGCAGGCGCTCGAGCTGGCGGTCGAGCACGGGCCGGATCTCGTGCTGATGGACATCCAGCTTCCGGACATCGACGGCGTCGAGGCGCTCAGGCGGCTGCGTGCGGACGAGCGCACCGCGTCGGTGTCGGTGCTCGCGCTCACAGCCCAGGCGATGCACGGCGACCGCGAGCGCTTCCTGGCCGCCGGCTTCGACGGCTACATCGCGAAACCCGTCGACGTTCTCGAGCTCGTCGACACCGTTAGGCGGCACTGTGGCGAGCGGGCGGCGTGACGGACTCCGGCACCCGCGGGGGCTGGCAACACCTCGCCTCGAGGGTATTCGACGAAACCCTCGAGCGGCGTCGCGGACCTGATGCGGGCTGTCCGATCCCACGATCTGCGCCTTGTAGCGGGCAACCCCGAAGCGGCCAGGCGGGCGGGAATCGACGTCGACCGCATCCGCATCATGCGTCTTCATGATCAGCGGGCTGCATGGCCGGGGCGGGCGGCATCATGCTGGCGTCCAGGCTGCGGTCGGTGGCGACGAGCACGGGAGGCGGCGAACCTGCTCCTGCTCGTCATCGCCGCTGCGGTCATCGGCGGCACCAGCCTCTTCGGCGGCCTCGGCCGGGTCGCCTCGGCGCTCTTCGGTGCGCTGGTGATCGCCTCGATCGCGAACGGCCTCGATCTGCTCGGCCTTGCCTCCGGGACGAAGTTCGTGATCACCGGCCTCGTGCTGCTCGCGGCCGTCCTCGGTCGACGCCTTGCCGAACGCCGCCGCGCAGCCCGCGGCCTCCGCTGAGGCGCTCGATGAGCACGCCCGCCGTAGGGCTCGGGCAAGCTGACGCTCCCGATCCGGGGCACGCCCTACCCCGTTGTGCTGCCGACGTTGCGAGACCCTCGGCTGCACCTCGCGGCGGTGATCGTCTCGCTGCAGGTGCTCGGGCAGGTGGCGTTCGAGTTCCGGCTCTCGATCGCCCAGATCCTCGTCGCCGTGCTCGTCTGCGCGGTGCTCGAGCTCGCGATCGTCTTCCGGCGCGAGCGGGTGATCATGTGGCCGGCGAGCGCGCTCCTGACCGGCAACGGCGTCGCGTTCGTCCTCCGCGTGCCGGGCACCGAGCACGGGGACTGGTGGAGCCTGCACGGCTGGTGGATCTTCGCCGGGACCGCGGCCCTCGCGCTCCTGTCCAAGTACCTCATCCGCTACCGGGGCCGCCACGTCTTCAACCCGTCGAACATCGGCCTCGTCGTCGTCTTCCTGGCGCTCGGGCCGGAGCGCGCCGACCCGCTCGACCTCTGGTGGGGCCCGATGTCGCCGTGGCTGGCGTTGGCGCTGGCGATCATCGTCGCCGGCGGCTTCGCGATCCTCGGTCGCCTGCGCCTGCTGGGCATCGCGGTCGGCTTCTGGCTCGCGTTCGCCGCGCGCGCGGCCGTGCTGGCGGCGAGCGGCCACGAGATGACGGCGCGCTGGCACGTGGGCCCGGTCACGGGCTGGGAGTTCTGGCGGGTGCTCGTCTTCTCGCCCGAGATCCTCGTCTTCCTCTTCTTCATGATCACGGACCCGAAGACGATCCCCGCCGGCCGTGCAGGGCGTCGCGCGTACGCGATCGGCATCGGGCTGCTCGCGGTGCTGCTGATCGCTCCCTTCTCGACCGAGTTCGCCACGAAGGTCGCCGTGCTCGGCGCGCTCGCGCTCGCCTGTGCCGCGCGGCCGCCGCTCGTATGGCTGCGCTCGCGGACGCGTCTGTCGACCCCGCCGACGCACCGGATCTCCCGGGCTGCCGCGAGCCGCGCCGCGCTTGTGCTGACGGCCCTGGTGGCAGCGGCTTCGTTCTCCGGCCTCGTCGTGCTGGCCGGGATCCCGGCCCGGTCGGGGGCCGAGGCCGCGAGCGCGCCCGCCGCGCCAGGTGCCTGAGCCCCCCGAGGTGATCGTCGCCGCGTCGGCAGGCGTCGCCCAGATCGACCGAGGCACGGCGCTGCAGATCGCGAACGACGTCGTCGCCGACCTGCGCGATCGAGACGGAAGCGCTGTCGCAACGAGACGTCGAGCGTGCGGCGGCGGGCGCGAGCGGCCCCCGCCTGCAGGAGCTGTGGCGGCAGATTCGTGCCGCCGGGGCGACCTTCGTCGTCCCGGAGTACGACATCGACCGGGTGCGCGTCGGTCTCGAGCCCGGTGAAGGGCAGGGCCCGCCGCTCGTCGTTGCCGCGCTCGAGGGGACGGTGACGCTTGCGACGTACGCCGGCTCGCCACCGGCGGCGCAGCAACGCACCCAGCCGGCGGTCTTCGAGGGGACCTTCGAGCTCGAGCTCGACGGAGGCCGCTACCTGATCGTCCGCTCTCGGGGTGCGAGCACCGACGGCCTCGTCGCACCCGGCGCCGCCGAAGCAGCTCCTGCTGCGGCCGCGGGTGCAGGGACGGCCGCGCTCGGAGGCGTCCGCCTCGAGGACGTCGCGCCGGAGGTCGGGCTCGACTTCCGCCACAGCGCGTTCCACTTCCGGGTTTCGCGCGACCCGGTCGCGATGATGGGCGGCGGGGTCTGCTGGCTCGACTACGACGCCGACGGCTGGCTCGACCTGTTCGCCGTGAACTCGTACTCCATCGAGCTCGACCTCTCCCGCTGGAGGGAGCAGGGCGGCCTTCCGCGCAGCGCCCTGTTCCGCAACGCGGGTGGCAGGTTCGTCGACGTGAGCCGCGGCTCGGGGGCCGACGTGGATCTGCGCGGCAACGGCTGCGTCGCGGCGGATTTCAACCTCGACGGCCGCACCGACCTCTACGTGACCGCTGCCGGATACGACGCGCTGCTCTGGAACGAGGGTGACGGCCGCTTCAGCGAGGGCGCGCGCGAGGCCGGGATCGCTTCCTACGGCTGGCATGCGGGCGCGGCCGTCGGAGACGTGAACGGCGACGGCCTCCCCGACCTGTTCGTGGCCGGCTACACGGATCTCAACGCTCCGGTTCCCGACGCGAGCGCGGGCTTTCCGACGACCTACGCCGCCGTTCGCGACCTCCTCTACCTCAACGAGGGCCCGGACGAGACCGGCCGCTCGCGGTTCCGCGAGGTCGGGCTGCAGGCGGGGATCGAGACGGCGCGGCTCGACCACGGCCTCGGAGCGGTGTTCACGGACGTCGACGGCGACGGTCGCCTCGACCTCTACGTGGCGAACGACCTCGACCCGAACCGGCTCTACGCGAACGTTCCCTGGCCCGGAGGAGCGAGCGCCGACCCGGCCGGGCTCGGCTTCCGTCTCCTCGAGCGCGGCCGCAAGCGGGCGTGGACGACGCGAACGCCGGCATGGGGATCGCCGCCGCCGACTTCAGCGGCGACGGTCGCCCCGACCTCTTCGTGACCAACTCGCACCGGCAGCTGCACGGCGTCTTCGAGAGCTCGGAGCCGGAGGGCGGCGGCGCGGTGTTCGCGGACGGGCGCCCGACCTTCGCGCCCGCCTTCGACACGACGCTGGCCGGGTGGGGCGTGTCGTCGGCCGACCTCGACCTCGACGGCGACCTCGATCTCGTCCTCGCCAACGGCGCCATCCCCGTTACCGATCTGGCGGCCGACGCCGAGCCGATCCAGGTGCTCGAGAACCTGTCGCCCGTGGGCGGGCAGGACGGATCGCGGACGCCAGCTCGGTGCTCGGCGTGGAGAGCAGGCCCCGCGTCATCGGCCGCGGTCTTGCCGCCGCGGACTACGACAACGACGGAGACGTCGACGTCGCGATCAACTCGATCGCCGGCCCGCTCGTGCTGCTCGAGAACGACGGTGCGGCCGGACGGTGGCTCGAGGTCGAGCTCGGCGCGTTCGCTCCGGGCACGAGGGTCACGGCCGTGCTGCCCGACGGGCGCAGGCTCGTGCGCGAGGTGCAGGCGGGCAGCAGCTACCTCTCCTCGGAGGATCCGCGGATCCACTTCGGCCTGGGGGATGCAACGACGGTGAGCGAGCTGCTCGTCCGCTATCCCCGACGGCCGCGAGACACGGCTCACCGACGTCCCCGTCGACCGCATCGTCACGGTCGCGCCGTAGCCGAAGGCGCGCGCCAGGCCGACGCGGAGCGCGATGCGGCGATCGATCACTCCCGGGAGTCGAGGAGGCCGGCGTCGATCGGCCTTGGCGCGATCGCCTGCTCGGGGCCGAGCGGCGCAATCTCGGGATTCTCCACGGTGGCCGTGTAGGCATCCGGGCGGGGGCCGAGGTCGAAGAGCGGCACCGCGGTCCTCGCGCGCTCGCGGCGAAGCAGCGCGGTGGCGTCCTCGTCGACGCGGTAGCCGCTGTCGAGGGCGACGAGAACGACGCCGTACCCGCTCTCCGCGGCCTCAGCCGACACGAATCCCTTCTCGGCGTCTACGCGCACGGCCTCCACCGGCCGCAGCAGCGGATCGCCCCAGCCACCGGCGCCGGCGGTCTCGAAGACGAGCCGGTCGCCTGGCGCCACCTGCGACGAAGTCGATCTTGCCCGGCAGATCGGCGACTGTCCCATCGGCCCGGTCCAGCCGCTTGCGCGAGCGTCCGCCGTGGAGACCGCCGCCGATCCCCCACGGGAAGGAGGTGTGGCGGTCGTCGTAGATCGACACCTCGCCATGGGCGAGGAAGCGGAAGACCTTGCGAACGCCGCAGCCCCCGCGATGGAAACCGGCGCCCCCCGAGTCGGGGACGATGCCGGCCTCCTCCGTGACGAGCGGGTAGTAGATCTCCTGGTACTCGCACGGCGTGTTCTCGAGCTGCGGATACCAGCTGTGGCCGTCCATGCCGTCGCCGGCGGGCCGCGCAGGAATGCCGCCCATGAGGATCTCGACGACGCCGAAGACCGTTCCCGCTCGCATCGACTCCGGAGAAGATCATGTGGGGGCTCGAGCCGTACCCGGCGGCGACGGCGGTCTCCGGCACGTGGCGGCCGAGCGCGCCGGCGACGACCTCGACCCAGCGCGAGAGCGTGTGGTGGCGATTCCCGAGCGGCGCCGGGTACCGAGGCTTGAGGATCGTCCCGTCCTCGACGCGGATGCTCGAGCAGGTCGTAGAAGCCTTCGTTGAACAGGATCTCGGGATCGAAGACCATGATCAGGTAGGCCCCGATCACCATCTTCATCATCCCTTCGTGGAGGTAGAAGTTGATCGGGCCCGGGGCCTGCGGCGACGTCCCGCCGAAGTCGAACACGGCGCGCTCGCCCTCGCGCCAGACCGTCAGCTTGATGCGGAACGGGCCCGTTGCCCTGCCCGTCGTCGTCCACGAAGTCCTCGAACGACTGCGGCGCCTCGGGGATCTTCTCCACGATGAGCCGCTGCACCGCGCGGCGCGTCCGGTCGAGCAGCGCGTCGCACGCGGCGAGGTACGTGGCGCGGCCGAACCGCTCGCAGAGCTCGAGGATTCGCTGCTCGCCGACGCGCAGTCGCGGCGCAGAGCGCCATGACGTCCGCCACGGCGGCCTCCGGCGCGCGGGAGTTGCGCGCCAGGACGGACAGGAGCGGGCGGTTCAGCTTGCCGGCGTCGTAGAGCTTCACCGGCGGGAAGCGGATCCCCTCCTCGTAGATCGAGCGCACCTCGACGCTCATCGACCCGAATGTCCGGCCGCCGATGTCGAGCAGGTTGCCGAACTGGCTCGTGAAGCCGACGAGCTCGCCCTCGTGGAAGACCGGGCGCAGGATGAGCACGTCCGGCGTGTGCGAGATGGATCCGCCGCAGAGGTACGGGTCGTTCTGGATGATCACGTCGCCGGGCCCGAGCTCCTCGTCGAAGTGCTCGAAGAACGCGGTCAGGTAGGAGCCGAACTGGCCCGACGAGCATGCGCCCGTTCCGGTCGGCGACGAGCGGGTACGTGTCGTGGGTCTCGCGGATCATCGGCGAGATCGACGCTCGGAACATGACCGCATCCATCTCGTGCCGCACCATTCGCAGCGTGTTCTCGATGATCTCGAGCGTGACCGTGTCCACTGCGGGCGTCGGCTCCGTCACGCGTCCTCACGCCGCAGGATCAGGTTGAGGTACGGGTCGACGCTGGCGGTGAAGCCCGGATGGACGAGCGTCGTCGAGTCCTCCTGCTCGATCACGGCGGGGCCGGCTATGCGGTGGCCGGGCCCCAGCCGTTCACGGGCATAGACGGGCGCCGGCGATCCAGCCGCCGTCCCAGTAGACGGTGTGGCCTCCGTCCACCACCGCATCGTCGACCGGCGTGCGGGCGGGCGGCGACGCGTGCACGGCCGGGCTGGGAGTGAGGCCCGTGGCGACGCAGCGGACGACGACGAGCTCCGGCTCGAGCTCGAGCTCGAAGCCGTACAGGAGGCCGTGGGCGGTCACGAAGCGCTCGGCGAGCGACGCGCCGAGGTCGCCGTCCGCGAAGGGATCGGGATGCGTCACCGGGAGCTCGAAGCCCTGCTGGTGGTAGCGCATGCCGAACTGGAACGAGAGCTGCTGCTCGGTGTCGGAGAAGCCATGCTCGCGAAGCCACGCCCTCGCGCTTGCCTGGAGGTCGTCGAGGATCGCGGCGAGATCGCCGGCCGTGACGTCCGCAAGGCGACGGATGTGGCTCGTCGCGAATTCCCGCTGCATGTCGGCGACGAGGAAGCCGAAGGTCGAGAAGACGCCGGGCGCGGGCGGAACGATCGCGAGCGGGCTGCCGAGAAGCTCCATGAGCGCGTTCGCGTGCAGCGGTCCGGCGCCGCCGAACGCGACGAGCGCAAAGCCGCGGGGGTCCTGTCCGCGCTGGACGGAGACGAGGCGCAGCCCGCTCAGCATCTTCTCGTTCGCGATCGCGACGATCGCGCGGGCCCCGTCCTCGATGCCCGTGCCGAGGCGCTCGGCCACCTCGCGCGACCGCGCGCGCCGCGAGCTCGGGGTGCAGCTCCATGCGCCCCCCGAGCAGGCTGCGCAGGTAGCCGAGCACGACGTTCGCGTCGGTCACCGTCGCCAGCTCGCCGCCGCGGCCGTAGCAGGCGGGGCCGGGCAACGAGCCGGCGCTCTCGGGGCCGACGCGGAGCGCGCCGGTCATCGGCACGTGCGCGATCGAGCCGCCGCCGGCGCCGATCGCGACGACGTCGAGCGACGGGACGCGGACGCGGAAGTAGTCGGTGAGAGGGCTCGTGCGCGAGACGGCCGGATGCGCGTCCCGATTGAGCGCCACGTCGGTCGAGGTGCCGCCCATGTCGAAGCTGAGGACGTCGCGTTGGCCTGTGAGCTCGCCGAGGAACACGGCTGCGCGCACTCCGCCGGCGGGCCCCGAGAGCACCGTCTCGATGGGTCGGGTCCCGGCCTCGGAGGCCGTCATCAGACCGCCGTCCGAGCGCACGACGTGGAGGGCTGCATCCGGGAGGCGGTCGGCGAGAGCGCGCGGCGAGGCTCGCCGCGTACGCCGATCATCGCGGGCTGAACGTAGGCGTTCGCGACCGCGGCGAGCGTTCGCTCGTACTCGCGGAACTCCGGCAGCACGTCCGACGACGCGGAAACGGGGAGGCCGCCCACCGCGTCGCGGGCGACCGCGGCGGCGTCCTTCTCGAGCGCAGGCCGCGCGTAGCCGTTCAGGAGCGACACGGTCAGCGCCTCGACGCCGCGCCGCTCCAGATCCTGGACGGCGGCGCGAACCTCCTCGGCGTCGACGGCCTCCGCGACCTCGCCGCGTGCGGTCGCACGACCGCGCACCTCACGAATGTCCCGGACGTCGACGAGCGGCTGTGGCTTGTCCCAGACGATCCAGCCGGAGATGGGGCCGGGCGTCCACGAGCGGGCGATCTCGAGGACGTACCGGAAGCCCTTCGTCACCAGGAGGCCGACCCGCGCGCCCTTGCCCTCGAGCACCGTGTTCGTCGCGATCGTCGTGCCGTGCAGGACGGCCCGGACGGCGCCGGGATCGACCCGGGCGCGTTCGACCGCCTCGAGGATCCCGCGCACGACGCCGTCGGCTGGCTCGCTCGTCGTCGGCACCTTGGCCAGCACCGCTGGGCCGCCGTCGAGGGGCATGAGCAGGACGTCGGTGAACGTTCCGCCTACGTCGACGCCGACGAGGTGGGTCATGCGGCCGCTCCGGCTGGGTGAGCACGCAGCGCAGCCGTGTGCTCGACATGCTCGCGCATGAGCGCCGTCGCCGCGACGTGATCTCGCCGCTCGATCGCCGCCACTATCCGTCGTGAAAATCGACCTCCTCGTGCGGGTCGGGCACCGTCCGTTGCCGGTACTGCGACGTGCGCCGCAGGGCTCGACGAGCACGGAGTAGAGGCCGGCGAGCAGCGGGCTCCGCGCCGCCTGCGCGAGGCGCACGTGGACGCGAGCCCGAGCTCGAAGGCCTCCGTCTCGTGGCCCGTCAGGCCCTGCTCGAGCAGGCGCCGCGCTCGCGACGACCTCCCGAAGAGCTGCCAGACCTCGGGGCCGTCCGCCTGAGCGGCGGCAGCTCGACGATGCCTAGCTCCAGCACCAGAGCAGGCCTACGTGCGCCTCCGGCGTGCGCTCGACGAGCTGAACGCACGCTCGTGCTCCGGGTCGGCCGTGCGAGGAGAGCGACGACGGACCGGTCTCGAGAACGTAGTGCCACTCGAGCCGTGCCGCGACGGGCCGGAGACCCTCGTCGCCTGCAGTCGGCTGATCGCGCTCGCGCACGCTCGAGCGGCTGACACCGAGCCCTTCGGCGAGCGTCGGCTCGGCGGGCAATCGATCGCCCGGCCGCCAGCAGCCGGCGACGATCTGCTCGACGAGATCCTCGGCGACCTCGCGAGCCAGAGTCGTCCGCCTGCGGCCGCGGGGTCGCCACTCCTGGCGACGGACATCAGACATCAGATGTCCTGTCGCTAGCGCCTCCGGAAGCCATTCGTCGTCCGTGACTCCCGTGAAAGGAGGACCGCATGGCAGCCGACGAGAAGCAAGGCCTCGCGGCGTGGCACAGCGTCGTTCGCCTGCCCGAGTTCCCGGTCGAGGCGCGCAGTACCGCCCTCGTCGTCATCGACCTGACCTACCAGCAGGCCTCGCGCGAGCACGGCATCTGCCAGCCGCATTCGCGACGACGGCTTCGGCGACGACCTCGAGTACTACCTGACGCGCATGGAGCAGACGGTCGTCCCGAACGTCGCGCGGCTCGCCGACGCCTTCCGCAGCGCTCGGTGCGCCCGTGATCCACACGCGCTGCGTCTCGCTCCGCGGCGACGGCTCGCGACCAGACCTGGCGGCACCGCTCGTTCGGGCTCGTCTGCTCGCTCGACTCGGAGGACGCGCAGATTCCTCGACGAGATCGCTCCGCAGGACGGTGACATCGTCCTCAACAAGACCGGATCGAGCGTCTTCAACTCGACGAACGCCGAGCACCTGCTGCGCAACATGGGGATCACGACCCTCGTCGTCACCGGCATCTTCACGAACAGCTGCGTGGAGGGGACGACGCGCGACGCAGGCGACCTCGACTTCCGCGTCCTGATCGCCGAGGACGCCTGTGCGGCGATGAGCCCGAGCGGTCACCGGAACGCGCTCGACTACCTTGACGCGAACTTCTGCCACGTGAGGTCGACCGAGGAGATCCTGTCGCTGCTCGACGTGCCGGTCGCGGAGGCGGCCAGATGAGGCGATTGGGGGTCGACGTCGGTGGCACGTTCACCGACCTGATCTACCTCGACGACGAGGGCGGCGTCCACGTGCACAAGGTGCCGTCGACGCCCGCCGACCCGTCCGCAGCGACCGTGCAGGGCGCGCTCGAGCTCTGCGGGACAGCCGGGGCGGAGCCGGCCGGGATCGACCAGTTCTTCCACGGCACCACCGTCGCGACGAACATCATCATCGAGCACAACGGCGCCGAGGTCGGTCTCATCACGACGCAGGGGCTTCCGGGACATCCTCCACATCGCGCGGCACAAGAAGCCGCTCAACTGGTCGAACTTCCAGGACCTGCCGTGGCAGCGGTACCCGCTCGCGCGGCGCCGCTACCGGATGCCGTGACCGAGCGCGTCACCGCGCCGAACGGGGAAGTGCTCGTGCCGCTCGACGAGGTCGAGGTCCGCGACGCCGTTCGGTCGCTGAAGGCCGCCGGAGTCGAGTCGATCGCGGTCTGCTTCCTCTTCTCCTTCCTGAACGCCGAGCACGAGCGGCGGGCGAAGGAGATCGTGCTCGAGGAGTTTCCCGAGGCGTTCCTCTCGGTACGGCACGAGGTGCTGCCGCAGTACCGGGAGTACGAGGGCTTCTCGACGGTGTGCCTGAACGCCTACGTCGGGCCGAAGGTGAGCCACTACGTGCGCGGCCTGGCCGGGGCGATGCGGGAGCGAGGCTTCGCGGGCGAGCTTCACCTGATGACCTCCGCGGGCGGCGTGATGACCGCCGAGAGCGCGGCCGAGAAGCCTGTCTCGACACTGTTCTCGGGACCGGTGGCTGGTCTGATCGGCGGCATCTGGGTCGGGCGAACGGCCGGCACGCCGAGCGTCATCTCGCTCGACGTCGGCGGCACGTCCGCGGACATCGGCGTCGCGCCGAGCGGCGAGGTGCGCATGCGCCACCTGCTCGATACGAAGGTCGGCGACTACCACGCCATGATCCCGATGGTCGAGATGGACGCGATCGGCGCGGGTGGCGGCTCGATC
Source organism: uncultured Thermoleophilia bacterium (assembly GCA_963838105.1). Lineage (GTDB taxonomy): Bacteria > Actinomycetota > Thermoleophilia > Gaiellales > Gaiellaceae > CAWJNF01. The sequence goes on along the minus strand of CAWIQC010000021.1, from coordinate 110,472 downwards.
GCCTACGTCGACGCCGGCGGCATCTTCCGGGTCGGGCCGCGCAGCGCCGGCGCCGATCCGGGCCCTGCCTGCTACGGCCGCGGCGGCGCGGAGCCGGCGGCCGACGGATTGCCTGCTCGCGCTCGGCCGGATCCCGGCGAGCGGGCTCCTCGGCGGTCGGCTGCCGCTCGACCTGGATGCGGCACGCGCGGCCATCGAGACGAACCTGTGCCGCAGGCTCGGCATGACGGTCGAGGAGGCCGCGCTGTCGGCGCTCAAGATCCAGACGCACACGATGGTGCAGGCCATCGAGGAGAACTCGGTGCGCCGCGGCTACGACCCGCGCGACTTCACCCTCGTCGCCTTCGGCGGCGGCGGGCCCCTCTACGCCTGCGATATCGCGCAGGAGCTCGAGATCCCGCAGGTCGTCGTGCCGCCGCACCCGGGCATCACGTCGGCGATGGGCCTGCTCGCGACGAACGTCGCGTACGACTACGTGAGAGACGGAGATGGCGCTGCTGCACGAAGCGGATCCCGTTCGGCTCGAAGCCGACTTCGCAGAGCTCGAAGCCCAGGCGGCCGCGCAGCTGGAGCGGGACGGCTTCTCCGGCGTCTCAGCCCTGCTCGAGCGCTCGGCCGACTGCCGCTACGTCGGCCAGGGCTACGAGCTGCGGATCCCGCTGCCGCCGGGGCCGGTCGACGCCGCCTGGCTCGAGCGGGCGCGCGAGACCTTCCACGAGCAGCACGAGCGGCGCTACTACCGCCGCTACGACGAAGCCCCGATCCAGCTCGTCAACATCCACTCGGTCGGGGTCGGGACGCTGCCTGAGCTGGCGCTCGCACCCGTCCCGCAGGCGGAGAGCGCCGAACCCGCGGAGGCCCTGACCGGCGAGGCGGACGTCACGTTCGTGCGTCCGGGGCGAGCCGCAACGTCTGCGCACGTCGCAGTACGACCGCGCGCTTGCTCGAGGCCGGGCACGAGGTGGCCGGGCCCGCGATCGTCCACCAGTTCGACTCGACCACGGTCGTCAACCCCGGTCTCGTCGCCCGCGTCGATGCGGTCGGCAACCTGCTGATCGACTGCTCCACCGTGCGCGACACCGGCATCACGTCCCTCGCGGCGGGCGTCGCCACGGCCGCAGGGCCGGAGTCCGAGCTCGACCCGGTGACGCTACGAGTGATCGGTGGCGCGTTCAACGCGGTCGCCCACGAGATGGCGCAGACGGCGATGCGCATGTCCTTCTCGAGCATCATCCGCGAGTCGGAGGACCTCGGCGCTGGCCTCTTCGACGCCGACGGCGAGGAGCTCTGCGAGAGCGACACGACGCCGCTGCAAGCCGGCCCCTCGCCGTGGAGCATCCGCGGGATCCTCGAGCGCATGCGAGAGACGGGGCAGGAGATCGAGGACGGCGACGTCTTCATCCACAACCACCCGTACCACGGCGCCTCGCACAGCCCCGACGTGATGATCGCCGTGCCGATCTTCCACGGGGGCCGCCACATCGCCTGGTCGGCCTGCGTGGCGCACCTGCTCGACATCGGCGGCTCGGCGCCGGGAATCAACCCGGACTCGATCGACCTCTGGGCCGAGGGCAAGATCTACTGGGCGCTCAAGCTGCACGCCGCGCGGCGTTCGCAACGAGCAGCTCTGGCGCCACATCTTCGAGAACGTCCGCACGGGGCGCATGAACGAGGGCGACGTCGAGGCACTGCTCTCCGCCTGCCTCCTGGGTCGCGACCGGCTGCTCGAGGTCGTCGACAAGTACGGCGTCGACCCGGTGATGCGGGCCGCGACGTCCTGGAAGGACTACTCGGAGGCGATGCTGCGGCGGGAGATCGAGAAGATCCCGGACGGCGTCTACGAGGCGCCGCTGGCGCTCTTCGACAACGACGGCCGGACGCTCGACAAGCCGCTTCCGATCGCCACGAAGGTGATCATCGAGGGCAGCGACCTGATCGTCGACCTCGAGGGCACGAGCCCCGAGGTCCCGACCGGCATCAACGTGCCCTTCCAGGGATCGACCCAGATGGCCGCCTACTTCACCGTCCGCAGCATCTTCATGGACGAGGCGACGTACGACGAGTTCATCCCGCAGAACGAGGGGATGTTCCGCCCGATCACGGTCCGGGCGCCGAAGGGCTGCCTCTACAACCCGACCTTCCCGCGCTCGTGCTTCTCACGCTTCCCGCAGCTCCAGCGCCTCGCGGACAACATCAACCTCGCGCTCGCGCCCGCGCTCGGCGAGCGCGCCATGGCGGGCAGCTCGGCGCACTGCCACTTCTGCGCCTACACGGGCTTCGACGAGGAGACCGGCGAGTACTGGGTCTACCTCGAGGTCAACGAGGGCGCCTACGGCGGGCGGTACGGGAAGGACGGGCCCGACTCGGTCGACACCCTCATCCCGAACACCCGCAACAACCCGATCGAGGAGCTCGAGTGGCGCTTCCCGATGCGCTGCGAGCGCTACGAGCTACGCGACGAGCCGGCCGCGCCTGGACAGTGGCGCGGCGGCATCGGGATCGTGCGCGAGAACCGCTTCCTCGTCGACGGCTTCTTCGGCTGCGAGGGCACCCGCCAGCTCGAGGAGGATCCGCCGCGCGGCATGTTCGGCGGCGTCAACGGCCTCGTCGGCTCGCTCACCCGCAATCCCGGGACAGCGGGCGAGGAGGCGATCAACGCGATGGTCAGCGGCGTCCCGATCCACGCCGGCGACCTCTTCCAGATCGTGGCGCCGAGCGGCGGCGGCTTCGGCAACCCGCTCGAGCGCGACCCGCTGCAGGTGCGCGAGGACGTCCTCGACGGCTTCACGACCGTCGAGCAGGCCCGTGACGCCTACGGGGTCGTGCTCGACGAGGAGACGATCGGAGGTCGACCTGGCCGAGACGGTCGCGCTGCGCGAGCAGCTCGACGAGGCGCGGCGGCGGAGCGAGCCGCCTCCGGCCGTGGCGGGCGGACACGCGTAGGCGGCAGTACTCGACTAAGCGCGTGCCCACTCAGCGGTACTGACCCTGGTAGTGTCGCGCATGGTGGCAGGAGATGGGTATGAAAGGTGGCAGGGCCATCAGCCTCTAGCGGAAGCGGAGGTCGAGGTTCGTCGGACGGTATGTACGCGAGGGCGCAGGGGTTCCCGTCCCCGGCTCGGCGGTGATCCAGCGGGCCGTTCGACTCCTGAAGGCCGCGGGAGCTCGGGGGTGCGTACGCGCTGGCGTGGCGGAGTGGGAGTCCAGCGCTGACGCGAAGGCGTGGGAGGGCACCGCCGCCGCGGGCTCGGCGTCCGAAGCCTGATGCGGCGCGGCGATCCGGCTCGTCGACCTCGATCCGGCTCGCGGCGCAGAGGCGGGCAAACGTCGTCCGGCTGTCATCGTCAGCAACGACCGGCGCGACCACGCGCACGTGCCGCAAGGCTCGGCCGGGGGGTCGTCACGGTCGTCCCGTGACGTGCGAACGTCGACAGGTCTATCCGTTCCCAGCTTCTGCTTCCGGCGGCAGAATGCGGCCTCGAGCGTCGACTCGCGGGAAGGCTCAGGCCGAGCAGGTGCGGTGGCGGTCGCTGCTCGAGACGTGTCCGCGATCGTCGTGGGCCGCGTGCCGGCGCGGGACTCATGAGCGCAGTCTGTACGACGCACTCCGGCTCCACCTGGACGTGTGGAGTCTGCGCTACTTCGCGACCGCCCGGCCGCGGCCCGCAGCCGTCGCCGTCTCCTCCTCGTCGAGCGTCAGCGTCTCGGCGTCGATCGCGACGCAGGTAGATCTCGCGGGCCTGCTCGAGGCTCGTGAAGCCGTCGAGGACGTCGTCGAGGACGAGCCTCGGCTCGCGCTCGACCGGGTCGCCGAAGCCGCCCGAGCAGGGGACGGTGATCTCGATCGCCTCCCCGGCGAGCAGCCGCTGGTTCGTGAACTTCGACGGCCAGTGCTCCTCGCTCGGAGTGTCCGGGTTCTTGCGCAGCGTCGAGGTCATCCCCGGATGGCCGCCGAAGATGCCCCACGGCGGGTCGCCGAAGAAGCGGTCGCCCTCGCAGGCCACGATCGTGTCGGCGAGGAAGCGGTTGACCCGCACCGTGCCGATCCCGCCGCGCCACTTGCCGGGAGCGGCCCAGTTGTCACGCAGCTCGTAGCGCTCCGTCCGCATGGGGAAGCGCCACTCGAGCTCCTCGATCGGGTTGTTGCGCGTGTTCGCGACGAGCGAGTCCACCGAGTCCCACCCGTCGGCGCCCTCCTTGCCGCCGTGCGAGCCCTCGTTGACCTCGAGGTAGATCCAGTACTCGTCGTTCTCCGGCTGGAAGCCGGAGTAGGAGAGGAACGTCGTCGACGCCGAGTTTCCCGCAGTGATCTTCTCGGGGATCGCGGGCGCGAGCGCCTGGAGCGTGAAGTCCGCCATTCGCTGGATCTGGCAGAAGCGTGCCTTCGTTGCGCGCGGGAACCTCGGGTTGAAGATCGAGCCCTTCGGCGCGATCACTCGCACGGGACGCAGCATCCCCTCGTTCTGGGGCACGAAGACGTCGTGGGTGACCTCGTCGAGGAAGATCGTGCGGACGATGTACGTGGCGGCGCTGAGCACGGCGCCCTCGTAGGGGCTGTTGAACGCGGTCTCGACCTCCTCGCTCGAGCCGGTCACGTCGATCGTGAGCGTGTCGCCCTCGATGATCACCTTCACCTTGACCGGCAGCAGCTTGTCCCGGTTCTTGCCGTCGTCGTCCATGTAGCCGAGCTCGGCCTCGTAGACGCCGTCGGGCACCTTCGCGATCTCCTGGCGCAGCATCCGCTCCGAGTAGTCGAGCCAGGCGCCGGCCGCGCCGAGCACCGTCTCCTTCCCGTAGCGGCGGAGGAGGTCGAGGAGCCGTTCCTTGCCGCGCTCGCAGGCGGCGATCATGGCCTCGATGTCGCCGCGGTTGAGCGTCGGCGCGCGGACGTTCGTGAGCATCATCTTCCAGACCGAGTTCTGGCGGACGCCGCGCTCGGAGAGCTTGATCGCGTCGAGGATGTGGCCCTCGGACCAGATGTCCACGAGGTCGATCGCCATGCCCGGATAGGCGCCGCCGATGTCGACGCAGATGCGCGGACGCGCCCGAGAAGGCGACGAGCTCTCCCTCCCAGAAGATCGGCACGACGATCCCGATGTCGGGCGTGTGCGTCGCGCCCTTGTACGGGTGGTTGTGCGCGATGATGTCGCCCTCGTGGATCCCGTCGAGCCCGAGCTCGCGGATCACGCCCTTGACGATCTTCGGCATCGCGCCCATGAACATGGGCGTCGAGTCCGACTCGGCGATCTCGTTGCCCTCGGCGTCGAAGAGCCCGGCGCCGAGGTCCTCGGACTCGCGGATGATCGACGAGTAGGAGACCCGGAAGAGGATCGCGCCCATCTCCTTCGCGATCGACTGGAACGCTCCGCCGATGACGCGCATGAGCACGGGGTTCGACAGCCCCGCTCCGGCGTCGTCGGCCTTTGCGACCCCGGTGCAGTCGATGACGATGTTCCCGTAACGGTCGATCTCGGCCGTCAGGCCCGGAGGCACGACCGTCGTCGAGTCGTACTGCTCGATCACGGCCGGCCCGGAGATCGTCTGGCCGGCGCGCAGCGCCTCCCGGTCGTAGAAGGGCGTGGGCACCGAGCGGGCGCTGCCATCGAGCTCGAACACGACGTCCCGCTCGAACGCGGCCTCGGGCTCGCCCGCCTCGAGCTCGGTGGCCGGCCACTCGAGCGGCGGCACGAGGCCGACGCCGCTCGACGCGCACGTTGACGATGTCGATCTCGGCGGCGAAGCGCTGGCCGTACTCGCGTTCGTGGGCGCGGTGGAACGCCTCCGTCGTGCGCGCGACCCAGTCGCCGTCGCCGACGGGCCCGCCGGGCACCTCGAAGCGCACCTCGTAGCCCTGCCCGGCGTAGCGGCAGTCCGCGAGCCGCGTGACGACCGCCCGGTCGCCGCGATAGCCGTCCTCGCCGAGCTGGCGGGCCGCCTGCTCCTCGAGCTCGGCGTAGGTGCGCTCGAGCCTCGCCGCGTCGAGGCGGCGCAGCGGCATCATCGTCGTCGCGACGAACTCGTGGACGACGTCGGTCGCGAGCAGGCCGGTCGCCGACGTGATGCCCGGGATGCGGCGGGACGAGCACCCGTGGGATCTCGAGCTCGAGCGCGATGTCGCAGGCGAACAGCGGCCCGGCGCCCCCGGCCGCGACGAGCGTGAACTCGCGCGGGTCGTAGCCGCGGCGCACCGAGTTGAGCTCGATCGACTGCGTCATCCCGTACTTCTGGATCTGCAGCACGCCGAGAGCCGCCTCGGTCGTGGTCACGCCGAGTCGGTCGGCGATCGTCGCCATCGGCCCGCTCGGCGAGCTCGCGATCGAGCTGCATCGCGCCCGCCGAGCAGGCCCCGGTCGGCGCGCAGGCGGCCGAGCACGAGCTGCGCGTCGGTCGACGTCGGCTCCTCGCCGCCGCGCCCGTAGCAGGCCGGGCCGGGATCGGCGCCCGCGGACTGCGGCCCGACGCGGAAGATCCCGCCACGGTCGACGTAGGCGATCGAGCCACCACCTGCGCCGATCGTGTCGACGTCGACCATCGGCACCATCGCCTGGTAACCGCGCGACCGTCGTGTCGACGAGGTGGCGCATGCGGAGCTCGCCACCCGGCGCGACGCCGATGTCGGCCGACGTGCCGCCCATGTCGAGCGTGATGACGTTCTCGTGGCCGGCCATCCGGCCGGCCCAGATGCCGCCGATCAGGCCGGCGACCGGGCCGGACATGAGCAGGGAGACCGGTTTGGCGCTCGCCGCGCGCGCGCCGACCGTTCCGCCGCTCGACTGCATGAGCTGGATGTCCCGTCGGAACCCTGCCTCTCGCATGGCTTCGGCGAAGCGCTCGACGTAGTGGGTCACCTTCGGGCCGATGTAGGCGTTGAGGCACACGGTCGAGAAGCGCTCGTATTCGCGGTAGAGCGGCAGCACCTCATGCGAGACGGACGCGTAGGCCTCGGGGAACTCCTCGGCCAGGATCGCCGCGACGCGTCGCTCGTGGTCGGCGTTGAGGTAGGAGTGCAGGAGGCAGACGGAGACCGCCTCGACGCCGGCCGCCTTCAGCTCGCGGACGCGCTCCCTGACCTCGTCCTCGTCGAGTGGGACGAGGACGTCCCCGTCGGGCGCCGTGATCCGCTCGGCGACCGTGAGCCGGTGACGCCGGCGCGACGAGCGGCCGCGACTGCCACGGCAGCTCGCAGTGGAGCGAGAAGTTGTACGGGCGCTTGTGCCGCGCGATGTGGAGGATGTCGCGGAAGCCGTCGGTGGTGATCAGGCCGACGGCGGCGCCGCTGTGCGTGAGGACGATGTTCGTCGCGACCGTGGTGCCGTGGAGGATCGCGTCGAGCTCGCCGAGCTCGATCGCCGCGCCTCCCGGCAGAGCTCCCGAACGCCCGCCACGGTGCCGCGCGCCGGGTCGTCCGGCGTGGAGGGCACCTTGTCGACCGTGATCCGGCCCGTCTCCTCGTCGACGAGGATCAGGTCGGTGAACGTGCCCCCGACATCGACCCCAACCCGCCTCATGCCCCCGGCCGCCTTCGGCTCACGCGCGGCGGAGCCGCGCTCCGCCGACGGCTGACGCCGCTGGCGGCAGGATGCTTCGCTCGCGTCGCTTGCCCGTACTGGGATGTACTGTGCTTCGCGCCGCTCGCTCGCCTCCTTTGCCAGCGACGCCCCGGGAGCATGAGGATCCTCACCTACGCGGTCGCGAGCTGGGGCAGGCGTTCGAGGTAGGAGATCACCTCGTCCGAGCTCGTGACCTCGGCGTAGCGGCGGTGGACGTCGCGGAGGTTCGACTCGTGCGCGTCGCGGCCCTGATCGCCGATGCAGTCCTCCGGCAGGATCGTGCGGAAGCCGTACGAGAACGCGTCCACCGTGGTCGCGCGCACGCAGCCCGACGTCGTGCAGCCGGTGACGATGACGGTGTCACGTTGCTGCGCGGTCAGGAGCGAGATGAGCGGCGTGCCGTGGAAGAACGACGGCCACTTCTTGGGAAGCAGCACGTCCGAGTCCTCCCAGAGGCGGCCGTCGACCTCCGCCCAGCGCGAGCCCGGCGTGATCTCCGCGCAGGGAGGCAGCTTGATCGTCCAGAGCCCGAGCTCCTTCTCGTCGCGCCACTCGACGACCGTGTGGAAGACGGGCACGCCGGCGGCGCGCGCGACCTTGAGCAGCGGCGCCGTGTTGACCGTCGCGCGCTCGATCAGCTCGGCGCCGCCGAAGATGAACTCCGGGTCGGTGAACGCGTACTGCAGGTCGATGACGAGCACTGCCGGGCGCTCGCCCGGCTCGATGCGGGCCTGGCCGTAGCCGCGGCTGACCCAGGGATCGTCGGGAGCGAGCTCGAGGCCCATCTCATGCCTCCTCGTCGTCGGGAACCTCACGAGCATCCTAGATCGGCCGGGCGTGGGCGAGCGCGGCGGCCAGCTCCTCCGGCCGGATCGGCTTCGCGACGTAGTCGTCCATGCCCGCCTCGAAGCAGGCCTCGCGGTCCTCCTGCATCGCGTTCGCCGTCATGGCAATGATGCGCGGCCGCTCCTCGGCCGGCCAGCGCGCGCAGATGCGCCGCGTCGCCTCGAGCCCGTCCAGCTCCGGCATCTGCACGTCCATGAGCACGACGTCGTATTGCCCCCGCTCGAGCGCCTCGAGCGCCTCCATCCCGTTCCCGGCCACATCCGCCGCGAAACCGAGCTTCTTCAGCAGCAGCACCGCGAGCTGCTGGTTCACGGCGTTGTCCTCGGCCACCAGGATCCGTAGCGCCGAGGCCTTCGCCTCGACCGGCTCGAGCGTGGCCGACGGCGGCACCTCTTCGACGGGGTGTCGGGCGAGGGCGGTCACGATCGCGTCGTGGAGCTGGGATGCCTTCACGGGCTTCGTCAGCTGCGCTGCGAACTCGGCGACGGAATGCGCCTCCGGCACGTGGCCGAGCGACGTGAGCAGGATCAGCGGCAGGTCGGCATGCGAACGCCGGATCTCGCGCGCAAGCGCGAGGCCGTCCATGCCCGGCATCTGCATGTCGATCACGGCGACGTCGAAGTGATCGCCCTTCCGGATCCTGGCGAGCGCATCCGAGGGGTCCTCGGAGGCGTCGACGTGCATCCCCCACGCCTTGACCTGCCGGCTCACGATCTCGCGGTTCGTCGCGTTGTCGTCCACGACGAGCACACGCCGGCCCTCGAGCCGGCCCTCCGTCCCGGTCGCCTCCGGGCGTGCCGCGAGCGCGGCCTCGTCGGCCTCGAGCCTGACGTGGAACGTCGATCCTTTGCCCTCCTCGCTCTCGGCCCACAGCTCGCCGCCCATCAGCTCCACCAAGCGCTTCGAGATCGCGAGGCCGAGCCCGGTGCCGCCGAACCGCCGTGAGGTCGAGACGTCCACCTGGCTGAACGACTCGAACAACTGATGCACCCGATCCGGGGGGATCCCGATGCCCGTGTCGCGCACGCGGAGGTGGAGACGCCACCGACCCGGCCTCGCCCGCTCGCCGTCGACATGGAGGATGACCTCACCCACCTCCGTGAACTTGACGGCATTCGAGAGCAGGTTGAGCAGCACCTGCCTCAGTCGAGTGGGGTCGCCGACGATGCCTGCAGGCAGCTCCTGGTCGAGCAGGCAGCCCAGCTCGATGTGCTTGTCGGCCGCACGCGCGGCGATGATGTCGAGCGCGCTCTCGACGCAGTCGCGCAGGTCGAACGGCCGGCGCTCCAGCTCGAGCTTCCCCGCCTCGATCTTCGAGTAGTCGAGGATGTCGTCGATGATCGCGAGGAGCGCATCCCCGCTCGTCCGCGTCACCTCCGCGAAGCCGCGCTGCTCCGGCGTCAGCTCCGTATCCAGCAGGAGACCGGTCATCCCGATCACCGCGTTCATCGGCGTGCGGATCTCGTGGCTCATCGTCGCCAGGAACGCGCTCTTCGCCTGCGTCGCCGCCTCCGCCTCGGCCCGAGCCTGCCGCAACTCCTCCTCGGCCGCCTTGCGCTCCGTGACGTCCACCCAGAAGCCCTCGATATACAGCGCGGCGCCGCTCTCGTCGCGGACGACGACCGGCTCGTCGTGCACCCAGACGACGCTGCCGTCGCGATGGATCATCCGGTACTCCATGTTGAACGGCTCGCCGGTCTCGTAGAAACGGCGCTGTTCGGCGAGCACGCGCTCGCGATCGTCCGGGTGGAGGACCTGCTCCCACAAGCGTGCTGTTGCTCCAGTCGGCGGGCGGGTACCCGAGCATCGCCTCGCACTGGGGGCTCATGTAGACGTTGTGCCCGCCAGGCGAGGCGGTCGGCGCGGAGCCTTGCCCGGCGAATCCCTCGGGCGCGTCGATGTAGGTGACGAGCGGCAGCTCCTCGGCGAGCCGGCGGAACCTCGTCTCCGCCTCCCTGACGGCTGTGATGTCGTGGTAGACGAGCAGGTACCCCTGCTGGCCGTCGACGAGGGTGAGCGGGACGCATCAGGATCTCGACGTCGACCCGGGCGCCGTCCTTGCGCGTCCGGCGCGTGGTCATGTGCGCGACGCCTTCCTCGAGCGCCTGGCGCGTCACGGACTCGCCCTCCGCCAGCTGCTCGGCCGTGCCGAGGACGAGCTCGTCGATCCCGACGGCCGATCGCCTCCGTCCTCGCTCAGCCGAACAGCCGCTCCGCCGCCGGGTTCCACGAGGTCACCTGCTCCTCGAGGTCCATCGTCACGATCGCCGTCGGGCTCAGGGAGACGAGCGACTCGTAGTACTGCTTCTCGAGGGCGAGCTCCGCCTCGCGGGCGCGCAGTGTCTCCTCGAGCTCCTTGCGGTCGGTGATGTTGAGCCAGAAGCCCTGCGTGTAGAGCGGCGTGCCGTTCTCGTCGCGTACGACCACCTCTTCGTCGCTCACCCAGGTCACGACGCTGCCATCGGGCGAGACCATCCGGTACTCGGTGCTCAGCGGCTCGCCCGTCTCCTGGAACCTGGCCTGCTCCGCCAGGACACGATCGCGATCGTCCGGGTGGACTGCGGCCTCCCAGGCGGCGCCGCTGTACCAGTCGGTGCTGAAAGCCCATGACATCGTCGGCCTGGGGGCTGACGTACAGGGTCTCTCCGATGATCGGGTGGCTCGGGGAGCCCTCGCCGGCCCCGAACCCGGCGGGCTCGTCGATGTAGAGGACGAACGGAAGCTCCTCGACGAGCGTTCGGAAGCGCCGCTCGGCTTCCCGCTGGGCCTCGAACAGCCGCGTGTTCTCGATCGCCGCGGCCGCCTGCTGCGAGAGGCCGACGAGGAAGTTCAGATCCGCCTCGGTGAATGGCGCCCCTGGAACCGAAGCGCCAGACGGCTGTCATTCCGATCACCTGGTCGCGCGCGAGCAACGGCGCGACCATGAGCCGCTCCTCCGCCTCCTCCTGCGTGCCGGGAATCGTGCGCGCGCGCGGATCCAGGGTTACGTCGTTGATGACCTCCGCCGCCCCGCGGGCGGCGAGGTCGCCGATGATTCCCTCTCCGAGCACGATCCGATCCGCCTTGATCTCCTCGGCGTTCTCGCCCAGGGCCACGGTCGCGCGAAACGTCTGGTCCTCCGGCTCCACGAGGTAGACGGCGCTCGTATCGGCTTCCAGGAGGTCCTTCGCCCGTTCGGCGATGCGCTCCACCACCGCGGCCATGTCGACCGCGGCCGAGAGCTCGCGCCCGACCTCGGCCAGCGCCGCCATCTCGTCACCGCGACGACGGGTCTCCTCGTAGAGCTGGGCATTCTGGATCACGACGCCGACGTTGGCCGCGATCGTGGAGAGGAGCCGCACGTCGGCCTCGCCGAACCGGCCCTGGTGGACGGAGCTCTGCACGCTGATGACCCCGATCGCCGTCTCACCCGCCATGATCGGCACGCCGAGGTAGGACTCGGCGGGTACGCCGAGGCCTCTCGTCCCGATCTCCTCGAAGTGCTGCGCCCGGTTGAGCAGGAGAGGCTGCGCGCGACTGGAGGATGCGGGACGTCAGTCCCTCGCCGAAGGCGATCGGCGACGAGGTGATCCGCTTCCCGAGCTCGCTGTAGTAGGGGAAGTCGATGATGTCGCTCGCCGGCTCGTGGAGCGCCACGTAGACGATGTCGGCGTCGAACGTCTCGCGCATCCTCTCTCCCACGAGGTCGATCAGGGACGGGAGATCCAGATGCGCGGACAGCGCCTGGCCGACGCTGTTGACGATCGCGAGCTCGGCGGCGCGCTGCCGCGTCTCGTCGACCAGGCGAGCGTTCTCGAGCGCCACGCTGAGGCTCCTCGCGAGCGTCGCCAGCAGCTGCAGGTCGGACTCGGTGAACGCGTGCTCGCGGTCCAGGTTCTGGAGCGAGATGACGCCCGTGGCCTCGCCGCCGACGACGAGCGGCATCCAGATTCCCGACTTCGACGGCTCCCCTGCGATCATCGGCCGGATTGCCGTACTGCTTGTCCGCGAGCTCGATGTCCTCGTTGATCATCAGCGGCTCGCGCGTCTCCATCACGTGGCGCCGGAAGCCCACCAGCGGCATCGGCTCGTCCGGAAAGCGGACGCCGCGCTCGATCGTGTAGGGGAAGCGCAGCAGACCTGCCTCGGCGTCGTAGACGCCGATGTCGACGACCTGCGCGTCGAAGATGTCGCGGAGCTTGTCGCCGACGAGGTCGTAGATGGCCTGCAGCTCGAGCTCGCCGGCGAGCCCCTCCTGCACGCTGTTGATCAGCGCGAGCTCGGCAACACGCCGCCGCGTCTCGTCCAGCAGCCGCGTCCGCTGCAGCGCTGACGCGACATGCTGGCCGACGTAGGTCAGCAGCTCCTTGTCCGCTTCCGTGTAGCGGACGCCCTCGGTGTAGCTCTGCACCACGAGGACGCCCAGCGTCTTCCCTTCGGACTTGAGGGGAACGCCGAGCCAGCTCGATGTGCTCCGTGATGACACCGACGAGCTCGATCTCGCCTTGCTCGGCCAGCTCCAGGTGCCGCTCGTACGAGATGAGCTGGGGCTCGCCCGTGCGGAGCACGTACGCCGTCGTGCCTGTCGCGGTACCGGTGCCGAGCTCCTCCCAGACGTTCGGCTCGGGCGGGTCGGGGTCGAGCTCGTCGACGTAGAACGGCCAGTTGATCAGCTGCCGCCCGTCGTCGTAGAGCGCGATGTAGAAGTTGCTCGCGTACATGAGCCCGCCGACGATGCCGTGGATCGCGGCGTAGAACTCCTGCATGTCCTGTGCGGCGCTCGCCGTCTCGGCGATGCGGTAGAGGGCGTCCTGCATCTGCTCGGCTCGGTGCCGCTCGACCTCGGCGGCCTCCAGCTCCTCGAGGCGCACGCGGGCGGCGGCCAGCTTGGCCGAGAGCTTCGCCTTCTTCATGATCCGCCCGTCACCGTTTCGATTATCGCGCGAATCGCTCGCGCACGATCTCCTCAGCGACCTGAGCCGCGGGTGCATGCCCGGTCACGGCAAGCACGAACGGCTCGCGGTCGAGCGCATAGAGGAGGACGTCGGTCGTCGCGGTCACGGTGGCCGTGCGCGGGACGTCGCGGAGAAGCGCGATCTCGCCGATGCCGTCGCCTCGACCGCGGCTTCGCCAGCCGCCTGCCCGCGCGGCTGATCTCGACCTCCCCGTCGGCGATTGCGTAGAAACGATCGCCCGCGTCGCCCTCGCGGATGATCACCGTCCCCGGCTCCGTTCGAACCTGCTCGAGGCTGCGCGCGAGCCCCTCGAGGGCCGGCGCCGGCAGGGGAGCGAAGATCCGCATCGAGCGAAGAAGCGAGATCTCGACGATGGGGACCGTCGCCTCCTCGTCGATCATGCGAAGGGCCCTGAACCGCAGCAGGACGAGGCAGGGAAGCAGCAGCCCCGTCGCAACGAGCGCAGCCTTCGCGCCGCCGGCTGCCACGAGCGCCGGGACCAGGATCGCGCCGAGCGCGTATGAGGCCTGAGAGAGCGCCTCGTAGAGCGCGAACACCCGGGCGAGCAGGTCCGCCGGTGCGATCCGCTGGAGGAGCGTGCGCCCGGCCACTTCGACGATCATGCTGCCGCCGCCGGCCACGGCGAGGAGCACGAACGCGCCGACCGCCGTCGGGTACGCGCCGAGCAGCACGAAGGCCGCACCGAAGCAGACGGCGCCGAACAGAAGCGGGGGAACGAGGTGGCGCCGGCCGATCAGGGTCAGCGTCGCGGCCGCGCCCAGGACGCCGCCCGCGCCGAGCGCGGCGTTCAGGTAGCCGGCGCCCGGACTCGCCGAGATCGAGCACGTCGAGGGCCAGGACGACGGCGATCACGTCGAAGGCGCCGAGCGCGACGCACTGTGCAACGAGGAAGACGACGAGCAGGCGAACTCGCGGGCTGACCGCGACCGCCCGGAACCCGGCCAGAACGTCTGCGACCGCTCCCTCCCAGATCGGCTGGGTCGTGGGCGGTCGCGTCTTGCCGGTCCGGAGCGGCAGGATCAGGAAACCGGCCACGAGCGTCGCAACGGCGGAGAGCGCGAAGACGAGACCGGGACTGCCGAATGCGAGCAGGATCCCCGTCAGCGCCGGAGCGACCAGCACGGCCGCGCTCTCGATCCAGCCTATGACGACGTTGAAGCCGGTCAGCTCCTCCGCGGTTCGAGCCAGACCGGGAGCGAGCACGGCCTGCGCGGGCCGCGTGATGGTGATCGCTGTCGTCACCGCGGCGGCGAAGGCATACGCGAGCCACGGGGCTCCTCCCCCGATCAGCACGGCCGCCGTGGCGCCCATCATGGCGGCTTGAGCCACGTACCCTCCCGCGAGCACCCCTTCCGGGCGACGCCGATCGGCGAGCAGGCCTCCGACGGGGGCGAAGATCGCCGCAGGTACGAGCTGGACGAGCGCGACGACGCCCGCAGCGGTCGTGCCTCCCTGCTGGAAGGCGAAGACGAGCATCGCGATCCAGACCGCGAACTCGGTCGAGCTGAAGAGCGCGTACCCGAGCACGACCCAGCGGAGATCGCGGTTCCGCAGAGTCGAGCGGATGACCGAAGCCGCGCGACGCATGGCCTAGGGTATTGCGCCCGCTAGTGCGGGACGCAACGCGTCTATTCCATAAGGATGCCGCCGTCGACGTTCATCGTCTCGCCGGTGACATAGCCCGCGACATCCGAGAGCAGGAAGAGGATGGCGGCTGCGATCTCCGCCGGCTCGCCGACCCGGCCGAGCGGCACGGCGGCGAGGCAGCGGGCCCAGACGTCGGGGTCGGCGCGCAGCGGATCGAGCCGTCGCGTGTCCACCATGCCGGGATTGATCGCGTTGACCCGGACGCCGAACGGCGCGACCTCGCGCGCCAGGGCCTTCGTGAAGCCGTTCACGGCGGCCTTCGCGCTCGCGTAGGCGGTCGTGCCGAGAAAGCCGCCTCCGCGCTTTCCGGCGATGGACGCGACGTTGACGACCCG
The DNA here is from genome assembly GCA_963838105.1 of uncultured Thermoleophilia bacterium. Taxonomy (GTDB): domain Bacteria; phylum Actinomycetota; class Thermoleophilia; order Gaiellales; family Gaiellaceae; genus CAWJNF01. Next base: position 95,139 of record CAWIQC010000021.1, on the reverse strand, counting down.
GCCCCACCGCCGCTCCACCATTCCCGGCACGACGAGCCGGCACGTCGCGAACGTGCTCTTCACGTGACTGCGTAGTGCCGAGTCCCATTCCTCGGCCGTGACGGAGAGGAACGGCGAGGCGGTCGAGTTGCCGGCGGCGTTGACGAGCAGGTCGACCGGGCCGGTCGACGCCTCGAGCTCGGGCAGGGTCGGCCGCCACGGCCGAGAAGTCTCCACAGTCCACCGCCGCGGTAACGAGTCACCGCGCCGAGGGCGTTGCACTCCTCGGCGGCCTCGCCCAGCCGCGCCGCGTCGAGGTCGAGCAGCAGGAGCGTCCTGCGCCCTCGCTCGGCGAGCAGCCGCGCGCTCGCGCGGCCGATCCCGGCACCCGCGCCGGTGACGAGCGCCGTTCGGCCCTGGACGCGGAGGCGTTCGTCGACGCTCATTCCATCGTCACCCCGCCGTCGACGTCGATCGTCTCCCCGGTCATGTAGCCGGCCAGGTCGGAGGCGAGGAAGCAGACCGCGTCCGAGACGTCCTGGATCTCGCCGCGTCGCCCCATCGGGATGGCCGCCAGCACGCGGGCGAGGAGCTCCTCGTCGTCGCGCAGCACCTTCGTCATCTCGGTGTCGATGGCGCCGGGCGCGACGGCGTTGACGGTGACCCCGTGGGGCGCCAGCTCGCGGGCGAGCGCCTTCGTGAACCCGATCACGCCGGCCTTGGTGCTCGAGTACGTCACCCGGCCGAGGAATCCGCCCCCGCGCTTGCCGGCGACCGACGCGATGTTGACGATGCGCCCGTAGCCTCGCTCGACCATGCCGGGAACGGCCGCCTGGCAGCAGTTGAACGTCCCCGTGTAGTTGACGGCGAAGATCCGGTCGAACTCCTCCTCGGTCGTCTCGAGGAAGGGGGTGAAGGACGCGATGCCGGCGTTGTTGACGAGGACGTCGACGCCTCCGAGCGCGTCGACCACCGATGTGAAGGCGGACTGCACTCCCGCGGCGTCGGAGACGTCGCACGTGGCCGCCGCCGCGCGTGCGCCGCTCGCCTCGAGCCGCGCCGCGCATGCGTCGGCAGCCTCGCCGTCCACGTCGAGGACCCCGACAGCGGCGCCCAGCGCACCGAGGTCGACGGCGATCTGCTCGCCGAACCCGCGCCCGGCGCCCGTCACCACGGCGCAGCGGCCCGCGAACGTCAGGAGCGGCTGCCCCACGATCAGCCGAGAAAGCGCCTGATCGCGTTCAGCATGACCTCGGCGGCGAGCGCCCCGTCGGCCGGGCTCGCCTCCTCGGACGGGTCGTGGCTGACGCCGTCCTTGCAGGGCACGAAGAGCATGGCGCTCGGCACGTGGGCGGCAACGAGCTGCGTGTCGTGGCCCGCGCCGGACGGCATCTGGCGGAACGCCTCGCCGGTTGCGGCGGCGGCGGCCGTCAGCGCCTCGACGACGGTGGCGTCCATCGGCGTCGCGGACGTGTCCGAGCGCTGCACGTACTCCGCCGCTCATCCCCCGTCTGGCTGCGGCCTGTCCCGGGCGAAGTCGGCGATCCCTCGCGCGACGCCCCGGTAGGCCTCCGTGTCCACGCTGCGGATGTCGAGCCCGAGCCTGACCTCGCCCGGGATGACGTTCTTCAGGCTCGGCCATAGACGCACTCGCCGGCCGTGCCGACGGTCCCGCCGCCGGCCGCGCGTGGCGAGCCGCTCGAGCTCGAGCACGCACTCGGCCGCGACCGAGCCGGCGTCCTGGCGGAGATCTCATCGGCGTGCCGCCCGCGTGATCCGCGCGGCCGTGGATCGTGAGGTCGGCCCACAGGAGGCCGACGATCGCGTTCACGACACCGAGCCGCTCGCCGGCGTCCTGCAGCACGCGTCCCTGCTCGATGTGCATCTCGATCCAGCCGACCATGTCGTCGAGGGCCTCGGCGCATTCGCGCCAGCGCTCCGGCTCGTACCCGGCCTCTTTGCGTGCTCCCAGAACGAGCGTCCGTCGTCGATCGCCCTGACCCGTCGCGTAGGTGTTGCTCGTCGATCCTCTGGGTTATCACCCGGCTGCCGATGAAGGGCTCGCCGAAGCCCGAGGCCTCCTCTTCGAGGAACGAGATCAGCTGTAGCGGCAGGCCGAGCCCGAGCTCGTGGTCGAGCCGGCAGACCTCGAGCGCCGTGACGACGCCCATGGTTCCGTCGTACTTGCCGCCGTTGCGGTTCGAGTCGCAGTGCGAGCCGACCCCGAAGACCTTCTCGCCTCGCGGCCGGTTGCGCGCCACGAGATTGCCGACCGGATCCTCCGCGACCTCGAAGCCGATCGCCTCGAGCTCGGCGGTGAAGTAGTCGAGCGTGTGGCGGTATTCCCGAGTGTAGGCGTAGCGCCGGATCGCGTCGGGCGAGCTCGTGTAGTCCGCCCCTCCGAGGGTTTCGATGTCGCGCTCGATCCGCGCGGCGCTGCGGTCGCGGTCGATCGTGATCGTGTCGGCGGCCACGGCGGTACCGTAGTACGCCCCAGTCCCGAGGAGCGTCATGTCGTTTCAGAAGCTCGCCGAGGAGCTGCTCGAGCGCACGGGAGCGAGCCGCACGACGGTGCGGATCGACGACGAGCCGGGCGTCGAGTTTCCCGTCAAGGCCCAACCTCCCCCGGGATCCACTCGATCGCCGGCGACCGAGAGCTGCCGTGCGCGCGTCGCACGTTCCAGTGTCGATCCAGCCCTCCTCGTGCAGGAGGACCTGCTCGGCGTCGATCCGGCTCCGGCGCCGGAGCTGATCGAGCGCTACGGCGCCAGGGCACAGATGCTCGCGCCGGTCCAGCGCGGCGGCGAGCTCGTCGGCCTCGTATCCGTGCACTACGCGCCGGGGCCGCGCCGCTGGACGGACTCGGAGATCGCGTCGCTCCAGGAGATCGTCGCGCGTGGTCGAGCAGGAGCTCGCCTGAGCCGGTCTCCCGGCTCTCCGTATCTACGGCGCGCGTGCGGAAGCGGGGCGCTCCGCGACTCGCAGCCGCACCCGGTAGACCGAGTGAGTCGCGGTGACGTAGAGCGTCGACCAGCCCGGCCCGCCGAAGGCCATGTTGGAGGCTGGCTTCGGGCGATCCCGATCGTGCCGAGGTGCTCGCCCTCGGGCGAGATGACCCATACGCCGCCCGGTCCCGGTGCAGTAGAGGTTGCCGATCTCGTCGCACTTCATGCCGTCGGGAATGCCGTCCTGGAAGGTTCCTCGGCCCCGGTTCCGTGAGCAGGAGCCGGTTGTTCTCGACGGTGCCGTCGGGCGTGACGTCGAAGACGCGGATCTGCATGCGCCACGAGTCGTTCACGTAGAGCCGGCGCTCGTCGGGGGAGAGGCACAGGCCGTTCGGGAAGTCGAGCTCGGCGGTGAGCAGCGCGGGCTCGGCCGCGCCGGGCGTGAGCCGGAAGACGCCGCGGAAGTCGAGCTCGGCGTCGCGCTCGATCCCCCAGTCGGCCGTCCGGCCCGAGGGGTGCGGGTCGGTGAACCAGACGGCGCCGTCCGAGCTGACGCAGACGTCGTTCGGGCTGTTCAGCTCCTTGCCGTCGTAGTGGGAGGCGATGACGCTCACCGATCCGTCGAGCTCCGTGCGCGTGACGACGCTGCGGTCGTGCTCGCACGCGACGAGGCGGTGCTCGCGCGTCGTAGACGAGGCCGTTCGCGTGGCCGCTCGGCCGGCGCCAGTCGCGTCGCGCCGTCGCCCTCGCTCCAGCGAACGGTGACGTCTCCTGACACGTCGCTGAAGAGGAGGAAGCCCTCGAGGCCGTTCCAGACGGGGCCCTCCGTGAACTCGAAGCCCGTCGCGACCTGCTCCACCTCGGCGTCGGGGTCGACGACCTCGTGCAGACGCGGCGAGTTGACCTCGATCGTCATGACGAGCCGCCTGTGGAGCGGGAGGCGGCGAGCCGGACCGCGGCGACGATGTTCTGGTAGCCGGTGCAGCGGCAGAGGTTCCCGGAGAGAGCCTCGCGGATCTCGTCGTCGCTCACCCCGTCCAGCCCGGGGAGGAGCGGCTCGAGCGACATGAGGAAGCCCGGGGTGCAGAAGCCGCACTGGAGGGCGTGCAGCTCGTGGAAGGCCTGCTGGAGGGCGTGCGGCTGCCCGTCCGCTCCCTGCAGGCTCTCGATCGTGCGCACTGCGTGGCCGTCCGCCTGGACGGCGAAAAGGAGGCACGAACGGACGGGCGCACCGTCGAGCTGCACCGTGCAGGCGCCGCAGACGCCGTGCTCGCAGCCGACGTGCGTGCCGGTCAGCCCGGCCTCGTGGCGGATGAAGTCGGAGAGGAGCAGGCGGGGCTCGATCTCGCGCTCCCAGAGCGTGCCGTTGATCCGGATGGCGACGGCGCGCTTCATGCGCGGCCCCCCTGGGCACGCTGCGCCGCGAGCAGCAGCGCGCGGCGGACCATCACCTCGGCGAGCCCGCGGCGGAACTCCGTGCTCCCGTGGACGTCGCTCGGCGGGCGAATGCCGGCGGCCGCGCGCGCGGCGGCCTCGGCGGCGGTTCGCTCGTCCAGGACGAGACCGGGGAGCCACTCCTCGGCGGCCGTCGCACGCACCGGCGTCGGCCCGGCGGCGAGCAGCGCGACGGCGGCTCGCTCGCACGCGCCCGTCTCGGAGAGCGTCACGACGGCGGCCGCTCCGGCGAGCGCGAAGTCGCCGTGGCGGCGGGCGAACTCGACGAACGCCGCGCCCGTCCGCGGCGGCGGAGCCGGCACCTCGATCTCCACGAGCACCTCGTCGGGCTCGAGCGACGTCGTGAGGTGGGTGACGGCGAGCTCGTCGAAGCGCAGCGAGCGGGGTCCCGCGGGCCGAACGCACGTGGAACGTGGCGGCGAGCGCGGCCAGGGCGGCCGGGAGCTCGGCGGCCGGGTCGGCGTGGGCGACGGAGCCCCCGACGGTGCCGCGGTTGCGGATCTGCGGGTGCCCGACGAGGCGCACTGCCTCGACGAGAAGCGGCCAGCCTGTGGCAGCGGCGTCCGAGCGCTCGAGCTCGGCCTGGCGCGTCATGGCCCCGATCCGCAGCGCGCCGTTCTCCGTGCGCACGTAGGCGAGCTCGGAGATCTCGTTCAGGTCGACGAGGCAGTCGGGCCTGGCCAGCCGGAAGTTGAGCAGCGGCACGAGGCTCTGTCCGCCCGCGAGCACCTTGGCCTCCTCGCCCCGGGCCGCCAGGATGGCAAGGGCCTCGTCGAGGCCCTCGGGTCTCTCGTAGTCGAAGCGGGGTGGCTTCATCGGACGTCGGCGGCCCGGAGCGCCCGGCGCCGGGCGACTACTCTAGTTCGTCCATGTCGGTGCTCGGGCAATCGCTGCCGCGGGTCGAGGATCGGCGGCTCCTGTCCGGCGGCGGGGAGTTCGTCGACGACATCCGCCTGCCGGGCACGCTCGAGGTGGCCTTCCTGCGAAGCCCGGTGGCGCACGGCGAGATCGTGCGCCTCGAGGCGGAGCCGGCGCGTGCGCTCGAGGGCGTCCACGCGGCGTTGACCGGCCGGGAGCTCCCGCTGGGCCCGCTCCTGCCGCCGCTCGCCAACCCCGATGCGTACAGCCCGCCGAGGCCTCTGCTCGCCTCCGAGGTCGTTCGCTTCGTCGGCGAGCCGATCGCCGTCGTCGTCGCGGACTCGCGCTATCTGGCGGAGGATGCGGTCGAGGAGATCGAGCTCGAGATCGAGCCGCGCGAGGCGCTGGCCGACCCGTGGCGGGCGCTGGCCGACGACGCGCCGCGCCTGCACGAGCACCCGACGAACGCCGTCTTCGACCACACGGTCGAAGGGGGAGACGTCGAGCAGGCCTTCGCCGAGGCCGCCGTCGTCGTCGAGCGCGTCTTCGTGAACCCGCGCTACTGCGCCACGCCGATCGAGCCGCGCGGCGTGCTCGCCGTTCCGGAAGGAGACGGCGTCTGCGTCTGGTCGTCCACCCAGGCCCCCTATCGCGTGCGGGCCGCGCTCTGCGGAGCTGCTCGAGCTTCCGCTCGAGGCCTGCCGGGTGCGCTGCCCCGACATCGGCGGCGGCTTCGGCCAGAAGGCGCACGTGTACCCGGAGGAGATCGTCGTCGCCTGGCTGGCGCTGCGACCTGGACCGGCCCGTCAAGTGGATCGAGGATCGCAGCGAGAACCTGCTCGCCGCCAGCCACGCGCGCGACCAGGAGGTGCGCGTTCGCGCGGCGGCGAGCGCCGACGGGCGCGCTGCTCGGCCTCGAGGCCGACGTCGTCTGCGACGCGGGCGCCTACGGCGTCTACCCGCAGGGCCATCTGCTCGAGGCCGCGGGCACGCCGGGCATGATCCCGGGGCCCTACCGCGTCGAGAGCTACCGGGCCCGCGGGCCGCTCGGTGACGACGAACAAGTGCCCCGAGGGCGCCTACCGCGGCGTCGGGCTCCCGGTCTCGGCGTTCGTGCACGAGCGCCTGATGGACGTCCTCGCCGGAGAGCTCGGCATCGACCGCGCCGAGATCAGGCGTCGTAACTTCGTCCCGCCGGACGAGTTCCCCTACACGTCGGTCACGCACCATCGCTACGACAGCGGGCGACTACGCGGCCGCGCTCGACGCGGCGCTCGAGGCGATCGGATACGACGGCTTCGACGCACGAGCAGGAGCAGGCGCGCGGCCGAAGGCAGGCTGCTGGGCCTCGGGCTCTCCTCCTACGTCGAGTTCACGGGCATCAACTCGAAGGTCTTCGCGCGACGCGGCATCCTCGGGATCCCCGGCTACGACGGCGCCTGCGTGAAGCTCGGCGACGATGGCGGGGCGACGCTCTGGACGACGCTGCCTTCCATGGGGCAGGGCCTGTCGACCACCTTCGCGCAGCTCGTCGCGGAGGCGCTCGGGCTACGGGTGGAGGACGTGACGGTCGCACGCCCGGACACGTCGATCGGCGGCCTCGAGGGAACGGGGACGTTCGCCAGCCGCAGCGCCATTGCCGGCGGCGGCGCCATCCAGGCGGCCTGCGCCGTCGTACGCGACCGCCTGCTCGACGACGCGGCGGTGCGCCTGGAGGTCGCGGCCGCGGACCTCGAGGTTGTCGACGGCGCCGTCCGCGTTGTGGGCGCCCCGGAGCGCGCCGTCGGGGTCGCCGAGCTGGCCGCGGCGGCAGAGGAGGGCCGCTACGAGGCCAGCGAGCGCTTCGACCCGCCGGAGATCTGCTACCCGTACGCGACCCACGCCTGCGTCGTCGAGGTCGACGCCGAGACGGGGCGTGTCGCACCTCCTGCGGTACGCGATCGTCGAGGACTGCGGCACGGTCATCAACCCGATGATCGTCGAGGGGCAGACGCACGGGGCGACCGCGCAGGGCATCGGCGGGACGCTCTACGAGGCCATCGCCTACGACGAGGACGGCCACCTCGTCAACGCTTCGCTCATGGACTACCTGGTGCCTGACGGCGGCGGAGATGCCCGAGCTCGAGGTGCAGCACCTCGAGACGCCCTCGCCCGACTCGCCGCACGGCGTCAAGGGCGCGGGGGAGGGCGGCACGCTCGCGCCTCCCGGAGCGATCGCGAACGCTGTCTCGAACGCGCTCGGCGTCGAGCTCAACGAGCTGCCGCTGACGCCGGAGAGAGTGCGGACCGCGGCGATGCTCGCAGGGCTGGCCTAGCCTAGTGGCGGACGGCGAGCTCATCGAGCAGGAGATCGAGGCGTTCTGGCGTTCGGTCCGCGAGCAAGGCCTCGGCGGCCGGACGGGCTTCGGCGAGCGGCCGGCCCTGCTCGTCGTGGACATGTCGTGCGGCTTCACGGACGAGCGCTCGCCGCTCGGGGCCGACGTCAGCCCGGCCGTCGCCGAGATCGTGCGGCTGCTCGAGGCGGCGCGCGCGGCCGGCGTCCCGATCGTCTTCTCCACCGTCTCGTACGACGCCGACCTCGTCGAGGCCGGTGTCTGGCCTCGCAAGATCCCGGGCCAGCGCGTGCTCGTCGAGGGCTCGCGCTGGGTCGAGATCGACCCCCGTCTCGGGCGGCGACCGGACGAGACGCTGCTCGTCAAGAAGTACGCGTCGTGCTTCTTCGGCACGCCGCTCGCGGCGCAGCTCACGGCCAGGGGCATCGACACGATCGTCGTGACCGGCGTGACGACGAGCGGCTGCGTGCGCGCGACCGCCGTCGACGGCTGCTCCGCCGGGTTTCGCGTCATCGTGCCGCGCCAGGCCGTCGCCGATCGCTGGGGCCCGAGCCACGCGATGAGCCTCTTCGACATGGACATGAAGTACGCGGACGTCGTCGACGTGGACGAGGCTGCTGCCTACCTCGGCGGCGACCGGCCCGTGCCCGAGGCCTGTCCGCCGGCGGATCGCGAGCAGGCGCAGCTCGCCACACGATTGCCTCGCGTGCCGGATCCTCCACCGCCACGGCCACGAGCACCTCTGCTTCGGCCACGTCAGCGGACGCGTGCCGGGGCGGCGGAGCTGATCAAGGCAGCCGGCAGCGGGCTCGAAGAGGTCGGAGCAGCCGACGTCGTCGCCGTCGACGTCGCGACGGCTCAGCGCCTCGGGCGCCCGGTAGTGCCCGACGAGCTGCCGCTGCACCGCGAGATCTACCGCGCGCGCCCGGACGTCGGCGGCGTCGTCCACACGCACGCCGCAGGCGTCCGTCGCAGTCAGCTTGCATCCCGCAGCGTCTGGGCGGTCGCGTGCCAGGACGCCGTCCCTCTTCTGGAACCGCATCGCGTTCCACGAGCCGGCCGAGCTCGTCTCGACGCCGGAAGCCGGGCGGCGGCTCGCCGCCGCGCTCGGCGAGGGCCGCGCTGTGCTCTTGCGCGGCCACGGCCTCGTGACGGTCGGCGCGGACGTCGAGGAGGCGACCGTCAGGGCCGTCCAGCTCGAGCGCGCGCTGCGCCTCCAGCTCGCCGCGCAGTCGCTCGGCCCGGTCTCGCCGCTCCCCGATGACGAGCTCGCCGACCTCGACGCCCGCTTCGAAGCCCGCGGCCGCGAACGCATCACGCTCATCTGGGACTACCTCGCACGCAGCGCCGCCCGAGTTGCCTGAGATCGGAAAGCGGCCCCATGCCGTCCGTGAGATACAGGAGCTACCAACGAATCCGCCTGATGAAGGGTAGACTCGTCAAAGCGAGCGCGAGATCTTTAGACATGCGCGTATTGGCAGCGAGTTCGTCCGATAGGCGAGCGAGCTATCGAGCGCTCTCATTATCTCGAGGCGCTCGGTAGTCTCTCGCCGCCGTCCTCGTCGCACGCCGGCGCTCGTGCTCGTGGGAGGCGAGGCAGGGTCGGAAGACGCGCTCGTGCGCCTCTTTTGCGAGGAGCACGGTCTGCGCGATCCTGTCGAGCGCCTGCACGCGCTGTTCACGCCGCGCCCGCTCGGCCGCTGTTCACGTCGCGAGGTCACTGGCGTGAGTTCGAGAGCTGGTCGAGCGCGGCGCCAGCCGCACGAGTCGCGGCGCGCTCATGGCGAGCTACGGACCGGCGCCACGATCCTGGTCATCGAGACCTGCACTGGCACGAGCCACCTCACGTCGTGAAGCTGCTCGCTCGCAGGTCGAGATTCACGCTCTCGTTCTCGCCAGCTACCGCACACGTGCTCGACCGCGACCACCCTCTTCGCTCGTGCTCGCGAGTTCGCGACCGCCAGGCGTCGAGCGCTCAAGCTCGAGCCTCTCTCGCCGGCGGCGTGGCGACGCTTGCCGAGCCGCACGCGTCGACGCCACGACTCTACCGCAAACGAAATCCGTTCTTCGTCACGAGGTGTTGGCGGCTGGTGAGGTGCGATCCCACACGTCAGAACGCCGTGCTCGCCCGCGCCGCGCGCCTGAGCTCGCCCGCGAGACGCTGCTCGAGGCGGCGCGTCTGGCACCCCCGGTCGAGCTCTGGCTCCTCGAGACGCTCGCGCAGTCGTCGACCAGCTGACGAATGCCTGACCTCCGCATGCTCACGACCGCCCCGTCAGGGTGACATTCCGCCACAGCTCGCGCGCCTCGCCGTCGAGAGTCGCTGGCGCCGAACCGAGGTCGCTCTTCATCAGAAGCGCTCGCGGCACTCGCAGACCCACCCAGCGCGCGCCCAGCTCGCGCGCTCGCGCACCATGCCGAGCGCCGTGACGGAGGCCGTGCTCGCGTTCGCGCCGGCAGCGGCCGCTCAAGCCGCTCGCTCGCGCGCACTAAGGCCGCCGCCCAGTACGCGCGGCGCTCCGTTCGCAGAAGAACAGCCGTTGGAGGCGCACCGAGCTCTCAAGCGCCTCTCGTTCGAGTGCTACCTGACCGACCAGGCACGAGCCGTTCAGCGCAGAAGCGCATCGAGTGCTACCGGCGCTTGGCGACCGGCGTGCCGAGGACGCGCTGCGCACTCTCGAGCATTCTCTGGTGTCCTGGTCGAGTAGCGAGTCAGCGCAAGCCGCCAGGAGGCCGTGGCTCTGCTCGAGCAGCTTCCGCCCACACAGCTCGCGATGCGTACGCAACATGTCGCTGCTGTCCGCTCACCGCCGAGACGCGAGGAGCCCTCGTCTCGGGCACGCGCGCATAGCTCGCGCAGCGCCTCGACGATACCGAGGCCCTCAACACGCCCTCATCTGATCGGCGCGATGGAGTTCATGGCCCGGCGCCGGCGAGGAGAAGCTGCAGCGAGCCTCGCGCTCGCACAACGCAGATCCACGAGCACGTCGCGCTCGCCCACCTACAACCTCGCGTGGTGCCCTTCGCCAACGTCGTACGCGCTCCTGCACCACTACATCGATGCCGCGCTCAGCATCGCACCAGCACGGCATCATCTTTTACCTGTACACCTGCGCGCCTTTCGTGCCCGGCGAGCTCGAGCAAGGCGCTGGAGCGAGGCGTCGGCTCGCCCTCGTCCTCCACGAGCGGTGCATCGCGACGTACCCCCGCATACTCGCATTCGTCGTGCTCGGCTGGTTCGAGCGCGCCGCGCGATCCGGAGGTCTGGCCGTCGCTTGACGAGGCGCTCGCGCTCGCCGAGCCCAGCGGAGCTGGTGCGGATCGCGCCGTCGCGGCGGCGCGAGCCGAGGCCGCCTGGCTCGTAGGCGAGCACGAGGCGTCGCAGAGGAGACGACGCTGCCCTCGGCCTCGCTGTACAGCGCCAAGCTTCGTGGGTGATTGGCGAGCTCGCGTGCTGGCGCTGGCGCGCCGGGATCCGGGAGGAGATTCCAGCGCACGCTGCCGAGCCGTATGCCCTCCAGATGCGTGGCGAGTGGGCGCAGGCGGCTACGCTCTGGGCCGAGATCGGTTGCCCCTACGAGGCCGCCCTGGCGCTGGCTGACGCAGACGACGATGATGCCCTACGCGGCGCGTTGGCTGAGCTCCAGCGCTTCGGTGCCCGTCCCGCGCGGCGATCGTCGCTCGCCGACTACGCGAGCGCCGTGCTCGCGCCCTGCCGCGCGGACCGCGCCCCACGACGCGAGAGAACCCTGCGAACCTCACAGCGCGCGAGCTCGAGGTGCTCGCGCTCCTCGCGCAAGGGCTGCGCAACGCTGAGATCGCCGAGCGCCTCTTCCTCGCGCCGAAGACGTCGACAGTCATGTCTCGGCGATCCTGCGCAAGCTCAGCGTGCCTACGCGAGGCCACGCAGCGCCGAGGCGTTCGGCTCGCGCTCGCCAGCCAAGATCAGTAGCGGCTCCCTCCAATCTAGGAGCTCTCCCGATGCGCCCCAGACGTCGGCCCGTACCCTCGACGAAGGCTTCCGCTTGGAGCCATGGAGACCGCAACCAGCGTCGGAAGAGCCGCAAATCGCACCGAGGCAAGGAGGAGATCGTGCCCACCTCGACCTTCAACATTCGCAAGCAGACCAGGCGATCGTGCTCCCGTGCGTCCTGGCGGCGGCTCTGATGGCGCCCGCAGCGGCCTGTGCAATGCAAGGGCTACCGAGGAGACGCCGGCGCCCGCGACTCGCCCTGATCTCCCGCCCGCCAACCCCAGCGACGTGGCCGAGTCCGTGGCGACCCTGCCGGATCTCGCGCCCGCCTACCCGACGGACGTGGGCCAGTCTGTGGCCACCTGCCGGACCTGGCGCCTGCCAACCCGACCGCCGTCGGGCGGCCGCGGGTGCCCATCACACTCGCCGACCCCGTTTCGCCCGAGGCATCTTCCAGTCCCCAGCGTCCTCGACGCTGCCCGATCTCGCGCCGGCCAACCCGAGCGACGTGGCCCGGCCCGCGACGACCCTGCCGGATCTCGCGCCCGCCAATCCCACGCAGATCACTCCTGAGGCGATCCCGGCGCCGGCAACGCTTCCGGATCTCGCACCCGCCAATCCGATGCCGCTCGCCCCTGATGGCCAGACAGCTGGGGACGACGCTTCGACTTCGGCGATGCCGGCATCGGCGTGGCCATCGTGGCCGTGCCTGTGCCCTGCTGCTTGCCGTCGCGGCCTTCTTCGTAGGCCGCCGGCGCCGCCTCGGCGCTTCCCACTCCTAGAGCATCCTCCGCGCAGGCGCGCCGCCCGGCCCGCCTGCGCCCTCCCCATGGACGGGTCCTCCAGCTGCCCGGGTCGTCTCGATTGCACCCGCGTATGCTGAGCGCCGATGAAGCTCGTCGAGCCGGAATCGCTCTCCGAGGCCCTCGGGCTCCTGGCTGAGCGCGGGGCGGACGCGAAGGTCATCGCGGGCGGCACGGCGCTGACGCTGCTCATCCGCCAACGGCTCGTGCGGCCCGAGACGCTCGTCAGCCTGAGGCGCATCCCGGGCCTCGACCACGTCGAGCTCGACACCGCAGCGCGTGACGCCTCGGCCCGCTCGTCACCCACGCGGCGCTCGAGCGGCACGCGGAGCTGCGTGAACGCGTCCCGCTCGTGCCGGACGTCTTCAGCCGGGTCGGCAACGTGCGCGTCCGCAGCGTGGCCACGGTCGGCGGGGTGCTCGCGGAGGCCGACTACGCCTCGGATCCGCCCGGCGCGCTGCTGGCGCTCGGCGCGTCGGTGCGCCTCGCGAGCGTCGAGGGCGAGCGCCAGGTGGCTCTCGGAGACTTCTTCCGCGGCTACTTCGATACGGTCGTGCGCGAGAACGAGCTGATCACGGAGGTCGAGGTCCCGCTTCCGCCTGCCGGCACCGTGGGTGCGTACACGAAGTTCGTGACGCGCTCCTCCGAGGACAGGCCGTGCGTCGGCGTGACCGTGCTGCTGCGGCTGGCCGAGGACGAACGCTGTGAGGATCTGCGGGTGGTCGTGGGCGCGGCGACGGAGCTCCCCCTGGCGCGGCCCGAGGTCGAGGCTGCCGCACGGGGCCAGATGGTGACGGACGAGGTCGCGCGCGAGGTCGGTGAGGCGTACGCACGCGATGCGCGCACGCTCTCCGACGGTCGTGGCTCCGCCTCGTACCGGCGCGAGATGATCCGTGTCTGGGTGCGCAGGACGATCGAGCTGGCCCGCGACAGGGCCCGCGCGGCACGGGCATCGACGAACGGCGCCTCATGAGCGGCCTCGACACAGCGCAGGCGCTTCGCTTGCACGTGAACGGACACGAGCGTGTCGTCCTCGCGAGGGCGCACCACACGCTGCTCGAGGTGCTCCGGCGGGAGCTCGATCTCGCCGGCGCCCGGGAGGGGTGCGGTGTCGGCATGTGCGGCGCCTGTACCGTCCTGCTCGACGGTGAGCCCGTGAGCTCGTGCCTCCTGCTCGCGCCGCTGGCGGCGGGCCGCGAGATCACGACGATCGAGGGGCTCGCTGGGGCGGACGGCAGCCTCGACCCCGTCCAGCAGGCGTTCGTGGACCACGAACGCGTTCCAGTGCTCCTACTGCACCCCCGGCTTCGTCCTCGCGGCGAAGGCGCTGCTCGCCGAGCGGCCGAATCCCACCGAGGCCGAGGTCGAGGAGTACCTGTCCGGCAACCTCTGCCGCTGCGGCTGCTACCGGGAGATCGTGGCCGCGGTCATGGCTGTCGCAGGATCGGCGGAGACGGCGGGCGTTCGGTAACGACAACGAGAGAAAGGAAGCGAGCGTGGCGGTTGATCTGGTTGTGAAGAACGGCACCGTGGTGACGTCCACGGGACGGTTTCGCGGCGGTATCGCGATCGACGGCGGCGTCATCGTCGCCGTCGCCGGGGAGGAGGGCCTGCCTTCGGCGGAGCGCACGATCGACGCGACCGGGCTCTACGTCCTGCCGGGGGCGATCAACCCGCACGTCCACTTCCGCGAGCCGGGCCTCGAGTACAAGGAGGACTTCACGACCGGTTCCACGGCCGCCGTGATGGGCGGGATCTGCACCGTCGTCGACATGCCGAACACGAAGCCGCCCACGGCCGATCCTGACGGCGTGATGCTCAAGCGGCGCCTCATCGAGGAGAAGTCGTTCTGCGACATCGGCATCCTCGGCGTCGTCATCCAGGAGAACGTCGACCAGATCCCGGCCATGGACGAGGCGGGTGTCTGCGGCTACAAGATCTTCCTCGGCGAGACGATCGGCAACATCCCGGCCCCCGACGACGGGATGCTGCTCGACGCGCTGCGCCTGATCACGAAGACCGGCAAGCGCATCGGCTTCCACGCCGAGAACGACCAGATCATGCAGCACCTGATCCGGCAGGCCAAGGCCGCCGGTCGCACCGACGCACTCGCTCACGTCGACTCGCGGCCCCCGATCTGCGAGGCCGAGTCGATCCAGCGCATGGCGCTCTTCGCGAGCTACACGGGCACGAAGATCCACATCTTCCACCTGAGCTCGCGCGACGGGCTCGAGATGATCAAGGAGTGGCGCCGGAAGGGCGTCGACATCACGACCGAGACGGGCGAGCACTACTGCTTCCTCGACGCCGACGTGGACATGCCGCGGCTCGGCTCGGTGCTGCGGATGAACCCGCCCGTGCGCTCGGCCGAGCACGGCAAGGCGCTCTTCGAAGGGCTGCTCGACGGCTCGATCGAGGCGATCGGCACCGACCACTCGCCGCACACGCGCGAGGAGAAGCTGAACGACGACATCTGGAAGGCCATCTCGGGCTTCACGAGCGTCGAGACGAGCCTCGCCGCCTTCCTGTCCATCGCCGTGCGGCCAGGCGACATGACGCTCGAGCAGCTCGTCCGCGTCACCTCGGAGGGACCGGCCAAGATCTGGGGCATGTACCCGCAGAAGGGCGCGCTCCAGCTCGGCTCCGACGGTGACCTGACGATCGTCGACCTCGACCACACGTGGACGATCGACGAGGAGAAGCTGCACTCGAAGAACAACGTGACCCCGTTCAACGGCGTCGAGGTCACGGGTCGAGCCGTGGGGACGATCGTGCGCGGCCGCGTCGTCATGCAGGACGGGGAGCTCGTCGACGAGCCGTCGGGCCGGCCCGTCATCCCGGGTGCCGCCGCGGCGGTGGCGGCCTGATGAGCCCGGAGGAGCTTCGTCTCCCGTACCGCTCGGGTCTCGAGCAGGGCCGGATCGGGCGCGCTGCGGTGCGCGCCAACCTGGGCGGCTTCGTGTCCGCCCTCGCGGCGCGCGGGATCGGCCCTCGGGCCCTGCGCGACCGGGCCGTACGCGAGCGACGCCGGCTCGCCGAGTCGACGCTCGCCCAGATCCGCGGCCTCGCCGAGGGCGCGGGCGAGCCCTACTCGCTGCTGCTCGCCTACAACCTCTACGGCGAGCTCGCGGCGGCCGACGGCTGCACCGTCATGGCCGCGCTCGGCAGCGCCAGCGCCACGGGCCGCACGCTGCTGATGAAGAACTCCGACCAGCTCGGCAACGACTCCATGGTCGGGCCGGGGTACCACCTTCACAAGGACATCTACGTGGTGCAGGCGACGCGAGCCGCGAACGGACGCCGCATCGTCGGGCTGTCGGCCGCCGGCGCAACGGGCATCAAGGTCGGCGTCAACGACTGCGGCGTCGCCGCCGGCTCCAACATCGCCCGCACGTCGGAGCTGGCGGCGCGCAAGACCGACGTGTCGCAGGTGCGCGCGAGCGACCGCACCCAGCTGCTGCGCGAGGGCCTCGAGGAGGAGACCGCCGTCGCCGCGGCGCAGCGGATCCTCGCGAAGACGATGGAGGCGCCGACGAGCACCCCGGGCAACATGGAGTTCGCCGATGCGGCGGAGGCCTGGGTGCTCGAGACCTCGTACGACCGTTTCGCCTGCGACGTGACGCGGGACGGCCCCCTCGTGCGGACCAACCGCTTCCAGACGCTCGAGTACCTGAACGACCCGGGCGACGTCTCGAGCGTCGAGCGCTACGCCCGCTGCAGCGCGCTGCTCGAGGCAGCCGCGGCGAACGGCGGCGCCAGCTTCGACGACCTCGTCGCCGCCTCGGGTGACCACGCGAACGGGCCCGGCGAGAGCTCGATCTGCCGCCACGGCGACGACTACCACGAGGAGACGTCGCTCGGCGCGGGCGTCGTCGAGATCGACCCGGAGCAGCCCGAGCGCTCGCGGATCGCGCTCGCGCTCGGCAAGCCGTGCCATGCCTGGCGGAATCCGGAGAGCCACATCGAGCTCACCGCCGGCGCCGAGCCCGGCGACATACCGGCGGCGTTCCTCGACGGCTCGGCCTGGCGCGTCTCCTACAGCGAGGAGCCCCACGAGGAGGCGCTCGTCGGCGGAGGCCCGGACCGATGAGCCACGCGCCCCGGCACGCCGTGCCATGACGGAGGTCGGCCGCCCCATCCCGATGAGGGAGGCGCGGCAGCGCGTGACGGGCTCGCTGCCCTTCGCGGTGAACGTTCGCGTGCCGGGCATGCTGCACGGCAAGATCGTGCGCAGCACGTGCGCTCACGGCGTGATTCGAAGGCTCGACGTGAGCGCGGCCGCGCAGAGCGCGGGCGTGGTCGGAGTGCTGGTCGGCGGCGACCTGATCGGCGCGGAGATCGAGTCCCACTACGGCCCGGTGATCCCCGACCGGCCGTTGCTCGCGATCGACCGCGTGCGCTTCAGCGGGGAGCCCGTGGCCGCCGTGATCGCGGTGGACGAGGACGCTGCGGCCGCCGCCTGCGAGCTCGTCGAGGTCGAGTACGACGACCTGCCCGTGGTCGCGACCCCCGAGGAGGCGATGGCGGCCGAGGCGCCCGACATCCACGACGCGATCCCGTTGCGCGAGCTCGCACCGTTTCCCGACATCGTGCTCCACCCAGGCGCGGGCAAGAACGTCTGCAACCACTTCCGGTTGCGCCACGGCGACGTCGCAGCGGGCTTCGCGGAGGCGGACGAGGTCTTCGAGGACGTGTTCCGGACCCCGGCCCAGCAGCACTGCAACCTCGAGCCACACGTCGCCGTCGTGGCGATCGAGCCCGGCCAGGCGACGGTGTGGACGTCCGCGGCGAGCCCGTACACCGTCCGCTTCCAGGTCGCCGAGACGCTGCGACTGCCCGAGAGCGCGGTGCGCGTCGTCGTCTCGAACGTCGGCGGCGCCTACGGGTCGAAGACCTACCCGCGGCTGGAGCCGCTCGTGGCCGCCATGTCGTGGCGTGTGGGGGGGAGGCCCGTCCGCGTCGAGCTCGACGCGCACCGAGGAGTTCTTCACGATCACCCGGCACGCTGCGACGGTGCACCTGCGGACAGGGGTGCGGCGCGACGGGACCATCGTCGCGCGCGAGGCACGGATCCTCTGGAGCGCCGGCGCGTACGCGGACATCAGCCCGCGGCTGATCAAGAACGGCGGCTACAGCTCCGCGGGGCCGTACCGCGATCCCGCACGTCGCGGTCGACTCCTACGCCGTCTACACGAACGTGACGCCGGCCGGCGGCTTCCGCGGCTACGCGATCCCGCAGGTCGCCTGGGCGTACGAGAGCCAGATGGACCTGATCGCCGACCGCCTCGGCATCGACCCGCTCGAGCTACGCCTCCAGAACCTGCTGCGCGACGGCGACGAGTTCGCCACCGGCCAGACCGTGGAGGACTTCCACCTCGGCGAGCTGGTGCAGACGGTCTCCGAGCGAATCGGCTGGACCGGGCCGGGGCCCACGGAGACGTCCGCGCCCGGCCTGGTGCGCGGCAAGGGCATCGCCTGCACGCTCAAGACGACGGTGACGCCGTCGACCTCGACGGCCGCGATCAAGCTGAACGAGGACGGCTCCGCAAGCCTCCTCACGAGCACGGTCGAGATCGGCCAGGGCGCGCGCACGGTGCTCGCTCAGATCGCGGCCGACGCGGCTGGGAATCCCGGTCGACCGTGTCGTCGTCTCGTATCCGGACACCGATGCGACGCCGTGGGACCAGACGACGAGCTCGAGCCGCTCGACGCTGATGATGGGCGGGGCGGTCGAGGAGGCCGGGCTCGCCCTGCGCCGCGAGCTGCTCGCGCTGGCCGCTCCCCTGCTGTCGGCGCCGCTCGAGGCGCTGACCGCGGAGGACGGCCTGGTCTGGCCGGGCAGCGAGCGCGACCGTGCCCTCGCCTACGGCGAGATCGTGCGCCGTTCCGGTCGCCGCAACCTCGTCCAGAGCGCGGTCAACCAGAGCCCCGGGGGGCTCGACCCGGAGACCGGCCAGGGCGTGGTCGACGCCGCACTTCTTCCACGCCGCCGCGGGCGCCGAGGTGGAGGTCGACCTCGAGACCGGCGTCGTGCGCGTGCGTCGACCTCCACGTGGAGACCTACGCGGGCAAGGTCGTGAACCCCGTGCTCGCGTCGCTCCAGTGCGAGGGCAACGTCGCCTTCGGAGTGGGCCAGGCGCTGTTCGAGGAGATCGAGCTCGACGGGGGCCAGATCGTCAACCCGACCCTGGCCGACTACATGATCCCGTCGCTGCGCGATCTTCCCGAGGCGGTGGACGGTGGGGCTCGCGGAGGATCCCGGCGAAGGCCGCGTCCACGGGCTCGGGCGAGACCGGGGCGCCGCCGGTGCCGGCGGCGATCGGCAACGCCCTCTTCCACGCGACCGGCGTGCGCCTGACGACGCTGCCGCTGACGCCGGAGAAGGTGCTCGCCGGCCTACGCGAGGTCGCCGCAGCGCGCAGCGCTCGGGCGCCGGTCGAGGCCGCGGCGAGTAGCCGGGCGGCGAGAAGCCGGGCCACGAGAAGCCGCGCATGACTTCGAGGGCGGGCTGGCAGGGCCGTCGCCGAGGGCGACCAGTTCGCCGTCCGCTGCGTTCTCATGCGCGGTGGGACGAGCCGGGGCGCCTTCCTGCTCGCGGAGGATCTCCCCGCCGAGCCGGCCCTGCGCGACCGGGTCGTGCTCGCCATCTACGGCAGCCCCGACCCGCGTCAGATCGACGGGATCGGCGGAGCCGACCCGCTCACGAGCAAGGTGGCGATCGTGTCGCGGCTCGGACCACCCCGGCGCCGACGTCGACTACCTGTTCGGCCAGGTGCGGATCGAGGATCCGGTCGTCGACTACCGCGGCAACTGCGGCAACATGCTCGCCGCCGTCGGCCCGTTCGCGATCGACGAAGGCCTCGTCGCAGCAGACGAGCCCATCACCCGGGTCCGCATCCACAACGTCAACACCGGACGGCTCGTCGTCGCCGAGGTTCCCGTAGCTGGTGGTCGAGCCAGGGTGACCGGGGACGCCACGATCGCCGGCGTCCCGGGCTCGGGCGCGGGGATCGTGCTCGACTTCTCGGCCACCGGGGCCACCCTCGGCCGCGGCCTCCTCCCGACGGGGCTCCCGCGCGAGCAGCTCGAGCTCGACGGCGACGAGGCGGTCACGGCCTCGATCGTCGACGCGGGGGCACCCGCCGTCTTCGTCGCCGCTCGCGAGCTCGGGCTGGGGGGTGATGCGTTCGTCGCGCGGCCCCTCGAGCCGGCGGCGATCGAGCGGTTGACCTCGATTCGCGCCGCGGCGGCGGAGCGACTCGGGCTCGTCTCCGATCGGGCGCTGGCCGCGGAGGAGACGCCGACCGTCCCCAAGGTCTACGCGGTACAGGGGCCCGTCGACTACGTGGACTCGCTCGGGCGCTCGGTCCGCGCTGCGGACACGACGCTCGCCGGCCGCGGACTGTCCATGGGACGGCCTCACGGCGCCTACGCGACCACCGTCGCCGTCGCCACCGCCACCGCGGCGCGGCTTCCAGGGACGCTCGTCGCCGAGCACGCGGCCGCGTCCGCCGACGGAGAGCCCGACGTGCGGATCGGTCATCCGGGCGGCGTCATGCGCGTCGAGGTGGATGTCGACGTCTCCGGCCGCGAGCCGACGCTCCGGCGGGCCGCGATCGAGCGGACCGCCAGACGCATCATGGCCGGGCTCGTCTACGTCGCCGTCGGCGACGACGGGTAGTGTTGGCGCCGATGCTCGACCTGAACGGCGTTCGCCTCAGGAACCGGGTCGTCACCTCGGCGAGCCTGCTCGGCTACGGGGCGAAACCGCAGAGCGGCTTCTTCCTCTACGGGATGAGCCCGGTCGGCGCAGTTGCTGCCGCTCGAGCGCTTCGGCGCCGTGACCACGAGGACGATGACGTACGAGCCGCGGGAGGGTCACTTCACGACCCGGACCGACTGGCGCGTGCGCGACTGGCCAGGCCTGCTGCGCCGCTACTCGGGCGCGCTCCGGCAGATCGACGCCGGCTGGATGAACGCCTTCGGCTGGTCGAACATCGGCGTCGAGGCCTACTTCCGGCGACTACTACCCGCGGACGGAGCGAGCTCAACCGGATCGTCTCGCTCGGCGGCTTCTCGGCCGAGGAGTTCAGCGCGCCTTCTCGGCTACGTCAACGAGCACGCCGACGCCGGGCGAGATCGCGGCGGTCGAGCTCAACGTCTCCTGCCACAACGTCAACTTCGCCTTCGACGAGATCATCGACGAGGTGCTGACCGAGGCCGTGCCCCACAGCCGCCACCCGGTCATCCTCAAGCTCTCGCCCGACTCCGACTACCTCGCCCATCGCGCGGCTTGCCGAGGAGCGCGGTGTCGCGGCCCTCACCGCCGTCAACACGGTGAAGGGCCTGCGCCTCGACCCGGAGACGGGGCAGCCGTTCATGACGAACCGCTACGGCGGCATGAGCGGGCGCTGCATCAAGCCGATCTGCCTGCGGGTCGTCTCCGAGTTGCGCGAGGGCGGCATCCGGCTCCCGATCATCGCGACGGGCGGCATCGCGCACCTTCGACGACGCCCGCGAGTACTTCTGGGCCGGCGCCGACGCCGTCAGCCTCGGCTCGGAGGCGTTCCTCGCGAGCTGGCCCGGCTACCTCGCCTCGCCGCTGAAGGCGCAGGCGCTCGTGCGCGTGCTCCGTCGCGTGGAGGGCTACGAGGGCGAGCTCACCCGCCGGCGCGGCGGCGAGTCCGCCGGCGCGGGATACGCCGAGACGGGCACGAAGGTCTCCGCGGCGGGGTAGCTCCCGTCAGGCGGACGCGAGCGCGCGGATCGCGTTCAGCACGACCTCGACGGCGATCGCGGCGTCCTCGGGCTTCGCGTCCTCGGCGGGGTGGTGGCTGATGCCGTCCTTGCAAGGGACGAAGAGCATCGCGCTCGGTACGCGGTCGGCGATGCACATCGTGTCGTGGCCCGCCCCGGAGGACATTCGCAGGAACGGCTCGCCGCCCTGCGCGGCGGCCTGCTCGAGCGCGGCGACGACGCCGGGGTCCATCGGCGTCGGCAGCGCGTGCTGGCGCCGGACGTGCTCGGTGCGCATTCCGCGGTCGTGCGCTGCCCGCTCGGCGAACGCGACGATGTCGCGGGTCACGCGCTCGAAGACGTCCGGGTCGACGGCTCGTATGTCCACGGAGAAGCGGATGCGCTCGGCGATCGCGTTGATCAGCCCCGGCGTCACGTCGATCTCGCCGACCGTGCCGACGGTGCCCGTTCCGGCATCGCGCGCGAGCCGCTCGAGCTCGAGGATGGACTCCGCCGCCACCGTGGTCGGGTCGAGCCGGAAATCCATCGGCGTGGCGCCGGCATGATCGCCGCGGCCGTGCACCGTCACGTCCGTCCAGTGCACCCCGGAGATGGCGTCGACGACGCCGATCCGGTTTCCCGTGTCCTGCAGGACCCGGCCCTGCTCGATGTGCGGCTCGATCCAGCCGGCGAGATCGTCGAGGAGGTGGATGCACTCGCGCCAGCGAGCCGGGTCACAGCCGGCGTCGGCGGCGTGCTCCCAGAAGCTGCGCCCGTCGTCGATCGCCCGAATCGTCTCCTTGAGGTCCTCCTCGGCCACGCGCTGGGCGATGATGCGGCTGCCGAGCAGGCCGACGTTGAAGCCCGAGCCCTCCTCCTCGAGGAACGAGATCAGCGTCAGGGGCAGACCGAGCCCGAGCTCCTCGTTCAGCCGGCAGGCCTCGAGGCCGATGACGACGCCGAGCGTGCCGTCCCACTTGCCGCCGTTTCGGTTGGAGTCGCAGTGCGAGCCGACCCCGAACACCGTCTCGCCCTTCGGCCTGTTGCGGGCGACGAGGTTCGCGACAGGATCGCGCTCGACCGTGAAGCCGATGCGCTCGAGCTCGCCCGTGAAGTAGCGCAGGGTGTTCTCGTAGACCTCCGTGTAGGCATAGCGGCGGATCGCCTCCGAGGACAGCGTGTAGTCCGGTCCCGAGAGCGTCTCGACGTCGGAGCTGATCCGCGCGGCGCTCTTCTCGCGGTCGATTCCGACGTACGCCGCAGCCACGCTCGCACGCTATACGACGTACGTGCGCGCCAGCTTGCGGTCGAAGGCCAGGACGACGTCGTCAGCGCTCGCACCCTGCCAGGATGCGATCTCCGCAGCCGTGATCGTCTCGTTCCCCTCCGTTCCGAGGACGACGACCTCGTCGCCCACGGCGGCGTCGACGCCAGTGAGGTCGAGCGTCGTGTGCTCGAGCGACACGCCGCGCACCGGCACGCGGCGCCCGCCGACGAGCACGTCGGCCTGCCGGCCGGCGACGGCTCCCCGGTACCCATCCGTGCGCCCGAACGCCGCGACGCCGGTGACCGCGCCGGCGCCAAGCTGGATCCGTCCGCCGACGCCGGCTGCCCGCGCCGTCGGATACGGCGTGACCTGCAGCAGCCTGGTTTTCACCGCCCGCAAGACTGGCCGGAACGCGGAGAAGTCCACCGTCTCGGGCGACGACGGCGGCAGTCCGTAGAGGACGTGTCCCGGGCAGACGGCGGTGCAGCCGTCGTCGATGCCCGCCAGGATGCCTGCGCTCGACAGGGCCTGGGTGATCTCCGGCGCGAACCCGGCGCTCGTCAGCGTGCCGACGAGCTCCCGGAAGCCGGGCAGCCGCCCGGCGGCCCAGTCGAGCCCGGAGCGGTCGACGAACGGCAGATGGGTGTAGAGGCCCCGCACGGCGACGTTCGGCAGGCCGGCGACCGTGCGCACGAACGCCTCCGCCTCCTCGATCGGCACGCCGAGCCTGCCCAGGCCGGCGTCGACCTCGATCCAGACCGGTGTCGGAGCCGTCGCCGCCTCCGACACGGCGCGGGCGGAGGCGAGGTCGTGCACCGTGGGCTCGAATCCGCGTCCTAGCGCGTCGGCCAGCGCGGCGGGGGAGGGGCCGGCGAACAGCAGGATCGGCGTCAGGATTCCTGCCTCGCGGATCGCCACCGCCTCCTCGAACGTGCCGGTCGCCAGCCAGTCGGCGCCCTCCGAGGAGAGGACGCGCGCGGCCTCGACGGCCCCGTGGCCGTAGGCGTTCGCCTTGACGGACGCGATCACGGCCACGCCGGGTCGCAGCCGCCCGGCGAGCTCGCGGTAGTTCGCCCCGAGCGCCCCGAGGTCGATCTCGGCCCAGGCCGGACGCGTGCTCACGTCACGAGCGTATCGGCCCCTCGTAGGCTGTAGGGGCGAGATCTCATCCGTCGGGCCGGATCTCATCCGGCCCGGTCTCATGCCGAGGAGAGGAGCACCCGTGGGCTACACCGTCCTGCGTCCAGACGACCAGCGATTCGAGCCGCCCAGCTGGCGCCCCGAGGAGCCGGTCCGACGCATCGTCGAGGTCCCGCTCCACGCGACGATGGCCCATTCGCGCGCGCACCTCTGGAAGTACCCGGCGGGCGCCCAGGGTCGCAAGCACCGCCCCGTGACCCAGGAGGAGGTCTTCTTCGTTCACGAGGGGACGTTCACGATGCTGCTCGGCGACGAGGGCGAGCGGTACGAGCTGCCGCCGCGCTCGATCGTCGTCGTCGAGCCTCAGACGACGCTCAAGCTCATGAACGAGAGCGATCGGGAGGGCCTGATCTGGATCTACGGCGCCCCTGCCGACTCCGCCGCCGAGATTCTCGAGGAGTAGATCGTCCGTGTGACGCTCGGCTCCTCGAACGCGCGTGCCCCCGATCGGCGCCGGCCGGACAGCTTCCCCGAGCTGGAGCTGTGCTTGGTCGCGGGCGCCGAGTGGCAGGCCCGCGCCGCCGCCGAGATCGAGGTGATCCGGCAGACGGTTGGCCCGAGAGCACGGGCGCTCGAGCACATCGGCAGCACGGCAGTCCCCGGCCTGGTCGGCAAGCCGGTCGTCGACCTCCTCCTGGCGGTCGACGGCTCGCTGCGCCGGCGGGACGTCTGGGCGCTGCGATCGATCGGCTACCACCACCTGCGCGTCCGCACCGGCGGGCGGCTCTCGTTCCGCAAGGGCACGCCGCGGACCTTCAGCCTCCACGTCGAGAGCCTCGGCAGCCCCGAGTGGCGGGACCGCGTCGCGTTCCGGGAAGCCCTGCGCCGCGACCCGGAGCTCGCTGCCCGCTATTCGAGGCTCAAGCGCGAGGCCCTGCTCGAGCGCCGCAACCTCGCGGGTTACGGTGCCGCCAAGGCGGACTTCGTCACCGAGGTGCTCCGAAACGACGGCAGGATCAGCGAGGCTTGCTCGCTGATGCCTTGACCAAACCGGGA
This sequence comes from uncultured Thermoleophilia bacterium, assembly GCA_963838105.1. Lineage (GTDB taxonomy): Bacteria > Actinomycetota > Thermoleophilia > Gaiellales > Gaiellaceae > CAWJNF01. The sequence continues at coordinate 70,594 of CAWIQC010000021.1, read as the reverse complement.
GTCGAACCCGCCCGAGCTACCAAGGTTTATACGAAACGCGAGAGCGGGCTACGTTGAGACCGCGTCGAGAATCGACTTCCCCTTCAGCAATGATCACTGCTCGGCGCAACCACGCGGGTGTGTCCAGTCGCCGCAACGGTAGGCCCGCCGAGCTCGGTTGTCAAGATCTCGTGCCTTGACGGATCACGTGCCGCTCGGCATGATCGCGCTGCGCAACGGAAGGGATGTCGGCCTGCCTCAGCTGGTCCTCACCGTAGCTGCGGCTCACCGACTGGCCCCGACGGGTCCCTATACCCGGCCGCGCTCGGCGGGGACCTACCGTGCCTGATCTGCGGCTGACGCTGATCGGCGGCTTCGAGCTCGAGCTCGACGGCGAGATCGTGCACCTTCCGCTCGCGTGTCAGCGCCTCGTCGCCTACCTCGCCCTGCACGATCGGTCCCTGCTGCGCGTCCACGTCGCGGGCAAGCTCTGGCTCGACGCGACAGAGGAGCGCTCGTGCGCGAACCTACGGTCGGCGCTCTGGCGGCTGCGGCGGCCCGGGCCGGCCGTCGTAGAGGCGTCGACCAGCCACGTCGGCATCTCGAAGGAGGTGACCATCGACCTTCACGAAGTCGTGGCGCTCGCGCGCAGGATCGTCGAGGGTGCGACACCGGAGGCCCAGCTCGACGTCGAGCGGGAACCCCTCTGCGGAGATCTGCTGCCCGACTGGTACGACGACTGGGTCCTCGCCGAGCGCGAACGGCTGCGACAGCTGCGCCTCCACGCACTGGAGACCCTGTCCGACGACCTCGCGCGCGCCGGCCGCTTCGCCGAGGCGGTCGACACCGCGCTGAGGGCGGTGCACGCCGACCCGCTGCGCGAGAGCGCCCACCGCGCGCTGATCCGGGCGCACCTCGCCGAAGGGAACCCGGGCGAAGCTTTCCGGCAGTACCGATCGTTCGCCGATCGCCTTCGCGACGAGCTCGACATGGAGCCGTCCGCCCTCATGCAGGAGCTCGTCGCGGAGTTCGCGTCCGCCTGACGTCCCGAGGGGCCGTGACGCCGCGTTGACGCCGGGGCGACGGCGCGCCGACGGCGGGATGACGAACACGCTCTAGGGTCGCGTCGACCACGCGGGCGAGAACGCCCTGCCGACTCGTGGAGGCTGTCTCAGATGCCTGTACAGACCTCGTACCCAGGCGTGTACATCGAGGAACGCCCCTCCGGCGTGCACACGATCGCCGGCGTCAGCACGTCGGTCACGGCGTTCGTGGGAGCCGCAGCACAGGGTCCCGCCGACCGGCCCGTGCGCTGCTTTAGCTTCGCGGACTTCGTCCGTACGTTCGGCGCGCCGATCGACGAGAGCGCCCCCCTCGGCTACGCCGTCTCCCACTTCTTCGGCAACGGCGGCTCGCAGGCCGTCGTCGTCCGGGCGCTGGCAGGCGATGCGGCGTTCGCGACCGCGACGCTGAAGAGCGCCGAGAGCACCCCGAGGGACGTCCTTGTACTCACGGCCGGCGGCAAGGGAGCGTGGGCCAACCGCGTCGGCGGCCGGGGGCTCGAGGTCGAGACGACGCGGACGGGCACCGCCAACGACGACGACCTGTTCAACCTCGTGGTGACCCAGCACGGGGTCGATCCGAAGACCAACGCGACGTCCGTCGTGGCGCGCGAGGAGTACCGGAACCTCTCGATGTCGCCCGCGCATCCGCGCTACGCGCTGACCGCCGTCGCCTCCTCACTGCTCGTCACGGCCGCGCTGCCGACGACGGCTCCCACCACCACTGCGAAGGGGAAATCGGTCGGCGCCTCCACGGTCGCGAATCCGTTGACGATCACGTCGGCGGGAAACCGGCTGCGCGTCGCCGTCGACTGGGGCCCGGCAGCGGAGGTGTCGCTGTTCGTTGACGACGTAGCCGGCGGAGCGTCCGTCGACAAGACGCCCGCGGCGATCGCGGCGGAGATCGGAAGCGCCCTTGCGACGGCCGGGCTCGGCGTCAACGTGACGGAGGCCGCCGGGACGATCACGATCGAGTCGACCACGACCGGCATGAACTCCGCCGTCACGGTCACCCCTGCGGCGCAGTCGGACCTGAGTCAGGCGCTCCATCTCGGTCTGGCCTTCGGCGGAACCGAGACCTCGGGCGCGGCCAACAAGCGGCCAGCGGACATCGCAGGCGCACCGGCGCCGTTCGCCGGCGGTAGCGACGGCAGCCCGCTGACGGCCGGAGACGTCGTACCGGGAACCGCGGCCGGCGGCCTCTTCGCCCTCGGCGATCTGCGCTTTCCGCGCTTCAACATCCTCTGCCTGCCGGGCCTCACGTCCGCCGACTCGGTGCCGATCTCGGCGGCGCTCGCGTACGCCAAGCAGGAGCGCGCCTTCTTTGTCGTCGACTCGCCGAAGGGCGGGTTCTCGTCGCTGCCGACGCAGGCCCCGAACCTCGGCAGCATCCAAGCGCTCGGCGAGCACGGCGGCATCTACTACCCGCGCCTGCAGCAGGCCGAGGCCCTGGCGGGCGGGACGACGCGAATGCTCGACCTGCCGGCCTGCGGGGCGGTCGCCGGCGTGATGGCGAGGATCGACAGCTCGCGTGGTGTCTGGAAGGCGCCCGCCGGGATCGAGGCCGGTGTCGTTGGCGCAAGCGGCCTGACCCGGCCGACGGACGACAGCGTCTCGGGCGTGCTCAACCCGGCCGGAATCAACGTGCTGCGCTCGTTCCCCGGCGTGGGAATCGTCGTGTGGGGCGCCCGCACCCTCAAGGGGGACGACGCAGCGTCGTCGGAGTTCAAGTACGTCCCGATCCGGCGCCTGACCGACTACATCGCCAGCTCGCTGTACCTCGGCACCCAGTTCGCGGTGTTCGAGCCGAACGACCCCGACCTGTGGGCTCAGCTGCGACTCGCGGTCGGGACGTTCATGCGCCGGCTCTTCCGCCAGGGCGCCTTCCAGCAGAGCTCCGATCGGACGGAGAGCAAGAGCTTCTTCGTCGTCTGCGACGAGACCGTCAACCCGCAGTCGGAGATCGACCTCGGCCGCGTCAACGTGGTCGTCGGATTCGCGCCGCTCAAGCCGGCGGAGTTCGTCGTCATCACGATCACCCAGATCTCCCAGCTGGAGGAATGAGATGGCGCAGTTCACCGTGAACGCGACCCGGTTCGACCCGTACAAGTCGTTCATGTTCCGCGTCAAGTGGGACGGCCAATACGTCGCCGGCCTCTCGAAAATGGGGGCGCTCAAGCGCTCGACCGAGCCGGTGATCCACCGCGAGGGCGGCGACCCGTCGCACGAGCGCAAGAGCCCGGGCAAGACGAAGTACGAGGCCGTCACGCTCGAACGCGGCGTGACCCACGATCCGGCGTTCGAGGAGTGGGCGAACCTCATCCACTCGCTCGACAGCCCCATCTCGCTCAGAGACTTCCGCAAGGACGTCATCGTTGACGTCTTCAACGAGGCCGACCAGAAGGTCCTCTCGTACCAGCTATTCCGCTGCTGGGTCTCCGAGTACCAGGCGCTGCCGCAGCTCGACGCGGGCAGCGCCGCGGTGGCGATCGAGACGATCAAGCTCGAGCTCGAGGGCTGGGAGCGCGACGTCGCGGTCACGGAGCCGGCGGAGACATAACCCTCGGCCAGGGGCGGGTGGTGGCCGGGGTGACACCGAGCCGGGTTAGCGACGCGACTGCACTCGCGGCCCTCGAGGCCGGGGGCGACGAGGTGGGCCAGGCGCTCGCACTGCTCGCGGCCGCCGGCGTCGCAGAGCCGCAGAAACTGACGCTCGGGTCGGGCGACCGGCTCCTGCTCGAGGTCCACCGGGCGCTCACCGGCCGCGACGTGGAGCTCACGGTTCCGTGCCCTGCCTGCGAAACGGTCAACGTTGCCACGCTTGGCCCCGACTCGGTGCCGCCCGAGCGGCCGCGCTCGGCGGCGCTCGGTGTCCGCCCGCCCACCTACGCGGATCTGATCGGGCTGCCGGACGATCCCGAGACCGCAGAGCTCGAGCTGCTACGCCGGTGCACGCTCGGAGATCCGGAGTCGCCCGCCGCTCCCAGGGCTTTCGAAGCGGTCGACGACTCGCTCGCCGGCCCGCTCGAGCTCGCGTGCGTCGAGTGTGGCGGCGCGCTCCGGCTCGGGGTAGACGTCGAGCGAGTCGTGCTCGAAGGGCTGCAGCGCCACGTCGGGTCGTTCGACCTCGACGTGCACGACCTCGCCCAAGCCTACGGATGGTCGCTGGCCGAGATCGAGTCGCTCCCAGACCCGCGCCGGCGCCGGCTCGCGATCCTCGTCAGGGAGCGGTGGTGACCAGCTCCGGTCGTGCAGGCACCACGGCCGGCCGTCTCGTCGCGAGGGCCAGAAGGCCGGCGGTGCGCCCGCAGGATCGGTCGCAGGGGTTCCGGGTCGTCGAGCTCGGCCCCCGGACGCGAGCCCTGGACGCGGACGAGGCCCAGCTCCCATCCCGGATCCAGGAGGCGGGGTCTCGGGTTACGGCCGGCGTTCCCGCCGAGCCAGGTCGCGCTGTCAGGACGCAGCCAGGCGTTGCGGCCGCGCCAGCGGTCGCATCCGAGCCCGGGGCGTACAGCCAGGAGATCCCCGGCGAGGACGGTGGACAGGCAGCCGGTGCCGAGCGCTCGGCCGATCATCGCCGCGGCCGCCCTGGCCCGCGGTCGCGACGAGGCTGCGGGGCCGTTCCCGGCCGGCAGGGCGCCGGAGTCACCGCCGCTTGTGTTAGCCAACACAAGCCGGGGTCCGCACAGGTCAGCTGAGGCCGTCGAGCCGTCACTGACCGAGGAGCTCTCGTACGCGGTGGAGCCGGAGCCGCGCTGGTCGGGCTCGGCGCCGGAGAGGTCGGCATCCGGCCGGGCGCCCGGATGGCACGTGCTGCGCGAGGAACCGGAGCGGCTCGCCGCGCCGGAAGCCCAGGAGCCGCGGCGTTCCGCCGGCGAGCATCGGGTCCGCGAGCGACGCATCGCGGCGCCACACGAGCCAGCGCCGCTCCGCCCCGGCCGGCCGGCCGCCGAGGCACCGGCTCCGCTCCAGGCCTCAGGGGCGCAACCCGCGGGTCTGTCAGCTGCGGCTCGCGAGCCGGAGCCTGCTCGCGTAACGATCGAGGAGATCCGGGTGATCACGCCGCCTGCCAGCCCGGCCGCGGGCGACCCGTTCGCGTCGCTCGGCGCGAGGCGCCGGGGGCTCTCACGCCATGCGGAAGGAGCGCGGTCGTGGCCGGCGTGACCGCGATCCAGGGGGTCGACGACACGCTGAAGAAGATCACGATCGACGGCGTTGCGGCCCTCAGCCCGAAACCCGAGGTCACCGTCGGCCCGCTCGACCTGGAGGACGACGACCTGCGGCTGAACTGGTTCCTGTACCGCCTCGGCCCGAATGCGGCCTACCGCAACATGGAGCCGCCGCGCACCGGCTTCCCGGGCAGCCGCGGGCATCCGCCGCTCGCGCTCGAGCTCCAGTACCTCCTGACGGCGTACCCTGCCAAGCCGACCAACGGAGGCGACCAGGAGCAGTTCGCCCATGCGGCCCTCGCCGCCGCCATGCAGGCGCTCCACGCCAACGCGGTGATCGGCGAGGCCGACCCGGCGCTGTCTCCGCTCTCGAAGCCGCTGGTCGAGCCGCTGCGGATCACGCTCGACCCGCTCGACCTGGAGACGCTGACGAAGCTCTGGACCGCGGCCTCGAAGCCGCCGCGCCTCTCCGTCGGCTACTGCGTCTCGCTCGTCGTGATCGACTCGCTCGCCACGTACGCGGCGGGACCGCCTGTCCGCCAGCGCCGCGTTGCGGTGGCGTCCGACGATGGGGCCGCGGCTCGTCGGGGTCGACCCTGCGCGCGTCGCGCACGGCGACGAGATCCTGGCCGAGGTGAGGGGGCTCACGGCCGGCGCCGAGTTCACCCTCGCGCGCGCCGACGGCGATCCGGCCGGGCCGGCGGAGGGCTGGCCGATGAACGTCGTCACGACCCCGGCGCCTCCGCCCGGCCACGTGGTGTTGACGCTGCCGAGCGCTGTGCTCGCGCCGGGTACCAGGCGGCTCGACGTCACCGCGCACGAGGCCGGCCTGCGGGTCGGACGCGACAGCATCGAGCTCACCGTCGTTCCGGTGGTGGAAGCGCCCTCGGGCGTGATCGCGAGGGGCACGACGGTCGACCTCGGGGCAGCCCATGCCGCGCCCGGCGTGGAGGTATTCCTCGGCGGCAGGCGCCTCGCGCCGGCCGCGGTGACGTTCGTGTCGGCGACGAAGGTGACGGTCACGATCCCGGCCGACGCGCCGGTGGGAGCGAGCGAGGTCGCGCTCCGCGCGGGAGGCGTCTCCGGCCCGCCGGCGGCGATCGAGGTCGGCCCGTGACGGCGCCGCTGCTCGAGCTCCGCCTCGAGGTGCTGAGGACAGCGCTCGGCGCCTACCTCGAGGAGCTCGGCCGTGCCTGGAGCGGCGTGAGCGGCCCGGCTCCGCCGTCCGACGTGAGCCGCGTAGTCGCCTCCGTCGGGGCACGACCCCGTCCCGGCGAGCGCGACCTCGAGCTCGTCCGCGAGCTGCTCGACGCGGAACCGCCGGCGAACGACCCGCTCGCCGCGGTCCGCAGCGCCGTGGGCCTGACGGCGGGCGAGGAGCTGCTGGTGGCAGCGGCCTGGTGGGCGGAGGCCGATCCTCAGTTCGCCATCCTGGTCGGCTGCGCGCACGACGACGGCGCGAGGCGATACCCGTCTGCCGCCCTGCTGCGGCTCGTGCTGGCTCCGTTCGGCGTCCCGGCGCCGCCGGCGGTCGACGATCACGAGCCACTCGTGCGGCTCGGGGTGCTGGAGCCTGGCGCGAGGGCGTCCGGCCCGCTGCGGCTGACCGCCACGGCCCGCCGGCTGCTCGCGGGAGCTCCGCTCGAGCCAGTCCGGGTCGCTGCGCCGGTGCCGCAGCGCCTCGTGCCCGTGGCGGCTGCGCTCACGCGGCGCCTGCGCTCGGACGACTGCGACATCGTCGTCCTCCGGGGTTCTTCCGGGCGGGCCTCGACGCTCTCGCCGTTCAGGCGACCCAGGACGCCGGGCTCGTGCCGGTGGGGGGAGAGCGCCCGGCGGCCGAGCTCCGGCTCCTCGCGCGGCTCGGGGTTGCCGTGCCTGTCGTGCCCGCCACGCTGCTGCCCGAGCTCGACTGGCAGCCGGAGGACGGCCCGCTGGTCGCGGTCGCGACCCCAGGCGAGCGCCCGGGCGTCGGCTACCTCGTCGACGTTCCGGCTCCCAGCTACGACGAGCGGCTTGCCGCCTGGGTGGAGACGCTCCGCTCGGCGGGCCGCGGCAAGGGAACGGAGACGCTCGCGCCACGTCTCGCCGCGCGCTTCGCGTTCGGCGAGCGAGACATCGCCGAGACCATGGCTCGGGCGCGGGCCGACGCCTCCTGGTCCGAGCGGCCGCTCGACGCGGGCACCGTCTGGGAGGCCGCCAGACGTCAGCCCGAGCACGCGCTCGAACAGCTCGCCTCGCTCGTGACCCCGGTGTTCACGCTCGCCGATCTCGTGCTCGCCGACGACACCGCGTCGAAGCTCCGGGAGCTCGTCGGGCACGTCGCGCTCCAACATGTCGTGCTCGACGAGTGGGGGTTCCGCCAGCGCCTGCCTCGAGGTCGCGGAGTGGCGGCGCTGTTCGCCGGCCCGTCGGGAACCGGGAAGACGATGGCGGCCGAGGCGATCGCGCACGAGCTCGGCCAGGATCTGTACCGGGTCGACCTCGCGGCCGTGGTCTCCAAGTACATCGGCGAGACGGAGAAGAACCTCGCCATCGCATTCGACGAGGCCGACCGCGGTAGCGCCGTCCTGTTCTTCGACGAGGCAGACGCGCTGTTCGCGAAGCGTACGGAGGTGAAGGACGCTCACGACCGCTACGCGAACATCGAGGTCAACTATCTGCTGCAGCGGCTCGAGGCGTTCACCGGCCTCGTCATCCTGGCCACGAACCGGCAGGCGGCGCTCGACGAGGCGTTCCTGCGGCGGCTGCGGTTCGTCGTTCGCTTCGAGCTGCCGGCCCGCGCGCTGCGGCAGCGGTTGTGGCGCTGTTCGTTCCCGACGGAGGCCACACTGGCGCCGATCGACTGGGAGGCTCTCACGGAGCTCGAGCTTTCCGGGGGCGTGATCCAGATGGCGGCGCTCTCCTCCGCGTTCCTCGCCGCTGGCGACGGCGGTGTCATCCAGCCGGCGCACGTGGAGCACGCGCTGCGCCGGGAGTGCGAGAAGCTCGGCAAGGCGTGGACGCCGCTGCGCCTGGAGGGCGTCAGATGACGGCACAACACCGCAAGGCTCTTCGCCTGCACGTCGAGGTCGCTGCGAGCCCGACCGTGGGTCTGCTCCGGCCGGCCATTGCCGCGCGGCTGTCCGGGCGCCCCTTCGTGCCCGGGCCCGAGGACGAGATCGCGCGAGCCGTGGCGGCCGCGGTCGCCGCCGAGCGCGCGCGGCGGTCAGAGGTGGGGGAGGGCTCGTGGCGCTGATCAAGGGGATGCTGCTCTCGTTCGACAGCGCCCTGCTCGGGATCGTGCCGACCGTGGTGCTGTTCCAGTACAACCCGACCGAGGTGACGAGGGTGTTCCGCTCCGAGGGCGGGACGGACCCGGCACCGACCGGCACCGCGCTCAACGCGCCGAGGCCCGCGCCAGAGGACTACACGGTCAAGCTCGAGCTCGACGCGACCGACGGCCTCGAAGCCGGTGGGCCGCTGACGACCGCCTTCGGCATCGGCCCGTCCCTCGCCGCGATCGAGATGCTGATGCAACCCGTTGGGTCGTCCGCCCTGGGCGGGCTCGCCGGCGCGCTCACAGGCGGGCTCCTCGGCGGCTGGCGCCGCGATCCCCGCCGGCAAGCTGCCGCTCGTCCTTTTCGCGTGGGGACCAACGCGCCTGACCCCCGTGCGGCTGAAGTCGCTGACGATTCGCGAGACCGCCTTCGACGAGCTGCTCAACCCGATCCACGCGACCGCGGACATCGGTTTCACGGTGCTGCGGACGAGCGACCTCGGCAAGGACGATACGCTCGCCCGCGCCGCGGCTACGTACTATCAGGCGGCCCGCGAGGTGAAGGCCGTCCTGCAGCTTCCCCAGCTGGTCGAGCTGACGTGAGATGGCGAACGACCCGACCTCCCGCTACACGCAGCCGGTTCTCTCGGTCGCCGCGCCCGACGGCTCGGTCCGCCGCATGCTCGCACCCAGGGTCGTCCCCGCCCCGGCCGTGCGGGGCTCGTACACCGTCCGCGCCGGCGATCGGCTCGACCTGCTCGCCCACGCAGCGACCGGCGACACGACCCGGTGGTGGGTGCTCGCCGACGCCAATCCGTTCGCGGACGCGAGCAGGCTGGAGCGGCCGGGCCAGAGGATCGACCTGCCGGATGGCTGACGCGAGCCTGCTGGTGGAGATCGCGGGAGAGGCCGTGCCGGCCGACGAGCTCGACGATCTCGACGTGCTCGTCGAGGAGGCGACCGCCGAGGCCGACGCGGCGACGGTGACGGCCCGCCTCCGCCCCGGCGACGACGGCGAGTGGCGGAGCGCGATCGACCGCCTGGCGGCCCCGCGAACGCCGCTTGCGATCGAGGTCGGGCTCGGCGGCGCCCGCTACCGCTTCGACGGGCTCTCCGCGGAGGCCGCCTGGTCGATCGACCCCGAGCGCCGGTCCCGCTTGACGGTGAAGGCGCTCGACCGGACGCTCGAGCTGGACCTCGAGGAGAAGGTCGTCGCCTGGCCCGGGACGTCTGACAGCGGCGTCGCCCAGGCGATCTTCTCCGCGCACGGCCTGCGCGCCGAGGTGGAGGACACTCCCGCGGGACCCGATCCGGACGTCCACGTCCTCGTCCAGCGCGGGAGCGACTGGGCCTTCCTGCGCTCGCTGGCGGCGAGGTGGGGCTACGCCGTGTACCTCGAGGCGGACGGCGAGGCCGTCGTCGGGCACTTCCATCCTCTCGACCCGCTCGCCGAGCCTCAGGGCGAGCTCGCGCTCGGTTTCGGCGGCGACGCGGGCAGGGTCGAGGTCCAGGCCGAGCTGGTCGCCGGGCCAGCGCGTGCAGGCGCAGCGGGTCCCGGCGCTCTCGGACACGCCGCAGAGCGGTGACGCGACGGGCGGCGACGAGCCCCAGGGCGCGGCGTCGCTCGGTGGACAGGCGACCGTGCTGCTCGCGCCCACCGACGTCGAGGGGGAGATCGAGCCGCTCGCCGCCGCGACAGGCCTCGCTCGCCGGTCGGCCTTCGCGCTGCGTCTGAGCGTGCAGCTCGACGCGGCCGCGGTCGGTTTGCTCGTGCGGGCCCGGCGAACCGTGCTCGTGCGGGGTCTCGGGTCGGGACTGTCCGGCCTGTATCTCGTCGACCGCGTCCGTCACGAGATCCGTGTCGACGGCTATCGCCAGCAGCTGACTCTGGTCCGGAACGCCCTCGGCGTCTCCGGTGCCGAGCCGTTCGGCGCGCTCGGTGGGCTGGGAGGCCTGCTGCCGTGACCGATCGTTTCCCCGGCAAGTTCCTCGGCATCGTCGTCGACAACGACGATCCGCGCGGGCTGGGCAGGCTCCGGGTTCGCGTTCCCGAGATCTTCGGCGACGAGACCACGGGCTGGGCGATGCCGTGCAGCCCGTACGCCGGCTCCGGGATCGGGCTCGCGGCGACCCCGCCCGTCGGCAGCCTCGTGTACGTCGAGTGGCCCGCCGGCGACACGAGCCGAGTGCCGATCTGGTCCGGCGGCGCCTGGCCCGATGGTGAGGGCGTCGAGGACGCCGGGCCCGAGTCGCTCGTGCTGACCACGCCGTCCGGCCATCGCTTCGTGCTGCGCGACACCGGCGGAGACGAGGCGATCGAGATCGAGGCCGCGTCCGGGGCCAAGGTCGTGCTGTCCAAGGATGGGATCGCGATCGAGTTCGGCAGCCAGAAACTCGCGATCACCCGCTCGTCCGTCTCCGTGAACGACGGCGCGCTGGAGGTTCGCTGATGCCGGGCTACGTGCTCGACGCGGGCGTCACGATCACCTGCCCGCACGGCGGGACCGTGGCGGTGACTCCGAGAGCCACCCGCGTCCGCCTCGGCGGCAAGCCGCCGCTGCTCGTGGACGACGTCGCGACCGTCGCCGGGTGCCCGCTCAACGTCTCCGGCGCGCCCTCACCGTGCCTGCGCGTGCAGTGGCTCGCCCCCGCGACCCGCCTCACCATCGAGTCGTCCTCGGCACTCCTCTCCAGCTCGGTCGGGCTCTGCCTGAACGCCGCCAGCGCCCCTCAGGGGACGGCGCTTGTGAGCGGCTACCAGACGCGGGTGCGGGCGCAGTGAGCGCGGCCCGCCACCCGTACCGGGTGACTCCAGCCCGCGGCCTCGCGGAGGCGCAGCCGGAGCGTCACATCGCCGATCTCGTCCGCCTCGTCCTGCTGACCGGACCGCGCGAGCGGCTCCATCGTCCGGACTTCGGCGCCGGGCTCGGCGCGTCCGCGCTGTTCGAGCCCCTCGACGGAGCGCTGGCGAGCCTCGTCGAGGTGCGCGCGCGCAGCTCTCTGGAGCAGGCGCTCGGAGACAGGATCCAGATCGTCGACATCCGGGTGGAGGCCGAGGGCGAGTCGACGCTCGTCGCCGACGTCACGTATCGCTTGCGGGGGGCGGCCGAGCAATCGAGGCTGGAGGTGGCGCTTGCCCGCTGACGCCGCTCTCCTGCAGCCGCCCTGCCCGCCTTCGGAGCGGCCGCAGCTGCTCCTCGACCCCACGAGCACCGTGCACGGGCTCCGTGCCGCACAGGCACGGCTCGACGCCAACGGGCAGGTTCGTCGACGTCTGGCTGTACCACGACCCTCCGGCCGCTCTCGCGACCCAGGGCGCTGGAAGCTCGTCCCGCCCCCCGGCGGCGCCTCGGTCTCGGTCGTCGACGTCGCCGCCGAGGCGATCCCCACGCCGCATCTCGCGCTCGAGCTCGCCGGGCTTCCGGAGCCCGCCCGCTACCGGCTCGAGGTCGACCCTCCGGGGACGGTGGCATTCGATCCGCTCCGCACCTGGCTCCCGGTTCGGCTGCGCCCGGAGTGCGACGACGCGAGCCTCTGCGTCGAGATCCCGCCGCCCGCCGCGCAGCCGCCTCCGTCGCCCGTTCACGACTATCTCGCTCGCGACTGGCGTTCCCTGCGGCAGGCACTCGTGGAGTACCTGCTGCGCCGGCGGCCCGGACGCCGACCTCTCGCCCGCCGACCCCGCGATCGCGCTCGTGGAGCTGTTCGCGCACCTCGGCGACCTGCTCCACTACCAGCTCGACCGCGTCGCCACGGAGGCCTACCTCGAGACGGCGCGCCTGCGCACCTCGGTCAAGCGGCACGCGCGGCTGGTCGACTTCGCGCTCGGCGACGGCGTCGGCGGCCGAGACCGTGCTCCACGTCGAGGTGCCTCCCCGGCCGCGGCGGCCGCTCGCAAGTGACCGACGGGAGCGTCGCGGTCGACGTGCCGGGCTCGACGCTCGCCTTCACCCTCGAGGACGATCGCACGGCCCGCGCGGCGCTCGGCGAGATCCCCGTCTACGACTGGGGCGAGGCCGGCTGCTGCCTCGCCGCCGGCGCGACGGATGCGTGCTCGTCCGGCCGCGGCCTGCCGACGCCCTCGGGCGCCGGGTGGCTCGCCGCCGGCGACCTGCTCGTCTTCGAGGTCGTCGACCCGGACGACGCCGAGTCGCCATGCACTGCTGGGCCACGCGCCAGCAGCCCTGGCCCACGGATGCCGGCGGCGCCGACCGCTTCCGCCGGCCCGCTCGCCGAGCCGCGTCGCGCAGGTCGTGGAGCTCACGAGCGTCGAGCCGTTCGCCGACCCGCTGCTCGGCGCGGCGCTGCGCGCTGTTCCGCGTGCGCTGGCGCCCCGAGGACGCGCTCGCGCGCAGCTACCCGGTCGGCGTCGACACCGGCGCCGGCGCGCCCGAGGTGACGTCGCCCGCGGAACCTGGTCCCGGCGCATCACGGGCGGCTCGTCGACGGCCCGCCGGGCACGACGCCGCGTCCCGCGGCGCGGCGAGGATCCGGCCCAGAGCGACGGTCGCCGAGTACTCCCTCGTCGCCGCCGGCGCGCCGGCACGCGCGCGGGCCGAGGCCGGCCCCGGGCTCTCGACTGCGCCAGCACGGGCGCCCGAGCGGCCGGCGCGTCCTCACCGCCTCGACGTGACCGTCGGCCTTCCCTCCGGCGAGGAGCTCGACGTGCCGCTGGCGGCCAGCTTGCTCGACGTGGTCGCGGGCTCGCTCGGCGTCGTCGTCGATCTCGAGGAGCACGAGCCGCCTGATCCTGCGCTTTCGCGACCGGCGCCGTCGGCCTCCAGCCGCCGCTCGGCAGCACGGTGCGTGTCGCGTACGAGGTCGGTGGCGGCGCGCGCGGCAACGTCGCCGCCAACGCGCTGCGGGCTCCTCGAGGCGAACGGGAGCCCGGCCGGGGATGGCACCGAGCTGGTCGGTGGCGGCCGGCGTCACGTCGCGCAACCCGGTTGCGGCGAGCGGCGGCGCGGATCCGATGCCGCTCGACGTCGCTCGGCGTGACGCGCCGGAGGCTTTTGCGGTCGAGCTGCGACGCGCCGTCGTGCCCGCCGACTACGCCGGCCGCGGCGGCGCCAGCCCGCTCGTCCAGCGTGCGATGGCGCAGCGCGCGCTGGTCGGGCTCGTGGCCCGTCGTCTCGGCCGTTGCCGACCTCAGCGTCGCCCGAATCGACGCGCGAGCCGCAGGCACCACGCAGCTGGCCGGAATCCTCGACGAGCGTCCGGATGCTCGGGACGGAGGCGGCCGTCGTCGCCGGCCGCCGGTGGGCCTGCTCGTCGCTCTCGACGTCTGCGTCCGGCCGGGCGTCGACGCCGGAGCTCGCCCGGGCGCAGATCCTGAACGCTCTCCGGCCCGGCTCGGACGAGACTCCCGGGTTCTTCCACCACACCAGGCTGCAGCTGGGCGCGGCCGTCTACCTCTCAGCCGTCCTGTCGACGGTCGCCGCGCTGCCTGGCGTCGACGCCGTGGCGTCCGGGAGGCGCGGCGCCTGAGCGACCCGCCGGGGACTGTACGGGACGACGATCGAGCTCGCCGCGGACGAGATCGGCGTGCTCGACGACGATCCGGCCAGGCCCGAGCGCGGCCGCCTCGACATCAGCGTGCGAGGTGGGCGATGACCTGCGACCCGTCGCGGCCCTGCGGCGAGGAGACGATCGGTGCTCGGGATTCTCCCGCCGCTGCCGCGGCAGGCGCCGCTGCGCCGTCGAGTCGGCGAGTTCCACGCCTTCGCCGGCGACCTGGTCGAGCGGATCGAGCAGCCGACCACGCCGGCACCGCGCTCGGGAGCAGCTGGGACGTGGAGGGAGACCCGGAAGGGAAGCTGCTCGTCGGCCTGTGGGCGTACGTGGCCGAAGGCGTCGCCGCCTACTCGGAGCTGACCGCCGCCGAGGCGTATCTGGGCACTGCGAGCGACTGGACCGACCTGCGCCGGCTCGCGGCGCTCGTCGGCTACAAGCCACGTCCGCGCATCGCCTCGCAGGGCTGGGTGCGCGCCGACGTCGATCGGGGCTCGGATCCGGTCGTCCCTGCCGGTACGAGAGTCCAGGCGCCCGGGACTCCTGCTCGGCCGGCCCAGACGTTCGAGGTCGTGGAGGACACCCAGCTCCGCGCGGAGTGGAACGACCTGACGGCGACGTGGGTACCGACGCCGGCCGTGCCCTCGGGCAGGGAGGTGCGCTTCCTCGGAGATCCGGGCTTCCGCGCCGGCGACCGCGTCCTGTTCGTGAACGAGCAGCCGGACGTCCCGACGGCGCCGGCGAGCCCTGCCTGGGTCGACTGGTGGGCCTGGTACACGTACCTGCTCAAGGCCCTCGGGTACGGCACCGCGACGGAGCCCGTCGCCGTTGCAACCGTGGTCGAGCGGCGCGCCGAGCTTGGCACCGTCGTCGTCGGCTTCGACCGCGAGCTCGGCTCGCTCCTCAGCGATCCGACGAAGGTGTACGCGGCCTACCGCGTCGTCGCGACGGCCGGCGTCGCACAACGGCTCGAGAAGATCCTGCGCGTCACCGGCGAGGCGGTGGCCTCGTCGGACATCTCCGACCAGTACGCGTCGGCGCCGGCACCGGTCACGGGCACGTCGCTCGTCCTCGACACGGCGATCGAGATCGCTGTCTGCCGGCCAGGCCGCCGCCGTCGTCGAGTGGATCACGACGCGCTGCGACATCGCCCCGGTCGAGCACCACGCCCCGGTGGACTGGGACGTCGCTCCCGGGACGGCTATCCGCGCCTCTCAGGTCGACTTCGCGGAGACGTTGACCACGCTGTCCTCGCGGACCGGGCACGTTGACGCTGTACGTCCTCGACCGCCGGGTTCTGGCCCAGAACTACGACCTGCCGGCCGAGCGGCCGGCGGCCACGCCGAATCGGATCCGGGTGTTCCCGAGGCCGGTGGAGACTCCAGCTCGGGTCGCGCTCGAGCTGGAGCTCGACGGTGGCCGCACCTGGTCTGTCCACGAGTGCACCGAGGCTGCGGTGCAGGAGACGACGGGGGACGACGGCACCGTTCCCGTCGGCCTGCTGCTCGACCTCGTGAGCGCCCCGGCCGGCGAGCTCGCGGACGCGGCTACGGCGCCCGCGAGCGCGAACCTCGTCCGCGTGCGGCACGGCACCACTGCCCGGGCGACGCTCGGAAACGGTGACGCCGCCGTGGAGCGGCAGCGCTTCGTGGTCCCGGAGGCGCCCGTCGCGTACGACCTCGACGCCGACGGCAACGTGGTCCCTTCCCAGCGCGTGGAGGTCGACGGCCTGCGCTGGGACGAGGTCCCGAGCCTGTACGGCGTCGGTCCGGCGCTGGCGTTCCGCGCGTGCGCTGGCGGCCGACGGCGGCGTCACGATCGAGTTCGGAGACGGCGTCCAGGGTGCGAGGCTGCCGACCGGCCGCGGGAACGTCAAGACGACGTACCGGGTGGGAGGCGGGACGGCGGGCGAGGTCGAGTCCGGCGCGATCGACAGCCTGCTCGGGAGCGTCCGCGGTGTCCGGAAGGTCTCCGGCGCCGGGCCGACGAGCGGCGGTGCCGACCAGGACGACGAGCGCCGGCTGCGCTTCCTCGTGCCGACTCGGGCCCGTGCGTTCGGACGAGCCGTCTCCCTCGACGATCTCGTCGACCTCAGCCTCGGGTACCCCGGGGTCACGCACGCGAGCGGCTGGCAGGGCTCGGGCCCGCCCGGCTGCCCGTGCGGGGCATCCGGGCTGCACGTCGCGTTCGTGCGGCAGGGTACGACGGGCCCTCGGCCGCCGGACGGCGCTGAGATCGCCTCCCTCGCCGCCTACCTCGACGCCCGCAGAGACGTAACCGTACCGCTCTGCGTGTGTGCCGCCTCGGTCACCCACCCGCCAGTGCAGCTGTCGGTGGAGCTCGCCGTCGATCCGCGGCGCCAGCTCGCGGACGTGATCGCCGCCGTGGTCGAGACCCTCGTCGACGCCGACGGAGCGCTCGCCCCGTCCGCCGGGCCCTGGGTCAGCCGCTCGACCGCTCGGACGTCTTCGCCGTGTACACCAGGCGGACGGTGTCGTCGGCGTGCGCGCGCTCGACGTGCCCGGCGCGTCGGGGCCGCTGCAGCGCCGGACCGCATCGAGATGGGAGCTGATCGTGACGGCGAGAAATCCGCTCGTCACCGGGGTGCTCGCGTGAGCGTCCTCACCCCGAGCGCCGACTGGCTCCCGCTCGCCGTCCGCGACGTCCCGGCGGAGCATCCTGACGCGCCGCGGCTGCTCGACGCCCTGCTTGCCGCGGTCGACCGCCAGCGCGAGCTGCTGAGCGCCGACGTCGAGCAGGTTTGGGAGGACTTCTTTGTCGAGAGCTGTGCGGACTGGGCGGTTCCCTACATCGGCGAGCTGCTCGGCCTCCCCCCCGAAGCCGAGCGGCGGGAGGTGGCGACGGCGATCGCTCTGCGCCGACGAAAAGGCACGCCGACGGCGCTCGAGGACTTCGCCGAGGTCGTCACGGGCTTCACGGCTCTCGTGCGGGAAGGGTGGCAGACGACGCTGTGGGCGCCAGCGGCTCCGCCATCCACCTCCACCGCGGGTGGCCTCAGGCGACCTGCGTGACCGGCGACAGGTTCAGGATCGGCACCCCGTTCGAGTCGGCACGTCGCAGCGTGACACCCGGCGGCGAATGGTCGCCGCGGGCCGCGACAAGCGGTCGTATGGCCGTGGCGCTCCCGCACGCTGATCGCGGTCGAGGCCGCGCCGGTCGCCGGGTCCCGCTTCGCGCTCCATCCGCTCGGGGCCGAGGCTCCGCTCTACGTACGCCCCAGGCCGAGCCGCCTCTCCGCGGGCGGAACCACTGCCCTGGGAGCGCGAACCGGCAGCGAGCTCGAGGCGCCGGTGCGTGTGACGTACAGGACGATCGAGGCGCTCGCCGGCAGCGGCCAGATCGCCTACGGGACGAACTGGACCGTTGCCCAAGACCATCCGCTCGCGGGTGGCGAAACGGGGGCGCCCGTCCTGATCGCGCTGACGGCCGGCGGTGTTCCGGTCCCATGGAGCGCGCTGCGCTTCGGCAGCCTGCCACCCGGCGTCGCGGCTCCCGACCCGCCAGGCGCCGGGCAGGTGGTCCTCGACGTCGCGCGTGGCCAGGTCGAGCTCGGGCCGGGCCTCGCCGGTCCCGTGAGGGCAACGTGGCACAGACCGCTCGCCGGCGGGCTCGGGGCGCTCGCCAGCGTCGCCGAAGTGAGCCCTGGCGCCCGAGTCGTCGTGGTCGTCAACCCTGCCAAGGCGGCCGGCGGCAACGTGGTACACACGCTGAAGGACGCCTTCGCTCTGGCGAAGACGATGTCCGCCGCCCTGTCGGCGACCGCCTCGAGGCCGGGCATCCCGGACGTGGAGATCCGCCTCGAGACGTCGGACCGGCTGGCCGCGCCTCCGGCGCAATCGTTCACGCCGAGCGCGCCGCGCTGGCGCCTGTTGGCCAGCAGGCCGATGACGCCCACGGTCGTCGGAACCCTGTCGCTCGACCTCGCGGGCGCCTGTGTGGAGCTCGCCGGCTTCTACCTCGACGGGCACCTCGAGCTCGGCGCCTCCCTGCAGGGCGCGAGCCTGGCCTTCGTGACCATGAACACCGCGGACAAGCGCGAGCTCCGGGTCGCGGCCGGCGCCTGGGGCCTGGCGCTCGTGGTCGAGCGGAGCGTCGTCGGCGCCATCCGGGCGGACCTTGGCGCCCTGCCGATCGTGAGTCACGACAGCGTCGTCGACTCCCGAGGCTCGCGGCTGCGTGTCTGCGGCGGCAATCCGGGTGGCTCGGCCAAGGCGGCCGTTTCGTCGCGCACGACGTTCGATCCCGCGCTGCGCACGGCCGGCACGACCTTCAGCGGAGCCGTTCGGGTGGAGTCCGTCGACGGGACCGACTCCCTCTTCCTCGGCGGGATCTCCGCGCTGCAGCGCCAGGACGGGTGCCTGCGGCACTGCTACCTCGGGCCCGACCTGGAGACGCCGCCCGCGCACCCGATGACGTACCGGTGCGGCCCGTTCCCGGCGCCGACGTTCGCGTCCGTGGGCTTCGACGCCGGCGGCTACTACGCGCTCGCGCTCGAGCCCGACCATCCGCTCCTGTCCGCCGCCAGCGACGGCGGCGAGATCGGCGCCTACCACCACGCCCGCCGTGCTCTCCGAGTCGCCCGGCTGCGGCGCCGGCTTCCGGAGTACGTGCCGCTCGGTCTTCGCTCGGGCCTGACCCTGGCTTCCTGGGAGGAATGATGATCGGCGACTTCACGAAGGTGCCACTCAGACCGGCCGAGCGCTGGACCGGGGCTCGCATGCAGCAGGGGCGCGTGCTCCTCGACCACGAGTGGAACCTGAACCTCGCAGCCGCGGCCCGGGAGGTCGCCGCCGCGGCCGGCGCCGTCATCGGCACGGCCGGCGTCGTGGACGGCTCCCCGGCCTTCCACGTCGAGGTACCGGCCACCGGGCCGCTCGACCTGCTCGTTGCTGCCGGCGGATGTGGGTCGGCGGCCTGCGAGCGCTCGCGCCGGCTCCCTTCAGCTACCTCTCCCAGGATCAGATCGCCCCCCTTCCCGCGGGCGGCACGGCGCTCGTGTACCTCGACGTGTGGGAGGAGCACGTCCAGCCGGCCGAGGCCCCCGACGAGCTGGTCGATGCCGCCCTCTCGCCGGTCGACACCGCGACGCGGACGCGGATCGGATATCGCGTTCGGGTCGAGCCGACGGCAGCGTCGCGTGCAAGGACGCCTTTGCCGGCCTGGCGCTCGTGCCCGTTTCGACCGGCACCCTCTCGATCTCGCGGGTGGCGCCTTCGGCGCCATCCGATCCGTGCGCACCGCCCGGCGATCCGCTCGGGCGACTGCCGGCCGCGCTGTTCCGGGTCGAGGTGATCGACGCTGGAACCCAGGCGAACGCACGGTTCGCGTGGTCGTTCGAGAACGGGTCCGGGGCCGTCGGAATCGCCTCGATCGCCGGCAACCAGGTCACGCTGCGCCCCTCCGCCTCGGTCTCCTTCGCCAACGGCGATCGGGTCGAGGTTTCCTGGCTCGCGCGCCGCGCCGACCGGGTAGACCACGGCGCCCTCTACACGATCCTGGGTCCCCCGGCGCCGGGGGCGGGCGGAGACGTGATCACGCTCGACCGCCCGGTCATCGCGCCCGGCGGCGGCGGAGGGCCTCGCCGTGCGCCGGTGGGACGGCGAGGTCGTCGGCGCAGCAACTCTGCGCACGGCCACGCTGCGCGGAGTCGATCTCGGCGTCCGCTTCACCGCCGCGGCGGGCAGCTTCGAGCCCGGGGACTGGTGGGGAGCGTGGCTGCGCGAGGAGTCGGGCGACGGGATCGAGCACGCGCGCCGGCGCGGAGCCGGACGGCATCCGCCACGCGTTCGCGCCGCTCGCGCTGGTCGACCTGACCGCCCGCACCGCCGCCGACTGCCGGCCGACGTTCGTTCCGCTCACGCTGCTCGATCTCGACGCGGGCTGCTGCACGGTGACCGCGAAGCCCGGCGACGACCTCCAGCAGGCCCTCGACAGCATCCCGCTCACCGGAGGTGAGCTGTGCCTGGCCGCAGGCCTGTACGAGCTCGCTGCGCCGCTCTCGATCTCGAAACGAGAGCGCATCGTGATCGTCGGGGCAGGGGCGGCGACCGTGCTGCGTGCCGTCGGTCGCGAGGCGGCCGTGGTCGTCGACGGGTCGACAGACGTCGAGCTCCGTCATCTGCGCGTGGAGGGCGGCTCCCCGGCCGGGGCGGGAGACGAGCACCTGAACGGCGCGATCACCGTGGTCGCCTCGCAGGCGGTCAGCATCTCCGACTGCGTGCTGAACTGCCCGACCTCGCCGGCCGGCAAGTCGCAGACATGCCTGACGATCCGGTCGAATCCTGCCGGGGGCGTCCCGCCGGATCGGATCCGCGCCGAACGGAACCGGTTCGAGGTCGGCGCCTGGGAGACGGGCGTCCTGCTCGTCGACGTGGAGAGCGCGGCCGTCTGTGCCAACCACATCTCGCGCGCGCCCGGGACCCCGGCGCCGGGTCGGGCGAGCGAGCCGGCGGCTCGGGCGTTCGTCGATCTCGTGGACAGCACGCTTGCGCCCGCGGGCTCCCCGGGCACGAAAGAGGTCAACGTCCCGGGGGCGCCCGATTCGTTGCACGTGGTCGTCGCCGCGGAGGGTCGCGTTCTCGTCGAGGAGCTTGCGGCCCGCGTGACGCCGTCTCAGGGTGCACGGGGCGCAGCCCTCGCCGTTCGCGCGGCCGGCCGGGGGCTCGCTCGCAAGACCGACACGTCGTCGTTCTCGGCGCCCCTGAAGGCGATCGTCGCCAAGCTCTACGAGGAGCTCGACGTCGCCGGGCAGGGAATCGTCGTGGCCGGCCGCTCGGTGGGGACGATCAGGATCTCGGACAACCTCGTGGAGGACACAGTCCAGGGCATCCACCTCGGCATCTCGGAAGGCGACCTCGCCGGGCGAGAGAGCGCAGGCGAGGCCATTCTCGAGAGCAACGTGATCCACGCGCTCGTGCCGCGCGGCTACGACCGCGATCGCCACGCGGTGTTCGTCGGCAACGTGCGCAGCCTGCGGCTCACGGGCACCGTCGCGACGCTGCGCCGGCGGTCGCGCTTCAAGCTGCCGGCCACGCCCGTGGAGGCCATCCGGATCCACGGGGAGCTCGGCCGCTTCGCGGTGGTGCGAGAGTCGAGCCTGGAGGGCTTCGAGGTCGGCGTGCGCGTGGTGCCGCTCGGCGTCGCGCCAACCCCCCGTCTGTGGCTCGTGGCGGAGACGGTGGCAACGGGCGCGACGGCCGCGCTCGACGCCCCGCTCAGCGTGGAGCGGGAGCGGAACGTCCCGTGACGTTCGCGTCGGCGCTCCACCCACCTGGCAGACTGGAGGAAGGCGATGACCTTCGAGCTGGCGAACGATACGAAGCACGTCGCGCCCGGCGCGCATCGCGCGACGGCCTTACGCAAGCCTCGGGTCGAGCTGCAGCCCCACAGCGCCTCGCCCGCCGCTCTCGAAGCTCAGGCGGCGATCTACCGCCAGGGCAAGACGCCCGTCGAGGACTCGACGGGCACGCTCCGCGCCTGGGACGTGCGGCCGGGCTCTCCCCAGGTCGCCGGCCGGCATCTGGCCGAGATTCACAGCCGCTTCGGAGACGGGGGCCTCGCGCGCACGCTGCGAGGCCTGACGCATACTCGCGGCTCCGATTTCGTGGGCGATGCGTTTCGCCACGCCCCCTCGTTCGTCCAGTCCCGCCTGCGCGCGGCGTCGCTCGGCCCGGAGCCGGCGGAGGCGACGAGAGTCGTCGGAGGGCGGACGCCAGAGCTAGCCGGCCCGGGTAGACCTCTGCCAGAGACGCATCGCGCCCGCCTGGGCGCGCTCACCGGAGACGACCTCGGGGACGTGCGGGTGCACGACGACGCACACGCGAACGCGGCAGCCAGGGCGCTCGGGGCCGACGCGTTTACGGTCGGCCGCTCGATCTACTTCGCAGCGCAGGAGTACCGCCCGGATACCTCCACCGGGTCGCGCCTGCTGACACATGAGGTCGCCCACGCCGTGCAGCAGCGCGGCGCGCAGGCCCCTGGCGTCGGCCGGCTCACCGTCAGCGAGCCCTCGTCCGCCCACGAAGCCGAGGCCGAGCGCTTCGCGGAGGCTGCTCACGGAGGGCGTGCGGTCCCGCAGCTGGCCAGGCTCGAGTCCGCTCGGGTGATGAGGCAGATCAGCTTCACCCGGGACAACGACGCCTTCACGGTCAACGACCCCACGGCCCAGGAGAACGCTGCGGGAACGCAATTCCAGATCGCCCAGGGCGTCACCGCGGCTCCTCACTTCAGATGGGCGGCCGACTTCACGATCCACGGCAACGCCGGCGACCCGTTCGCCGACTTCCAGGTCGGCCCGCTGCAGGTGGTCCGGGCGTTCCATTTCAACGTCTGGTGGGGCACCGGCGCCAACCGCAGCCACCTGACCAGCCGGGTCGCCGTGCCGATCCGCGACGCGATCGACGCGGCGCAGACCTGGTATGCGGACGCCCTCGCGTCGCCGGCATTTACGGCCGACGGAGAGGTCCAACCGACGAGCATCGACGACACCCCCGGGATCCTGAACGTTCCCTTCGCGAACCCGGTTCCGCCCCGGGCGAGCACGCGCGGCTGGTTCAACTGGGGAATGGCCTTCGTCGCGTACCTGGGCGCGCAGGACACGACCCGGCCGGGAGCCGCAGGATTCCGGGCGCTCGCGAACGTGTACTGGAACCTGAGCGTCGCCGGCAACTGGGACACCGCCCGTGCCGCCGGTGCGCGGGTTCAGGTCACGGATGGTGGGCGCACGAACCGGAGCGGGGTGATCCTCGGAACGAGCACCGATTTTCCGCCGCTGTTCGGCGGAGCGATCTTCAACACCGAGTCGAACGCTAATATCGTGACCACCTAGACAGGTGCGGAACTGCCATCACGACCTCGCGGCCCGCCCTCGCCGATGAACGCCCACGTTCCCGAGGCCGATCCGATCGGGCTCTCGACCTCGGTCGTCCGCGTGGAAGAGAGCGAGCTGCCGCCCGGGGGCCCCGAGCTCGCCATCGCCCTGCTCGCTGCCGGGCACGATGCAGTCGAGCGCTACCGGTCCGGTGGTGAGGAGCCGCTGCCGGAGAACGAGCCGCTCGTCGGGCTCGTCAGGATCGATGGGCTCAACTCGCCTGACGAGCTCCGTGTCACGGACGCCGTCCGGTCCGGCGCTCGCTTCGTGTTGACGATCGAGCTGCGGCGGTTCACGGGTCTGCTCGGCGCCAACCTCGTCCGTACCGGCCTCGCGGAGGCTCGGCTCGGTCCGCTCCCCGCGGGAGCCTACGAGGTCGAGGCGACGGTCGTCACGCTCGAGTTCGCGGAGTGGGGTCGGCCTGAGACCGCCGGCCACGTGAGCGTCAGGTCGCTCGGCCGAGCGTTCCGCGTTGTCAGCTGGGATCGCTGACCGTCGGTGGGGTGCCGGCCGGCTCGCGCCTGGCCGCGTCAGCCGCTGTCGCCGAGGAAGGCGAGCAGCTCGGACGCCGTCTCGTCCGGCATCTCCTCGGCGAGGAAGTGACCGCACGGAAGCGCACGGCCGCGGACGTCCGGGAAGCGCTCGCCCCACACGCGGATCACGTCGAACAGCGGTACGAGGTGTCCCTTGGCGCCCCACAGCACGAGCAGCGGCACCTCGACGGTGCGCCCGAGGTCGGCCTCGTCGTGGACGAGGTCGATGGAGGCGCCGGCGCGGTAGTCCTCGCACGTAGAGTGAATCGTGGCGGGGTCGCGGAAGCAGCGCTCGTACTCCGCCACCGCCTCCGGGTCGAAGTAGGCCCCCGCGCTCCAGCGGCCGAGCATCCGGTGGAGGAAGTGCTCGGGCTCGGCGCCGATCATCCGCTCGGGCAGCCCGTCCGGCTGGATCAGGAAGAACCAGTGGAAGGTCGAGGTGGCGATCTCCTGGTTCGTCGCCTTGAACACCTCCCAGGTCGGGACGATGTCGAGTAGGGCGAGCCTCGTCACGCGCTCGGGGTGGTCGAAGGCGAGCCGGTGCGCGACCCGTGCTCCACGATCGTGGCCGACGAGCGCGAAACGGTCGAAGCCGAGCGCCTGCATGACCTCGACCTGGTCGGCGGCCATCGCGCGCTTCGAGTACGTCACATGGTCGGGATCGCCGGGCGGCTTCGACGAGTCGCCGTAGCCCCGCAGGTCCGCTGCGACGACCGTCAAGCGCTCGGCGAGCCTCGGCGCGACGACGTGCCACATCGCGTGCGTCTGCGGGTAGCCGTGCAGCAGCAGCACCGGCGGGCCCGACCCGCCGCGGTGCAGGTCGATCTCCGCGCCGCTCGTGCGCACGCGCTCATGGGTGAAGCCCTCGAACACGGTGCGCGATCATACTCACGTCCGCAACGCCGTCCGGAGGAGCGCCGATCGTGCAGGCACGCCCGACCGTCTCGGTGCTCGGCCTCGGCCTCATGGGCCGGCCCCTCGCCCGCTCGCTCTCGGAGTCGGGCTACGACGTCTGCAGGCTGGAACCGCTCGCCGCTCCCGGCGGGCCTCGCCGAGGGAATCCGCCTCGTCCCGCTGGAGACGCGGCGACCGCGGCCGTGCCTGCTCCTCTTCCTTGCCGACACGGACGCCGTGGGCGAGGTGCTCCGCCTGCTCGAGCCCCACCTTCGGCCGGGTCAGCTCGTCGTGGACCTGGGCACGTCGCGTCCATCCGACTCCGCCGAGCGGGCAGCGCGTCTGGCCGAGCGCGGCGTCGGCTGGGTGGACGCCCCGGTCTCGGGCGGGCCCGAGGCGATCGTCGAACGGCGTCTCGCGATCATGGCCGGTGGCAGCGAGCCGGACGTCGCGCGGGCGCGGCCGATCCTCGAAGAGGCCGGCGCTGTCGTCCACGTCGGCGGGCCGGGCGCCGGCCACATGGTGAAGCTGATCAACCAGGTGATCGTCTGCCTGACGATCGAAGCCGTCGCCGAGGCGCTCGTTCTCGCCGAGCGG
The DNA here is from genome assembly GCA_963838105.1 of uncultured Thermoleophilia bacterium. Classification (GTDB taxonomy): domain Bacteria; phylum Actinomycetota; class Thermoleophilia; order Gaiellales; family Gaiellaceae; genus CAWJNF01. The sequence goes on along the minus strand of CAWIQC010000021.1, from coordinate 45,704 downwards.
TGCGGGCTCGAGCTCGACCTCGTACGCGAGGCGCTGACGGGCGGCTCGGCCGACTCCCGCATCCTGCAGGTGCAGGGAGCGCGCATGATCGCGCACGACTACACGCCGGCCGCGAAGGCGACGATCATGCTGAAGGACCTGCGGCTGATCTCGGAGCTCGCGGACTCGGTGGGCGCCGCGCTACCGCACGTCGCCGGCACGCGCGCGCTGTACGAGCAGCTCGTCGCCGCCGGCGACGGCGGCCTCGACGCCTCGGCCCTCCACAAGCTGAGGCTCGACGCGGGCCTGTAGGTCGTCGTCGCGGGCCGTCGGACCGGCCCCGTCCGGGTCGGGGACCGGCGCCGTTACGGAAGGCCCGCCGCGTCGGCGCAGTGGAGCCGCTCGAGCCTGAACGACGCCCTGCTGCCGGCCGCGCCGACGGCGCTCGCGGCGAGCGCTCCGCTGCAGCGGTCGAGCCGGACGCCGACGATCCGCACGACGAATGTCCCGTCGGCCTTCGCCCGTGTCTTCACGACGTGCTTCCGATCCCCGGAGACGACCGCCAGCCGGACGCGCTCGCCCGCATGGAACCGCCGCCCGGCGATCGCGAGCGGATCCCGGTCGACGATGCGCAGGGCCGGCTTGCCGGCGGCCGTCCGCTCGGCCGGCCGCGCCGCCTGGAGCGAGCCCGCGGCGAGGAGGACGAGCGCGGCGGCGGCGGCGAGGAGCCCGGTCATCCCCACACAGCAAGTATGCCGCGCAGAGCGGCACCGGGTTACTTGACAGGCAGACCGAGGCTCGGGGATGCTGTGCGCCGTCGCTGGGCAGCGACGCGGGGGTACACCGACAGGAGGAGCACAGACATGGGCAGTGCCGCAGCTGTTCGTCGTGCCATCCGTCGCTTCGTCGCGATCGCGGGAGCCGTCCTCGTGACGTCCGCGCTCACGTTCGCGGCGGCCGGAGTGGCGGCCGGAGGGTCGGGCACCGCCTGCCGGCGATCGGTTCACTGCGGCGCCGATCCAGCCGGACGGCCCACCGATCGAGAGCGCGAAGTCCGACGACTGGCCAGCTGGCGGAGAGCGACCCGAGCCTGATCGGGCGCACCGACGACACGCCGGTCGACATCATGGTCAAGCTCGACTACGACTCGGTGGCGACGTACGAGGGCAACGAGCCGGGCCTGCCCGCGACGAGCCCGGCCGTGACGGGCCAGGAGCTGCAGGACAACCAGGCCGCGGTCGCTGCCTACGAGAGCCACGTCGCCGGAATCGAGGCGGAGATCCAGCAGGAGATCCAGGCCGAGGTGCCGCAGGCGCAGGTGCGAGAGTCGTTCCGCGTCGCGTACGGGGGCCTCGCCATGCGGGTTCCCGCGAACAGGATCGGCGACCTCCTCGGAGTCGACGGCGTCGTCGCGGTGCAGAAGGACAGCCTTGCGCGGCCCCTCACGGACGCCACGCCGGCGTTCCTCGGTGCGACCAACGTCTATCCGCTGCTCGGCGGTACGAGCACCGCAGGAGAGGGCGTCATCGTCGGAGTGCTCGACACCGGCATCTGGCCGGAGCATCCGTCCTTCGACGACCCGGGGATCAGCCATCCGGGCGGCTCGTACGGATGCGAGTTCGGTCTCTCCGGGCGAGCCCGGTGACGATGCATTCCCCTGTAACGACAAGCTGATCGGCGCCTACGCCTTCACGGATACGTACCTCGACGTCCTCGGCGCCGAGCCGGGCGAGTTCTGCAACATGGCGACGGGTGTCTGCTCGGCACGCGACGCCGACGGGCACGGGACGCACACGGCCTCGACCGCGGCGGGCAGCCCGGTCGCCTCGGCCCCGCTCTTCGGCATCGAGCGGGGGCCGATCAACGGCATCGCCCCGGGCGCCCACGTCATCATGTACCGCGTCTGCCTCGACCAGGGCTGCTTCCAGTCCGACTCGGTCGCCGCGATCGAGCAGGCGATCCTCGACGGCGTCGACGTGATCAACTTCTCGATCGGCGGTGGCGCGAGCCCGTTCAGCGATCCCGTCGAGCTCGCCTTCCTGGAGGCCTACGCGGCCGGCATCACCGTCAACGCCTCGGCCGGCAACGCCGGACCGGGCGCGGGAACGGCGGATCACGGCGGCCCCTGGGTGAACACGGTCGGCGCCTCGACGTCCAACCGCCACTTCCTCACGACGCTCGAGCTCGCGGCCGGCGGGCGCCACGCTCTCGCTGAGCGGCGCCTCGATCACGCCGGGCATCGAGACGCCGACAGACGTCGTCCTCGCGACCGACGTGGGCGGCAACACGCTCTGCTCTTCGCCGCTCGCGCCCGGCTCGGCCACCGGCAAGGTGGTCGTCTGCGAGGGGGCTGCGCAGCCGCAACGTCAAGTCGTTCAACGTCATGCAGGGCGGCGCGGTCGGGATGATCCTCTACAACCCGGACCGACCTCGACCTCTTCACCGACAACTTCTGGATCCCGACGGTCATGCTCACGCCTGGCCCGGCGGCTGAGTTGCTCGCCTTCCTCGCCGCGAACACGGGCGAGACGGCGCAGTGGGACGCCGGCACGCCGACGGCGGTGCTCGCGGATCGGATGACGGCGTTCTCCTCGCGCGGGCCCGTCTCGGACTTCCTGAAGCCGGACGTCACCGCGCCGGGCAACCAGATCCTGGCGGGCACGACGCCCGCAACCATGGCCGGGAGCGGTCTTCTCAGGGCCCCCGGGTCAGTTCTTCCAGTCCATCTCGGGCACGTCGATGTCGTCCCCGCACGCTGCGGGCGTGTCGGCGCTCGTGAAGGCCGTGCATCCGGACTGGACGCCCGGGCAGATCAAGTCGGCGCTGATGACGTCGTCTGTGCAGACGGTGGTGAAGGAAGACGGCGTCACGCCTGCGGATCCGTTCGACCGCGGCGCCGGCTCCATCCGGGCCGACCTCGCCGCCGCGTCGCCGGTCACGTTCGACGTGGCCCCGGCGGACTACGTCGCGGCTGCGGCGGATCCGCTGAACCGGATCCACCTCAACCTGCCGAGCATCAACGCGCCCAGGATGGCCGGCGAGGTGACGACGGAGCGGACGCTCGTCAACGTCAGCGGCGTCCGGCAGAAGTTCACCGTGCAGACGGAGGCGCCTGCCGGCGCGAGCATCGAGGTCAGGCCCGATCACCTCTCGCTCAATCCCGGCAAGAGCGAGAGGATCGAGATCACGATCGACGGGAAGCTGCTCCCGATCGGTCAGCAGTTCTTCGGCCAGATCACGCTCCTGTCCGACAGCGGCGCTCGGGTCGTGATCCCCGTCGCGTTCTTCACGGCCCAGGGCGACGTCAGCCTGGAGCATGCGTGCAACCCGACCACGATCCCGCGGCAAGGCACGGCGGAATGCGTGATCACGGCGACGAACCTGAGCTCCCTGCCGTCGAGCACGAGCATCGACCTGCGGCCCGACCAGCCTGGCCGGCTGCGGATCGAGAACGTCACCGGCGGCGCGACGCCCACCGAGCCGCGGCTTCGAGTGGAGCGGCGTGCTCACCGGAACGGTGGCGCCGCAGATCGTGTCGATCACGCCCGGCGGCAGCCCGGCCGGCTACCTGCCGCTGTCGCATCTTCGGGATCGACCCGATCCCGGACGTGGGCGACGAGACGCTCGTGAACTTCACCGTGCCGGCCTTCAAGTACGGATCGGAGGTCTACACGCGTATCGGGATGGTCTCGAACGGATACGCGGTCGTCGGCGGCGGCACGTCCACCGACATCGACTTCGTGCCGCAGACGTTCCCCGACCCGTTCGCTCCCAACAACGTCCTGGCGCCGTACTGGACGGATCTCGACCCGAGCGCGGGTGGGGCGCTGCGCGCCGGCGTTCCTCACGGACGGCGTCAACGACTGGCTCGTGCTCGAGTGGGAGGACGTGCCGCTGTTCGGGACGGCGGACGCGACGCTCGTTCCAGATCTGGATCCAGATCGGGGACACCGAGAGCATCACGTACGCGCTCGGCGGGGTCGGGCCCGGTGACGCAGAGGTCGGCCTCACCGTCGGCGCCGAGAACCGCGACGGGTCGAGCGGTGTGAACCTCGGGGCCGTCCCGGCCTCGGACACCGACTACACGATCACGACAGCTCCGCCGCAACCGGGAGGGAGCGTGACGATCGGGTACGACGCGATCGCCCGTAACCGGCTCGGAACGGTCGCGCTGATCGCGAGCATGACGTCCGACATCGTCACGGGCACGACGACCGACGTGGAGACGATCACGGTCGCGAAGTAGCCATCGTCGTTCATCGAGCTCGGCCGAGGGAGGGGCGCCCAGCGGCGCCCCTCCTCCCGCCGGCCACGGAGAGCGTGGCGAGCGGCGATATCCTCCGCCCACGGACGCGGCACCCAACACCCGGACGGCCGCCGCCGGTCGTCGACTGCGAGCCCGAGGACGAGCCGCTTCTGGCCCGGCTCAGGGGCGAGGTGACCACGCGCGTTGCCTTCGGCCCGCCGGATCGCGACGAGATCGTCGCCCGCGCCGCGGAGGCGGACGTGCTCGTCACGCTCTACACGTACACGCAGATCGACGCCTCCGTGCTCGAGCGCCTTCCCGAGCTGCGACTCGTCGCCACGCGCACGGCCGGCTACTCGCACATCGACGTCGAGGCCGCGTCGGCGCAGGGCGTGGCCGTGGCAGTCGTCCCCGCCGCGGCGACGCAGTCCGTCGCCGAGTTCACCTTCGGGGCGCTGCTCGCACTCGGGCGCCGTCTCCTCGACGCGTGCGACTCGACGCGAGCGGGCCGCTTCGAGTACCGGGGCTTCCGCGGCTTCGAGCTGGCCGGGAAGACGCTCGGCGTCGTCGGCCTGGGGACGATCGGCCTCCGCGTCGCGGAGCTCGGGCAGGCGTTCGGCATGGACGTCGTCGCCTGGTCGCGACACCCGCGGGACATCCCGGGCGTGGTGCACCTCGCTCTCGACGATCTGCTGGCCCGCGCCGACGTCGTCTCCGTCAACGTCGCGCTCACCGACGAGACGCGCGGCCTCCTCCCGGCCGACCGGCTCGCGCTCATGAAGCCCGGGGCGATCCTGGTCAACACCGCTCGCGGGGGGATCGTCGACGACGAGGCGGTGCGCAGGCTGCTCGAGGAGGGGCGCCTCGGAGGCGCCGTCCTCGACGTGCTCGGCCAGGAGCCGCCCGACCCGGACGCGCTCGCACGGCTCGCCGGCGCGCCGAACGTCCTCGTCACGCCTCACATCGCCTGGCACACCGAGGAGGCGCTCTCGCGCCAGTTCGAGGAGCTGACCGAGAACGTTCTCGCCTTCCTCGCCGGCGTGCCCCGCAACCTCGTGACCCCGTCGACAACGCTCGCCGCATGAAAGGAGACCGGTCAACCGATGTCCCAGCATGACCTGGCGATCGCCGGCGGGAGGGTGCTCCTGCCGGACGGCCGCATCGAGCCGGCCACGATCGGCGTCAGGGCGGGCAGGATCGCGACGCTGGCCGAAGGGGCGCTCGACGCCGACGAGACCCTCGACGCGACCGGCCTCACGGTGCTGCCCGGGCTCGTCGACGAGCACTTCCACGTCTTCTGGGGCTACGGCTGGGAGACCTACCGGGGTGCGACGCGCGCGGCGGCGAAGGGGGGCATCACCACGGTGGTCGACATGCCGCTCGACAAGCCGCCCATCCTCTCCGCCGCGCGCCTGCAGGAGAAGCTCGCCCACGTGCGCTCCGAGTGTCTCGTCGACTACGCGCTCTTCGGCGGCGCTCCGAGCGACGACCCGGAGGACATCGCGGCGCTGGCCGAGGGAGGCGTCGTCGCGCTGAAGCTCTTCACCGGCGGCGTCGCGCCACCGGGCATGTACCCCGGGGCGGACACCGGTCAGATGCTCGACTGCATGCGCAGAGCCAGGCAGGAGGGCCTGACCGTGGTCGTGCACTGCGAGAACGCGGAGATCGTCGACTTCGAGACCCGGCGCCTCCAGGCGGAGGGTCGCACCGACCCCGCCGCGTGGGACGAGGCGCGGCCGTGGTACTCGGAGCTCGAGGCCGTGCAGCGCGTCGCGCTCGTCGCCGAGGTGACCGGGTGTCGCACCGTGATCGCCCACGTGACGGCCCCCGAGTCCGTGGCCTACGTCCGCGACGCACGGGCACGAGGCGCCGACGTCTGGATCGAGACCTGCCCGCACTACCTCTGCCTCACCCTCGAGGACATGGCCGCGGACACGCGGCTCAAGTGGAACCCGCCCAGCCGCAGCCGCGAGTCGGTCGAGCGGCTCTGGCAGCTGCTCGCGGACGGCCACGTGCACACGGTCGGCTCCGACCACGCGCCGCTCCCGAAGATCCCCGGCGCCGACATCTGGGCGCAGCTCCCGGGCGCCGGCAACGGCCTCGAGGGGATGCTCCCGCTCGTCGCGTCCGAGGCCGCCCGGAGGGGGATCCCGCTGGCGCAGGTAGCCGGCCTGCTCTCGACGACCCCGGCCCGGCTCTTCGGCCTCTTCCCGCGCAAGGGCACGATCGCGGTGGGCTCCGATGCCGACTTCTGCGTCGTCGAGACGAACGGCAGCAGGATGATCGACGCGCAGCAGCTCGAGTACCACGAGCAGGAGAAGTGGTCGCCCTTCGACGGGCGCGAGGTGACCGTCTTCCCGGTCTACACCGTCCTGCGCGGCCGCGTGATCTTCGCCGAGGCGAGTGACCGGGGAGCCGGGCGTTTCGGCGAGCTGATCGCCGAGGCGCGAGGCGGTGCCGGCGTGAGGGACGGTTGGCCCACGTGCAGCTGACGCCGAGGGAGGTGGAGCGCCTGCTCGTCTTCACCGCCGCGGAGCTCGCCAGGCGCCGGCTCGCCGACGGCGTCCCGCTCAGCCATCCGGAGGCGGTGGCGCTCGCGTCCGACACGGTCCTCGAGCGAGCTCGTCGCGGCGCCTCCTACGAGGATGCACGGGCGAGCGTCCATGGGCTCTTCCAGCCGCGGCCAGCTCCTGCCGGGCGTCGCCGACCTGCTCGCAGGGCCGCATCAGGTGGAGGCGGTGTTCGGCGACGGCAGCCGGCTGGTGCCGCTCGAGCGGCTGGTCGCCGCGTGAAGCCGGGCGAGGTGATCCCCGGCGACGGGCCGCTCCCGAGCGCGCCTGCGACGCGACGCGCCACGGCTCGGGTCCGGAACACGGGTCGTTTCCCCGCCTATGTCGGCTCGCACTTCCCGCTCGCGCGGGTGAGCGCCGCGCTCGAGCTCGACCGCGACGCTCTCGCGGGCGCGCGCGCCGACCTCCCGTCCGGGGCCAGCGTCAGGATCGACCCCGGCGCCGAGATCGAGCTTCCGGTCGTATGGACCTGACGCGGGCGGAGTACGCGTCGCTCTACGGCCCGACCGCCGGCGATCGCGTTCGCCTGGGCGACACCGACCTCCTGCTCGAGGTCGAGGCCGATGATACGGCGCCGGGCGCCGAGCCGGTCGTCGGCTTCGCCAAGACGATCCGCGACGGGCTCATGACGACAGGGAGCATCCGGCCGGAGGAGGCCCTGGACGTCGCCGTCACGAACGTCGTCCTGCTCGATCCCGTCCTCGGCGTCCGCAAGACGTCGCTCGGGATCAAGGACGGCCGCATCGTCGCGATCGGACGCGCCGGGAATCCCGACATGATGGACGGCGTCGCCGTTCCCCTGTCCGCGGCGACGGGCGTCATTCCGGCCGAGGGCCTCATCGCGACGCCCGGCGCGATCGACTCGCACGTCCACCTGCTCGGGCCTCAGATCGCGGCTGCGGCGCTCGCGGGGGGTACCACGACGCTCGTCGCCATGGGCTACGGCGGCGCCTTCGACCTCGGGGTCAACCCGCGGACGAACCTCGATCGCCTGCTCGACGCCTGGCGTGCCGTCCCGCTGAACCTCCTGCCGCTGGCCCGTGCCGCCACCGCGAACGAGAGCTTCCTCGAGGCCACGCTCGAGTGGGGGGCCGGCGGCCTCAAGGTGCACGAGGACACCGGCGCGTACCCCGAGATCGTCGACGCCGCCCTCTCCGTCGCCGAGCGCCACGACGTGCAGCTGGCCCTCCACGCCGACGGCATCGGCGAGTCGGCGACGCTCGAGGAGACGCTCGCCGCGATCGGCGACCGGTCGGTGCACTGCTACCACGTCGAGGGCTGCGGCGGCGGCCCCGTGAACCTGCTCGAGGTCGTGAGCCGCGACAACGTCCTGCCCTCCTCGACGGATCCCACCGTTCCTTTCGGCGCCACCGCGGTCGCCGAGCACGAGGAGATGATCCGCACCGTGCACCGCCTTCACGCGCGCTTCGAGAACGACCTTCACGCAGCGCGCGGTCGCGTACGCGGCTGGACGATGGCGGCCGAGAGCGTGCTCCACGACCTCGGCGCCATCTCGATCATGAGCTCTGACTCCATGGGCATGGGGCGCATCGGCGAGGTCACGCGCAGGACCTGGCAGCTCGCCCACGTGATGAAGCGAGCGAGCGGTGACGCCCCGGCGAACGACAACGAGCGCATCCTGCGCTACCTCGCCAAGCTGACGATCAATCCGGCGCTGACGCACGGGATCGCACACGAGGTCGGCACGCTCGAGCGAGGCAAGATCGCCGACGTCGTCCTGTGGCGGCCGGCCTTCTTCGGCGCGAAGCCGCAGCTCGTGCTCAAGGCCGGGTTCGCGACCTGGGCGCCGCTCGGGTCCGGGAGCGGCTCGACCCGCATCGGCGAGCCGCTCGTCTACGGGGCGATGTTCGGTGGCATCGGCGCGGCGCCGACCGAGCTTGCCAGCGTGTTCACGAGCGGCGCCGGCGCTGAACGGGTACGAGGCCGCTGGCCGGGTCGGGTGGCGACGGTGCGCGAGGCCCGTACCGTTCGCAAGCGGGACCTCGTCCGGAACGGCGCGACGCCCGACGTCCGCGTCGATCCCGAGGCCGAGCGCGTCTTCGTGGACGGGCAGCCCGTGGAGCTCGAGCCGGCCACCGAGCTCCCGCTGAACCGTGCCTACTTCCTCACCTGATCGCTAGAGCTAGACGACGCCCTCCTCGCGCAGCGCCGAGAGCTCCTCCTCGGTGAGCCCGAGCTCCCCGACGTAGACCTCGTGATTGTGCTCGCCGAGCTCGGGACCGGAGTGGTCGATGCGCCCCGGCGTCTCGCTGAGGGTCGGGACGACGTTCTGCATCTTCACCGGGCCGAGACGCGGGTGGTCGACGGTTGTCACCGTGTGCCGCGCCTCGTAGTGAGGGTCGGCGAGGATGTCGGCGATCGAGTTGACGGGCGCGATCGCGGCCTCGTGCTCCGCGAACGCCGCCAGCACCTCCTCCGTCGTGTGGCGCCCGATCCACTCCTGGATGATCGCGTCGAGCTCCTCGGCGTGCTCGACCCGGCCGGCGTGATTGCGAAACCAGGGCTCCTCGACCAGATCCTCGCGGCCGACGATCTTCATCACCCGCTCGGCGATCGACTGGGCGCTGGCCGAGAGCCCGAGCCAGCGCCCGTCCTTCGCCCTGTAGGCGTTGCGCGGCGCGACGAACGGCGCGGCGTTGCCGGTTCGCTCCTGGACGATGCCGAGCTGGTCGTAGACGAGCGCCTGGGGGCCGAGGATCCAGAACAGCGGCTCGTAGATGGCGAGGTCGATCACCTGGCCGCGTACCCTGCGCCGGCGTGCTCTCGCCACCACAGCGCGAACATCGCGGCGAACGTTCCGGTGAGCGACGCGACCCCGTCGGCGAGGGCGAACGGCGGCAGCGTCGGCGGGCCGTCCGGCCAGCCGTTGATGTAGGCGTAGCCCGAGATCGACTCGGCGAGCGTGCCGAAGCCCGGCAGGGAGCTGTACGGGCCCGTCTGCCCGAAGCCGCTCGTCCTGACGATGACGAGGCCGGGGTTGACCTCGTGGAGGACGTCCGGGCCGAGGTTCCAGCGCTCGAGCGTGCCCGGCCGGAAGCCCTCGATGAAGACGTCCGCGTCGGCGAGGATGCGCTTCGCGAGCTCGGCGCCGCGGGGATGGCCGAGGTTGAGCGTCACCGCGCGCTTGTTGCGCCCGATCAGCGCCCACCACAGCGAGACGCCGTCCTTCGACCAGCCGAGCGTGCGCAGGCTGTCGCCGCGGGGGTGCTCGATCTTGATCACGTCGGCGCCGAAGTCGCCCATCATCGTCGCGATCACCGGCCCGGCGAACAGCGTCGCGGCGTCGACGACCTTCAGTCCCGTCGAGCGGCAGCGGACGGCGTGCGGGCCGCGGTCACGTAGGTGTACCCGCGCCGGCGCGCTGAGCGGCCTCGAACAGGGTGAGCTTGTGCCGGGCGCGGTGGTAGAGCGGGTAGTCGACGAAGCGCCCGTCGACCTGGATCGACGCGGAGCCGGCGGCCTCGGCGGCCTCGAACGCTGCGACGATCCGCCGGCAGCGCTCGGCCTCCTCGTCGGAGAGCTCCGCGTAGACGCGCTGCACGGTGTCGACGTGGCCCGGGTAGATGACGACGCGGCCCTGGAAGCCGAGCCGTCGCGAGCGCCAGCAGTCGGCCTCCAGGCCCTCGAGGTTCGGGAGGTCGAGGTAGGGCCCGTCGAGCGCGGGGCGCATGCCCGCCGCGCGCGCCGCGACGATGACGCGCGAGCGCCCGTAGAGCAGCTCGTCGCCCTCGGGCGTGATGTCGACGCCGATGTCGACCGAGAAGTCGCCGAGCCCGAAGATCAGCGTCAGCATCCGGCGCGGCGCGGCGAGCGCGATCTCCTCGCAGTGCACGAGGCCCCGGGCCGTCTCGATCAGGGCCAGCATCGCGTGATCGCGCCCTGCCGGGAGCCCGCGCTCGCGCTCGAGCATGCCCGAGCACGGCATCCGCGCGGGCGAGGGTCTCCGGGCGCTCGACCTTCGGCACCATCACGCAGTCGAGCGCCTCGCAGGCGACGGCCTGCAGGTCGTCCTCCATCCTGCCGGTGTCGTGACCGTTCACGCGCACGATCCGCACGGCGCTCGTCGCCGTAGCGTCGCGAGCGCGTCGCGAACGAGCCCTCGGGCGGCGTCCTTCTCGGCGTCGGCCACCGCGTCCTCGAGGTCGAGCACGATCGCATCCGAGCCGAACGCTCCCCACCTTCTCGAGCTTGCGAGGGTGGTTGCCCGGCGCGAAGAGGAGGCTGCGGAGAACCTGCGACGTCCTGATCGACCATCGAGGCGATATTTTATTTTCTTTGTCACATGGCTGAGACGGCGACCCACCGAACGAAGACCGAGCTCGCCCTCCAGATCCTGCGGGACCGGATCCGGACCGGCGCGCTCGAGCCGGGGCGCCGCCTGCGCCTCAACCTCCTCACCGCCGAGCTGGGAATGAGCCCGACGCCGATCCGCGAGGCGCTACGTCTCCTGCAGGCGGACGGCCTCGTGACCTACCGGCCGCACCAGGGCATCGTCGTCGCCGAGCTCTCCGAGCCGCAGACGGCCGAGGTGATCCGCCTGCGCTGCCTGCTCGAGGGCGTCCGCCGTGGAGCTCGCGGTCGCGTCGCTGGCGCCGGCTCGGCTGCGCGAGCTCGAGCGGCTGCACCAGCGCTTCCTCGGCGCGATCGAGGACGGGCGGGGCAGGGACATCGTCGCCGGCAACGAGGCGTGGCACCACGCCCTCTACGAGGCGTCCGGCTCGCCGCTCCTGAGCGAGTTCATCCGCCGGCTCTGGGACGTCTACCCGTGGCGCACGATGTGGGTGCTGCCCGGTCGTGTCGAGCAGTCTGCGCACGAGCACGAGGAGATCATGGAGGCCGCGCGGGCCGCTGACGCGGCGGCCCGGGCGGCCGACCGGATGCGCATCTCACATAGCCGGCGGCCTGATCTCCCTGGCCGACGATGCCTGAGCTGTCCGAGCGCTACTTGAGCTCGATCTCGACGAAGGCGAAGTCGCCGTCGTTCGCGCTGATCACGTCGTGCTCGACGCCGGCCTGCCGGAAGTACGGAACGCCGTGGCCGAGCTCCGCGATTCGCGTCCCGTCGGTCTCCTCGAGCTGCAGCCGTCCGTCCGCGAGCGGCACGACGACGTAGTCGAACTCGTGCCGATGCCAGCCCGTCGCCGCGCCGGGCGAGAACTGCCAGCGGGACACGCGGACGCGGTCGTTCTCGACCAGGACCGTCTGGATCGCGGGCGGGCGCTCGGACATGCCTACGAGATCCCTCTCGCGTCGCCTCGCGCCGCCGTGTCGACGAGGCCGATCGCAGCAGCCCTGTTGACCGCGCTCGTGACCGCCCGCAGAGAGGCGGTGACGATGCTCGAGTGGATGCCGACTCCCCAGAGCACCCGGTCGCCGACGGCCGCCTCGATGTAGCACGCGGCGCGCGCGTCGGCGCCGGCGCCGATCGAGTCCTCGTGGAAGTCGAGCACGCGCAGCTCGATGCCGAGCCCCGCGAGCGCGTCGACGAACGACGCGATCGGCCCGTTGCCGCGTCCCACGGCGCGTCGCTCCTCTCCGTCCAGGCGCAGCTTCGCCTGCAGCGTCTCGTGCTCGTCGAGCTCGGCGGTCGACTGGTGGCCGACGATCTCGACCGGTCCCGGGCGCAGGTACTCGACGGCGAAGCAGTCCCAGATCTGCTCGGGCGTCACTTCGCCGCCGTGCGTCTCGGCGACCTCCTGGATCACCCGCGAGAACTCGATCTGCGAGCCTGCGCGGCAGGTCGAGCCCGTGCTCCGCCTTCATGATGTAGGCGACGCCGCCCTTGCCGGACTGGCTGTTGACGCGGATGATCGCCTCGTAGGTGCGCCCCACGTCCTTGGGGTCGATCAGCAGGTAGGGCACCTCGAAGAGAGCTGCCGGGCGTGCTCTCGAGCGCCTCCATGCCCTTCTTGATCGCATCCTGGTGCGAGCCCGAGAACGCCGTGTAGACGAGCTCGCCGACGTACGGATGACGGTGGTGGACGGGGAGCTGGTTGCAGTACTCGACCTCGCGGCGGGCCTCGTCTATGTCCGAGAAGTCGAGGCCGGGGTCGACCCCGAGGCTGAAGAGGTTGAGCGCGAGCGTGACGAGGTCGACGTTCCCCGTACGCTCGCCGTTGCCGAACAGCGCCCCCTCGACACGCTCGCCGCCCGCCATGAGGGCCAGCTCGGTGGCGGCCACCGCGCAGCCGCGGTCGTTGTGCGGGTGGATCGAGAGCACGATCGCGTCCCGCCGGGAGACGTTGCGGCCGAACCACTCGAACTGGTCGGCGTACACGTTCGGCGTCGTCATCTCGACCGTTGCGGGCAGGTTGATGATCGTCTTCCAGTCGGGACGTGGCTGCCAGACGTCCAGGACGGACTCGCAGATCTCGAGCGCGAAGTCCATCTCGGTGCCGGTGAAGCTCTCCGGCGAGTACTCGAGCCTGATCTCCGTCCCGGGAAGCTCGTCGAGCGCCCGCAGGCACAGCTGCGCGCCGCTCGTGGCGATGTCGACGATGCCGGCGCGATCCTGCCGGAAGACGACGCGCCGCTGCAGCTCGGACGTCGAGTTGTAGAGGTGGACGATTGCGCGCTTCGCGCCCCTGATGCTCTCGATCGTGCGCTCGATCGAGCTCCTCGCGACTCTGCGTGAGCACCTGGATCCAGACGTCGTCCGGGACGAGGTCCTCCTCGATCAGCAGGCGTGTGAAGTCGTAGTCCGGCTGCGAGGCGGCCGGAAAGCCGACCTCCACCTCCTTGAAGCCGAGCCGCATGAGCAGATCCCAGAAGCGCCGCTTCCGCGTCACGTCCATGGGGTCGATGAGGGCCTGGTTCCCGTCCCGCAGGTCGACCGAGCACCAGACCGGGGCCCGCTCGAGCCGCTGCTCGGGCCACGTCCTGTCCGGGAGCTCGACACCGAACGAGTACGGCGCGTAGCGCTGGAACGGCATGCCCACACGTGAAGCCTAGACCCTGGCAGAGGCAGGCCGCGGCACGGTCGATCCCGCTCAGGTGCGCGCCTTCCTGGTTGACCTTCCTGCCCACCCGTGTACCATGGGTCGGTTCGTTCGTCTGCGGCGTCTCGAAAAGGGGAAGACTTGTATGGGCCAATGTAGGCTACTGACGGCTGCGCTTCGCGTCCGTTTACCGTTGCTCGCGTTGGGCATCGCCTCGGCTTTCCTGCTCGCGGGCACCGCGTCCGCCGCGCCGCCGAAGCCCTTCACGGCCGTCATCGCCCCGACGTCGGCTGCCGGTGGATCCACGCAGTCGTACACGTACACGATCACGAATCTCGCGAATCAGGAGCTCGGCTCCGCGAACGTGTCGGTTCCGAGCGGCTGGTCCAACGTCTCCATCACGTCGGTCTGCGCGGCGCCGAGCGGCTCCTCGTGCGGCAAGGTCTGGTTCGCGGTCGACACGACGCCGACCGACGGTGATGCGCTGGGCACGAACCGCGTCATCGAGCTGCGCAATAACGGTCCTGGAAGCACGCAGCGTCTCGTCAGCGGACAGTCAGTGGTCGTGACCTTCACGGCCACCGCGCCCTGTGTCCAACCGGCAAACGCCGACTGGACGCCCACGGTCAAGCAGGCGAACAACTTCAGCGGGTCGGGCAACGACTTCTTCAAGCAATCCGGAATGACGACCGTGGCCATCACGAGCGGCTGCGCGGATCACCTCCGCATCGTGGAGCCGATCTCCGACACCGTCGCCGGGTCACAGATGGCGGGCAGTCCGCCCGCGGCGATCCAGGTCCGCGTCGAGGACGCGGCCAACAACCTCGTCGACGACGACGGCAGGCACATCACGCTCTCCGTCGGCGGGGCAACGCTGAGCGGTACGACATCCGTGGTTGACCTCGGACGGGATCGCCAGCTTCACCGGCCTCTCGATGACGAAGGCGGGCACGCACACCCTCTCGGCGGCCGCCACTCCCTCCCTCACCGGTGACACGGCGAGCCTGACGATTCTGCCCGCGCCGCCCGATCACCTCGCCTTCTCCGTGCAGCCGAGCGGCACCCCGGCCCTCGAGGCCATCACGCCCGCGGTCCAGGTGGAGCTCCTGGATCAGTACGGGAACCGCGTCACGCAGGCCGCCGCCCAGCTCGCGATCGCCATGGCGATCGGCACGAACCCGGGCCCGGGGACCCTGGGCGGAACGACGCCGGTCACGACGTCCGCCGGGCTCGCGACGTTCTCGAACCTGACGATCAGCAAGAAGGGCAACGGCTACACGCTTCAGGCCTCGAACGCATCGCTGCCGCATCCCACGGTCGTCAGCGACCCGTTCGACGTCGCGCCCGGCCTGCCCGCCGCGCTCGTCGTCGACTCGGTGGTCGGGACGACTCCCGGGCCCGAGGTGGAGCGACGGGCGAGCGCGTCCGACCCCGACGAGTTCAGCGTCACCGTCCACGTCGTCGACGCCGCAGGCGACACGACGATCGTGCCGGCCGGGCGGAGCGTCAGCCTGACGCTTTCCCGCGCCCAGGGCACCGGGACGCTCGGCGGCACGAGAACGGGGACTATCTCCGCCGGCCAGAGCTCGACGACGATCACGGGCGTCACGTACTCGGTCGCCGAGCAGGGCGTCGAGATCCGAGCGTCGGGCACGCTGTCGCCCTCGACGACGCTGACGGCAGACGACAGCGATCCCTTCGAGGTCTTCGAGGAGGTCACGAAGGCGCTGCTGTCGCCCGGGCAAGCCGCGCAGCTCGACACCTCCGGCGACCCGAACGACTGCGATACGAACACGCAGAACCTTGTCTGCGTCACCGTGTTCCTCGCCAACGGCGCGAGCACGACGCAGTTCGTCACCGTGTCCGAGGGGTCCTGCCCGGCCGGCCAGATCTGCCTCGGCTCGGCGCTCGCCGGGCTCTTCGGCGACTTCAAGGACGCGCTCGGCAACCCGCTCTACTCCGCGACGGCTCCGCTCCGCGTGCGGATCGAGTACGACAAGTCGATCACCCGGAACCGCAGCCCCAACGACATCGTGATGGAGTCGAGCTTCGATGGGGTGAACTTCCACACGCTCGCCGACTGCAAGCCAAACGGTGTCGTCGGCCCGCCTCCCGCACGGGACTGCGTCGACGTTCGCCACCGTGACGGCAGCGCGGACACCATCATCGAGATCATCCTCTTCGACGACTGGGTGGCGCGCGGGAAGTAGCGGCAGCGGGCAAATAGGACTACGACCGTCGGGCGGCCCAAGGCCGCCCGACGGTTAGCCTAGGCCGGAACCGGCAGGGCCAGCGGTGGGATGGCGACCACGCCGAGCCGCTCGAGCAGCTTCGCGCTCTCGTCCTCGAGGTCCGCGGCATCGCCGTTCCCGCCGTGCTCGGCAAGCCGGGCCAGGCCGGCCAGCGCCAGGGCGAGCTCGTACTCGCCTCCCGCCTCACCGCCGAGGCGAACCGCCTCCTCGAACGCGCCTCGCGCCTCTTCCGTGCGGTCGAGCTGGACCAGCGCGTAGCCACGGATGCGCTCGAGCCGTGGCGTGCGCACCGCCGCCACCTCGCCGCTCGCCGCGACGACGGCCTGCGCTCCGCCAGCACCTCAGCGCGCGGGCCGGCTCGCCGGCGCACACGAGGCACTCGGCGATGCGGACATCTGTCTCTCGGACGTCCGCATCCGAGCCGGCACGCTCGAACTCGCGCCCTCGCCTCTTCGAGCAGCCGTAGGCCCTCGTCCGCTCTTCCCGAGCAGTACGCGATCCGGCCGAGCTCGCTGGTCGCGAGCGCCGCATAGGCGCTGCCCGCGGCCTTCCAGACGCGCTGGGCCTCGCGTACGTACCCTTCTGCCTCCGCGAGGTGTCCCTGAGTCGTCAGTAGCTCGCCGACGTTGAACGCGCATTCCGCGAGCGCAGCCGTATCGCCCGTCTGCCGGTACAGCGCCCGAGCGCGATCGTTAAGCTCGTGTGACCTCGTCCCAGCGCCCCTCGTAGTACGCGCGACCGCCCAGGTTGTTGAGCACTGAAGCCTGCTTCGGGAGATCGCCCAGCTCCTCGTACAGTCAGGAGCGCGCCAGGCGCCCGTACGGGATCGTCTCGGGAATGCCCATCTCGGCGTGACGGCGTCCAGGATCATGTAGGCCCAGGCCAATCGTCTCCCGGCTGCTGACGTCCTGCGCCTCCTCGATCGCGCGCTCGCACCAGCGGATCGCGTCACGGTGGCGCCCCTGGCGATAGCGGCTCCACGCGTACCAGACCGCGAGCTCGGCCCGCTGCACGCGTGGCTTCGCGCCCTTCGATCCCGCGGAGCGCCGTCAGCCCGCGCCCGAGCGTGCGAAGCGCCTGGACCCGGCGCCCGATGCGTCTCGAGGATCCACGCCTCGCGCATCAGGAGACGCGCCTTCGCCGACCGGGTCGCCGCCGAGCGTGCGGCGAGCCGAGCGGTACGCGGCCCCCGCCTCCTCGTAGGCGCCGATGCGGTCGGCGATGTCGCCGAGCGCCTCCCAGGCCTGCGCGATCTCGGCTGCTCGCCGCGGTTGTCGCCTTGCGGGACGACTCGAGCGCTCGCCGGTAGAAGTCGACGGCCTCGACGTTCGCGTACTTCGCCACGGCCCGCTCGGCCGCGATCCGCGAGAAGCGCCAGGCATCGTCGTAGCGCTGCGCGTGGAAGAAGTGCAGCGAGAGCCGCTCGGCCTCGAGCTCGACGTCGCCGTCTGCCCTGACGGCGATCGCGTCCCCGACCCACGCATGAACCTTCCGCCGCTGCCGATACGGAAGCCCCTCGTAGGCGGCGTCGCGCATGAGGGCGTGGCGGAAGCGCAGCGTGTCGCGGCCGTCGGCCTCGAGGAACGCGTCCAGTTCGTCCTCGATGGGACGGCGTCAGCTCGGTTCCGGCCTGCGTGAGGATCATGTCGAGCTCGTCCCGCGGAACGGTCACGCCGAAGACCGCCGCCAGCCGGAGCACCGAGCGCGCGGCTGTCGGCAGCCGGTCGATCTGGGCGGCGAGGAGCGCCTCGACCGAGTGCGGCAGCTCGTCGATGCCGGAACGCACAGCCGCCACGAGCTCGCGCAGGAAGAGCGGGTTGCCGCCGGCCTGTGGCCACGAGCGCCTCGACCTGGTGCCGCGGAAGAGGCAGCTCGTCGGTCACGGCGTCCACGAGCGCGGTCGCCGACTCCGGCGGCAGCAGCTGGAGGTGGATCGAGACGCGAGGCACGTCGTCGGGGAGCGCGAGCCCGCCCGGAGCCTCCCGGCGGGTGACGAGGACGAGCCACGGGTGCTCCTCCACGCCCGCGGGAGACGTGAGCCAGCGCCTCCGCCGAGGCCTCGTCCATCCAGTGCACGTCGTCGAGAACGACGATGGTTCGATTCGGCATCAGCTCCGCGAGCAGGTCGTTCAGCGCACCGTGCAGGCGCTCGCGGCGGAACCGCTCCTCGAGCTGATCGACCTTCGGCGTCGACGCCACCTCCACGTCCGAGCGGGATGGCGAGGAGAGGCAGCCAGGCCAGGAGCTCCGGCACCCGCTCCTCGACCTCGGCGCGCAGCCGCGCGGCGACCGCGTCCGGGCTGTCGTGCTCGCCGAGCCCGAGCAGCGTGCGCAGCGCACGCCCGACGGCCAGGTACGGCGTCGACGAGTCGTACTCGTCGCAGGCGACCTCGACGGCGCGGAAGCCGTCGCCACGCTCGAGCAGCTCGTCGACGAGCCGCGACTTGCCGACGCCCGGCTCGCCGATGAGCTCGACGACCGTCCCCCGGCCGTTGCGAGCGGCTGCGAGGGCACGGTCCAGCTCCGCGAGCTCGGCGTCCCTGCCGACGAGCGGGGACGAGCTCCCGCGGTCGCGGCGCTCCGCCCGGAGGGCGCCGACGGCGAACGCGGCCAACGGTTGCGCCTTGCCCTTCAGTGCGAAGGGCCCGCGCGGCTCGGCGCTCGAACGCCGTGCGCGATCGCACGAGCGTGGCCTCGGTCGCGAGAACCTCGCCGAGCTCGGCCTTGCCCATGATGCGGGCGGCCGTGTTGATCGCGTCACCCTTGACCGAGTAGGTGCGGCGGTATGGGGGCCGAAGTTCCCGGAGAACACGCGACCGGAGTTGACGCCGATGCGGATCGGGATGCGGCAGCGGGCGTCCATGATCTGACGCGCGGCACGGAGCATCGCCGCTTCGTCCTGGCCGGTCGTGGCCGGGGCGCCCGCGATGAGCATGATCTTGCCGCCGTCCTTGCTGATGTCCGTCTCGAAGAACGTCACGCCGTGCCGCGCGGTCGCGTGCTGCACGACCCGAATCAGCTCGTCGAGGTCGTCTGTGACCTGCGCTGCGCCGTGCTCGGCCAGCAGCGCGTCGAGGCCCCGGAACTCGACGAACGCGGCGGTGACGAGACGGTGCTCCGGCTCGACGAGCCCCCCCGAGCAGGAGCTCGGTGATCGGTGTCGCAAGGCACGTCGCGATATCGAGGCCGGTCGCGTCGGGCGCCGGGATCCGCACGCGTCGACTCGACTGCGGGTGCCCGGCGAAGCAACAGCGCCTCGCCCTTCGCGGCTCCGACGTCCTTCGGCTCGAGCAGCGCCGCGGTCTCGGGGCTCAACGCGACCTCGCCGGCGTCGGCGATCGCCTCCATGTCCACCGTGCGCGACGCGCCCGGGCCGGCGACAAGGAGCTCTCGATGGAGGTCGCCGACGAGGAAGAACTGGAACACGCCGGAGTGCATGCCGAGCGACATCCTCAGCCTGACCTGACCCGACGACGTGGACATCCGGCCGACCGTGCGAAGCGTTCGGTGCATCTCGACAGCGGCCCTCGCCGCCCGCGGCGCGTGCTCGTCCCCGTCGAAGAGGAGCAGGACTGCATCGCCGCCCCATTTGACGACGCCCGCACCGTAGTCGTACGCGACGTCCAGCAGCGGCCGGAAGACATCGTCGAGGGCGTCGTTGACCTCTTCGGCGCCGACCTTGCCCTTGCGCGCCAGACGCTCGGTCAGGGTCGTGAACCCGGAGATGTCGACGAAGGCGAGCGTACCCTCGATGTCTCGCTGACGGGCTTCGGGGGTGTCCCGCAGCCAGCTGATCAGAAGCCGCGGGACGTACGGTTTGAGAAGCTCGTCTGGATTGTGCGAATCGGGCACGCCGCCTCCGATTGCCGGCCGACTGTGTCGGCGGCTTCGCGTCTCACCAGACCTTAGCCAGCCCCGCCAAGGGCCGTGCAGTCAGCCGCTGATGCGCACCGAGTTCACGGGGGCGATTCGCGTCGCCGCGGCGAACCAGCTCGCCCCGCCGTCCGCCGAGCCGAAGACGTCGCCGGACGTGGCGCCGAAGTAGAGGCTCGGCGGAGAGCCGGCGTCGGCGTCGAAGGCCTGGCGCAGCACCGTGAGGTAGGCGTCTTCCGCCGGCAGGCCGTCCTGCCTGGCCGTCCAGCTCGCCCCGGCGTCGCGCGTCTCGAAGACACGCATCTGCCCGTCCGGCGTGACCCTGTCGACGTCCGCGGTGAGCGGGATCACGTAGGCGCTGTTCGGGTCGGCGGCGTCGATCAGGAGCGGGAAGCCGAAGCCGGAGGGCAGGCCCGACGAGATGTCCGTCCAGCTCGCGCCCGCGTCGTCGCTGCGGTAGACGCTGCCGTGGAACTGCATGAACAGGCGCTCTGGAGCCAGCGGAGCGCGCCGCATGTTGTGGACGCAGAGCGCGTGCGAGCCCTCGCGCGCGTCCTCCGGGAGGTACCGCGGGTCGAGCCCGGTGTAGCCCGTGCGCCAGCTCTCTCCCCGGTCGTCGCTGAGCCACACGCCCGCGGCCGAGATGCCGACCGCGAGCCGGTCGGGGTCGCCGGGCCAGGGGCAGATCGAGTGAAGGCAGAGGCCGCCGGCGCCCGGCTGCCACTCGGGCCTGGTGGGCACGTTCCACAGCGGTCGGTTGAGCGTCCACGACTGGCCGTCGTCCTCGCTGCGCCAGAGCGAGGCGGGGGCGGCGCCGGCCCAGAGGACGCCCGCCTCCTCGGCCGGCTGGACGACCCAGATGCGGGCTACCGTCGAATCGGGGATGTCCTCCGGGAAGGCGGGGCCGTCCGCCTGTTGCCAGTCACCGGCGGGGTCGTCCGCAAAGAACACCCGGGGGCCGTAGAAGCCGGAAGTGACGCTCGCGAAGTAGCGTCCGCTGCGAGGATCCCTGAGCGCGTACTCGACGACGTCGCCGGCGAACGCGCGGTGCGCGACCTCGAAGGGATCGCCGGGCTCTCCGCGCAGCACGAACAGGCCCTTCTTCGAGCCCACGAGGAGCTCCGTCATCGGTCACCTCCCGAGATGGCTGACAGCACGTGCAGCACGTCCTCCGACCCGACCGGGGTCGCCTCCTTCGCGCGCTCGCCGTCGTGGAAGACGTTGACGTGCTGGCGGATGCGGCCGTGCTCGTCGAGGATCCAGCCCGCGATCGGCGGATGAGCGTGCTCCAGCGAGCGCAGCGCCTCGCCTACGGTCGCGCCCTCCACCCGGATCTCGGCGGTGCCGCCGGCGAGATCGCGAAGGGGCGCGCGCAGCCGCACGACGGCCATGCGCGGAGTCAGCCTATCCTCCACGTACGCGATCGAGCGTCTCGATCCGACCGCTGACGGTCGGCGATCGCCTGGACTCGTCGACCTGAGCTGCGGGAACGCGGCCTCGCATAGTACGACCGCGGCATGCCGAGCACGTGCTGGCCGAGGTAGGCGAGGACGAGGTTGTTCGAGACCGGCGCGACCTTGTACAAGCGGTTCTCGCGGAACTTGCGCTCGACGTCGTACTCCTCGGCGAAGCCGAAGCCGCCGTGCGTGTCGAGGCACGCGTTGGCCGCTTGCCACGATGCCTCGGCCCCGAGGTACTTGGCCATGTTGGCCTCCGGGCCACAGGGGAGGCCTTGCTCGAAGAGCCACGCGGCCTTGTAGCGCATCAGGTCGGCGGCCTCCAGCGCCGCGTGCGCCTCGGCGATCGGGAACTGGATGCCCTGGTTGGCCCCGATCGGGCGGCCGAACACGACGCGCTCGGATGCGTACGCGGTCGCCTTGTCGGTGAACCAGCGCCCGTCCCCGATGCACTCGGCCGCGATCAGGATCCGCTCCGCGTTCATGCCGTCGAGGATGTAGCGGAAGCCCTTGCCCTCCTCGCCGACGAGAGCGTCGCCCGCGATCTCGACGCCGTCGAAGAAGATCTCCGTGGTGGCGTGGTTCATCAGCGTCTTGATGGGCCGGATCGTCATGGTCCCGTCGGCGAGGGCCTGCTTCATGTCGACGATGAACGTCGAGAGGCCCTCCGTCTTCTTCTCCACCTGCTCGAGCGGTGTCGTCCGCGCCAGGAGCAGCATGAGATCGGAGTAGAGCGCCCGCGACGTCCAGATCTTCTGTCCGTGCACGACGTAGCCGCCGTTTGCCCTCGCGGCCGTCGTCTGGATGCTGGTCGTATCGGAGCCGGCCGTCGGCTCGGTGACGCCGAAGGCCTGTAGGCGCAGCTCGCCCGAGGCGATCTTCGGGAGGTAGCGCTGCTTCTGCTCGTCGGAGCCGTGCCGCAGGATCGTCCCCATCGTGTACATCTGCGCGTGGCAGGCGCCCGAGTTGCAGCCGGACGCGTTGATCTCCTCGAGGATCACGCTCGCGGCCGTGAGCGAGAGGCCGGCGCCGCCGTACTCCTCCGGGATCAGCGCGGCGAGCCAGCCGTTCTCCGTCAGGGCCTGGACGAACGCCTCCGGGTACCTGTCCGGCTCGAGCTCGCGCCAGTACTCGCCGGGGTACTGGGCGCAGAGCTCGCGCACCGCAGCGCGAATCTCACCGAGCTCCTCGGGCGGCGCGAAGTCCATCGAGGTCACTCTAGATGGTTGATTCCGCGACGCTGGGCCGGCCGGCTCGGTGCCGCGGCTCAGTCGTCTTCCTCGTGGAGCTCCGCGTTCGCGGCGGCGACGCCTCCAGGGCTGTCGACGACCGTGTTGCCGCTCACCGTGGCCGTCGCCCCGTAGTGGGAGAGGATCGCGAAGCCGGCCCGGTGACCGTCGCCGGAGCGCTCGTCCGGACGGGTGGAGCGGACGCTGTTGTCCGAGATCTCGCAGTGCGAGTAGTCGCCGCAGAAGATGCCGACGCCGACGGTGTCCTCGACGTGGTTCTCCTCGACGGTGCCCATCGACATCTCCGTGACGGTGATCCCCCGCAGGGTCGTCCCGGTGACGACGTTGTCGCGAAAGAGGACGTGAGCCGAGTGGCTCACGAGCCCCTCCTGACCGCCGTGCACGAGGCACCCCTCGACGAGGCTGGGCGGGAGGTCGAAGGCGAACGAGATGTCGATTCCCTGGCCGTGCGGCTCCGTGGATTGCACGATGCAGTCGCGAACCGTGACCTGGCCGCGCCGGACGTTGATGCCGTCGAGCTTCGCCCCCGAGATGCGGACGTTCTCGAGCCGGACCCCCGTCGCACCGTCGACCGCGATCCCGTTCTCGCCGCCGATGACCGCCAGATCCTCGATCACGACGCCGTCGGCGAGCACGACGATTCCCCCGCGGACGACGGCGCCGGGCTCGCCTTCGAGGCGCTGCTCGTGATCGAGGAGCAGCGGCCCCTGGTGGACGCCCGCCGCAGGGTCACGGTCGGCGGGCGCGTGGCCCACGCGACACCGCCGGTGGCGACCAGCATGAGCGCCACGCCGGCGGCGACGGTGACGCCCTGCCGGCCGAGCTCTCCGCCGTCCTCTGCGTACTCGAGCCGGATCCTGGGCAGCAGCGCGTGGCCGACCACCTGGCCGAAGGCCCAGGCGCCGGCGAAGAAGCCGAGTGCCGGTCCGAGCGGCGCGTCGAGGCCGAGCGCGAATGACAGGCCGACGACGATTCCGAGCTCGACCACGCCGAGCGGCAACGCCAGCCAGCCGGCCTGGTACGGGAAGAGCCTGTGGTAGACGAGCACGTCGAGGGCGACGCCGACCCCGATCATGAGCGCGGCCAGCGCCGCCGGCCACCAGGCAGGGAGCGCCGCCGCCAGCACGAGCGCCACGGCGAGCGGGAGGAGCGTCGCGGCCAGCCGCGATTCGAGTCGCCCTCTCAGCGTGTACGCCATCGCCTGACCCTTCGTACGAAACGGTGTGCGGCGTAGCGAGCCCCGGCGAGCGTGTCGGCGCCGGGAAAGGCCCACTGCCCGGACACGCCGGCGAGGGCCAGCGTCCGGTCGTCGTCGGTGAGCGACGGCACGGTCGAGTCGGGAGCGAGCACGATCCAGCCGTCGACGGTCTCGAGGCCGTGCTCGTCGACCAGCCGCGAGAGCAGCGGGCTCGCCCGAAAGCCTCGCTCGAAGCCGGTGGCGCAGATCACCTGGTCGACGCCGTCCGGTTGCTCGGCGATCCGGAAGCGGCCGGCGGCCGCCGCCTCCTCGACAGGGGCGTCCCAGGCCCGTCCCGGCGGGTACGAGGGCGCCGAGAGGCGGCGCAGGACCAGCGCGCGCTCGTCCTTCGGCATTGCGTGGAAGGCCGAGAGACCGCGCCGCGTGAACATGGCCCGGTCCAGGTTCAGGGGGCGGCGCGCCGGCTCGCGCCTCCGAATCGAGACGACCGAGGAGCCCGCAGCGAGGGCGTTCAGCCACTCCGTGGCCGCCGCCATGCCGGCGCCGACGACGGCGACGTGCTCGCGGTAGTCGTGCGGCTCGTACGCGTGGACCGCGCGCGGGTCGGCGACGAGCTCCTCGGGCACGGCGAGCCCGGGGTGGCCGATCGCGACGAGGACGTGGGGAAAGACGCCCGTCCCGTCGAGCTCGAATCCTTCCGCGACGGCATGGATGCGACGCACCCGGTGGCTGCGGAAGCTCGCGTCCCAGCCCGTGCGCTCGCGAACGTCGGCGACGTGCTCGAGGAACTCGTCGACCGTCGGGTGGTAGCGGTCGCAGAGGCTCCGCAGGACCGGCACGAGGCTCCTGCGTCGCATCGCGCTCTTGACGGCGAGCCCCGGGAAGGTCGCCGGCAGGCAGTGGCCGTCGCTCTCCGAGCGCATGAACCGCTGGCGGATGGCGGCGGCGCGCACGCGCCAGGCTGCAGCGGGGTCGGGGTGATCCCCGAAGACGGCGATCTCGCCGGGCTCGAGCCCGGCCCGGCGCAGTGCCGCGTACGCCGTGAGCCCGGCGAGCCCGCCGCCGACGATCGCACACGGCGTCGAGCTCACTTGACGGAGCCTGCGAGGAGCCCCTGGACGAAGTAGCGCTGGAACGCGAAGAACACGACGAGCGGGATCACGAGCGAGATGAAGGCCGCGGGCGCGATCAGCTCCACGTTGGTGCTGAACGAACGCATCTGGGAGAAGATCGCGACGGTGATCGGATCCACCTGACGCGCGAACGTGAGCGCGACGAGGAAGTCGTTCCACACCCAGAGGAACTGGAAGATCGCGAGCGCGGCGATCGCGGGCAGCGCCAGGGGGAGCATGAGCTTGAAGAAGATCCTGACCTCTGAGGCGCCGTCGATCCGAGCTGCCTCGAGCAGGTCTTTCGGTATTCCGATGAAGAAGTTCCGCAGGAGGAAGATCGCGAACGGGAGCCCGAACGCGGTATGGAAGAGGACGAGGCCGATCACCGTGTCGAAGATCCCGACGGTGCTGTAGAGCGAGAAGATCGGGATCAGCGCCATCTGCAGCGGGACGACGAGCAGCCCGATGACCACGAGGAAGAGCCAGTCGCGGCCGGGGAACTCGAGCCACGCGAAGGCGTAGGCTGCGAGCGCGGCGACGAAGATCGGGAGCAGCGTCCCGCCGATCGCTATCCAGAGCGTGGTGAGCAGCGAGCCCGTGATCGTGTCGTTCGCGAATACCTCGCGGTAGTTCTCGAACGTCGCTCGACTCGGCGTCGAGATGATCGTCCACCAGCCGGTCGTCTCGATCTGCTCGACCGGCATCAGGGACGTGAGGAAGAGCCCGATGGTCGGCACCAGCCACAGGATCCCGACCAGGATCAGGAACACCTGGACGGGCGCCCTCGTCACGGTGCGCAGGGCCCTCGACGCGAAGCTCTCCTCGAGGACGACGGGGGCGGCGCGGCGCCCAACCGTGGCGGTGGCCATCAGGTCTCTCTCCTGAAGCGACGGATGTTCAGCGCCAGGACGGGGATCACGAGCACGAAGAGGAACACTGCGATCGCAGAGCCGAGCCCGAAGTTCCGCACGCCGCCGAACGACGTCCGCCACATCGCGAGCGCGATCACGTTCGCCTCGTCCTGCACGGAGCCCGGCGCGAGCGAGAGGACGATGTCGAACGCCTTGAGGACGTTGATGATCATGGTGATGAACACGACCACGAGCACGGGAGTGAGCAGGGGAGCGGTCACCCGTCGGAAGACCTGCCACTCGCTCGCCCCGTCGATTCGCGCCGCCTCGAGGAGATCGCGCGGTATCGCCGCCAGGCCGGCCGCGAGGATGACCATCGCGAACCCGGCCCAGATCCAGATGTAGGCGATGAACATCGACGGCAGGATGAGGTCCTCGCCGAGCCATGAGATGCCCTCGAACGGCTCCGCGAACGTGTCCGCGCCGACCGCGAGGCGGTAGTCGCCGGGCTCGAGCTCGTCGAAGGCGAACGTCCCGTCGCTCCCCGTGGTGGTCGACTCGACGTCCCCGTCCGGGGTTCGGAGCTCGACGACCGCGCCCGGGATCCCGACCTCCTCCGGCTCGACCTCGCCCGGCGTGCCGCCGCCCGGTCGGAAGTCCCGCCACACGACACCGGTGATCCCCCCGTCCATCGCCTCGGGGAGGACGGCCTGCTCGGCGCCGGCCGGCACCTCGTCCGGCGCGATCCCGGTGAGGCCCAGGCGTGCGACGCCTCCCGGCTGCAGGGGGTCGCTCAGGGCGATGCCGCCGCCGGCCTCGACGAGTTCGTCGGTCGAGGGCTGCGCGTCGGGCAGGACCCCCGGCGAGAATGCGTCGTCGACCGCGGCGATCACCGCGTTCACCGCGCCGACGTCGGGATCCTTCTGGAGCATCACCCGCCAGATGACGCCCGAGGCGAACAGCGAGATGGCCATGGGCATGAAGACGGCGGTCTTGAACGCGACCGACCAGCGGATCCGCTCGGTGAGCACCGCGTACATGAGGCCGAACACCGTCACGAGCGCCGGCACGACCGCGATCCAGAGCGCGTTGTTCCGGATCGCCGTGACGAGGATGTCCGTCGTGAAGATCGTCTCGTAGTTCCGGAACCAGACCCAGGTGTCCCCGCTGCGGTCGAAGAAGCTCCGGATGATCGTGCGGATCGCGGGATGGACGAGCCAGACGCCGAGGAAGAACAGGGCCGGCAGCAGGAAGCCGGCCGCGACCAGCCAGCTGCGACGCCGGCCCTTCCCCGGCGCCGGCGCGGGCGGCTCCCCGACGCCGGGAGCCGCCGTGACGTCCGCGCTGCTCATGCCGTGTCCGGAGCCGCCTTCTCGCTAGCCTCCGTACGCGGCAGCCGCCTCATCCTCCATCTGCTGCGCGATCCCGTCGATGTCCTCCGGGTTGGCGATGAAGTCCTGGAAGAGCTTCCAGAGACCCTGGCCGACCGTCGCGCCGAACGCACCCGGCTGCAGGTCCGAGAGATCGAACTTCACGACCTCGACCTCACCCTCGGAGATCGCGGTCGCCGTCTCCTGGTAGACGGGATCCGGATAGGAGCTCGGGTCGACGCCCTGGTTCAGCGTGATGTAGCCCCCTCGCTCCGCCCAGATCTGCGCCGCTTCCGGCGAGGCGAGGTAGGTGGCGAGAGCCTGCGCCGCCGGGCTGTCCCTGAGCATGACGATGAAGTTGCCGTCGGTGATGATCGAGCCCGGGGAGTCCTCGATCGCCGGGAACGGGAACGAGTTGTACCCATCCGGGTAGGTGAGCGGGCTCTCGACGACGCCCGGGACGAAGATGCCCTCGAGCACCATGGCAGCGGATGGGTCCTCGTTGAGCACGTTCCCGACCGATGTCGGGAAGTCGGTCTGGAGCGCGCCCTCGGTGCCGCCGGCCATGTTCTCCGGATCGCCGACGATCTCCGCCATGAGCGCGAGCGCGTCCTTGACCGACTGGTCGGTCCAGGGGATCTCGTGCGTGCGACAGCTGGTCGTAGAGGTCCGGCGCCGGCGCTGCGGACGTAGATGTTCTCGAACAGGTCCGTCAGCGTCCAGCCGTCGGCGCCGGCGATCGAGTACGGCGCCAGCCCGGAGGCCTTGATGGTCTCGGCGGCCGCGACCATGTCGTCGAACGTCGCGGGCGCCTCGACTCCGGCCGTCTCGTAGGCCGCGACGTTGTACCAGCCGAGCGACTTGCTGCTCGCCTTGAACAGGAAGCCGTAGAGGGTGCCTTCGAACTCCGCGATCTGCGCGACGGACTCGCCGTAGTTCTCGACCACGATGTCGCGCATGAAGTCGAGCGGCAGCAGGTCGCCGGCCGTGGCGAGCTCGCCGATGAAACCGGGCTGGGCGGGAGCCGCCAGATCGGGCGGGTTGCCGCCCTCGATCGCCGTCGTCAGCAGGGTGGGCAGGTCGTCGCCTGCCGGGTCGTAGGTGACCTCGACGTTCGGGTACTGCTCGCGGAAGCCGTCGAGCACGGCCTCGAAGTGCTCCGCCTCGACGTCCTGCCAGACGCCCATGATCGAGATCTCGCCCGAGACGTCCTCGGCCGGGGCTGCCGGAGCGGGCTCTGCCGCTCCCGTATCTGCGGCTCCGGTCTCTGCCGGTGCGGGCTCCGCGGGTGCGGGCTCCGCGGGGGCGGGCTCGGCAGGCGCGGCCTCCTCGTCGTCGCCCCCGCACGAGGCTGCCGCGAGCGCGAGCACGGAGACGAGTAGGGCCAGGAAGAGCCAGCGGCGTTTCATTCGAGCTCCTTTCTCGTCGGCGTTCACACGACGTTCCTCGCCAGTTCAGCCGTAGATCCCGAGGCCGGTCTCGAGATCGAAGAAGTGCAGTGCGCGCGTGTCGACGGCCGCCTGGACGCGCTCGCTCTCGCTGACCGCCGAGCGCGCGCCGAAGCGTCCGACCATGACGGTCTCGTCGGTCCCGGCCACGGCGTCGAGATCTCTCGTCGCGACCTCGCCGACGTCCTCGGCCAGCTCGCGGACGTCGTCCGTGAGCGCGGCTCGCGCCCGGACCTTGAAATGCACCATCAGCTCGGACCCGAGCGCTTCGCGCAGCACGACCTCGCCCCCGAGCCGCTGATCGGCCGGTGCGTCCGGCGCGAGCGCGGCGTCCTCGAGATCCTCCGGCCGGATCCCGAGGACGACGTTCCGCCCTTCGTACTCCCTCAGGCCGGGCCTGGCGGCCAGGGTCTCCTGACCCAGTCCCAGGCGCTGGTCGCCGACGACGGCGAGGAGCTCTCCGTCGGAACGCTCGAGCCTCGCCTCGACCATGTTCATCGCGGGGCTGCCGATGAAGCCGCCCACGAAGAGGTTGACCGGCCGGTCGTACAGCTCCTGTGGCGGGGCGACCTGCTGCAGCTTGCCCTTGCGCATCACCGCGACCCGGTCGCCCATCGTCATCGCCTCGACCTGGTCGTGCGTGACGTAGATCGTCGTCACCCCGAGGTCGTCCTGGAGGCGGGCTATCTCTGCCCGCATCTGCACCCGAAGCTTCGCGTCGAGGTTCGAGAGCGGCTCGTCCATCAGGTACGCGGCCGGCTCCCGGACGATCGCCCGACCCATCGCCACCCGCTGCCGCTGGCCTCCGGACAGCGCGCGCGGCTTCCGCTCGAGCAGATCGTCGAGGCCGAGGAGTCTCGCCGCGTCGCGGACACGGCGGTCGATCTCGTCCTTGGGGAGCTTTCTGAGACGGAGGCCGAACGCGATGTTCTCGTA
Organism: uncultured Thermoleophilia bacterium; assembly: GCA_963838105.1. Taxonomy (GTDB): domain Bacteria; phylum Actinomycetota; class Thermoleophilia; order Gaiellales; family Gaiellaceae; genus CAWJNF01. The sequence goes on along the minus strand of CAWIQC010000021.1, from coordinate 16,203 downwards.
GACCGTGAGGTGCGGGTAGAGCGCGTAGCTCTGGAACACCATGGCGATGTCGCGATCCTTGGACGGCACGTGGTTCACGACGCGATCGCCGATCTGGATGAGGCCCTCCGTGATCTCCTCGAGCCCGGCGAGCATGCGCAGGGCGGTGGTCTTGCCGCAGCCGGACGGGCCGACGAGCACCATGAACTCGCCGTCGCTCACGTCCAGATCGAGATCTTCGACGGCTCGCGTTCCGTCCGGGATAGACCTTGCCAACTTGGGAGAACGTGACGGCCGTCATGTGACCGGGCCCCGCGCTTCTGCCGTCGGATGTCGCGACGGCCACCCCGGAGCCCACGGGCCGCGTCGTAGTCCCGGGGCGACGCACAGCCCGATGAGCGGGGTACCCACAAGGGAGGGCTCTCAAACCAGAGCGCAGCAGCGCTGGGGCGACGGGCGTTCGACGGGGACGGCACCGCCGGGGTACCATCGCCGCCGTGAGCGTGGCCGTCTCCCTCGAGCGCCTCCGGGACGAGATCGAGGTGTTCGGGAAGAGCGCCTACGCGCTCACGACGGGAGCCGATGGCCGGCCCCACGCCGTCCTGACGACCGTCGGCTGGAGCGGGGAGCGCCTGGAGCTGCCCGCCGGCGGGCGCACCGCGGCCAATGCCGGCGAGCGACCGTGCGTCGCGCTGCTCTGGCCCCCGGCAGAGGCCGGCGGCTACAGCCTGATCGTCGACGGGAACGCCGAGGTGGCGGACGGCCGCCTCCTCGTCGAGCCGACGAAGGCGGTGCTGCACCGCCCCTCTGCGCCGGGCTCCGCGCCGGCCGCGAACGGCTGCGGCTCGGACTGCGTGCCCGTCGTCTGACGGGCTCGGCGCAGGGATCGGGCCTGCGTATGCCTGGACGGGCGCGGGTCCTGCGTGCTCCGCTGTCCCCGGCCCCGCCGCATGGAGGCCGGTCACAGCATTGGCCGCAGCTAGAGCTCGGCTACCCGAGCTTCGGCGGCCGCGCCGTCGGCCGCGGGCGAGCGCCATTACGCGGTGCCAGCCCTCCTCGTGAGCCAAGCCTGACAGGCTCGCGCTCTCCGCCGCTTTGCTACGGTGGCTGCCACCCTCCCTGCCGTACGGCTAGCCCCCACGTTTTCCGCGGCCGGCCCTCGCTGGCCGGATGAGATCCGCGGCGCCTACAGGCCCAGCCTGTCGCTCGAGCAGCCTCCTCGCGATGATGAGCTGCTGGATCTCGTTCGAGCCCTCGCCGATCAGCAGCAGGGCGCGTCGCGGTAGTAGCGCTCGGGGCGGTACTCGAGCGAGTAGCCGTAGCCGCCGTGGATGCGCATCGCGTCGAGCGCGTTGTCCTGCGCGGCCTCGGTGGCGAAGTACTTGGCCATGCCCGCCTCGAGGTCGGCGCGCTCGCCCGAGGCCTTCCTCTGCGCGGCCTGGACGACGAGCAGCCGCGCCGCCTCGGCGCGGGTGGCCATCTTCGCGAGCATGAGCTGCACGGCCTGGTGGTGCCCGATCTTCTTGCCGAACGCCTCGCGCTCGGTCGCGTACCGCAGCGCGTCGTCGAGCGCGGCCTTGGCGAGCCCGGCGCCGCGGGCGGCGACGTTGACGCGGCCCACCTCGATGCCGCTCATGAAGTACTGGAACCCCTGGCCGACTCCCGCCTCGCCGCCGAGGACGCTCGAGGCGGGGGTGCGGAAGCCGTCGAAGACGAGCTCGGTGGACTCGACGCCCTTGTAGCCGAGCTTCTTGAGCCCCGGCATCGGGATGGTCAGACCGGGCGGGCTGGTCTCGGGCTCCTTCTCGACGATGAAGCCGGTCATGCCCTTGTGCGGCGGGTCGGCGGTCGGGTCGGTCTTCGCGAGCAGCATGATCAGGCCCGACCGCCAGCCGTTCGTCACCCACATCTTCTGGCCGCTGACGACGTAGTCGTCGCCGTCGCGGAGGGCGGTGGTGCGCATCGACTGCACGTCCGAGCCGGCGTGGGGCTCCGTCATCGAGAAGGCGGCGCGGATCTCGCACGCGGCGAGCTTCGGCAAGAGGCGCTCGCGCTGCTCGTCCGTGCCGTGCATGCGGATCATGTAGGCGGAGATGAAGGAGCCGTTGAGGATCCCCGGGAGCGTCGTCCAGCCCCGCGAGAGCTCCATCACGATCATCGCGTAGGTATCCAGGCCGAGACCGAGGCCGCCGTACTCCTCCGGGATCGTCGTCCCGAAGAGGCCCATCTCGACCATCGTCGCGACGAGCTTCTCCGGGAACTCGTCGGCGTGCTCGAGCTCGGAGGCGACCGGGATGACGTCGCGGTCGACGAACTCGCGAACGGCGGCGAGGATCTCAGCCTGCTCCTCCGTCGAGGCCGTCACGGTCATACGCGCGCGACCTCACGCGAGCGTCAGCGGAGCAAGCGCTGCGGAGACGTCAGCCTGATCCTCGAGGCTGAGGATCGCTTCCTCGAGCGCGTCGACAGACGCGCTCGAAAGAGCAGAGCTCGGCGTTGCCGCGGAACTTGGCGCTGACCTCGCTCGGCGAGAGCGGGTTCTCGGGGCCGCCCTTCTGGTACGGGAAGTCGGCCGCGAGGGTCTCGCCTGACGTGAGCCGCACGCGGACGCCGCCCGGGAAGGCCTGCGGGTAGCTCGGATACTCGGGGGTCTCGTAGACGACCTTGGCTGCGACCGCGAGCACGGCCGGATCGGCGATCGCCTCCTCCGTGAAATCGGAGACGGCGACGTGGCCGCGCACGAGCATCGAGGCCACCGAGTACTGGAGCGAGAACTTGCCCTCGTAGTCCGAGCGCGGGACACGCTTCTGACCCGCCGGCTCGAGCACGAGCGAGACGCCCGCCGCCGGCACGGTGACCGTCACCGAGTCGATCTCGTCCGCGGTCAGCGTGCGCCCGGCGAGCGCCTCGTCGGCTGCGCCGAGCGAGCCGTGCATGAAGTGGCAGACCGGGAACGGCTTGTAGGCGATGCGCGGAGTCTCCCAGCGCGAGCCGAGGTCGGCGATCTGGCCGTCGATGTCCACCTCGCCCGGCTCGGCGGCGATGAAGGAGTGGTAGAGGCCGAACTTGCCCTCGAAGACGGACTGCGGCCCGGCGGCGCCGTGGTAGGCGAGCCGGGTCGCGATGTGCGCGCCGTGCGCCGCCCAGGCCGGGTGGATCGGCTTCGTCGGGGTCCCGTCCTCGAGGTAGGCGAAGATCCCGGACGCCATCGAGCCGGCGATGCCGAGCGCCCGCGTCGTCGTCTCGGCGTCGAGCCCGCCGAGCTTCCCGACCGAGGCCGTGCCTCCGAAGATGCCGCAGACGGCCGTGGGGTGGAAGCCGCGCGTGTGGAACCGGCCCGAGGCGGCCATGCCCACCCGGATGACGACCTCGTTGCCGGCGACGATCGCCGTGAGCACGTCCCGTCCGCTGGCGCCGACTGCCTCGCCGGCGGCGAGCGACGCGGGCGTGACGACCGCCGAGACGTGGCTGACCGAGTCGGAGTGCGTGTCGTCGAAGTCGAGCCCGTGGCAGAGCATGGCGTTCGCGAAGGCGGCGTTGGCCGCCGGGAGGCCGCCGTCGAGCCCGATGACGGTCGCCTGCGCCTCGCCGCCGAGCTCGGCCATCGTCGCGCGGCCCTCGCCGGCGACGCCGGTCGCGTGCGCGGCGAGCCCGCAGCCGAGCGTGTCGAGCACGTGCTGCTTCGCGTGCTCGAGGACGTCGGCCGGGATGTCCTCGAAGCGGAGATTCGTCGTCCAGTCGGCGATCTTCTGTGCTGCGGTCGGCATCGGGGCTCCTTTCGGGCCGGTCGGGGACCGGCCCCTACGGGCGGGCCGGATGAGATCCGGTCCCCTACACGGTCCATTCCTCGGTGGTCTTCGGAAACGTGTCGGTCACCTCGGGGGCGTCGCGCTTGTAGACCATGAACGTCCGCTTGAACTCGATCACGACCTCGCCGCGCTGGTTGAGGCCACGGCAGCGCATCGAGACGATGCCCACGCTCGCGTTCGACTTCGACTCCCGCTTGTCGGTGATCTCGCTCTCCGCGTAGAGGGTGTCGCCCGCGTAGACGGGCTTCGGCAGCTTGATGTCCGTCCAGGCGAGGTTTGCGGCCGCGTTCTCGCTCGTGTCCGGAACCGTCATGCCCGTGACGAGGGCGAGCGTGAACGCGGAGTTCACGAGCGGCTGCTTGAAGCGCGTGCGCTCCGTGTAGGGGACGTCGAAGTGCATCGGGTTCGTGTTCATGGTCAGGCACGTGAACCAGATGTTGTCGGTGTCGGTGATCGTGCGCCCGAACCGGCTCCGGAACACGTCGCCGACGTCGAAGTCCTCGTAGAAGCGGCCTCGCCAGACCTTGGGCGCGGTCTCCGTCGTGCTCATCAGCGTCCTTTCGTCCCGTTCGGGCCGGATGAGATCCGGCCTACAGCGGGCCGGATGAGATCCGGCCCCTACACACTCTCCGTCGCCTCCAGCAGCCTACGTGCGCGCTCCACCACCGGGAGGTCGATCATCTCGCCGTCCATCGCGACCGCGCCCCGCCCTTCGGCAATGCCCTGCTCGTACGCTTCGAGGACGGCCCGCGCCCACTCGAGCTGGGCCGGATCGGGGGCGAAGACGCGGTTCACGACGGGCACCTGAGCCGGGTGGATGCAGGCCTTCCCCCGCATCCCGAGCGAACGGGCGAGCCGCGCCTCGGCCTCGAGCGTCTTGTCGTTTCGCACGCGCAGGTGCACGACGTCGAGCGGGCCGCGGATGCCGGCCGCGGCCGAGTCGACGACGAGCTGCGAGCGCGCGTGGAGGATCTCGAGCCCGTCGCTGCGAGGCTCCAGCCGGAGCTCGGCAGCCAGGTCGACGGCCCCGAGCATGAGCGCAGCGACCCGGGGCAGGCACGCCGTCTCGTAGGCGAGGCGGAGGCCCTGCGCCGTCTCGACGATCGCGATCACCGGCGGGCCGGAGTCGCCGAGCGCCTCGACGGCCTCGGGCGTCGCCTTGGGCAGCACGATGCCGGCGAGCGGCAGCTCCCGGATCGCGGCCAGGTCGTCCTCGAAGAACTCGGTATCGGCGCCGTTGACACGGATCGTCTTGAGGGTCGTGCTCTCCACCTCGCCGAGCACGCGAGAGGCGAGCTCGCGGGCAGACGCCTTCTCGGCCGGCGCCACCGCGTCCTCGAGGTCCGCGGTCATGGCGTCGGCCCCTGACTCGAGCGCGCGCCGGAGCCGGCGCTCGTCCGAGCCGGGCGTGAAGAGGAGCGAGCGCACGCTGCGGAGCGAGCGCGGGCACGACGTCACCGTTTATATGTCAGACATTCGGCGCATGTCAACCGGGCGCCTGCCGAGTCCCGCGTCCCTCGGCCCGGCAGTGACGGGCCGGATGAGATCCGGCCCCTACTTGACATGACCGTGGAAGTCAGACATAAACATGCTCCCACACGAAGCGCACCCGGAGGTCAATGGCGTGAAGGCGGTACGGTTCCACGAGTTCGGCCACTCGGATGTCCTCAAGCTCGAGGAGATCGACGACCCGAAACCGGGTCCCGGCGAGGTGACGATCCGGATCAGGGCCAGCGCCCTGAACCACCTCGACGTCGACGTCCGCGAAGGGATCTCGCGCTTTCCGGTCAACCTCCCGCACACGCTCGGCATCGAGATCGCAGGCGACGTCGAGGAGGTCGGCGGCGGCGTGGAGGGCTGGAAGCCCGGCGACCGCGTCAACCCGTTCATCATGGCGACCTGCGGCGACCTGCCGCTTCTGCCGCACGGGGCGCGAGTCGCTCTGTCTCGCGTCCGGGTTCATCAGCTTCTCGATGGGAGGCGGCTACGCGGAGAAGATCGCGGTCAAGGCCCGCCAGCTCGTCCGCATCCCGGACGGCGTCTCCTACGAGGACGCGGCCGCGCTCCAGGTCGCGTTCGCGACGTCGTGGCACATGCTGTTCACGCGCGCGCGGCTGAAGGCCGGCGAGACGGTGATGATCAACTCGGTCGGCAGCGGCATCGGCTCGGCGGCCGTGCAGCTCGCCAGCCTCGCGGGCGCGGTCGTGATCGGCAACGCCTCGAGCGACGAGAAGCTCGAGAAGGCGAAGGCGCTCGGCCTGGACGTGGGGATCAACCACGCGACGCGAGGACGTCGTCGAGCGCGTCATGGAGATCACCGACGGCAACGGCGTCGACGTCGTCTACGAGCACGTCGGCGGCGAGCTCTTCCAGAAGGGGCTCGACTCGCTGTCCAAGGACGGCCGTCTCGTGATCTGCGGCGGCCACTCGGGCGAGGTCGTCCCGTTCGACATCATCCCCTTCTTCCGCATGCAGCGCAGCGTCATCGGCTCGTTCGTCTACACGACCGACGAGGTCGAGAGGTGCTACGCGCTCGCGGCGCACGGGAAGATCAAGCCGCTCGTCCATGCGACGTTCCCGCTCGCCGAGGCGAAGGAGGCCATGGAGACGATGGAGAGGCGCGAGCACTTCGGCAAGCTCGTGCTCATCCCTGCGGGATGAGCGAATGAAGGCCCGTGGTCGGTAAGGGTCTCGTTTTGGTTGAGCTTTTGCCCTGAGGGCGAAGCCCGAGGGGGAAACGGTCAGTGAAACGCGTGGGTGTCGACGTCGGAGGGACCTTCACCGACCTGATCTACGTCGACGACGAGGCCGGGGAGATCCGGGTCCACAAGCTTCCGACCACGCCCGCGGACCCCTCGCTCGGCACCGTCCAGGGCATCGTCGAGGTCGCGGAGCAGGCGGGGGAGAGCCCGGCCGCGCTCGACCAGGTCTTCCACGGCACGACGATCGCGACGAACATCGTGATCGAGCACAGCGGCGCCACGGTCGGGATGATCACGACCGAGGGCTACCGCGACATCCTCCACATCGCGCGCCACAAGAAGCCCCTCAACTTCTCGAACTACCAGGACCTGCCGTGGCAGCGGTACCCGGTCGTCCGGCGTCGCTATCGCCTCACGGTTCCGGAGCGCATCACGAAGGACGGCTCGGTGCTCGTCCCGCTCGATGACGAGAAGGCGCGCGAGCAGGTCCGCAAGCTGAAGGAGGCGGGCGTCGAGGCGGTCGCGGTGTGCTTCCTGTTCTCGTTCCTGAACCCGGAGCACGAGCAGCGCGTCGCCGAGATCGTGCGCGAGGAGTTCCCCGAGGCGTTCCTGTCCGTGTCCTCCGAGGTGCTGCCTCAGTACCGGGAGTACGAGCGCTTCTCGACCGTCGGCCTGAACGCCTACATCGGCCCGAAGGTCGCCCGCTACGTCGGCCGGCTCGAGGAGGAGCTGCGCGGGCTCGGCGTGCAGGACCGGCGTCCACCTGATGACCTCGGCGTCCGGCGTGGCGACGGCCGAGGCGGCGACGAAGCGACCCGTGAACCTGCTCATGTCGGGCCCGGTCGCCGGCGTCGTCGGCGGTATCTGGGCCGGCAAGACGGCGGGGTACGACAACGTCATCACTCTCGACGTCGGCGGCACCTCCGCCGACATCGGCCTCGCGCAGGAGGGCAGGCTGCGGATGAAGCACCTGCTCGACACGAAGGTCGGCCCGTACCAGGCGATGATCCCGATGGTCGACGTCGACACGATCGGCGCCGGCGGCGGCTCGATCGCCTACGTCGACGCAGGGGGGATCTTCCGCGTCGGCCCGCGCTCGGCGGGCGCCGATCCCGGCCCGGCCGCGTACGGGCGCGGCGGCACGGAGGCGACGGCCACCGACGCGATGGTCAACCTCGGCTGGCTCCTGCCCGAGGCGTTCCTCGGCGGCGGCATGGAGCTGCGCGCCGACCTCGCGCGGAAGGCGTTCGAGGACGGCCCGGCCGCGACGCTCGGCATGTCCGTCGAGGAGGCCTCGATGGGCGCCGTCCAGATCCTCACCCACTCGATGGTGCAGTCGATCGAGGAGAACTCGGTCCGCAAGGGCTTCGACCCCCGCGACTTCGCGCTCGTGGCCGAGGGCGGCGCCGGCCCGCTGTTCGCCGCGCAGATCGCGCTCGAGGTGGGGACGCCGTGGGTCGTCGTGCCTCCGTACCCGGGGATCGCGGCCGCGATGGGCCTGCTCGCGACCGACATGGTCTACGAGTACGTCGCGACGACCTACCAGCGCCTCGCCAAGCTCGACGCGTCCGGCGCTCCAGCGCCGCTTCGAGGAGCTCGAGCAGCAGGCAGTCCGCCCAGCTCGAGGAGGACGGAGTTCCGGCCGACCGGATCGTGATCCAGCGGATCGCCGACTGCCGCTACCTCGGGCCAGGGCTACGAGCTCAGGGTCGACGCCCCCGCCGGTGCAGGTCGACGACGCCTGGGTCGAGAAGGTGCGCTCCGACTTCCACGACATCCACGAGCGCGAGTACTCCCGGCGCTTCGAGGACTCCGACATCGAGATCCCGAACGTCCGCGTGCGTGGCATCGGGCTCATGCCGGCGCTCCGGACGCCGGAGATCGAGCCCGGCGACGAGTCGCCCGACGCGGCGCTGCGCGCCGAGCAGGAGGCCTGGTTCCGGGTCAACGGGAAGCTCGAGGCCGTCTCGACCCGCTACTACGACCGGACGGCGCTGAAGGCCGGCAACCGGCTCAAGGGCCCCGCGATCCTCAACCAGTACGACTCGACGACCGTGATCCCACCCGGGATCGAGGCGTACGTCGATCGGTTCGGGAACATCGTCATCGAGGTCGGCGGATCGGCCGAGGCGCGCGCCATCGCGGCCGCGTCCGCCGTGACGGCGCGGTAGGAGGGGCTGACATGTCGGTCATGGAGTACGAGCTCGGCAAGCATCCAGGCCCGCCGGAGCGCGAGCGGGTCGAGGTCGATCCGATCACGCTGCGCGTGCTCGGCGGCGCCTTCCACGCCATCGCGAAGGAGATGGCGGGCGTCCTCTTCCGCATGTCCTACAGCTCGATCATCCGGGAGTCGGAGGACCTCGGCGCGGGCATCTTCGACGCCCAGGGCCGTGAGCTGTGCGAGTCGGACTCGACCCCGATGCACATCGGCTCGCTGCCGTGGTACATCCGCGGCTTCATGCACCGCCTCGAGGGCCAGGTGCAGGACGGCGACGTCATCATCCACAACCACCCGTACCTCGGCGCGTCGCACAGCCCCGACATCGCGGTGGCCGTGCCGATCTTCCACGAGGGCGAGCACCTCGGCTTCGCAGCCGTGACCGCGCACGTCCTCGACGTCGGCGGCTCGTTCCCGGGCATCAACGCCGACTGCTTCGACATGTACGCCGAGGGCAAGATCTACAACGGCCTGCGCTGGTACCAGGCGGGCGAGCTGAACGAGGACCTCGACCGGCATGGTCTTCGAGAACGTCCGCACCGAGACCATGAACCGCGGCGACATGAACGCGATGATGGCCGCCTGCCAGCTCGGCAAGGAGCGCTTCCTGCGCCTCGTCCAGCGCTACGGCGCCGACGTCGTGATGAGCGCCGCCTACGACTGGATGGACTACTCGGAGCGCATGCTGCGCGAGCAGATCGCGAAGCTCCCCGACGGCGAGTACACGGCCCCGACAGGGTGGCTCGACGACGACGCCCGCAACCGCGACATCGCCGCTGCGCGTGGAGACGAAGGTGATCGTCGAGGGAGACGAGATCACGATCGACCTCACCGGCTCGAACCCCGAGGTGCCGACCGGCTACAACGTCCCCTTCGAGGGATCGCTGCTCGTCTGCTGCTACTACGCGGTACGCACGATCCTTCTCGACGAGGTCACGTTCCCGGAGCACGTGCCCCAGAACGACGGCGTCTTCCGGCCGGTGAAGGTGATCGCGCCCAAGGGGACGATCTACAACCCGCAGTTCCCGCGCGCGTGCTTCTCGCGCTTCTGCCAGACGCAGCGTGTCGTCGACAACACGATCCTCGCGCTCGCCGAGGCGCTGCCCCAGGGGGTGACGGCCGGCAACTCGGCAGGCCTGCACTTCTGCGCCTACTCGGGGTTCTCGGAGGAGATGGGCCAGTACTGGCTGTACCTCGAGGTGAACGAGGGCTCCTACGGCGGCCGCTACGGCAAGGACGCGATGGACTCGGTCGACAACCTGATGGCGAACACCCGCAACAACCCGATCGAGGAGCTCGACATGCGCTTCCCGGTCCGCTGCGAGCAGTACGAGCTGCGGCCCGAGCCTGCCGCCCCCGGCAAGTGGCGGGGCGGGATCGGCATCATCCGCCGCAACCGCTTCATCGTCGACGGCGTGTACTCCTGCGAAGGCGACCGCCAGTACGACCCGCCGCACGGCATCTTCGGCGGCTGGGACGGGCTCGTCGCGTCGTGCCGCAAGAACCCGGACACCGCCAGCGAGGAGTACCTGCCCGCGAAGGTCACCGGGGTCCCGTTCGCCGCCGGCGAGTTCATCGAGTTCCGCGAGCCGAACGCGGCCGGCTACGGCGATCCGCTCGACCGCGACCCCGAGCTCGTCCGCGAGGACGTCCTCGACGACTTCACGACGGTCGAGCTGGCCCGCGCCGCCTACGGCGTCGTCTTCAAGGACGAGCAGAGCCTCGAGATCGACGCGCGAGGCGACGGAGGCGCTGCGGGCGGAGCTGCGCGCCGGAGACGTCAAGCGCTCGCTGACCGGCTTCTTCGAGGGCCGGGAGCTGCCCCCGTCGTCGTCGCCGTCGGCGCTGGCCGGCAACCGGGAGTTCGGCCTCGCATGATGTCGGCTCGGCCCGGGCCGCAGGCCGGGCAGAGCGCCCCCGTCGAGCCCGCGCGCCCGGCGCGGCTGAGCGCCATCGAGCCAGTTACGCAGGGCGGCGTCGCGGTGCGGCGGGTGCGCAAGGCCTACGAGCAGGTCGCCGACCAGCTGCGCGAGCTGATCATGACCGGCGAGCTCCTACCCGGCGAGCGGCTGCCCAACGAGGCGCTGCTCGCGCGCGAGTTCGGCGTCAGCCGGGCGACCATCCGGGAGGCCCTGCGCGTGCTCGCGGCCCAGAACCTGCTGCGCACGGCGAAGGGCGCGGGGGGCGGCAGCTACGTCACGGTCCCGTCGGTCCGCAACATCTCGGACTTCCTGCGGTCGAACATCGACCTGCTGACCGGGAACCGGGACCTGACCCTCGAGGAGCTGATCGAGGCCCGCGTCCTGCTCGAGGTGCCGGCGGCCCGGCTCGCCGCCGAGCGGCGCAGCGAGGACGACCTCGAGCGCCTGCGCGCGTCCATCCCGCCCGACTCGCCGCGGGTGGACACGCGCGAGGAGTTCCTCCACAACGCGGAGTTCCACACGACGCTGATCGAGAGCTGCGGCAACACGCTGCTCTACATCGCGGCGCAGCCGGTGTTCTCGGCCCTGCAGACTCACCTCGCGCGCTCGCAGCTCGGCCGGCGCTTCCACGTCGAGATCCACCGCCACCACCACCGGATCGTGCAGGCGATCCAGGCCGGTGACGCGGGCGAGGCGGGCTCCGAGATGCAGTCGCACCTCGAGTACCTCGTCCCGTTCTACGAGAAGGCGTGGCGGGACGTCCGGCGCGGCCGCGACGTCCTGAGCACGAGTCGAACGTGCGGTAGAGGTCGGCGCCGTCGCAGCTCGCGCGGACGGCCCGACCGTCGATCACGTCGCCGAAGGCGACGACGCGCGGGAGAACCTCCTCGTCGCCCTCGACCCGGAAGCGGCCCTCGCCCAGGGGCTCGAGCGCAGCCTCGACCCCGGCGGCGCCAGGGCGACGAGCCGGTCCTTGCGGACGAAGACCCGGAACCCGGGTACCCAGGGGCTGAACGAGGCGTAGACGCCGGTGTAGGCGCGCCACTGCTCCGGTACGGCGATGGCCGGCCTGACCTTGGTAGCGCTCGCCGGCGTACCAGTCCGGCCCGTCGGAGAGCTCGACGACCTCGCCCTCCACCCGTCCGAAGCGGATGAAGAACGGCGCCGGCTCGGTTGCGACCGGATAGAAGACGTCCTTCTCCACCCGCTCGAGCCTCGCCGCATGACCGTCGCGCAGAAGGGTGAGACGGTCGCCGTCGGCGCGTACGACGAGCTCGGCGCTCTGCGACCGGTACGTGCCCGCGTACTGCGGCGGCATCTGGAACGGACGCACGGTCCTCGCTCGGCTGCTCGGGCAGCTCCCGTCCCTCGACCGCCGCCGTCACGAGCGCCAGGGCCGCGTCGACGATCTTCCTGGGTATCGAAGGCGAGATCGATCATGTTGCAGAGCACGACGGCGCCGATCCCGGCGCGCGGGATCGACGTCGAGCGCGGCGCTGAAGCCGACCATCGCGCCGTCGTGCCCGATCAGGCGCCGCTCGTCGCGCTCCTCGACGTAGAGCCCGTAGCCGTATCCGAGCCCTTCCTCGAGGTCGCTGACGGGCGTCGTCATGAGGTCGAAGCTCGAGCGAGCTGACGACGCCGGCGCCCTCGCGCAGGAGCAGGCGTGCGTAGGCGGCCATGTCCTCTGCGCGTCGAGCAGATGCTGCCGGCCGCCGAATCGGTCTCGACCCAGGTCGCCGGCGCGAGCGGCAGGCCCGGATGCCACGGCCGCGAGGCGTCGCTCGCCGCGTAGCCGACGGCGAGCCGCGCCCGGAGCGCGTTCGTGATCACCGGCTCGGTCGCGGCCATTCCGGCTGGGTCGAGCACGCTCTCGCGGAGCACGTCGGCGATCGGCTTCCCGCTGACGCGCTCGAGCACGAGGCCGACGAGCGAGTAGCCGAGGTTCGAGTAGAAGAACCTGCCCGGGGCGACCGGCTCGATCCGGGCCAGCCGGAGCGCCTCGCCGAGCGTCGAGGGCGAGGCCTCCATTCCGGGCGGGAGCCCGCTCGTGTGGGACAGCAGGTGGTGCAGCGTGATCGGCTCGCCGGCCGTCCGGAGCGGAAGCCAGGGCAGGTAGTCGGTGACCGGCGCCTGCAGGCTGAGCCGGCCCGCCTCGACCTCGCGCAGAACGGCCAGGGCGGCGAACGACTTCGAGATCGAGCCGATCTGGAAGAGCGTGCCCGGCGTGACCGGCGTCCCGCTCCCGACGTCGGCATGCCCGTGGGCGATGACGCCGAGCGTCCGCTCTCGATCGGTGACGGCGACGGCCACGCCCGGTGTCGCCCACTCGCGTGCCACCTCGCGGACGTGGAGGTCGAGCCGGTCGAGAGCGGCCTCGATGCTCATTGCGAGCCGAGCGTACGCGACGGCGTGGCCACCTGGATAATCGGGCCGATGCCGTTGTCGATCGCGGAAGCCCAGTCGTCTCTGGAGCCCGGAGCTCGTCTACCTGAACACGGCGAGCTTCGGCCTACCGCCCCGGCCCGCCTGGGAGGCGCTGCAGGCTGCGCTCGAGGACTGGCGCGGCGGCCGCACGAGCTGGGAGCACTGGGACGCGCGACCGAGGAGGCGCGCGCGAGGTGGGCTCGGCTCGTCGGCGTCGACGCCTCCTCCGTGGCGGTGGGCTCGACCGTGTCGGGCCTCATCGGGCTGATCGCCGCATCGATTCCGGACGGAGCACGCGTCGTCGCTCCCGACGTCGAGTTCAGCTCCGCCCTGTTCCCCTTCCTCGCCCAGGAGCGGCGGGGCGTCGACGGTGCGCACCGTGCCCGTCAACGGGCTCGCGGAGGCGATCGACGCGACGACCGACGTGGTCGTCACGAGCGCGGTGCAGATGTCGAGCGGCGAGCTCGTCGACCTCGACGCGGTCGAGGAGGCGGCGAGCGCTCACGGCGCCATGACCGTCGTGGACGCGACGCACGCCGTCGGCTGGCTCCCGCTCGACGCGAGCCGCTTCGACGCTGTCGCCTGCGCCGCCTACAAGTGGCTCATGTCGCCGCGAGGCACGGCGTTCATGGCGGTGCGACCCGAGCGCCTGGGCAGCATCGTCCCACACCTCGCGGGCTGGTATGCGAGCGAGGATCCGTACGGGAGCTACTTCGGCCCGCCGCTCCGCCTGGCCGAGAGCGCGCGGCGGCTCGACGTCTCTCCGGCCTGGTACTCCTGGGTGGGCACCGCGCCCGCGCTCGCCGTCGTCGAGCAGATCGGCGTCGAGGCCATCCACGCGCACGACCTCGGCCTTGCCAACCGCTTCCGCGCGGGCCTGGGCCTGCCCCCGAGCGACTCGGCCATCGTCTCCGTCGACATGCCCGGTGCGGCGGACCGGCTCGCGGACGCGGGCATCATGGCTGCGGTTCGCGGCGGGCGCCTCCGCACGTCGTGGCACGTGTACAACACGGAGGCGGACGTGGACGCGGCGCTCCAGGCGCTGCTCCATTGACAACCCGCGCCGGACCCTCTACAACCGCGCTCTGAGTGGTTAGCCCAAAGTCAGACATTCAGGAGGTCTCGCCGTGCACAAGGTGCTCGTCATCGTCCCGTTCGCCTTCGGCGAGGAGGGGATCGCGAACCGCGAGGCCCAGATGAAGGACGTCAGCCTCGGCCCGGACATCGAGTTCGACTACCGAGGCGTCAAGGCCGGCCCGGCGCTGTTCGACTCCTACCACGACTGGCTGCTCGCCGACATCTCGCTCTTCGAGGCCGGGCAAGTCCGCGCAGGACGAGGGCTACGACGCCGTCTGCATCGACACCATGAGCGACTCGGGCATGAACCCCTGCGCTCGGTGCTCGACATCCCCGTGATCGGCCCCGGCCGCTGCTCGTACCTGACCGCGCTGATGCTCGGCAGCAAGTTCTCCGTCCTCACCCAGTGGGATCCCTGGATGGGGCTCTACAAGAAGGGCCTCGCGGAGTACGGCCTGACCGACAAGTGCGCCTCCGTCCGCTCCATCAACACGCCGCCCGACGTCGAGAACCTCCTCGGCGGCAAGGAGGAGGTCGTCTTCCCGAAGCTCAAGGCCGCAGCCGAGCAGTGCATCGAGGACGGCGCCGACGTCATCTGCATGGGCTCGACGACCATGCACCAGGCGGTTCCGTACCTGCGCGAGAACCTGCCCGTGCCGGTGATCAATCCCGGTCCGTTGACGTACAAGCTGGCGGAGTTCTTCCTCGGGCTCGGCCTCACCCACAGCCGCAAGGCGTACGCGAAGCCGAACGTGCCGAAGCTCGACATGCTCGAGGCGATGCTCGAAGGCGCCGCTGCCGCCGAGCGAGCGCCCGCGTGACAGGTACCGGAGTGGGCGCGGTGGCTGCAGAGCAGTCACGCCCGCTCGCCGACGTCCGCGTCGTCGCCGTCGAGCAGTTCGGAGCCGGACCGTGGGGGACGCTGCAGCTCGCGGATCTCGGCGCGGAGGTGATCAAGATCGAGGACCCGGCCTCGGGCGGCGACGTCGGGCGGTACGTGCCGCCGTTCCAGGACGGGGAGGACTCGCTCTTCTTCGAGACCTTCAACCGCAACAAGAAGTCGGTGTCGCTGGATCTTCGCCACGCCGGCGCGCCGGCCGTCCTCCACGACCTGATCCGCGTCTCGGACGCCGTCTACTCGAACCTGCGGGGCGACCAGCCGCGGAAGCTCGGGCTCACGTACGACGCGCTGAAGGAGGTCAACCCGCGGATCGTCTGCTGCTCGCTCTCCGGCTTCGGCATGACCGGCCCGCGCGCGGCGGAGGGCGGCTACGACTACATGATGCAGGGCCTCGCCGGCTGGCAGTCGCTGACGGGCGAGCCCGACGGGCCGCCCACGAAGTCCGGCCTCTCGCTCGTCGATCTCTCGGGCGGCTACGCGTCCGTGATCGCCCTGCTTTCGGGTCTGTGGAGGGCTCGCCGCGACGGCGCCGGCTGCGACTGCGACGTCTCCCTCTTCGAGACCGCCCTGCACGAGCTCATGTACATCGGCCCGTGGGCCGCGACGCATGGCTACGTCCCCCCGCGCATGGCGAGCTCCGCGCATCCGTCGATCGTGCCGTTCCAGAACTTCCGGGCCAGTGACGGCTGGTTCGTCGTCGCCGCGGCCAAGCAGAAGTTCTGGGAGCGGCTCTGCGAGGTCGCCGGCCGGCCCGACCTGAACGACGATCCCCGCTTCGCCACGATGGCGGCTCGCAACGAGAACCGTGAGGTGTTGCTCCCGATCCTCGAGGCCGTCTTCCTCGAGCGGACGGTGGCGGAGTGGCTCGACCTGCTCGTACCCGCCGGCGTCCCGAGCGCGAGGATCAACTCCGTCCTCGAGGCGCTCGAGGACGAGCAGACGACCGCCCGGCAGGGGATCGTGGAGCACGAGCACCCGTCGCTGGGGACGGTGAGGACGATCGCCTCGCCGCTGCGCCTGTCCGGAGAGGACGGTGAGGATCTCCGCGCGCAGCCGCCTGCCCGCGGGCCCTTCCGCGGCGAGCACACCGAGCAGGTGCTCGTCGAGTACTGCGGCTACAGCCCGAAGCGGGTACGCGAGCTCGCCGAAGCGGGCGTCTTCGGCGACG
>CAWIQC010000020.1:0-281515 GCA_963838105.1 uncultured Thermoleophilia bacterium | reverse complement strand
GGGTGTTGAGATGATCGGTGCAGTACGCGAGGTAGCTCTCGCGGTCGGCCTCGCTCGCCGCCATCGTCGGGTAGACGGCGTTCCAGATGGCGAGCGAACGCTGCGCGGCCGCGTCCCCCTCGACCGCTCGGATGTCGACGCCGCCCACCGCGGGGGCACAGCGTATCCGGCGGGACCGGTTGCTAGTGTCCCGCGCCTGCGGCGGTCGGTCGTATCCCGATTGGAAGGGGAGCAAAGTGGCGCGGAGAGAGGATGGCATCACCCGCAGAGACTTCCTCGAGGGGGTGCTGTTGGCCGCGGGCGGCATCGCGGTCGCGGGGCTGTCGCCGCTGGACGCGTTCGCTCACTACCCACCGGGGACGAGCTTCCCGCCCGACGGCTCCATCGGTCTCGACCCGAGGGCGCTCAGGGTCGGCAACACGCCGAGCTCGTTCACCGCGGCGCACTGGCTGCGGGACGAGCGGCTGACCTGGGCCGCCAACTCGGTCACCGTGGCGCCCAGTCCGGTCGACCCGACGGCCGGCACGTTCCCGGTGCAGAACGACAACGGCAGCTACGACCTGATCGTCGTGGGTGGGGGGCTGTCCGGACTCTCGACCGCGTTCTGGGCGAAGCGGCTCAAGCCGAACGCCAGGGTCCTCATCGTGGAGGCGAACGCGCACGTCGGTGGGAACGCCGCTCGCGACGACGCCAGTCCGGCGCTGCCAACCCAGGCCTCTGCGGCGACCGCGTATCTCGTCTATCCGTATGCGGACTTCCTCTTCACCCTGTACGACGCGATCGGGCTCGAGTACGACGACGCGGTCGTCACGGGCCCCTTCCGCTCGCTGTTCTGCGACTCGTTCATGCCGCCGAGCTCGCAAGCCGTCTGGAACGGCTCCGTCGGCTGGGTGCACGACACGTTCGCGCTCTCGGGCATCCAGGCCCTTCCGTTCACGCCCGCCGTGCGTCAGGACTTCGTGCGGGCTGCGCAGGACTTCCGCAGCTGGTTCAACCGCGAGGGCGCGCCGACCGACCCGCCCGACCTCTCCGACCCCGAAATTCGATCGCCTTGCCCACATGTCGCTCCGCGATTACCTACGGAACCACCTGGGCGTGCATCAGGCGGTCATCGACTTCTACGACACCTATGCGAGCGACTGCCTCGCCGGCACGAGCCCCTACTGCAACGCCCACGCGGCGATCAGCTTCACGGCCGCCGAGTACTTCGATCTCTGTGCCTTTCCTGGCGGCAACTCCTACATGATGCGCCGGCTGCTCAAGCACCTGATCCCGAACGCCATCCAGGGCTCGTCCCGGCACGCCATCCTGACGAGCCCGATCCTGTCGTCCCAGCTCGACAAGCCGGCGAACGGAGTCCGTTTCCGCAGCGGCGCCACCGGGCTTCGGGTCAACACGGGGCCAAGCGGCGCCGTCGTCCGCTACTACAAGGACGGTCGGTTCTTTAGGGCCCAGTGCAAGGGCGTCGTCCTGGCCGGCCAGATGATGTCGTCGCACCGGATGACGGAGCACCTCGTCTCGGCGCAGCAGCTCGAGGCGATGCGCGCCTACTGGACGGTGCCCTCGACGGTGGCGAACGTGGTCGTCAACAACAGCCGGTTCCTGGTCGACGCCGGCCCTGCCTTCGACTACTACTGGTACAGCGGCGGCGTCTGGCAGGACTGCATCATGGCCGACTACGTCAAGCACACGAATGACCCCGCGCAGCTCCTGAACGGGGCGCGACCGAACGTCCTCACGGTGTACGACGGGGACTTCGAGGATCCGGCCACTCATCGTGCCGAGGCCCGCGTCGACCTCCTCACGCAGCCGTTCAGCTTCTACGAGGACGCGCTCCGCGCCGACCTGGAGCGGATCTTCGGGCCCTCGGGCTTCGATTGGAGCAAGGACGTGACGGCCGTGTACCTGTACCGCTGGGGTCACGCGCTCAACGTCCCGTACGTGGGCTGGACCTTCGGCGTGCCGCAGGGGAGCCCGCCTGGCCCCGTCGTCCGCACCGACGGGCCGCGGACGTTGGGACGCAGCGCATCGGCCGGATCGCGTTCGCCGGGCAGGACAGCGAGGGCGCGCCGGCGACCGAGGACGCGATCTACTCGGGCAGGCGCTGCGTCGAGGAGCTCGCGTCGATGATGTGAACGGCGCGGCTACAATGACGTCTACGACATACGGGGGCGATCAGGTTTCGACGTGGTCGGTTCTCCGGTCGAGCTGCAAGCCGAGGTCCCCGGTTGGCCTCGTAAATCCACCGGGAACATGTATATGCGGATAACGAACTCGCATACGCTGCCTAAGTAATTAGGTGACGCGTCGCCCCGCTCTCGGCCCGTGGAGCGGGATCCGGCGTCAACGAACGGGCTGCGCCGCGGAGGGAGAGCCAATCGCCCGAAGCGGGACCCCAAAGGATGGCTAGCCCGTCGGTGGGCCGCCTCGGAGCCGGCCGGCGGGCGAATCGCAAGCCGAGGCTACGCTTGTAGACGCTCATCCCGGTGCGACCGCGGACGCGGGTTCGATTCCCGCCGCCTCCACTCTTCGGCTCAACTGAGCCGATTCAGCGGTCAGCTTCGGGAGGAACGATTTCGTCCTCCCGTTGCTGTTCGAGCCAACGCACGTATGCCTCCATTGCTACCTCGAGATCGGTGGCGAACGTGTGGCGGGCGAGGTGCATGCTCAGCCCCTGCGTGA
The DNA here is from genome assembly GCA_963838105.1 of uncultured Thermoleophilia bacterium. Taxonomy (GTDB): domain Bacteria; phylum Actinomycetota; class Thermoleophilia; order Gaiellales; family Gaiellaceae; genus CAWJNF01. The sequence goes on along the minus strand of CAWIQC010000020.1, from coordinate 278,833 downwards.
CGCCGCGGCCGACCCAGAACGCGCGCACGCGGACGTCACCTTCTGGCGAGTGCGTGGCGAGCGCTCGCCCCAGAGGTCGATGAACGTCGCGGAGGTCGGCGATGGAGACCTCGATCGGGTCTCTGTCCGCGAGCGTCAGACTCATCCGGGCGAGCACCGCTTCGTGGTCGCGGAGCGTCGACTCCGTAGCGCCGTACTCGTTACGGATGATCCGGGCAGCCTCGGCAAGCGTCAAGCGGATTGCCCGCCGTTCGAGCGAGGCGAAATGTCGCGTGGGACGGTCGAGGTGTCGACGCGCCCGCAGAGATGTCGAAGAGTCGCCGCTCTCCGGGATCTCGCCAGCGCGCGCTGCGCGGATCTAGCAGGCCCAGACGAGGTCCACGGCATGGTCGGCGCGCGACTCTCAAGGTGTTTGCGGCCGCGACGGCTGCGCTTCGACTGAGCCAGCGCGCATCAGGCTTCAGCCTGGCCCCGTTCGCGGGCCGAGACGCCACACCTCACACCGGGGTCAGGCTCAAGGCTAACCCCTCTTTCACGCGGAACGGGCCGCACATGGCCGGCCCGTCCTCGCGAATCGATTGCTGTCCTACACGATCGCCTTCTTGTAGGCGTCGAGCAGGATCGAGCACTGGCTGGTGCCCGAGGTGATGTTCGAGTTGACCACGAGGGTGGCCTGGATGTTGCCCGGGAACTTCATCACGCACGCATGCCACTCGCGCGTGACACCGTTGTTCGTAGAGTATCCGTCGCCGCCGTGCCAGTAGATGCCGGTGGTCTCGGTCGTGTTCGAGTCCTTGTTCCACCCGAGACGGGCGGAGTCCATCAGCTGCCGCTGGCCTGCGTCGAGGAGCGTGCCGTGCGTCAGGTGCGCCATGAACTTCGCCAGGTCGAGCGCCGAGAGGTGCAGGTTGGCGTGACCGCCGCACCCGTCGAGGTCGGGCGGGTTCACCTCGAGCAGCTTGCCGCCTGCGGCGGTGTTCCCGGCGTTGTAGACGAGCACCGCCGTTGCGTCGTTCGACTCGGAGCACGTGACGCCGCTGACACCCGCCGGCCCGAACACGCGCTGCTGGACGTAGGCGAGGTACCAGATTCCGACGTTCACCTCGTTGATCACGTTGACCCCTGGGTCGGTGCTGGTCGCCTTCCAGAGCGCCGGGATCATGATCCGGAGCAGCGCGTAGTTGGCGTTCAGTAGCTGTACCCGGAGCCCGGAGCCGCGCCGTTCGAGACGACGAACTCGAGGCCGTCCCAGTCGTTCCCCCAGTAGCGGCGGTCTCGGGGTTCATCGCCTTCAGCTTGACGAGGGCCTGCCCGAGCCCGGACGTGTGCGTGAGCAGGTGGCGGAACGAGAGGCCGTTGGAGCCCCAGACGCCGAGGCCCTTCGTCCACTCGGCGGGCAGCCACTTGTCGATCCTGCTGTCCACCGAGAGGTTGAGCTCGTCGAGGAGCTGGAGGATCGCGACCGCTGTCGTCGTCTTCGTGACGCTCATGACGTTGAGCCGCGACGAGTGGCCCATGTTCTGGTTGCCGTCAGGCCCGGTGCGGGCCTTGCCGACGCCTTCGCCGATGACCAGCCGGCCGTCCTTGACGATCGCGTAGGCGAATCCGGTCGCCCTGCCGGTCAGCGCGGTGAGGATGTGCTGACGCATCTCCATCGCCGTCGACGGCCCGGTCGAGATTGACGGCGGAGGAGCGCTCACCGCGGCGGCCGCCAGCGAGAGTACGGCGACGGTGGCCGAGAGGAGCGCGTAGAGGAAGTGCTTGCCGGACATCGTGTCCCTCCTTGGGAGTCGTTGATGTCCGTACAACCCGAGCTGGCGGGAATCCTTACGACGCGCGCTGGCTTGGCCTGGGGTCAGGCTGAGCCTGACCCGGTGTGAGATCTGACGCTTCGACCCAAGACCGGGGTCAGGCTGAAGCCTGACTCCAAGATCGAGCCTGACCCCGGCAGCTCGGTGGCGGTCCGAGCTACGTCGGAATCATCGAGAAGGCTTGTAACGCGCCATTCCTAGCGGCAGTCGCCCAAGGCTTGCGACGATCGCCTGGTCTCTCGACAGGAACCTTGCGTCGATTGCCGCCGCCTCCACTCTCGGGCCGGGTCGCCGGTGCGGCCGAGCCGGCTCCGCGACCTCGGGACATCTAGAGCCCCGCGCTCGCCCGGCGCAGGCCGGCGAGCGCCTCCGTGGCGACCGCCGGCTTCCCCTCGGCGCCGGCGTAGCGGGCGAGCACCGCGTTGAGGAAGAGGGCGAGGACGCGCGCCCGCAGCAGCGATGCTTCGGTGACGGGGCCGTACTCGTCGAGGAATTCCGCGCGCGCCGCAGGCGGCAGGAAGCTCCACGCGAGCTGGAGGTCGATGCCGGGGTCGGAGCGGCAGACGTCCACCCAGTCGATGATCCCGGTGAGGTCGCCGCGGTGGACGAGCAGCTGACGGAAGTGGAGGTCGCCGTGGCAGACCGCGTGGGGCTCCGGCGGAGGCAGCGCAGCGGCGTGCTCCAGCAGCTCGTCGAGCTGCGGCGGAACGTCCCACAGGCCGAGCTCGGCAACAGCGACCAGCTCGTCGTGGGCACGAGCGACGCGGAGGGTCATGTCGGCGCGGTGGTTCGGGTCGAACGGCAGCAGCTCGCCAACGTCGGCGAGCACCGAGGGAGCGTGCAGCGCTCTCAGCGCCCGCGCGAGCGGCCGCGCGAGCCGCGTGCGCTCCCTGTCCGAGAGCGCCGCCTCGCTCGCCTCGACTCCCGGCAGGTAGACGGCGCCGAAGAACGGCCACGGGAACTGCTCCGTCGGCCGGCCGACGTAGACGGGCGCCGGCACCGCGATCGGGAGGTGCGGCGCGAGCCGCCCGAGCACGGCGATCTCGCGCTCGGTGCCCGGCACGACGACAGCCCGCCGGGGGAAGCGAAACGCCCACTCGCCGTCGACGAGGTGCACGACGTAGTCCCAGCCTTCGGAGAGGAGCTCCAACGAGTGACGCGGCAGCGGCGCGAACTGCTCCGCTATGAGGGCGCGCGCCAGCTCCTCGCCGACGCGCGCCTCTGCCGTCCAGTCCGCCACGCGCGGAGACTCGCAGGGTTGGAGCCGCGTCGCTCGAAGCAGCGCTTGACCGATAGATAACGAGAATATATACTCGTTATCTATGAGAGAGCTCTTTCTCGCACTGCTCAGCGTGGAGCGCGCCCACGGTTATGAGCTGAAGCAGTCGTTCGAGCAAGAGTTCGGCGATCTGTTGCCGGCGCTGAACGCTGGTCAGATCTACGTGACGCTCGGGCGGCTCGAGCGGGATGGCCTCGTCGTCGGTCAGGCCGTGCCCGGGGACAGCCGCGGCAAGCGCCTGTACGAGCTGACGGAGGCGGGCCGGGCCGCGCTCGCGGCCTGGATCGAGCTGCCTGTCTCGGGCAGGCGGCTCAAGGACGAGTTCTTCATGAAGTTCATCGTCGTCGCGTCGACACAGCTGGCGGAGCCGAAGCAGCTTCTCGAGGGGCAGCGTCGCGAGTACCTGCAGTCGCTACGCGACCTGAACGCGCTCCTCGAGGCGAACGGGAACGGGCCTGCGGCTGCGCTTCTGATCGAGGGGGCGATCTTGCATCTGAGGGCCGACCTGGAGTGGCTCGAACTGATCGAGCAGCGACTCGCACTGAACGAGGAGGTCTGATGGCACCGGTACTCGAGGCGAGGCAGCTCGCGAAAACGTACGAAACCGGCGGCGCGAAGGTTCTGGGTCTTCGCGGCGTCGACATCTCGATCGAGCGTGGCGAGTTCGTCGCGATCATGGGGCCGAGTGGGTGCGGGAAGTCGACGCTGCTCAATCTCCTCGCCGGGCTCGATCGACCGACGGCTGGTGAGGTCTGGCTCGACGGCGAGCGCATCGACGGGTTGAGCGAGACCGATCTCGCGCGCCTGCGTCGTCGCAAGGTCGGCTTCGTGTTCCAGTTCTTCAACCTGGTGCCGACGCTTACTGCGGTCGAGAACGTCGAGCTGCCGTTGCTCCTGGTCGGCCGCCGGCGCAGAGAGGCACGCCGGTCCGCGAACGAGCTGCTGAGCGATCTCGGCATTCCGGAAAAGCACGGAGCCGCTCCTGGCGAGCTGTCGGGCGGGCAGCAGCAGCGTGTCGCGCTGGCGCGCGCGCTCGCGAACAGGCCCGACATCATCCTCGCCGACGAGCCGACCGGCAACCTCGACTCGGCGTCGGCCCGCGACGTTCTCGGTCTCTTTCGCGAGGCCCGGGGGCACGGGCAGACGCTGCTGCTCGTCACGCACGACGCGAGCGTCGCCTCGGCAGCAGACCGAGTGATCATGCTCCGCGACGGCCTGGTCGCCAACGAAACCCAGCTGGCCGCCGCCCGCCAGGTCGCTCCGCTGCTCGAGCTGCAAGGCCAGGCATGACGGCGCTGCTGTTCAAGCTGGCGTTCGCGGGCATCCGCTCGCGTCTGCTCGCGAGCGCGCTCACGATCGCGATCGCGGGCGCAGCGTCCGCGACGATCGTGCTGGCGCTGGAGGTGCGCTCGAGCGGGCTCGATCCCTGGCAACAGACGTTCGACGCAGCCAACGGGGCACACGTGCTCGCGTCCGTCCCCTCGCAGGCCGACGCGCGCGCGCTCGCGGAGCTACCCGGCGTTTCCGAACGGGGCGCGCCGGTCCCTCTGGCGAGGGCGACCGTTGGCCCGCCGGGAAGTACCGATCACGTGGACCTCGCCGGCCTGAGTGGTCGCACGGCCGTGAACATGCCCGTGCTGACCGCCGGCTCGCCGCTGCGCGAGGACGGGATCGTGCTCGAACGCAGCCTTGCGAATGCACTCGGCATCGAGGTTGGTGCCACGCTGACAGTTACGAGCAGGCGCGGCTCGATCGACCTCCCGGTGCTCGGGACGGCGGTCGTACCCAGCCAGCCGCGCTACCCCCGCCGCAACCCCGGCCTGGCCTGGGTCACTCCCGCCACGCTCGAACGCGTCGAGCCCGATCGCACCCGCTGGCGCTGGACGGAGGCGCTTCGACTGGCGAATCCGTCTGCGGCTGCGGCGTTCGCCGAGCGGGCGGCGACAACGTTGCCTTCCTGCGATCTCTGCTTCGAGACCTGGCAAGACCAGCGCGATTACGCGCTGGGCGATGCACAGCCCACGCAGGTGATCGCGACGACGTTCACCATCCTGCTCCTGATCGTTGCCTTCGTCGTCGTTGGCATCCTCGTCGGCGCCCGCGCCAGCGACCAACACCGTGAGATCGGGCTGCTGAAGGCGGCCGGCTTCACGCCGCGCCAGGTCGGTGCCGTTTTCGCGCTCGAGGCCACCGCGCTTGGTCTCGTCGCTGCGGCCCTCGGCTTCGCGCTCGGGTCGATTGTCGCGCCCCGCCTCGCCGCACCCAGCGCCGAAACGCTGATCGGCTCACCAACGATCGCGGCGAATCCCTGGCACATCCTTGTCGCGAGCTGTGTCGTCCTTCCCGTGCTCCTGGCCGGAGCCTTGACGTCCACCCGTCGCAGCACCCGCTTCAGCGTCCTCGAGGCGATCCGCGCCGGCAGCTCGTCTCCGCCGAATTCCCGGCTTGCGCGCGCCGTCGCCCGCTCCGTCTTGCCGTTGACGATCGGGCTCGGCCTCAGAGACCTACTCGCCCGAGGACGCAGGGCGCTTCTCCTCGCAGCCGCGATCGCACTCACCGGTGCCGTGGTGGTCGTGGCGCTATCGGTCGACGCAACGCTCGACGCGCAGGCAGCAACCGGCGAAACCAGCGACATCCCGGATGAGCTGCCGCTCCTCGTCTACACACTCGACACGGCGTTGCTGCTGATCACCGTAACCACGCTCGTCGCAGTCGCCCTGCTCTCGGTCCGCGAGCGCATCCGCGACTACGGTGTCCTCAAGGCGATCGGCCTCACGCCCAGGCAGATCACCTCCACCGTCATCAGCGCCCACGCCGCACTCGCGCTGGTCGCCTCGCTCCTCGCCGTCCCGCTCGGCGTCGGGCTCTACCTCGCCCTCGCCTGGATCACCAGCGGCACGACCGAGGACGCGGTCGTCGCACCCTGGCGGTCGCTCGCCCTGATTCCGATCGGAACCGTGCTCGTCGTCGTCGCCGCGACCATCGTCCCGGCCGGGCTGGCCACCCGGATCCGCACCTCCGACGCGCTGCGCTACGAGTAAGCGAGGAGCTGTCCGCGTGATCCCCGCCCCCAGCTGCCGTGATCACGGGATGGCGGCAAGCGCCGACGGAACGCGAATCGCCTGGTACCGGTACGGCGATGGCGACCGGGCCATTCTGTTCGTGCCGACGTGGAACATCGTCGACGCACGGGTTGTCGGGCACCAGGTCGCCGCCCTCGAATCGCATGCCACCATCGTCACCTACGACCCGCGAGGGGCCGGCGCCAGCGAGCGACCGAGTGGCGGGTACGACTTTCCATTCCATGCAGCCGACGCGCTCGCGGCTCTCGAGGCCACAGGGATCCAGCAGGCAGCGCTGGTCACTGCGTCCCGGGGATTGAACGCGGCGCTGCTGCTGATCGCCGACGACCCGAAGCGATTCGACCGTCTTGTCGTGGTCGCGCCGTACATGCAGCTCGAGGACGAGCCGGAGCCTCCCGACCCCGCGTGGCTCGAGGATCTGCGTACCGACTGGCCGGGGTTCGTCGTGCCGTTCATGCACAAGGTCTTCACGGAGCCCGACTCGGCCGAGGTGATCGCCGAGATGATCGCGATCGGCCTCGAGGCGACGCCGGAGGTCGCGGTCGCCCAGGAGCTCGAGCTCGACTGGCGACGGCCGGCTCGTCTCCTCGGGCGGGTCACCTGCCCGACGCTCGTCGTCCAGGGTGAAGCCGACGCCGCAGTCCCGGCCGCGCTCGCCGAGAGCATCGTCGCCAGGTTGCCGAATGCTCGGCTCGAGCTGATCCCGGCCGGTGGGCCCGGCCCGACATCCGCACCCCCGAGGCCGTCAACTCGCTTCTGCTGGACTTCCTCCTCAACCCGTCCCGCGTGGGGACTTGACGACATCCCGGTGATGCTCGAGACCTGGCTCTTCACCCCCGGCAAGCCCGTCCTGGCCGCTCTGTCCCGTCCAGGCGCTCGGGAACCGGCGCAGCGACGATCCTCGGTGCTCCTCCGGGAGCGATCCATGCTCCGGCGGTAGCCCAGCAGAAGGCGGTCCCGGCCGCGACCCATTTGCGCCCGGGGCCGCCTTCTCATGGCCTCCGCATCCGCTTCGGATAGGCTCGCGGGGTCAGAAGCGTCAGGGAATCGAACGATCTGAGGAGCGCCCGGGTGGCGTACGGAGCACATGCCGGGCGAGGGGCGTGGCGGCGATGGTGACGGCGGAGGAGATCGTCGGCGTCTCGATCTTCGACGGTCTTGGCCCGGTCGAGTGTGAGCGGCTCTCGCGAGTTGCGGCGGATGTCCGCCTCGTGCCGGGCGAGTACGCGATCCACGCGGGTGACGAGCGGGCGCTGTTCGCCGTGCTCGAAGGTCGCCTGGAGACGGTGGCGCTGGTCGACGGGATCGAGCGCGTGGTCGGGGGCCGGGTCGTCGGCGAGCTCGTCGGGGAGGTGCCGATAGCGCTCGGGACCACCTTCCCGTTTGGTTTTCGAGCTGCCGAGCCGACGCGCCTCATGCGGGTCGCGGCACAGGACTACTACGCGATCGCTTCCTCGTCACCCGAGGTCGGAGTGAAGCTCGGCGAGCTGGCGCGGGAGCGGATCGGTGGGTTGCAGGGCATCACGGCGGATCAGCCTCCGCCACGCGCGATCGTGGTGGGGCATCGCTGGGACGCGTCGTGCGCGCAGCTGCGGCGCTTCCTCGACCGTAACCAGATCACGTTCAGCTGGATCACGCCCGATGCGCCGGATGCGGCCGCCCAGTGGGGCGGTCCGTTGCCGCCGGACGAGGATTACCCCGTCATCCGGGTCGTCGACGGGAAGACCGTGGTCCGCCCGCACCTGAGCCGGGTCGCCCAGCTGCTGGGTCTGAGCACGCAACCGTTGGCCGCCGAGTACGACACGGTGATCGTGGGCGCCGGGCCGGCAGGGCTCGCCGCCGCGGTGTACGGGGCCTCGGAGGGACTGCGGACGATCGTGATCGAGCGGGAAGCGCCGGGCGGGCAGGCCGGCGCGTCGTCGCGGATCGAGAACTACCTCGGGTTCCCCTCGGGGGTGTCCGGCGACGAGCTGGCGAGCCGTGCCTTACAGCAGGCGCGGAGGCTCGGCGCGGAGATTCTCGTCACCCGCTCGATCACGCGGATCGACGCTTCTACGCGCCAGGTGCACCTCGACGGCGGCGACGTCCTGAAGGCCCGAACGATCATCCTCGCCTGCGGCGTCTCGTGGCGCCATCTGCCGATCGAGGACTTCGACCGGCTGGTCGGGAAGGGCATCTCGTACGGCGCAGCCCGCAGCGAGGCATCGAACGCCCACGGCCTGGACGTCCAGATCGTCGGCGCGGGCAACTCGGCAGGGCAAGCGGCGCTGTTCTTCTCCACGTACGCGCGCAGCGTGACGATCCTCTGCCGTGCCGACAGACTCGACAAGAGCATGTCGCGCTACCTGATCGACCAGCTTGCTACCCGCTCGAACATCAGCGTGATGTTCGGGGCTGAGGTGGCCGGGGTGCACGGCGAATCCTCGCTCGAGGCGATCGACGTCCAGGCCAGCGGAGCCACCGAGCCGACCCGGCTCGAGTCGGGAGGGCTGTTCATCTTCATCGGCGCGGATGCGGATACGGCGTGGTTGCCGCCCGAGATCGCACTCGACGAGAAGGGATACGTGCTCACTGGTTCCGACGCGCTCGCCGCGGGGCACTGGGACCTCGACCGCGACCCCTACCTGCTGGAGACGAGCGTCCCTGGCGTCTTCGCCTGTGGTGATGTGCGGTTCAGCCCCGTGAAGCGCGTCGCTGCCGCCGTCGGCGAAGGCAGCATGGCCATCGCCTTCGTCCACCAGTACGTCAAGGAGGCACAGCTCACACCGAGTCCCTGAGCGCTCGCGCGGGCACGCCGGTGCCGCTCGGCGGTCCGCATGGCCTCGTCTACCGTTCCGCGACCGGCGGAGAGGAGGGGGCATGAGACTCGAGCGGGACATCGTGATCGGGCGGCCGGTGGGCGACGTGTTCTCCTACGTCTCCGAGCCAGCGAACCTGCCGTCCTGGCAGCCGGCCGTCGTCGAGGTGCGACGGCCGGAGGGCGAGATCGACGTGGGAAGCCGTTTCGGCGAGACGCGCAACTTCGTCGGCAAGCGCTTCCAGACCACCGTGGAGGTCGTCGCGCTGGAGCCGGACAGGCTCTTCGGGATCCGGGTCGTCGACGGCCCGCTTCCGATCACGATCCACCACCTCTTCGAGCCGGCGGGAGATGGCACCCGCCTGACCATTCCGGCGAGGCGGAGCTGCGCGGTGCGCTGCGGATCGCGGGCGGCGTCATGGCGAAGGCGGCCGAGCGCGACGCCGGCGCGAACCTCGCGCGGCTGAAGGCGCTGCTCGAGAACGACGGTCAGGCCTCTGAGACGGGCGCTGGCCGTCCTGGCGCTCACCGGCGGGCTGCTCGCCGCGGCGGGCTGCGGCGGTGCGTCGGAGGATGACCTCGAGGCGCTCGAGGCTCGTGTGGCCGCGCTCGAGTCGGAGGTCGACACCCTCGAGGAGGAGACGACGCCGTCCGCGCCGTAGCCGGCCGCATCGACGACCTCGAGGCCCTGGTCGAAGGGCTGCGCGAGAGCCTGCCCGACCTCGACGAGCTGCCGGATCTGCTCGCCTACCTCGACGAGCTGCGCGAGCTCGTACCCGACCTCGACGAGCTAGACGGGCTGCTCGAGCAGGTCGAGGACATCGGCGACCTGATCCCCTGACATACCGGCAGTCCCGTCGTCTAACGAAGAGAACGGTGATGGAGATCGGCGAGCCGAAGCGGGTGTACACGATCGAGCCGGTCGAGGATCCGGTTCCGCGGCCCCTGCCCGAGCCTGACGAGCCGGGCGAGCAGGCGGACGTTCCCGAGGAGCCCGACAAGGTGCCGGGGTAGCGATCCGGGCGCCCGATTACGCGGAGCCCGCCGTTGGCTGGCGCGTCTGGAGCGTCGTCCAGGCGGCCGGAGAGCTACGGCTGAGCTCGCTCGTCTACCACGAGCTCTGGGAGCCGGGCAGGGAGACCAGCGCGCGCTGCCGCCGCACGCTGGCCGCGCTCCCCTGGAGCCGGCCGCCGCTCCACGAGGCGCCCGGCTATGACTGCTGCTGCGGGATCTATGCGCCTCACTCGCCCGACCTCGCCGCCCGCTACCTCGGGAGCGAGGTGGAGAACGCACCTCGAGCGCTGATGCGGGTCTTCGGGGCAGTCTCGCTGTGGGGGCGTGTCGTGGAGACCGACCGGGGATGGCGGGCCTCCTGTGCGTATCCACGGCGAATCGTCGTTCCGTCACGCCGTCTGAAGCGCCTCGCCGCCGTCGCGCTCTGGCCGTACAGGCTGACGCCGGGCGCCGTCGCGCGTGAGCTCGAGGCCTACGGGGTGGAGGTGGAGGTCGTCGACGCGGCGCGCCTTCCAACGCTCCGGTCGCTGCAACCCGTGCGCTGACCCAGTCAGACGGCGCGCGGTCAGGAGACGTTGGCGGGGAGGCTCGACACCCCTCGGACGAGGGACGCCGGCTCACATCCGCTCGGGGCCGAGCCGATTCGGTGCACATGTCGTTGCAGGGCTCCGACCCCCTCGCTCAGCAACTCTTCGTGCGCCACGCGCGGAAGGACGACCGCACCGTGGTCGCGCTACGCGGCGTCGACCACGGAGACGAGTGCGTTGTCCAGGTCGACGTCTACCCGACGGGGGCGGTCGGCATGGAGCCGATGCCGCTCGGGCCGTACAGCTTCGAGAACCTCGATGAGGCGGTGCGCTTCACCGAGGAGGCGTTGCTGGCGCTCGAGTACCTGGGTTGCTCTGTGCACAGCGGTCCGAGCGAAGACCTCGCGTTCGAGTAAGGGGTAGAGATGGGCTTGATCAAGAAGAAGGATCGTTCCGAGAAGCGTGCCTCCCAGGCGAGGACGAACCGTTCGCCGGAGACGTCGAGCACGGAGGAGTCCGTGAAGGACATCCGCCCGGCACACGACGCGAGCGCCGACACGGCGCCCGGCGACACGTCGGAGCCGTCGTTCCCGACCGAGCTCCGGCTGGCCGTCGAAGCCGTGGCCTCCGCGGACACCGTGGCTCCCGGCGGAAGCGGGTCGGACGCATATGGGTTGCGCGCCGAGCTCGAGGCGTCGCGGCGGCGTGGCGACGACCAGCCCGCGGAGCCGAAGCCGGAAACATCCGAGCCGGCTCCGCTAGCGGACGAGCCCGCGCCTGAGGATCCCATGCTCGAGCACGACCCGGACACCGAGGCCGCAGGCGAGCCCGATCTCGGGGCTGTCGCCCGAGGAGCCCGAGGCGACCGTCGCCGAGCCTGCCGACCCGCACGAGGAGCCCGACGTGGCATCCCCGATGGCGGTCGATACGGCGGACGAGACGGACCAGCCGGACGCTACCGGGGCGTCGGCAGGAACGTTCGCGTCAGAGGCCCGTGCCCGGCTCGAGGCACTGGAGCGCTCGATCGCCGAGAAGACCGAGACCCTGCGGGCCGCGCGGCCGAGCTTGCCGACCGAGAGGGCGAGCTCGCCCGAACCGGCGGCGAGCTGGGTGAGCTCGAGTCCCGGTTCGCCGAGCGGGAGCGGAAGCTCGACGAACGAGAGGACGAGCTGCGTGCCGAGGCCGCGCGCCTCGAGCAGGAGCAGGCGATCTGGGGTGAGGCGACGCGCGAGTCGCGTAGGCGGCTGGCCGAGCTCCAGGAGGCCCTGGACGCGAAGCAGAAGGAGCTGGCCGAGATCGAGGAAGCGCACACGGCCAAGGCGTCCGAGCTCGACGCGCGCGCAGAGCGGATCTCCATTGTCGAGGACGAGCTTGCCGCGCGCGCGAAGAAGCTGGATGATCGCGAGGCGCTCGTGGGCGACGGCGAGGAAGATGTCACCGAACGCGAGCGGCGCCTGTCCGAGCGGGAAACGGCCATCGCCGGCCGTGACGCTGCGCTCGACCAGAGCGAGGCCCGGGTGACTGAGCACCAGAACTCGCTCGATCAGCGCGAGGCCGAGCTCGTCGCGCGGGAGGAGACCATGACCGCCGACCGCGAGCAGCTCGATCGTGAACGGGTGGCCTGGGAAGAGATCATGGGCGGAGCTTTCTCGCGGCTGAGCGAGCTCGAGACCGGCCTCGTGAGCTCGCTCTCCACCGCAGGGATGCTCAAGCGCGAGCTCGAAGGGCGCGAGGCGAACGAGCGTCACGACCGCAAGGCGCCCAACCCGCCGCGGCCCGAGCCCGAGGAACGGCGTGGAGCGCGAGCCCCGCAGGCCTCGACCGACGAGGAGGCTTCCGGGGTCGCCGAGCCGGTGCTGGCTGCGCTCGAGTCGAACGGATCGTCGATCCCGAAGGGCGAGGCGGCCGCCAAGCAGCAGGTCGTCGAGACTGACTGGTGGGCGCGCCAGCTCGGTCGCCGCAAGAAGGACCACTAAGAGCCTGTCCCGCGCCGAGCGGGGACGGGCTGCGAGGCCCGGCCCGACACCCGCGTGACGCCGCGTTCGGCGGCAAGCAGCCCACGGTGTCCTTCCGGAGGGTTTCCGCTGCGCTCCTCGAACACGCTCTCGTCCATGCGGTGCGTGCTTTCTACCCTCGTTCTGATCGCGGCTCTCGTCGCGACGCTCCGTGGCGCACGCTCAGACCGCCGCGGTTGTCACGTTTGCGCTCTCGCCCGCAAGCGTCACGTACGGAGACCCCGTGCAGGCCACCGGACAGGTCGAGCTCGGGACGCCCGGCGAGCAGGTCATCCTCGAGCGCGCAGAAGGCGAGACCTGGCTCGAGGAAGCGCGCGGCCCGACCGATGCCGCCGGCAGCTTTCGCGTCGATCTCCCGGCGCTGCGCGGCGGCTTCTACCGCGCCAGGGCCGAGCTCAGCGGCGCCGTCAGCGAGCCGGTCCTGCTCGAGGTGCTACCGCGGATACGTGTGACCGTCGCGCGAGGTCGGGCATTCGTCGGCGCGCGGCTGACGGCACGGATCAGGCCGGCCTCGTACACCGGGAGCGTGTCGATCGCGGTGCGGGACCGCGGTCGAGTCGTGGCTACGGCCTCCGCCATGGTCCGTGACGGCAAGCTCTCCACGACCGTGCCCGTTCCGGGCCTCGGCCCCTTCATCGCCGTGCTCACCGTCCCCGCGGTGGACGGACTGGCTGCGCGGACGCTCGCCGCCCGGGTCCGGGTCACCGCGCGCGACCTCTCGGTCGGTGCGAGCGGCGCCGACGTACACGGTCTCGCGCGCGCACTCGCCAGGCTGGGATTCCGGGTACCGGGGTTCTGGCAGACGTTCACCTGGGAGCTCGTCGACTCTGTGATCGCGTTTCAGAAGGCCTACGGGCTGCCGCGCACGGGCTTCGTCGGCCGCGAGACCTGGGGCAAGCTCGGCCGAGTGCCGGTCGTGCGGCCCCGGTATCGCGGTCCTGAGGCGCACATCGAGGTAGACAAGACGCGCCAGATCCTGCTCGACGTTCGAGGCGGGGAGGTCGTGGCCGTCATTCCCGTGTCCTCGGGCGCGACAGGGAACACGCCCGGAGGGTCGCCACCGGATCCGCTGGAAGGCACCGGCCACCACGACGTGGCTCGGCCCGGCCATCCTGTACCGGACGCTGACGTTTTACGGGGACAGCTTCGCCATCCACGGCTTCCCGTCGGTGCCGGCGTATCCGGCGAGCCACGGCTGCGTCCGGATTCCGATCTGGACCGCGGACTGGCTGTACAACCGCTCCCCGGTGGGCGAGACCGTGTACGTCTACGCGTAGGACGTGCGGGCGCTCGTCCAGCGGGTGCGAGAGGCGGCGGTCAGCGTCGAGGGGGAGCGGGTCGCCGAGATCGGCCCGGGCGCCTGCGTTCTGCTCGGCATCGCCGAGGGCGACGAGCTTCGAGACGCGGAGCGGCTCGCGCGACGCGTTGCGAGCCTGCGGATCTTCGAGAACGACGGTGGGAAGCTCGATCGGAGCGTTCTCGACATCGCCGGCAGCGCTCTCGTCGTCAGCCAGTTCACGCTGATCGCCGACACCGCGAAAGGTAACCGCCCGAGCTTCTCGCGAGCGGCCAGGCCCGAGGTCGCCGAGCCGCGCTTCCGGGCCTTCTGCGAGGCGCTCGAGCGGCAGGGGATCCACACCGAGCGCGGGATATTCGGCGCCCGCATGCTGGTGGAGATTGCGAACGACGGCCCCGTGACGATCATCCTCGACGCCTAAGACACGAGCGGCCGGGGAGCCGCACCGGGCGCTAGAATTCGAAGCCCGGACGGCGGTGGCCGGCCCCGTTACCGTGCCCTCGAGACATCCGTCACGAAGCCCGTGACGGCGTACCGAGCCTGCTATCCTGACGCTGCCACCTCACGCATCCAGCTCTGGAGCGGGCGCGCTGCGCCCGCTTTTCGTGAGGGGGCTAGAAGACGCGGAGAAGACTATGACCCGGATACACGAACAAGAGAGAACACTGTGCGGCGAGATCTCGGCGACGCTCGCGGAGCGCCTGCCCGAGGTCGACGTCCTCGCGGTCGAGCTGCTCGGGCCCGACCGCTTCTGCGTGTTCGTGGACACTCCGGCCGGCGTCGACCACGCTGTCTGCGAGCGGGTGACGAACGTGCTCCGCGGCTACCTCGACCGCTACACGGTCGACGTCTCGAGCCCGGGCCTCGAGCGCCCGGTGCGGACCCGCGAGCACTTCGCCAGCGCCGAAGGGAAGCGCGTCGCCGTCCGGACAGAGCATGAGATCGGCGGCCGCAAGCGGTTCCGGGGCGAGGTCGTCGAGGCCGGCGATCAGACGGTTGCCCTCGTGGGCGCCGCCGGGCGGATCGAGATTCCCTACGACGAGATCGTGCGCGGAAACGTGGTCAACGGGAGCGCGAGCCATGACTAGGGAGATCATCGAGGCCGTCAGGCAGATCGAGAAGGAGAAGGGCATCGAGTCGATGACCCTCGTCGACGCCCTCGAGGACGCGCTCCTCGCCGCCTACAAGAAGACACCCGGTGCAGCCCGGCACGCGCAGGTGGCGCTCGACGACGAGGGGGACTTCCGCGTCTACGCGATCGAGATTCCCGACGACCTCGAGGCGCGGCTGCTCGAGGAGGCGCGCGAGCGGAAGCTCGACGAGCTCGAGGCCGCCGAGGTCGAGACCGGAGAGAAGTCGCACACACTCATCTCGGACGACGACCTCGACCTCGACTGGTCCCAGGTTCCACCGGAGCACATGTCGCGGAAGGACGTGACGCCCGAGAACTTCGGTCGCATCGCCGCGCAGACCGCCAAGCAGGTGATCCTCCAGCGGATCCGTGAGGCCGAGCGGGCGATGATGTACGAGGAGTACGTCGATCGGGTTGGCGAGGTCGTGACCGGCATCGTCCAGCAGGCTGGTGATCGCAACAACGTTCTCGTCGACCTCGGCAAGGTGGAGGCCCTGCTGCCTCGCTCCGAGCAGGTCGACGGCGAACGCTACGAGCAGGGGAGCCGCATCAAGGCGGTCATCACGGAGGTCCGCTCGGGCACGAAGGGCCCCCAGGTCATCCTGTCCCGGCGGGATCCGGAGCTCATCAGGACGCTGTTCGAGCTCGAGGTGCCCGAGGTCGCAGACGGCCTCGTCGAGATCCGTGGCGTCGCCCGCGAGCCCGGCTACCGGTCCAAGATCGCGGTGCAGTCCCACGCCCAGGGCGTCGACCCGGTTGGCGCCGTGCGTCGGCCCGCGCGGCTCGCGCGTCCGGATGGTGGTCTCCGAGCTCCGCGGCGAGAAAATCGACATCATCCCGTGGAATCCCGAGCCGGCCCGCTTCATCGCGAAGGCGCTGTCGCCGGCGCGCGTGCGGGAGGTGCTGATCGACGACGAGGCCAAGGAGGCGACCGTCATCGTCCCCGACGATCAGCTCTCGCTCGCGATCGGCAAGGAGGGGATGAACGCTCGTCTGGCCGCCCGCCTCACCGGCTGGCGGGTGGACATCAACTCCGAGACGCAGTTCGCCGAGGCCGAGGCCGAGGCCGCGTACGGCCGCGGCGAGGACGGCGAGGAGTTCTCGGGCCGCTGCGCAGCAGTCCTGGCGACAGGCAAGCGGTGCCCGAATGCGCCGCTCCCCGGTTCGCGCTTCTGCGGCATCGCGGCCCACCGGGAGCTCGCGCTCGTGGAGGGAGAGCCCGCTGCCTAGTTTAGATTCCAGCGAATTTGCAGGGCTTTCAGTGAAGGGGTTAAGGTACCGACGTGGCTGATCAGGGCGGACAGAAACGGCCGTTGCGGCCAAGGGGGGGAGCGCCGACCGGACGGCGCAAGCGCCGTGTGGTCATCGACGCGCCGCGGCCGCGGCCGGACCAGCGTCAGCGCGACGGCGGCGGTGCGGCCAAGGGGCCTCGCGAGGCGCAGGCGCCGGTTCAGCCGACGGGTCCCGTCACGGTTTCCTCCGGCGCCACGGTGAAGGATCTCTCCGCCGCGTTCGGCGTTCCCGCGGGCCAGATCATCAAGATCATGATGGGCGTGGGCGAGATGGTCACGATCACGCAGTCGCTCGGCGACGAGGCGATCGAGCTCATCGCGGGCGAGCTCAAGCGCGAGGTGACGATCAAGCACGCGAGCGAGGAAGAGCTGGAGCCCGAGGTCTACGAGGACGATCCGGACGATCTCCAGGCGCGGCCGCCCGTGGTCACGATCATGGGTCACGTCGACCACGGCAAGACCACGCTGCTCGATGCGATCCGCCAGAGCGCCGTCGTCGAGACGGAGGCGGGCGGCATCACGCAGCACATCGGCGCGTACCAGGTGGACCACAGCGGGCGCGGCCTCACCTTCCTCGATACGCCCGGTCACGAGGCGTTCACGGCGCTGCGCGCGCGCGGCGCCAAGATCACGGACATCGCGGTCTTGGTGGTCGCTGCGGACGACGGCGTCATGCCGCAGACCGTCGAGTCCATCAACCATGCGCGAGCGGCCGAGGTGCCGATCGTCGTCGCCGTGAACAAGATGGATCGGCCGGACGCGAATCCGACCAAGGTGCGACAGGAGCTCGTGGCTCATGGGCTCCAGCCGGAGGAGTGGGGCGGCACGACGCAGTTCTCGGACGTGTCCGCGAAGGCGATCCAGAACCTCGACGATCTTCTGGAGAAGGTGCTCCTCGTCGCGGACGCCGAGCTCGAGCTCGTCGCCAACCCGAACGCGGAGGCGTCGGGCCCGATCATCGAGAGCCGTCTCGACGTGGGCCGCGGCCCCGTCGCGACGATGCTCGTCCAGCGCGGCACGATCCGGGTCGGAGACGCGATCGTCGCCGGTGACGCCTGGGGCAAGGTCCGCGCCCTCCATGACTTCCGCGGCGAGCGCATCAAGGAGGCGAAGCCCGGAACGCCGGTCGAGATCCTCGGCTTCGACAAGCCGCCGCAGGCGGGCGAGCATGCCCGGGTGGTCGAGAACGAGCGCCAGGCCCGCCATCTCGCCGGGCTGCGAGTCCAGCGGCTGCGCGCCGAGGAGCTCGCGAAGCAGTCGAAGGGCCCGTCCCTCGAGGATCTGTTCTCGCTCATGGCCGAGGGTGGCGTCCAGGATCTCAACATCGTCGTCAAGGCCGACGTGCAGGGCTCGGTGGAGGCGATCGTCGGCGAGCTCGCGAAGATCCAGCATCCCGAGGTACGCGTGAACGTCATTCACACCGGGATCGGCGCGATCTCGGAGAGCGACGTCATGCTCGCGTCCGCGTCGAAGGCGATCGTGCTCGGCTTCAACGTCCGTCCGAACGCCGAGGCGCGCGGGCTGGCCGAGCGCGAGGGCGTGGACGTTCGCACCTACCGCGTCATCTATCAGCTCACCGACGACATCCAGCAGGCGCTCGTCGGCATGCTCGCTCCCGAGCAGGTCGAGGAGACGATCGGCGAGGCCGAGGTGCGGCAGCTGTTCCGCATCTCGCGCATCGGCGTCATCGCCGGGTGCTACGTGACGAACGGCGTCGTGCGCCGCAACGCGAACGTCCGCGTCGTCCGCGAGGGCACCGTCGTGTACGAGACGACCCTTGCGAGCCTCAAGCGCTTCAAGGAGGACGTCCGCGAAGTCCAGAACGGCTTCGAGTGCGGCATCCAGCTCGAGGGCTTCAACGACGTCAAGGAAGGCGACATCCTCGAGTTCTACGAGACGAAGCAAGATCGAGCGGACGGACGTCGACCTGCGCGCCGCGGACGACGGCGCCGCCGCCGACGAGCCCGAGCCCTCGTAGGGCCGTTCTCCCGGCCTGCCCGCTGGTGAGGCTCCCCTGAGGGGCGTGTAGGGGCCGGATCTCATCGGGCCCGCTCGAAGGCCGCGGGACGAAGCGGGATTGCGGGTAGCCCGAGCATCTGCCGGTACGCTGTCCCAGCAGGCTTGTAGCGCACTGCGGTTGTCCTGCAATGCGATGGGCTCCGGATACGTCGGCATCCTCTCCTTCGAGCTCCGGTTCCCCGACAACCACTCCCTCAAGGGGAAGCGGAAGGAGCTCCTGTCGGTGAAGGCGCAGCTCGCGCGGCGGTTCTCGGCCTCCGTCGCCGAGGTCGACCATCACGATGTCTGGCAGCGCGCGCGGCTGACGATGGCCTGCGTCGCGCGGGAACATCGGCGAGCTGCAGGAGCTGCTCGACGGAGCCGAGCGTTACCTCGCCTCGCAGGGCTTCGAGCTCGCTGCGGTCGAGCGTGAGGTGGTGACGCTCGATGACTGAGCGCATGCGCCGGGTGAACGAGGCGCTGCGGGAGGTGGTCTCCGCAGGAGCTCGGCTCGCTCAAGGATCCGGGCCTCGGCTTCGTGACCGTCACGGAGGTACGCGCCAGTCCCGATCTCGCGCCACGCTACCGTGTACGTGAGCGTGCTCGGCTCGGAGCGGCGCCGCGAGCGAAGCCTCGCCGCGCTCGAGCGCGCGCACGGCGTCCTGCAGCAAGAGGTCAACCGGCAGCTGCACCTCAAGCGCACTCCTCGGCTTGTCTTTGAGTACGATCGGACGGCAGAGCGTGCGGCGAGGCTTTCCCAGCTTCTCGATGAGCTCGACCACCACCGAAGAGATGAAGGCGACCGCGAAGGCGATCGAGAAGCATGATCGCTTCGTCGTCACGACCCACGAGAACCCCGACGGCGACGCGCTCGGGTCGCTCCTCGCCATGCAGCTCGCGCTCGAGCAGCTCGGCAAGGACTCGTTCATGTGGCTCTGGGGAGCCGTCCCGCTGCCGCACGAGTACGGCTTCATGGAGCTCGTCGACTCTCCGCCGCGGTCCCGTTCCCGACGACTCGCAGATCGCGTCCTGCTTGCGCTGGACTGCGCGAATGACCGGCGGCTCGGGCCCGACACGGGGATCGTGGAGCGCGCTGCAGCTCGTCGTCGACATCGACCACCACCACGACAACACGCGCTTCGGTGCCCTCAACCTGGTCGTCCCCAACGCCTCGTCGACCGGGCGAGATCCTGCGCGACCTCTTCGCGGAGCTCGGCGTGGCGCATGACCCCCGCCATCGCCGAGGCGCTGTACATCGCCCTCGTGACCGATACGGGACGCTTCCAGTATCAGAACACGACCCCGAAGACACTCCGGCTGGCCGCCGAGCTCGTGGAGGCCGGCGCCAACGTTCACCGCGTCTTCCAGGGCGTCTACGAGAGCGTCGCCTTCGCGAAGCTGAAGCTGCTCGCGAGAGCGCTCGAGAGCGCATCTCGTGTTCGAGGGCGGGCGTCTCATCGTGTCCTTCCTGCATCGGCGGGACTTCGCCGACGCCGGCGCCGAAGAGCCCTTCTCGGAGGGGATCATCGACCACCTGCGCGCCGTCGAGGGCACCGACCTGGTGGCGCTCATCCGCGAGCCGCCGACGCTCGACGGCCCGACACGCCGCGTCAGCCTGCGGACGACGGCCGAGGACATCGACGTCTCGGTCATCGCCCGCAAGAGCGGCGGCGGCGGCCACCGCCAGGCGGCCGGCTTCTCGAGCGAGGCATCGGTCGACGAGGTCGTCGATTTCATCCGCCGCGAGTACCTCGCCCAGGTCGAGACGGGCTAGGGCTGACCCCGGCAGCGTGGGCGGGAGACGGACAGACGGTGGCGCCGCCGGGCTCGTGCTCGTCGACAAGCCCGCTGGCCCCTCGTCGTTCGCGGTGGTCCGGCGCCTCCGCAAGCACCACGGCGGCAAGGCCGGTCACGCGGGGACGCTCGATCCGCTCGCGAGCGGGCTCCTGCTCGTGCTGCTCGGGCCTGCGACGCGGCTGAACCGATACCTGGTCGGGCTGGACAAGCGGTACGTGACCGAGGTGGAGCTCGGGCGGCGGACGACCACCGGCGACGCCGAGGGCGAGGAGCTCGACCGCCCCGCGCTCCCGGACGATCTCGAGGCTGCGCTGGCGGCGCTGACGGGCGAGGTCGAGCTGCGGGTTCCGGCCGCGTCCGCCGTCAAGGTCGACGGGCGAGCGCGCCTATCGACTGCACCGGCGGGGCGTCGCCGTCGAGATGCCGCTCCGTCGCTCCCAGGTCCACGCGCTCGAGCTTCGCCGCTACGAGCCGCCGCTGGCCGAGCTCGAGCTGCACGTCGGCAGCGGAACGTACATCCGGGCGATCGCCGACGCCCTCGGAGGCCATTGCCGGACGCTTCGCCGGACGGCCGTCGGCTCGTTCATCGTCGACGACGCGGACGAGGATCGCGTCCTGCCGCTGCGGGAGGCGCTGCCTCACCTTCCGGAGCTCGCGCTCGCCCAGCCCGAGGTCGGGCGCGTCCTGTCGGGCATGCCCGTGCCGCGACCGGGCAACGGCCGCGCTCGTCTCACCTACGACGGCCGGCTGATGGCAGTCGCGAAGCTCGGCGGTGGGCAGGCCCGTCCCGAGACGGTGTTCGCGCGGGCGAGCGGATGATCGTCGCTCACCGAGCGGACGAGCTGCCACGCGCCGAGCGCGCGGTCGCCATCGGGACGTTCGACGGTGTGCATCGAGGTCACAAGGCCGTGATCGAGGCCGCCAGGTCGACCGGCCTGCGCTCCACCGCCGTCACGTTCCATCCGCACCCGCGCGAGGTGCTCGGCTACAGCGTTCAGCTCCTGACGACCCTCGAGCGCAGGCTGGAGCTGCTCGAGGAGGTCGCCCCCGACGACGTGCTCGTCGTCGAGTTCACGCAGGAGCTCTCGCGGCACACCCCCGAGGAGTTCGTGCACGAGGTCATCGACGCGCTCGGGACGCGCATCGTCGTCGCGGGCGAGAACTTCCGCTTCGGACGCGGTCGCAGCGGCGACACGGCTCTGCTACGCCGGTTGGGCTTCGAGGTGCGAGAGGTACCGATCGTCGAGGGCGTATCGTCGAGCCGGATCAGGGAGCTGCTCGCAGAGGGAGCGATCGGGGAGGCCGCCGCGCTCCTCGGGCGCCCGCACGAGCTCGAAGGCCTGGTGGTCGCCGGCGACCAGCGGGGCGGCACGCTGGGGTTCCCGACCGCGAACCTCGCCGTGCCGCCGAATCTGCTCGTCCCCGCGCACGGGATCTACGCCGGCGCGGCCGTCATCGACGGAGAACGGCACCGGACCGCGCTCTCGATCGGCGTCAACCCCCACTACGGGGGCACCGAGCGCCGCATCGAGGCGTTCCTGCTCGATTTCGACGGCGATCTCTACGGCGCGCACCTGCGTCTGGAGCTGTGGCAGCGCCTGCGCGACGAGCGGTCGTTCGCGAGCGAGGCGGAGCTCGTCGATCAGATCGCCCTCGACGTGGAGCAGACCCGCCGGGCCGTCCGGCCGGGATAAGGTAGGTGGGCCGATGCGATCGGCTCACGTCTCCGACATCGGGCCCCTGCGCCTGCGTCCGTTCCACTTCCTCTGGAGGCCGGTGCGGCACACGCTCGGCGTCGAGGCGTTCGGCGTGAACGCCTACACCCAGCCCGAGGCCGGCGGTGAGCTGATCGAGGAGCACGACGAGACCGGCGGCGGCGCGGGGAAGCACCAGGAGCTCTACGTCGTGCTGAGCGGGCGGGCGACGTTCAGAGCGGGCGACCGCGAGCTCGATGCCCCGGCCGGCACGCTCGTGTTCTTCGACGACCCCGCCGAGCGCCGAAGCGCCGTCGCCGCGGAGGAGAACACGACGGTGCTCGCCGTCGGCGCTCCGCTCGGCGGCGTCCTACGAGGTCTCGCCCTGGGAGTGGTACTTCCGCGCGGACGCCCAGCTGCGCGCCGGCGACGTGGCCGGCGCGCTCGCCACGATGGCAGACGGGAGTCGAGCAGCGGCCGGACAACGCCAGCGTGCACTTCAACGCCGCCTGCTACGCGGCGCTCGCGGGCGAGCGGGAGCTGGCGCTCGGCTACCTCGAGCGGGCGCTCGAGCTCGAGCCGGGCCTGGCCGAGAGCGTCCGCACCGACTCCGGATCTCGACGCGCTGCGGGGCGACAACCGCTTCGCGGAGATCCTGGCGCGCTCGGCCGGCGCGTGAGAGCTTCGGGCGCGGAGCCAGCCGGGCCTGCGAAGGCCCTCTGGTACTGTGTTGCGGATGGGATTGACCACCGAGGTAAAGAGGGAGATCGTCGAGAAGCACGGCCGATCCGCGGCCGACACGGGCTCGCCGCAGGTGCAGATCGCGCTGCTCACGCGCCGAATCAACGACCTGACGGCGCATCTGCAGGCTCACAAGAAGGATCACCACTCGCGGCGCGGCCTCCTGATGCTGGTCGGGCAGCGCCGGCGGCTCCTCAACTACCTCCAGAAGAACGATCTCGAGGGCTATCGCACGCTTATTTCGGAGCTCGGCCTCAGGCGATAGCGGGGGCCGGCAGGAGGAGCCGGAAGTTTGAGGGAGCTGCGAGCGGCGCAGGGAGCGTCCACGCAGCTGCCTCAAACCTCCGTTCTCCTCCTGCCTTGAACTGACAGGAGGACACATGTCGATCGTTGCTACAGAGCGCCGCACGGTGTCGCGTGCCGTCGGCGGTCGCGAGATTCGCTTCGAGACGGGTCATCTGGCCAAGCAGGCCGACGGCGCCGTCATCGTGCAGGCCGGGGACACGATGGTGCTCGCCACCGCCGTGGGTCGCCAGGAAGGGCGTGAGGGCGCGGACTTCTTCCCGCTCACCGTCGACGTCGAGGAGCGCATGTACGCCGCCGGGAAGATCCCCGGCGGTTTCTTCAAGCGTGAGGGCCGCCCGACGGAGCGCGCGATCCTGAACGCGCGGATGATCGATCGACCGATCCGGCCGCTGTGGCCGAAGGGCTTCAAGAACGAGGTGCAGCTGATCGCGACGATCCTCTCCGCGGACCAGGTCGTCGCCCACGACGTGCTCGCGATCAACGGGTGCTCGGCGGCGCTGATGATCTCGTCGCTGCCGTTTCTCGGCCCGGTGGGAGCGGTTCGCATCGGGATGGACGCCGACGGCCGGCTCATCGTCGACCCCACCCTGCCGGAGCTCGACGAGTCGCGGCTCGACCTGCTGGTCGTCGGTACCCGCGAGGCGATCACGATGGTCGAATGCGGCGCCGAGGAGGTGCCGGAGGACGTCGTGCTCGCCGCCCTCGAGCTCGCCCACCGCGAGATCCAGGGTCTCTGCGAGGCGCAGGAGGAGCTGCGGCGTGCTGCCGGCAAGCCCAAGCTTCCCGATCCCGCCGTCACCGCAGAGATCGAGGCTCAGCACGCCGGCAGGATTCGCGACCGCATCCGAGCCGAGGGCCTCAAGGAGGGTCAGGCGGCGGCCGAGGAGCTCGAGGCCGAGCTCTGCGCGCCGGTGTCGATGAGCTCGACCGAGGAGGACATCCGCCGGCGCATGCAGGTCAAGGCCGGGCTGGCGCAGATCCTCGAGCGCCTTCGCCTCGAGAGCGTGAGCGAGCCCGTGCGCGCGCAGTTCGAGAGCGACCTGCGGGCGTTGACCGATGCCGAGCAGGACTCGAAGGAGCTGAAGTCCGCCAAGCGCGACCTCCTCTACGCCCGTATCGTCGACGAGGTTCAGCTCCCGTTCCCGGTCGGCCCGGCGCCCGCCTCGGCCGAGGGCGATGAGCCCCCGGCGGCGGTGAAGGATCCGCTCACCCGCCAGTACGTCAAGAAGGCAGCCGAGTCGATCTACAAGGATCTCGTGCGCCAGAAGATCGCGGTCGAGAAGCGGCGGCCGGACGGTCGCGGGACGGACGAGATCCGGCCGATCGCGTGCGAGATCGACGTCGCGCCCCGGACCCACGGCTCGGCCCTCTTCACGCGCGGACAGACGCAGATCCTGACGCTCCTGACGCTCGGCACCGCGAAGGAGGGCCAGCGGATCGACGATCTCTCGCTCGAGCAGGAGCGGCGGTTCATGCACCACTACAACTTCCCGCCGTTCTCGGTCGGGGAGACCGGCTTCATGCGCGGCCCGAAGCGGCGCGACATCGGCCACGGCCAGCTCGCCCAGCGGTCGCTCGAGCCCATGATCCCGGACGAGTCCGAGTTTCCCTACACGATCCGGCTCGTCTCCGAGACGCTCGAGTCCAACGGCTCGTCGTCGATGGGGTCGGTGTGCGCGTCCACGCTGGCGCTGCTCGCCGCAGGCGTTCGGATGACCCGGCCCGTGGCGGGCATCGCGATGGGCCTGATCAAGGAGGGCTCGGACTACGTGATCCTCACGGACATCCAGGGCGCGGAGGATCACCTCGGGGACATGGACTTCAAGGTGGCGGGCACCCGGCTCGGCATCACCGCCCTCCAGATGGACATCAAGATCACCGGCGTCACGCAGGAGATCATGCGAAACGCCCTCGTCCAGGCCCGAGAAGCGCGTGAGTTCATCCTCGATCGGATGGCGGAGACGCTCGCGGATGCGCGCGAGCAGCTCGCCGAGCACGCCCCGCGGATCACGAGCGTCCAGATCAACCCGGAGTTCATCGGGCTCGTGATCGGCAAGGGCGGGGAGACGATCCGTGTCGCTCGAGGCCGACTACGACGTGCAGATCGACATCGAGGAGGACGGCACCGTCCTCGTGTACGCGACCGATGGGCTCAAGGCCGAGGCCGCCGTGACGGCGATCAAGGCGCTGACCAAGGAGCCCGAGGTGGGGGACACCTACACGGGCAAGGTCGTGCGCACGACCGACTTCGGCGCGTTCGTCGAGCTGAAGAAGGGGACGGACGGCCTGCTCCACGTGTCGAACGTCGGCCCCGGCCGGCTGGCGCACATCGAGCAGGCGCTCCAGAAGGGCGACACGGTGGACGTCTTCGTGCAGGAGATCGACAAGGCGCGCGGCCGAATCAGCCTGAAGCTCGTGGCCAAGCACGACAACGGCGGCCTCATCACGCCCGAGGCCCTGATGGAGCAGGCGAAGGACGTACCGCCTCCTGCTCCGCGAGACCGCGACGACCGCGGAGGTCGTGGCCGCGACCGCGACCGCGGCCCCAGGCGCGATCGCGGGCCACGCGACTAGACGAGGCCACGGGTAGAGGCCGGACACGTCCGGCCTCTACGGTCTCCTCCCGGGAGCCCGTCGGTACGATGGCGCCGTGACCTGGGACGCGATCGTCGTCGGCGCAGGCCCGGCGGGCTCGCTGGCCGCCTACCGCCTGGCGCAGGCGGGCGCCCGCGTGCTGCTCCTCGACCGGGCGTCCTTCCCGCGCGACAAGCCCTGCGGCGGCGGGCTGACGCTGCGGGCCGTGAAGCAGCTTCCCTTCGGCGTCGACCCCGTGGTGGAGCACGCCGTGGACAGGATGGCGTTCAGGCTCGGGTACGGCCCGTGGTACGAGCGGCGGGCTGCCGAGCCGCTCATCCTCATGACGCAACGTCGCCTGCTGGACGCGTTCCTTGCCGAGCAGGCTGCCTCGGCCGGAGCGGAGTTCCGCGACGGCGAGCGGGTGACGGCGGTGGCCGAGGACGAGGACGGCGTCACCGTCACCGTGGCGGGACGGACAGAGCGGTGCAGGCTGCTCGTGGGCGCGGACGGCGCCAACGGCATCACAGCACGTCAGCTCGGGCTCTGCGCAGCGCCGACCTACGGCGTCGCGCTCGAGGGAAACCTCCCGCACGGCGACGCGGACCCGTCACGCTATGCCGGCAGGGCCGTCGTCGAGCTCGGCGTCGTGCCCGGCGGATACGGCTGGGTGTTCCCGAAGGGAGACCACCTCAATCTCGGCATCGGCGGCTGGGAAGCCGAAGGCCCGGCGCTCCGAGACCACCTGACGGCGCTCTGCGAGGCCCACGGGGTCGACGCAGCGCAGCTGGAGAACCTCCGAGGCCATCGCCTTCCGCTGAGGACGCCGGACGCGCGTCTGGCTAGCCGCCGCGCGCTCGTGGTGGGGGACGCCGCCGGCCTCGTCGACCCGCTCTCCGGCGACGGGATGTACGAGGCCTTCCTCTCCGCGCGGCTCGCCGCCGCCGCCGCCGCCGACGTCCTCGAGGGACGGGCCGCGACGCTCGAGCCCTACGAGATGGCTGTGCGCCGCGCGCTCGGCCGCATGGCCTCGGCCTCCTGGGGGGCCAAGCACGCCTTCGACCGCTTTCCGAGAGTCGCGTTCGCTCTCTCCCGCCCGCGCTTCGTCTGGCCGGTGGTCGAGGGGCTGCTGCGCGGCGATCTCTCGCACCCCGGCGCCGCGGGTGGGCTCGCCCGAGGGCCGCTGAAGGTCGTCCAGGCCCTGTCGCGGCTCGCCGGAAGCCAGGACGCGCGCTACCGCGTCGAGGGCGCTCCGAACTGACATGCAGGACTACGTGCTGTCCACGCTCGCCGACGGCGAGCGGGTCGTCAGCGAGCGGCTCGACGGCGTTCGCTCGGTCGCGATCGGCTTCTGGATCGGGACGGGCTCTCGGGACGAGGACAACGCGCGTGCGGGCCTCAGCCACTTCATCGAGCACCTGCTCTTCAAGGGAACCCGCTCGTACTCCGCCCAGGAGATCGCGGAGACGTTCGACGGGATCGGCGGCGAGCTCAACGCGCTCACGACACGGGAGTACACGGTCGTCTACGCGCGTGTCATGGACGACCACCTCGAGACCGCGCTCGACGTCATGACCGACATGGTCTACGCACCCACGCTCGACGACCTCGACTCGGAGCGTGAGGTCGTGCTCGAGGAGATTGCGATGGTCGAAGACACGCCCCAGGAGCTCGTACACGACTTGGCCGGGGCCGCGATCTTCGGCGCGCACCCGCTCGGCCGGCCGATCGTTGGCAGCGCCGACGTGATCGCGACCGTGTCGCGCAGGGCGGTTCGGGCCTACCACCGTGCCCGCTACGTGGCGCCGAGCACCGTCGTCGCCGCCGCCGGAAGCGTCGATCACGACCGTCTCGTCGGACTGCTGACCGAGCACGGGCGCAAGAAGGCGCCGCCGCCGTCCCGTGGCGGGTCGAGCCGGCGTGCGCTCAACGGGAGGCCGCGGCCGCGGCTCGTCTTCCAGCGCAAGGAGACGGAGCAGTACCACGTGTGCGTCGGCGCTCCCGGCATCTCCCGCGCGGACCCGCGCCGCTTCGCGGCCTCGGCGCTCGACGGCATCCTCGGCGGCTCGGCCTCGTCCCGCCTCTTCCAGGAGATCCGCGAGAAGCGCGGCCTTGCCTACAGCGTGTACACCTTCGCCTCCATGTACGCGGAGACCGGCGAGGTCGGCGTATACGTGGGCACGCGGGAGGAGAATCTCGCCGAGTGCCTCGACATCCTGGCGCGCGAGATCGGAGACGTTGCCGCCGGCGGCGTGCGGGAAGACGAGCTGCGCCGCGCCAAGGAAAGCCTCAAAGGGCGCATCATGCTGTCAATGGAGTCGACTGCAAACCGCGCCAACCGGCTCGGGAAGTCCGTCGTCACCGACACCGAGCTCCTGTCCCTCGACGAGATCATCGAGGCGCTCGAAGCCGTGACCGCCGACGACGTCGCCTCCCTTGCCGCCGACCTCCTCCCGCACGAGCGGCTCTCCGTGGCGGGGATCGGGGGAAGCGAGCGCCGCTTCCGCAAGGCCGTGGCGCGCGTGAGCCCCGGGCTCGCGGACGCGGCGGCGTGAACGCCGGCAGCTACGCGCCGGAGGCGTAGGGGCCGGATCTCATCCGGCCCGTCCTGCCCGGGACGCCAGGCGATGAAGGTCGTCCTCTTCGGCCGTGACGGCAAGGTCGGCTCCGTGATGGTGCGCGCGCTCGAGGAGGCAGGTCACGAGGTGACAGGCCTCGAGGTGGGGGAGGAGCCCGAGCTCGCCGGCCACGACGCTGCGGTCGACTTCACGGCTCCCGCGGCTGTGCTCGGGAACGTGACGCGCGCCCTCGAAGCGGGCGTTCCCTGCGTCGTCGGAACGACGGGTCTGCCGGAGGACGGCCTGGCGGAGATCGACGCGCTCGCGCGGGCGCGGGCTCTCCCGTGCTTCGTGGCGCCGAACTTCGCCATCGGCGCCGTGCTGATGATGCGCTTCGCCGAGGAGGCCGCGAGGCACATGCCGCACGCGGAGATCGTCGAGCTGCACCACGAGACGAAGCTCGACGCGCCGTCCGGCACGGCGAAGGCGACCGCGGCCCGGATGGGCGGCGAGGTGCCGATCCACTCGGTGCGCCTGCCCGGCCTCGTCGCGCACCAGGAGGTCATCCTCGGCGCCGCAGGGCAGTTCCTCTCGATCCGCCACGACACCACGTCGCGCGACGCCTTCGTACCGGGCGTCCTGCTCGCGCTCGAGCGGCTCCACACGCTGCCGCCCGGGCTCACCGTCGGGCTCGACGCGCTCCTGTGAGCGCGCCGGCGCCATCAGCCTGGCCAGCGGCCGGCGGGCCTGAGCCCGTCGCCGCATGCGCCTACAATGACGCAGGCTGCGAGGAGGTGGAGCTGATGCTCGGGGAGGTCCTCACCGCGATCGTGACGCCGTTTCGGGAGGACGGCACGATCGACTTCGAGGCGTTCGGCCGGCTCTGCGTGCATCTCGTCGAGCACGGCTCGGACGGGCTCGTCGTCGCCGGCACGACGGGGGAGAGCCCGACGCTCTCCGATCGAGAGAAGCTCGACCTGTTCACGGCCGCCGTCGACGCGGTCGGCGACCGCGCCACGATCGTGGCCGGCACCGGGTCGAACGACACGGCCCACTCGGTGCACCTCACCCGCGAGGCGCACGAGCTCGGGGTCGACGGCTTCCTCGTGGTCACGCCGTACTACAACAAGCCGCCGCCGCGCGGCATCGTCGGCCACTTCGCCGCCATCGCGGACGCGACCGACCGGCCGATCCTCGTCTACAACATCCCTCAACGCGTCGTCGTCAACATCGAGCCGGAGACGATCGCGGAGCTCGCCGGGATCCCGAACGTCCAGGCGGTCAAGCAGGCGACGACCGACCCCGACCAGGCACGCAGGATCGTCGAGCTCGGCCTGACCCTCTACGCCGGCAACGACGACCTCATCCTGCCGTTCCTCGAGGTCGGCGGCACCGGCGGCGTGTGCGTCTTCACGCACCTCGTCGGCCCGCAGGTCAAGGAGCTGATCGGCCGGTTCAAGTCGGGTGACCGGGACGGCGCCTACGCGATCGGGAAGGAGCTCGAGCCGGTGCTCGACGCCCTCGCCGTGAGCGTCAACCCGATCCCCGTCAAGGCCGCGCTCAACCTGCTCGGTCACGACGTCGGCGGCCTGCGGCTCCCGCTCGTCGAGGCGACGGACGAGGAGAAGGCAACGGTCCGGGCGGGCCTCGAGCGAGCCGGAGTGCTCGCGACCGCCGCGCGCTAGCCGACGCATGCGAGGCGGGCCGGTCGGGGACCGGCCCCTACGAGACGGCATGGTCGCAGCCGGGTGCACGGCCGCCAGGTCACGAGCGTAGAATGCGCGGATGCCAGCAGGAATCACCAGGGTCATCCCGCTCGGCGGCCTCGGCGAGGTCGGCAAGAACATGACGATCGTCGAGTCGGACGACGGGCTCGTCGTGATCGACGCGGGCCTTGCCTTCCCGCGCGACGAGCACCTGGGCGTCGACCTTCTCCTCCCGGACTTCTCCTACCTTCGCGACCGCGAGTCGCTGATCCGCGCCGTGATCCTGACTCACGGCCACGAGGACCACGTCGGCGCGCTCCCGTATCTCCTGCGCGAGCTCGAGATCCCCGAGGTGTGGGCGACCCGCCTCACCATGGGCCTCGTGAAGTCGAAGCTGGACGAGCACGGTCTCCTTCGCGCCGCCGAGCTCGTCGAGGTCGATCCCGAGGGCGGGGGAGTCGAGGTCGGCCCGTTTCACGCCGAGTTCATCCGCATGGCCCACTCGATCCCCGATACGGTCGCCGTGTGCCTCGACACGCCCGGCGGGCGGATCGTGCACACCGGCGACTACAAGATCGACCATACGCCGGTCGACGGGTTTCGCACGGACGTCGGGCGCCTTGCCGACATCGGCAACCGCGGAGTCGACCTCCTGCTCGGCGACTCGACGAACGCCGAGCGGCCGGGTGTCACGCCGTCCGAGCGCACGGTCGGAGAGGCATTTCGGCAGATCATCCCCCGCTGCGAGGGACGGGTGCTGCTCGCGTCCTTCGCCTCGAACGTCCACCGAATGCAGCAGGCGATCGACGTCGCGCTCGAGACGGGACGCAAGGCGTGCCTGATCGGCCGCTCGCTGCGCAAGAACATCAACATCGCCCGCAACCTCGGCTACATGGACGTGCCCGAGGACATCTTCGTGCGGCCGGGCGACCTCGACGACCTCGCGCCGCACGAGACCATGATCCTCTGCACCGGCAGCCAGGGCGAGCCGCTCTCGGCGCTCGTACGCATTGCCTTCGGCGACCACCAGCACGTGCGCGTGCGCGAGGGCGACACGGTGATCGTCTCGGCGAAGCCCGTACCCGGCAACGAGCTGAAGGTGCACGACACGATCAACCGGCTCGCGAAGTCCGGTGCCGAGGTGCTCCACCAGGAGATCGCGCCGGTTCACGCGTCCGGCCACGGAAACGCCGAGGAGCTCCGGATGGTGCTCGGGCTCCTGCGTCCCCGCAACGTCATGCCGGTGCACGGCGAGTTCCGCATGCTCGCCGCCCACGCGCGGCTCGCCCGCGATGCCGGCGTGCCGCCGGAGCGAACGGCGATCGCCGAGAACGGGTCGGTCGTCGAGCTCTCGGCGGCCGGCGTGAGGATCGCCGGCCAGGTCGAGGCCGGCGTCACCTTCGTCGACGGGCTCGCCGTCGGCGACGTCCGCGACGCCTCGCTGCGCGACCGCCGGCACCTCGCGGAGGACGGCGTCCTCATCGTCGTCGTCACGATCGCCACGCAGAACGGCCACGAGATCGCGGCGCCCGAGGTCATCGCACGTGGCTTCGCCGGGCCGGAGGACGTCCTCGACGAGGCGCGCGACGAGGCCGAGGAGGTGCTGCGTGAATGCCTCGACGGGCAGATCAGCGAGCTCAAGCTCCTGCAGGAGCATCTCCACGACGCGATCGGCCAGCTCATCCACGACCGCACGGGCCGCCGGCCGATGATCCTCCCGGTCGTGCTCGAGGTCTGATGGCCTGGTCGAGCGTCGTCGCGCTCGTACGGCGTCTCCGAGGCGACGCACAGAGCGCCTGGTGCGCTCCCTGCGCGCATGTGAGGTCGCGGCGCTGGCGTTCTGCCGCCTGCTCGAGACGTGGCAACGCGGTGAGCCTCAGCCGTGCACGCCCGGCCGGCGCCAGGCGGCGCTGCGCCGTGCCGCCGAGCGCGCGGAGACGGCGCTCGCGGATCTGCAGGCGCCGCTCGAGCGCTTCCTGCTCGAGCTCGAGAGAGACGCCGCCGAGGGACGGCCCTGGTACGGCGAGCCCGGCGCCGGCGAGGTCGTCGAGTGGGAGCCCGTGCTGCGCATGGCCGGCGTGTCCGTCGCTCCGCACCGCGTGTCGCAGGCATACCTCGAGCTCGCAGTGCTCGTCCGGGCCCTCGAAGGGCTCTCGGCGTCGCACCGCCTCGAGGCGGTCCCGGACCGCACGTCGCTCTGGGCGGGCCTCTTCGACCTCCGCGAGAACCTCTTCGGCGCGGCCGAGGACCTGCGGGCGCTGGCGGCCTAGGGGCGGGTCGCGTCTCTGTGGCGGGCGGCCTGTAGGCCGCCCCTACGAACGGCTGTCGACGCGTCGAGCGCGTCCGTAGGGCCAGATTTTCGCGCTTTGGGTAGGCGGCCTGTAGGCCGCCGCTCCGAATCGTCGCGCGACGGCCGTCGAAGCGTCGAGTGCCGGCCGCGTAGGGGCGGGCCTTGGCCCGCCGGAGAAGGAGGCCGATCCCCGAGCACGAACGCTTCCTGCATGGCGCACGCGACGCGAGCTGGACGCGCACGCCCGAGAACGGACGGCACGAAGCACGAAGAAGACGCCGAGCCGCCCGCACCAGCATTCCGACCTCTGGGGCCTCGGGCTGTGCGGGCTCGGACTGTTCCTTGCGGTCGTGCTCTGGCTCGGGCTCGACGGCGGCGTGGTCGGCGGCAAGGTCTCCGTGACGGTGAAGACGCTCGTCGGCCAGGCTGGGGTCCTCCTGCCGCTTGCGCTCGTCGGCGTCGGCGTGCTGCTCGTCGTGCGCAGCGGCCTCCTCGACCTGCGCCCGTTTCGCACCGGGCTCATCGTCGTCGCGATCGCGGTCTTGCTCGCGTGCGGCGGAGGCCTTTTCGGCATCGGTCCCGACGGGGACGCGCTCGCCTCCTTCGACCTCGACCGCCTTCGCGAGTACGGCGGCGTTCTCGGTGGCTCGCTGGCCACGGCGGTGGGCAAGGCGATCGGCGACGCCGGCCTCACGATCCTGACGACCTTCACCTTCCTGGCCGGCGTGCTCCTCGTCACGGGTGCCTCGGCAGGCGCCTGGCTCCGCCATTCCGCGACCGCCGGCCGCCACGTCGCCCGCCACACGGCCCGGGCAGCCCGCCACACGGCCCACCACACGGCTACGGCCGTTCGCGCCGCGCTGCCGCAGGCCCAAGGCGCGGAACGGGCTCCCGTCGACGGCGAGCGGGACTACCCCGACGTCATTCCCCCGACGCCGAGCTCCGAGCGGCCGGAGATCCCGCAGCTGCTGGTCGACCAGCTCGAGGGAGACGGTGGAGGGGCCGATCTCATCCGGCCCTCGAGGCCGAGCACGTCGGCCCCGGGCTCGACGCCGAGACCACGTCCGGCGAGAACGCCGCGCCTTCCCAGGAGCGGCTCTTCGACGCTCCTCCGCCGCCCGGGGAGTATCGGCTGCCCGACCGGACGCTGCTGCGACGCTCGCGCCAGCACGAGGCCCAGCCTGCACGGGCTTCCGAGCGCACCGCGGAAGTGCTCGTCGAGACGCTCAAGCACTTCGGGATCGAGGCGACCGTGATCGGCCAGGTGTCGGGGCCGCGCGTCACGCGGTACGAGCTCACGCTGGCGCCCGGCACCAAGGTGGCCCGCGTTTCGGCCCTCAAGGACGACCTCGCCTATGCGCTGGCGACCACGGAGATCCGCATCCTCGCGCCCATCCCGGGCAAGCAGGCGGTGGGCGTCGAGGTGCCGAACCTCTCGCCCAACCTGGTCACGCTCGGCGACATCTTCGACGAGCTGCCGCCGACCGCGAGCCCGGTGACCGCCTGGCTCGGCAAGGACATCTCGGGCGCATCCGTCTCGGCGGATCTCGCCCGCATGCCGCACATCCTCATCGCCGGCACGACCGGCTCGGGCAAGTCCGGCTGCATCAACACGATGCTCTGCTCGATCCTCATGCGCGCCACGCCCGACGAGGTCCGCATGATCCTCGTCGACCCGAAGCGCGTCGAGCTCGGGCTCTACGAGTCGATCCCGCACCTGCTCACGCCGGTGGTCTCGAGCCCGAAGCGGGCGGCCGCCGTGCTCGCGAACGTGACGGAGGAGATGGAGCGCCGCTACGAGCGCATGAGCCTCGCCAGGGCCCGCAACCTCGCCGAGATGAACCGCACGCTCGCGAAGCGAAACGAGCCCACCGTCCCGTACCTGCTCGTGGTCATCGACGAGCTCGCCGACCTGATGATGATCTCGCCGCAGGAGGTCGAGGACTCCGTGATCCGGCTCGCCCAGAAGTCCCGCGCCGTCGGCATCCATCTCGTCCTCGCCACGCAGCGGCCGTCCGTGGACGTCATCACCGGGATGATCAAGGCGAACGTCCCGTCGCGGATCGCGTTCGCCGTCTCGAGCCAGACCGACAGCCGCGTCATCCTCGACCAGGCCGGCGCCGAGGCGCTCCTGGGCCAGGGAGACATGCTGTTCAAGCCGCTCGGCACGTCACGGCTCCAGCGCGTCCAGGGGGCATACGTCAGCGAGGAGGAGATCGCGCTCGTGGTCGAGCAGTGCCGTGCCCAGCGCGCGCAGGAGCTCGACGAGTCCCTGCTCGAGGCACCCGAGCGTGACCGAGCGGGCGACGACGCCGGCGACGACGACTTCGACCCGGACGAGGATCCGCTGCTCGACAAGGCCATCGAGATCGTCGTCCAGACGCAGACCGCGTCCGTCTCCCTCATCCAGCGACGCTTGCGCGTGGGGTACACGCGCGCGGGCCGGCTGATCGACATGCTCGAGCGCCGCGGGATCATCTCCGGGTACGAGGGCTCGAAGCCCAGGCGCGTGCTCATCGCCGAGGGCGACCTCGACCAGGCGCTGAGCGCTCCCTCTCAGCACTAACCTCGTCTCTCCGCGCCCGTCGTAGCAAGAGGAGCCGCGCCTGTGTAGGATCGCGCGGATTTCCTGGGCGGGAACAGAGAGGGTAACGACAGGCAAGGGGAGGTTCAGCGACGTGAAACGACGACTGCCATGGGCCCTGCTCGCGCTCGTGACGCTGGCGCTCGCGGTTGCCGCGGCCGGGCTGCGGCGGTGACGAGGAGGCGGCGCCGCCGGCGGAGCCGCCGCCCGCAGAGCCGGCAGAGCCGGCTGCAGAGCCGCCGGCCGACAGCGGCGCCACGGACACCGGCGCCACTGACACCGGCGCGGCGCTCGAGCCGGGGAGCGGCGCGGGCATCAAGGTCGCCCTCGTCACCGACACCGCCGGCGTGAACGACCGCGGCTTCAACGAGTTCTCCATCAACGGCCTCGAGCGCGCCGCCGCCGAGCTCGGCGTCGAGACGCAGGTCTACGTCTCCAACGCGTCCGAGGACTACCTGCCGAACCTCTCCGCCGCGGCTGAGGACGGCGCCGCCCTCGTCATCTCGGTCGGCTTCCTGCTCGGGGCGGACACCGTGACCGCGGCGCAGGAGTACTCCGAGGTGATGTTCGCCGGCGTCGACCAGTTCTACGGCGACCCGCCGGACTGCGAGGAGGGCGGCACCTGCGTCCAGCCGAACACGCTCGGCCTGATCTTCCCGTCCGAGGAGGCCGGCTACCTGGCCGGGATCGTCGCGGCGATGATGACGGAGAGCGGGACGATCTCGAGCGTCGGGGGCATCCCGATCCCGCCGGTCGACAACTGGATCGCCGGCTTCCAGCAGGGCGCCAAGGACACGAACCCCGACATCACGCTGCTCAACGACTACTCGAACGACTTCGTCGACCAGGCGCTGTGCAAGGAGATCGCGCTCGACCACATCGCGCAGGGCGCCGACATCGTGTTCCAGGTCGCCGGCCTCTGTGGCCTGGGGGCCCTCGACGCCGCTCTGCAGGAGGGCGTCTTTGCGATCGGCGTCGATGCCGACCAGTCCTTTGCCGGAGATCACATCCTCACGAGCGCGCTGAAGCCGCTCGAGACCTCGGTCTTCGAGACGATCGCGTCGTTCGTCGACGGGTCATTCACGGCCGGCACGAACTCCGCCTTCTCGATCGTCGACTACCCCGACGCCCAGCTGCTCGCACCGTTCAGCCCCGACGTCCCGCAGGAGGTGCAGGACGCCGTCGCGGCCGCGCACGAGCAGCTGAAGACGGGTGAGATCGACCCGCCGGCAACACTCGACGCGGTTACGGGGTAGAGACAGACGCCGGTGGGGCGGCAGCCGCCGCCCCACGGCCTTGCACCGTGGAAGAGACGTCCCTCCTCGAGCTCCGGGGCATCACGAAGCAGTTCCCCGGCGTCCTCGCCAACGATCGGGTCGACTTCGACCTCCGGCGGGGGGAGGTGCATGCGCTGCTCGGCGAGAACGGCGCCGGCAAGTCGACGCTGATGAGCATCCTGTACGGGCTGTACAAGCCCGACGCCGGCGAGATCCTGCTCGACGGCAAGCCGCTCAAGATCGACTCGCCTCACGCCGCCATCGCGGCCGGGATCGGGATGGTGCACCAGCACTTCACGCTCATCCCGGTCATGACCGTCGCGGAGAACATCGTGCTCGGCATGGAGCCCACGCACGGCCCCTTCGTCGACAGATCCGAGGCGGAGAAGCGGGTGCGTGCCATCGCCCTGGCGCTCGGGTTCCGCATCGACCCGCACGACCGGGTGGAGTCGATCTCCGTCGGCCAGCAGCAGCGCGTCGAGATCCTGAAGGCGCTCTACAGGAACGCGGAGATCCTCATCCTCGACGAGCCGACGGCGGTCCTCACGCCCCAGGAGGCGAACGAGCTCTTCGAGATCATCCGTACGCTCACCCGCGAGGGCCAGTCGGTCATCTTCATCAGCCACAAGCTGCACGAGGTGCTCGCCATCGCCGACCGGATTACGGTGCTGCGCCAGGGCAAGCACATCGACACCGTCCCGCGCGCGGGCGCGACGGAGGACAGCTGGCGCGGATGATGGTCGGTCGCGACGTAGTGCTACGGGTCGAGAAAGGCCCCTCGCAGCCGGGGGAGCCGCTGCTCGTCTGTCGAGAACCTGACGGTTCTCGACGAGCGAGAGCCTGGAGGCCGTGCGCGACGTCTCGTTCGAGGTACGAGCCGGCGAGATCGTCGGCATCGCGGGAGTCGACGGCAACGGCCAGTCGGAGCTGATCGACGCCCTGACGGGCCTCCGGCGGCCCTCGGGACGGGCCGCATCCTGCTCCGCGGCAAGGACGTCACCGGCGCGTCACGCCCGCGAGGCGCTCGACGAGGGAGTCGGCCACATCCCCGAGGATCGGCAGCGGCGAGGGCTCGTGCTGGACTTCACGCTCGCCGAGAACCTCGCGCTGCACGATTTCAAGCAGGAGCCGGCGTCGCGCTTCGGCTGGCTGTACCCGAAGCGGCTGGTCGAGCGCGCGATCGGTCTGCTGCGCGAGTTCGACGTTCGGGGTGGGGGGCCGGCGACGCTCGCGGCGTCGCTCTCGGGCGGGAACCAGCAGAAGGTCGTCGTCGCGCGCGAGGTGTCGCGTGACCCGTCCGTCCTCGTGGCCGCCCAGCCCACGCGCGGCCTCGACGTCGGCGCCATCGAGTTCGTCCACCGCCGGCTCGTCCAGGAGCGGGACGAGGGCCGCGCGATCCTGCTCGTCTCCTTCGAGCTCGAGGAGATCCTCTCCCTCTCCGACCGGATCCTCGTCATCTACGAGGGCCGGATCGTCGGCGAGTACACGCCGGATGTCTCCGAGGAGGAGCTCGGGATCGCCATGACGGGCGGACGGCGGGACGAGCCGGCCGTCTAGTGACGCCGCCGGCCCGTCTGCGGACCCGCAGGCACGCAGCGTCGCCGACCGAATGGTTCTCGACCCGGGCAGGCGGGCTCCTGATCCCGATCGCGGCGACGGCGCTCGCGTTCCTCATCGGCGGGCTCGTCGTCGCTCATCCAGGGCTCGAACCCGATCACGGCCTACAAGGCGATCTTCGAGGGCACGGGCCTCAACTGGTTCTTCCCCTGGGTGGGCGGCGAGGCGCGCGAGGAGGCGGCCCGCGACCTGCAGCAGACGCTACTCGTCACCACGCCGCTCATCCTCACGGCTCTCGCCGTGGCGTTCGCGTTCCGCTGCGGCCTGTTCAACATCGGCGGCCAGGGCCAGTTCTGGGTCGGCCTCATCTCGGCGCTCTGGATCGGCACGCACCTCGAGGGCACGCCGCGGCCGCTGCATATCCTCATCGGGCTCGTCGCGGCCATCCTGGCCGGCGCGATCTGGGGCGGCATCGCGGGCATTCTGCGCGCGACCGTCGGCGCCCACGAGGTGATCACGACGATCATGCTGAACTGGATCGCGATCTACGGGGGGAAATACCTCTTCGAACAGGGAGGCCCCTTACAGGGGTCACAGCCGTCGATCCCGCGCTCCGGCGAGATCTTCGAGTCGGCCGAGATCTGGCAGATCTGGGGCCGCATCCAGGCCCTGCACGCCGGCATCTTCATCGCGCTCGCCGCGCTCGTCGTCTACCACGTGCTCCTCAACCGGACGACGCTCGGCTACGAGGTGCGCGCGGTCGGCTTCAACCCGGACGCCGCCGCCTACGCGGGGATCTCCGTACGGCGCAACTACTTCCTCGCCATGGCGATCTCGGGCGCGTTCGCCGGCCTTGCGGGTGGCGTCGACCTGCTCGGCTGGCGGCACGACGTCGACATCAGCGACTTCGACACGAGCTTCATCGGCTTCACGGGCATCGCGGTGGCGCTGCTCGGGCGCAACAAGGCGGTCGGCATCCTGCTCGCCGCGCTGCTCTTCGGCGCGCTCCAGGTCGGGACGTCGTCCCGCCAGCTCGATCCGACCGTCTTCGAGCCCGAGCTGGCCGAGAACCTCTCGACCATGATCCAGGCGCTCGTCATCTTCTTCGTCGGCGCCGAGCTCCTCATCGTCTACGTCTGGCAGGCGCGCCGGTACCGCTCGGCCTCGGTCGAGCGGCGCTGAGGCCGCGACGCCGGCGCGGAGGTCGGCGAATGAGCGTCGACGAGGCCCGCATGGACGCTGTCGCCGACGTCATTCGGCGCCTGACCGCGACGCGCACGATCGCCTGGATCGGGATCGTCGCGGGTCTCGTCGCGCTCTGGGTCGCGCTGCCCCCGTGGAGCTTCGGGTCGGTGGGCGCGCCGATCGCGGCGGGCATGATCGCGATCGCCTGCGGCATCGCGGCCGTCCCACGCGGCGAGACGCGGCTGGGCTGGTGCGGCGATCGGGATCGGCATCGCCGGCACGCTCGGCCGCGGTCTGGGTGCAGACGAAGGACGCCGAGACCGTCGAGACATCTTCACTGCCGGTCTGTTCGCATCGATGCTCCGCTTCGCGACGCCGCTCGCGTTCGCCGCCATCGGCGGCGTGCTCTCGGAGCGCGCCGGGGTCGTGAACATCGGGCTCGAGGGGATGATGCTCGTGGGGGCCTTCTTCGGCATCTGGGGCGCGGTCTGGAGCGGCTCCTGGGTCGTCGGGCTGTTCATGGCAATGCTCTTCGGCGGGCTGCTCGGGCTCATCCACGCCGTGTTCTCGGTGACGCTGCGCTCGGACCAGATCGTGAGCGGCTTCGCGATCAACTTCCTCGCGCTCGGGCTGACGGGCTTCCTCTTCAACTCGATCTACCCGCAGGGCATCCCGTCGGACGTGTCGCGCGTCCCCAACGTCCATCTCGCGTTCCTCGACGACGTGCCCTTTCTCGGCGACGTCTTCGGCAACCTCAACCTGCTGGTCTGGATCATGTTCGGCGTGGTCATCCTCGCCCACGTCATGCTCTTCCGGACGCCGACTCGGCCTTCGCATCCGCTCGGTCGGCGAGCATCCGAAAGCGGCCGACACGGTGGGGATCTACGTCTACGGCGATCCGCTACGGCGCCGGTCGTCGCATCCGGCGTGCTCGCCGCGCTCGGCGGCGCGTTCCTCTCGATCGGCTTCGTCGGCACCTTCGCCGAGAACATGACCAGCGGGCGAGGCTTCATCGCGCTCGCCGCGGTCATCTTCGGCAAGTGGCGGCCGGCCTGGGCGTTCGCCGCCACGCTGCTCTTCGGCTTCGGCTACGCGCTCGCGGATCCCGCTCCAGCGCGAGGCGGACGTCTCCGCGAACCTGATCTCGATGCTCCCCTACGTCCTCACGCTGGTCGCTCTCGTCGGCCTCATCGGGCGCTCGATCCCGCCGGCCGCCGACGGCAAGCCCGTACATCAAGCAGTAGGCAGGTGCCGCCCGCGCGTCGCAGTCGTCGGCAGCGTCAACGTCGACCTCGTCGCTCGTGCGAACGCCTGCCGCGGCCGGGCGAGACCGTGACCGGCGCCGCCTATCGAGCGCTTCCACGGCGGCAAGGGCGCGAACCAGGCGGTGGCCGCCGCCCGGCTCGGCGCCGAGACGCGCATGTTCGGCCTGCGTCGGGCGACGACGAGCACGGTCGTCAGCCCTGGCGGCGCTTGCCGCCGAGGGAATCGACACGGCGGGCGTGTCACGACCGTGCCGGCGCCGACGGGCGTCGCGCTGATCGTCGTGGCGGCCGACGGCGAGAACCAGATCGTCGTCGCGCCGGGCGCGAACGCCTGCTCGCGGCCGGAGCACGTCGACGTCGGCGGCAGCGATGCCGTGCTGACTGCCAGCTCGAGATCCCGCTCGAGGCGGTGGAAGCCGCGGCAGAGCGTGCGACGGGTCTCTTCTGCGCTGAACGCCGCGCCGGCACGCGAGCTCCCCGGCCGGCTCCTGCGAGCGCGCCGACCTCCTGGTCGTCAACCGGGCACGAGCTCGAGGCGCTCGACCTGGCCGCACCACGAGGGCTCGTCGCCGTGACGCTGGGAGCCGAGGGCGCGATGCTGCTCGAGGGTGGGGAGGAGGTGGCGCGGGCGGGCGCGCCGCCGTGTCGACGCGGTCGACGCGACCGCCGCCGGCGACGCGTTCTGCGCCGCGCTGCTCGTGTCGATGCTCGAGGGACGAGATCGCCGGGAGGCGCTGCGGCGGGCCTGCGCGGCCGGCGCGCTGGCCGCGTCGCGGCACGGCGCCCAGCCGTCGCTCCCGAGCGCGGCCGAGCTCGACGCGATGATGTGACCGCATGGCCGTGCCGGTTCTCATCGACTGCGACCCGGGGCATGACGACGCGATCGCGCTCCTGCTCGCGCTCGCGAGCCCCGAGCTCGACGTGCTCGGCGTCACGACTGTCGCCGGGAACACCACGCTCGAGCAGGCGACGGCGAACGCCATCCGCGTGCTCGAGTTCGTCGGCCGAGGAGACGTGACCGTCGCCGCCGGCGCCGAGCGACCGCTCGTCCGCGAGCCGTACGCCGCCGTCTACGTGCACGGGGAGAGCGGCCTCGACGGCCCGGCGCTCCCGCCGCCCGTCGGGCGGCCGAGCGCGCTCCACGCCGTCGACTTCCTCGCCGAGCGCCTGCTCTCGTCGCTCGCGCCCGGTGACCCTGATCCCCACCGGCCCGCTCACGAACGTCGCGATCCTGCTGGCGACGCATCCCGAGGCGGCGGAGCGCATCGAGCGGATCGTGCTCATGGGCGGCGCGATCGCCGAGGGCAACGTCACGCCGGCGGCGGAGTTCAACATCTGGGCCGATCCCGAGGCGGCCGCGCGCGTGCTCGACAGCGGGCTCGACGTGACGATGATCGGCCTGGACGTCACCCACCAGGCCCTCGTGACGGCCGCGCGACGCCGACCGCCTCCGTGCCCTCGGCCGCACCGGGACGATGGTGGCCGAGCTGCTGGACTTCTTCTCGCGCTTCCACGCCGAGACGTACGGCTTCGACGGCGCCCCCGTCCACGACGCCGTCGCGGTCGCGGAGATCGCTCAGCCGGGGCTCGTCGAGACGCTCGAGCTCCACGTGGCCGTCGAGCGCGCCTCGGAGCTGTGCCGCGGGAGGACGGTCGTCGACCGCTGGCGGCGCACGGGCAACCCATCGAACGCACGGGTAGGCGTGGGCATCGATCGCGAGGCCTTCGTCCGCCTGCTCACAGAGCGGCTCGCCGTGTTCCCGTGAGCGCAGCCCGGCCCGGCGGCTAGATTCTTCTCGGTGCGCAACCCCAAGGCGATCATCGCGTTCCTCTTCAGCCTGCTCGCGATCGCGTTCGTGGTCGCGGGAGTCCTTCTTCCCCGCCTGCGCGACGAGATCGAGCCGCTGGAGGCGCTCGTCGTCACGCCGGCAGCGTTTGCGTCCGCGCTTGATCGCCATCGCGCTCGCTCGCCGCGCCCGCTTCGACTTCCAGCGCACGCTCGGCCGTGCCGGGGGCGACGG
This sequence comes from uncultured Thermoleophilia bacterium, assembly GCA_963838105.1. Lineage (GTDB taxonomy): Bacteria > Actinomycetota > Thermoleophilia > Gaiellales > Gaiellaceae > CAWJNF01. The sequence goes on along the minus strand of CAWIQC010000020.1, from coordinate 237,033 downwards.
GCTCGCCAGCCTCGCCAGTGTGCTCGGCGTGCTCGTCCTGCTCGTCTCGCTCACCGCCGGGCTCGCCGCGGGCGTCTACGCCGTCCTCGTGCTCGTTCAGGGCTAGTAGTGGTGGCGGGAGGCAGGCCTCCCTCACGAACCGCTCCAGCCGCGCGCACGCTCGCGGAGCTTGCACGAACCCCTGATCTCTGGTCTCGGCTACGAAGGGGCTCTCGGGACCGCCGCGCCGTTTCGCCGGTCGCCGATGGGAGACCGCCCGTGCTGGCAGTTACAATCCCCCAGCGTGTTCGAGATCGGCAACAGCCTGCGCGACGCGCGCGTCCGCAAGGGCCTCGAGCTCGCGGAGCTCGAGGCGGAGACGAAGATTCGAGCGAGGTACCTTCGCGCTCTCGAGGAGGAGCAGTTCGACGCGCTGCCGGGCGACTCGTACGTCAAGGGCTTCCTGCGGACGTACGCGGAGCGGCTCGGCCTCGACGGCCAGCTCTACGTCGACGAGTACAACTCCCGCTTCTCGCTCGCCGAGGAGCCCGTGGTCGCCTCCCGCGACCGAGGCCGTACCCGTCGCAGCCGCGCCGAGTCCCACGCCGTCGTCGTGGCTCTGGTCGGCATCCTCGCGGTAACCGTGCTCGTCATCGCCGCCTGGAAGTTCGGTGCCACCGGAGACGAGGGCGAGACCGTCCTCGGCGCCGCCGGTGTCGCCTTCGGCTCCGCCCGTCTCCGCCACGACGGACGCAGGTACCGGCTCGACTGCGGAGGGCGAGCCCGTCGATCTCTCGGTCGACGGCCGTCGACGGCCCGTCCAGGATCGAGGTGCGCCGTGGCTCGGCGCTCGGCGAGTTCGTGTGGGAGGGACGCTCGAGGAGGGCGAGAGCCAGGTCTTCCGGGGTGTCGAGCTCTGGCTGCAGGTGAGCAGACCCGGGAACCTCGAGTTCCAGCTGGGCGGGAGCCCGGTCTCCGGCTTCACGGGCAAGAAGCCCATCGTCCTCGTCGCCAGCGCCGACGGCCTCGAGCGCGCGCCGTCCCCGTAGCGCCGACGTGTCTTCGCGTCCGCGCGCCGTCGTCGTCGTCACCGGTTCCGAGCTCGTCCGCGGGGATCGGCGCGACGCGAACGGGCCCTTCGTCGCGGCCGAGCTCGTGCGGCTGGGTCTCGATCCCGGCCGGATCCTCGTCGTGGGCGACCGCGAGGAGGAGCTCGCCGACGCGATCGCCGAGGGCCTCGAGGCGGACGTCTGCATCTGCTCGGGAGGGTTGGGGCCGACCCACGACGACCGCACGATCGAGCTCCTGAGCCGGCTCACCGGGCGTCCGCTGCGCGTGGACGAGCCGCTCGAGCGCGAGATCGAGGCCGTTTCCAGGTCGTTCGCCGAGGCGCCTCGGGAGGCCGTACCACGACTTCGCCCCGGGGGTCCGCAAGCAGGCGTCGGTCCCGGAGGGCGCGGTCGTCCTCGGCCTCGCCGGCACCGCTCCAGGCGTCCTGCTCGAGCACGCCGCCGGGCGCATCGTGGTCGCGCTCCCCGGACCGCCGATCGAGCTCCAGCGCCTCTGGACGGACGCGGTGGCGGCGCCCGCGTTCCGCCGCATGCTCGAGCGCGTCCGCCCGCGGACGCATCGGATCCTGCGCTTCTTCGGGCCCAGCGAATCGTCGGTGGCGCGGGCGCTCGCCGAGGCCGGAGGAGAGGGCGGCGGGCTCGAGGTGACCGTGTGCGCGCGCGACTTCGAGATCCATGTCGACCTCTACGCCGAAGAGGGAGCCGAGGAGCGCCGCGAGACCGTCGAGAAGGCCACTGCGCGCTGCCTTCGGCAGTCATCTCTTCGCCGAGGACGAGCGCCCGGTCGAGGAGACCGTGCTCGCTCTCGCGCGGGCACGAGGGGTGACGATTGCCACGGCCGAGTCCTGCACCGGCGGCCTGGTCGGCGCGCGTCTGACCTCCGTGCCGGGCTCGAGCGACGCGTACGTCGGCGGCGTCGTCGCGTACTCGGACGCGGTGAAAGAGGGGCAGCTCGGGGTTCCCCGCGACCTGCTGGAGCGCCACGGCGCTGTCTCCGCCGAGTCGGCCGCGGCGATGGCTGCGGGCGTGCGCGCCGCGCTGGGCGCCGACGTCGGCGCGGCCGTGACCGGCGTCGCCGGGCCGGGCGGCGGGACGCCCGAGAAGCCGGTCGGCCTCGTCTTCATCCACGTCGAGGCGGACGGCGAGCAGCAGGCCACGCGCCTCGACCTCCCCGGGCGATCGCGAGAGGATCCGCGCCCGGGCCACCGCGTGGGTCTTGCATCACATCCGTGACGTTCTGTCACGGTCCCGCGCGCATGCCGGGTGAATCGCGCTGCTAGCCTCGGCGGCAGTGACCGCCTCCGTCTCTTCGTCGCGCTGTGCCTGCCGCTCGGACGTGGTCGACGGTCTCGTGGCCTGGCAGGAGCGGGAGCTCGCGGGAGCTCCGCGGCGTGCGACGGCTCTCGCGGGATCACCTGCACATCACGCTCGCGTTCCTCGGCGGCCGCCCCGCCGGCGAGCTGGTCCGCCATCGAGCAGATCGTGCGCGAGACGGCACGTGAGTCGGCCGCGCCGACGTTCCATGCGCACCGGTACCGCGAGACCGCTCGGGTCGGCATGGTCGTCCTCGCCGAGGAGCCCGGGCCGGGCGACGCCCACGTCTGGCGCGGCAACGCCCTGGCCGGCCGTCTGATGCTCCGCCTGGAGGAGATCGGGGCGTATCGCCGCGAGCGGCGCGGCTGGCTGCCACACGTCACCGTGGCGCGCTTCCGCGATCGCCCGCAGCTCTCGCCGGCCGTCCCGGACCTGGGCTCGTTCAGTCCGTCCGAGGTCGCTCTCTATCATTCGGTGCTGCGGCCAGCCGGGGCGCAGTACGAGATTCTCGACGCAGTGGCGCTAGGAGGTTGAACGTGGACCGCACACAAGCACTGGATGCCGCGCTGAGCCAGATCGAGCGGCAGTTCGGCAAGGGATCTGTCATGAAGATGAACGACGAGGCGCAGTCCTCGATCGCGGCCGTCTCGACGGGCTGCCTCTCGCTCGATCTCGCGCTCGGCATCGGCGGCCTGCCGCGGGGCAGGATCGTCGAGATCTTCGGGCCGGAGTCCTCGGGAAAGACCACGCTCGTCTACCACGTGATCGCCGAGGCGCAGAAGCTCGGCGGCATCTGCGCCTTCATCGACGCCGAGCACTCGATGGACCCGATCTATGCGAAGCGGATCGGCGTGAACATCGACGACCTGCTCGTCTCGCAGCCCGACCACGGCGAGCAGGCGCTCGAGATCGCCGAGCTCCTGATCCGCAGCGGCGCCCTCGACGTCGTGGCGATCGACTCGGTCGCGGCGCTCGTCGCCGAAGGCCGAGATCGAGGGCGAGATGGGCGACCATTTCGTCGGCGTCCAGGCACGGCTGATGAGCCAGGCGTTGCGCAAGCTCGCGGGAACGCTCAACCGGACCGGCACGATCTGCCTCTTCACGAACCAGCTGCGCGAGAAGATCGGCGTCATGTTCGGGAACCCCGAGACGACGCCCGGCGGCCGGGCGCTGAAGTTCTACGCGTCGGTGCGGCTCGACGTGCGCCGGATCGAGACGCTCAAGGAGGGCGTCGAGGCAATCGGCAACCGCACGCGGGTGAAGGTCGTGAAGAACAAGGTGGCCCCGCCGTTCAAGCAGGCGGAGTTCGACATCATCTACGGCGAGGGAATCTCCTGGGAGGGGTCGCTCATCGACGTCGGGCTCGAGCAGAAGATCGTCCAGAAGTCGGGCTCGTACTTCAGCCTCGGCGACGAGCGGCTCGGCCAGGGCCGTCAGAACGCGATCGCCTTCCTGCGCGAGCACCCGGACGTCGCCGCGGAGATCGTGCGACGGGTGGAGGGCGACGCGGCCGAGGCGGCCGGCTGCCGAGGCCGCACACCTGCCGAGGCCGGGGAGGAGGCGCCGGAGGCGGCCCAGATCGCCGAGGTGGCGTAGGCGCAGCATCCAGCGGCTCGTTGCTGCCGTGGAGAGCTCCGACAGCGCTCGGGCGCGGGACTCGCCGCTCGAGCGCTTGCGCGCCGGGACCTGTCGGTCAGCGCCCTGAGGAAGCGCCTGGATGCCGGAGGCGTGGAGCGCGGCGAGGTCGATCGCGTCGTCGACGCGTTGGTGCGGGTCGGGGCTCGTCGACGACGTCCGCCTGGCGCAGGAGCTCGCCGTCATCGCCTCGCCGACCGGGGCCTCGGAGACGAGGCGATCCTCGCTCGACTGGAGGCCGAGGGAATCGACCGCCGACGAACGGAGCGTTCGCCCTGGCCGTGCTCGAGCCGGAGGAGCGGCGCGCCGTCGGAGTCGGCGGAGCGCGAGTCCGCGCGCGGCCTGCGCCGCCTCGCGGCGCTGCTCGCGCGGCGGGGCTTCGGCGAGGACGCGGTCGAGGCGGCGCCTCGGCGTCGACTCGACGGCCGTACCCGGCCGAAGGTACCATGAAGTGTTACGAACCAGTGAATTCCGTGGCCTGCCAAGGCACGGTGAGCGGCGATCAGCAGGACGCGCAGCAAGCAAGCGAGCATCGACGTGACGACATCACAGAGGAGATCCCGGAGGGGCAAGGAGGACAAGGGCTGAGCGCACGCCCGTCCCATTCACGCTCGCCGCGTGCGCCCGCCGCGCGCCGTTCCTACGCAGCATTGACGTAGGAGCAAGCAATGCTACTTAGTGGTTGGGATCCTGATCGGCCTCGCGGTCGGGGCCGCTGGCGCGTACGTCGGTTGCCGCGCGCTCGTCCTCGGGAACCGGCTCCAGGCGGCCACGCGAGGAGCGGGAGCGGCTCCTCGCGGACGCCGAGCGCGACGCCGAGGCCATCCGCCGGGAGGCCCAGGTCGAGGCGCGCGAGCAGGCCGTCAAGCTCCGGGCGGAGATCGACCAGGAGGTCAAGGACGCCGGGCCGAGATCATCCGGATCGAGGCACGGGTGCTCGAGAAGGAGGAGCAGATCGACCGCAAGCTCGGCGAGCTCGAGCGCCGGGAGCAGTCGCTCGGCGACCGCGAGGGGAGCTCGCCCGGCTTGCAGGTCGAGCTGGAGCAGGCGAAGGACGTCCAACTGCGAGAGCTGGAGCGCATCTCGGGCATGACGGTCAACGAGGCGCGCGCCGGAGCTCCTCGAGCCGCTGCGAGGAGCTCGTGCGGCACGAGATGGCGCAGCATGGTGCGCCAGATCGAGGAGGAAGCGCAGGCGGAAGCGAAGCAACGAGCGCGCAACGCTCGTCGCCGACGCCCTCCAGCGGGTTGCCGCGAGCCACGCGGCCGAGACGACCGTCTCGCTCGTCCAGCTGCCGTCCGACGACATGAAGGGGCGCATCATCGGTCGCGAGGGCCGCAACATCCGGGCGCTCGAGAACCTCACGGGCGTCGAGTTCATCATCGACGACACCCCGCAGGCCGTCGTCCTCTCGTCCTTCGACGGCATGCGCCGCGAGATCGCGAAGCTCACGCTCGCCAAGCTCGTCGAGGACGGCCGGATCCACCCGTCGCGGATCGAGGAGATGTTCTACCAGTCGAAGGCGGAGATCGAGGAGCACGTCCGCCAGGCCGGCGAGCAGGCCGTGTTCGAGGCGAACTGCGGCAAGTGCACGAGGAGCTCGTCAAGGTGCTCGGTCGTCTGCGCTACCGGACGAGCTACGGTCAGAACGTCCTCAAGCACTCGCTCGAGGTCTGCCACCTCGCCGGGATCATGGCCTCGCGAGCTCGGAGTGAGCGTCAAGACGGCCAAGCGCGCCGCGCTTGCTGCACGACATCGGCAAGGCGATGACGCACGAGATCGAGGGCCCGCATGCCGCGATCTCGGCGCAGCTCGCGCGCAAGTACGGCGAGACCCCGCAGGTCGTGCACGCGATCGAGGCGCACCACTACGAGGTGCAGCCGGAGATCGGTCGAGGCGATCCTCGTCATCTCGGCCGACGCCATCTCGGCGTCGCGCCCGGGCGCGCGCGGCGAGAGCCTCGAGCACTACATCAAGCGGCTCGAGAGCCTCGAGCGGATCGCGCCGCAGAAGAAGGGCGTCGAGCGCGTGTTCGCCCTCCAGGCCGGACGGGAGATCCGGGTCATGGTCAAGCCGACGGAGATCGACGACGACGAAGCCGTGCTCCTCTCGCACGAGATCGCGCGGGAGATCGAGGACCAGCTCGAGTACCCGGGCCAGATCAAGGTGACGGTCATCCGCGAGAGCCGCGCGGTCGAGTTCGCCAAATAGCCGCCGTGCCGGAGGCCCGCAGCGGCGAGTGACGCTAGGGGCCGGATCTCATCCGGCCCGTTAGCCCCTTCGCCGCTCGTCCGCCCGGCCCTCCGATGCAGCCCGCGCTACGCTTCGTCCGGAATGCGCCGCTACCACGTCACGACCTTCGGCTGCCAGATGAACGCCCACGACTCCGAGCGGATCAAGGGCATGCTCGAGGAGCTCGGGCTCGGCGAGGCGCCGTCCCAGGACGCAGGCGGACGTGATGGTCTTCAACACGTGCACGATCCGTGAGAAGCCGGACCAGCGCTTCGCGGCTCATCTCGCCCAGGCCCGCGCGCTGAAGGAGCGTGATCCGGAGCGCGTCATCGCGGTCGGCGGCTGCTACGCCGAGGCCCAGCGGGAGCGCCTGTTCGACCTCTATCCCTTCGTCGACGTCGCCTTCGGCCCCGGCTCGATCCCGCACCTGGCCGAGTGGCTCGGCGCCGGCGGCCTCGGAGCGCCGCGCGGGAGCTTCGGCACCGAAGGGCGGCACTTCGCCGGCGATCTCCCGACGCGTGCGCGAGCGGCCGTTCCAGGCCTGGGTTCAGGTCTCGATGGGATGCAACTCGCGTCTGCGCCTACTGCATCGTGCCGCGGTCCGCGGGCGGGAGCGGAGCCGCCGGCCCGGGCGACATCGTCGGCCGAGGTCGAGCGGCTCGCCGCCGAGGGCGTCCGCGAGGTGACGCTGCTCGGGCCAGAACGTGAACTCGTGGGGGCGAGACCTGGCGCCTGACGCTCGGACGGAGTTCGGCGAGCTGCTCCGGGCCGTCGACGCCGTTCGACGGAATCGAGCGGATCCGCTTCACGAGCCCGCATCCGAAGGACTTCCGCGAGCCGGTCATCCGCGCGATGGCCGAGTGCGCCGCCGTCTGCGAGCACGCGCACCTGCCGGCGCAGTCCGGCTCGACTCGGATCCTCAAGGCGATGCGCCGAACGTACACACGAGAGCGCTACCTCGCCGCTCGTCGAGCGGCCTGCGGGAGGCCGATACCCGACCTCGCGCTGACGACCGACCTGATCGTCGGCTTCCCCGGCGAGACCGAGGCGGAGTTCGAGCAAACGCGTCTCGCTCGTGGAGGAGTCGCGCTTCGACGGCGCCTACACGTTCGTCTTCAGCCCCAGGCGCGGAACGGAGGCGGCGGCGATGCGCGACCAGGTGCCCGAGGAGGTCAAGCGCGAGCGTATCGAGCGACTGATCGAGGTCGTCCAGCGCGTCGCCGCGGAGCAGAACCGCGGACGGATCGGCCGAACCGAAGAGGTGCTCGTCGAGGGCGCGAGCCGCACCGACGCCTCGCTCCTGCGCGGGCGCACACGGCGAAACACTGACCGTCAACTTCGCGGGCACGGCGCAGCCGGCGAGCTCGTCGACGTCCGGATCGAAGGTGCGACCTCGACGACACTGAGCGGCCACCAGGCGACTCTCGCCACCGTCCCGTGAACGAATCGCCACACCCGTCGCGCCACACGCGCGCTCTCGCGGAGTAACCTTTGAACCGGAGGGAGGCTCGCGGTGGCCCCGGGCGACCTGCGCCGCTCGAGGGCCTGACGGTCGGGCTCTTCGGGCCGACGGCGTCCGGAAAGTCTGCGGTCGCCGAGGCCCTCGTGGACAGGCTTCCGGCCGATGTGATCTCGGCCGACGCGATGCAGGCCTACGGCGGCCTGCCGATCCTCACGAACCAGCCGGCTCGGCCGACACGTCTCGTCGGGATCTGGCCGCTCGACTCACGAGGGCTCGGTAGGGGAGTATGCAGCTCTCGCACACGCGGCCGATCGACGAGGTGCTCGCCGCAGGCCGGATGCCGTCGTGGCCGGGGGAACCGGTCTCTACCTGCGCGCGGCGCTGGCCGAGCTCGGCTTCCCGCCCGTCCCGCCTCGGCGGAGCCGCGCGAGGCGCTGGGAGGCGGTCTACGACCGCCTGGGCGCGGCGGCGGCCCACGCGGCTCCTCGCGGAGCGTGATCCCGCGGCTGCGTCGGCCGTCCACGCGAACGACCGGCGGCGGGTCGTCCGGGCGCTCGAGCTCGCCGAGGCCGGGCACGTCGCTCCGCCCCGCGACGTAACCGCCTCTGGGCAGGGGACGACTCGACACGTCCACGACCGTCGTCGATCGGCCTCGACGTCCCGCGCGAGCTGCTCGGCGGCGGATCCGGCCAGAACGCCGGCGGATGTTCGAGCGGGGCGTCGAGGCCGAGGTCGCGCCGGGCTGCGCGCGCAGCCGCTCTCGCGCGGCGCCCGCGGCATCATCGGGCTGCAGCGAGCTCGACGACGCTCCCCCGCGAGGAGGCCGTCGCGGCGATCGAGACGCGCACGCGGCGCTATGCCGCCTACCAGCGAAAGTGGATGCGGCGGATCCCCGGCATTGTTACCGTTGACGCCGACCGCCCACCGGAGGAGTCGCCGATGAGATTCTCGAAGTGGCACGCGCTCGGCAACGACTACCTGCTCGTCGAGCGGGCTGACGTCGGCCGTCCGCTGACTCCGGCCGTGGTGCGGCGCCTCTGCGACGCCGCACGCGGGATCGGCGCGGACGGCGTGCTCGAGGTTCGTCTCGGCCGTCGACGCGGCGCCGACGTCCTGATCTGGAACCCCGACGGCTCGACCGCCGAGCTCTCGGGCAACGGCACGCGTATCGCAGCCCGCTGGCTCTCGGGCGCCGGAGCTCGGCCGATCGTCGCGCCGTCAGCGTCGGCGAGCGCGAGGTCGTCAGGCCCGGCTCCTGGGCGACGCACCGTCGTCGAGCAGGACCTGGGCGACGTCGCCGTCGCGGGCCCGAGCTGCTCGACGTCGATCGGGCGCGAGCGTCGAGGTCACCGCCGTCTCGGTCGGGAACCCCCATGCGGTCATCCGACACGCATCCCCGACCGCGAGGAGCTGCTCGCCTCGGCCCAGCTCATCGAGCACCACCCGCGCTTCCCCGAGCGGACGAACGTCCAGCTGGTACGCGTCGACGGGAGGCACGACGCTCACCGTCAGGGTCTGGGAGCGGGGGGCGGGGGAGACGCCGTCCTCGGGCACGAGCGCCTGCGCCGTCGCCGGCAGCCACGATCGCGAACGGGCGGTGCCGAGAGCCCGGTCACCGTTCATCTCCCGGGCGGCGATCTCGAGGTTCTATCGACGACGGGAGGCACGCGCTCCTGACCGGGCCGGCCCAGGAGATCTGCCACGGCGAGGTCGCGCCGAGCTGCTCGCGGAGCTCGGCGAGGACTCAGACGGCCACGCCGTAGCTCCGCAGCGCGTCGTTCAGGCTCACCTTGCGGTCGGTCGACTCGGTGCGGCGGCCGATGATGAGCGCGGCGGGAAGGTGATACGTGCCGGCAGGGAACTCCTTCGGCGTGTCGCCCGGCACGACGACCGAGCGGGGAGGGACATGGCCGCGGTACTCCACCGGCTCGGCGCCGGTGACGTCGATGATCGGCGTCGAGGCGGTGAGGACGACGTTCGCGCCGAGGACGGCCTCCTCGCCCACGACGACGCCCTCGACGACGATGCAGCGCGAGCCGACGAACGCGCCGTCCTCGACGACGACCGGCGTCGCCTGCGGCGGCTCGAGCACGCCGCCGATACCGACGCCGCCGGAGAGGTGGACGTCAGCGCCGATCTGCGCGCAGGAGCCGACGGTGGCCCACGTGTCGACCATGGTGCGGGGCCCCACCCAGGCGCCGATGTTGACGTAGCTCGGCATCAGCACGACGCCCTCGGAGAGGAACGAGCCGTAGCGGGCGACCGCGGGCGGCACGACGCGAACGCCGAGCGACGCGTCGAACCGCTTCAGGGCAACCTTGTCGAAGTAGCTGAACGGGCCGACCTCGATCGGCTCCGAGCCGGCCGCAGGCGGAAGGAGAGGAGAATCGCCTTCTTCGCCCACTCGTTCGCCGACCCACTCGCCGTCGCTGCTTCTCCGCCACGCGCACGCTCGCCGCGATCGAGCAGCGCGAATCGCCTCCTCGACCGCGTCGATCTCGCTCGGCCGCCTCCTCCGCGGGAAGGCTCCAGAGCCGCTCGATCTCGCGCGCGAGTCGCTCGCATCGGTCACAGCGCCTCCTCGAGGATCTCGGCGGCCGCCGCGCACTCCGCCTCCGTGGGAACGAGCGCGAAGCGGACGTACCCTTCCCCCGAGGGCCCGAGGTACGCGCCCGGCGCGACGACGATGCCGTGCTCCGAGCAGCCGCGGCGCGAACGCCTCCGAGGACTCGCCCGGCCGGCAGCTCCACCCAGAGGTACATCGTCGCCGCGCCGCCCGCGTCCCGCAGCCCCTTCCGCGCGAGCACCGGCAGAGGACTCGCGCTTGCGCCGCGTATCGCTCGCGCGCCTCGGCGACGTGCCCCTCGTCGCTCCACGCGGCGATCGGCCGCGCGTTGGACGAACTCCTGCGGCGCGGTGCCGACCGCGGGCCGAAGACGCGCAGCGCGTCGATCACCTCCGGCGGCGCCGCCACGAACCCGGCGCGGTAGCCGGTCATCGACGAGCGCTTGCTCAGGCTGTTGAAGACGACGATCCGCGAGCGGTCATCGGCCTCGAGGGCGCTCGAGACGGGGCTCGCCGTCGAACCACAGCTCGCTGTAGGCCTCGTCGGAGGCGACGAGGAAGTCGTGCTCGGCGGCCAGCGACGCCGAGCCGCTCGTAGAAGCAGCCGCGGCGCCGCGACGGCCGTCGGGTTGTTCGGGTAGTTGACCCAGACGAGCGCCGCGCGGCGCCAGACCGCCGGCGTCGACCGCGTCGAGGTCGGGCAGGAACCCGTTTCGCTCCAGAGCGGCAGCCGGACGACGCTCGCCGCCCGCGAACCGCGCTGCCGCGCTCGGCGACGGGGTAGCCGGGCTCGGTGGTGACGACGGGTCGCGCCCGGACCGACGGTCGAGCGACGACCTGGGCGAAGCTGAAGATCGCCTCCTTCGCGCCGAGCGTCGGGATGATCTCCCGCTCGGGATCGAGGCACGACCCCGAAGCGCCGGCCAACCCAGCGCGGCGATCGCCTCTCGCAGCTCGGGCAGGCCGCGCGCGCGCGGATAGCCCATCGTCTCCCTGACGCCCGTCGACGAGCGCCTCGCGGATGCATGGCGCGGTCGGCTCCCGCGGGATCCCCGACGCCGAAGTCGATCACGCGGGCTCCGCTCTCGGCGAGGCGCCGCTTCGCCTCGTCGAGACGGACGAAGGGATAGGTGCCGAGCTCGGCGAGGAGCGGCGACCGTTGCACGGGCTCGCCGTCCCGGCGACGAACCGTTGCAGCGCCTCGAACGTGCGCACGAGCTCGAGGATCGACGACCCGCTCGTCGCGCTTGTGCGCGTACTCGGTCGCTCCCGGCCCCAGGTTGACCGCGTCGACGCCCTCCTCCGTGAACTGCGCGACGGGCGTCCACGCCTGCTTCGGCTCGACGCGGAAGCTCACCGGTCTCGCGGAGGCGGTCGACGAGCGGCGAGCTCGCCGAGACACGGCCCGGCGGCGAGCTGCTCGTGATCTCGAGCTCGCCGGCCTCGCCGACGAGCTCGTGCGAGGCGTTGCACGCGCCTCGTCCACGCGTGCGGCTGCGGCGCGAAGCGGAAGTTGAGCCGGCACGCGACGCGATCGGGCATGACGTTGTCGGCGATGCCGCCCTCGATCCGGGTAACGCTCAGCACCTCGGTGAACGTCAGGCCCTCCACGTCGACCGGCTCGGGCGGGATGCGGGTGAGCGGGTGGAGCCCCTCGACCGCGACGCCGATCGCGTTGACCCCGAGCCAGGGGCGGGCCGAATGGGCGCTGACGCCGCGAAACGTGAGCGTCGCGTTGAGGTTGCCGAGGCAGCCGGCCTGGATCGTGTTGTCCGTGGGCTCGAGCACGATGGCGAGATCCGTCTCGCGCAGCTCGGGACAGGCCGCGAAGACCCCGGGCAGCGGGCTCTCGGCGACCGGCAGCTCCTCGCGCGTGAAGAAGAGCAGGCCGACGTCGAGCTCGCGGCTCGGGCGCGGTCCCGGTCGAGCCAGCTCGCGAGCTCGAGCATGACCGCGAGCCCGCCCTTCATGTCGGTCGCGCCGAGGCCGACCACCCAGCCGTCCTCGATCCGGCCGGGCAGGTTGTCCTGGGCCGGAATCGTGTCCAGGTGGCCGGCGAGCAGGACGAGCGGCTCCCCGGGCGTCCGCTCGGTCGAGTAGTAGAAGCCCTCGCCGTCGGCGTGCCGCTCGCGGAACGCTCCGCGGGGCACCGCAGTCGACGACCAGCTCGGCGACGCGTGCCTCGTCCCGGCTCACCGACGGCACGTCGACGAGGGCGAGCGTACGCTCGGCCAGCCTGCGTGCTGCGGCGTGTCGGAGCCATGGCGAAGAGTCTATGGGCCGGCGGTCTCATCTCCACCGCGTCGCGCATCCGGCAGGGCTGCCGCGCTCGTGACCGGCCGCGCAACCGGGCATAATGCCGGGACGTGAGCCAGCACCAGCCGGATCCTGCGCCCGGCGCCGAGCCGGAGCGCGCCTTCCTCGTCGCGGCGCTGGCTCCCGAGATCGACGCCGACGAGGAGCTCGGGGAGGTACGCGAGCTGATGCGCACGGCCGGCGTCGAGCCCGTCGGCGAGATCGTGCAGCGCCGCGACCGCTCCCGACCCCCGCACGTACCTCGGCAAGGGCCGCTTCGAGGAGCTGAAGGCCTCGGTGGCGGAGAGCCGGGCGCGAGTCCCTCGTCGTGGACGACGACCTCGATCCGAGCCAGCAGCGGCGCCTCGAGGACGCGCTCAAGCTGCGCGTCGTCGATCGGACGCAGCTGATCCTCGACATCTTCGCCCAGCACGCGCGAACGGCGGAGGGCAAGCTCCAGGTCGAGCTCGCGCAGCTCGAGTACAACCTTCCGCGCATGCGAGGCATGTGGCAGCACCTCGAGCGCCTCGGCGGCGGCATCGGCACGAGGGGCCCCGGCGAGTCGCAGCTCGAGTCCGACCGCCGGCTGGCCCGGCGGCGAATCGCCCTCCTGCAGCCAGAAGCTCCGCTCGCTCGAGCGCCAGCGCGAGACGCAGCGCATGGCGCGACACCGGGCCGAGACGCCTCTCGTCGCTCTCGCCGGCTACACGAACGTCGGCAAGTCCACGCTGCTGAACGCGCTCACGGATGCGACCGTCTCCGTGGACGATCGCCTCTTCGAGACGCTCGACCCGACGACGCGCGCGTTCGACGTACGAGGGGCGCCGCTACCTGCTCACGGACACGGTCGGCTTCATCCGGCGCCTGCCGACGCAGCTCGTCGAGGGCTTCCGTGCGACGCTCGAGGAGACGCGCGGCGCCGACCTCGTCCTGCACGTGGCCGACGGGTCGGCCCCCGAGCAGCGGCTCGGCGGAGCAGGTCGCCGCGGTCGAGGACGTGCTCGCGGAGATCGGAGCGGGGGAGCTGCCCGTCGAGCTCGTCCTGAACAAGATCGACGCCGTCGAGCCCACTCGGCGAGACGGCGGCTGCACAACCGCTACCCGGACGCGGTCCAGGTCTCGGCGCGGACCGGTGAGGGGCTCGACCGGCTCAGGGCAGCGGATCGCCGAGCGCTTCGCCGAGCGCTTCGAGCCTGTACGGCTGCTCATTCCGCACGGCGAGGGCAGCTCGCCTGGCAGAGCTGTACGCGCTCGGCGCGCCGATCGAGCGAGCGCTCCGACCTGCCGGACGGCGTCCTCATCGTCGCCCGGCTGCCACGGGAGAATCTGTCCGCGCTTCGCCCGCTATCTCGTCGCCGACGCGACCCTCGTCCGCTCGCGTGCACGGGTGATCGAGCTCCGGGTCAGGCGGCTGCGGCCCGAGGCGACGCTTCCCGCGCGCGCCTACCAGGGCGACGCCGGCGTCGACCTGGCGGCCTGCGAGCGCGTCGAGCTCGCGCCCGGCGAGCGCGCCGTCGTGCCGACCGGGCATCGCCGTCGCGCTCCCCGACGGCTACGCGGGATTCGTCCAGCCCCGCTCGGGGCTGGCGGCCCGCCACGGCATCACGGTCGTCAACTCGCCGGGCCTCATCGACTCGGGCTACCGCGGCGAGGTGAAGGTGGTGCTCCTCAACACCGACCTGCGGCGAGACGTTCGTCGCCGATGCCGGGCGAGCGCATCGCGCAGCTCGTGGTCCTGCCGGTCCCCGAGCTCGAGGTCGTCGAGGTCGACGAGCTCGACGACAGCGAGCGCGGCGTGCGCGGCTTCGGATCCTCGCGCACGAGTGATCGAGCCGAGGATTCGGGTGTCGGCGCTGCTCGCGCGGGGCGGCAAGATCCTGCTCTGCCGGCACGAGAAGGGTGGCCGCGAGTACTGGCTCCTCCCGGGTGGCGGCGTTAACGGCGGCGAGACGCTCGTCCGCGCGCTGCAGGCGCGAGCTCGCGGAGGAGGTCGGGCTCGCGCGACGATCTCCCGCTCGAGGGCCCGATCGCGGTCGGCGAGTCGATCAGCCCGGCCGACGCCGCGACGGCCCGGCACGTCGTCCACATCATCTTCGCCGGCTACCTCGGCGACCGCTCGCTCGAGCAGGTCTCCTCGAGGACGCGGCCGTCCGCGGCCATCGGCTCTTCGAGCTGCGAGGAGCTGACGGAGGTCTCGCTCCACCCGCCGATCCAGCGCTTCCTCAGCCGCTGGCAGCCCGGCGACCCGGTGGTCTACCTCGGCGCGCTCTGGGCGCCCTGAGGCGCGACCGGCCAGCCGGGGTCAAGTCTTGCATAGAAACATAAGGCGCCGGAGCCGCTTCGTCGCGCTTATGTTCGAATGCAAGACTTGACCCCGATCCTGAGCGCGGGGCACCGGCTCACGCGTAGCGCCCGCCGCGGGCTCGTGCCCGGCCGGCTGCGACCTCGTGCGCCCGGCTCTCGAGCTCGTCCGGGAGCGGCTCGAGCTCGGGCGCCTCGCCGAGCCGGCGGGCGAGCGCCTGACCGAGCAGCCAGTCGGCGAGCCACGGGTTGCGCGGCAGCAGCGGGCCGTGGAGGTAGGTGCCGAGCGCAGAGCCCAGGCGGCAGCCTTCGAAGCCGTCCTCGCCGTTGTTGCCGAACCCGGACGACGACTCGGCCGAGGGGCTCGGCGCCCTCGTCGAGGTAGGTGCGCCCTGCGTGATTCTCGAAGCCTGCGAGCGTCCGCCGGCCGGCGCCGGGGAGCTCGCACTCGAGCAGGATGTCGCCGATCATGCGCCGGTCGCCGGCCTCGGTCGCACAGCGGCAGCACGCCCGCCCCGGGCAGCTCGGCGCCCGAGCGGTCGCGGTAGAAGCGGCCGAGGAGCTGGTAGCCGCCGCAGACGGCGAGCAGGGCCGTGCCCGCCGCGACGGCCTCGTCCAGCTCCCGTCCGCGGGCGGCGAGGTCGGCGCGCCACCAGCGCCTGCTCGCGATCCTGGCCGCCGCCGACGTAGAGGAGGTCGACTTCGGACGGGATCGCCGTATCGAGCCCGACCGGGACGACCTCGAGCTCGATCCCTCGCCACGCCGCTCGCCGCTCGAGCACGGCGATGTTGCCGCGATCGGCGTAGATGTTCAGGTAGTCGGGGTAGAGGTGGCCGCACAGGACGCGCATCCGCTTGACACGATATCGGCGTGACCGGCCCGTTCCGCTCGCTCGGACTCCAGCTGCGCACCGCCCGTCACGTCCTGCGACGGCATCCGCTCTCGGCGCGCGCGCTCGCGGAGCCGCTCGATCAGCGAATCGTCTTCGTCGCCGGTTGCCCGCGCTCCGGAACGACGTTTCTCGCACGATCCATCGGCGCCTGCCCGGGCTTCGTGGATCTCGGCGAGGTGGCGGCCTTCAAGGCGGCGATCCCCGAGCTCGTCGACGCTCGCCGTGGAGGAGGCGGCCGCCCGCGATCCGACGGACTGCTCACCACCACCCGGCGGCTCGGGCTCGTCGGAAGCCTCCGCGCGGTCGAGCAGACGCCCGAGGCGGCGTTCGTCGCGCACGCGCTCCCCCTCGCCTTCCCGGACGCCGTGACGCTGCACATCGTCCGCGACGGCCGGGACGTCGTCTGCTCGCTGCTCGAGCGCGGCTGGCTCAGCGCCGGCCGGCATGGCGCCGACGACGCGGGTCAGCCGTTCGGGCCACACGCGCGCTTCTGGGTCGAGCCCGAGCGGCGAGCGGAGTTCGAGCGCGCGAGCGACGTCGCGGCGCGCCGCCTGGGCGTGGCGGCGCTACGTCGAGAGCGCCCGGGCCGGCCCCCGTCCACGAACGTGCGCTACGAGCGGCTGGCTGCGCGACCCGCGCCGCCGTGGCGGACGAGCTCGGGAGAGCTCTCGGTACGGATGCGTCGCCGCTCGAGGCCGCTCTCGCCGGCGTCCACGGCGACTCGGTGGGCCGGTTCGAGCGAGATCTCACGCCGGCCCAGCTGGCCGAGGTCGAGGCGGAGGCCGGCGACCTGCTCGCCGAGCTGGGCTACCGCTCCTAGGCGCGCCTGCTCCGGCCGGCTCACCTGACGGCTTACGTGCGAGGGCCTTTTTGCACGTACTCCATCATGATCTATTCTTCTTGCAGCGATGGCTCGCAAGCGACGTCCGCCGGCTCCGCCTCGCGTCGACGAGAACGCGCTGGCCGCGTTCCGTCAGGGCCTGCGGCGGCGGTACACGGACGAGCAGATCCTTGCCGAGCTGAAGGCGAGCGCTCGCCGGCTGGGACGCTCGCCGACGATGCGGGAGTTCGAGGCCGACCCGGGGGCGAGCGTGCACCCGCAGACGATGGTCGAGCGCTTCGGGAGCTGGAACGAGGCAAAGCGCCGCGCCGGGCTCGTGCCTCGGCGCTTCACGACCCGCGACGATCTGCTGCGGCTGCTGCGGGAGCTCGGTGAGGAGCTCGGGCGCGTGCCAAGAGCGGCGGACCTGGACGCGCGGCGCAAGCGGCATGCCGTCGAAGTCGCTCTACTGGCACACGTTCGGCTCGTTCGCCGAGGCGCTGCGAGAGGCCGGATTCGACGTTCCGGTGGGGGAGGAGAGGCTCGAGCGCGCGATCGTGCAAGGGGTCGGCGCTGGCGCTCGAGCTCGGGCGGCTGCCGCGCTTCGTCGACTGGAAGGCCGCGCGGAACCGGAACGCCGCGATGCTGACGGAGTGGCAGGTCTACCGCATGCTGGGCGGCGGCGCCGGGGCGTGGCCCACGTTCCAGTTTCTCCTCCGCGACCGGCTCGTCCAGCAAGGCGCCTCGGTCGCGATCGACGGCACCGTGCAGCCCGGCCGCTGACGCGCGGCAGGATCCCTCCGGATCGGCCTCAAGCGGCCGGCGCTCGATGCCGATGCTGGTTCGTGGGGCACGCGTCCTCTACCCGAGCTTCCGCACGAGGAAGACGAGCCGCAGGCTCGCCCGCTCGAGCTCGTCCGTAAGGAATCCGCGGCACGAGCAGGTTTCAGAGGACGTGGAAGACGAACAGGACGAGACCGAGGTGGCGTCCGCCTCCGACGGAAGACGACGCCGACGCGGCCGAGCAGGCCGAGCAGGCGCCGGCACCCGAGACGCAGGACCCGCTCAAGCTGTACGTGCGCCAGATCGGCGACGGGCGGCTGCTCACGGCGGCCGAGGAGCGCGAGCTCGCGCGCCGGAAGGATCTCGGCGACGAGATCGCCAAGCGCCGTCTGATCGAGTCCAACCTCCGGCTGGTCATGTCGATCGCCCGCAACTACACGAACTCCGGCGTCCCGCTCCTGGATCTCATCCAGGAGGGCAATCTCGGGCTCATCCGGGCGGTCGAGAAGTTCGACGGCAGTCGTGGCTTCAAGCTCTCGACCTACGCGACCTGGTGGATCCGGCAGGCCGTCTCGCGCGCGATCGCCGACCAGGGGAGGACCATCCGCCTGCCCGTTCACGTCGTCGACCAGGTGCGGCGCGTCACGCGCGCGAGGCGGGTCCTGACGCAGAAGCTCGGCCGCGACCCCGTGATCGCGAGAGATCGCCGCCGAGGCCGGGTTCGAGCCGAAGCGCGTGA
The DNA here is from genome assembly GCA_963838105.1 of uncultured Thermoleophilia bacterium. GTDB lineage: Bacteria > Actinomycetota > Thermoleophilia > Gaiellales > Gaiellaceae > CAWJNF01. The sequence goes on along the minus strand of CAWIQC010000020.1, from coordinate 218,945 downwards.
CCGACCTGCTCGAGCTCGTCGAGGATCCCGTCAGCCTCGAGACGCCGGTCGGCGACGGCGACTCCATGTACAGCGACCTGATCGAGGACGCGAACTCGGATCAGCCCGAAGCAGTCACGGCCGAACGGCTGCGAGAGGCGGAGATCGTGGAGGCGCTCGGGAAGCTGAACCCGCGCATGCGGCATGTGCTCGAGCTCCGCTACGGCCTCACCGGCGAGTCGTCCGCGATCGCTCGAGGAGGTCGGAGGGCTGCTCGGCGTCACCCGCGAGCGCATCCGCCAGCTCGAAGCGAACGCGTTCCGCGAGCTGCAGGCGCACGCGCCCGCGCTCCGCCTCTACCTGCGCGCCGAGTAGAGGCTGGAAGCCCGGCGTGGTCGGCCGGGCGCGCATGACCCGGACCTCCGCCGACGACCAGCGGCGGCCGGTACGGTGGAGGCCGTGCGGTTCGTCGACGTCCATAGCCACGTGGTGCCCTCCGGCGACGACGGGGTGGCCACGGTCGAGGAAGGTCTCGAGCTCTGCCGCGAGGCGGCTCGCCGCGGCACCCGCGTGCTCTACGCGACGCCGCACGTATGGCCGTTCGACGGGCTGTCCTCCGAGCGCGAGGAGGCCGTCCGCCGGGCACACGACGCCATGGCGCGAGAGACGGCCGCGTTCGGCCTCGACGCTCGGGCTCGGGTTCGAGCTGACACCGGCAGAGGCGCTCCTGGACGAGGAGCCTGGACGGTACGCGCTCGGTGGCCTCGATCGCGCGACGCTGCTCGTCGAGGTGCCCGTTCACCGGCGGGCTACGTCTCTTCGCCGCCGTCTGCGAGCAAGCGGAGCGTGACGGCTTCCGGCTCGTGATCGCCCATCCGGAGCGGGCCGAGGCCGTCCTCGAGGATCCCGCTCGAGCCACGGAGATCGCCCAGCCCGGCCGGCTGCTGCAGGTGAACGCGACGAGCCTGCTCGGGCGCCACGGGCCGGCCTCGCGAGCGCCTGGGCTGGGAGCTGCTGGAGAGCGGCGTCGCCACGCTGGTCGGCTCGGACGGGCACCGGGCCACGCGGCCGCCGTACCTCGACCAGGCCTTCGAGCTCGCCCGCGGGCGCATGGGCGGCGCCGCGGACCGGCTCTTCGACGGAAGCGCGCTCGGAGCGCCGACGGCCGCCCGGGTCGCCTGAGGCGCGGGGCAGGGCGAGGCCGGCGAGGCTACCGGCTCGAGACGCCTTCGATCTCGCGCAGCGAGGCGAGCCGGTTGAGCGACTCCACCTCGATCTGGCGGACACGCTCCCGTGTCATGCCGAGGCGCTTGCCGATCTGCTCGAGCGTGTGGGGCTCGCAGCCCCGCAGCCCGTAGCGAAGCTCGAGCACGCGCCGGTCACGGGCCGGCAGAGCCTCGAGCGCCCGCTCGAGCGCCTCGTTGCGCAGCCGCCGCTCCGCCTCCTCCTCCGGAAGCGGGCCGTCGCCGGGCACGAGGTCGCCGAACACGGCGTCCTCGTCCTCGCCGATCGGCTGGTCGAGGCTCGTCGAGGTTCGCGCCGCGGCCCGCACCTCGGTGGCCTGCTGAAGCGGGAGCCCCGCCTCCTCGGCGATCTCCTCGAGCGTCGGCTCGCGGGCGAGCTGCATCCAGAGGCGCCGCTCGGCCTGGTGCATCTTCTGCATGCGCTCGACGACGTGCACCGGCATGCGGATCGTCCGCGCCTTGTCCGCCACCGCGCGCTGCACGGCCTGGCGGATCCACCACGTCGCATAGGTCGAGAACTTGAGCCCGCGCTGCCACTCGAACTTCTCGACCGCGCGGATGAGCCCGAACATGCCCTCCTGGATGAGATCGAGGAACGGAAGCCCCTGGTTGCGGTAGTTCTTGGCGATCGACACGACCAGCCGCAGGTTCGACTCGATCATCTTCTGCTTCGCGGCCATGTCGCCCTTCTCGATCCGCTTGGCGAGCTCGACCTCGTCGGCGGCGGTGAGCAGCGGGTGGCGCCCGATCTCCCGCAGGAAGAGCTGCAACGCGTCGGTCGTCGTCTCGACGGCTGCCTCGAACGGATCCTGCGTCGGCTTCGTCGAGGTCGTCTCGGTGACCGGCTCGGCCGGCGTGCGGCGGTCGACGATCTCGATTCCGCGCTCTTCGAGCTCCCGCAGGAGCCCTTCGAGGTCCTGCGGCTCGAACTCGAGCTGCTCCACGGCCTCCATCAGCTCTGCGTGCTCGAGGATCCCGCTCGTCTCGGCGGCCTCGATGAGCTGCCGCGAGCTCTTCGGTGTGCGGGAACTGTACGGTCGTGTCTTCAGCCATGGGCGTTTGGTTCCCTCTTTTCTCCCGAACGATGCCGTGCCAGCGCCGCGCTTCGGGCACCGCAGCCCGAGAGGCGCTCGCTCCCAGTCGCAGCACTCACCTTAGCAGGCTGGCAGCGGATTTCCACCCCTGCCGAAGACCCGCCTGTCACGCACGATAAGGCGTGTTATGTCAAGTTGGGCCGGGCCGGGGATCCATGTCCTCGACGGCCCTGCCCCGCCCGGCCATGTATCCACAGGCCGGCGTTTTCCACAACGCTTGCGAAAAGCGGTCCCAGGCCGTACCGTGCAGGGTCTCGGTGTACAACGATCCGCCCGTCTTTCCGGGTCGCGTCGACCCGAGCGAGCAGTTTCGCGAGCGCCGGCGCCGTTCGCGGCGCCGCCGGCGCATCCGCGGTCTGATCGTCCTTGCGTGCCTCGTCGGGGGCATCGTGGCGCTCGCGCTCAACGCTCGCTTCATCTCCGGCGACGACGCCGACGACCGGTCGCCGGCGCCGCCGGCGACCACGGGCGCGGCGCCGCCACCGGCGCCCGTCTCCGCCGTGCCGGCCGAGATCCGCGGCGTTCACGTCACCGCGGCTCTCGCGTCGATCCACGGCAAGCTCGACGAGTACATCGCGCTCAAGGACTCCTGCCTGAACACGATCGAGCTCGACGTCAAGGACGAGAACGGCGAGGTCGGCTTCACCCGCCCCGACGTGCCGCTCGCGCGCCAGGTCGGGGCGGCGCAGAGCTACTACAACCCACGCGCCGTCGCCCAGAAGGCGCATGCGCGCGGAGCTCTACCTGATCGGCCGGGTGGTCGTGTTCCAGGACCCGCGCCTGGCGGCCGGACGGCCCGATATGGCGATTCAGACGCCCTCAGGCGAGGTCTGGACGACGACTGAGGGCCTCGGCTGGACGAACCCCTACGACCGGCGCGTCTGGGACTACAACGTCGACGTGGCCGAGGCCGCCGCGCGGGCCGGCTTCGACGAGATCATGTTCGACTACGTTCGGTTCCCCACCGACGGTGCCGTTGCCGCCGTCTACCCCGACCGCTCGAGCTGCCCCGAAGTGGCAGGTCATCGCCGATTTCGTCGAGTACGCGGCTGACAGGCTCAGCCCGCTCGGCGTTCGCGTCTCGGCAGCCCTCTTCGGGCTCGCGGCGACGCGCGACCTCGGTATCGGGCAGCGGCCCCGCCTGCTCGGCAAGCACCTCGACGCGATCTATCCCATGGTCTACCCCTCCCACTTCAACCCCGGCGAGTACGACATCGCGAGCCCGAACGACGAGCCCGGCCGCACGGTGAGCTTCGCGCTGCTCGACTACCAGGCGAAGCTCGCCGACCGGAAGGCCACAGTCGTCCCGTGGCTACAGGACTGGGGCGGCTACTCGCTCTCCGACATCGAGGAGCAGGTGTCGGCCGCGGATCGAGCGGGCAGCCGGGGCTTCATGCTGTGGAACGCGGGCGCCGTGTATACCGACGGCGCTCTCTGCTGAGACGCGTCTTCTCCACAGCTATCCACAAGTTATCCCGAATATCTGTGGAAAATTCTGTGCGAAATGGAACTCGTGCAATTTGCGAACTTTCTCTCGTCAGTTCGCTTGATTTCCAGGCTCTCCTATTCTAGGGTGCCTACTGCGCCGAGCACGGGACGCGAGTAGGTCGAACCTTCACCGGGCAGAAGGTACGCGGCAGCGGAGAGCTGGCCGGTGGGGTGGACGAAAGCGTTACCGGCTCGGCGAACCTCTGGTCCGAGCCTCTTCCGGCCGCACGGTGCTCTAGTGTTGATCGGATTGTGGTGGCTCGGGACGGCAGAGACCGAGCTGGGCGGTCATGGCTCGTGCGTACCTGTAGGTACGTGCGAGCCCGAGCTGGCCTCGGCGACGGTGTCGGCCGCCATCCGGCGTGCCACGGTTGCCGGTCAATTGCAGATCAATCATCTGTGTTCGGCCGGTGCACCTGCCCCGCTCTCCTGCGATCAGCCCTGGGACGCAGGCGTTGCTCTGGGCGGTCGGGCTCGGCATCTACATCTTCCTCGGAATGCTTGCGATCTCGATCTCACTGGGCACGTCGATCGTGACCTCGATCCTCAGCGCGATCGTGATCTTCATCGCCGTGCGCCTGTTCGGAGAAGGCGCTCCCCCCGCGTCCGCGGCGGCGGTAGCCCGCGACGGACGAGGCCTCCGGCGCGATCTGGCGCGGGTGGTCCGACCGGTCAGGCGGCCAGCCGGCGGAAACCGGTCTCGAGCTCGCCCGCGCCGAGCGCCTCCGCGAGCGCGCCGAGACCGAGCTCGGCCGGGAAGACCCGCTCGACGACGTCGATCTCGCGGTCGGAGTAGAACGGAATGTCGAGGTGTTCGGCTGAGACGAGGTTCGCGGACGTGCGGCCGCAGGCCGGGCAGCGGGCGGCGAGGACGATGCGGCCATCCTGCGGCGCCACGAGGCGGAACGCGGACGGGTACACCGGCTGTGGCCGCTCCTCCGAGTAGCAGAAGAAGCACCAGGGCCAGCGACCGCGCTTGATGTTGCTCGCCGCCTGCTCGGCGAGCTCGGCGGAGGTGGACTCGAGGCGACCCGTCATCACGTTGAAGAAGGCAGGGTCGTCCCCGCCGACATGAGCCCAGTCGAGCTCGTCGTGCGTGACGAGGCCGTCGTGCTCGTCGCCGCAGCCGCAGGAGAACGCGACGTCGTAGACGGCGGGATGGGTCGGCCCCGGCAAGCGCTGCACACGGCGAAAGCGCGACAGCCGCACGTGGACCTCCTCCCTCCTCCGGGGGCACGAGAACGAGTACCGCGCGGTCAACCGGTCGTACACCATCCACCAGTGTGATCGTTCGTGCAGACGGTCACTTGAGCTGACGCCCTCCCCCGTCTCAGTGATACTGAACGAGCGAGCAGACGTCCTGGCCGGCGAGCTTGGCCCGCCCGCCCAGGAACACGAGCTCGACGAGAAACGCCAAGCCGACCACGACGCCGCCGAGCTGCTCGACCAGCTCGACCTTCGCCCGGGCGGTACCCCCCGTCGCGAGCACGTCGTCGTGGACGAGCACGCGCATGCCCGGTCGGATCGCGTCCTCGTGCACCTCGAGCGAGTCGGTGCCGTACTCGAGCGCGTACTCGGCGGAGACCGTGCGCCACGGGAGCTTGCCCGGCTTGCGCGCCGTCGCGAAGCCGCACCCGAGCGCGTAGGCGAGCGCGCCCCCGAGGATGAAGCCCCGCGCCTCGGCGCCCAGCACGAGCTCCGGGCGGCGCGGCGCGGCGAACGCTGGCCAGCTCGTCGACCGCCTGACGCAGCGCCTGCGCGTCCGCGAGCAGGGGCATGATGTCCTTGAACACGATTCCCGGCCGGGGAAAGTCCGGGACGTCGCGAATCAGCGCGGCGAGGTCCCGCGCGTTGTTCACGCGCGGGCGACCACGCCGCGGAGCGAGCGCCAGAAGAGCGCCTGCGAGAGCTCGAGCGTCAGGGCTGCCAGCGCCTCGAGCTCCTCGAGTCCTCCGTGGCGGCGCTCCGGGTTGCGCGACCTGAGCGCCGGCGCGACGATCGCCTCGATGAGCGCGGCCTCCCGGTCGATGCCGGTCCGGATCGCCCGCAGGTTGCGGGGAGCGACCCCGTAGCGCGCGAGCCTGCGCGCAGAGCGCGACGATCGCCGCGTCCGTCTCCGGGTAGCCGGCCGTCCTCGGCCTCGAGGATGCCGTAGTCGCCGAGCTCGCGCACGAACGCCGGATCCGCGCCGGCGCGCTCGCAGAGCTCCTCGAACGTCAGGATCGGGACGTCCAGCCGCGATCGGATTCCCGCCTGCGGTCCCGCGGCGGCGGTCTCGCTTGCCCCTGCCGGGCACCGTCAGCTCCTCCCGGATGACGCGCAGCGGCAGGAACTCGTCCCGCTGAAGCCGGAGGATCGTGCGCAGCCGCTCGACGTCGTCCTCGGAGAAGAGCCGGTAGCCGCCGTGCGTCCGGCGGAGCACGAGCAGACCCTGATCCTCGAGGTACCGGATCTTCGAGATCGAGACGTCCGGGAACTCCTCCTTCAGGGCCCTGCAGACGGCGCCGATCGTGAGAGGCCGGGCCGCGCGCTCCGAGACGGCGTCATCGTGGTCCGTTGCGTTTGAGAGCACTAGCGCTCCAGAAAGGTGAGCTTGAACTTGCCGATCTGCACCTCGTCACCGTCTTCGAGGCGCTGAGGCGAGTCGACCCGGCGGCGGTTGACGAACGTGCCGTTCAGGCTGCCGAGATCCTCGATCGAGAATCCGGCTCCCTGGCGCGACAGCACTGCGTGACGTCGTGAGACGGTGACGTCGTCGAGGAAGACGTCGGCGTCCGGCGAGCGTCCGATCGTCAGGCGATCGCGCTCGAGCACGTACGCCTCGCCCGCTCGCCCGCCGCCCGAGCGGACGATGATCGCCATCCCCGCCGTCGGCACGATCGACGGCCTGGACTCCTCCTCCTGGCTCGGGGAGATGGAGAGCGTCGTCTCTCCGCCGGACGCGTCGTCGGGAATGAGCAGGGCGCCGCACTTCTCGCAGTACTGCGCGGCTTCGAGGTTCTGGAAGCCGCACTCCGGGCAGTGAACGTGCGTCACCCGCGTTCCCGCGTGCTCACCCGGCGCTCACGCATCCGGATCCTTCAGCTCCTCCTCCGAGATCTGCGGCGCCGCCTTGACGGCGAGAATCGCGGTCAGCCGGTCGAGGTCGACCTCGGAGAGGGGGCTCCCCCCACGCTCGACCTGGTTCTGCAGCCTGGCCACGAGCTCGGCGCGCAGGATGTCGATCTTCCCGTGCAGGATGCGGCGCTGGTAGGAGATGTCGTGCTCTTCCTCGAGCAGCTTGCGGATCAGGTCGCGCAGATCGCTGTCGGACAGTGTCGCGAGGTCGGGAAGAGCTTCCACGTGGCCTCCAGGGTCGGGTGGGAACCTCTGTGCTACCTGCATTAGAGCAAGAGGACCGGAATCCTTCAACCTCCACTTGAGGGTTTCGGCTTCTCGCCGGGTGCCAGAGGCTCTAGGTGACGGTCCGCTCCCTGCCGATGATGTCCTCGACGAGCGCCTGGAGCTCGGTCGCGAGCCGCTCGCCGTCGCGCGCCGTTCGGCCCTCGGCGTAGACGTGTACGAGCGGCTCCTCGGGGTCGGGGATGACCTGCGACCAGCCGTCCTCGTCGACCACCTTGATGCCGTCGAGCGTATCGGTCTCGCGCTCTTTCATCCGCTCGGAAAGCAGCCGCATCACCGCTCCCTTGAGCGCGAACGGGCAGCGAACCTCCAGATGGACGACAGCAGGCCGTGGGAGCGCGTCGACCAGAGCCGAGAGCGGCTGCTCCACCGGGGCGAGCAGCTGCAGCAGGTAGCAGAGGCTGGCGATCGCGTCGTAGGCGGGCAGGAAGGCCGGAAACACGAAGCCGCCCCTGACCGCGCCCGCGAAGATCGTCCCGGGCTCCGCCGCGGCCTTCGTCAGCGCTGCGAGGGATGCCTGCGTCCTGCGCACGCTCACCCCGCTCCCCTCGACGAGCGTGTCGATCAGGTTCGTCGCGTTGACCGGCACGGCGAGCGTCCCGGTCGCGCCGTTGCGGGAGAGGAGGGACACGAAGAGGAGCAGCTCCTGGTCGAGCGGCACCTCTCGCCCCTGGTCGTCGACGAGGGAGATCCGCTCCGCCGCCTGATCCATGACGACTCCGAAGTCGGCGCCGACAGCCGTGACGAGGCGCTTCGTCGCCTCGATCGACTCGCTCGCGCCGACGGTGGCGGGTGGCCGGCCGGCCACGTAGCCGTGCGCGGCGATCTTCTCGACGTCGAGGGCGCCGAGGACGCGCGGCAGGATGATGGACGCCGACGAGTACGTGTAGTCCACCGCGATGCGGAAGCCGCGGGCGCGGATGGCGGCCACGTCGAGCGTGCGGACGAGGTCCTCGGCGTAGCTCTCGGCGGCACGCGACGGATAGGCGAGCTCGCCGAGATCGGCGTACGAGGCGCGCCGGAACTCCTGGCGCGACGCGTGCTTCTCGATCTCCTTCTCGAGCGTCGGGCCGGCCTGGATGCCCGGGTGCTCGAAGACGTCGATCTGGACGGCCTCCGGGTCGGACTCGCTCGGGCGAACGTGGACGCCGGCCGCGTAGCCCTGCGTCTTCAGGAGGTGGCGATTCACGGGTGCAGGCATCACGCGCAGATCGTCCACGTGGACTCCCGTCGAGAGGATGCCCGACGAGCAGTGCCCGCTTGATCAGTCGGCATGCCGGCTGGGCGGCGGCGCTCGCAGCCACGCGACTGCCGCGCTGCATCGCCGTGCCGAGCGCCATTCCGAGGCGCAGTGCCGCTTCGGGAGTCAGGTCGACGTTGACGAGCCCCCGCAGCCGCGCGGCGTTGCCGCCCCCGGCCGCGACCCGCGACTCCCACACGAGGTTGCGGTCGACGATGGTGCCGGACTCGACCTCCTTGAACGGGTAGATCCGCACGCCGGGGAGCACGACGCTCTCCTGGCCGATGGTGCACTCGTCGCCGATCGCCGAGCCTTCGCGGACATGGGCGTGCGCGCGGAGCTCGGCCGACCGGCCGAGTGTCGCGCCCTCCACGATGCTGCTCCGGCCCAGGTACGTCGACACGTCGACGACCGAGCGCGTCACGCTCGCGCCTTCACGCACGGTGACGCTCGACCCGAGCACCGAGTACGGGCCGATCGATGCCGTCGGCGAGATCCGGCAGTAGTTGCCGACGTACGCCGGGCCTTCGATCTGGCCGAGGTCGGCGATCTCGACCCCCTCGCCGAGCCAGATGTTGCCGCGCAGGCGAAGTCCCGGAATCGTGAGGCGGACGCGCTCGTCCAGCGCGTCGAAGTTCGCTTGCCGGTACTGGTCGAGGTTGCCGATGTCCTGCCAGTAGCCGTCCAGCACGTAGCCGTACAGCGGCCGGCCCATCTCGAGCAGCAGCGGGAACAGCTCCTTCGAGAAGTCGTACGGACGGTCGGCGGGGACGTGCCGGAGCACCTCGGGCTCGAGCACGTAGATGCCCGTGTTGATCGTGTCGGAGAACACCTGGCCCCACGAGGGCTTCTCGAGGAACCGCTCGATGCGGCCGTCCTCGTCGGTCACGACGATGCCGAACTCGAGTGGGTTGTCGACGGAGACGAGGCCGATCGTGGCCGACGCGCCCTTCTCGCGATGGAAGCGCACCAGCGCGCCGAGGTCGACGTCGCAGAGCGCGTCGCCCGAGATGACGAGGAGCGTGTCGTCGAGCTCGTCCCGGGCGAGGAGGACCGAGCCGGCCGTGCCTGCGGGCGTCTCCTCGACGGAGTAGCTCATCCGCACGCCGAGCGTCTCCCCCGAGCCGAAGTAGCTGCGGATGGCCTGCGGCATGAAGGCGAGCGTGACCACGACGTCCTCGAAGCCGTGCTGTCGCAGGAGCTCGACGATGTGCTCCATGCAGGGCCGGCCGACGATCGGCACCATCGGCTTCGGCTGGTTCGACGTCAGCGGGCGCAGGCGGGTGCCCTCGCCACCGGCCATCACGACGGCCTTCACCTCGTCGTCCTCAGGACACGCACGACGTACTCGATACCCGCGACGCCGGCCATGCCGATGCCGATCCAGAAGAGCCAGAGCGGCCAGTCGGTGCCTGCGGGGGTCGTGAGCACGCAGACGATCGAGACGTACAGCACCCAGGTGGCAGCCTTGCCGAGGAGGCTGACGTCGAAGACATAGCCGCGGTTGGTCGCGAAGCGGGACCCGCCGACGAGCACCACGTCCCTCACGAGGATGATCGCGAGCGCGGCGAGCGGCAGGCGGTCGGCAAGCCAGAGCAGCACGATCGCGGCGTCGATCATGAGGCGGTCCGCCAGCGGGTCCGCGTACTTTCCGAACTCCGACTCGACGTGCCAGCGTCGTGCAAGATAGCCGTCCACCTGGTCGGTGATGCCCGCGATGCCGAAGACGATGGCAGCCGGCCAGCTGTGGCCGCCCTCTGCCTCGAGCACGAGGACCACGAACACCGGGATGAGCGCGAACCGGGCGATCGTGAGGGCGTTCGGGAGCTGCGCCAGGGGAGGCGCCACCGTCGGGACCGCCATGTGGTTGATTGTAGGCGCCGGATCTCATCGCGGACCGGACGCCACGGCCGCGTGCGGCGTCCGCAGGGGCGGTAGTCTCGGCCGGGTGAGCGACCGGCGACGCTGCCTGCCCGGCTTCGTCAACGCGCACAGCCACGCGTTCCAGCGCTCGCTGCGCGGCCGCGTCGAAGGAGGCGACTTCTGGGCCTGGCGCGACGGCATGTACGCCGAGGCGGAGCAGCTGACGCCCGAGCGGGTCCGCAGCATGTACGCCGACGTCTATCGCGAGATGCGTGTGGCCGGCTTCACCGCGGTCGGCGAGTTCCACTACGTGGGCCTGCAGGAGGCGCACGCCGCGGCCGAGGCGGCGCACGAGGCCGGGATCGGGTTACGGCTCCTCTACGCCGCATACGGTCGGGGAGGGCTGTCGAGGTTCCGGCAGGGCTCGGTCGCCGAGTACCTCGATGCCGTCGAGCGGCTCGCCGAGGCGGGCATCCCGGTCGGCCTTGCCCCCCACTCCGTCCGTGCCTGCCCGGCGGACTGGCTGCGGGAGCTCGGGGCCTACGCGGCGAGGGAGGGCCTCGTCCTGCACGTTCACGCGTGCGAGCAGCCCCGCGAGATCGAGGAATGCGTGGCGGAGCACGGCCTGCGGCCGATCGAGCTGCTCACGGAGTGCGGCTGCCTCGGGCCGCGGACGACGATCGTGCACGGGACGCACGCCTCGGACGGCGAGCTCGACCTGCTCGCGGATGCGGGAGCCCGGATCTGCGTCTGCCCGACGACGGAGGCGAACCTCGGAGACGGATTCCTCCCGGTAGCACGCGTTCTCGAGCGTGGCATCGCGCTGTGCATCGGCTCGGACTCGAACGTTCGCATCGACCCGCTCGAGGAGCTCCGAGAGCTCGAGGGCATCGCCCGCCGGCAGGAGCTCCGCCGCAACGTCGTGCCGGTGGAGGATCTCCTGGCCATCGGCTCGGCGGAGGGCGCGGCGTCGCTCGGGATCGAGGCATGGGACGGCGTCGAGGTCCAGCTCGGTCACCGCTCGCTCGCCGGCGTCTCGCGCGACGAGGTGCCCGCGGCGCTCGTCTTCGGCTGCAGCGCCGACGTCTTCGCATCCGACTCTGTAGCGGCCGGATCTATCCGGCGCCGGTTCGTACGAGCCCGCCGCCAGCTCCTTCGAGCGCTGCATGGCCGCCTGGATCGCGTTCAGGAAGGCAGCCCGCACGCCCGCTTGCTCGAGCTCGCGGATGGCGGCGATCGTGGTGCCTCCAGGAGAGGTGACCGACTCGCGGAGCTCGACCGGGTGCATCTTCTCGTCCCGCAGGAGCTTGGCGGTGCCGAGCATCGTCTGCACCACGAGCTCGGTCGAGATCTCGCGCGACAGCCCCAGCAGGATTCCGGCCTCGATCATCGACTCGGCCAGCAGGGCGAAGTAGGCCGGGCCTGATCCCGACACCGCCGTGACCGCGTCCATGTGCACCTCGGGAACGCGAACGGTGCGGCCGACGTGCGCGAGCAGCTCCTCGGCCAGCTGCAGGTGCTCGTCGCCGGCGTGCTTCCCGGCCGCGATTCCGGCCATGCCTTCGTGCACCGTCGCAGGGGTGTTCGGCATCGCTCGGACGACCGGCACGGCCGCGCCTAGATGCTGCTCGATCGCGGCGGTGGGGATCGCGGCCGCGATCGAGAGAACCGTCTGGTCGGCGGTCAGGAGGCCGCCGATCTCGGCGAGCAGCGCGTCCATGTCCTGCGGCTTCACCGCGATGACCACGAGCTGGGCGTCCGCAACGGCCTCGGCGTTCGAGCTGGTGGTCGCGGCGCCGAACTTCGCCGACACCTCCTCCAGCCGCTCCGGTCGCCGGTCCGCCGCGACGATCTCGTCGGGCCGCCGCCAACCCGAGGAGAGGAGCCCCGCGATGAGGGCCTCCCCCATCTTGCCGGCTCCGAGGATCGCGATCCGCCTGCCCATGCGCGCGGACCCTAGCGCACCTCGGTTGTCGCCTCTGCGCCCGGCTCGAGCAGGCGCACGGTCGCCAGCCCGGCCGTGTCGAGCACCCGCAGGGTGTAGACCTGTCCGCCGGGCACGAAGTAGAACGCCCCGGGGCCGTACGTCGTGGTGTTCCCGTCGATCTCGACCTCGACACGGCCGGCGTCGACGAACGTGAACGTCGGCCCTCCGTGGAAGCGGCGCGACTCGAAGCCCTCCGGCAGCCGGACCCGGTCAGCCAACACCCGGGCGGGGGCCGCCGGTATCTCCTCGAGCGTTCCCACCGGCGCCTCGACGACCGTCTCCTGTGCGCGCATGGGCCCCTGATCTTGCACCGCCCGGTCGACGACGATCGCCAGGATCCCGCCCAGCACGAACGCCCCGCAGGCGATCGCCAGCTGTCTCGGTGTGGGCCGCGGCCGGGAACGCGACGGCGTTCCGTTACCGTCCATCGACGGGACCGTACAAGGGTCGGGCGGGCCAGGCGTCGGGATGCAGCGCCCGAGGGGTGGCACAGAGCGGTAGAGCGAGCCTCTAGACTGACCTCGTGCCGTCGCTCGTGCTCAAGGACGGCCCGCTGGCTGGGCGTCGATTCACGATCGAGTCCCAGCTCGTGGTCGGGCGCCTGAACGCGGATATCACCATTGAGGATCCGCTCATCTCGCGACGCCATGCGTTCGTACGGCCGGCCGACGATTCGATCGAGGTCGAGGATCTCGGGTCGCTCAACGGCACCTGGGTGAACGGAGAGCGCATCGTGGGCACGAAACGGCTCGCCGCCGGCGATGTCATCACGGTCGGCACGAGCTCCATGGAGGTCCTGGCCGATCCGGTCGAGGAAGGGCGGACGGTCCTGGCGATGCCCGGCGACGCCCCGCGCGCCGCCGAGGAGGCGAAAGCCGCGCCGGCCGCGGCGGCGGTCGTACCCGCGGCCCCGGAGCCGCGCGTGGACGAGCGCCCGCCCGCCCCTGCCGGCGCCGAGGACGAGCTGCGCCCCGTGACCGCCCTGTTCGCGGACATCGTCGGCTCCACGAGCCTCGGCGAGCGCCTCACGCCCGCCGAGGTGAAGATGGTCGTCGGCGAGTGCGTCAGCCGCATGAGCCGCGCCGTCGAGCAGTTCGGCGGGACGGTTCACGCCTACATGGGTGACGGGATCGCCGCCTTCTTCGGCGTCCCCACGGCGCACGAGGACGATGCGGAGCGCGCGGCCCGCGCCGGTCTGCGCATCCTCGACGTGGTCCGCGCGTACGCCGCGAGAGGTCGAGGCCGCCTGGGGCATCTCGGACTTCAGCGCCAGGGTCGGGATCAACACGGGCGAGACCGCCGTCGGCCTCGTCGGGGCTGCCGACCCGCAGGCCGTCGTGCTCGGCGACACGCCGAACGTCGCCGCGCGGCTGCAGTCCTACACGAATCCGGGGACGATCGCCGTCGGCGAGACCACGGCCCGCGCGCTGCTGCAGCGCTTCGTGCTCGAGCCTCTGGGCGAGGTGAGCGTCAAGGGCCGCGTCAAGCCGGTCGAGGCGTGGCGCCTCGTCTCCTCCCAGTCCGCAACGCAGGCGAGTGCGCCGACGACCCCGCTGGTCGGTCGCGAGGCCGAGGTCGGGCGCCTGGACGCGATCGCCAAGGACCTCACGGCCGGCCGGGGCCAGATCGTCTTCCTCCTGGGCGACTCCGGCATCGGGAAGACCCGCCTGCTCGGCGAGCTCCATGCCCTCACGGAGGATCGGGTCACGTGGATGGAGGGCCGCTGCCTCTCGTACGGCACCGAGCTCCTGTACGGCCCCTTCATCGAGATGCTGAGGAGCTGGGTCGGCGCGGAGGAGGGCGAGGCGGAGATCTCGGTGCGGACGAAGCTGCGCGCAAAGCTGGGGCTGTTGCCGAGCGTCGAGCACGCCGACGTGCTCCCCTACCTCTCCCGGCTGCTCTCGCTCAAGCTCGACCCGGAGACCGAGGAGCGGCTGCGACAGCTTCCCACGCACGAGCTGGGCGCGGAGGTCCCGCAGGGCGTTTCGCACGTGGATCGCGAGCGTGGCCCGCCAGGGGCCCGTCGTGCTCGCCGTCGAGGACCTCCACTGGGCCGATGCGTCGACGCGGGAGCTCGCCGAGATCCTCCTCGAGCTCGTCGACCTCACCCCCCTGCTGGTCGTGTCGACGCTGCGTCCCGACCCGGCATCGGAGGGCTGGCGGCTCAGGATCGGGGCGCTCTCGAACTACGCGCACCGCTCGGTCGAGCTGACGCTCGCGCCGCTCTCCGACGACGACGCCTGGCAGCTCCTCTCCGGGCTGCCGGGAAGCAAGTTCCTGCAGGACACCGAGCTGCAGCAGATCGTGAACGGCGCCGAGGGCAACCCGCTGTACCTCGAGGAGCTCGTGAACGCGTTCGCGGAAGGCTCACAGGTGCGCCGCGCGCAGACATGGGCACCGACGGTGACCGGCGCGCGGGTGATGACCGCGACGCTCGAGAGCCTGCTGCTCGCGCGCATCGACCGGCTCCCGAGCGGGGCCCGCAGGCTCGCTCAGGTGGCCGCCGTGGTCGGGCGCAGCTTCCCCCTCCGTGCCCTTCAGCACGTTGCCGGAAGCGATGACCTGGAAGGCGACCTCGCCGCGCTGCTGCGAGCCGACATCATTCGCGAGCTCCGTCGCTATCCCGAGCCCGAGTACATCTTCCGTCACGGGCTCCTGCGAGAGGCATCGCTCTCGACCATGCCTCCGGCGCGCCAGCGCGAGCTCTACGGGGCGGTCGGGGCCGCCTTCGAGAGCCTCTACGCGAGCACGCTGGACGACCATCTGGAGGTCCTGGCGCACTACTTCTCGCGCAGCCAGGAGCTGCCCAGGGCGCTCGTGTACCTCGAGCGCGCCGCCGACCGAGCGCTCGCGCTCGACGCCGTCTCCCGCGCTGACGAGTTGTTTCTGCGGGCGCAGAAGGTCGCCGAGAAGCTGGGCGACGAGGTGGCGCTCGGCCGCATCGCCGAGCGCCTCGGGACGCTCCGCACCCAGTCGGGCGAGCGGCTTCAGTGGGACAGCAGCTCGCAGCGCGGCGGGAGCCCGCCGGAGCACGCGGCCTGAGACGAGCCGGCCGGCCGGTCGGGGACCGGCAGCTACCGACGAGCTGGCGTTCGCGAGCGAACGCAACGAGGGCAGCGCCTCCTCCGCGGCGAGGCGCCCGGCATCGAGAAACAGGTCGGCGAGGTGGAAGTCGCGCCAGGTCCCCGGGCCGAACCGCGGGGTGACGACGACGTCCGCGCGCGCAGCCTGGCGCTCGCTGGAGTCGAGCTGGGCGACGTCCATGAGCTCGAGCAGCGCGTCGAGGATCCGCGCTCGACGTGTGGGAGGCCCCTCGGCGGGCGGCGTGTGGCCGGGCCAGGCAGGGAGCGTGTCCCGGCTGATCAGGTTGACCGAGACGGTGACGTCCGCGCCGATGTCCACGAGCGCGTCGGTCGGAACCGGCACGAGCGCGTGACCGTCGACGAGCCGCTGGCCGTCGCGCTCGTGGGGCGGGAAGAGGCCCGCCACTGCAATCGCCCCCACGAGAGCATCCCAGAGCGCGCCTTTCGTCACCGGCTCCGCACGCCGGGCGTTGAGGTCGACCGTCATGACGACCAGGGGCGTCAGCAGGTCCGCGAACGACTTCTCGCCCGTGCTCTCTCGCAGCAGCCGCGTTACCTTGTCGACCCCGGTCGAGGCCCCGGACATCGAGAGCTCGAACATGGCCGCCACGACGTCGGGGCTGAACCCGGCCCGCATCGTCGCCTCGATCTCGCCCGCGTTCAGGCCGAGCCCGTACCAGGCGCCGACGATTGCCCCGATGCTGCTGCCCGCCACGCAGTCGACCGTGTACCCGGCCTGCTCGAGCACCGCCAACGCGCCAACGTGCGCATAGCCCTTCGCTCCACCCGCTCCGAGCGCGAGCCCGAGCTTCGTCCGAGAGAGATGGCGTCCGAGCCAGCCGCTGTCCTGCTCGGTGAGTGGAAACCCCGACGAGATGGCACGGACAACGGATCGGCTCGCTGCGTCCGCACGCTCGCTCGTCCGCCGGCACTCGTCCGCGGAGTCGGCGACGACCACCACCTCGATCCCGTGCTCGCGCCCTGCCGTTCGCTCGAGCGAGGCCTCGAGCTCCCCGAGCTCGCCCGCGTGCGCGACGAACGCGACAACCCGATCGACGGAGTCCAGCAGCAGCGGAGGCGTGTCGAGCCCGAGCGTGCCGACGACGAGCACGGTTGCGTGGTCGGAGAGGAGATCGTCGAGCGAGCCGAGCGCCTCCTCGGCCGACGTGCGTGCATCGACGGACGTGACCGGTCGCGGGGTCGCTGCCTTCGTCGCTCTCGACCAGCTCGGGCAGGGCATGCTCGGCGGCTGACCCGACGAGCAGGCCGACAGCCTCCCCCCTCGCACGCGGCTGCGCGATCCGGGCGGTCGTCTCGGCGAGTCGGTGACTCAGGATGCGGCTCAGGTTCGCGAGGATGCGAGGCTGCCGTGCCACGACAGCCGCGAAGTCCCGCTGCCCTAGCTCGAGAGCTGTTGTCGGCGTCGCCGCGACGACGGTCGCCGATCTCGGCTCGCCTGTCAGAAGGGACATCTCCCCGATCACGTCTCCCCGGCGCAGGCGGGCGAGCGCGGGTGACTCGCGACTCCCGCTGGCGCCGACCACGTGCGCGAGCCCGTCCGCGATGACGAACAGGCTGTCGCCCGGGTCGCCCGCCCGGCAGATCAGCTCGTTGCGCTCGAACTGCCGCGAGCGCATACGGCGGGCGAGCTCGTCCAGCTCGGCTTCGGTCAGACCTTCGAAGAGCGCGTTCCGCGCGAGCGCCGACAGTGCCACTAGATGATTGATCGGGAATTGTGGTGCCGTCGGGGACGGCAGAGACCGAGCATGAGGGCGCGATCATGGCTCGTGCGTACCTGTAGGTACGTGCGAGCCACGAGCGTGGTCTCAGGCGACGGTATCGGCCGCCATCCGGCGGTGCCACGGTTACCGGTCAATTGCAGATCAATCATCTGATGACGTCCTCCTCCGAAACCGGCCGACGAGCTCCTCGGGCAGCGCCACGGCTCCCGTTTCGACGACCGAATGCCGATCGAGTATGGCACACAGCCGACGGTGGATCGCCGCTCCGGCACGACGAGAGAGCACGAGGCCGCGATCTCCACCGCGGGCGCCCAGCTGGTACCGTCAGGCCCGTCCAGGCGAAGGAGGGATCGATGGCCGCGAACGCCACGCTGACTGTACCGCCGCACGTACTCGCGTACCTCACGGAGCAGAAGACGCTGACGTTGGCGACCGCATCGACGAGCGGCGTTCCGCACGCTGCGACGCTCACGTTCGTGAACGACGGCGTGACGCTCTACGTCTGGACGCGACCGGACGCCACGACCGCCGGACACATCGAGCAGAACTCGATGGTCGCCTTCGCTATCGACGAGTACGCGGCCGACTGGCGGCAGACGAAGGGCATCCAGGGAGCCGGCGAGGCGCGCGTCCTTCTCAACGCCGACGACATCCGCCGTGTCGTCGGCCTCTTCGAGCAGAAGTTCGCGTCGGTCTCGGCATCGGGCGAGAGCAATATCTCGTTCTTCCGCATCACGCCTGCCGAGATCCGGTTCATCGAGGGCGCGAGCGGCACCGAGGGCTCCGACCAGGCGCTCGGGTTCGACTACCACCGAGATCTCGTCTACAGCGTCTTCCACGACCTGCCGCCGGGCGAGGTCAGCGCCACGCTCGGCGCGAGCCTCCAGGTCGTGCAGGCCGACCCGGGCACGGTGATCGTGCGGCAGGGCGCTCCCGCGGACAAGTTCTTCATCGTCGTGGACGGCGAGGTCGAGGTCGTCCGCGAGGACGCGGGCGAACGGCGAACCGTCGCGCGACTCGAGCGAGGCCAGTTCTTCGGCGAGATGGCGATCCTTCGCGACATGCCGCGTACCGCGACGGTGCAGGCGACCGCCGCGACCACCCTGTTCGCCATGGAGCGGGACGCCTTCCGCTCGCTCGTCGCCCAGTCGCTCGGCACCACGCGGGACTTCGACCGGACGATCCAGCAGCGGCTCGGCGAGATCGGGGCGAGCGGCTAGTCGCGATGGCGGCAGCCGAGGACGAGACCCAAGCCGAGGCGTTCAGCAGCGCCGACTTCCGGCGCGCCCTGGGGGCCTTCGCGACCGGTGTGACCGTGATCACGACCCACGGGCCCGGCGAGCAGTACGGGATGACCGCGAACGCGTTCTCGTCCCTGTCGCTCGACCCGCCGCTCGTGCTCGTGTGTGTCATGAGCGGCACCGCCGGCAGCGAGAGCATCGAACGCAACGAGGTCTTCGCGGTCAACATCCTCGGCGCCGAGCAGGAGGCCCTTTCCCGCTACTTCGCGTCGAAGGATCGGCCCCGCGGCGAGGCGGCGTTCAGAGAGGTGGAGCACACCGTCGCCGTTACCGGCTCGCCGATACTCGCGGGCGCCGCCTGCCACCTGGACTGCAGGCTCACGGCGAGCCACGAGGCGGGCGATCACGTCATCTTCGTGGGCGAGGTGGTCGCGCTCGGCATCGAGCCCGACACGCCGCCGCTGCTCTTCCACCACGGGCAGTACCGCCTCCTGCCCTAGGAGCGCCCAACAGAAAGGAGACCCGGCGCAGTAGTCAATTCTGTTGGGTGCTCTAAGCTACGCGATCGGAGCGGGGCTCTCGCCGGAGCGGGCGGCCGGCGTCCGGTGAGCCGGTAGCCCTCTAGCGGCGCCGGGCCCTCCGCGACCAGGACGCCGAGGGGCTGCAGCTCGAAGCTCCGTGCGAGCGCGCCCGCGGCAGCCCGGCCGACCACGATCGTGTCGGGCGCGGCGGCCGCTTGAAGGGCCGCGGCCGTGTCGAGCACGTTGCCGACGGCTGCTCCCCCGCCGGTGCCCGGCTGAGCCGACGACGCGTCGACCCCCTCGATCCCGATGCGAACGTGGACGGCCTCGACGTTCCACGCCTGGGCCACGGCGCGAGCGTGCGCCGCGATCTCGTCGACCATGCGCAGCGCCGCGCCGGCTGTGCGATCGAGATCGTCGTCGCGACGGGTAGGAACGCCGAAGTACGCGCGGATCGCGCTGTGGGTATGCAGCTGCACCATGCCGCCGTGCTCCGCGGCGACCCCCGTGAGGCGCTCCAGGCACTCGTCGATGAGCTGCTGCGTGCGCTCGGGGGCGAGGCGCTCCCAGAGCGAGGCGGGACCGACGATGTCGGCGACGAGGGCGGTGACCGGCCTCAGCTCGTGCTCGCGCAGCACGGTGGCCGCGGGGCGTACCGGCGCCGCTCGCTCGGGGATGTGGACCTCGATCCGCGTGTCGCCGATAACGAGCACGTCGCCGGCCGCGAGCCGGGTCGCCTGCTCGATGCGCTGTCCGTTCACCCAGGTGCCGTTGAGCGAGCCCAGGTCCTCGACCTCGATGCCCTCCTGAACGGGCCGAATGGCGGCGTGCCGCCTCGAGACCTGCGCGTCGTCGAGGAGCAGATCGGCGCCCTCACGCCCGATGACGAGCTCGGCCGAGGCCTCGACCGCCTGACCGGCCAGCGGGCCGGCGGTCACCTGCAACCACGCCTTCTCGGCCGTGGACGCTCCGGCCGCGCCGCCAAGGAACTCCCCGATCCGGCTCGGCGACCCGACCCAGGCCGCCTCCGGGGGCGGCAGCTCGCCCTCGCTGAGCCCGTAGCGGTCGTGCAGGCGCCTGAGCGGCCCCGGCGCCCACCAGTTCCACTCGCCGAGCAGCTTCATGAGCGAGGGGACGAGCAGGGCCCGCACGATCGTCGCGTCGATGATCACGGCGAGTGCGATGCCGATGCCGACCTCCTTGATGAAGGCGATCTCCGACGTCGAGAAGGCCCCGACGGCGATCGAGAAGAGCAGCGCGGCGGCGGTCACGATCCGGCCGGTGCGCTCGAGCCCGGCGGCCACCGCGTCGGTGTTGCCCATGCCCGAGTCGCGCGCCTCCTTGATGCGGGTCAGGAGGAACACCGCATAGTCGGTGGAGAGCGCGAAGGCGACCGCAAAGAGGAGGATCGGCTGCGTCGCGTCGAGCGCCCCCGCGCTCCTGTAGTCGAGCAGGCCTTCGAGCCGGCCCTCCTGGAAGACGAACACCAGGATCCCGAAGGCCGCGCTGAGCGTGAGCAGGTTGAGGATGAACGTCTTGATGGGAATGAGGACGGACCCGGTCATGGCGAAGAGGAAAACGAAGGTGCCGAGCGCGATCACCAGGAGCGCCCACGGCAGGTGTGCCTTCAGGCTCGCCTGCTGGTCGACGAAGCTTGCCGTCTCCCCTCCGACGGCCACCGGGAACGGCGCCTCCTGCGCGCGGATCTCGTCAACGAGGTCCTTGGATCGCGTCGTCGAGGGCCGGTTGCTCCGGGGTTACCTCGACCTTCCAGAGGCCGCCGCCGAGATCCTCGGGTGGGGCCACCGCGGCGACACCGGAGAGGCCGCCGAGCGTCGTCGCGTAGCTCTCGACCTGAGCGGATTCCGAGCTCGGCGCGTCGACCGCGATGTAGATCGGCGAGGTGCTCCGGGGCGGGAACTCGTT
Organism: uncultured Thermoleophilia bacterium; assembly: GCA_963838105.1. Lineage (GTDB taxonomy): Bacteria > Actinomycetota > Thermoleophilia > Gaiellales > Gaiellaceae > CAWJNF01. The sequence continues at coordinate 198,135 of CAWIQC010000020.1, read as the reverse complement.
GCGGAGCGCGTCGTCCACCTGGCGCGCGCTGGCCGACTCCGGCAGAACGCCCGCATCGACGCCCGTGAACTTGACGCTGAAGAAGGGAAGCCCGAGGACGATGAGCAAGGTCGCCGTGCCGAGCGCGATCGCACCGGGCCTGCGCATCACGGCCTGCGAGAGCCGGTACCAGAAGCCGGTGTGCTCTGCGCGGGCCGTGCGCTCGGCGGCCTCGCGCCAGCGCGCCGGGGCGAGCGCGTTCACGCGGGTGCCCAGGGCGGCCAGGATCGCCGGCAGCACGATGAGTGCCGTCGCCGCGGAGACCAACGCCACGGCGACCCCGCCGATGCCCATCGAGTACAGGAACGGCTGTGGGAAGATGAGCAGCGAGGCGAGCGCGGCCGCGACGGTGAGCGCGCTGTACGTCACCGTCCGCCCGGCCGTTGCCAGAGTCCGCCTGAGCGCCTCCCGGCCGGGCCCGACCCGAATCAGCTCCTCCCGGTAGCGCGAGACGATGAACAGGCTGTAGTCGATCGCGAGCCCGAGCCCGAGCCCGGTCACGAGGTTGAGAGCGAAGACCGAGAGCGGCGTCAGCTCGTTCCCGGCGCGGAGGATGAGCAGCGTCACGACGATCGAGATGGCGCCGCAGACGAGCGGGAGCAGCGCCGCGACGAGCCCGCGGAAGATGAAGAACGAGAGGGCGAACAGAATCGGGAATGCGAAGAGCTCGGCGCGCGCGAGATCCTTCTCGACCTGCTCGCCGACCTGCGCGCCGGCGATCTCCCCGCCTCCGATCGTCACCGAGGGGTCGTCCTCGAAGAGGTCCTGGATTCGGAGCGCCGCCTCCTCCGCCTCCTCCTCGCCGAGGGGCTCGAACGAGGCGAGCACGTAGGTCTTCGTCCCGTCCCGCGAGACGAAGCGCGGGGGTGTTCGTGTCGAAGAACGTGATCGTCCGCGTCACTGCGTCGTCGCCGGCGATCTGCTGCGCCACGTCCTCGACCTTGGTCCTGGCAGCCGCGTCGGTGCGCACGTCGGCGTTCGTGTCGACGAGCGCGATCAGCCCGATCTCCGGGCTCTCCCCGGCCGCTTCCTCGAGACGCACCCGCGCGTCGACGCTCTCCGAGCTGGAGTCCTCGAAGCTCTCGCCGCCGCCCGAGAGCAGCTCCGCGACCGGGCCGCCGAGGAACACGGCGACGGCGACGAGCGGCACGACGAGCGGCGAACACCCACCGCCGGCGGCGATCCGCGAGATCGGTCAGGCGGTCGATCATCTAGCTGGCGTGGGGGAACCCATGGTTCCCCCACGGACCCCCTCCTCGACTGTTCACGCGTTACTCGCGAAGAGGCGTCGCCGGGCGAAGCCCGCCGACGCCGAAACGACCGCCCTCCGCCGACGAGACGTCACTGTGAGGAGACTTGCCACAACGTCACGAGGTCCCGCCGTCAAGCTCCGATCTGGCCCCTAGCTCGTGGTTGCAAGCTGCGGTCGGCTCTCGATGAAGCTCGCGAGCGCCTGCGGTGCATCCGCGGCGGCCGTGTCGGTGTCCTTGCCGAGGATCTGGCGTACGAGGCCCGTCAGGACGCGGCCCGAGCCGAGCTCGAGGAACGTCGCGCAGCCGGCGCCCGCCAGCGCCTCCACGCACTCGACCCAGCGAACCGGGCTCGCGATCTGCGCGATGAGCGCTGCACGTACCTCGTCGCCCGTGCGGATGACGCCGCCGAAGGCATTGGACGCGAGCGGAACCTCGGGCTCGCGCCACGAGACCTGCTCCATCTCGGTGGCGAGGCGATCCTGCACCGGCTTCATGAGCTCGCTGTGGAACGCGGCGCCCACCTGAAGGCGCACCACCTTCTCCGCACCGGCCTCGCCGGCCAGCGCCATCAGCCGCTCGACGGCGGTCTCCTCGCCCGAGACGACGATCTGCACGGGCGTGTTCAGGTTGGCAGGGGAAACCGAGCCGGAGGCCGATGCCTCCTCGCAGAGCTCCCGAACCCGCTCGGCGGGAAGGCCGATCACCGCCGCCATCGCTCCCGGCCGCTCGGCCTGGATCTCCGCCATCAACCGCCCGCGCATGCTCACGAGCCGCATCCCGTCCTCGAGCGAGAGGGCGCCCGCGGCGACGGCAGCCGTGTACTCACCGAGGCTATGGCCGGCGACGACGGCGGGCCGCAAACCGGCCTCGCGCGCGACCTCGTGCACCGCCAGCGAGAGCGCGAACAGAGCGGGCTGAGCGGCGTTCGTCTCGGTCAGCGACTCGAGCGGCCCTTCGAGCGACAGGGCGCGGATTGGCAGCCCGGACGCCTCGTCCGCGCTGTCGAGGTACCTGTCGTAGACGTCCGGCCGGGCAGCCGCGAGGTCGGCGCCCATGCCGACCTTCTGCGAGCCCTGTCCCGGGAAGAGGAACGCAAGCTTGCCGATTCTCGACCTCCTGGATCTCAGCCGGAGCTACCGACGCCGGCCGAGTATCTCACATGGCGGCCCGGCAGGCTGATCTCCGGCGGAGGCACGGCACGTCTCCTCGTGATTCGATATGTTCCGAACGGCGCCTCCCGGCCCGCGGCGGTCCTGCCCGCCTCCCGGGGCTTCGTCCACGCCGATTCCCGTATTCTCTCGCCGTCCCGACGTCCCCGGGAGGGGGAGACCTGCCGCGGATCATCGATCTGAGCGTCCCGATCTCGCCGGGCGGCGGGGAGCCGCTGCCACCGAAGATCAAGTACTACGACCACTCCCGGGGCGGCTCGCTGCTCGCGCTCGCTCCCGCCCAGGACCCGCGCTCGCGAGGGAGATCCGTTCTCCGCATCCTCCGCGGGCTGGTGACGGGGAAACGGGTGCGCAAGCGTGACTTCCCCGGCGGCGTCGGGCATGGCCTGGGAGTCGATGCGGACGGAGAGCCATCACGGCACGCACGTCGACGCCCCCTGGCACTACGGCCCGACGACCGCGGGTCAGCCGGCGCGGACGATCGACCAGCTGCCGCTCGAGTGGTTCCTCGGCCCCGGTGTCCGCCTCGACCTCCGCGCGAAGGCTGCGGGGACGACGATCACCGTCGCCGACCTGGAGCAGGCGCTCGCGGCGGCCGGCCACACGCTGCGCCCGAACGACATCGTCCTGATCTGGACGGGCGCCGACGAGCTCTGGGGTCAGCCGGAGTACCTCGAGCGCTACTGCGGTCTCGGCGCGGAGAGCACGCGGTGGCTGCTCGACCACGGCGTCATGGTGATCGGCACCGACGCCTGGAGCCTCGACCGACCGCCGATGTTCATGGGCAGCGACTTCCTGCGCGACGGGGATTCGGCCCACCTGTGGCCCGCGCACTTCGTCGGTCGCGAGCGCGAGTACTGCCAGATCGAGAAGCTCGCCCACCTCGGCGACCTCCCGGCCGCCAGCGGCTTCACCGTCGCCTGCTTTCCGGTCCTCGTCGAGCGAGCGAGCGCGGGATGGACGCGGGCGGTCGCGATCGTGCCCGACGATGACGCGAACGCGTAAGATCTCGACGTTGCAGGTGTCCACTTCAGGCGAGGCACGATGAGCAGCAAGCCGATCGTCAGCGAAGAGCAGATCGACAAGGCGGCTCTGCTCCGCGGCGCCAGGCTGTTCGAGGGCCTGTCCGACGACGCGATCGCCCGGCTGGCCAGGCTGGCCCGCGTGGCGGCGTACCCGCAGGGCGACGAGATCATCCAGGAGGGCGCCGACTTCGACGAGGAGGCGGACGGCATGTTCCTCCTCGTCGAGGGATCGGTCGAGGTGCGCGTCGGGTCGACCGACGGCAGCGACGGTCGGCTGCTCGCCCAGCTCGGGCCGGGTGAGTTCTTCGGCGAGCTGGCGCTCCTCGACGGGCGCCCGCGGTCGGCCTCCGTCTTCGCGATCGAGGAGGCGCTCTGCATGGTGCTCCACCGGTGGGACTTCCTCCGCGAGCTCCGCAACGACCCGCGGCTCGCCGAGCACATGCTCGTCACCCTGGCGGCGCGGCTGCGCACCATGGACGAGGCCGAGGGCAGGCCCGAGTGACGGCCGCGAGCCAGCAGCCCGGCTCCGACGCCGCACCGGTCCCGGAAGGCGCGGACGAGGCGATCGACGCGCAGCTCTGGAAGGCGCTGCTCGGGGGCGACGCGAAGGCGCGCGCCGCCGCCGCGACCCGGATCGGCGAGCGGGGCGAGAACGCCGCCTACGCGGCCGCGCTCGCGCAGGTAGCCGAGGACGCCGGCACCTACTCGTTTCCCAGGCGACGCGCGGCGGGTACCACGCTCGGCCTCCTCGGCGACCCCCGCGTGCCGTCGCGCGAGCCCGTCATGCTCCGGGTCGCCGGCGGGCCGTTCCGCATGGGCACGCTCGCCGAGGACGCGCCGCGCATCATCAAGGAATACAAGCACGCGCAGGTCCAGCCCCGCTTCATCGCGAAGGAGATGCCCCAGCACGAGGTCGAGGTGGACGAGTTCGAGATCGGGAAGTACCCCGTCACGAACCGGGAGTACGCGGAGTTCGTCGAGGCCACGGGGCACCACGGCCCGCCTCGTGGACCGGCCCGACCTATCCGGAGGGCAAGAGCAACCACCCCGTGGTCCGGATCGAGCACGAGGACGCGGTCGCCTACACCGAGTGGCTCGCCAAGGAGACCGGGCGGCCCGTACCGGCTGCCGACCGAGGCCGAGTGGGAGAAGGCGGCCCGCGGCACCGACGGGCGCGTTTACCCGTGGGGCAACGAGTTCGACCCCGAGCGCTGCAACACGCTCGAGGGCAACACGTTCGCGGGGCTCTACAAGAAGGCGCGCCCCGTCTACAACGTCGTGATGCGCGTCGGCTCGTTCGTCGTCGACCGCGGCCTGTTCGGCGACCGCTTCGACCAGGCTCTGGACACGACGCCGGTCGGCATCTACCCGAACGGCGCCTCCCCGTACGGCGCGCTCGACATGGCCGGCAACGCCGAGGAGTGGGTCGCCGACCGTTCGCGCTCTACCCCGGCTACCCCTTCGACGAGCGACAGTACGACTGGAGCGCGGAGAGCTGGGTCTGCCGCGGCGGGGCGTGGAACCGGCCGGGCGACGTCGCCCGCACCGCGCGACGCCACGGCAACTTCGTCGGCATCGGCTCGATCGGGCCTGCGCCTGGCGCGCGACGTCACGGGCCTGACGGGGCTCGGCGATGGCGAGCGCTGCGCGGCACGCCACGGGCCGTCGTGACCGACGAGGAGTTCCTCGCCGACGAGCAGCTACGTCTTCGACCGCTACGCCCCGGCGACGATCGGCAGCTGGAGCACGCGCGTCTTCGACGACGGCGAAGGCGAGCCGATCCTCTTCGTGCCGATCATCCGCGGGCTCGAGGTCGTCTACGCGAAGCAGCTGCGGGCCTTTGCCGCCACCAACCGCGTCGTGCTCTACGAGCGCACCGAGAGCGCTCGACAAGCCGGTCTACGTCGGTGCGCGCGTCGCCGAGATGCGCGCGCTGCTCGACCACCTCGAGATCGAGCGGGCACACGTCGTCGGGCTCGGCGACGCAGGTGTCCCGACGTTCAACTTCGGCCGCGAGCATCCCGACCGCTGCGCTCTCGCTGACGTCGCTCTGCCTCGGCCCGCGCTATCGGGTGCAGCCGTACTGGCTCAACGAGCGCATCTCAACCCGCTCATCGAGCACCTGCCCGTGGAGCGCTTGATCCCGGACAAGATGATCCGCGCCATGGTCGTCAAGGCCACGGCGGGCGGAGGCGCGCTCCCGCCGCACCTCATCGGCCACATGGTGGATCACATCCCCGATCAGATGCGCGTCCACAAGTACTCGGTGCATCCGGTGACGAGCCGCCACGAGATGCGCGAGCTGGGCGCGGACGCTGCGACGTCCCGACGCTGCTGATCAACCGCGACGACGATCCGCTCGCGCCGGTGGCGGAGATGGAGGAGCTCGCCGGCCGTGCTGCCGAACTGCCACGGGCTGACGGTGCTGCCCGACGGCGGGCGCTTCATCACGTACACCCATGCGGGCGAGGTGAACGCGCTCCTGCGCGACTTCTTCCGGACCGTCGAGGCGGATGCGGAAGCGGCAGGCGAGCAGCGCAGCGGAGGGCCGGTGACGCCGCCTTCCCGGGAGCCCGCCGCTCCGAGGCAGCGGGCGAGCGACGGCCCGCTCGTCTCCGACGAGCAGTGGAACGCCGATCGCGCGCTACGTCGACTCGAGGCCTGCACCCGGGTCGAGGGCTTCGACGACGGAGGTCTTCGACGACGGGCGAGGGCGAGGCGGTGCTCTACGTCCCGATCCTCGCGCACGTCGAGGTCATCTACGCTCGGCAGCTCCGCGACTTCGGCCGCGACCACCGCGTCGTCACCTACCGGCGCCCGGAGGCGACCGACGGAGCCGGCGACGCATCGCCGACCGCGTTCGGGAGGTCCGCGCGTCTGCTCGACGCGCTCGGGATCGAGCGGCGCACGTCGTCGGGCGCGGCGAAGGGGCCATCGTCGCCTCCGAGTTCGCGTACGCGGAGCCGAGCCGCAGCCTGTCGCTCGTCATGATCGGCGTCGGCATGCGGCACAAGGTCCCGCCCGTCGCCGTCACGAAGGCGCTCAACTGGGCGCTCCTGCACCTGCCGATCGAGGGCGCGCCTCCTGACCGACGACGGCTGGCGCCACAAGGTCGTGAAGTTCCTCTCGGGCCCGGACCAGCGGCTCACCTACGAGCAGCTCGAGGCGGTCTACCAGCGAGATCCCGGACTTCGTCACGGTCTGCAAGTACTCGGTGACGCCCGCTCGTCATGCTACCACGACCTGCGGCGCAAGGCCGGCCGGATCGTCTCCCCGACGCTCCTGATCACGACCGACGAGGACCCGCGCGCCACGCCGCGCCGACCTCGACGAGCTGGCCGCAGCGCTGCCAGACTGCCGCGGCGTGCACGTCGTGCCCCAGGGCGGCCGGTTCGTGAACTACGTCCAGGGAGACGAGGTCAACCGCCTGATCCGCGCGTTCTACGCGGGCTCGTCGGGCAGGTGCCGTGACGCGGCGAGGACGCCCACGGCGGACGCTTCTTGAGCCAGGTCTCGGCCGGGAGCTGGATCACGACTCCGGTCGGGGAGGTGCGTGACGTGCGTGCGCGTGTCGTCGTCACCGGGCTGGGCGTGCTCGCGCCCAACGGCATCGGCAATGGAGGCCTTCTGGGACAGCTGCGTCAAGGGCATCTCCGGCGCCGAGCGCATCACGCAAGTTCGACATCAGCCAGTACGACGTCCCAGATCGCCTGCGAGGTGCGCGGCTTCGACCCGGCCGCGTTCGGCCTGACCGAGGAGGAGAAGACACTCGACCGCCACGTGCAGCTCGCGCTCGGCTGCGTCGATCGAGGCGGTCGGCGGACGCCGACCTCGACCCGGAGCCGGTCGACCGGGAGCGCGCCGGCGTCTACATCGGCTCCACGAACTCGGCCCCCGAGACGTTCGAGGGCGTCTGGGAGCGGCTGACGAACAAGGGCGCCGAGAGCATGGTCGGCAAGGAGCTGCCGGCCGAGTTCTACTACGGCCTGCTCGCGAACGCGGCCCCCGCGAGCATCGCCATCCGCTACGGCTTCATGGGCCCCAGCCTGCTCGTCTCCGACGCCTGCTCGTCGGGCATGAACGCGATCGAGCAGGCGCGCCACGCGATCCGCGACGGCTTCTGCGACGTCGCGCTCGCCGGCGGGACCGATGCCTCGGTGACGCCGATGGGCCTCTCCTGCTACTGCATGCTCGGCGCGGTCAGCAAGCGCAACGAGGACCCCAAGGGCGCGAGCCGGCCCTTCGACCGCGATCGCGACGGCTTCGTGCTCGGCGAGGGCTCCGCCATGGTCGTGCTCGAGGAGCTCGAGCACGCCGAGAAGCGAGGCGCGCGCATCTACGCAGAGGTGCTCGGCGTGGCGACGAACACGAACGCCTACCACATGACCGCCCTGCCGACCGGCGGCGAGCCCCTCGCCGTGGTCATGACGGCGGCGATGGAGCGGGCCGGCGTCGAGCCGCGTCAGGTCGGCTACCTCAACGCGCACGGGACCTCGACGCCCGTCAACGACCGCCACGAGACCGGGGCGGCGAAGCTCGCGTTCGGCGACATGGCGCCGAAGATCCCGATCAGCTCGACCAAGTGCATGATCGGCCACACGCAGGGGGCCGCGAGCGCCCATCAGATGCTCGTGCTCTGCCTCACGCTGCGCGACCAGGTGATCCATCCCGACGATCGACTACGAGAACCCGGACCCGGAATGTGACCTCGACTACGTGCCGAACGAGGCGCGTGAGGCGAAGGTCGACGTCGCCATGGCGAACGCCTGCGGGTTCGGCGGCATCAACTCGTCCATCGTCGTGTCCCGGTCGGGGAGCGCTCGAATGACGCCCGCCGACAGGCGAGTCGCGATCACGGGCATCGGCGTCGTGACCCCGATCGGGATCGGCAAGGACGCCTTCTGGGCGGCGGCCATGGCGGGAACGTCGGGCGTCGGGCGTCCCGACGCTCGCCGCGCATCCCGACCTGCCGGTGCAGGTCGTCGGCGAGGTGGACGGCTTCGACCGCGGAGGACTGGATGCCCCGGAAGCTCGTCGTCCGCACCGACCGGAACACGCATTTCGCGTTCGCGGCGTGCACCGAGGCGCTCGCCGACGCCGGCGCTCGACCTCGAGCAGGAGGACAGGACGCGGATCGGGATGGTCCTCGCCGCCGACTACGGCGGGCTCGGCTACTTCCTCGACAACCTGGTGCGGCTGCACCAGCGCGGGCCCTCGTTCGTCTCCGCGTACATGGCGATCGCGTGGCTCCCCTCGGCCCCGGTCGGGCAGCTCTCGATCCTCCACGGCACCACGGGCTACTCGAAGACCGTCGTCAACGACGCGTCCGGCGGGACGTGCGCGCTCGGAGCCGCGTACCGGGCGGTCCGGCGCGGCGACTCGGACGTGGTCATCGCCGGCGGCTTCGAGATCCCGCTCGTCGAGGGCGCGCTCGCCTCGCTCTCGACCTGGGAGCTGATCTGCCGGAGCTCCGACGATCCGGCGAGGGCCTTCCGTCCGTTCAACAGCGAGCGGCGAGGGCGTGGTCATCGCGGAGGGCGGCGGGCTGCTCGTGCTCGAGGAGCTCGAGCGCGCGCAGGCACGCGGCGCCCAGGATCTATGCCGAGGTGGCCGGCTTCGCGCAGACGACCGACGCGGTGACCTCAAGCACTTCGCCGAGGACGGGGTGCAGTACGCGCGGGCGATGCGGCTCGCGCTCGAGGTCGGCGGCCTCGGTCCGGACGACGTCGACTACGTGAACGCCGACGGCCACGGAACGGCGCTCGGCGACCGGGCCGAAGCGAGGGCGCTGCGTGGGCTGCTGGGCGATCGTGCCGGGAGCGTGCCCGTGAGCGCGCCGAAGTCGATGACGGGCAACGCCCTCGCCGGCGCCGGCCCGATCGACGCGTCGTTCGCTCTGCTCGCGATGCAGCGACGGCGCCATCCCGCCGACGATCAACCTCGACGACCAGGACCCGGAGTGCGACGTGCGCCTCGTCGCCAACCAGCCGGCGGAGGCGTCGATCGACGTCGCGCTCGTGGCGTCGCGCGGCGCTGCCGGCGCGAACGCCGCTCTCGTGCTCAAACGCATGAGCTAAGTGGCCGAACGAAGGAGGAAGGCGTCGTGTCGCAAGAGCCACTGCGGGTGATCATCGTGGGCGCAGGCATCGGTGGCCTGGCGGCGGCCGCGGGCCTGCGCCGGGCGGGCATCGACGTGAAGGTCTTCGAGCGCACGCGGGAGCTCGGCGAGGTCGGCTCGGCGTTCTTCGTCTGGACCAACGGTATGCGCGCCCTGCAGGAGCTCGGTCTTGCCGACCAGGTCGAGGCTCTCGGCGACAACGTCGAGGAGACCGAGTACGTGAGCAGCGGCGGAAAGCTGCTCCACCGCTGGCACGTCGCCGACGTGGCCAAGCGACTCGGCGCGCCGAATGTCGCCGTACCCCGCTCGGACCTGCAGCGTGTCCTCGCCGAGGCTGCCGGGGACGCGATCGAGCTCGGGCGCGAGTGCTCGGCGGTGACCCAGGACGAGTCGGGCGTGACCGTGCGCTTCGCCGACGGCGGAGAGGAGCGCGGCCATGTGGCGATCGGCGCCGACGGCATCCACTCCGTCGTCGCGGAGAGCCTCCAGCTCCAGACCGAGCTCCGCTACGGTGGCTACTCCGTCCTGCGGGCGATTGCCCCGTTCGAGCACGAGGCCTTCCCCGGCGACACGTTCCGGCAGCACCTGGGCCGGGGAACGTCGTTCCTGTTCCTGCCGGTGGGCAACGGGCGGGCCTACTGGGCCGCATCCGAGGTGGCCCCCCAGGCCGGCCGCCCGCCCGCCGAGGATCTCAAGCGCTGGATGCTCTCGACCTTCGGGAAGTTCGCCGCGCCTGTGGTTCCAATGATCGAGGCCACGCCGGGGGCCGACATCCGCTGGCTCGAGATCTTCGACCGGGAGCCCAAGACGCGCTGGGGCGACGGACGGGTCACGCTCGTCGGCGACGCTGCCCACGCGATGCTGCCGACGATGGCGCAAGGCGCATGCCAGTCCATGGAGGACGGCGTGGTGCTCGCGAAATGCCTGGCCGAAGAGCCGGATCCCGTCGCCGCGCTGCGGGCGTACGAGACGCGGCGGATCGAGCGCGCGAACGGCTACGTCGCCAACTCGAGGCGGATCGCTCAGATGGGTGCCTCCAAGAACCCGGTCGCCTGCGCGATCCGCGACCGCATGCTGAAGCGCGTGATGGCGCGCATGATCCCGAAGCGCGAAGCGGGGCTCGCCGTCTCGTTCTAGGCCTCGTGCGAGAAGACCGCCGGTCGCGTGCTAGCGGGCGGCGTCCGGAATGCCGGTGTCGAGGGAGGCGACCTTCTTGCCGAGCTCGCCGAACTCCGTGTGGATGGCCTTGTGGATCGCGCGCCGCCCGACCGTGCTCATGAGCGAGTCGCGCAGCCTGTAGGCGACCGGGTTCGACCACGCACCGACCTTGCCGAAGCGCCACGCCATGTTCTGCGTCCTGTGCGCCGCGGGCATGCGGGTCCGCTCGTAGTCTCGCAGCGCGGCGGCGACGGCACCCGGGCCGGCCAGCGAGCTGAGCCGGCCGAGACGCTGGGCGACGATGAGCGCGTCCTCGGCGGCCTCGCCGGCGCCCCGCCCCAGGTACGGCGTCGCGGCGTGGGCGGCATCGCCGAGCAGGGTCACGCGGCCGTCGCCCCACTTCGACTGGGGCAGGATGTCGCAGATGTCCGCGCGGTAGATGGTCTCTTCCTCGGTGCCGTCGATGACCTCGGCCGTGGGCGCGGGGAAGTTGCGGTACCGCTTCAGGAGCTCGGCCTTCCGACCTGCCGGGGCGTCCTTGGTGCCCGGCGGAGCCAGGAAGATGCCGAACCAGCAGAGCACGTCCGGAGACGTGTGGATCATCCCGAAGCGGCTCGATCCGCCGAACGTGAGGATGAACTTGCCGGGGGGGATCGACGGGTGCTCGAACGGCAGCAGCGCGCGCGTGACCTGTGCACCCGAGTCCCTGGCCGCTCCTCCGCCGAGCTGCTGCCGAACGATCGAGGCGATGCCGTCGGCCCCGATCAGGATCGCGCCGCGCTCCTCACGGCCGTCGTCGAACCGCACGGTGACCCCGGCGTCGTCCTGCTCGAAGCCCGTGCACTTGGAGCCGAAGGTGACGATGCCCTCGTCGAGCGACTCGTAGACGGACTTGATCATGTCGAGGCGCCGGATGTTGACGGGCGGGAGTGAGCCGTGGCTCCGCGCGAGCTCCCTGACCGGCGCCCGCATCATCACTTTCCCCTGCGCCGTGCGGAAGACCTGCTCCTCCATGACGAGGCCGCGCTCGATCATCGGCTCGGAGACGCCGAGCTCGTGTAGCGCGACCATGCCGTTCGACCAGATCTGGACGCAGCCGACGTCGGTGAGCGCCGGATGGCGATCGAAGACGGCGACCTCGATCCCGACCTTCTTGAGCGCGGCGGCAGTACTCAGCCCACCCACGCCCGCGCCGACGATGATCACACGCTCCGGGGTTTCCATCGGTCGCCTCCAGTCGTACTCAGGTGATGGTCGGGGGCGGGAGCTTGTAGCGCGCCTTGCCGACGGTCGCGACGGCCCTGAACACCCTCGGGGGCGGCTTGAGCAGCTCGATGTCTTTGCGATAGGCGTCGAACAGCATCGCCATCATGAAGAACGAGCGCGCGTCCTTCGGTGGCACGTTCTTCACCTTGCCCGAGCGAACGAGCTCGCAGAAGACGATGAAGAAGTCCTCCATCTTCCCGGCGGGGCGGTGAGTGTGGACGATCTCGGCGGGCTCCGGGTGATGGTTCCTCGCCGCGTGATAGCCGCCGGGCGGGACGGTGTAGGTCTCGCCGGTCTCGAGCTCCGTCCACGTTCCGTCGATCCAGACGTCGAGGGTGCCGGAGAGCACATCGAACGTCTCGGCCATGTTCTTGTGCGTATGGACAGGCGGTCCGTCATGGCCCGGCGCGAGGCCGCCCACCATCACGAGCTCGTCGTCACCCGTCACCCTGGGGGACTTCGTGATCGTGTACCAGAACCCGGTCGTGGGACGCCAGTCGAGAAACGTCCCGGCCTTCTCTGTCTCCACCCTCGGCCCCCTTCGTCAACCGTGAGCGCGCCAGTGGCGGCGTGCGGCGCCGGCAGCGAACCATACCAGCGAGCCGAGCGTGAGAGGAACGCCGTCCCCGGGCGGGAACGGTGTACGATCGGCCGACGGCGGCGGGACTTCGCAGCCGGTCGAGCCTCTGTTCGAAGCGAGGAGATCACGGTGAGCGAACCCCAGAGCCTTCCGTTCGAGCCGGCGCCGCCTCCGCCGAAGATCGCGGCCAAGGTGGGCGGCTGGGTGTTCCCGCTGCTCCTGCGCTCGCCGCTCCACCGTGTGCTGCCTCACCACCTGCTCCTGCTCACGGTCACGTACCGCGACACCGGCCAGGAGCGGACGCTGCCGATGGAGTACCACGAGGTGGACGGGCGGATGCTCGTCGTCACCCAGGGTCGCTGGCGCCACCAGGTCAGCGGCGGGGCGACGGTCGGGGTCACCCTGCACGGCAAGCGCCGGCGAGCTCACGCGGAGGTCCAGGAGGACCCCGACGAGGTCGCCGCCGTGTACAAGCGGCTCCTCGGCCCGGATCTCGAGAACGCCGGGAGCCTCGACCTCGTCGTCAAGGAGCACCGCGAGCCGACGCTCGAGGAGCTCAAGGCGCTCACTGCCGGGACCGCGCTCGTCTACCTCGAGCTCGAGGACGCGCCGGCCGCGTCAGCGCCGAAGGCCTAATCGGCTCGGTCGCCCGGCGACATGCAGGAGCCTACGATCTTCGCGGGGCTTCCGGCCGGGGCGCTCGAAGCCGAGCTGCAAGGTCTCGAGCACCGGCACTTCCCGGAGGGGTCGGTCGTCCTCGCCGAGGGCGACAGCCCGCTCGAGACGTACGTCGTCGAGCGCGGCACGGCAGACGTCTTCGTTACCGACCGCAACGGCGTCGAGGCTCGCATCGGCACCGCCGTGCCGGGGAGCACGATCGGCGAGATGTCCGTCCTGACCGGCGAGCCTGCGGCGGCCACCGTCCGTGCCATGGCGGACCTCGAGGTGCTGGTCCTGAGCCAGGCCGACTTCGAGCGGCTCGCCGCCACCTACCCCGTCATCTACCGCAACGTCGGGGCGCTCCTCTCGGACCGCCTCGATCGCTCGAACCGGAGGCCCTTCCGGGACGTGACCGGCCGCGTGACCGTCCTGCGCGATCTCGGCGCCCCCCCACTCCTCGGCTACGCGCTCGCCTGCAGCATGGCGTGGCATCTCAAGCGGCCGACACTGCTGCTCGTCCTCGACGACTCGCCCGCGGAGGAGCTGTCGGCGCTCGCGCGCAGTCAGCCGCGCCCGAAGCTGCGGTCCCGCCGAGCCCCCAGCACGGCCGATACCGCCTCCCGCCGGTGGGGCGCGACCGCGGAGCTGACGCTGCTGAGCTCCGCGCTGGGCTTCACCGCCGACACGCTCGCGGTGCGGATCGAGGATCTCTGCACGATCTACGAGCACGTGCTCGTCCAGGTACGAGGAGACGCGCCCATCCTGCCTGCGTGCAGGGCGATCGAGCTCGCCGGGCCGGGCGGCGGCCGCTCGGGGGCGGCCTCGGAGGATGCGCCCCTCCGGCTGCGTGGCTGGACGGCAGCTGGGCAATCCCGGCCGGATCAGGCGGGCGTGCTCGGCGTGCCGGCGCTCGGCCGGGCCGACGACGACGGGATCAGACAAGGCGTTCTCGCGCCGGACAGCGCGGCCGGTCGGGCGCTCGGCTGGGCGGCGCGGGACCTCGCCGGCCTGAAGGTCGGTATCGCGCTGGGGGGCGGCGCCGCCCGGGGTTACGCGCACTGCGGCGTCCTCCGGGTGCTCGAGCGCTCGGGCGTGCCGATCGACTACCTCGCAGGCACGAGCATCGGCGGCGCCGTCGCTGCGCTACGCGGGCTCGGGCTCGACACGGAGGAGCAGGTGCACACGCTGACTCGCGTGGGTGCCCGTGCGTTCCGGGTCGGCCTGCCGCGAAGCTCGCTCCTCTCGAGCGGTCGGATGCGCACGCTGATCCGCGACATCTTCGGCGAGAAGCGGCTCGAGGAGCTCGAGTTGCCCGTTGCAGTGACTGCCGTCGACCTGCCGACCCGCCAGGAGATCGTCTTCGGCCGAGGTCTCATCTGGTCGGCGCTCATGGCAACGATGGCCATACCGGGCATCTACCCGCCGCAGCGGATCGGCCCCTATACCCTCGTCGACGGCGGCATCCTGAATCCCGTGCCGAGCAGCGTCGCCGCCGGCATGGGCGCCGGCGTCGTGATCTCCGTGAACCTCGGCCGCTTCTCTCCCTCGACCGGCACGCTCGAGGCAGGGCCGGCGAAGAGCGGCGGCGCCTCGGTCATCTACGTGATCATGCGCTCGCTGGAGCTGCAGCAGAGCCGCATGTGGGCAGAGGCGGCGGCGGCGGCGCAGATCGTCATCTCGCCGCTCTTCGAGGATACGACGGTCGTGGGCTTACGGCGCTTCCGGGACGGTCTCGCATTCGTCGAGGTAGGCGAGGCCGCCGCGGAGGCGGCTCTCCCCCGCGTCGCCGCCGCGCTGCCGTGGATGCGCTCGTGACACCGTCGCACGCCGGGATCACTCCATCGGGGAGACTCGTCGCCCGGCCAGACGCGGCTCGGGAGCAGACCGTGACTCGACCTTTGGGGCTGATCGGCGTACCGACCAGCGCAGGGGCATTCGCTCCCGGTCAAGAGCAGGCGCCGCGAGCTCTCCGAGATGCGGGCCTCGTCGAGTCGCTGCGCCAGGCCGGCGTTGTCGTGCGCGACCACGGGGATCGGGAGACGTGTGGCGCTGGCGCCCCGACCGCGACAACCGGCGGGCCCAGAACCTGACACGGTTGTGGAGATCGTGCAGAACACGGCCGGCCGCGTGGCCGAAGCCGCCGACGCGGGCGAGGTCGACCCTGGTGCTCGGTGGCGACTGCACGATCGGCATCGCCACGGTCGCCGGACATGTCGCAACCGGCGAGCGGGTCGGGCTGGTCTACTTCGACACCCACGCCGATCTCAACGTCCCGAGCAGCGTCCGGGAAGGCGCCCTGGACTGGATGGGACTCGCCCACATGCTGGACGAGGAGGAGCGCCGTGCCGGAGCTGGTGAGCGTGGGCAGACGCATACCGCTGCTCGACGCCGATCAGGTCATCCTGTTCGCCTGGGGAAGCGAGCAGGCGACACCCTTCGAGCGCGCCGCGATCGAGCGCCGAGACATCTCGGTGATCCCGGTCGATGAGGTTGCGGCCGACCCGGAAGCGCGCCGCGCGTCGAGCGCGAGACCTTCATCGAAGCTCGCTGCGATCGACTCCTCGTGCACTTCGACGTCGACGTCATCGACTTCACGGACGTGCCCCTCTCGGAGAACTGGGGCCGCAACGAAGGGCTCGCCTACGACCATGCCATGAGAGCGCTCCGAGACCCTGCTCGCGAGCCCGCGGCTGGCGGGAATGACGATCACCGAGCTGAATCCCGATCACGTCGAAGAGGGCGCACAGAGCATCGACCGCTTCGTGGCGGCCGTCAGCGGAAGCCTTGCGGGTGCGCCGGCGCTCGCGCGCAGCCGGCAGTCGTGACCTCGAGGCGCGCCGCGCTCGTCGGGTTCCTGAGAGACGGGCCGGTCGGGACCGGCCCCTACTCGCGCTTGCCGCCTCCGTAGAGACCCTCGATCTCGTCCCTGAAGTGCTCCTCGCACACGCGACGTCGCAGCTTCAGCGTCGGGGTCACCTCGCCTTCCTCGGCCGAGAAGTCGCGCGGAAGGATCGCGAAGCGCCTGATCTGCTCGGCAGGTCCCAGATGGGAGTTGACGTCGTCGACGGCCTGCTGGATCGGTCCCCGGGCGTCCTCGTCCGTGCCGGACGCCCCCAGCTTGCTCCGATCGGGGCAGACGAGCGCGACGATGTAGGGCCGGTTGTCACCGACGACGAGCGCCTGCGAGACGAGCCCCGATGCCTTGAGCGCGTTCTCGAGGTTCTGCGGCGAGACGTTCTTGCCGCCTGAGGTGATGATCAGGTCCTTCTTGCGGTCGGTGATGGTGACGAAGCCGTCGCTGTCGATGCTGCCGATGTCTCCCGTCCGCAGCCAGCCGTCCTCGCCGAGCACCTCCCGGGTCTCCGCGTCGTTTCCGTGGTAGCCCTGGAAGATCGTCGGGCCGCCGACGAGGATCTCTCCGTCGTCCGCGATCGACACGTCGATGCCGGGTAGCGCCGGCCCGACGGTGCCGAAGCGGTACTTCGTCGGCGTGTTCAGCGTGCACCCGCTCGTCGTCTCCGTGAGGCCGTAGCCCTCGAGGATGAGCAGGCCGAGCCCGGCGAAGAACTCGCTGATCTCCTTCGAGAGCGGCGCTCCGCCCGAGATGGCGAGGCGCACCCGGCCGCCGAGGCGCTGCGTGACCTTCGAGAAGACGAGGCGCTCGGCGATGCGGAACTGGGTCTCGAGCAGCGGCGAGACCCGTGCGCCCTGCTGTCGCTTGGCGGCCGCTCGCGCCCCAACGTCGAGCGACCAGTCGACGAGCCGCCGCCGTGCGCCCGTTGCCTCGTCGAGCTTCGAGCGCACGTTCGCGTAGATCATCTCGAAGAGCCTGGGGACGCTCGGCAGGACGGTCGGGCGAACCTCCGTCAGGGCGCGGGTCACCTGGACGATGTCGGGACAGAAGGCGATGCGGAACCCGATCGCCGCCCCGGCAAACTGGACGAGCCGGGCGAAGTTGTGCGCCAGGGGGAGGAACAGGAGGACGACATCGTCCGGCGTGAGAAAGCCCGCGACCTGCCTGACCGAGTCGGCCATGGCGAACCAGTTCCCGTGCGTCAGCACGCAGCCCTTGGGATGGCCGGTCGTCCCCGAGGTGTAGATGAACGTGAGGACGTCCGACTCGGATACCTCGTTCCGGGCCTGCGGCGACCGCGTCGGGATGCTCGCCGAGGAGCCCGCGTCCCCTGCCGGCGATCTCCTCGAGCGGAATAGCGTCCTCGTGCGTCCCGTCGATGACGATCGCGTGCTCGAGCTCCGGGAGAGCGGTGCCGGACTCGCGGATTCCCGCCAGCTGCTTCCCGTCGTCGCAGATCAGGGCGCGCGCGCCCGAGTCCGCGACGATGTACGCGCACTCCTCCGGCGAGCTGGTCTGGTAGATCGGCACGACGATCGCGCCCATCGAGGCGAGGGCGTAGTCGCAGAGCGTCCATTCGAGCCGGGTGCGGCTGACGATCGCCACCCTGTCGCCTCGCTCGAGGCCCAGCGCGAGGAAGCCCGCCGCGAGGTGGTCCACCTGCTCATGCGCCGAGCGCCAGCTGACCTCGCGCCACCCGCCCTCCTCCTTGACGAGGAACGCCGCCGTGTTCTCGTCCGCGCCGGCGGTCTGCCAGATGTCGACGATCGTGCGTTTCGCTGCCATGCCTGGGCTCCTCGCGTCGCTAGAGACGGTAGGACATGCGCGAGGTGACGACCGCGTCGGCCAGCCGCGCGTAGAGGCGCGCGTTGTCGATCGCGATCGCAGCCTGACCCGCGAGCGCGGAGGCCATCTGGAGGTCGCGCTCGCCGAAGCTGCCGCTGCGACGGTTGAGCACCTCGATAGCGCCGATGACGCGCTCCTTCGTTTGCATCGGCACCGCCAGGATGTTGCGGGTCTCGAAGCCGGTTTTCGCGTCGATGTCGCTGTAGAAGCGCGGATCGTTCCGTGGGTCGTCGACGACGGCGGGCTCGCCGTTGGCCACCACCCAGCCGGCCACGCCGGACCCCGCGGGCACACGCTGCTTGGCGACGGCCTGTCCGGGCTCTCCCGTCGCGATCTCGGCGGTCAGCTCGCCGCTCGTCTCGTCGAGGAGGAAGAGGGAGCTCGTCTCGGCGTCGAGGAGCTCGGTCGCCGAGGACATGATGAGCCCGAGGAGATCCTCGAGCTTGAGCGTCGAGTTCAGGAGGCCCGTGATCTCGACGAGCCGGTTGAGCCTCCCGACCTCCTCGTCGAGCCGCCTGCGCAGCTCCGCGTTCTCCTGCTCCTGCTCGTTCTCGGCCTCTCCGGCCATAGCGTCCTCCTTCAGCGGCGTGCCGTTGAGCGCTACCCCGCGGCGGCGACCGCGCCCTGCTCCTCGGCCATGAACTGCTCGACGAAGTCCGTGGATACGTCCCCGGAGCGGAAGCGGGGATGAGCCAGGATCCGCTGGTGGAAGGGGATCGTGGTCTTGACGCCCCTGCCGGCGATCTGGAACTCGCCGAGCGCGCGCTGCATCCGCTCGATCGCCCCCTGACGGTCGGGGGCCCAGACGATGAGCTTCGCGATCAGCGAGTCGTAGAACGGGCTCACCGTCCAGCCGGGATAGCAGTGCGAGTCGACCCGTGTCCACGCGCCCCCGGGCGGGACGTACGTGTCGAGGCGGCCCGCGGTCGGGGCGAAGTTCGCGTCCGGGTCCTCCGCGTTGACGCGGCACTCGATCGCATGCCCGCGAAACTCGATCTCGTCCTGAGTGACGGAGAGCGGCTCGCCGGCGGCGACCCGGAGCTGCTCCTGGATCAGGTCGGCGCGCGTGATCATCTCGCTGACCGGATGCTCGACCTGGATACGGGCATTCATCTCCATGAACGCGAGGTTGCCGTCCGAGTCGAGGAGGAACTCCATCGTCCCGGCGCCCGTGTAGCCGATGGACAGGGCCGCCTTGACGGCCTTGTCGCCGATCTCCGCCCTCGTCTCCGGGCTGAGATGGATCGACGGCGCCTCCTCGATGAGCTTCTGGTGCCGCCGCTGGACCGAGCAGTCGCGCTCGCCGTAGTAGACGCCGTTCCCGTGCTGGTCGCAGACGATCTGGATCTCGGTGTGGCGAGGCGAGGTCAGGTAACGCTCGATGTAGACGTTCGAGTCCTTGAAGACCGCCTGGGCGGTCGCGCGGGTCGTGTTGTAGAGGCGCGGTAGCTCGTCGCGGCTCCACACCACGCTCATCCCGCGCCCGCCGCCCCCGGCGACGGCCTTGACGATCACCGGGTAGCCGATCGAGTCTGCGATCTCGCGGGCGTCGTCGACCGTCATGACCGGATCCACGGTCCCGGGCAGCAGCGGGAGCCCGGCCTTGCTCATGAGCTCCCGGGCCGTGGCCTTGTCGCCGACGTTCTCCATCACGTCGGGACGCGGTCCGATGAACGTGATGTCCTCGCCGGCGCAGATCTCGGCGAAGTACGGGTCCTCCGAGAGGAACCCGTAGCCGGGATGGATGGCGTCGGCGCCGGTCTTCCGCGCCGCGCCGATGATGCTCGGGATGTGCAGGTAGCTCCTCCCGGTGGCGGGCGGGCCGATGCAGACCGCCTCGTCGGCGAAGCGCACGACGGCCGACTCCGCGTCCGCGGTCGAGTAGACGGCGACGCACCTCACGCCGAGCTCGCGGCATGCGCGGGCGACGCGCAGGGCGATCTCGCCCCGGTTCGCGATCAGGACCTTCTCGAACACCCGAGCGCTCCTGTACGGGCCGGACATATCCGGCCCCTACACGATTCGGCGATCCGGCCCCCACACGATTCGGCGCGCCGGCTCACGTCTCGACGTCCTCGAGGTACATGAGCACCTGCTCGAACTCGACCCAGTCGCCGTCGGTCGCCACGATCTCCGCCACGCGGCCGCCCTCGTCGGCCGTGACCTGGTTCATGAGCTTCATCGCCTCGACGATGCCGATCGTCTGGCCCGGCTCGACGATGTCACCCTCCTCCACGAACGCCTTCGCACCAGGTTGAGGCGCCCGGTAGAAGGTGCCTACGAGCGGCGATACGATCGGACGGCGGCCGTCGACCTCTGCCGCTGCCTCGGCCGCCGCGCCGGCGGCGGCCGCCGCGGCCGGAGCAGCCGGTCGTCGCGCCGCCTGCAGCGAGCCGCTCGATCTCGATCTTGTACTTCCCCGCCTCGACGCGCAGGCGCTGCACCGTGGATCCCTCGAGGCGCTTGACGAGGTCGCGGGCCTCCTCCCAGACGGCGCGGAGCAGCTCCGCGTCCTTCGTCTCCTCGGGCTTCTCGGCGTCGGTCATGGGCTCTCTCCAGTCGGGGGTAGGACGGGCTGGCGTCCCGGCGCTCCGAACGCGCGGAAGCGATCGTAGCGCCGTGCGAGCAGCTGCTCCGGCGGAACGTCCAGCAGCTCGCTGAGACAGTCGAGGATGGCCGCCTTGAGATTGGCAGCGGCGGTGGACGGGTCGGCGTGGGCGCCTCCCTCGGGCTCGGGAACGGCCGCCTCCATGATCCCGAGCCGCACGAGGTCCGGTGCGGTCAGCCGCAACACCTCCGCCGCCCGCGGCGCCATGGCGGCGTCCTTGAAGAGGATCGTCGAGCACCCCTCGGGGCTGATGACGGAGTAGTAGGCGTTCTCCATGGCGAGCACGCGATCGCCGACGGCCAGCGCGAGGGCCCCACCGCTTCCGCCCTCGCCGGTGACGACCGTGACGATCGGGACGGGCAGGCGCGCCATCTCCATGATCCCCTCGGCGATCGCGACGGACTGCCCGCGCTCCTCGGCCCCGACGCCGGGGTAGGCGCCGGGCGTGTCGACCAGCGTGACGATCGGCATGCCGAAGCGTGCGGCGTAGCGCATGAGCCGCAGGGCCTTGCGGTACCCCTCGGGCTGCGGCATCCCGAAGTTGCGCACCATCATCTCCTGCGTCGTGTGCCCCTTCTGATGGCCCACGACGAGCAGCGGCAGCTCGCCGAGCCGGGCGATGCCCCCGACGATGGACGGGTCCTCGGCGAAGAGGCGGTCGCCGTGGAGCTCCTGGAAGTCGTCGAAGACGTAGCCGATGTACTCGAGCGAGTTCGGCCGGTCGACGTGGCGGGCGAGCTGGACCACCTCCCAGGCCGGGCGCTGCTCGAGTTGGTCGGGATCGGTGACCGGGCCTTGCCCGTCGGAGCTCGGAAGCCGGTCCCGGGCGCCCCCCGGGGCGTCGCGGCACTCGGTGGCGAGCGCGTGGAGCTGGAGCAGCTTTCGGAGCGTGGGACGGAGGTTCTCGCGCGGCTCGACGAGGTCGAGCATCCCGTGCTCCATCAGGAACTCGGCCGTCTGGAAGCCGTCCGGGAGCGTCTGGCGAATCGTCTGCTCGATCACCTTCGGGCCGGCGAAGCCGACGTAGCTGCCCGGCTCGGAGACGAGGACGTCGCCGAGGGTGGCGAACGAGGCAGTCACGCCGCCGTAGGTCGGATCGGTGAGGAGGCAGACGAACAGGATCCCTTCCTCGTGCAGCCGGGCGATCGCCTGGCTCGTCTTCGCCATCTGCATGAGCGAGACGCAGCCCTCCTGCATGCGGGCGCCGCCCGAGGCGGCGATCACGAGCAGCGGCGCCCGGCTCTCGAGCGCGAGCTCGGCGGCGCGCGTGATCCCCTCGCCGACGGCGCTCCCCATGCTGCCGCCGATGAAGGCGAAGTCCATCGCGGCGACGACCAGCGGGTGGCCGTCGATGGTCGGCCGTGCCGAAGAGGATGCCCTCGCTCGAGCCGGTCTTGCGCTGGGCGTCCGCGAGCCGCTCCGCGTAGGGCCTCGAGTCGGAGAAGGCGAGGACGTCGAGCGGCTGGATCTCGCTGCTCTGCGTCGACGAAGCTGTCCTCGTCGAGGAGCATGGTGAGCCGCTGGCGGACCGGGACGCGAAAGTGGAAGTTGCATTCCGGACAGACGCCGAGGTTCCGTCTCAGGCGCTTGTGGTAGACGAACGCCTCGCACGCCGGGCACCTGGTCCACTGCGTCTCGGCGGCCGCGCCTGCGGGTGCTGCGACCTCAGCCAACGAGGGCCTCCGCATGTCTCCGCCGGTGTTCCGCCCGCGACCGCTCGAGGGCCTCGTCGATCTCCGTCGCGCGGGGGCGCGGGCCTGTCTTCCTCGCCGAACACCTGAGCGACGACGAAGGCGAGGATGTCCGTCGTGCGACCGAGGCGGTCGACCCGGGTGCAGTCGACGGCCAGGTCGAGCGCCCGGCGCCAGCGCTCTCGCCGCGCCTCGACCTCGATCATGCCGTGGTAGGCGTAGACCTCGTGCTCGGGCTCGTCGTCCACGTCGAGCAGGCGGCCGAAGGCTGCCGACGCCTCGTCGAGGCGCCCGAGCTCGAGGCAGAGCTCGGCGACGTCGATGGCGGCGATCACGTCTCCCGGGCGGGCCTCCCCCACTCGCTTCGCCATGTCCAGGGCCTCCTCGAGCTTTCCCGAGCTCCGGTACATCTCGACGAGGCCTCGCATGGCGCCGACGTGCGTCGGGTCCCGCTCAGCCGCCTGCTGAAGATAGGCGATGCGCGTCATCCGCCTGCCCGACCGCGTAGCGACGCGTGGCCGAGGTCGACGAGCGCCGCGACGTCGTCCGGGCGCAGCTCGACGGCCCGCTGGAGCGCCGCGCGGGCCTCCTGGAGCGACCCCTGGCCCGCGAGCGCGTTGCCGAGGGCGAGCCAGGCCTCGCGCGTCGCCCGGATCGAGCGCGACTGCCCGCTCGAGGTAGCCGGCGGCGTCGTCGAGATCGAGCTCGAGGCTCGCCCTTCCCGCAAGCCGAAGCAGCGCCGGCTGGTCGGGATGGTCGGCCAGCCCGGCCAGGGCGACCTCCCGGCACTTGCGGTAGTCGCCGGCCTCGAAGCTGGCGCGCGCCTCGCTGCCCGGGTCGTTCATCGAATGGCGGTGAGCGGGGCTGGGTGCATGGGCTAGCCTGACCCGGTTCGTCCGACGGAGGTGGCGTGCGCCGCACGGATCCCGGCGATCGGGTGCATTCGCGTCGCCGAGGGCGCGAAGCCACCGACGGCGGGAATCGCCTCGGTCGAGCGGGAACTCCTGCTCCTTCGGGCGCATCGCCGGGATCAGGAGCGAGGCCAGCCGCGCCGATCGCGAGCACGACCGCGCCGACCCACGTCGGTGGGATGATGCCGTCGGTGTACGCCTGCGGCGAGGCATAGGAGCCGTAGGAGGCGAAGATCGTGGTCATGACGGCGATACCGAAGCACGCCGCCGAGCTCGCGGATCGCGTTGTTCGCGCCCGATGCTACACCCTCCTGCTCGATGCCAACCGCGCCGAGGATGACGATGGCGACGGGGGCGAAGAAGAGCGACATGCCGACGCCGCACACGATGAAGGGGCCGAGCATGTGGCTGTACGGGACCTCCGGGTCGAGGATCAGCGCAATCCAGGCGAGGGCGACCGCCTGCAGGGCGAGCCCGAGCACCATCAGAGGACGGCCGCCGATGCGCTCGGCGACGATGCCCGCGATCGGCGCGACGAAGATCGTCATGCCCGTCCACGGGAGCGAGAGCAGGCCGGCCTCGAGGGCAGAATAGCCCTGGGCGGTCTGGAGGAACTGCGCGAGCAGGAAGATCGACCCGAACATCCCGAAGTACATGCAGAGCGACGCCACGTTCGCCGCCGAGAAGGCCCGGCTGCGGAAGAGGTGCATCGGCAGCATCGGCGCCGGCGTCGCGGAGCTCCCAGAAGACGAACGCCGCGAGCAGCACGAGGCCGAGGAGCAGCGGCCCGAGCACCTGGAGCGAGGTCCAGCCGGCCGAGCTCGCTCTGATGACCCCGAACACGATCCCGAAGCAGCCCGACGGCGACGAGCGCCAGCCCTGGAAGGTCGAGGCGGCTGCTGCGGTCCGAAGCTCTCGCGGAGGCGCATCATGACGAGCGGTGCGACGATGATCCCGACCGGCACGTTGATCCAGAAGATCCACTCCCAGCTGAAGGCGGTGACGACGGCGCCACCGACCATGGGGCCGAGCGCAACGGCGAGGCCGGCGACCCCGGACCAGGCGCCGATCGCGAGGCCGCGGCGCTCCTCGCGAAAGGCGACGCTGAGGATCGTGAGGGAGAGCGGTGTGATCACCGCGCCGCCGAGACCCTGTACGGCTCGCGCGATGAGGAGCGTCTCGATGTTCGGAGCGAGCGCGCACGCCAGCGAGGCGACGGTGAAGATGACGACCCCGATGGCGAACACGCGTCTGCGGCCGAACCTGTCGCCCAGCGTCGCAGCAGGGAGCAGGGCAACCGCGAAGGTGAGCGTGAAGGCGTTCACCGTCCACTCCAGCTGCTGGACGCTCGCGTTGAGGCTCACCTGGATGCTCGGGAGGGCGAACAGCACGACGAGGTTGTCGAGGACGGCCATGAACAGGGCGCACGACGTGAGGACGAACGTCCACACGGGCCGGTCGGGAGCCTGGCCGGCCGGCTCCTCGGCGTGCGGGCCCGGCCACGCAGGGGGCGAGGCCGGCTGCGGGTTGTACCTCACGACCGCCGTGTGGAACGCCGTTTGGGCCACGGTCAGGCCGCCGGCGCCCGCCGCCTCGGCCCGGCGCAGCTCGAGCACGGCCCGGCCGACGCGGATCTCATCTGCCGGCCCGACGAGGGTCGGCGCCGCGATCCGCACGCCGTTGACCCACGTGCCGTTCCGCGAGCCCAGATCCTCGACGACGATCCCGTCGGGGGTGAGGCTCACTCGCGCGTGGAGCCTCGACACGAGCGGGTCGTCCGGGAGCGGGAAGTCGGCTCCGGGATCGCGCCCGATCTCGAGCGGCTTCGTCAGGCGAGCCTGCGTGCGGGCGCCGCCGTCCGCGATGACTTCGAGGACGTACTCGAGCGTCGCCTGCGCCTCCTGCACGTCGATCGTCGTATCGCCGACGACGATCCGATCCCCCGCTTTCGCGAGCGCCGGCCCCGAGATGCGCGAGCCGTTCACGTAGGTCCCGTTCCGTGAGCCGAGATCCTCCACAGCGACGCCGTCCGCGAGCGGCGCGAGCCGGGCATGCGCCCAGGACACGAGGTGATCCTCGATCAGCGCGAGGCCGGCCGCCGGGTTGCGCCCGATCTCGAGCGGCTGGGTCAAGGGGAACTGGCCGATAGAGCCGCGAGGCGAGCCGAGCTGAAGCAGGTACTCGGCCGGCTGCGCCTCGATCACCTCCTGCGCCTCGATCACCTCGATTGTCGAGTCGCCTATCCGGACGACGTCGCCCGGACGAATCAGCGTCGGGTCGGCAATCGCGAACGTTGTTGACGAATGTGCCGTTACGTGAGCCGAGGTCCTCGACGACAACGCCGTCGGGGTGCGGTGTCACTCTGGCGTGACGAGAGGACACGAGCTGATCGTCCGTGAGCGGGAGGCCCGCCTGGGGATCGCGGCCGATCTCGACGGGGCCGGCGAGGTCGACCTCCCGGCGTCTCGGTCGAGCCTGCGATCCTGAGCACGTACCGAGCCACGCTTTGCTCCCCGTCGGCCTCCGACAGCGGCCACTAGCATATCGGCCGCGAAAGCCGGAACCTAGGGCGCTAGATGTCTCGCCGGACCGCGTTCAGGCGCCGGTCGAGGTAGTGGCCCGCCCTGATCAGCGCGAGGTGCGTGAACGCTTGCGGGAAGTTGCCGAGCGCCTCGCCGGTCCGCCCGATCTCCTCCGCGTAGAGGCCGAGGTGGTTCGCGTACGTCAGCATCTTCTCGAACGCGAGCCTCGCCTCGTCGACCCGGCCGGCTCGAGCGAGCGCCTCCACGTACCAGAACGTGCAGATCGAGAAGGTGCCCTCGTCGCCTTCGAGGCCGTCCGGCGAGTCGTCGACGTCGTACCGGTAGACGAGGCTGTCCGAGACGAGCGTCTTCGACATGGCGTCGAGCGTCGCGAGCCAGCGAGGATCGGTGGGGGCGATGAACTTCACGAGCGGCATCACGAGCACGCTCGCGTCGAGCACCTCCGTTCCGTAGTGCTGGACGAAGGCCTTGCGCTCCTGGCTCCAACCCTTGTCCATGATCTGGTGGTAGATGCGGTCGCGGACGCCCTGCCAGCGCACGATGTCGGCCGGCAGCCCGCGATCCAGCGCGATGCGGACAGCGCGCTCGATGGCCACCCAGGACATGAGCCGCGAGTACGTGAAGTGCTGGCGGCCGCCGCGCACCTCCCAGATGCCCTCGTCGGCCTGATCCCAGTTCTCGCACACCCAGTCCACGAGCCGCGTCAGGTCCATCCACGCCTCGTGGTAGATCGAGACGCCGGACTCCCCGGTCACGGCCGGCGTGCCGTAGCGGTTGTAGAAGTAGACCGAGTCGACGAGCTCCCCGTAGATGTCGAGCTGGAGCTGGTCCGCGGCACCGTTGCCGATCCTGACCGGCCGCGAGCCACGGTAGCCCTCGAGGTGGTCGAGCACGATCTCCTCGAGGTCGGAGCGGCCGTCGATCCCGTACATGATCTGCAGCGGGCCGAGGTGAGCCGGCCGCGGCTCGCGGAACCGCTCGGTCAGCCAGCCCATGAACGAGGCCGCCTCCTCGGTGAACCCGAGCAGGAGCAGCGCGTACAGGGAGAACGCCGCGTCGCGGATCCACGTGTAGCGGTAGTCCCAGTTCCGGCCGCCGCCGAGCTGCTCGGGCAGGCTGGTCGTCGGCGCCGCTACGATCGCGCCGGTCGGCTGGTAGGTCATGAGCTTGAGCGTCAGGGCGGAGCGGTGGATCGTCTCGCGCCAGCGACCCTCGTAGGGTGACTGCGCGAGCCAGCGCCGCCAGTACTCGACCGTGTGCTCGAACGCCTCGCGGGTCTCGTCCTCGGAGTAGAGGCGGGGAACGTAGGTCTCGGGCACCTGCTCGAGCACGAACGCGGCGGTGTCGCCCGAGTGGAGGGTGAACTCGCCGTAGGCGCCGTCGTCCCGGTAGTCGAGCGGGACGGACGTCTCCAGCGCCAGCGAGAGCGAGGACGAGCGGAAGAGCACGCCGCGCTCGTGGAAGATCGTCTCGTGGGGGTCGCGCGCGTAGTTGAAGCGGGGCTGCACCTCGACCCGGAAGCGCATCTCCCCGCGGACGCCGAGGACGCGCCGGATCAGGCGGTGCCGATGGGCCAGGCCCTTCTGGATGGGCATGAAGTCCTGCACCTCGCCGACGCCGCCGGGCGTCAGGAAGCGCGTGATGAGCACGTTCGTCTCGGGGAAGTAGAGCTGCTTCGGCTTCCAGTCGTCCGTCGTCGGGACGATGCGATAGAAGCCGCCACGCTGCTTGTCGAGAATGGCGCCGAAGACGCTCGGCGAGTCGAAGCGCGGGCAGCAATACCAGTCGATCCTGCCGTCGGTCCCGACGAGGGCGATCGAATGGAGATCGCCGATGATGCCGTGCTCGGCGATCGGCAGGTAGTCCATGTCGAAGGACGGCGTGCGGTCTCCCACGCTTGCCACGGGTCAGATCCGGAGCTCGTCGGTCGTGCGCACCCGGCGAGCTTCCGTCTGGAGCATCCTGTACATGACCCGCGGGTTCGCGAGCAGGAACGACTCGACGTCCTCGGTGGGAACGACGAGGCAGCGGAGCTGCGTGCGAGCCACGATGTCCGCGGCGGTGGGCTCGCCCAGCAGCGCCGAGATCTCGCCGAAGAAGCTCCCCTTGGAGAGCGTGGCGAGCTCCGTCTCTTCGAGGACGACGCCGGCCTCGCCGTCGACGATGATGTGCATGCCCGCGACCATCTCGCCGCGCCGCAGCACCCACTGTCCTTCCTCGTAGGAGACCTCCTGGAGCCCGCCGACGATCTCGGCGAGCTGTTCCCGCTCGAGGTCGGCGAAGAGCGCCAGCCGGCCGGCGTTCGCGAGCAGGGCAGGATCGGCCGTCATCGACCGAGAACCCTACTAGGAGCGCCCAACCCGGAACGGAAGGCGAGCGTGCGATGCGGGTTGTGATGTGGCTGCCGCCGACAGCGGCGTGCTCGATAATGCGTCTGACGAACGATTCCGCCCGACGATGGGAGGAGAGATGGCGGTAACTGTCCCTGAGGCGACGGCTCGGACGGCGTCCGACGACGAGCTGCAGCTGATCGATCGCTACTGGCGGGCGACGAACTACCTCTCCGTCGGCCAGATCTACCTCATGGACAACCCGCTGCTCGAGCAGTCCCTGGCCATCGAGCACATCAAGCCCCGCCTGCTCGGCCACTGGGGAACGACGCCGGGCTTGAACTTCGTCTACGTGCACCTCAACCGCGTCATCAAGGCCTACGACCTGGACATGATCTACATCTGCGGGCCGGGACACGGCGGGCCCGCGATGGTCGCCAACACGTACCTCGAGGGCACCTACTCGGAGCTCTATCCGGATGTCTCCGAGGACCTCGAGGGGATGACGAAGCTCTTCAAGCAGTTCTCGTTCCCCGGTGGCATCCCGAGCCACGCCGCCCCGGAGACGCCAGGCTCGATCCACGAAGGAGGCGAGCTCGGCTACGCGATCTCGCACGCCTACGGCGCGGCCTTCGACAACCCCGATCTCATCGTTGCCTGCGTGATCGGCGACGGCGAGGCGGAGACCGGCCCCCTCGCGACGTCGTGGCACTCGAACAAGTTCCTGAGCCCCGTCTCCGACGGCGCCGTGCTGCCGATTCTCCACCTGAACGGGTACAAGATCGCGAACCCGACGATCTTCGCGCGAGTCGGCCGCGAGGAGCTCGAGAGCCTCTTCGTCGGCTACGGCTACAAGCCCTACTTCGTGGAGGGGTCGGACCCGGCCGTGGTGCACCGAGCGATGGCCGACACGCTCGACCAGGTGGTCGGCGAGATCAAGACGATTCAGCACGACGCGCGTGAGAACGGCATCGGCGGGCGGCCACGCTGGCCGATGATCGTCTTGCGGACGCCGAAGGGCTGGACGGGCCCGAAGGAGGTCGACGGCAAGAAGACCGAGGACTACTGGCGCTCGCACCAGGTGCCGATGGCGGAGATGGCGTCGAACCCGGGGCATATCGCGCTGCTCGAGGAGTGGATGCGCAGCTACCGGCCGGAGGAGCTCTTCGACGAGAACGGGACGCTCCACGCCGAGCTGCAGGAGCTCGCCCCGACGGGAGTGCGTCGCATGGGAGCGAACCCGCACGCCAACGGCGGTCTGCTCCTGCGCGACCTGCGCATGCCGGACTTCCACAGCTACGCGGTCGACGTCCCGCAGCCCGGCGACGGTCGTGGGCGAGGCGACGAAGGTGATGGGCGCCTTCCTGCGCGACGTCATGAAGCTCAACATGAGCTCGCGGAACTTCCGCGTGTTCGCGCCCGACGAGCTCGCCTCCAACCGGCTCAACGCGATCTTCGACGTCACGCGGCGCTGCTGGACGGCCGACATGACGGACGAGGACGACAACCTGGCCGGCGACGGGCGCGTCATGGAGATGCTGAGCGAGCACACGTGCCAGGGCTGGCTCGAGGGGTACCTGCTGACGGGCCGCCACGGTCTGTTCACGACCTACGAGGCCTTCGTCCACATCGTCGACTCGATGTTCAACCAGCACGCGAAGTGGCTGAAGGTGACGAGCCGAGAGATCCCCTGGCGGCGCCCGGTCGCGTCGCTCACGTACCTGCTCTCCTCGCACGTCTGGCGCCAGGACCACAACGGCTTCTCCCATCAGGACCCGGGGTTCATCGACCACGTGGTCAACAAGAAGGCCGAGGTGATCAGCGTCTACCTGCCCCCGGACGCGAACTCGCTCCTCTGGGTGACCGACGAGTGCCTTCGCAGCCGCGACTCGATCAACGTGATCGTCGCCGGCAAGCAGCCCGCGCTCCAGTACCTCGACATGGACGCCGCGGTGAAGCACTGCACGGCGGGAATCGGCATCTGGGAGTGGGCCTCCAACGACCGGGACTCCGAGCCGGACGTGGTCATGGCCTGCTGCGGCGACATCCCCACGCTGGAGACGCTCGCAGCCGTCGACCTGCTCCGCACCTACTTCCCCGAGCTGCGCATTCGCGTCGTCAACGTGGTCGACCTCATGCGCCTGCAGCCCCAGAAGGAGCACCCGCACGGCCTCTCCGACGCCGACTTCGACAGCCTCTTCACGGCCGACAAGCCGATCATCTTCGCCTTCCACGGCTACCCCTGGCTCATCCACCGGCTCACGTACCGCCGCACGGGCCACAACAACCTCCACGTGCGCGGGTACAAGGAGGAGGGAACCACGACGACGCCGTTCGACATGGTCGTCCGCAACGACCTCGATCGCTACCACCTCGTCGACGACGCGATCGACCGGCTCCCCCAGCTGGGCGCCAGCGCCGCCTACGTGAAGCAGGAGATCCGCGCGAAGCTCGTCGAGCACACGGAGTACATCTCGAAGGTCGGCGACGACATGCCCTCGATCCGCGACTGGCGGTGGCCGCACTCCTGACCCGGCGCCGGGCGAGCCGGCTCCTGCCGCCTGTCCTTCGAACCCGCGTAGGGGCCCGGAGTCGTCATCCGGCCCGGACGGCTAGCCAGGCAGCGGCGCCGTCCAGACGGTCGCGTCCTGGTCGCTGGGCCCCTGCTCCCAGCCGAGCGCCACGACGGTCGTACCGACCACGCTGACCGCGTTGAGCTGTGCCGCCGAGCCTGCGCTCGGTAGCTGGTCTGCGTCCGTTCGCGTCCACGTCTCGCCGTCGACCGACGTCCAGACGACCGGCCGCACGAACTCCCCCCGGCAGCCGGAGCAGCCGACCGCCACGATGCCGAAGTCACCGGCGGTGACACCGAGAATCCGCTGGTCGTCGGAGCCTCCGAAGACCTCCTCGTTCGTGACGAGCGTCCACGTCTCGCTGTCGGCCGGAGAACCACACGGCGGCGTTCTCGTCGTCGTCGGCGGTCCTCGACCTCGCCCACTGCGACGAGCCCGTCCGGCCAGCACGGCGACGTCCCGCATGTCGAGCTCGAGCACGTCGTCCCGCAGGAAGGAGCGCCGGCTGGGCGCGGACCCGGTCCAGCGCGCCGTCGCCGTGTGCCAGACGGCCGCGTCGCCGATGTCGTACCCGACGCCGACGAACCGGTCGCCGAACGCGACGACGCCACGCATCTCCTGGTAGCCGTCCTTCCACGAGCCCTTCGTCGCTGTTCCGGCTCCAGCTGGCGCCACCGTCCGTCGAGATCCAGGCCGCCGCATCCGTCGGGAGGGGGACGGCGGAGTCCTCGACATAGCCGGGCCCGGCCGCTCCGACAGCGACGAGCTCACCTCCCGCCCCGGGCGTCACCCGGTTCATCTTCTCGAAGCCCGCCCCGGCCAGCCCTTCGGTCACGATCTCGGCGGCACCACCCGTGGAGAGCCAAACGGCGGCGTCGGTGTCGCCCGGAGGAGGCTCGGGCTGGCGGTAGCCGACGGCGACGAAGCCCGCGTCACCGATGGCGGCGACCCCGTACATGACCTCCTCCCCGCTCCCTCCGAGCGGCTCGAGCTCGACCGTCGGGCTCGCGCCGGCACCCAGGATCCGGTAGATGACGGCGTCGCGATCGACGTCGCTACCGACCGTGCCGACTCCGATGACGGTCGGCCCCGAGGGTGTCGTCGTCGCCCTGAGGAGGTCCTGCGCGTCCGCACCCCCGAGGGCGGGATCCTCGAGCCGCGTCCATTGAAGCTCGAGGACGCCCGACGCCGGCGGTGTGGGCGGGGTTGTCTCGGGCGGCGCCGTCGTCTCCGGTGGCGCCGTCGCGGGGGGATCGGTTGCGGGCTGCTCGGTCTGGCCGCCGCCCGTGGTCGCGGCGGCCGTTCCGCCTGTAGCCGCCGGCTGCGTCGCCGTCGCGGCGCTCTCGCCGTCGCCCCCGCGCGTGGCGAGGACGGCCGCGATCGCGCCTCCCGCCGCGATGGCCGCGACGACGGCGCCGGCGGCGACCAGCCGGCGGCGCGACCGGCCCGGGTCCTGCGGGCTGAGCGGCCGGCCCGGGCGGAGCGGCCGGCGGAGGCGGTGGGGCCGGCGTGGGAACGGCCGCTGGGGGCGGAGCAGCCGGTGTGGTCGGCGGCGTGCTCGCGGGAGGAGCCGGCGTGGTCGGGGGGGCGGCGAGCGGCTGCGCAGGTGTCGTCGGTGGGGTGACTGCCGGCGTGGCAGGCGTCGTGGGAGCCGCGGCGGCCGCGGCAGCCCCGGCGGGCAGCGTGCCCTCTGGAGATCCAGCGGTCGCCGCGATCGTCGCGGCGCCCAGCGTGGCGGCGGCCCCGAGGGTCGTGGGCGCAACCTCCCTTCGTAGGGCCGCCCTGGCCGCGGCGGCGACCTCGGCGCAGGTCGCGTAGCGGTCGTCCCGGTGCTTCGCCATCGCTTTCGCGATCACGCTGTCGAAGGAGGCCGGGACGTCCGGCCGGATCGCGCTGATCGAGGGAGGCGGCTCGTGGAGGTGCGCGTACATGACCGCGACTTCCTCGGTGCGCTCGTAGGGCCGGTGCCCGGAGAGGCAGTGGAAGAGCAAGCAGCCGAGCGCGTAGACGTCCGCCCTTGGATCGAGCTCCTGCCCCTGGAACTGCTCCGGAGCGGCGTAGTCCGGCGTGCCGAGGAACGAGCCCGTCCGGGTCAGCGCGGAGGCGGACATGAGCTTGGCGATCCCGAAGTCGGTGAGGTAGACGTGCTCCGCGTGGTGGCCTCCGGCCCCGCGCGTGACGAGCACGTTCCCGGGCTTCACGTCGCGGTGGAGGAGCCCGCGCTCGTGGGCCGCGTCGAGCGCCGAGGCGACCTGCTCCATCAACCCCGACGACGCGCTCCGGCTCGAGCGGGCCCTCCCGGTCGAGGATCTCGCGCAGGTCGCTGCCCTCGACCCACCGCATGGCGATGAAGAGGAGGCCCTCGGCCTCCCCCTCCTCGTACACCGGGATGATGTTCGGGTGGTCGATCAGCGCGGCCAGCCGGGACTCGCGCTCGAAGCGCTCGCGGAAGCTCTGGTCGGAGACAAGCGCGCTCGCGAGCACCTTCAGCGCAACGGTGCGCCCGAGCCGCAGGTGCTCCGCCCGGTACACCATCCCCATCCCGCCGCGGCCGGCAAGCGCCTGGATGCGGTACCCGGCGAACTCGCTGCCGATCTCGAGGTCACCCCTCACCGTCCCGCAGTTGTACCATCGCGGTCGGCAGGGCGAGCCTTCGCTGCACCTCGCAGTG
The DNA here is from genome assembly GCA_963838105.1 of uncultured Thermoleophilia bacterium. Lineage (GTDB taxonomy): Bacteria > Actinomycetota > Thermoleophilia > Gaiellales > Gaiellaceae > CAWJNF01. The sequence goes on along the minus strand of CAWIQC010000020.1, from coordinate 164,841 downwards.
AGCCGGAGGCGAGGCATGGTGGTCGAGCGAGCGGTATTGCCTTTGGCTGTACTGCAGCCCGGATGGCGAAGGTCATGGTCTCCCTGCCAGACGACGTTCGCCCGAATCGATGGCGAGGCTCGCCGGCGCGGAACGACTCGCAGCGGTTTGCTGCGGGAGGCGGCGCTGCGCGAGCTGGGGCGCCCGGATGCCGCGGTCCTCGAGGCTGCGTTGGCCCGCTCCGCGCCCGCTTCGCCGGCGCGGGCGGTTTCGATGTCCCGGCGTTGATTCGGGCCGAGCGGGATGCCCGTGACGGACGTCGTTTGTGACGCGTCCGTCGTCCTCACCTGGTTTCACGACGAGGGTGAGCACGGAGTCGAGGAGGCGCGGAGGCTCCTCGCCGCTCACCGGTCGGGCCTGCCACGGCCTGGATCCTCGATCTGACCCTGGACGAGCTCGGGAACGTTCTTCTGCGCGCGCTGCGGTGGCCCGCCTCGGAGGTGGCGGCTCAGCTCGACGACGTTCGTTCCATCTGCGCGGTGCTGGCCCCAGGCGCGGGGAGCTGCGGCTGGCTGCGCAGCTCGCAGAGGCGCATGCGCTGACGTTCTACGACGGTGTCTATGAGAAGGCCGAGCTCGCCGGCTCCCGGCGTCGCGGCGCTCAGTGGCCGGACGATGGCGTCTGCGACTGCCGTGTCTCGCTCGCTTCAGTGTGCTCCTTTCGCGCGGTCGTCGGGGTCCACGTTCATGGCGGTGCCGGGATCCGGGCTCAACTCCCCTGCGCGGTGTGGGGCTTCGGCTTCTTGCCTCGACGGCGACGGAAGACTAGGCGCGCCGCCCACGAGGTCATTGAAGCGGCGCTTGAAGCGAGCGGCCCAGCCGATCTCGGACCGCTTCGTCGCCTTCGGCAGCTTCCGCACGCCGTTCCGGAACAACCAGCGCTCGTACCAGGGCTTTCCTTCACCGCTTCGGTAGAACCACCTCGCCCACGGCGAGGTCGGCTTGGCGAGTCGGATGCCGCCGACGAGGCCGAGAACCGGCAGGAAGAGAGCCACCACCCCGAACAGGAGCTTCCCTTTCAGCAGCGTGATGGCCACCCAGAAGAAATGGAAAGCGGCGAAGGCCGAGAGCCCGAGGAGGGAGTCGTAGTCCTCCCCGGTCCCTAGCGGGCTCGCCCCGACCAGGATCAGACCGCCGACGAGAAGGGCCAGGACCGTGGCGTCGATCGAGCTTCGCCCCTCCTCGGACCAGTAGACGTCCTTCAAATGGAACCAGAGCGCGAACTCGTCCAGCGTCACCGCGGCGCCGCCACCAAAGAAGATCGCCAGCACCCCGGTTGCGATGCGGCCTGGTTGCAGTGCGAACATCGCGAGGCCCGCGGAGAACATCAGGAAGATGCCGACGACGTAGTGATGCAGGTGCACCCCTCCCGCGCTGGCGCTTCCGAGCCCGTAGATTCGCGCCAGCCGCGTGTAGAGCCTCGTCAGTGCGAACGTGATCAGGAAGGAAACGAGGAGAAGGAACAGCGGCTCCTTGCCCGCATCGAGGATGTGCTCCTCGTAGCCCGGGATGCCGTCGAAGACTCCCACGGACTCGTGACCCTACCTCGGAAGCCAGGCCCCTGGAGCCGCTTGGAGCTTGCACACAGGGTTTGCCGGCCATTTCGGGCCGCGGGCCCGCACCGCTGCGCAGCGCTCCGAGGGACGTATGGGCACTGATTGGACACTGTCGCTGCCTCGCCAGGCAACGCCCCGGAGGCCACGCCGTCTTGACGCTGAGATTCTCTCGTCCTACGATCGGCGCGATGAGATCGCGCCGGTGGCGCGGTTATCGCGCCGCCTTGGAGTAGGTGGGCGGTGGCGGCGGACATTCGACTCGCCACCCCTGAGCGGCTGCCGCGTATAGCAGCGATGTTGGGCCGAGCGTTCGTGGTCGAACCGGCGATGCTGTGGTCGTACGGCACTGATGGCGACGTGGCCGCGCGATTTGGCCGGTTCTTCGAGATCTTTGATGAGAGCTTTGTCGAGAGCGGAGCGCTCTGGGAGGCGGGCGATGCTCTTGGGGCGGCGGGATGGATCCCGCCCGACGGCCTAGAGAACCTCGATCAGGCTTTCGTGCGGACAGTTGATGAGCTTGCGGGCGACGCGGAGAGGTGCCAGAGGTTCTGGACTTGGATGGGATCGATGAGGCCCCAGGAGCCGATGTGGGTTCTCAATCAGGTCGGAGTTGACCCCGATCACCAGGGCGGCGGGATCGGTTCGGCACTCGTCAAGCTGGGGCTGGCGCGGGCCGCAGAAGATGGCATCCCCGCGTACACCGAAGCGGGCAACCCGCGAAACGTGCCCTTGTACGAACGCTTGGGCTTCGAGGTCATCGCGGAAGCAGACCCTCCTGACGGCGGCCCCCACATCTGGTTCATGCGCTGCGACCTCCGGCAAGCCGCCACCGGTTCCTAGGGGCCGGCCCGGCGCCGGGATGCGCGGATACGCCCCGGCGCTCAGCCCGAGCGGTGAGACACGACGTTGACGAGCGTGCCGCTCGGCTCGCGAAGCATGAAGCGCCGGACCCCCCACTCCTCATCGCGGAGCGAATAGGCGATCTCCAAGCCTCGCTCCACGGCCCTGGCGTGGACGGCATCGACGTCAGGCACCTCCACCGAGATGCCAGGCGCCGCCATGTCGTCGTTCCCGATGATGGTCACCTGGGCCGAGCGGTTCGTCGGCGACGCCACGGTCACGACCCAGCCCATGTCCATGGTCACCTCGAAGCCGAGCAGGTCGAGGAAGAAGTCGCGCGTCTCAGCGGGCCGATCGGACTTGATGTTGGGTACCGCCCGGTTAGCGGTCACGCTCCGTGTTGTATCGGACGACCACTGATCACGAAAGGCCCTGCCTGTGCAGGACGTTCGGCTAGTCGGGGTGCCGAGATTCGAACTCGGGACCTCCAGTCCCCCAGACTCCTCGAGCGGCTGGAGGCCCCCGGAGGCGGCTGGCGGGAAATGGCTTGAATAAAGGCGTGGCGAGCCATCCCAAGCCCGCGAGCCCGCACCGCTGCACAAGCGCTAGAGGGGACGTATGGGCGCTGAGGGCTGGCGCTGTCTCGCCAGGCAACGCCCCGGACCGTCCTCGCCCCTCGCTACCGTTCCCCCGACGGCAACCACCGCAGCCCCACGCCGATCCCGCAACCCTGTATTCATGCGGGTTCGCCGAACCTGAGGGCCACGGAAGACCCACGGAAGGGCACGGAAAGGCGCGGTGCGCCGACCGTCGGCCCGGGGCCGGCCGTGTGCGGCCGAGCTCGGGACGCCTGCGTGTGCACCAAGGCCAGCAACCGCCACCAGCGGCAAAACGCCGGCCTACAGCAGCGCCCTCGAGTCCGGCCCGCATTCGCTATCAGCGCCCATGGCCGCTGGCGGCTCGAGCCTGTTCGCCGCCCCTGGCCCCCGTTGAGGGGGTACTTGCGCGCGTTAGTAACAAGCACACGCGAGGCCAAGCAAGCGCAGAGGCAGCGCGGCTCGGGCTCGTCGGCCAATATCGGTAGCGGCTCTCTCCAATCTAGGTAGGTCTCCCGATGCGCCTCAGGGGGTCGGCCCGTACCTTCAAGAGAGGTTTCCGTTGGAGCCATGGAGACCGCAACCAGCGGTCGGAACACAGCGAGCCGGCCGCCCGGCGAGGAGGGGAACCATGTACCTGCTCCGATGCTTGCGTAGGTTTCGACTGCTCGGCGTGGCCGCGTGCCTGGCGACCGGGGTGTCCCTTGTGGGCGCGACGGCGTCGGGATCGGAGCCGGGAGCAAACGCGGTCACCGTCTGGAACGCGAATGCCGGCGAGGCCGCGATCGCGGCGTGCTCCCTCGGTGGCCATGCGCCGCTGGAGGCACGCATGTACGCAATGACGCACGCGGCGATCCACGACGCGCTAAACGGCATCGACCGTCGCTCGCGCCCCTACGCGGCGAGCCTCGCCGCGGCACCCGGCGCGTCGCCGGAAGCCGCAGTGGCTGCCGCCGCACGTGACGTCCTGGTCCCGGTGCTCGGCTCACTCTCTTTCTTCCTCTCGGCGGCTTGTGTCGACGCGGGCATCGCCAGCGTCGAGGCGGACTACACGGCCGCACTCGGGGCGATCCCGAACGGGACGGCGAAGACACGGGGTATCGCTCTGGGACACGCGGCTGCCGCAGCGATCCTGGCCTTGCGTTCCGTTGACGGCTACGACACGCCGCTCGTGGATCCGAACTACCAGGAGGGCACCGCCCCGGGCGAGTACCGCTACACACCGGGCACGCCTTTCGCGTTCGTTCCGAGGTTGGGAGAGGACCTCACACCCTTCGTGCTCGAGGACGGTTCGCAGTTCCGTCCTGGTCCGCCGTACTCGCTGACCAGCGGCAAGTACGCCGCGGACGTCAACGAGATTCAGCACCTCGGCGGCGACGACGTCACGACTCCCAGCGACCGCACGGCCGACCAGACCGAGATCGCCCTCTTCTGGGTCGAGAGCTCGCCACTCGCGTGGAATCGGATCGCCCGGACGGTCGCGGACGCAGAGGGACTCGACCCCTGGGAGAGCGCGCGGCTGTTCGGCCTCCTGAACCTGGCCATGGTGGACGGCTACATCGGCAGCTTCGAGGCCAAGTACCACTATCGCTTCTGGCGCCCGGTCACCGCGATCCGGCTGGCTGACATCGACGGCAACCCGGCGACGACCGCCGACCCGACGTGGACACCGTTGCTGGAGAACCCACCCATCCCGGATTACGACTCCGGTCACGCCGTCGAGGGAGGAGCCGCGGCGGAGGTCCTGAGGCGGTTCTTCCGCACCGATAGGATGAGCTTCTCGGCCTGCAGCTACACGCTGCCCGCGGGACAGACGTGCGGCGATGCCTCGCCGACGCTGCGTCACTTCACGAGCTTCTCCCAGGCCGCCGACGAGAATGCGGTGTCGCGCATCTACGTGGGCTTCCACTTCCGCGACGCGGTCGAGACGGGGACGAGACACGGTGAAAGGATCGCCAACCTGGCCGTCAACCGGTTCCTGCGGCCCGTGCACGGAGGCGCTCGCCCCTGATTCGAGCTGCGGCACGGACTCGGCCTCCAATGGCATCGGGCCGCTCTGCGGGGCGGCCCGATGCGCGCGCTCGTCGGCCGATGACGCCTATCGCGCCTGAGAACAAGGGATACAAGCCACCCTGACCCGTCCTAGGCTTCGGTCGCACTTACAACCATCCTGCGTTCGGCTGCTTCAGTCAACGCTCAGGGCTGACGTGCACGAACCAGCGTGGCCACGGCTTCTGGCTCGGTCGCATGAGAGGTTTTCGCCGAATCTGAGGCGGTGGCGCTTCGCAGAGCAGCGCCAAAGCGTGTCTCCACCTACTCCCCGACTCGGCCGCCCGCACGAGGGTCGCGCTCGACACGTTCCTAGCCTCGGATGCGGCCGGCGGCGAGTCGTTTGGGCGCTGAGTGGGCGCTGGCGGCCCCGGCGCTCTCAAGGTGGATCGCCCTTGAAACCCGCGCCGTTACTGGCTTTGCGGCCGATCGGGGTGCCGAGATTCGAACTCGGGACCTCCAGTCCCCCAGACTGGCGCGCTAACCAGGCTGCGCCACACCCCGTAACGGCTCCACCATAGCGGTTGCGGCCTCGCGGCCGTGTTGCATTCCGTCGCGCTTGCTCAGTCGGCTTGGATGTAGGCCGTGAGGGGTGGGATGACGCCGTGCTGCTCCATGAGAGCCGCCATCTCGGGGGGCGGCGAGGCCAGCATCGCCTGTAGCGCGTTGAGGTCCTCGACATCGGCGGTGACTGCGATGTTGTTGCTCCCGTCTGCGGCGACGTAGTCGGTCACGTTGGTTCCGGAGCCCGACTCGATGGTTGCGGTGCGAGCGGCTTTGCCGTTGAGCCAGCGGTTGATGTCGGCGACGGCGTGGGTGACGACGACTTTCGGCATGTCCGTTCCCTTTCTGCGGTGGGGCGGTGGGTCGGGCTGCGCGTAGAGGCTCGCGACAGGATATGTCCTGTCTTAGTTCAGGGCCTTAGTCGTCCTCTCTGACCGCGGCGCCAGTTCCGAAGTCCCGGCTACGCCGGTGCGCCCACGGCGGGCAGCTTGGAGAGGGCCGCCTCGACGAGCGACTCGTCGTACTCGAAGTCCGGCAGGTTGCCGGCGAAGTACTCGTCGTAGGCACCCATGTCGAAGTGCCCGTGGCCGGAGAGGTTGAACGCGATGACCTTCTCCTCGCCGGCCTCCTTCGCCTTCGAGCGCCTCGTCGATCGTCACGCGGATGGCGTGCGCCGCCTCGGGGGCCGGGATGATGCCCTCGGCGCGCGCGAAGCGGGCGGCAGCCTCGAAGACCGGGTTCTGCGTCACGGCCACGGCCTCGATCAGCCCCTGCTCGTGGAGTGCCGACACGATCGGCGCCATCCCGTGGTAGCGCAGGCCGCCGGCGTGCACAGGCGCGGGGATGAACGTGTGGCCGAGCGTGAACATCTTCAGGAGCGGCGTCGATGCGGCGGTGTCGCCGAAGTCGTAGATGTAGCGGCCCTTGGTGAGGCTCGGCGCCGCCGTGGGCTCGACCGCGATGATCCGCGTCTTCTTGCCGCTCGGTGAGGTTCTCGCGGACGAACGGCAGCGCGAAGCCGCCGAAGTTCGAGCCGCCGCCGACGCAGCCGATGGCGACGTCGGGATACTCCTCCGCCAGCTCGAACTGCTCGAGCGCCTCGAGGCCGATGACGGTCTGGTGCAGGAGAACGTGGTTCAGCACCGAGCCGAGCGAGTACTTCTTGGCGCCGCCGCTTGTGGCCGCCGCCTCGACCGCTTCCGAGATGGCGATGCCGAGCGAGCCGGGCGAGTCCGGGTCCTGCTCGAGGATCGAGCGGCCCGCGTTCGTCTGGTCGGAGGGGCTCGGCGTGACGCTCGCGCCGAACGTCTGCATGATGCTGCGCCGGTAGGGCTTCTGCTGGTAGGAGACCTTCACCATGTAGACCTCGCACTCGAGGTCGAAGAAGTTGCAGGCCATCGCGAGCGAGCTGCCCCACTGGCCGGCGCCGGTCTCGGTCGTGAGGCCCTTGACGCCCTCCTCCTTGTTGTAGAAGGCCTGCGCGACGGCGGTGTTCGGCTTGTGCGAGCCGGCGGGCGAGACGCCCTCGTACTTGTAGTAGATGTGCGCGGGCGTATCGAGCGCCTGCTCGAGCCTGCGCGCGCGGAAGAGCGGCGTCGGGCGCCACAGGCGTAGCACGTCGCGGACGGGATCCGGGATCTCGATCCAGCGCTCCTGGCTGACCTCCTGGCCGATGACGGCCATGGGAAAGAGCGGCGCGAGATCGTCCGGCCCGATGGGCTCGCCGGTTCCGGGATGGATGACCGGTGGGAGCGGCTGCGGGAGGTCGGCCTGGATGTTGTACCAGGCCTTCGGGATGCTCTTCTCGGTGAGCACGAACTTCGTCTTGGCCATGACGCCACCTCTTCTCGGATCGACGGGCCGGACACGTCCGGCCCCTACAAGGATCGGGGCCGTACCCCTGGCCGAACTCTAACGCTCCTCCGCGAGCCGGCGGTAGAGCCGGTCGACCAGCTCGGGCATCTCCTCGAGCCGCTCCGTGATCAGGCGGATGCGGTATTCGCGGAAGTGCTCGGGCTCGACGCCGAGCGCCTCGGCAAGACGCGCCATCACGTCGTTCCCCGGAACCGGCCGGTTGCCGTGGACCATGTGGTTCAGGTAGCCGGCCGAGAGCTCTGCCGTGGCGGCCAGCTGCCGGTAGGTCATGCCCTGCTCCGCCATGAGCGCGGTCAGGGTCTCCCCGAAGGGTCTCTCGCTGAAGCGGCGGCGTGTCATGTGAGTGCCTCCAGGATGGTGCGTGATCGGTCGCCGACGGCGTCTGCCGGTACCCGCTCCTCGGCTCGGGTCGTTCGTGTGAGGACGTCGACCTGGCCGTCTGCGAGGGACTTCCGGCCCACGGTGACTCGGAGCGGGCAACCGAGCAGGTCGGCGTCCGCGAACTTCTCGCCGGGACGGCGGTCGCGGTCGTCGAGCAGGACGCTCAGGCCGGCGTCCTCGAGCGCCTCGCCGGCACGCTCGGCCAGTGTGGATGCCTCGTCGCCGGGAGCGCCGATGGCGACGACGTGCACGTCGTACGGTGTCAGGGCGCGGGGCCAGCAGATACCCGCCTCGTCGTGGCGCTGCTCGACGGCGGCCGCGACGATCCGGCCGGGCCCGATCCCGTACGAGCCCATCAGGATCGGCTGCTCGCTGCCGCTCTCGTCCAGGTACATCGCCCCGAGGGGAACGGAGTACCGCGTGTCGAGCTTGAAGATGTGGCCGACCTCGATCGCGACCTGGAAGCGCAGGGCGCCTCCGCAGCGCGGGCACGCGTCGCCCTCGCGCGGCTCGCGCAGGTCGGCGAAGCGGGGCTCGAAGTCCCTCCCGGCCTCGACGCCGCGGAGATGCCAGCCGGTCCGGTTCGCGCCGGCGACGAACTGGCCGTCGCGCAGCGCCTCGTCGGCGACGATCTCGCCGCCGAAACCGACCGGGCCGAGCGAGCCCGGGTCGGCGCCGAACGCCGTGCGGATCTCCTCGTCCGTCGCCGGCCGGCAGTCGTCCCCGAGCGCGACCGCGAGGCGCGCCTCGTCGAGCCGGTCGTCCCCGCGCACGAGCCCGAGAACGACCGTCCCGTCCGGCTTCACGACCGGCATCGCCTTGGACGTCGCCGCCGGGTCGAGGCCGAGCAGCTCGGCGAGCCCGTCGATCGTCGCGACACCCGGCGTCTCCACCTCCTGCGGCGCGTCCAGGCGATCGGGGAGCTGCGGCGCACGCGGGACGCCGCGAGCGACCTCGAGGTCGGCGGCGTAGTCGCCACGCTCGCACGTCACGAGGGTGTTCTCCCCGGCGCCGGCCGGGGCGAGGAAGTCGATCGAGCCCGAGCCGCCCATCATCCCCGACTCCGCCTCCACGGCGTAGACGTCGATGCCGCTGCGCTCGAAGATGCGCTCGTACGCCCCCAGGTGCAGACGGAAGCTGCGCTCGAGCCCCTCCTCGTCGCGATCGAAGGAATACGAGTCCTTCATGATGAACTCGCGCACGCGCAACAGGCCTCCGCGCGGCCTCGGCTCGTCGCGGTCCTTCGTCTGGAAGTGGTACAGGATCTGCGGCAGCTCCCGGTAGCTCTGGATCTCGCGTGCGTGGAACGTGAACGTCTCCTCGTGCGTGATCGGGAGCACGAACGGCCGCCCGGCCCGGTCCTCGAGCTTGAAGAGCTCGGGGATCTCGTACCTGCCGCTCGCCTGCCAGAGCTCGGCCGGCGTCAGCACCGGGCAGAGCATCTCCTGCCCGCCGATCGCGTTCATCTCCTCGCGGACGATCTGGACGGCCCGCTCGTGAACGCGCCAGCCGAGCGGCAGGAACGTCCAGAGCCCGGCGCTCACCTGCCGCACGAAGCCCCCGCGGACGAGCAGCTTGTGGCTGATCGCCTCGGCTTCGGCGGGAGCATCCCGAAGCGTCGGGATGAAGAGCTGCGAGGCCCGCGCGGGCACTGTTACAGGGTTGCTGTCTCGGGGGCCTGCTCGACGACGGGCCTCTGCGCCGCTTCGGCCATCAGAAGCGCCGCCGGCTTGGCGAGCTTGAGCCGCTTCGGGCGCTGCATGCCGCCGGCGATCCAGGTGTCGATCTCGTTGAAGAGCTCGTCGATGAGGCTCTCGGACGACACCTTCTTGAGGACGCGACCGTGCGCGTAGATGAACCCGACGTCGCGACCGCCGGCGATGCCGAAGTCCGCGTCCCCGGCCTCGCCCGGCCCGTTGACGGCGCAGCCCATCACGGCCACCTCGAACGCCTCGGGATAGGCTGCGAGCCGCTCCGCGACCGTCTCGGCGAGCTGCTCGACGCCGACGTTGTCGCGCCCGCAGGAGGGGCACGCGATCATCACGGGCCCTCGCTCCCGCAGGCCGAGCGACTTGAGGATGTCCCAGGCCGTCTCGACCTCCCTGACCGGGTCGGCGGTCAGCGACACGCGGATCGTGTCGCCGATCCCGTCCATGAGCAGGGAGCCGATGCCGACCGAGCTCTTGATCACGCCGGAGGGCGGCGGCCCCGCCTCGGTCACGCCGAGGTGGAGCGGGTAGGGCACCCGGGTAGGACAGCATGCGGTAGGCGCGCACCATGGTGGGAACCGAGCTCGACTTCACCGAGATGGCGAAGTCGCGGTAGTCCAGCGACTCCAGCAGCCGCACCTGCTCGAGCGCCTCCTCGACGAGGGCTGCGGCCGTGTCCTCCTGAGCGAGCGCGATGAGGTGCTTGGGCAGCGAGCCGGAGTTCGCGCCGATCCGCATGGGGATGCCCTTTGCCTTGCAGGCCTTCACCACCTCGGCGGTCTTGTCGAGGCCTCCGATGTTGCCCGGGTTGATCCGCACCTTCGCCACGCCGGCCTCGACGGCCTTGAGCGCGAGAGAGGCGTTGAAGTGGATGTCGGCGACGATCGGCAGAGGCGACAGGTAGACGAGCTTCTTCAGCGCCTGGGCGTCCTCCGTCTTCGGGACGGCGACCCGCACGATCTCGCAGCCGGCCGACGCGAGGCGACCGATCTGCTCCATGGTGGCGTCGACGTCGTGCGTGTAGGTCAGCGTCATCGACTGGACGGCGACAGGCGCCCCGCCGCCGACCGGGACACCGCCGACGCTGATCCGTGCCTGGCTCGCCATCCCGGCAGAGTCTAACGAGGGGAGACCCGGGCGCTCCGCAGGCTTTCGAGCAGCTCCCGCTCGCGGGCCCCGTCGAGGCCCGCCGGCGCCTGCTCTACGCCGAATTTCACCCCCGCCACGTCGCCCGAGCGTGCCCAGGCGAGCGTGTCGCTCGCCGTGTCGGCGAGCTCGCGGAACCGCAGGCCGGTCGCGATCGCGCGACCGGCGTCGACGGCCAGGAAGCCTGCGAACGAGGGATCGGCACCGGGAGCGAGCCACAGCGGCAGGTCCGACCACGGCTCGACGCCTGCGTCGACGAGGAAGCGCTCGCCGGCCCAGACGAGCTCGGCATCCGACCCGACTGCGGCACGGATCGTCTCGAGCGTCGCGCCGAGCGTGAGCTCTTCCGCTGGGCCCGCGGCGTTGTAGACGCCGGTCTCGCCCGTCTCCGCCATCGTGAGCATCCATGCGGCCAGGTCGCGCGCATCGACGAGCTGGACAGGCTGCTCCCGCGGCTCGGGGGCGAGCACCCTCCCACCCTCGGCGAGTCGCGTCACCCAGTAGGTGAAGCGGTTCGTCGGGTCGTGCGGGCCGACGATGAGCCCCGCTCTGACCGAGAGCACATGCCCCGGCAGCAGCCGCTCCGCGGCCTCTTCGCAGAGCGCCTTCAGTGCGCCGTAGTCGCGCTCGAGGTTCGCGCTGCCGGGCTCGGAGAGCTCGGCGACCGGCGCCGACTCATCCGTGCCCGGGGTGCTGTGGTCGGCGTAGACGGAGCAGCTCGAGAGGAAGGTGTAGTGGCCGACGGCTCCGGCGAGCCGGCTCGCGGTCGCTTCGACCTGTCGCGGGAAGTACGCAGAGAAATCGAACGCAGCGTCGAAGCTGCGTCCGGCGAGCGCCGAGAGATCGCCGTCCCGGTCGCCGATCAACCGCTCGGCCTCCGGGAAGAGCTCCGGCCGCGTCCGGCCACGGTTCAGCAGCGTCACTTCGTGGCCGCGGGCCAGCGCCGCCTCGACGAGATGGCGGCCGGCGAACAGCGTGCCTCCGAGGACGAGAAGGCGGATCGGTCAGCCTCCTCGCAGACGGTCGATGTCGTTGGACAGGCCGATGAAGAAGAGCATGAGCACGAGCGCGATGCCTACCACCGAGGCACGCTCGTAGGCTGCCCGCGGGATCGCCCGACCACGGATCTTCTCCGCGATCGAGAAGGCGATGTGACCCCCGTCGAGCGGGAGCAGCGGCAGCAGATTGAGCAGCGCGAGCGAGAGGCTGATCAGCGCGAGCACGCCGAGGTAGTAGCGCAGGCCCGCCTCGACGACCTGGGACGACTGCTCGACGATGCCGACGGCGCTCGACACCTCGTCGCGCGTGGAGCCGGTGACGATGCCGCCGAGCGACTTGCCGATCGCGACCGTCACCTCGCCGGTCTCGTCGAACGCCTTCACGATCGCCTCGCCGGGGCCGTACTTCACGAGCACGGGCTCGGGCACGAAGCCGATCCGGTAGCGCCCCTCGATGAGCCGCGCCTGCAGCGGCCCGAGCTCGACGGTCTCCCCGTCCCGCTCCACGGTGACGGTGATCGGGCGGCCCTGGCTCGCGCGGATGCGATTGGAGACCTCCTCGAACTCGCTCGTCGCCTGACCGGACACGGCGACGATGACGTCCCCCTCCTGCAGGCCGGCGGCGGCCGCAGGGGAATCAGGCGTGACCTCCTCCACGGTGCGGGTGGCGTCTCCGGGGACGCCGAGCGCGAACACGACGGCGAGCAGCGCGACCGCGAACACGAGATTCGCGAAGGGGCCGGCGAAGATGACCGCGATCCGCTTCCAGGCCGGGGCACGCCAGTACGCGTCCTTCGAGAGCGCCGTCGTCGAGGTCGGTGAGCCCTTTCTCGGCGCTCCGGCGCGCAGCTTCGCTGAGATCGGCGCGCTCGACGGCGGCCGCGAGCTCGGGCAGAGCTGCTCTCGCCGCGTCGTGGTCCTCGCGCGTCAGCGCCTCCTTGACGTCCGCGCTGTGGCGCCCGATCCAGGGGGACTCGTCGAGCGCCCGGCCGAGCTGCGCGTCGACGTCGCCGGCGGCCGGTCGGTGCATGCCCGGGATCTTCACGTAGCCGCCGAGCGGGATCGTCCCGATGCCGTACTCGATCCCTCCGCGAACCGTCTTCACGAGCGCCGGCGGGAAGAAGACGTAGAACTTGCGCGGACGCATGCCGACCGCGCGGGCGACGACGAAGTGCCCGAGCTCGTGGATGAGCACGAGCAGCGCCAGGCCGCCGATCGCGATCGCAATGCTCACGGGACGAGGTGCGCGGTGAGATCGCGGGCCACGGCGCGGGCTTCGGCGTCGACCGCGACCAGGTCGTCGAGGTCGCGCGCCGCCGGCGCCTCGGAGGACCCGAGCGTACGCTCGACGACTTCGGGGATCGCGAGAAACGGGAGCTCGCCGGCGAGGAATGCGGCAACCGCGATCTCGTTGGCGGCGTTGAGCACGCACGGCGCGGTCCCCCCCGCCTCGCCGGCGGCGCGCGCGAGCGCCAGGCAGGGGAAGGCCTCCTCGTCGGGCGCGCGAAACTCGAGCGTGAGCCCGGACGCGAGATCGAGACCCGGCAGCGGCGTCGATGCTCGCTCCGGGTAGGTGAGCGCGTACGAGATCGGCACGCGCATGTCCGGATAGCCGAGGTGCGCGAGCGCAGCGCCGTCGCGGAAGCGGACGAGCGAATGCACGACGGAGGTCGGATGGATCGCGACCTCGATCCGGTCGTACGGGACGGCGAAGAGGAAGTGCGCCTCGATCAGCTCGAGCCCCTTGTTCATCAGCGTCGCGGAGTCGATCGTGATCTTCGGCCCCATGTTCCACGTCGGGTGCGCCAGCGCCTCCTCGGGGGTGACGGTCGTCAGCTCGTCCCGTGTCCGGCCACGGAACGGCCCTCCGGAGGCGGTGAGGACGAGCGAGTCGACGGTCTCGGGGTCGCGCCCCTCCAGACACTGGAAGAGAGCGCTGTGCTCGGAGTCGACAGGCAGCACGCGCCCGGCGCCTCGCTCCCAGGCGGCGAGCGCCAGCTCGCCCCCTGCCACGAGGCTCTCCTTGTTGGCGAGGGCCAGGTCGATGCCCGCCTCGAGGGCGGCGAGCGTGGCCGGCAGCCCGGCGAAGCCGACGACGGCGTTCAGCACCACGTCCGGCTCCGACGCGTGAATGAGCTCGTCCAGGGGCGGATCGCCCGCGATCGAGACGTGGGCGACGCCGCGCTCGGCCGCGACGGCACGAGCCTCGGCGCCGCGGCTTCCGGCCGCGACGGCGCAGAGCTGGAGCTCCGGATGGGCATCGACGATCTCGAGCGCCTGGCGCCCGATCGAGCCGGTGGCGCCGAGGAGGGCGACCTTCCGCATTCGTCTCAGTCTACGGATGAACTCCCGCGGCCCCGAACGTCGCAGGAACGGGCCGCATGAGATGCGGCCCCTACTTCCTCCGGGAACTTCGTAGGGGCCGGATCTCATCCGGCCCATCTCCCGCCTCGGGTCAGACCGCCCCCAACGCGAGCAGGCAGTAGAACGCGGCGGGACCCGCGACCAGCAGGCTGTCGATCCGGTCCAGCATGCCGCCGTGGCCCCCGAGCAACCTTCCGGTGTCCTTGATCCCGAGGTCCCGCTTGACGAGCGACTCCAGCAGGTCGCCGACGACGGACGCGACGACGACGACGGCGCCGAGGACGAGGGACTCCCAGATCTCGACGTACTCCGCCCTGTAAAGGGCGACGAAGCTCGTGAAGATCCCTGCCGCCGCGCCGCCGACGAAGCCTTCCCAGCTCTTGCCGGGGGAGATGGCCGGCGCCATCCGATGGCGGCCCACGAGGCGGCCGACCGCGTACGCGCCCGTGTCGGTCGCGAACACGGTCAGGAGCACGGTGAAGATGGCCAGCCGGCCGTGCTCGGGGATATCGCGCACGAGCGCGAGATGGGCCAGGCCGAGGCCGATCCATACCGTCCCGAACACGGTGTAGCTGATCGAGACGGTGATCGACTGACGCGTCTCGGCGAAGACCGCGAACGCGAACGCGAGCGGCACCACGAGCAGCGCGCCGCCGAGCATCCACGTGACACCGCCGAGCTGCAGGCCGAGCAGGGCGGCGATGGTCGCCCCGTAGCCGGCCAGCACGAGCGGCCTGAAGGCGCGTCCGACGCGGTAGAGCTCGTGCAGAGCGACGAGCGCCGCGACGGCGAGCAGCGCGAGCATCGTCCAGCCGCCCAGCCACGCCGCCCCGAGGACGATCGGCAGCCCGGCCGCCGTCACGACCAGGCGCGACGCGAGCCCCGTCATCGCCCCCCGAAGCGGCGGCGCCGGCTCGCGTACTCCTCGAGCGCGCCGCGCAGCTCCCGCTCGCCGAAATCAGGCCAGAGCGTGTCGACGAAGACGAGCTCCGAGTACGCCACCTGCCAGAGCAGGAAATTCGACATTCGCACCTCGCCGGACGTGCGGATGAGAATGTCGGGCTCGGGCATGCCCGGAGCGTAGAGACGGGAGGCGATGGCGTTCTCGTCCACATCGCGGGGGTCGACGCCCTCCTCGAGCAGCCGCCGAGCCGCCTCGACGATCTCGGCGCGCCCTCCGTAGTCGAAGGCGACCCAGAGCTCCATGCGCTCGCCCGGGCTCGTTTCCGCCTCGAGCCGCTCCATCGTGTGGCGAACGCTGTCGGGAGCCCGGTCGCGCCGGCCCACGAAGCGGGCCCGCACGCCCTGCCGGACGAGGTCGGGCAGCTCTCGCTCGACCGCCTCGACGAAGAGCTGCATGAGCGCCTCGACCTCGTGTTGGGGGCGTGACCAGTTCTCGGTCGAGAACGCGAACACGCAGAGCGACTCGACTCCGAGGTCGAGCGCCGCCTCGATCGTTCGCCGCAGCGCGCGTGTCCCTGCCGAATGCCCTGCGACCACGGGCAGGCGGCGCTTCCGGGCCCAGCGCGCGTTGCCGTCCATGATGATCGCGACGGAGCGGGCCGAGGCCGGCCGAGCCGGCTCCTCCGCGGGGCGCAGCCGCCGAAGCGCCAGAAGCCGGCTGACGAGGCTCACGGCGGTCGTTTCCGGAACGAGCTCCCGGCGCGGAGCCGAGAGCTCATACCTCCATGATCTCCTCTTCCTTCTTCTTGAGGAGATCGTCGATCTTGTGCACGTGCTCGTCCGTGATCTTCTGCAGCCTGTCCTCGGCGCGCCGCTCCTCGTCGTCCCCGACCTCGCCGTCGCGGACGAGCTCCTTGAGGTCGTGCATGACGTCGCGCCGGACGTTGCGGATCGCGACCCGTCCCTCCTCGGCGAGGTGGCGGACGATCTTGACGAGCTCCTTGCGGCGCTCCTCGGTCAGCGTCGGGATGGGCAGGCGGATCAGCTTGCCGTCGTTCGACGGCGTGACGCCGAGATCGGACTCCTGGAGAGCGCGCTCGATCGACTTCAGCGAGCTCGGGTCGAACGGCTGGATCGTGAGCATCCGCGGCTCGGGCACGTTGATCGTGGCGAGCTGCTTCACCGGCGTCGGCTGGCCGTAGTAGTCGACGTTGATGCGGTCGAGCAACGCCGCAGAGGCCCGGCCCGTACGAACCGTGTTGAACTCGTGATGCGTCGCCTCGACCGACTTGTCCATACGACGCTTCCCGTCGTCGAGCAGCGGGTCGATCATCCGTGCCTCCTCTCCATCGCCGGCTCGTGCGAATCTTACGAGGCGGCCGTCCGCGGGGGCGGTCGCGCCGGCGTCGGCGAGGGCGGGCTCTGCTGCTACTGGCCGCGATCGATCGAGCCGCAGCCGCGAGGAGTGCCGCCACCGGGCGGGATGCAGCGCTCGCCGAACCGCTTCAACCCCGCTGGGCGTGACGCGGTACCGCGCGTACCAGCCGATCTCGTTCGGCCTTGTGATCGCAACCGAGATCACCGTGCCGTACGAGAGGGTCCGCCCTGCCACGATGCGGACCACGAGCGGGCGGCCGGGCCTCTTCGTCACGGTCAGCTTGCGTGATCCCACGCGGACGACGACCTTGGAGCCGTTCTCCACCGAGTCGAGCGCCGCCAGCCCGGAACGTCAGGCCGCCGCGCGGACTTGACCCACTGGTTGAGGAACGTCGGTCGCCCGACCCTGTCGAACGGTCCCGGACAGCCGTTGTGGTTCGGGTCGTAGTTCCTGCCGGCTCGGTCGGGCAGAGGTCCTGCTGTCGGAGATCGACGTCCGCGTCGGCGTCGCGCGTGTCGAACGGGGGATACCAGCCTCGATTGTCCGGTGCAGTGTCGGCTACGCCCGTGGCCACGAAGGACCATACGTCGATTTCGAAGACCGCGGGGTTGCCCAGATCGGTGAGCCTGAGGCTTACCTCGATCACACCGTTGCCGAACGAAGCGCTCACGCTGGAGCTCGTGATCGAGTCGTACTGCTGGGTGCGTCTCGTTGTAGTGGCCGAACGCATAGACCAGATCGACACCGGCTGAAGACACGAGATTGCGTACTCTCCGCCGCCGTCGCCGTTCAGCTGGTTTCCGTCGGTATTGAAGAAGAGCCCGACCTCTTCGCCGCTCACCCACGAGGTCCGGTTCGGAACCTCGATCCGAAATGTCAGCGCCCCGTCCGAGAAGGAGACGGTGGTGTTGCCGATGTCGGCGCCGCTCCCGGCGTCGCCGGCCGGGTCAGAGTAGATCTGGGTGAGCCCGCCACCGGCGGACGCACGTACCCGCGAACACTCCAAATGCGGCCGCTACGCAGCACGCGAGCATGCACGTCCGTCGCATGCGAGGCCACATGTTCCCCTCCTGGGCCGTGTATCCGAGACGCCGGCCCACTATAGCCCGCGCTACCAGGGCCGCGTCCACAGGCTACCGTCAGTGTCGCCGCCCGTCCCCTCGCCGTCCGCGACCGCCGACGTCCGTGATCGGTCAGGTGGCCGAGGTCGTGATGATCGTGCCGATGCGCTCGCCGCGCGCGAGCCGCTCGATGTTGCGCTCGTCGTCGAGGCCGAAGACGTAGATCGGCAGGCCGTTGTCCATGCAGAGCGAGAGCGCCGTCGTGTCCATGACCTTGAGCCCGCGCTCGATCGCTTCCCGGTGCGTGAGCTCGGGCAGGAAGGAGGCGCTCGGGTCGAGCCGGGGATCGCCGTCGTAGACGCCGTCGACGCCGTTCTTCCCCATCAGGAGCGCCTCGGCGTTGATCTCGAGCGCCCGCAGCGCGGCGGCGGTGTCCGTCGTGAAGAACGGGTTCCCCGTGCCGCACGCGAAGATGACGATGCGGTTCTTCTCGAGATGGCGGATGGCGCGGCGGCGTATGTAGGGCTCGGCCACCTCCGACACGGTGATCGCCGACATGACGCGGGTGACGGCGCCGAGCTTCTCGAGCGCGTCCTGCACCGCGAGGCAGTTCAGCATGCGTGGCGAGCATCCCCGCGTAATCCGCGGTCGCCCGGTCCATCCCCTCGGCCGCGGCGGCCATGCCGCGGTAGATGTTGCCCGCCCCGATGACCACGCGCCGCCTCGACGCCGCTCTCGGCGACGGCGTTGAGCTCGCGCGAGATCGCATCCACCCGCTCCGGGTCGATGCCGTATGGCTCATCGCCCATCAGCGCCTCGCCGGAAAGCTTGACGAGAAGCCTGCGGAACGGGACTCCCGCCCCGCCCCTGAGGGGGCTCGAAGTCGTTTCCGGCTCTGCGCTCACCCGGCCAGCGCGAAGCGGACGAACGCGCGCACCTCGGCGCCGTGCTCCGCGAGCGCCTTGGCGACGGTGAGCGAGTCCTCGTGGATCCAGGCCTGGTCGGCGAGCACGGATTCGGCGAAGAACCGCTTCTGCAGCATGCCTTCGACGATTTTCGCACGGATCTCGTCCGGCTTGCCCGAGACGTCCGGGAGCTTCTCGTACACGGCCCGCTCCTCCTCGACCGCCGCCTCGGAGACCTCGCTCCGCGCGAGGTACTGCGGATTCGCGAACGCGATGTGCATCGCGAGCATTCTCGCGAGCTCCGGAGACGACGTGGTCTTGACGAGGACGCCGATCTTGTTCGCGGGTGGGTGCACGTAGGCGCTCACCGTCTCGCCGTCCCCGGCCACGAAGCGCTCGCCGCCGCGGACGGCGACGTTCTCGCCCAGCTTCGCGACCAGCGCGACCCTGTCTTCCTCCAGCTGCGCGACGGCCTCCGGGCCTGCCTCGTGCACGACCGCGAGCACGTGGTCGGCGAACTCGCGGAACTCGGCGTTCTTCGAGACCGGCTCCGTCTCGCAGCCGACGGCCACGAGCGTACCCGTCCCGTCCTCGACCTGGGCGAGCACGATGCCCTCGGTCGTCTCACGGCCGGCGCGCTTCGTCGCGGCCGCCATGCCCTTCTCGCGCAGGAGCTTCGCGGCCTCGTCGAGATCGCCACCCGATTCCTGGAGGGCGCGCTTGCAGTCCATCATCCCCGCGCCCGTCAGCTCGCGCAGCTCCTTGACGAGGGTGGCCGGAACGTCTGCCACCTAGCCCTCCTCGCTCGCGGTCTCGGGCTGCGCCGCAACGTCCTCGGCCGCCGGCGCGTCGGCCTCGGCCGCCGGCTCACGGCCTCGGCCTCGATCTGGGGCTGGGCCTCCTCGGGCTCGGGGGCAGCCTCCTCCGCCGGCTCGCCGGCGGGCACGTCCTGCCCGCCCTCGTCCGGCGCGGGCTCGGCGGCGGCCGGCTCCGCCTCCCCGGCGGGCTCCTCCGCGGGGGCTCCCTCCGGCTGGCCGTTGCCGCCGGTCAGCTCCGTTGATGTCGACCCGGCGCCCGCCGGCGGAGACGCCGTCGGCGATGACGCGAACGATCAGGCTGCAGGCGCGGATCGCGTCGTCGTTGCCGGGGATCACGAAGTCCGCGTCGTCCGGGTCGCAGTTCGTATCGACGAGGCCGATCACCGGGATCCCGAGCCGGCGCGCCTCGCGAACCGCGAGCTGCTCCTTGCGCAGGTCGACGAGCAGGATCGCATCCGGCAGCCGCTTCATGTCGGCGACGCCGCCGAGGTTCGTCTCGAGCTTCTCGAGCTCCGCCATCATGTCGAGCCGCTCCTTCGAGGGGAGCTTCTCGAGCGAGCCGTCGTCGCGCAGGCGCCGGAGCTCGTGGAGCCGCTCGATCCGCTCGGAGATCGTGCGCCAGTTCGTCAGCAGGCCGCCGAGCCAGCGGTGGTTGACGAACGGCATGCCGACCCGAGCAGCGTGCTCGGCGACCGCGTCCTGCGCCTGCTTCTTCGTCCCGACGAACAGGACGCTGCCACCGCGCTCGGCGATGTTGCGGACGAACCCGTGCGCCTGCTCGAGCAGCGCCAGCGTCTGCTGCAGATCGATGATGTAGATGCCACCCCGCTCGGTGAAGATGAAGCGGCGCATCTTCGGGTTCCAGCGGCGCGTCTGGTGGCCGAAGTGCACACCGGCCTCCAGGAGCTCCCGCATGCTCACGACGGACATGGAGTCCTCCCTGCTGGTTGTTGAGATCGGCCGGCGGCGAGGAGCGGAACCGGGCGGAGCGCCCGGCACCCCCACCCTCCCGGTCTCCACCGGGTCGAGGGACGATGGTCGCGCGGATTCTAGCCGACGCGCCGCGCGCTCGAGCGCGTCCGCGAGGATCGGGCGGGAGCGGTGACTCGACGTCGATCGGCTCGCCGGTCACGGGGTGCGTAAACGCGAGCCGGGCGGCGTGGAGGAACTGGCGTGCGAGGCCGAGGTCGCGCGCCACCCCGTAGACCGGGTCGCCCGAGACCGGCAGGTCGATCGCTGCGAGGTGCACGCGGATCTGATGCGTCCTCCCCGTCTCCAGCCGAACCCGGAGCAGCGCGTGCGCCGGCAGGAGCTCGAGCGACCTCGAAGTGCGTCACGGCATCGCGCGGCCGCTCCGTGTCGAGCGACATGCGCGTGCGATCGCGGCGGTCGCGGCCGATGGGCGCCTCGATCCGCCCGGCTCGGGACCGCGGCCGCCCGTGCACGAGCGCGAGGTACTCCCGCGTGAGCTCGCGACGGCGAACGAGCCGGGCGAGACGCCGGTGGGTCTCGGAATCGCGCGCAAGGACGAGCAAGCCCGACGTGTCTCGATCGAGCCGGTGGACGACCCCGGGGCGGCTCCGCTCCTCGCCGCCGGCGATCCCGGTCTCGAGCAGCGCGTGGACGAGCGTGCCGTGCTGCCGTCCGGCGCCCGGGTGCACCGTGACGCCCGCCGGCTTGTCCACCACGAGCAGGTGCTCGTCCGAGTAGCGCACCACGACGCCTTCGACACGCTCGGGCTCGAGCTCGCCCACGGCCCGTTCCGCGACCGACACGGTGAGCTGACTCGCCCCCCGAAAGCCGGTGGCTCTTCGGCTCCCGACGACCGTCTACGAGAACGAGCCCGCCGGCGACCAGGCGCTCCGCCTCGGCCCGGGATGCGATCTCGGGCAGCCCGGCGAGGAAGCGGTCGAGCCTCTCGCCGGCAGCCTCCCGGGGAACGGCCAGCTCCCGGTCGGCCACGGGTCAGGGAGTGGTACGCGGCCGGCGGTTGAGGCCGGCGGACCGGCGCTCGAAGACCAGGAAGGTTGCGAGCAGGAGGAGCACGCCGATCGTGATGAAGACGTCGCCGAGGTTGAACGCCGGCCAGTACTGAGGGTCGATGAAGTCGGTCACGTAGCCCTGCCGCGCTCTGTCGACGAGATTGGAGAGGCTGCCGCCGAGGAGCAGGCCGAGGGCCACCGGCAGAAAGGGATGGCGCGCGCCCGAGCGGGCGAAGTAGACGAGCATCCAGATCACTGCGATGCCGGTCAGGATCGTCACAGGATTGGCGGCCCCGGGGAAGAGCCCGAAGGCGATCCCCGTGTTTCGCACGTGATGGATCGCGAACGGGCCGGCGAGGTCGACGGACTCGTGCAGCGCGAGCTCCGCACGCACGATGCCCTTCGTCACCTGATCCGCGGCGATGCACGCGAGAGCGACCACCGCGAGCGACAGCCACTGGGCCAGGCCGGGCGCGAGCGATCGCGTCGCGACCGAGACCGGCACGCGACCGTCCGTCGCGGAGCCGACGCGCACGTCCGTGAAGGGAGCGCGATCGCTCAGCTCAGCCTCTCTCCTCCAGCCGCTTGCAGTCGATGCACTTCGTCGCGTAGGGCATCGCCTCGAGGCGCTCGAGCGCGATGGCGTTGCCGCAGCGCTCGCACGTGCCGAACGTTCCGTCCTCGATCCGGCGCAGGGCGCTCTCGATCTCGTCCAGCACGCGCGTCGAGTTCTCCTCGAGCGAGTAGTCGAGCTCTCTGTCGAGCGTCACCGTGGCCGTGTCCGCGTCCCCGGTCTCCGGCACCTCGTCGTCCTGGGAGCCGGCGTTCTCCGCGTGGAGGTACGCGATCGCGTCGCTGACACGCTGTCGCTCGTCCAGGAGGAGCTCGCGGAAGCGCTCGCTGTTCACCCGTTCCCCTTTCGTCGTCGGGCCGAGAGGAGACGGTCTGCCTCGTCCTGCGTCATGCCGTCGATCTCGACCAGCTTGTCTCTCGCGCCCTGCCCGGTGACGAGCCGAAGCCTTGCCGGCCGTACGCCCAGCGTCTCGGCGAGAAACCCCAGCAGCTCCTGGTTCGCCCTTCCGCGCTCTGCCCGAGCGGCAACCCGCACCTTCCACCCTTCCCCGTAGCGTCCGACGATCTCGTTCCGCGCCGCTCCAGGCGACACACGGAGCTCCACGCGCGCCGGCGGGCCCGGCGGCCAGCCTGTCACGGAGTGTAGCCCACTCCCCCGGGCACCTCACGCGTCAGACGACGTGAGTGGGCGCCTCGGTGTCGTCGGGATCGTCGTCCGATGGCTCGAGCTGACGGGGGGCGCCGTTCTCGCTCAGCGTGACCGTGGCGCCCTCGATCGCGGCGGGCGCCTCGTCGAGCTCGTCGTCGAGCCGGTCGAGAGCCGCCTGCAGGAAGGATCGGTAGCTCGAGCGCAGCTCGGTTCGCGCCGAGCGCAGGCTGCGTATCTCGCTGCGGACCTTCTCACGCTCCGTCTCGGCCTCCATGACGATCTCCCGGGCCTTCAGCCGCGCCTCCTGCAGCAGGAGGTCGTACTCCCGCCTCGCCTGGGTACGGACGTCCTCGGCGGTCTTCTCTGCGGACATCAGCGTGTCGCGCAGCAGCCGCTCCATGTCGCGGAAGCGCGTGAGCTCGTTCTGGAGCCGCTCGACCTCGTCGCGCAGGTCGGCGCGTTCCCACCACGTTTGCTCGTAGCTCTGCGCGATCGCCTCGAGCAGGTTGTCCGTGGCGGTGCGGCTGTAGCCGAGAACGCCCCGTGAGAGCTGGGCGTGGCGTACCTCGACGGGCGTGATGGACGACATCTCAGCCGAGTTGTTCGATACCGGCATCGATCAACCTCCAGATGATCGTGAGCATGAGGATGGCGATGATCGGCGAGAGATCGAGGCCGACCCCGCCGAGGCGCAGCGCCGGGAGGAAACGGCGGAAGACCGACAGGTAGGGATTGACGACGTCGTACAGGAACTGCTGGAACGCGCGAGAGCCACCGCGAGTACGGCAGCCGGAACCACGAGAGCAAGATGTAGATCAGGATGAGGAGGAGGTAGACGTAGTACACCGCCTCGACGAACGAGCGGGCCGTGGAGATGGCGTCCGCGAGCGGCATGAACGAAGCGCTAGTCGGAAGCGGAGCACCGGTTCCGGGCCGCGTCCCGATCCACCGTCAAGGCTAGCGCGAACGGCTGCTGGTATCCACAGGTTTGGGCTCGAGTGAGATCTACGGGCCGGACATGTCCGGCCCCTACGCCTGGTTGAAGAAGCCGCGCTCGAGGAGCTTCGCGCGCTCCTCGGCCGAGACCTCGACGTCGCGCGGCGTCAGCAGGAAGACCTTGTCTGCTACGCGCTGCATACCGCCGTTCAAGGCGTACGTGAGCCCGCTCGAGAAGTCGATCAGGCGCTTGGCGAGCTCCGGATCGGCGCTCTGGAGGTTGAGGATCACCGGAACCGCGTCCTTGAAGCGGTCGGCGATCGACTGCGCGTCGTTGAAGCTCCGCGGGATGACGAGGTGCACCTTCTGCGCGGTCGACGGGGAGGGCGCGACGGCCTCGAGCTGCGCCCGCCCACCGCGGCGGCTTGCCGGCGGCGCCGGCTTGGGCGCCGGCTCCTCGCTCGCCGACCAGTCGTCGAACTCCGGCGAGCCGCTGGCGCGGCCGGTGCAGCCGGCGGACGTTCGGGCGGTCGGCGTAGCTGCGCTCGAGGGACTGCTCGGCCGAGTAGTCGTCGTCCCAGTACTCCTCCTCCTCGGCGATCCCGAAGTACACGAGCGCCCGGTTCCAGACCGTGCCCAGACCCACGCCCGGATGTTAGCGCCCGAACAGAACGGAGCCGACCCGGATGAAGGTGGCGCCCTCCTCCAGCGCCACGCGGTAGTCCTGCGACGTGCCCATCGACAGCTCGCCCAGGCCGTGCTCACGGGCGAGCTCGCGGAGCTCGCGGAAGTACGGCCGCGAGCGCTCGGGGTCGTCCGCGAGGGGCGGCATCGTCGTCAGCCCTCGCACGTCGACGCCGAGCTCGCCGGCCTCGGCCAGAAAGCGGCCGAGCTCCGCCGGCGCCACACCGGACTTCGACGCCTCGCCCGCCAGGTTCACCTCCACGAGCGTCGGGATCGAGAGCTTCCGCGCTGCCGAGAGCGAGTCCAGCGAGTGGCACAGCTCGCACAGCTGCGACACGAGCGGCGCCTTCCGGGACTGGAGATGGCCGATGAAGTGCCAGCGAAAGCGAGCGCCGTGCACGGCCTGTTTCGCCTGCAGATCCTGGGCCCGGTTCTCGCCGACGACCTCGATGCCCGCTTCCGCGAGCGCGGCCATCTCGGTCGCGTTGACGTACTTCGTCGCCACGACGACCGTTACGCCAGGGCCGGCCTCGGCCCGGACACGCTCGTACGCCGCTCTGATCTCAGCGCTCGACCACATGCCCGATCACCCCCTGCCGGCCTGTCCGCCCGTGGTCACGCCGGTGCGAGAAGAACGTCTCCGGGTCGCAGGACGTGCAGCGGTCGACGCGGTGGACGTCGTCGCAGCCCGCCGCCCGCAGCGCGCGCTCGCACGCGGTCCAGAGGTCGAGCCGCCCGTCGGCGGCGACGTCCGCGCCGAACGCCTGGCGGAACGGCTCTGCCACCTCCGCCCCCACCTCGTAGCAGCACGGGCCGATCCCGGGCCCGACGGCCGCGGCGAGCGGGGCCTGCCCGAGCACGCTGCAGCCCTCGCCGACGATTCCCGCGAGCAGGCCGCGCCAGCCGACGTGCAGCAGCGCCAGCGCCGGCGCGCCCACGGGTGCGACAGATGGCGACCGGCAGGCAATCGGCGGTCAGCAGCATCATCGGCTGGCCCGGCTCGTCCGTCCAGAGGCCGTCGCAGCGCTCCCAGACCCTGCCCGGCGTCACGAAGCCGACCGGCTGCGCACGCGTGACGCGCGCACCGTGACACTGCCAGGCCATCGTCGCCCGGCTCGCGTCGGCACCGACGGCCTCGGCCAGCCGGCGGCGGTTCTCGATCACGTGGTCGGGCTCGTCCTCCGTCCACAGGCCGAGGTTGAGCGACCGGAAGTCGCCCTCGCTGACGCCGCCGCGGCGCGTCGAGAACGCGACCCGGTACGGTCCGGGCGCGTCCCAGTCGATCGAGTCATCGCACTCGCGACGTCATGCGCCGACGATCGTTTCCATGACGCGTGTCACGGCGTCGTACGCCTCGCCGAGCAGCTCGGACGACTCGTCGCGGAAGACGATGAACAGCCCGAGCACGACGACCATGCCGTACATGTCGAGGCGGGCCCACTGCCGGTAGGTGGCGTCGGACATGAAGATCCCGACGATACGGGAGCCGTCGAGCGGCGGGATCGGGAGCAGGTTGAAGATGCCGAGGACGACGTTGACGAGGTAGGCGTAGAACGTGACCTCTTCCGCCTCGCCCTCGAGGTCGGTGTGGACGAGAATGGCGAGCGCCGCCAGCGCGAGCGCGAAGTTCGTCGCCGGGCCGGCCGCGGCGACCAGCGCCATTCCCTCCTTCGGACGGCGGAAGAAGCGGGGCTGCACGGGCACCGGCTTCGCCCAGCCGAACGGCGTGCTCGTCGCGAGCGCGGTGATGGCGAACATCGCCGTGCCGAGCGGGTCGAGGTGCTTGAGGGGATTCAGGGTCAGGCGCCCCTGCTCCTTGGCGGTCGGGTCGCCGAGCTTCCACGCCGTCCAGGCGTGGGCGAGCTCGTGCAGCGCCAGGCTGACGAGGACGCACGGGGCGAGCAGGAGAAACGTGCGGACGTCCATCAGGCGGAGTCGGCAGCAGGCGCCGGCGGGGCTGTGCTCGATCCCGACGAGGTCGCGCGCGGCGGCCAGCTCGGCTTCCCGGCCGCCGGTGAGCTCGCCGTCGAGCCTGCGGCGCAGCAGCTCCGTGAGCACCTCGCCGACCCGCGGCGACTCGTGGAGACCGAGCTCGTCGAGATCGGCGCCCGTGATCTCGAGCCGAACGCCCCGGAGCTCCTCCAGGTAGCGGCGCAGCCACGCGGAGCCGGCACCATCCCGGGCGAGGGCGAGCGCCAGCAGCACGCCCAGCGGGTCATGCCGCTCGATCAGCCGCCGCGCCTCCGAAGGTCGCTCGACGCCTGCGAGCAGATCCGGAAGCCTGGGGGCGACCGTCACCGCGTCGGCCACGAGGTCGGCGTCGCCGCGGCGGAGCCGCAGCCGGGAGAACCAGTCGTAGAGCTCGTGCGGCGGGAGCCGGCGCGCGAGCACGGCCAGCCGGAGGCGCCACGCCGGCTCCTCCGGCGCGTAGTCCTCGCGGAGGCGGTCGGCGCGCTCGAGCAGCTCCGCCGTCTCGGCGTCGACCGCCAGGTGCGGGTGCACCGCCTCCGCGAGACCGAGCTCTCCGAGGCGGCGGACCGAGTCCGCGACGGACTGCTCCGAGAGCAGCGCCACCGAGCTCGTCGCGCAGCCGCGCCGAGGAGAGCTCGCCGACGAGGCCCATCTCCACGCACGCCCGGGCGAGCGCGACCGTGTGCCCGTCCATGCGGAAGCCGTAGCGGTTCTCGTAGCGGATCGCCCGGAAGATCCGCGTCGGATCGTCGATGAACGAGAGGTTGTGGAGGACGCGCAGGACTCCCTGCTCGAGATCGGCCAGGCCGCCGAAGAAGTCGACGAGGCGGCCGAAGTCGCCGCCCTTCAGTGAGACGGCCATGGCGTTCACGGTGAAGTCGCGTCGGAACAGGTCCTGGCGGATGGTCGCGTGCTCCACGGTTGGCAGCGCCGCGGGCTCGTCGTAGAACTCGGTGCGCGCCGTCGCGACGTCGACGCGGCCACCCGCCCACCGCACGATGGCCGTGCCGAACTTCTCGTGGGGAGTCATCCGCCCGCCGAGTGCCCTGGCGAGCGCGCGCCCGAACGCGATCCCGTCCCCCTCGACGGCGATGTCGAGGTCGAAGTGCTCCTCACCCAGCAGGATGTCCCTGACCGTGCCGCCGACGAGGTAGACGCCGTCGAAGCGGCTGCTGACGGCCTGGATCGCCTCGAAGACGGGCTCGAGGCCGGGAAGGGCCAGCAGCGTCTCGCCGAGGGCACGCCCCGGATCGTGCGCCTCAGGCTCGGGCTCGCCGAGGCCGCGGAGGACGTCCCCGCGCGTGACGACGCCGATCACCTCGCCGTCGCGGATGACCGGCACGCGCCCCGCCTGGGATGTGGCGACGAGGCGGTGCAGCTCGGCGAGCGGCGTGTCGTCGGTGCAGGTGACCACGTCCGAGGACATGATCGCCTTCACCGGGGCGTTCGAGAGCCCGTGGCCGATCGCCTTGTCGAGATCCTCGCGCGTCACGATCCCGACGAGCCGGCGGCGCCCGCCCACCTGGATGCCGCTCTGGCGATGTCGCTGACAGAGCGCCATCGCGTGCGCCACCGTGTCGCCGGGCGCGACGAAGCGGGCCGGCCGCGACATGACGTCGACCGCCCGCGGAGCCTCTCGAACGGCGGCCGGAAGCGCCTCGAGGACACGGGCGCGGGCGGCGGCCAGCGTCCCGTGGAAGGAGGCCGAGGCAGCCTGTGCGTGCCCGCCGCCGCCGAGCGCGGCGGCGAGCGCGGCCGCGTCGAGCTCGGGCATGCGGCTGCGGAACACGGCCACGACGCGGCCGTCCATCTCGACGAGGCAGACGAGCCCGCGGGTGTCGGTGAGGTCGACGAGCTTGTGGGCGAGGTTCGAGACGCCGTCGACGTAGCGCGGCCAGGCGAGCGCGGCGACCAGGACGTCGTGCCCGGCGACGCTCACCGGCTCGAGCGCGGCGAGCAGCGCGTCGAGCAGCTCGCGCTCGTCCTCCGCCAGCGGCTGATGCAGGTAGCGGGCGACCATCTCCTGGCGGGCCCCGTGGCGAAGGCACCAGGTGAGCGCCTCCGCGTCACGGAGGGTCGCGCTCGGGTACGTCAGCGAGCCGGTGTCCTCGTGGATGCCGAGAGCGAACGCGGTCGCCTCGAGCGCCGACACGGCGATCTCGCGCTCGGCCAGGATGCCGACGAGCGTCGTCGTGAGGGCACCGTCTCCCGAGACGACGGCCGTCTCCGACGGCAGCCACTCGGGGAGGGGCTCGCTGTGGTGGTCGAAGAGCACAACCTCGACGCCCGGTCGCAGGGCGGTCGCAAGCTCCCCGAGCTTCGCGGGGTCGCGCAGCTCGACGAGCACGAGCCGCGTGACCTGCTCGGGGTCGATCCGCGCCGCGTCGACGAGCTCGAGCTCGTCCGCATGCAGCCGTGCGAACTCCCGCACGTTGCGGTTCAACGAGCCCGTCAGGACGACGACCGCGCGTGGATAGAGCCGGCGGCACGCCAGCATCGACGCGAACGCGTCGAAGTCGGTGTTCGGATGACCGGCGATGACCTCCACGCCTCGAAATGGTACGGGCGGCAGGACGGCCTTCCCTGGCCTTGGCCCGTTAGTCTCTCCGCGTGGACGAGCGCCGCCTAGGGCTTCTCTTCGCCGGCGCGCCCCGCGTGCCGGAGATGGTCGCGCTCGCCCGGCGCGCGGAGGAGCGCGGCTTCGAGTCCGTCTGGGTGGCGGAGACGAGGATGACGCGCGACGGCTTCGTCCCGCTGGCGGCGATCGCCCAGGCGACGAGCCGCGTGAAGGTCGGGACGGGCATCGTGAACGTCTACACGCGTGGAGCCGTGGTCGTCGCGATCTCCTTCGCGGCGCTCGAGGAGATCGCTCCCGGCCGGGTGTTCATGGGCCTCGGCGCCGGCTCCCCGCTCGTTCTCGCGCCGCAGGGGGTTGCCTGGGAGAAGCCGGTGACGCGACTGCGGGAGTACTGCGACGTCGTGCGGCCGCTCCTGCGGGGCGAGGAGGTCGGCTACGAGGGCGAGTTCGTCCGTCTGGAGGGCGCCCAGATCCAGGACCTGCTCGCCGGAGACGCCTCGATCGTGAAGGGCGAGATGCCGCTCTTTCTCGGCGTCACCGGGCGTCCCGCGGTCGAGCTGGCAGGCGAGGTCGCCGACGGGGCCCTGTACAACGCCTGCCTGCCCACGGCGTACCTCGAGCGGGCGCGCGGCTGGCTCGAGACCGGCGCGGCGCGCTCGGGCCGAGACGCGGGGGCGGTCGACGTCGGGATGGGGATCGTGAGCGCCGTCCATCACGACTCTGCGACCGGCAAGGACATCGCGCACCGCTTCTGCGGCCTGTACCTCTCGCTGTTTCCGAACATCGCCAAGGAAACGGGCCTCGATCCCGAGCTCGTCGCGGCCACCCGCTCGGCGTTCGAGCAGGGCGGGGTCGAGGAGGCGCTCCGGGTGCTGCCGCGGTCGGTTGTCGACCTGCTCTGCGCCGCCGGGACGCCTGCCGAATGCCAGGAGCGCATCGACGCGTACCGCGCCGCCGGTGTGAAGGTGCCCGTGCTGATCGCGCTCGAGGGCACCGTCGACCTCGCGATCGACTCACTCCGCTGACCCGAGAGGGCTGGGACGCATGAGCTCGAGCCCTGCCGTGCACCTCAGCGCGGCCGAGCGCGCCGTCGTCGCCGGCCTCGGCCGGGAGGTCGCGTTCGCGGCCGGCGAGCGCATCGTCGAGGAGGGCTCGGTCGGCGAGGGCTTCTACGTCGTCGAGTCGGGCCGCGTCGAGGTGCTGAAGGGCGGGCGGCCGATCGCAGAGCTGGGTGAGGGCGCCGTGCTCGGCGAGATGGCGGTCTTCGGCGAGAACGTCCGCACCGCCGAGGCGCGGGCGCTCGAGCCGAGCCGGCTCCTCTTCGTGCCCACCGAGGAGTTCGTCGGGCTCGTGCTGCGCGGTGAGCCTGCGGCTGTCGAGGCCATGCAGGCGCTGGGGCAGCTCATGGTCGGGCGGCTGCAGGAGCTCGACGCCGAGCTCGCCCGGTGGACAGGCGAGCTTGTAGCTCAAGCTACGAGCCGCGACTCCGCCGGTGCCGCCGAGGAGTTCGCCGCCGTGCGCAAGCGCCTTCTGGCCGACTGGGCGCTGCGCTATCACGCGCTCGGCAAGCCGGGCAAGCTCTCGGTCGTCTCCTCGAAGGCGGTCGGGACCGCCGCCGACCTGTCGGTCGCGTACTCCCCCGGCGTCGCCGAGCCCTGCCTCGCCATCCGCGACGCGCCGGAGCTGGCGTACGAGTACACGGGCCGCGGCCACCTCGTCGGCGTCGTCACCAACGGCACCGCGGTGCTCGGTCTCGGCGACATCGGCGCGCTCGCCTCGAAGCCGGTCATGGAGGGCAAGGCCGTCCTCTTCAAGCGCTTCGCCGACATCGACGCGTTCGACGTCGAGGTCGACGAGCAGGACCCGGAGCGATTCGTCGACATCGTCTGCGCCATCGCCCCCACGTTCGGCGGCATCAACCTCGAGGACATCCGCGCGCCCGAGTGCTTCTTCATCGAGGCCGAGTGCAAGCGACGCTGCGACATCCCCGTGTTCCACGACGACCAGCACGG
This sequence comes from uncultured Thermoleophilia bacterium, assembly GCA_963838105.1. Lineage (GTDB taxonomy): Bacteria > Actinomycetota > Thermoleophilia > Gaiellales > Gaiellaceae > CAWJNF01. The sequence goes on along the minus strand of CAWIQC010000020.1, from coordinate 134,335 downwards.
GACCGCGATCATCGCCGGGGCCGGGCTCCTGAACGCGCTCGAGCTCGTCGGCAAGGCGATCGAGGAGAGCCGCGTCGTCTTCTCCGGCGCCGGCGCGGCGGGATTCGCGTGCGCGAAGTACTTCCTGCGCCTCGGCGTCCGCCCCGAGCCCTGATCCTGACCGACGTGAACGGCGTCGTCTACCGCGGCCGCGGCGACGGCAACTACCTCGACGAGCTGGCCGCCGACACGGACGCGCGGACGCTCGCGGATGCCGTGGCGGGCGCGGACGTGTTCGTCGGCGTCTCCGCGCCGAACGTGCTCACGCCGGACATGCTCCGCTCGATGGCGCGCGACCCGGTGGTGTTCGCGCTCGCGAACCCGGTGCCGGAGATCGACTACCGCCTGGCCCGCTCGACCCGGGACGACGTGATCGTCGCCACCGGGCGCAGCGACTACCCGAACCAGGTCAACAACGTCATCGCGTTCCCGCACATCTTCCGCGGCGCGCTCGACGCCCGCGCCCGGGCGATCGACGAGGACATGAAGCTCGCCGCGACGCGTGCGATCGCCGACCTCGCGCGCGAGCAGCCCGATTTCGGGCGCGACGCCGTCATCCCGAAGCCGTTCGACCGGCGGCTCCTCACACGGGTCGCGCCCGCCGTGGCGGAGGCGGCGATGCGCAGCGGCGCGGCGCGGGTCGAGGTCGACCTCGACGGCTACCGGGAGCGGCTCGACACGATGATCCCGTGACCTCGGACGACTCGGCCTTGAAGGCGGCCGTTCCGCTAGTAGGAGCCTTGCAAGAGGCTGTGCGGGCCTGTCAGACCGGCCCGCACAGTCCTCGGCAGGCTCGACTCACTCGGAAGGTCACCCGGCGACGACGCGCGAGGTACCGCTATTGAGCAAGTACGGTGCCTTTCCGAGGGCGCCGGCCGGCGGGCTTCAGCGGTTCGCCGGGTGGCGAGCCTAGGACGACCCCGCGTGTGTGGGCGGGCCGTTGACCCGCTCACACGTATCAAGTCACCGGTCGCCCAACTCGACACGCCGCAGGGGCGGGGCGCCTAGACGTTGTCGATCTTCCAGATCTCGCCGGTGAGGGTGACGACGTACGCCGTGTTCCTGATGAACTCGAGCGAGGTCGGCTGGTTCAAGCCGCCCGCGACGACGCTGAAAGTGCCGTCCCTGTTTACCTTCACGAGGCTGCCGGTGTTGGGCACCGCCGGAGAACCCGCCGGGCCGCCACCGAAGACGCCCTGCGAGAGGGCGTTGAGCTTGTGACCGCGGGCAAACTCCACGTCGACGAGGAGGCTGGCACCGGAGGCCACCTCCGTGCGGTGGGCGACTTCGGCCGGAACGACACCACCTTGCCGTCCTCGGGCAGGTGAGGGACGGGGCCGGCCTCGGCCATGTACACCGTGTTGCCCCTTACCGCCAGCCCGGTCGGGACGATGTTGTCGAAAGCGATCAGCTCGGTGACGGCGCCGTCGAGCGTCACCCGCAGCACCCGGTTGAGGTGCCCATCGGTGACCAGGAACCCGCCACGGTAGGTTTCCAGTGCGTACTGGAGTCCGCTCGGGATGTCGAACGGAGTGTTCGGCGGATTGCTCACGGAGAACGCGCCGATGTCGGCGATGACGGTGAAGCTGTCTGGGCCGTCGACCCGGTAGATGCCGACAATGTCGCTGCCGCCGACGTCGGAGCCGACCAGGGTGACCAGTGCGTACGCGGTCTTACCCATGAACGCGACGTCGATCGCGCCGCCGATGCCCACGATCGACGTCGGCAGACCGCTGGCGAACGTCGTGATGTCCCCGGTCTTGGGATCGACGCGCGAGATTCTGCCGGCCGCGCCTTCGGTGACGTACAGCGCGCCACCGGGGCCGACGGTGCTGCCCGAGCCACCCTCCAGACCCGTGAGCAGCTGCGTGGGGTTCGGGTTCCCCGGATGGAGGCGTAGGTCCTGCGTCGGGTGACGAACCGTGGATCGACTGCTTACTGACGCAATCGCAGTGGCCATGCTGTCGCAACGACAAGCACCAGCTTTCGTCGTTCGAACCCAATCGGAATCAGTGTCTTGTGGTTCATCGGTGCTCCCTCCTTGTACCTTTCCGACCGCTGATTGCGGTCTCCATGGCTCCAACGGAAGCCTTCCTCGAAGGTACGGGCCGACCTCCTGAGGCGCATCGGGAGACCTCCCTAGATTGGCGGCAGCCGCTACCGATCTTGGTCGGTGAGGCTCGGCCGGGGCGAGTCGATTCTTCGGGCCTTGCGGACCTCCTTTGGACACCCTTCGGAGCCTGCGAACCCGCTTATAGAGCCGGTTTCCGCCGATCAGGCCCCATTCTCTCTTGGGATCGGAAGGCTCGTTTGCTCGTGCCCGCATTGGCATCCATGAGTGTGCGGGCGGGCCATAGACCCGCCCGCACCTTTCCTCGGCAGGCTAGCTCTCAGTGCGTTGCTAGCCGTTGGCGCTGCCCTGAGCGCCTAATACGAGCAGAGCACCGCCAAGGAGCAGAATGGCTCCGAACGCGATTCCAGCTCCGATACCCGCATCGGCCCAGTCGAGCCCCCGGGGCCTCGACCACTGGGCTGGACAGCAACGGGGGCGACTTGGACGCCGCCGGGCTGTCCCGTCGACGCCGCGATCGGCTCAGCGTGGCTCCGGGGGGGAGCGCGGGCTGCTCCCGCCACGATCGGCTCAACCGTGGCTCCAGGGACGGGGCCGCGACCGGCTCAACCGTGGCTCCAGGGATCGGCGCCGCGACCGGCTCAACCGTGGCTCCGGGCGGGGGCGCGACCGCCTAGCCGAAGCGACCATTGCTCCCGCCGTCGGGTTGACGAACCGCGGATCAATCGCTGCTCCCGCCGTCGATGTGGCGATGGCGGTCGCGACGACAAGCGCGAGCACGATCGTTCGCCTCAATCGGACTGGTGTGTTGCGGTTCATCGGTGCTCCTCCCTGTACCTTCCGACCGCTGGTTTGCGGTCTTCATGGCTCCAACGGAAGCCTTCCTCGAAGGTACGGGCCGACCGCTCGAGGCGCATCGGGAGGGCTCCCTAGATTGGAGGGAGCCGCTACTGATCTTGGCCGGCGAGCCCGAGCCGCACTGCCTCGGCGCTCGCGTGGCCTCGCGTGGGCACGCTGAGCTTGCGCAGGATCGCCGAGACATGACTGTCGACCGTCTTCGGCGCCAGGAAGAGGCGCTCCGCAATTTCCGCGTTGCGAAGCCCTTGCGCGACGAGCGCGAGCACCTCGAGCTGGCGCGCTGTCAGGTTCGCAGGGTTCTTTCGCGTCGCCGGGCGCGGTCCCCGCGGCAGCGCGCGAGCACCGCGCTCACGTAGTCGGCGAGCGACGATCGCCGCTGCAGGACGGGCACCCAATCGCTGGAGCTCAGCTAGCGCGCCGCGCAGGGCATCGTCGTCGTCTGCGTCAGCGAGCGCTAAGGCGGCCTCGTAGGGGCAGCCGATCTCGGCCCAGAGCGTTGCGGCCTGCGCCCACTCGCCCCGCATCTGGAGGGCATACGGCTCGGCCGCGTGCGCTGGAATCTCCTCCCGGATCCCGGCCCGCCAGCGCCAGCACGCGAGCTCGCCAATCACCCACGAAGCACGGCGCCGCACCGCGAAGTCGAGGGCAGCTTCCGTCGCCTCTGCGACCACTTCGTGCTCGCCTTCGAGCCAGGCGGCCTCGGCTCGCGCCGCCGCGACCGGCGCGATCCGCGGAAGCTCTCCGGTCGGCTCCGCCAGCGCGAGCGCCTCGTCAAGCGGCGGCCAGACCTCCGGATCGCCGCGGCGCGCTCGGACCAGCCCGAGCACGACGAAGGCGAGTATGCGGGGGGTCGTCGAGATGCACCGCTCCTGGAGCACGAGGGCTGCCGAGCCGACCGCCTCGCTCCAGCGCCCCTGGTCGAGCTCCGCCCGGGCACGATAGACGAGCAGGTAGAGGCGCATCAGATCGAAGCCGTGCTCGGCGCAATGCTCGAGCCCGGCCTCGATGTAACGGTGCACGAGCGCGTACGACCGGTGGTGAAGGGCAACCCGGACGAGGAGTTGGTAGGCGTGCGCGACGTGCTCGTGGAGCTCTGCCTGTTGGGCGAGCTCGAGGCTCCGCTCCAGCTTCTCGCGACCCCCGGGCGCCCCTGCCAGGAACTCCAGCGCGCCGATGCTGATCTGGGCGTGGCTGAGGACCTCGGTATCGTCGAGGCGCTGCGCGAGCTCGATCGCCCGCGTGCCCCAGACCAGGGCTCCTTCGTCGTCCTCGGCGAGAGTGCAAAGCCGCAACACGGTGCTGTATGCCATCGCGAGCTCGTGTCCGGGCGGAAGCTGCTCGAGCAGAGCCACGGCCTCCTGGCCGGATTGCGCCGCCTCTGCTACTCGACCGGGACACCAGAGAAGTGGCTCGAGAGTCCGCGCAGCGCGTCCCCCTCGCTACGCCGGTCGCCAAGCCGCCGGTAGCACTCGATCGCGCCCTTCTGCGCCTCGGCGGACTCGTCCGCCTGGTCGGTCAGGTAGCACTCGAACGAGCGGCGCTTGAGGAGCTCGGCCCGCGCCTCCAACGGCTGTTCTTCTGCGAACCGGAGCGCCCGCGCGTACTGGGCGGCGGCCTCCCGGTGCGCGCCGAGCGACGCGGCCCGCTCCGCCGCTTTCGGCGCGAACTCGAGCACCGCCTCCCCGTCACCGGCCGCTTCGGCGTGGTGCGCGAGCCGCGCGAGCTCGGGCGCGCCGCTGGGTGGGTCGGCGAGTGCTGCGAGCGCCTTCTGATGAAGAGCGACCCTCCGGTTCGGCGCCAGCGACTCCTCGACGGCAAGGCGCGCGAGCTCGTGGCGGAACGCCACCCCTGCCGGGGCGGTCGTGAGCATGCCGGAGGTCAGGCATTCGTCCAGCTGGTCGACGACGTCCGCCGCGAGCGTCTCGAGGAGCCAGAGCTCGACCGGGGGTGGCACGACCGCCGCCGCCTCGAGCAGCGTCCTCGCCGCGGGGCTCAGGCGCGCGGCGCGGGCGAGCACAGCGTCCCTGACCGTGTCCGGGATCGCACCCTCACCAGCCGCCAACACCTCCGTGACGAAGAACGGATTTCCCCCCGTCTTGCGGTAGAGCTCGCCCGCGTCGACGCCGTGCGGCTCGGCAAGCGCCGCCACCGCCGCCGGCGAGAGCGGCTCGAGCTTGAGCCGCTCGACCGCCTGGCTGCTCGCGAACTCGCCGAGCACGAGCCGAAGCGGGTGGGCGCGGTCGAGCTCGTCGTCGCGGTAGCTGGCGAGAACGAGAGCGTGAGCCCCCTCGACTCTGCGAGCGAGCAGCTTCAGGACGTCGAGCGTGGCCTCGTCCGCCCAGTGCAGGTCCTCGATAACCAGGATCGTCGGCGCCCGCGCTCGCAGCTCGCCCATGAGCGCCGCCGCGACCTCGTGCGGCCTGGCGCCGCTCTCGACCAGCTCCTCGAGCTCACCGCCTGTGACCTGGGCGACGTCGAGCAGCGGCCCGAGCGGGCGCGGCGTGAACAGCGCGTCGCAGGCGCTCGACAGGATCCGCGCAGACCGGCCGTGCTCCTCGCAAAACCGGTCGCACAAGCGCCGTCTTTCCGACTCCTGCCTCGCCCCCCACGAGCACCAGCCGCCCCTGCGCGCTACTCAGGACGGCGGCCAGGGACTCACCGAGCGTCGCAAGCTGACGAGAGCGCTCGAACAGCTCGCTCCGCTCATAGGGCGAACTCACTGCCAATGCGTGCATGGGGCTCGGCGCGACCGAACGCACCTGCGCTCCATGGTGCACCCGGCGACTGAGATGTGCAAGCTCCCGCCAGAGCGAGTCGTCGTCGGGAGGGTCTCCAGGTAGGCGGCGGTCCTCGGGATGAGCGCTCCGGGTCCACGGTATTGTCCTCCCGGAGCTCGGCCATTCACGGGCCCGGGTTTCATCATGCCGCGGTACTGAGCCTTGGACAGCTACGTCTACACGATGTACCGGGTCGACAAGTTCTACGGCCCGGACCGGCAGGTGCTCGCGAACATCTCGCTCAGCTTCCTGCCGGGCGCGAAGATCGGCGTGCTCGGGCCGAACGGCGCCGGCAAGTCCACGCTGCTGCGCATCATGGCGGGGCTCGACGAGCCCTCCTCGGGCGTCGCCGAGCTCGCGCCCGGAGCAACGGTCGGCCTCCTGCCGCAGGAGCCCGAGCTCGACCCGGGCAAGGACGTGCGCGGCAACGTCGAGGACGGCGTGCGGGCGCTGCGCGACCTGCTCGACCGCTTCAACGTGGTCTCGGCGCAGTTCGCCGAGCCGGATGCCGACTTCGACGCCCTGCTCGAGGAGCAGGGCCGGCTCCAGGAGCAGATCGACCGCCACGACGCGTGGAGCCTCGACCAGGCGCTCGACACCGCGATGGACGCGCTTCGCTGCCCGCCCGGCGATCAGGACGTCGGAACGCTCTCGGGCGGCGAGCGGCGGCGCGTGGCGCTCTGCCGGCTCCTCCTCTCCTCCCCCGACCTGCTGCTGCTCGACGAGCCGACGAACCACCTCGACGCCGAGTCGGTCGCGTGGCTCGAGCGCTTCCTGGCCGAGTACCGGGGCACCGTGATCGCGGTCACGCACGACCGCTACTTCCTCGACAACGTGGCCGGCTGGATCCTCGAGCTCGACCGCGGGCGCGGGATCCCCTTCAAGGGCAACTACACCTCGTGGCTGGAGCAGAAGGAGGCGCGCCTCGCCGCCGAGGAGAAGCAGGCTTCCGCCCGCCGGCGCACGCTGCAGCGCGAGCTCGAGTGGGTGCGGTCGAGCCCGAAGGCCCGCCAGGCCAAGTCGAAGGCGCGCGTCGCCGCGTACGAGCGCCTCTTCGACGAGGAGCAGCGCGTCAAGCTCGACACGGTCGAGATCCACATCCCGGCCGGCCCCCGGCTCGGAGACCTCGTCGTCGACGCCGACCACGTCTCGAAGGGCTTCGGCGACCGCCTGCTCGTCGAGGACCTCACCTTCAGCCTGCCGCCCGGCGGCATCGTCGGCGTGATCGGGCCGAACGGCGCCGGCAAGACGACCCTCTTCCGCATGATCGCGGGCGAGGAGCAGCCGGACTCGGGAGCGCTCCGTATCGGCGACACGGTGCAGCTCGCCTACGTCGACCAGAGCCGCGCCGGGCTCGACCCGGCGAGCACGGTCTGGAAGGAGATCTCGGGCAACCAGGACGTCGTCACGCTCGGCAAGCGCGAGGTGAACTCGCGCCAGTACGTCTCGTGGTTCAACTTCAAGGGGGGCGACCAGCAGAAGCGCGTCTCCGACCTCTCCGGGGGCGAGCGCAACCGCCTCCACCTCGCGAAGCTCCTCAGATCGGGCGGCAACGTGCTGCTGCTCGACGAGCCGACGAACGACCTCGACGTCGACACGCTGCGCGCGCTCGAGGAGGCGCTGCTCGACTTCGCCGGCTGCGCGGTCGTCATCTCGCACGACCGCTGGTTCCTCGACCGCGTCGCGACCCACATCCTCGCCTTCGAGGGCGACTCGCAGACCGTGTGGTTCGAGGGCACCTACGAGGAGTACGAGGCAGACCGCCACCGGCGGCTCGGCGCCGAGGCCGACCAGCCCCACCGGATCAGGTACAAGCGGCTCGTTCGCAGCTGAGCGCCGGTCTATTCTGAGCGCCGGTCTATTCTGAGCGGATGAGCTGCCCTGAGTGCGGCACGGCGAACGAGGCCGGCCGGAAATTCTGCGCCGAATGCGGGGCGAAGCTTGCGCTCGCCTGCCCCGCGTGCGGTGCGGCGAACACCCCGGGCGCGAAGTTCTGCGGCGACTGCGGGGCGAGGCTCGGCGGGCCGGCGCCGGCGGCCGAGCCGTCCCGTGCGCAGGCGGAGCGCAGGCTCGTCTCGGTGCTCTTCGCGGATCTGGTCGGCTTCACGACGCTCGCCGAGGGCCGCGACCCGGAGGAGACGCGCGAGCTCCTCTCGCGCTACTTCGACACGGCGCGCCAGGTCATCGGCCGCTACGGCGGCACCGTCGAGAAGTTCATCGGCGATGCGGTCATGGCGGTCTGGGGCGCCCCAGTCGCGCAGGAGGACGACGCCGAGCGAGCCGTGCGTGCCGCGCTCGACCTCGTCGCGGAGATCGCCGACCTCGGCACGAAGACCGGGCTCGACGGCCTCGCGCTCCGCGCCGGGGTCGTCACCGGCGAGGCGGCCGTCACGATCGGGGCCGACGGTCAGGGCATGGTTGCGGGCGACATGGTCAACACCGCGTCGCGGGTCCAGTCCGTCGCGAGTCCCGGCACCGCGCTCGTCGACGAGCGGACGGCGCGGATGACGGAGGCCGCGATCGCGTACGAGGACGTCGGGCGAGCACGAGCTGAAGGGAAAGGCCGAGCCCGTGCACCTGCTGCGAGCGCTGCGGGTCGTCGCCGCACGACGCGGCGAGGGACGCTCGAGCTTCGTCGAGGCGCCCTTCGTCGGACGCGACGCGGAGCTCCGGCTCGTCAAGGAGCTGCTGCACACGACCACAGACGAGGGCAAGGCCCATGTCGTCTCCGTCATCGGCGACGCGGGCATCGGCAAGTCACGGCTCGCGTGGGAGTTCTACAAGTACTTCGACGGGCTCGTGGAGGAGCTCTGGTGGCACCGGGGCCGCTGCCTGGCCTACGGCGAGGGAGTCGCCTACTGGGCGCTGGCCGAGATGGTTCGCATGCGGGCAGGCATTGCCGAGGACGAGCCGCACGAGGCCCAGCGGGCGAAGCTCTCGGCCTGTGTGGCGGAGCGGATCCCGGATGCGGACGAGCGCGCGTGGATCGAGCCGCGGCTGGCGCATCTGCTGGGCCTGACCGAGCGCACCGCGCCGGATCAGGAGGATCTCTTCTCCGCCTGGCGGCGCTTCTTCGAGCGGATGGCCGAGGAAGGGCCGGCCATCCTGCTCTTCGAGGACCTGCACTGGGCCGACGCGGCACTGCTCGACTTCATCGAGTACCTGGCCGAATGGTCGCGCAACCACCCGCTGTTCATCGTCACGCTCGCGCGGCCCGAGCTGCTCGACCGGCGTCCGACGTGGGGCGCCGGCCGGCGCAACTTCCACTCGATCGTCCTCGAGCCGCTGCCCGAGGCGGCCCGCGAGGAGCTTCTCCGCGGGCTCGTGCCCGGGCTGCCCGACGAGCTGCGCACACGCATCGCGGAGCGGGCCGAGGGCAGTGCCGCTCTACGCCATCGAGACCGTGCGGATGCTGCTCGACCGCGGCGTGCTCGTCCAGGAGGCGGGCGAGTACCGCGTCACGGGACGGGTCGAGGCCCTCGACGTCCCGGAGACCCTGCACGCCCTGATCGCCGCGCGTCTCGATGGGCTCGACCGCCGCCGAGCGGCACCTTCTCGAGGACGCGTCCGTGCTCGGTCGCACCTTCAGCGCGCAGGGCCTGAGCGCCGTCTCGGGCGTCGACGAGCCCGACGTCTCCCGCTGCTCGCGTCACTTGTCCGGAAGGAGATCCTCACCGTCGAGACCGACCCGCGCTCCCCCGAGCGCGGCCAGTACGGGTTCCTCCACGCCTCGTGCAGAAGGTCGCCTACGACACGCTCTCTCGCAGAGACCGTAAGGCGCGTCATCTGGCCGCCGCGACGTACCTCGAGGACACCTGGGACGCCGACGAGATCCCGGAGGTCATCGCCTCCCACTACCTCGAGGCTTACCGGGCCGCGCCCGACGCCGACGATGCGGCCGACGTGAAGGCGAAGGCGTGCGACCGGCTCGCCCAGGCTGGCAATCGCGCCGCCTCCCTCGCCGCAGCGGCCGAGGCGCGGCGTTGGTTCGAGCAGGCGCTCGAGCTCGCGGACGATCCACTGGCGCGTGCGGGGCTCCACGAGAGGGCGGCCGAGACCGCTCTTGCCACCGGCGACGGAGACGCCGCCAAGGCCCACTTCCGGCAAGCGATGGAGCTCTTCGGAGGCGGCGGCGAGCGCCACGCAGCCGCGCGGGCCGCAGCGGGCCATGCCGAGGTGGTCTGGCTCCAGGAAGGTGGCGTCGACGAGGCAATCGCAGGGATGGAAGAGGCCTACGCAGCACTGTCCCGAGAGGACGCGGATGCGGATCTGGCGAGGCTTGCGGCGGAGCTCGGACGTCTGCTCTATTTCGCCGGCAGGCCGGAGGCTCTGGAGCGCCTCGAGGAAGGCTTGCGGCTCGCCGAGGGCCTCCATCTGCCGGAGGTCTTCGCGCAGGCGCTCAACAGCAAGTCGCTCGTGCTCGGGGGGCAGGGACGTCATGAGGAGGGCCTCCTTCTCCTGCGCCACGCCCTTCAGGTGGCGCTCGACCACGACCTCGGCAATGCCGCGCTTCGCGCCTACAACAACCTCTGCGTCGCCTTCTGGAACGCGGGTCGCCACGAGGACGAGCTGCAGGCTGCCCAGCAGGGCGTCGAACTCGCGCACAGGCTCGGCAACCACCGCTGGGAGACGAACCTGAACGCGTGCCACATCTCGCCGCTGGTCACGCTCGGCCGCTGGGACGACGCGTTTCTCCAGGCGGAGAAGGCCGAGCAGGGTGTGCTCGCGGGAACGGCGCGCCTTGCAGTCGAGCTGTCGCCGCTCGTCGCAGTGCACCTGCACCGGGGTGAGGTCCAGCCCGCGAAGGAGCTTGCCGAGCTCATGCCGGAGGCGGAAGGGTCGAGCCTGCAAGTCCGCGGGGCGTCGCTTGTCACGCGCGCGGCAATCGCGAACGCGGAGCGACGGCATGAGGAGGCGCTCGCGCTGGCCTCCGATGCGCTCGAGCTTGCTGCCATGGAGCCTGCGGCAGAACTCGAGGCTGCCGTCGAATGGTTCGCAGCAGTGATCGGACTCGCAGACCCGGGCAAGCTCGGCGAGCTCGTCGCGATCTTCGAGCGGAAGCTCCCGGGTGCCGTGCCGCCGCTCACCCAGGCGCAACTCGCGCGCTGGCGGGCCCGCCTCGGCTCCTCAACGGCGACGAGGGTGCCGCCGAGGCTGGTTTCAAGCGCGCCGCCGCACAGTTCCGCGAGCTCGGCGCACAGTTCTGGCTCGCCGTCTCGTTGCTCGAGCAGGCGGAGGTGCTGGTCCGTCAGGAGCGTTCGGCGGAGGCCGAGCCGCTGCTGGCCGAGGCGCGGTCGATCTTCGAGCGCCTCTCGGCCCGTCCCTGGCTCGAGCGGCTCGAGCACGTGCGGCCGCCCGCCGAGGTGACCGCGTGACGTGCCCGTCCTGTGGCCGGGCGAACGAGGCCGGGAGGAAGTTCTGCGGCGGCTGCGGCGCGAAGCTCGCTCGCGCCTGCGTCGCATGCGGGGCCGCCAACGCGCCGGACGACGCGTTCTGCGGCGAGTGCGGCGCCGCGGCTCGACGCGGAGGCGCCCCTGCCGCCCCCCGCGGCGACGCCCGAGGCCGAGCGGCGGCTCGTATCGGTGCTCTTCGCCGACCTCGTCGGCTTCACGACGCTCGCCGAGGATCGCGACGCCGGAGGAGGTGCGCGAGCTTCTCTCCCGCTACTTCGACACCGCGCGGCGCGTCATCGGCCGCTACGGCGGCACCGTCGAGAAGTTCATCGGCGACGCGGTGATGGCCGTCTGGGGCGCGCCGGTCGCGCAGGAGGACGACGCCGAGCGCGCCGTGCGCGCCGGCGCTCGACCTCGTCGTGGCCGTCGTCGGCGCTCGGCGCGGAGGTCGGCGTACCCGGCCTCGCGGCTCCGCGCCGGCGTCGTCGACCGGCGAGGCGGCCGTCACGGTCGGCGCCGAGGGCCAGGGCATGGTCGCCGGTGATCTCGTCAACACCGCCTCCCGGGTGCAGTCTGCCGCCGCAGCCCGGCACCGTGCTCGTCGGCGAGGCGACCGCGCAGCACCTCCGAGGCCGCGATCGCGTACGAGGACGCCGGGGAGCACGAGCTCAAAGGGAAGGCCGAGCCGGTGCCCCTGTGGCGCGCTGTGCGGGTCGTCGCAGCGCGCGGCGGCGAGGGCCGCCGCCCTCGCCTCGAGGCGCCGTTCGTCGGGCGCGAGGCCGAGTTCCGGCTCGTCAAGGAGCTCTTCCATGCGCCCGCCGACGAGGGCACGAGCGCGCCTGGTCTCCGTGGTCGGGGTCGCCGGCATCGGCAAGTCACGCCTTGCCTGGGAGTTCGAGAAGTACATCGACGGCCTCGCGACGACGTTCGCTGGCACCGCGGACGCTGCCTCGCGTACGGCGAAGGGGTCGCGTTCTGGGCACTCGCCGAGATGGTCCGGTCGCGTGCCGGCATCCTCGAGGACGAGCCGACTCCGCCTCCGCGCTGGCCAAGCTCCAGGCGTGCCGTCGAGATCGCACGTGCCCGATCCGGACGAGCGGCGCCTGGATCGAGCCGCGACTCGCGCATCTGCTCGGCCTCGCCGAGCGAGTCGCGCCCGATCGCGAGGACCTTTTCTCGGCCTGGCGGCTCTTCTTCGAGCGCCTCGCCGAGCGCGTCCCACCGTGCTCGTCTTCGAGGACCTGCACTGGGCGGACCCCGGCGCTGCTCGACTTCGTCGAGTACCTGCTCGAGTGGTCGCGCTCCTTCCCGATCTTCGTGCTCACCCTCGCACGCCCCGAGCTCGCTCGAGCGCCGACCCGACTGGGGCGCCGGCTGACGCAACTTCCATCTCGCTCTTCCTCGAGCCCCTCCCGGACGACCCGCGACGAAGCTGCTCCTGACGGGCTCCTTCCCGGACTCCCCGAGGAGCTGCGCACGACGCATTCGGGAACGGGCCGAAGGCGTGCCGCTCTATGCGGTCGAGACCGTCCGCATGCTCCTCGACCGCGGGGTGCTCGTGCGCGAGAACGGCGCCTACCGCCTTGACGGGACCGGTGGAGGCTCTCGAGGTTCCCGAGACGCTGCACGCGCTCATCGCGGCCCGGCTCGACGGTCTCGCGCCCGCCGAGCGCCGCCTCCTCCAGGATGCCGCGGTGCTCGGCAAGACCTTCGCCCGTCGGGGCTCGTCGGCGCCGTCTCCAGGTTGCGACGACGAGGTCGAGCCTCTCCTCGCGTCCCTCGTCCGCAAGGAGATCCTCACCGTCGACGCCGATCCGCGCTCGCCCGAGCGCGGCCAGTACGGCTTCCTGCACGCGCTCGTCCAGAAGGTCGCCTACGACACGCTCTCGAGGAAGGAGCGCAAGCTCCGCCACCTCGCCGTCGCCGAGCTACCTCGAGGCAGTGGCCGACGACGCGGAGATCGTCGAGGTTGTCGCCTCCCACTACCTCGAGGCCTACCGTGCCGCGCCAGGACGCGGAGGACGCCGCCGCGATCCGGGCGCAGGCGCTGCGAGCAGCTCGCCCGCGCCGCCGAGCGCGCAGCCTCGCTGCCGCGCAACGAGGAAGCGCGGCGCTACTTCGAGCAGGCGCCGAGCTCGCCGACGCGCCGCTCGGCGCGAGGCGGAGCTGCTCGAGCGGGCCGGCGAGTCGGCCGTGCCGCCGGGCGCTCGGAGACGCCGCCAGCGCCGCACTTCGAGCAGGCCGATCGCGCTCTTCGAGCGAGCGGCGAGACGCCATCCGGCGGCGCGTGTCTCCGCGCGGCTCGGCGAGACCGTCTGGCGCAGCTCGGCCGGATCGACGAGGCGATCGAGCGAATGGAGCAGGCCTTCGCCGTGCTCTGCCGGCGACGAGCCCGACGGCGATCTCGCGCGGCTCGCTGCACCAGCTCGCCCGCCTGCTACTTCTTCACCGGGAGAGGCGAAGCTCGCGAGCGAGCGCGTCGAGCTCGCGCTCGAGCATCGCCGAGGCGCTCGAGCTCCCCGAGGTCTGTCTCGCAGGCGCTCAACACGAAGTCGCGTTCTCTGCCAGCGAGCGCCGCCGACGAGAGCAGCTGCGCTCCTGCGCGAGGCCCTCCGGATCGCGCTCGAGCACGACCTCACCGACGCCGCTCTACGCGCCTACAACAACCTGACTGTCCTCGCTCAGTCTCCACGGACCGCTTCGACGAGGCACCTGCACGTCGTGCGCGGACGGCGTCGCGCTCGCGCGCCGCCGCGGCGACCGCAGCTGGGAGTGGATCCTCGACTGCCGTACCTCGTCGAGCGCTACGTCACGCACGGGCGCGTGGGACACGGCGCTCGCCGATCGCCGCTGCGATCCCGCAGGAGCCTCGAGGCACGACTCGGCTTGCGGTCGAGCTTCCGGCCGAGGTCGTCCGCAGATTCACGCCGTACCGCGGCGAGCTCGAGCCCGCAGGCGAGCATGCGCAGCGCTCGCGGCCTCGCCGGCCGAAGACTCGACGATCTCCAGGTGCGAGGCGTCGCGCTGCTCGTACACAGCGGCGCTGCATCGCGCCGAGGGCCGACACGACCGAGGCCGCTGCGCTTGCGGCCGATGAGGCGCTCGAGCTCGCCTCGTCGAGCCGGTCGCGGATCTCGAGCCTACCGCGCGAAGGGCGCAGGCGCTCTCGTCGATGCGGCGTTCGCCGCTCGGCGACGTCGACAGCTCGAAGCAGATCCTCGCGCGGACGGGCCTCCCCACAGCGCCTGCGGGCACAGCGCGCTCGCGCAGGCGCACGATCGCGCGCGATGCCGGGCGCGTCTCGCGCGCCTGGAGGCACGGCGAGCGCCGCCGAGGCGTCGCTTCAAGCGCGCAGCCGCACAGTTCCGCGAGCTCGCCGCCCCTTCTGGCTCGCGGTCTCGCTCCTCGAGCAGGCCGAGTGGCTCGTCGGTCGAGGCGCGAGCGCCGGAGGCTGAGCCCCTGCTCGCCGAGGCGCGGGAGACCTTCGAGCGCCTGAAAGCCGTGCCGTGGCTCGAGCGGCTCGAGCGCGTGCGGCCGCCCGCCGAGGTCACCGCGATGACCTGCCCGTCCTGCGGCACCGACGAACGAGGCCGGCCGGAAGTTCTGCGGCGAGTGCGGCGCCAAGCTCGCTCGCGCCTGCCCCGCCTGCGGAGCCGCCAACACGCCGGGACGACGCGTTCTGCGGCGAGTGCGGCGCCCGCGCTCGACGCGGAGGCGCTCCGCCGCCCCCCGGGAGGCGGCCCAGGCGGAACGGCGGCTCGTCTCGGTGCTCTTCGCCGACCTCGTCGGCTTCACCACCCTCTCGGAGACGCGAGACGCCGAGGAGGTGCGGGAGCTCCTCTCCCGCTACTTCGAGGACGCGAGGCGCGTCATCGAGCGCTTCGGCGGCACGGTGGAGAAGTTCATCGGCGACGCGGTGATGGCCGTCTGGGGGGCTCCGGTCGCGAACGAGGACGACGCCGAGCGGGCCGTCCGCGCCGGCTCGACCTCGTCGCGGCCGTCATGGCGCTCGGCGAGGAGGTCGGTGCGCCCGGCCTCGCGGCCCGCGCGGGCGTCCTCACCGGCGAGGCGGCGGTGACGCTCGGCGCGGAAGCCCAGGGCATGGTCGCCGGCGACCTCGTCAACACCGCCTCGCGGGTGCAGGCGACCGCCGCGCCGGGCACCGTGCTCGTGGGCGAAGCAACCCGCAGGGCCTCGGAGGCGGCGATCGTCTACGAGGACGCCGGGACGCACGAGCTGAAGGGGAAGGCCGAATCCGTGCCGCTGTGGCGCGCCGTCCGGGTGGTCGGGCTGCGCGGCGGCGTGGTCAGATCACCCTCCCTCGAGCCCCCGTTCGTCGGCCGCGACCGCGAGCTGCGTCTCATCAAGGAGCTCTTCCACGCCTCCGCCGAAGAGGGCCGAGCGCATCTCGTCTCGGTGGTGGGCATCGGCGGCATCGGCAAGTCCCGCCTCGCGTGGGAGTTCGAGAAGTACCTCGACGGGCTGGCGGCGGACGCCTGGTGGCACCGCGGCCGCTGCCTCGCCTACGGTGAAGGAGTCGCGTTCTGGGCGCTCGCCGAGATGGTGCGCCTGCGTGCGGGGATCCTCGAGGACGAGGACTCCGTCTCCGCGTCGGCGAAGCTCCGCGCCGCCGTCGATACCTACATCCCCGATCCGAACGAGCGGCGTTTCGTGGAGCCGCGCCTCGCGCATCTCCTCGGTCTCGAGGAGCGCGGCGCCCCCGACCAGGAGAACCTCTTCGCCGCCTGGAGGCTCCTCTTCGAGCGCATGTCCGAGGCGCTTCCGGTCATTCTCGTCTTCGAGGACATCCACTGGGCCGACAGCGCGCTCCTCGACTTCGTCGAGTACCTCGTCGACTGGGCGAAGGACCACCCGATCTTCATCCTCACGCTGGCCCGCCCGGAGCTTGCCGACCGGCGACCGACCTGGGGTGCCGGCGAAGCGTGCCTTCAGCTCGCTCTTCCTCGATCCGCTCCCGCCCGACGTGATGGAAGCTCTCCTCACCGGCCCGGTCCCCGGCCTGCCCGACGATCTGCGGAGACGCATCCTCGAGCGCGCCGAGGGAGTCCCGCTTCTATGCGGTCGAGACCGTGCGCATGCTGCTCGATCGCGGCCTGATCGTGCGCGAGGGCGACGCGTACCGCCCGACCGGGAAGATCGAGACGCTCGAGGTGCCGGAGACGCTCCAGGCGCTGATCGCCGCCCGGCTCGACGGGCTCGCGCCCGGAGGAGCGAGGCCTCCTGCAGGACGCCTCGGTGCTCGGCAGGACGTTCACGTGCCAGGGCTCGTCGCGATGACCGGCCTCCACGAGCCGGAGCTCGAGCCGATCCTCGGGGCGCTCGTGCGCAAGGAGGTCCTGTCGCTCAGCTCCGACCCGCTCTCGCCCGAGCGAGGTCAGTACGGCTTCCTCCAGGACCTCGTCAAGAAGGTGGCCTACGACACGATGTCGCGCCGGGAGCGCAAGGCCCGGCACCTGGCCGCCGCGACCCACCTCGCCTCCGTCACCGACGAGGACGAGATCGCCGAGGTCGTGGCCGCGCACCTCCTCGACGCCTACCGCGCGGCGCCGGACGACCCCGACGCGGCCGACGTGCGCGTCCGGGCTCGGACAGCCCTCACACGAGCGGGCGATCGGGCAGCTTCGCTGGGGGCGCGCTCGGAGGCCCAGCGCCACTTCGAGCGCGCGGCCGAGCTCGCCGACGAGGCTTCCGCGCAGGCAGAGCTGCTCGAGCAGGCGGGCGTGATGGCAGCCGACGGGGGCCGGGGAGACGATGCGGCGTCGCTCTTCGAGCGGTCGTTCGCCCTCTTCGAGCAGGAGGGCCAGCTTCATCCGGCCGCGCGCGTCTCGGCACGCATCGGAGAGCTCGTCTGGAGCCGCGGCCGCGGCGCCGACGCCATCGAGCGCATGGAGCGCTCGTTCGCCGTGCTCGCCGGCGACGAGCCGGACGAGTCGTTCGCCGTTCTCGCGGCGCAGCTCGGGCGGTTCCTCTTCTTCTCCGGCGAGGTCGACGCCGCGGTCGAGCGGATCGAGGTCGCCCTCGAGCTGGCGGAGGCCTACGACCTCCCGGAGGTGCTGTCTCAGGCGCTCAACACGAAAGCCCTCACGCTCATCGCCCGCGAACGGCGCCGGGAAGGCGCCGCCCTCCTGCGTCATGCCCTCGAGATCGCGCTCGACCACGAGCTCCCGTCGGCCGCGCTCCGCGCCTACTACAACCTCGCAGACGTCGCCATCCATGCCGGCGCGTCGCACGACGGCCAGGAGTTCGTCATGAGCGGGCTTGCGCTTGCACGCCGGGTGGGAAACCGCTACTGGGAGTGGTCGTTCCTCTCGCAGACCTATCCGTTGCTCGTGCTCGGCGAATGGGACGAGGTGCTCGACATGACCGGCGCCCTGAGCGACGAGGCTGTGGCGCATGTGCGGGTCGCGATGACCGCGTTTCTCGCACACGTCCCGATCATCCACGTCAACAGGGGCCAGCTCGACGAGGCCCGGTCAGCTCACGACCGCTTCCCGGAGGCAGGGGAAGGAGACGATGTCCAGGAACGGGCCGAGTATGCGGTCGGCTCTGCCGTCATCGCGCTTGCCGAGGGCCGCGCGGCCGACGCCCTGTCGGCCGCCATGGAGGCGTTCGACGTGCGCGGGCAGCTCGGCATCGGGGCGCAGTCTCCGCGCGAAGGTTTCATCCTCGCCGTCGAGGCCGCGCTCGTGCTCGGCGACCGTGCGGCGGCGGAGGAGCTTGCTGACGCTCGTCGAGCAGCTGCCGCGAGGCAAGCGACCCCAGTACCTCGAAGCGCATGCGAGACGCTTCCGCGCGAGGCTGGCGGCGGCCGGGGGGCAGCCGGCGGAGGCCGAGCAGCGGTTCAAGCGAGCCGCGGCTCAGTTCCGCGAGCTCGCGGCCCCGTTCTGGCTCGCCGTCACGCTGCTCGAGTACGGCGAGTGGCTGGCCGGCGAGGGCCGGAGCGCCGAGAGCATGCCGCTGCTGGAAGAAGCGCGGGAGACTCTTCGAGCGGCTCGCGGCGACGCCCTGGCTCGAGCGCCTCGCGCTCGTCGCCGGCAGGGAAGCAGCTTCCGTCTAGTCTCGTTCCCGGGCGGGCTCGAGCCCTACACTCCCCGCGTGGCCGGTGTCGCCGAGTCCGTCCTGCGCGTGCCGAACTCGCGGATCCGGGAGATCGCCGAGATGGCCATGGCCATGCCGGACGTGCTGCGGCTCTACTTCGGCGAGTCGACCCTGCCCACGCCCGCGTTCATCAAGGATGCGGCAGCGCGGGCGCTCGCCGACGGGTTCACGTACTACTCGGAGAACGCGGGCCTGCCGACGCTTCGCGAGGCGCTCGCCGGTCAGTACCGCCGATTGCACGAGGTCGAGCTCGATCCCGGCTCGGAGATCGTCGTCACGGCGTCCGGCGTGCAGGCGCTCCACCTGGGCATCCGCTCGCTGCTCGACCCGGGCGACGAGGCGCTCTGCCTCACGCCGGCCTGGCCGAACGGCGCCGCCATCGTCGGGCTCGCGAACGCGACGCCGATCGAGATCCCGCACGTCCTCGTCGGCGAGCGCTACGTCGTCGACTTCGACGCCCTCGAGGCCGCCGTCACGCCGCGGACGCGGCTGCTGCTCTACACGTCGCCGTCGAACCCGCTCGGCTGGGTCGCGACCGACGAGGAGCAGGATCGTCTGCTCGACTTCGCGCGCCGGCACGACCTGTGGCTGCTCGCGGACGAGGTCTACGAACGGCTCTACTACCGCACGGACGAGCCCGGCACGGCGGTTCCGTCGATCCTGCGCAAGGCAACCCGCGAGGACGCCGTCGTCGTCTTCGGAAGCTTCTCGAAGACGTACTGCATGACCGGCTGGCGGCTCGGCTGGCTCGTCTGCCGCAGCGACGTGGGCCGGAAGGCCGGGCCGATGAACGAGTTCGTCGTCTCCCACGCGACGAGCTTCATCCAGAAGGCGGGCGAGGTCGCTCTCGCAGAGGGCGAGGACTGGGTGCGCGAGCAGCTCGCGCTGCTTCGCGCGAACCGCGACCTGTGCCTCGCGTCGCTGCGGGACATTCCGGGTGTCACCGTCCCGGACCCGGACGGCGCCTTCTACCTCTTCCCGCGCATCGACGGCCTGACCGATTCCTTCGACTTCTGCCGGCGCCTGCTCGTCGAGTCGCGCGTGGGCCTCGCCCCCGGCGTCGCGTTCGGGGCCGGCGGGGAGGGCTCGGTGCGCCTCTGCTACGCGTCGGATTCCCGCATCCTCGAAGCGGCGCTGAGTCGCCTCGACGCATTCCTCGCCTCGGCCGCCCGGTAGCCGAGCACCGCCGGCGTACACCGCCGGCGAGCACCTCGGAGCGGCCCAGTCGGCGCTTGTAGCTCAAGCCGCAAAGCCGCCGCCACGTCCGGGATGAAACGGCGGGCTCGTGGCTTGAGCTACGAGCCCGGGTCGCGGCGTGATGAAGATGGCGCGCTTTCGGGTCTCTCTCGACGCAATGACTGGTTGAGGGGCGGGCACGACGATGAGACGCTTGATGCATGGCATTCCGGGGGCCGATCGACGTGCGCCTCCGCCGCGCGCTGCGGCGAATGACGGCACTGCCCTCCGCCGAGGCGTGGAGGCGGCTGCGGCCGATCTCGGCTCGGCTCGGCGTGCGCCACCCGAGCTACCAGACTGTCCGCAGACTGCTCGTCCTCGAGCGGCACCTGCGCGGGCTCCGGGCGGCCAGTCGCCGCAGAAACGAGAAGCTCTTCGCGGACCTGCTCGCCGGCCGAGTGCCGTGGTCGTGGCTCAACGAGCGGCTCGGCGGCATCGACCCCGGCTGAGGCGCCGCGGCATCGACCACTCTGCAAGCACGAAGCAGCGAAGGACGCTCCTCGCCGACCTGATCGTCGACCGGAGGCTGCCGAGAGCGAGCGGATGGACGGCAGCGGGCCTGGCCGACGTGTACGGCGCAAGCCCCGCCTCGGCATGACCCGGAGACCTCGCGATCGCTAGCCCGGCAGTCCAGCTGAGCACGAACGTCAACTGGACTCTGGAAAGCCTCCGGAGCCGCGGCCGTGCCAGCCCGGTAATCGGCCGGGTACGCGGGACAGTAGGGCAGGCCGTGCGTCCCGACGATCGGCTACCGCGGCTCGTTCCGCGTCGCCCCGGTAGCTACGCCGCCGGCCGGCTCGGCGCGAAGAAGCGTCCTCAGCCGCTCGGCCACGATGGCGACGTCTCTCGCTGCCATCGCATCGACGGCGATGATGAGCCGCTCGCCGTCGAGGTGGCAGGCGATCGCCGGCTCGCCGTCGTGCAGCGCGAGGTGCGCACGCGCTGCGTCAGGCGGGTAGACGACGAGGCAGTTCACCGGCGGCCCCGGTTCGAGCGTCTCCTCCATCGTGAAGAACATCGGCTCCGCCCGGAGTCCCTCGGGCAGCGCCGCGCGAATCGTCTCGACCGCGTCGGCATACCCGGCGAAGCGCGCCCCGTGATCCATCTCGTACCACTCCTCGAGCGCGAGCACGGTGCCGACGACCGTGTGTCGGTCGAGCTTGAAGGGCCGGCCGAAGGCAAGGTAGGCGGCAGACTCGAAGCCGGTGAAGTCGACGCCGGCGACCGCGTCGACGAGCTCGGCTCGGCCGCACACGAAGCCGCCTCCGCTCGGCCCGTAGAAGTACTTGGCCGAGAAGCACACCGAGGTCGGCGCCGAGGTCGCACCAGCGGCGCATCGCCTCGGGCGGATAGTTCAGGAACGCGGCATCGACGAGCGTCGGGATCCCGCGCGCTTGGGCCAGCCGCGAAACCTCCCCGAAACGGCGCGTCCCCGCGAGGCCGTCGAGGTGCCCGGAGAAGAAGATGCACGCGACTCGGTCCGGGTCGAGCACGGCCGGTAGCTCGCCCCCGTCGACTTCCACGAGGCGGGCGCCGGTCATCCAGCACATGCGCGCGTACCGCGTCCGCTGGCCCCGCTGAACCACGACGCGATCCCGCAGGCCGCTGGTGTCGGGAAGGCGCTCCATCGCGCCCGTGTCGCGCCCGCACATGCACGCCGCCGTTGCGAGCGCGATCGCCGCCGAGGCGCCTGGAGTCACCCACGCCGCCTGTGCGCCGATGCGCTCGGCGATACGCCGCCCGGCGGCCTCGAGCAGCGGTGTCATCTCGACGGCGTGCTCGTTCGCCTCCTGCATCGCCGACCACACGCTGGGCGACACGATGGCGCCGCCGAGGTCGGTGTAGATGCCCTTCGCGTTGACGACCGGCCGCGTGCCGACTCGCTCGTAGATCGTCCCTGCCATGGGAAGCGAGACCGTAGCAGCCGACCGGACGCAACCCCGCCTTCCTCCAAAGCTCGCGCTCGGCGCTGGGCCCGTCGCGGCAGCAGACGTCTAAGATCCGGGCCATGGCCGTCGACGGCGCCGTGCGCACGACCTGCCCGCGCGACTGCTACGACGGCTGCGGAATCCTGGTCGAGCGCCGCGGCGACCGGCTCGTCGTGCGCGGCGACCCGGACCATCCGGTCAGCCGCGGCAAGCTCTGCCGCAAGTGCACGCTCGGCTACAACGCCGAGTGGCTCGACCCCGAGGCTCGCCTCATCCGGCCGCTCCGTCGCACCGGCCCGAAGGGTGAAGGCCGCTTCTCGCCGATCTCGTGGGAGGCGGCGCTCGAGGAGGTCGCCGAGCGCTTCCAGGGCATCGTCGACGCGCAGGGCGGGGCGGCCATCCTGAACGCCCACTACACCGGCACGCTCGGCCTGCTCGCGTACGCGTTCCCGCAGCGATTCTTCAACCGGCTCGGCGCCACCGAGGTCGAGCCGGACACGATCTGCAACAACGCCGGCCACGTCGCGCTCCGCTACGTCTACGGAACCTCCGAGCTCGGCTTCGATCCGCGTACGGCTCGGGATGCGGCGTGCATCGTCGTCTGGGGCGCGAACCCGTCCGCCTCCGCCCCGCACCAGGACGAGCACTGGCTCGGCGAGGCGCCGGGAACGGTCATCGTCGTCGACCCGATCCGCACGGGAACGGCGTCCCGCGCCGACCTTCACCTGCAGCCGTTTCCCGGCAGCGACGCGGCGCTCGCGTTCGCGTTTCTGCACGTCATCGTGCGCGACGGACTCGCCGACCGGGACCTGCTCGAACGGCACGCGGTCGGATTCGACGAGCTCGAGCCGGCGCTCGAGCCCTGCACCCCGGCCTGGGGCGAGGAGACCACCGGCGTCCCCGCGGCGCTGATCGAGAAGGCGGCGCGGCTCTACGGAGCGGGCCCGTCCCTCCTCTGGCTCGGGCAGGGTCTCCAGCGCCAGCGCACGGGCGGCAACGTGATGCGGGCCTGCGCGCTCCTGCCGGCCGTGAGCGGCAACCTCGGCAAGGCCGGCGCCGGATTCCTCTACCTGAACGGCCAGGCGCCCGATGGACGGCGACTACCTCACCGCAGCCCACCTCGCCGCGGCCGCGCCGCCTTCGGTCAGCCACATGGATCTCTGCGACGTGCTCGAGGACGACTCCCGCTCGCAGGCGCTGGTCTGCTGGAACATCAACATCGCGGCGTCGAACCCCGAGCAGCACCGCCTCCGGCACGCGCTCGCCCGCGACGATCTCTTCACCGTCGTGTGCGAGCTGTTCCCGACGGACACGACCGATCTCGCGGACGTCGTCCTGCCCGCCGCGAGCTTCCTCGAGTTCGACGACCTCGTCTGCCCGTACTTCGACCTCGCCCTCTCGGCCCAGGTGAAGGCGATGGAGCCGCTCGGCGAGGCGCTCCCGAACCCCGAGATCTTCCGCCGCCTCGCCGCGGCAATGGGCTACGACGAGCCGGAGCTGCTCGAGCCCGACCGTGCCGTCATCGACGAGCTCCTGCACCGCGCCGGCCTGGGAATCGAGTTCGAGGAGCTGGCCCTGCGCGGCTGGGTTCCGCTATCGGCCGAGCCGCTCGTCCAGTTCGCTGACCTCGTCTTCCCCACCCCGAGCGGCAAGATCGAGATCGCGTCGGCCGAGGCCGAATCCCACGGGCATCCGCGTGTCCCGCTCCCGCTCGCCGACCCGCGGCCGCGCGCCGGTCGGTTACGGCTGCTCTCGCCCGCCTCCTCGTGGCTCCTCAACGACAGCTTCGCGAACTCCGCGAAGATCGCGAAGCGTCTCGGCGCCGCCACGATCGCCCTCCACCCCGACGACGCGGCCGCACGGGGGCTCGCGCGGGGCGACGACGCGCTGATCGAGAACGCGACAGGCCGGCTACGGCTTCGCGTCGAGGTCTCCCGGGACGTCCCGCCTGGCGTGGCGCTGTCGCACAAGGGCCGCTGGCCGCGGCGCGAGCCGGACGGCGCGAACGTGAACGCGCTCAACCCGGGCGAGCGCTCCGACATGGGCGAGAGCACCGCCGTACACGGCGTCGAGGTCGCCGTGTCGCGCGTCTGAGGCCTCCGGGCTCGACAGCCACCGGCCCAGACCACGGATCACGTCACGCCCGAGCTCGTACCGAGCCTGCGCGCGGCTCGCGCGCCGTCGCTTGGTCATGCCGCCCGCTTCGCGCGAAGGCCGGGAGCTGGAGCTTGCGCCGGTACGCGGCGGGCGTGACACCCGTGATGCGCTTGAACAGCCGGCGGAAGGATGCGGGGTCCTCGTATCCGACCAGGTAGCTGATCGCGTCGACCGACTCCGATGTCCGCTCCAGGCGCCGTTTCGCCTCCTCGACCCGAACGTGCTGGACGTAGGCGATCGGCGAGTACCCGGTGGCCTGGGCGAAACGTCGCTTGAAGGTCCGTTCCGGCAATCCCGAGCGCTCGACCAGCTCCGTCACCGGCGCGGCGACGGCATACGCGGTCCGCAGCCATTCCTGCGCTTCGAGGACGATCGCATCGCCGTGGTCCGTCGGCGCGTCGAACGGCACGTACGGCGCCTGCCCGTCCGTGTGCCATTGCAGCATCATGAACTTGGCGAGCGCCTGCGCTGCGGTCGGGCCGACGTGGCGCGCGACGAGGTACAGGACGAGGTCGTGCCAGGAGGCGGACGCTCCCGCCATCACGAGCTCCTCCCGGTCGCCCGTCGCGACCAGGACCTTCTCGAGCATCAGCGTGACGTCGGGATAGTTGTCCCTGAAGGTCGGCGCGTAGGCCGGGTGCACGGTCGCAGACCGTCCCGCGAGAAGCCCGGTCTCGGCGATCAGGAGCACGCCGGAGCAGGCGGAGCAGAGAAGCGCCCCTTGCTCGTGCGTCTGCCGTAGCCAGCCTACGAGCTCCGGGTAACGGCCTTGCACCCAGGCGCCGTCGGGTACGAGCAGGGAGGGCACGATCGCGATGTCGGTGGCGCCGGGGTCGGCGATCGACCTGTGGACCGGCACCGGGAGGCCGCTGGCCGTAGCCACGGTGCCGACCGATGCGGCGACGAGCTCGACCACGAACGGCGGGTCGGCCGGCACGGCGTCGTCGAACGTCCCGAGCAGCGGGAAGCACGAGAGCGCGTCGTACATGCCCGTGAGGCTTCCGATCGTGGCGTCGGGAAGCGCCAGCAACGAGACGCGGAGAGGCTCACGGCGCGTGGTTCTGGTGGTCGATGGCACGTTCGAACCTTTCCTGGGCAGTCTCACCCTTCCGCCGCCACGTCGCAACGGCAATCGTTATCTGGAAAGCGCAATCCAGACGACGGAGGACACACGATGGCAGTTGACGTGACAACAACGGAGGCGTTTCTCGAGCGCGTGCTCGGCGAGATAGCCGCCTGCTACGGCGGCGTCATGGTGAGCACCGGGCACAAGCTCGGTCTCTACCGGGCGCTCGCCGGTCAAGGCCCTCTGAGCTCGATCGAGCTCGCGGCCCGGACGGGCTGTGAGGAGCGCTACGTGCGCGAGTGGCTGAACTCGCAGGTCGCGGCCGGATACCTCGTCTACCACGACGAGTCGGAGACGTACGAGCTGCCGGCCGAGCACGTCCCGGTGCTGGTGGACGAGGACAGCCCGATATTCATGCCGCCGGCGTTCGAGATCCCCGCCTCGATGTGGTTCGACCAGGAGCGGACGCTCGAGGCGTTCCGCACGGGCGCCGGTATCCCCTGGGGCGAGCACGACGAGCACCTCTACTGCGGCATCGGGGCGTTCTACCGCAACGCCTACCGGGCGTCGCTCGTCCCGGAATGGCTGCCTGCGCTGGACGGCGTCGTCGAGAGGCTGGAGCAGGGCGTGCGCGTCGCGGACGTCGGCTCCGGCTACGGGCACTCGACGGTGCTCATGGCCTCGGCGTTCGAGCGCAGTCGGTTCGTCGGCTTCGACACGCATGCCGCGTCGGTCCAGGCGGCCGCCGCGAACGCCGAGGATGCGGGCGTGCCCGACCGCGTCGACTTCCAGCGCGCCGACGCGCAGTCGTACGCCGGCGGCCCCTACGACCTGATCTGCTTCTTCGACTGCCTCCACGACCTGGGCGATCCCGTCGGGGCGGCGAGGCACGCGCTCGAGCAGCTCGCCGACGACGGCACGCTGATGATCGTCGAGCCCTTCGCAGGGGACACCGTGTCGGACAACATCGGCGTGGTCGGACGCCTCTACTACACGGGCTCGACCACGCTGTGCGTCCCGCACTCGAGGTCCGAGGACGTAGGGCTCGCGCTCGGGGCGCAGGCCGGGCCGGCTCAGCTGACGGCCGTCCTGGAGGAGGCCGGCTTCGGCTCCATCCGCTCCGCCTACGAGTCCCCGTTCAACATCGTCCTCGAGGCGCGGCGCTGACGGCATGACTCCGGCCCCGAGCCGGGCGCGATGCTCGAGCGGCTGAAGGGCGCTCACAGCCGCATTGCATCCGCCCGACACGGGGCCGAGCCCCTGTCGAGACCTGGTGGGGCGACCTGGCCTCGTCAGGCGTCGACGCGCTCGATCCGAGCGCCGAGGCCGCGCAGGCGCTCGTCGATCCGCTCGTAGCCGCGGTCGATCTGGCCGATGTTGCCGATCGTGGAGCGGCCCTCGGCGCACAGCGCGGCGATCAGCATCGCCATGCCCGCCCGGATGTCCGGGCTCTCCATCCGCTCGCCGTACAGCTGCGCTGGTCCGCTGACGACGGCGCGGTGCGGGTCACACAGGATGATGCGGGCTCCCATGGTCACGAGCTTGTCCACGAAGAAGAGGCGGTTCTCGAACATCTTCTCGAAGATGAGCACCGTGCCTCGCGCCTGCGTGGCCACCGCCAGCGCGATCGACGTGAGGTCGGCGGGGAAGGCCGGCCAGGGGCCGTCCTCGATCTTCGGGATCTGCGAGCCGAGGTCGTCGCGAACGACCAGCTCCCGCCCGCCGTGGACCCGCACGGTCGTGCCCTCGATCTCGTACGACACGCCGAGCCGCTCGAAGCCCGGGCCAGATCGCCGCCAGGTGCTCCGGCACGACGTCCTCGATGACGATCTCGCCCTCGGTGACCGCGCCGAGCCCGATGAAGCTCGCGACCTCGATGTGATCGGGGCAGATGCGCCAGTCGCCGCCCCGCAGACGTTCGACGCCGCGCACCCGCAGGACGTTCGAGCCGATGCCCTCGATGTCCGCTCCCAGCGCGACCAGGAAGCGGCAGAGATCCTGGACGTGCGGCTCGCTGGCCGCGTTCGCGATGACGGTCTCGCCCTGGGCGAGCACGGCGGCCATGACGGCGTTCTCGGTGCCCGTCACCGAGGCTTCGTCGAGGAACACGCTCGCGCCCTGCAGGCGGTCCGCGCTGACGTCCACACGCCGACCGGCGTTCACCCGAGCGCCGAGGCGCTCGAAGGCGTTCATGTGGGTGTCGAGGCGGCGGCGCCCGATCACGTCGCCGCCGGGCGGCGGAACGACAGCGCGGCCGCAGCGGGCGAGCAACGGGCCGGTGAACAGCACCGACGCGCGGATGCGACCACAGAGCTCCTCGTCGAGCTCGCTGCGCGGGTCGTCTGCCGCGTGGATGCGGAGCTCGCCTGCCGAGAGGCGCTCGACCTCGGCGCCGAGGTCGGCCGCCAGCTCCAGCATCGTGTCGACGTCCCGGATCGCCGGCACGTTGCGAAGGGTGACCGGCTCGTCGGTGAGCAGGCACGCCGCGATGATCGGCAGCGCCGCGTTCTTGTTCCCGGCCGCTCGCACCCGTCCACGGAGCGGATGGCCGCCTTCGATGACGAACGACTCCACGAGGCTCTGGTGGACGAGGGTAGTGGACACGAAGGGTGCGAGTGCCCTCGCGAGGGCGACGGCAGCCGGGCTATCGTACCCGAGCCGATGGAGGTCACCCGCCAGAACGCCTGGGCAACGCTGACCCGGTACACGAAGAGCGAGGCCCTCCTGCGGCACGCCCTCGCCGTCGAGGCGGGCGTGCGGGCCTACGGGCACAAGCTCGGCGAGGACGAGGAGCTATGGAGCGCGGTGGCGCTCCTCCACGACTTCGACTACGAGATGCACCCGACCCTCGACCAGCACCCCCAGGACGGCGCGCCGATCCTCCGTGAGGAAGGCTGGCCCGAGGAAGTCGTCGAGTCGGTGCTCTCCCACGCCGAGCACCTCGCGATGCCACGCGACACTCCGCTCAAGCGCACCCTGTTCGCGTGCGACGAGCTGTCGGGCTTCATCCACGCATGCGGCCTCGTGCGCCCGGACGGCATCGATACGCCTCGAGCCGAAGTCCGTGCGCAAGAAGCTGAAGCAGCCGTCCTTCGCGGCCGGCGTACACCGCGACGAGGTCTACCAGGGCGCCGAGCTGATCGGCGTCGACCTCGACGAGCACATCGCGTTCCTGATCGCGGCTTTGCGCCCGATCGCAAAGGAACTGGGCCTGCGCACCACCGCCGACGCGACGGCCGCGACGTAGGCCGGCCGAGTCCGGCTTGCTCCATACCCCTCGAGGACGATCTTGGCCATCCGCGGTGACTTCCTACCGAGCTTGGCAAGGTGCTCTTCGATCGGTGCCCGCCGGCGGCCGTGGGATGGAGGCACCTCTATTCAGTGGGCCGTTTCCGACATTCGTTCCTCGATCGCTCGGCAGCGATTACTGGCCTGCTTCGTCGTCGAAGCGGTCGGTTTCGGGGGTCGCTTGCCCGCCCGGTCTGTCGGATTCGCCACGTTTGTGCTGAACGGCTTCTTCTCTCGGTTTTGCGGGCGTTGGGCTTGTACGGCGGGCCGCATCCGCGGCGAACGTATCGATTCGGTACTTCGCCTCCTGGGGGCGCTCCTGCGCTACGGCCTCGAGCGCGCCAGCGTTGCCCTTGTCCGTGGGTCTCGCACGCACCTCGTTCCAGGCCGCTCGAAGTCGATCGAGCCATCGCCGCTCGTGGACTGGGGTGCCGGGGTCAGGTTGGTTCTGCACGTGGACTCGCCTCCGGTCGTGCCTCGCGTTTGCTCGCTGATGGTTCTCAGCAACGTGTGGCCCTACAAGACAGCGTAGCGCTGAGAGCTCTCGTCTCAGAAGCGGGTGGAACCACGCGGGCTCGGATTTCCCCACGTGGAGCGATCATCGTTGCCAGCCAGTTCGGGCACACCCAGCAAGCTCCTATTCCGGGTTGGCGCAAAACGCATGCCAGTGCGCCACACGATGGCGAAGAGGAGGATCGCGGCCCCGGCGAACACGCTCATCGCCTGGACGGCGACCGCGAAAGCCACTGCCTGCCCGACTGCGACGCCGGAGGCAACGAGCACAGCGGCACCGGCGCCGATCTGGGTCGCGGCGCCCGCCGGGCCGATCGGCAGTGCTGACGCCGCCGCGCCCGCGCACAGGAAGAGAAGGGCAAGCGGGAAGGAGAGACCGATCCCGAATGCGCCAAGGAGAAGGAACAGCGCGACTACCCGCACGAGCCAGGACGCAGACACGAGCGCCCACGCCTGCGACGCACCTCGCATCGAGGTCGTGCGCGGCCTCAACCAGCACGCGAGGCGGGTGTGGGAGAGGCGCTTGCTCGCGACAATGCGCGGCAGCGTGATGACGAGCGCTGCGGCTCCGACTCCCGCCGCGGCGATGAGCGCCAGGCCGGCGCGGAGGCCGACGGCGTGGCCCGGAAGGACAGCGACAGTCACCGCAAGGGGCGCCAGAGCAACGCTGTCGATCAGCCCGAGCATGAACAGGGAGAGGCAGAGGGAGCGCACACCGGCGGGGCACTGCGGATAGCGTCGGACGATCGCGACCCGGACGATCTCGTCGAATCGCCCCGGCAGGGCGACTCCGGTCACCGAGGCGCCGCCGTTCGCGGCAGCGAGCGCGAGCGGCTGCGGGCGTTCGTCCGCCGCGAAGAGCCGTCGCCAGCCATACGCCTTGAAGGCGTAGGCGAGGAGAAAGAGAAGACCAACCGCAACGAGCAGGCCAGGGTGCCCACGCGAGATTGGCCAGCCGGTCACTGCGAAGTGGCGTACAGCCAGGACGGAAAGCCCGATCGCGAGAGCGCCCGATGCGATGGTGAGCGTCAGCCGGCCGCGCCGCGAGCGCGCCAGACGCCGCAGGTCGCTCAGAGCCGCCAGCGACGCCCGAAGCAGGCGCGCGGCAGCCCGAGGATCAGCAGATTCTCCCGAGCCGCTATCCGTCACAGCGCTGCCCGACGAAGTGTGGCGCTGGATGCGATGCCTGTCTCAGTACCATCTGCCCTTTGCGAAGCCGCCGAAGGCAACGAGCCCGACCACGGCGACGATGATCCCGAGCCAGACGCTCCAGACGATTGCGATCACGATGCCGGCGATGACCAGGGCGCCTCCCAGGCCGATGCCGGCAGAACCTGCTTGCGCTCGCTGGCGTTGCCATGCTGCGCTCCTCTCCGTCGGTGGATGCGCTTACCGGCGGGCGAGCCGGCGCCCGCTCGGTGTGTCGGGCGGCGTGTAGTTGAGCTGGTAGTGGTGGTAGAGGGTTGCCTCGTCCGGCTGTGAGAGCTCGTCGCCCTCCAGCTCGATGTTCGGGGCGCTCTTCACCAGCTCCTTGGACACCCTCGCCTGGAGGTCGTCGGGGCCGATCGTGATCCCGCCCAGCGGCACGAACGTCAAATGGCGGCCGAAATGCCCCTCCTTGATCGTGCCGAACATCGGCTCGTCGGTCTCGACGTCGACGTAGACGTCTTCGAGCTTGCCGATCTTGTCGCCGTCCCGGTCGACCAGGAGCTTGCCGTGCCACTCGGCGATGTTCTGATGCTTGGCCATTGTCACTGCCTTTCCGTCCCGTGCCGCGTTCCTGGTGGGGTGCTGGCGCGGTTGTCTCGAACGTCTCGGGGACCTCGGTCTTCTCGGTTACCGATCTCAGCGCCTTCCGTCGGAGGCAAACGGGACGGGCGCAGCTTCGTCTCGGGGAAAGGGTTCGGCCGAAGCGGCGAAGAGCTCACGGGCGAAGTCCGAGATGCGCCGCCTCGGGACGCGGGGAGTGATCCGCAGCTCGAGCCGCTTCCTTCTTGCGACTACCGATCCGACCTCGTGAACGGGGACGAACACGCTCCGTGTTCTGAACAACCCCGTCCGGATGACGAGCCCACCCACGCCTTCGTCGGAGGAGAGCACGAGCGCGACGTAGCCGATCCTGCCGTTCGGCCCGAAGACCTGGAAGCCCTCGCTGTGCTCGAGCCAGTAGTTCGAGCGTACGTCGCTCGTCTGCTGATCGACCGTGCTCGGATGCGCCTCGGGAGCGCCCACCGGGGCCCCCTCTCGATTGAGGACGGCGATGCCTCCGTCCGACCCGCTCGAAGCATCTGGCGTCTCCGCGTCGGCGAGCTCGAGCGGATCCCTGCTCGGACGTTGCCAGCTCTCGAGCGGGCTCATCTGGTGAACCGGTAGGAGCGCTTGCCGAGCCGCAGCTCGGCGAAGCCGGCACCGGCGTGGTCGAGCCACCCGTCGACCGCGTCCAGCACGCGAAGGACGGCCCGGTCCGAGTGCCGCCCAACCCGAACCGCGACTTCCGGGCGATCGCCCAAGCGCGAGATCCTATGGGCGCCAAAGGCGACGGTCAGTCGCTCCGCGAGCGCGCTAGCGCTCGTGGCGTCAGGCACCACGATCCGCATCTCCATCGTAGATCCCTCCCTCGTTCGACTCATCGCCGACCACCGTTACGGTCGGCGTGGACGGTTCCGACCCAGTTGCTGAGGGATGGATCTTGGCGGGCCGATTTCTTGTGGCCCGCCGACTCCTGCAGCCGATTGTTACGGCCTGCACAAGGAGTCTAGCAGGCAGCTCGTTCGAACGACGGCGCGATGGACTGTAACCGAGGGCGGTCGCTACACTGAGCTTGTCCATCTTGGTCGCTGCCGTTCGAGGGCGATGACGAGCGACGACATCACGCACCTTCGCGTCCTGATCGCGAACGAACGAAGGGACCGTCTCGAGCTGCTCGCCCAGGTCGTGGCCGGTCTCGGCCATGAGGTGATCGCGCGCGAGATCGACGTCAGAGAAGTCGGCGCGGTGACCGCGAGGGAGCACCCCGACGTCGCGCTCGTCGGGCTCGGGCTCAGCTCCGAGCACGCACTGGAGCTGATCGCGGAGATCGTGCACACGTCGACCTGCCCCGTGATCGCTCTCCTCTCCGCCAAAGACCCCGCCTACATCCACGAGGCGGCCAAGCGCGGCGTCTTCGCCTACATCGTCGACGCCGACGCCGAGGAGCTGCAAAGCGCGATCGACATCACGCTGCAGCGCTTCACCGAATACCACAACCTGCAAGGGGCATTCGGACGCCGCGCCCTGATCGAGCAGGCCAAAGGCATCCTCATGGCGCGCCACGGCATCGACCAGCAGAGGGCCTTCGGGCTGCTACGCGCCCACTCACAGCGCAACGGACACAAACTCGCCGACGTCGCAGCAGCGATCGTCGAGAGCCATCTCCTGCTGCTGCCCCCACTTCCCCAACCCCCACAGGCAATGCCTCCCGACGCGCCGCCGATGTGAGTCTTCGGCTGCCGCTCGAGCCGCGTGCCGGAGGCTCCTCTCGCCTCGGTGCGCAAGACGGAATCGCCAGCGCACGCGGGCGTTGACCTCAGTAGCTCTAGCCGCAGCCGACCAGTGCCGTGTACCCCTCGAGCGCCCGTCGCAGCCGGCGGTCGTTCTCCGCCATGTCTTGGCAGAGCGACGCCGGGACCAGCTGGCCGTCTCGACGGTGCGCGTGCGCCCGCTCGAAAGCATGCCGACGACCGACTGTCAGGTGTCGTATCTCATTCGAGAGGCTGGCGGTCAGGAAAAGCGTGACCTGTTCCTCCCTGATCCGAGCCGATGGGTGCCGCCTCTCGGCGAGCTCGCCAGCAACGCTCGGCATCAGAACCTCCGTTCAGCTACGACGCCGAGCACGCGTCAGGCGGCCCCTGACAAATGTGGCGCTTGTCACAGAGTAGCACCGGCTTGCCGCCAGCATCCCGGAGCTGCGCCGACGGTCCGTCTTCGACGACCATGATCAGCCGCGGGGCCCCCCGCGGACCGCTAGATCCGCTGGCTCGCGCCAGCATCCCGGAGCTGCGCCGATGGGTCTTTCGGCGAGGACCAACCCTAGCGACCGTGCCCCTCCGTCGGGATCGACTGGGCGATCCGTTGGTCGGAGACTGCCGGGGCCGCCGACGCGCCAACACCGCATCACCCAAGCGTGCCGTGACCGCGGGCGCTTCGCGAATCTGCGGCAACCTCGCGGAGACTGTCGGAGTGCCGCCGAGACGCTCTTCCTAGCGCGCAACGATCTGTGAATTTCATGCACCTCCACGGCTTCCGGCTCTCGTTCGGTGATCGCACGAGCACAGTCATTGTCCGGCCTCGTCGTCGAAACGGTCAGATTCTGGCGTCGCATGCCCGCCCGGTTCGTCGGCTTCATCCCGTCTGTGTCCACCGGGCCCTTCCTTCGACCCTGCGGGCGTTGGGCTCGTGCGACGCGCCGGTCGTGCCGTTGCGCTGCTCACACCGAGCTGATCGCCGACGGCGTGTGGTGTGCGGATTGGCCGTAGTGTGTCGTGCGTGGTGCACGGCCGAGGCTTGAGAGGATGAGCTGAGATACGCCGAAGCCCGCGTAGGGCGCTTTTCCCGCTGATCGTCATTGGTCTGCTGGTCTACCTGGCCTGGCAGACTCTGTTGCCTGGCGACGAGAACGCGGTGAGGATGACGCTCAGCCAGCTGATCGAGCGGGTCGAGAGCCAGCCGGAGACGATCCAGGAGGTCGTCTTCAAGCCGAAGAGCCAGGGGATCGAGGCGACGCTGATCGGCGGCGATACGGCGCGGGTCAACTACGCAAGCCCGGACGCGCAGTTCCAGTTCCAGAACCTGCTCGAGCGCCAGGGGGTGGTGTTCGACTCGAGGGGGACGGGCGGCTCGAGCTGGGGATTTCTGGTCTACCTGCTGCCGTTGGTGTTGTTCATCGGCCTTTGGTTCTTCCTGATGAGGAGTATGCAGGGGGGCGGAGGCAAGCTCATGAGTTTCGGCAAGAGCCGGGCGAAGCGGGTGTCGCCGGATTCTCCGAAGGTGACGTTCAAGGACGTGGCGGGCGCGGACGAGGCTGTCGAGGAGCTGCACGAGATCAAGGAGTTCCTCGAGAATCCGAAGAAGTTTCAGGCGCTGGGGGCGAGGATCCCGAAGGGTGTGCTGCTGTATGGGCCTCCGGGTACCGGTAAGACGCTGCTGGCCCGCGCGGTGGCCGGTGAGGCGGGGGTGCCGTTCTTCTCGATCTCGGGCTCTGACTTCGTCGAGATGTTCGTCGGGGTGGGCGCCTCGCCGTGTGCGCGATCTCTTCGAGCAGGCGAAGCAGTCGTCTCCTTGCATCATCTTCGTGGACGAGATCGATGCCGTCGGGTCGCCACCGTGGCGCCGGTCTGGGTGGCGGCCATGATGAGCGTGAGCAGACGCTGAACCAGCTGCTCGTCGAGATGGACGGCTTCGAGCTGAACGACAACGTCATCTTGATCGCGGCGACGAACCGGCCCGACATCCTCGACCCGGCGCTGCTGCGGCCCGGGCCGCTTCGATCGCCAGATCGTCGTCGACCGTCCGGATCGGAACGGCCGCCGCAGGATCCTGGAGGTGCACACGAAGGGCAAGCCGCTGGCGACGGAGATCGACCTCGACACGCTGGCGGCCGGCACGCCGGGGTTCACGGGCGCCGACCTCGCGAACCTCGTCAACGAGGCTGCGCTGCTGGCGGCGCGCCGGGGCAAGAAGACGATCGACATGATCGAGCTCGAGGAAGGGATCATGCGGGTGATCGCGGGGCCGGAGAAGCGCACGCGTTTGCTTTCTGAGCACGAGCGCAAGGTGACCGCCTATCACGAGATGGGCCATGCCCTGGTGGGCCACTACCTGCCGAACTGCGATCCGGTGCACAAGATCTCGGTCATCAGCCGTGGGCAGGCGCTCGGCTACACGATCTCTCTGCCGCGCGAGGACCGTTTCCTGCAGACGAAGTCGGCGCTGCTCGATCAGATGGCGATGACGCTCGGCGGCCGGGCGGCCGAGGAGCTCGTCTTCCATGAGATCACGACCGGCGCGGCGAACGACCTCGAGAAGGTGACGCACACCGCGAAGCAGATGATCATGCGCTACGGCATGAGCGAGAAGCTGGGGCCGCGCACGCTCGGGCGCAATCACGACATGCCCTTCCTCGGCCGCGACATGGGCGCCGAGCCCGACTACTCCGACGAGATCGCACGCGAGATCGACGACGAGATCCGCCGCACTGTCGAGGAGGCCCAGGAGCGGGCCAAGCGTGTGCTCACCGAGCGGATGGACGATCTGCACGGGATCTCGCAGCTGCTGATCGAGCGCGAGACGATCGACAAGGACCAGTTCGAGCGCCTGCTCGCCGGGGAGCCCGAGGAGTCGGTCTTCGTCGACGACGCGGAGCCCGAGCCGGAGCCGGAGCCGGAGCCGGAGCGGACAAGCCGCACGTGGAGCCACAGCGGCGTCGCTTCCCGCGGCCCGTCGCCCGAGGACGCAGCGGTGGACGTGCGGCGAGCCGGGAATGACACCGCCGCGGTCGCAAAGTGGCCGCGCATGCAGTCGCGTTGAGTCCTTGCCGGCGAGATCAGCGGGCGGGCTATCGCGTCGCCTCGACTCGGGCGAATGGGGTGCGCATCGTGGCGATGTGCTCCAGCTGCTCGAGCCTGCCCGAGTTGATACGACCGTCGGCGAGACGCCACGACCACCAGGGCCTAAGCTGGAGGCTGGATGAGCCCGCTGATCCCGATGGTGATCGAGCAGGACTCGCGCGGCGAGCGAGCCTTCGATATCTACTCGCGCCTGCTGAAGGAGCGGATCATCTTCCTGGGCACGCCGATCGACGACCAGATCGCGAACCTGCTGGTGGCCGAGCTCCTGCACCTGGAATCCGAGGATCCGGACCAAGACATCTCGATCTACGTCAACTCGCCCGGTGGCGGCGTCTATGCGGGGTTGACGATCTACGACACGATGCAGTTCGTCAAACCGGACGTGCAGACGATCTGCCTCGGCACGGCCTTGTCGATGGGCGCCCTGCTGCTCGCCGGGGGGGCGAAGGGGAAACGGATGGCGCTGCCCAACGCGAAGATCCTGCTGCACCAAGTCTCGGGCGGCTTTGAGGGGCAGGCAACCGACATCGAGATCCAGGCGCGCGAGGTGATCAGCGTCAGGCGGCGTCTCGAGGAGATCATCGCCCTCCACAGCGGCCAGCCACTCGAGAAAGTCTCCACGGACATGGAGCGCGACTACTTTCTGAGCGCGGAGGAGGCAAAGGAATACGGGATCATCGACCGAGTGATCGCTCACCGCTGACGCGATCGCGCACGCAAGCGATCGCCGCCAACTCACCGTCTCCAGGCGCACCCGAGAAGCATCCCGGCGCTTCCATCGTTGCTCGATCACGGGTTGGCGCACCGAGCCGCCATCGGCGGCGACTAGCGCCTGACGCTGGCGGCCGGTAAGAGTGTCGAGTTCGGCGATGAGCGCAAGGGGGGCGCGCAGGCCACGGCTTCACACCAGGCCGCTCGGCTTGCGCGCAGAGGTGGTCGTGACGCGATCGAGCTCCACCGGCGTGGACATCGAGGGGGATCAGCCGCGCGTCCTACCACCACAGAGGCTGTTGCCGAGCTTCGCCTCGTCGTCGGGGGAACGACTTCCGTTGGGGGCGATACGACTCGCCGTACTTGGGCGGTCGGATCCTGCCTGCAGCGGTGCCGTGGCGTCTCACGCTCGATCTACGCAGCGATGCAAACGAAACGAAGGCGCGCCTCTGAGATGAGGCCTACCGCGGGGTCTTCCCGCTTCGGCCCTGTACCCCGGGGGCTGAGGTGCTCCGCCAGCTGCGCCTTCGGCTGCGCTCGACTCGCCTCACTAGTGCGGAGGGCCGGCGTTGGCCGGCCCTCCGTTCCATGTTCGAGCCCTGGGGGCTCGTTACATCATCCCCTCCATGCCGCCCATACCGCCCATGCCGCCCATGCTGCCTGCGGCACTGGCCTTCTCGGGCGCCTCGGCGACGATCGCCTCGGTCGTGATGATGTTCTTGGCGATCGAGGCAGCGTTCTGGAGTGCCGAGCGTGTGACCATCGTCGGGTCGATGATGCCGGCCTTGACCAGGTCCTCGAGCACGCCTGTGTCGACGTTCATGCCCTGCCCCTTCGGGGCGTTGCGGACCTTGTCGATGACGACCGAGCCCTCGAGCCCGGCGTTCGACGCCAGCTGGCGGAGCGGCTCCTCTAGCGCCCGCAGGATGATCTGGGCGCCCGTCTTCTCGTCACCCGTCAAGGCGTCGGCGCTCTTCTTGACCGGGCCGGCCGCGTTCAGGAGCGCGACGCCGCCGCCGGCGACGATGCCCTCCTCGAGAGCCGCGCGGGTGGCCTGCAGCGCGTCCTCGACGCGATGCTTCTTCTCCTTCATCTCCGTCTCGGTGGCAGCGCCGACCTTGACGACGGCAACGCCGCCGGCAAGCTTGGCGAGCCGCTCCTGCAGCTTCTCACGGTCGAAATCGGAGTCGGTGTTCTCGACCTCGGCCTTGAGCTGCTTGATCCGGGCCTTGATCTGCTCGGGATCGCCGGCGCCGTCGATGATCGTGGTCGAGTCCTTGTCGATGACGACCTTGCGGGCGCGGCCGAGCTGCGAGAGCTTCGTGTTCTCGAGCTTGAGACCCATCTCCTCGGTGATGACCTCGCCGCCCGTAAGGATCGCGATGTCTTCGAGCGTCCGCTTGCGGCGATCGCCGAAGCCCGGCGCTTTGACGGCCACGGCGGTGAAGGTACCGCGCAGCTTGTTGACGACGATCGTCGCCAGCGACTCGCCTTCCACGTCCTCAGCCACGATCAGTAGCGGCCGGCCCGCCTGGATGACCTGCTCGAGCACCGGCAGGATGTCCTTCACGGCGCCGATCTTCTGGCTGGCGATCAGGATGAACGGATCCTCGAGCACCGCCTCCATCCGCTCCGGGTCGGTGATCATGTAGGGCGACAGGTAGCCCTTGTCGAACTGCATGCCCTCGGTGAACTCGAGCTCGAGCCCGAACGTCTGGCCCTCCTCGACGTTCACGACGCCGTCCTTGCCGACCTTCTCGATCGCGTCGGCGATGACGTCGCCGATCTCGCGCTCGCGCGACGAGATCGTGGCCACGCGGGCGATGTCCTCCTTGCCCGAGACCTCCTTGGACTGCGACTTGAGGTCGTCGACCACCCAGCCGACGGCCGACTCGATGCCACGCTTGAGCGCCATCGGGTTCGCACCCGCGGCCACGTTCTTCAGACCCTCACGCACGATCGCCTGCGCCAGCACGGTCGCGGTCGTCGTGCCGTCGCCGGCGACGTCGTTCGTCGCCGTCGCGACCTCGCGCACGAGCTGCGCGCCCTGGTTCTCGAACGCGTTCTCGACCTCGATCTCGCGCGCGATCGTGACACCGTCGTTCGTGATCGTCGGCGCCCCGAACTTCTTGTCGAGCACCACGTAGCGGCCCTTCGGGCCCAGCGTCACCTTGACCGCGTCCGCAAGGATGTTCACGCCACGCTCGAGCGAGCGCCGCGCGTCCTCGTTGAACTTCAGTTCCTTATGAGCCATGTCTGCCTTCCTTCCTGGTGGCGCGACTAGGCGGTGGCCCCGGCGAGCTCGCGCTTGCGCTTGCCCGTGATCGTCGGCGCCGTGACCTTCGCGAGCACGTCCGACTCGCGCAGGATCAGGACATCGTCCGTACCGAGCTTGATCTCGGTGCCGCCGTACTTCGAGAAGATCACCTCGTCACCCTCGGCGACGTCGAGCGGGACTCGCTCGCCCTTGTCGTTGAGCGCACCGGGGCCGACCGCGTGCACCCGGCCGCGCTGCGGCTTCTCCCTCGCGGTGTCCGGCAGCACGATCCCACTGACGGTCTCCAACTCCTCCGCGAGCGCCTCGACGATCAGACGGTCACCAAGCGGCTGCAAATGCATGAGAACGCTCCCTCTACCACTTTGACATGGGGCCGGACCTACGTGGACAGGTCTCTTGGCACTCTCGTACTGAGAGTGCCAACTACTCTAGCAGTTAACTTCAAATAGCACAAACTGCCCTGACGTGCACCTGTGGGCTCGGCCCGCGCGGAGCGCGAGCCGGAGCTCGTCGCGGGCATCGCGCCAGGCGAGCGAGAGGTGGTCCCTTCACGTTGACGGGATAGCCCGCCCGACGATGACGCGCTGCTCCGCGTACCGGGCGGAGGGGCACGAACCGCTATTCGAGCAGCAGCCTGCGCGCGTCGAAGTCCGACGAGTAGAGGCGCGCGCGGAACTCCTCGAGCGTCTGGGCGCCGTCGCTGGCGAAGACGTGCTCGACGACGCCGATCTCGGCGTCGTTGTGGAACGGCAGGTCGACGTGCTCGTGCGAGACGAGGTTGATCGAGATCCGGAAGCAGGCGGGGCAGAGGACGGCGAGGCCGATCGAGCCGTCGGGCGCGCTCGGAGCGAGCAGGCGGAAGAACGACGGGAACACCGGCCGCGGCCGTTCCTCCGGGTAGCAGAAGAAGCTCCAGGGCCACTCTCCGGCCTGGATCCGACGGATCGCGAGGTCGACGAACTCCGAATCGAGCAGCTCGAGCCGGGCCGTCATCAGGTTCAGGAACGTCGCGCCGTCGCCCAGCCCGAGCGGCGCCCAGTCGAGGTCGTCGTGCGAGACGAGACCGACGTGGTCCCTGCCGCAGCCGCAGGCAAAGCGGACACGGAACACGGCCGGGTGGGCCGCGCCCGGCAACCGGTCGACCTCCCGGAAGGCAGACAGCCTCACGCTCGCCTCACCCCCGGCCGGGCACGCGAACGTGTACCGAGTCGTCAACGCGTCGTACATGCCGTAGTTGTAATCGACCGCGCAGACACCGTGCCAAACCCCGCGAAGCGAAGAGCTAGCGACTGGATCGCGGCGCGACCACTCGTCGTCGACGATCACGATGCTCATCTGACAGCGGCCGGCCTCCACCGGACGCGGACTTCTACGCGCATCCAATCCGGCTCGGCCAGAGACAAAGGCGCGCTGAAGCGCACACCGAACACGCCGAGTTGCTCGTCGCCGACATTGCGGCGGCGATCAGCCAGCACCGCTCGCCCGATCACAGCTTCGAGCGCCAGCTCCTTCGGCGTCAGTTTTCGAGCGATGCTCGTGCTTGGCCCGGGCGAAGGTAGCGGATCGACTCCTCGGCCGTTGGCGAGGAAGGCACAGGGGACGTCGCAGCCCTCGGCCGTGATGGCGCGCAGGCGGCAGCGTTGCATGCCGCGCTCGACGCGATCCGGCGAGCGATCACGACCGTGAGTCCGCTATTCCTCAACGACGACGGTGCGCTCTTCGGCCTGCGCGACCGCGTCGGCAGCCGACTCGGCCTCCTCCCGGCTCTCATGGTCTCGGATCACGCCTTCGCCGTAATCGACGTGCCACATATCGTGCTCCTGGTAGACCCGGATCGGTAGCCCGCTCTCAGGCATGGGCAACCCCCTCTCTATGCGTGAAGCCTAGCTCGCCTCGCGACCTCCTCCCCGGCGCCCGCGCCGCTCAAGCCGAACGAGCGATTCTTCGCCCCCAAAGGGAACGAGGTTCGTCCCAAGCTGAGCGCAAACCCTGTATCCATGCGAGTTAACGGGGGGCGGGAAGGGGGTCGAAGGGGGTACGAAAGGTCGAACGTTCGACCAGAGGCACGGGGTGGCCCCTCGGCGGGCACCCGGTCATGCCCTTTCAGGGCAGGCCGGCGGCCAGGCGTTCGAGGTCGTCGTCGGACGTCCAGTAGCCGATCGAGGCCCGGATCCAGTCCAGGCCGGGGAAGCCGCGGACGATGACGCCTCGCTCGGCGAGCCCGTCCACGACCGCCTCGGGGTCGCCCGGCACGCGGAACGAGACGAGCGTCGCCTGGCCGGGCTCGGTGAGGACCTCGACCGATCGGCGACAGCAGCTCGCGGCAGCGTTCGGCCATCGCCCGGGCCGCCGCGAAGCGCTCGCTGCCGATCTCGGCCGCGAGCTGAAGCGCCGCCTCGAGCCCGGCGAGGGCCGGTGCCGCAAGCGTGCCCGGCTCGAAGCGCGCGGCTCCGGGTGCCGGTGCGAATGCCCCGGTCTCCTCGTAGCCCTGCTGGGAGAAGTACGAAGGGAACGGCACGGGCAGCTGATCGATCAGCTCGGGTCGTACGTAGAGCGCGCCGGTGCCGTCGGGCCCGAGCAGCCACTTCTGCCCGGAGACGGTGTAGAAGTCGCAGCCGAGCTCGCCGACGTCGACCGGGATGGCCCCCGCGCTCTGCGCGCCGTCGACCAACACAGGGATGCCTCGCCCGGTGAGGTCGCGCACCGGCAGAACACGCCCGGTCGTCCACGTTACGTGCGACAGCGCGATCAACCGCGTGCGGGACGTGATCTCAGCCTCGATCGCCTCGAGGGCGTGCTCGAGCGGCCAGCTCCGGATATGCGCCACTCGCACGCGGGCTCTGGAGACGTGGAGCGCGCCGAGGAGGCCGAAGTGCTCGTCGTCCGTCGTGACGATCTCGTCCTCGGGCTGCAGATGCAGGCTTGCCACGGCGATGTTGCAGCCGTCCCCGGTCGAGCGTGTCAGCGCGATCGACTCGGATGACGCGCCGAGCAGGCCGGCGACGGCGTCGCGCACCTGGCTTCGCAACCCGCGGATCTCGTCGAAGTACGGGCGACCCGTGCGACCCTGATCGAGCTCCTCGGTCTGGATCACCCTCATCACGTCGACGACGCGGCGCGGCAGCGGCCCGAACGTCCCCGCGTTCAGGTATGCGAGCCGCTCGAGCACCGGGAGCTCCGCGCGGACGGCGGCGAGATTCATGTCGTCATCATCTCCGCTTCGACCGGAGCGTGGTCGGAGAGGAGGCTCTCGCCGAGTCTTCTACGGTCGTCCGGCCAGGGCTCGGGCCCCCGAACGATCGTCCATCCCCGCACGAGCACATGGTCGATCCCCGCGGCGGCGGCGGAGAATCCCCAGGAGCCGAGCTCGCGTAGCGTCAACGAGCTGGCAGCAGTCAGGTTCAGGTCGCCTGCGATCACGATCGGCTCGCCGGGGCTCGCATACCCCTCCGCGTACGTCGCCGCTCGCAGCAGCTCGGCGTCCGCCGGGCGGCTGTCCGGGGAAGTCGTCAGGTGGAGGTTGACCACCACCGCGCTCACCTCGCCGTCACCCACCCTGAGCACCTGCGCCACGCGGCGGTTCCGCGCCCAGCCGAGACGGGTCGACAGCGGAAGGGCGAGCCGCGCTGTCTCTCGCCGGCGGAAGCGGCGGGGATTCAGCGGCAGCTTCTGGTGAGCGGTCGCCGAGAGCCGGACGGACACCAGCACCGCGTTCGCCTGCCCGGTGAGCGCCGAGCGCAGTCGCCGCGGATCGAGGTCGGTCAGGCCGCGCGCGAGCGGCCCGCCGAGCGCCGGCATCGTCACCGCGGCGAGCGCCGCCATGCCGCTCCAGGCTGGCAGCTGTCGAAGCGCCCACACCGGCACTTCCTGCAGGCACACGACGTCGGGGGCGCCGGAGCTGACGAGGCGAACCATGGCTTCGAGCTCGGTGCGTCCGGACTCGGGAAGGGTGCGCCCGTGGAAGAGGTTCCAGGTGCGCAGGAGCAGCCGCATGGCGCCGCGTACTGTACGCGGCGTGCGCGTCGCGATCGTCGACCCGGCCGGCTTCACCGTTCCCTACGACCACCACCTCGCGCGGGCGCTCGGTGCCTGCGGGGCCGCGGTGGAGCTCGTCACGTCGCGGTTCCGGTTCGGCGCCGTACCCGAGCCGGAGGGATACGAGCGCCGCGAGCTCTTCTACCCGGTGAGCTCCCGCGCCTTCAGCCGCTCGCGCCTCAGGCTGCCGCTCAAGGCGGCCGAGCACCTGGCCGGCGTCGCTCGCCTGCGCAGGGTCGAGCACGACGTGCTGCACGTTCAGTGGGCCCCGCTTCCCGAGCTGGACGTGCGGCTCATGCCGGCCGGGCGACGTGCCGTCTTCACGGCCCATGACATCCTGCCCCGGCGCACCGCCGACCGGCCAGATCTCTGGCGGCGCCTCTACAGCCGCTATGCGCGCGTCGTCTGCCACTCGGACCGCGGGCGCGACCGGCTCGTGCAGGAGCTCGACCTGCCCGAGCGGCGTGTCGCCGTGATCCCTCACCCGGTGTTTCCCGGCGCGGTACGGCGCGAGGATGACGCGCGGACGCTGCTCCTCTTCGGCCTCATCCGGCCCTACAAGCAGGTGGAGCACGCGATCGAGCTGTCACGCCGGCTTGGCGTGCGCCTCGTCGTTGCCGGCGACCCGCTCTACGACCTCGGCGACCTGCGGTCGGTGCCCGGCGTCGAATGGCGGCTCGGCTACCAGTCCGACGAGCAGATCGACGACCTCCTTGCCGAGGCCACGGTCACGCTGTTCCCGTACCGGCCCGAGCTGGATCAGAGCGGGGCCCTCCTGCGGGCGCTCGGATCCGGAGCAGCCGTGGCCGCCTACGACGTCGGCGGCATAGCCGAGCCGGTGCGACGCTTCGGCGCCGGCGTGGTCGCGCCCGCGGACGACATCGACGCGCTCGCCGACGGCGTCGGGCGGCTGCTCGACGACCCGGATGCCCTCGCGAGCGCGCGCGAGGGTGCGCTGCGCGCTCGAGCGGAGCTCACCTGGGACGTCGCCGCCGCGGCCCACCTGGCGCTCTACGAGGAGCTCCTCGGTTGAGGCTCCGGCGCCGGCGGTTCGCCGAGGTCATCGAGCGGCAGCTCGACCTCTTCGCCCGCGACCACGCAGTCTTGCTCGCCGACTGCGACGCGGCCCTCCGCGCCTACGACGACGCGACCGCGGAAGACGCCGAGGAGCGCTACGGCGACTACGTCGACCTCACCGAGGCCGTCGGAGAGGAGCTCGAGCGGCTCCGCGACGGCTACGCGTCGACGCTCGACGAGGAGACTGCGGAGCGCTACGAGACCGCCTTTGTCCTGGAGGCGCGTCGACGGTACCCGCGGTACGCGCTCGACCTCGACTAGAACAAGGCCTACCGCCTCCCGAAGCTGTGGCCGGAGGGCAGGGACGAGCGCACCTCGGCGTCGTTCGCGGCCCGGCGCGCCAGCGGGCCGAGGGACGTGAGCTCG
The DNA here is from genome assembly GCA_963838105.1 of uncultured Thermoleophilia bacterium. Classification (GTDB taxonomy): domain Bacteria; phylum Actinomycetota; class Thermoleophilia; order Gaiellales; family Gaiellaceae; genus CAWJNF01. The sequence goes on along the minus strand of CAWIQC010000020.1, from coordinate 90,818 downwards.
AAGGCGACGACGTTGCGGTTGCGGCCGTTCACCTCGTACCGCCCCCTCGCGAGCAGGAGCGGCTCGCCGCGAACGGCCGCGCGGTAGCGCTCGTAGACAGGCGGGGGCACGATGAGGTTCATCTGCGCGTGCTCGTCCTCGAGCAGCATGAAGACGACCCCGTTCGCGGTCGACGGGCGCTGGCGGGCGACCACGAGCCCGGCGACCGAGACTTCCGCGCCGTCCTCGGCGCCGTCCAGCTCGAGCGAGGAGACCACGCCCGCCGGCAGGTGCGGTCGTAGGAGGTCGAGCGGGTGCGTGTCGACCGAGAGCGAGGTCAGGCGGTAGTCGGCGAGCATCCGCTCCCAGGAAGACTGCTCGGGCAGCTGGGGGATCTCGGTCTGCGGCTCGAGCGGGAGCACGAGCTGAATCTCCGTTCCACGAGCTGCGCTCGTGGAACGGGGGGCCAGGCCGAGACGCCAGAGCAGCTGCCTGCGCGGCCAGCCGAACCCGTCGCATGCTCCCGAGGCGGCGAGCGCCTCCAGGGCGGGCTCTGTCGACGGGGCACGGACGGCGAGATCCTGCACCGTGCGGAACGGGCCACCCGCCTCCCGCTCCTCGACGAGCGCCCGCGCCTGCTCCTCCCCCACCCCCTTCACGTACGCGAGCCCCACCCGGACGCCGCCGCGCTCGAGGGCGCACGTCGCGCCGCTCGTGTTCACGTCCGGCGGCAGCACCTCCACCCCGCGCCGCTGCCCGTCCCGCACGAGGCTCGCCGGCGGGTAGAAGCCCATGGGCTGGGCGTTGAGAAGCGCGCACAGGAACTCGACCGGGTAGCGGTGACGCAACCAGGCGGACTGGTAGGCGAGGAGGCCGAACGCCGCCGCGTGGGACTTCGGGAAGCCGAACGACGCGAAGCCGAGGAGCTTCTCGAAGACGCGCTCGGCGATCTCACGCTCCACGCCTCGCGCAGCCGATCCGTGGTAGAAGCGCTCCCGGTAGGCCTCGATCGCCTCGCGGCTGCGCTTGCGGCTCATCGCACGCCGCAGCCCCTCCGCCTCGCCGACCGAGAAGCCCGCCAGCGCCATCGCGACCTCGAGCACCTGCTCCTGGAAGACGACGACGCCGAGCGTCTCGGCGAGCGGGCCCTCGAGCAGCGGGTGGTCGTACGGCGGCACGTACGACGGGTCCTCTCGGCGGCGTTGGCGCCGCTCGATGTAGGGGTGGACGGCGCCGCCCTGGATCGGCCCCGGCCGGACGAGCGCCACCTCGACGGTCAGGTCGTCGAGGTTCTCGGGCAGCGTGCGGACGAGCATCTGCATCTGCGCCCGGCTCTCGATCTGGAAGACGCCGACGGTATCGGCCGTCTGGATCTCTCTGTAGACGGCAGCGTCGTCGAGCGGGATGCGGGAGAGGTCGATCGGCTCGCCGCGACGGCGCGCGATCGCCTCGACGCACTCCTCGACGGCGGAGAGCATTCCGAGCCCGAGCAGGTCGATCTTGAGGAAACCGGCGTCGGCGCACGAGTCCTTGTCCCACTGGACGAGCTGGCGGCCCTCCATCGCGGCCGGGATCACGGGAACGAGCTCGACGAGCGGGCGCGTCGAGATCACCATGCCGCCGGGGTGCTGCGAGACGTGGCGAGGAAGGCCGGCGATCTCGGCGCAGAGCTCCGGAAGGGCTTGCCAGCGAGGCGAGCGGAGCTTCTCCCTCGGCGTCGGGGAGGGCGGCGAGCTCACGGCCGACGTTGCGTGCGTCCCAGCCGTCGGAGAGCCGCGCGAGGCGCTCGAGCTCCGTCTGAGGCAGACCGAGCGCCTTCCCGACCTCCCGGATCGCGCCACGGGCCCGATAGGTGGCGAACGTCGCGACGAGGGCGGCGTGCTCGCGGCCGTAGCGCTCCGTGACGGCGACGATCAGCTTCTCGCGGATGTCTCGGGGGAAGTCGAGATCGATGTCGGGGATGGAGGCGAGCTCGCGGTTGAGGAAACGCCCGAGCGGCAGGTCGGCGGCCACCGGATCGACATGGGAGAGCCCGGTCAGGTAGCAGACGATCGACCCAACCGAGCTGCCACGTCCCCGCCCGGGCGGCAGGAGGTGGCGGGCGGTGCTCTCCCCCCGTACCTCCTGCGCTATCTCTCGGGCGAGCTCCAGGACCTCCCAGTGGAGGAGGAAGAAGCCGGAGAAGCCGAGCTCGGCGATCAGTGCGAGCTCCTCGCGCAGCCGTGCGTCAGCCTGGGCATGGAGAGGCTGCGGCGCGTGACGGTAACGCTCTTCGAACGCCCGCCGGCAAAGGCGAACGAGCTGGTCGTCGGCCGGCTCGGCCCCGTCCGAGAAGTCCGGATAGCGGTAGCCGAGCTCCTCCGTCAGGTCGAACGCAAGCCGCTCGGCCAGCTCGAGCGTCCTCTGAACTGCGCCGGGATCGTCCGGAAACCGAGCCGCCATCTCCTCGGGGGGAAGCAGGACGAACTCCTCGTTCCCGCGCCGCTCGGGCTCGCAGGCGTCGAGCGAGGCGTGGCTCGCGATCGCGACGAGGACGTCCTGGAGTCGCGTGCGACGCGCGTCGTGCGCATGCACGTTGCCGGTCGCGACGGTGCGCATGCCGAGCGTCTCCGCCAGCTCTCGCAGTGCCGCGTTACGGCGAGCGTCGCCGCGCACGTAGGGCCGCTGCAGCTCGACGAAGAAGTGCTCGTCCCCGAACGCGCCGGCCAGCCGGGCGGCGGCGTTCGGATCGACGACGGCCAGCCCGCGACGGGCACAGCCGGAGAGGCAGACGAGACCTTCCCGGTACTCCTCGAGCAGCCCGGGATCGAGCGCCGGGTCGAGCCGGTCCCGTGCATACGCGATGGTGAGGAGCCGGCAGATGTTGGCGTAGCCACGCGGCGTCTCGCAGAGCACGGTGACGTGTGCGCGCGGCTCGGTCGCAAGCGTCAGCTCGGCGCCCGTGATCGGGCGCACGCCGAGCGCCTTCGCGGCATGGGCAAACTCGAGCGAGCCGTGGACTGCGTCGTGGTCGGTCAGCGCGAGCGCCTGGTAGCCGAGCTCCGCCGCCCGCGCAGCCAGCTCCTCCGGCAGCGACGCGCCGTCGAGGAACGAGTACGCCGAGTGGCAGTGGAGCTCGACGTAGGTCATGCGCGGACGGGGCGAAGGCGATCGCGTGCGCCGGGCCTCCGGAGCGCAAGCGCCTCGCCGCGGCCGTCACACATCCGCCACCAACCCGATGCGGTTCCTACACGGTCCGCGCACAACGCGTGCGGTTTTCCTCGATACGCTGAAAGCGCCTACGCAGAAAGAACGACCCTCGCAGTACTTCATTCGTTGGGCGCTGTAGAGCGGGTGGTGGGAAATGGGGTGCCCCACGCGGGTGGCGGCCCGAGGTCCGTCCGGTCATGTCCTACGCCCGCTGCCGGTACCAACGGCCTGCGCGCTCGTCGAGGAAGACGGCGGCGTTCTCCCCCGTCTCGAGCACGACGTCGAAGTAGCGTCGTCTCACCGGATGGCTCGTCCACCAGCGCTCGACCACACGCCACTCCTCGCGCACGCGGGCGACCTCAACCCGGTCCACGCTCGCCGGCGCGTCGCCGGCGCACACGACGGTCGCCGCACGAGGCTCGTTCAGTCGTCTCGCGGCACGAGCATCGCGCGAGCCTCGGGAATGCGCGACCACGGCGCGACCTCCACCACGGTACAGACGGCGTCGACCCCTGCCGCCGTGCGCGCCTGGCGCAAACCCTCGCGAAGGCGCTCGCGCAGGCGGATGCCGCGCGGCTTGACGAGCTCCTCCTGGTATCCGGCCACCTCGGTGAGCTCGCCCAGCTCGAGGCGAAGCTCGACGGCTGGGCCGGGAAGCTCGGTCAGCTTCGGCCCCAGCGCTGCCCGTAAGCGTCGCTGCTCCGCGGTCGGCTCGCGCAACGTCAGGGACCGTCGCCAGGAGCCGCCTCCGACGAGCCGGGCCGACACGGCCAGCTGTCGCGGCTCTCGCCCCGCCCGTTCCGGTCGGGCGAGCAGGCGGTCGAGCAACGCCGCGAGCGCACGCTCGAGCGTGACGGCATTCGCGATCGCCTCGGGGAAGGCGATCGTCTCGGCCATCTCGGACGGCGGCTGCCGAGGCGCGACACGGGCGCCGTCCTCTCCTGCGGCGCGATGCCATGCCCGCGCACCGTCGGCGCCGAGCCGGTCGGCCACCGAGGAGCGGGGCAGCCTGGCGAGCTCGCCGAGGCGGCGAATGCCAAGCTCGGAGAGCTCGCGGCGGCGGTTGTGGTCGAGCGGCAGGAGATCGAGGGGGAGCGGCTCGAGGAAGAGCGCCTCCTCGCCGTCGTCGACGACCACGGCGCGGCAGGGTGGAGCGATGCTGGCGGCGGCGAGCGCGGCGAAGCGGCGCCCGGCGGCGCCGACACGGGGATTCCATTCCGACCCGGCGGCATCGAGAGCGCGGCGGAGCACGGCGCGGAGGCCACCGGCCAGGCGCTCGACGCCGGTGGTGTCGAAGTAGGCGCAGCCCGGCTCGACCGGCTCGACGGCGAGGCCGGCGTCCTCGAGACGGCGGAGCATGCGCTCCCACTCCTCCTCGACAGCGGCTGGATCCTGCTCGACGAGCGCGAGCGACGGGCACGTGGCAAGTGCCTCTCCGAGCCGCATGCCGGGCCGAACGCCGGCGCGCTCGGCCTTGGCGGTGCACGGGCCGACAAGGTCGGGCTCCCCCGGCGCAGGGGCCAGCGCCACAGGGCGGAGCGCGAGGTCGGGCCGCGTACGGAGTGCTGCCCTGAGGGCAAATGCGGGAATCGAGATGCAGGCGACCATGGGAACATATGTTCTACACGAACATGTGTTCTCCTGTCAAGGGGAATGTGCCAATCGGTCGTTCCACTCAGGTCAAGGCTTAATTCCGGCGGAGAGGGTGACGGCAGGGCAGACGAACGGGCCGGATGAGATCCGGCCCCTACAGCGGCTGGAGCTCGACTGCGCCGCCGCCGTGCAACCCGACGACCGCCGGCACCACGTCGAGGGCGCTCTCGCGCGCGCACCACGCGATGTCGTCCGCAAGACCGGCCGCGACGAGGTTGCGGGCGCTCTGGCTCGCGGCGAGCCCCTCCTCGGCGTCGGGAAACGAACGCGCGAGGCGCATCGCCGCCGACGCCGCATCCGTGGGCCGGCCGCCGAGGAGCTCCGCCAGTCTCCCCGCGCAGTACGCGTCGTCCATCGCGAGCTCGCCCAGCACGCCCGCGCAGACGATGGCGACGCCCTTGCCTCCAGACCGCGCTGCGTCGGCGACCGCTTCGAGGTTGAGCAGCGACCCGGCGAGCACGCGTTCGCACCGGCTTGCCGCCGCGACGAGCGCACGCGTGCCGTTCGTCGTCGTCAGGATCACCGTGTCGCCGTGCGGCTCGACGAACTCGCGCGGCGAGTTGCCGAGGTCGAAGCCGGGGATCCGCACGCATTCGCGCTCGCCGGCGAGCACTCCTGTGCCCAGCGTCCCGCGCAGCGCCTGCGCCTCCCCTATCTCGCCGCAGCAGAGAGCGCGCCGGTAGCCGGAGGCGAGTGCCTGCACGATCGACGACGTCGCCCGGAGAACGTCGACGACGATGGCGGTCTGTGCTGACGCTACCTCGGCGGGCGTGAAGGCGACGTGGACGCGCACGGCCCGACTCTAGATGGTTGATTCCACGAGATCCGCCTCCGCCGGGGCGTCAGCCGGCCCAGACACGCCAGATGTCGCATCCGGCCGCGCGTGGATCGTGGAATCAACCATCCGAGGCTTGCCGTGGAGCCGGCACACCACGGGCCTGCGAGGTCGCGATGATTAGGATGAGTCCCATGGCCGAGCCGAGCACGACGGAGCGCACCGTCTGCTACCGCCATCCCCGGGTCGAGACCGGCCTCAGCTGTGTCACGTGCGAACGGCCGATCTGCACGGACTGCCTCGTCCAGGGCCCGGTCGGGCACCGCTGTCCCGAGTGCGCCGGCGTGCCGACCGGCGCGCGCAAGCAGGTTCGACGGGTTTCCAAGGCGGGCCAGCGGGCGCCGACCGGCATCGTGACGTACACGCTGATCGCGCTCAACGCCGTCGTGTTCGTGGCCCAGTTGATCACCGCCGGCGACATCAGCGGCACGTCAGGCGAGGTCTTCGTGAACGGCGCCCTCTTCGGGCCGCTCGTCGCCGACGGCGAGTGGTGGCGGCTGATCACGGCCGCCTTCCTGCACGGCGGCCTTCTCCACCTCGCGTTCAACATGCTCTTCCTCTGGTGGTTCGGACGGAACCTGGAGGCGTTCGTCGGCCCCGGGCGCTACCTGGGCATCTACATCGTCTCGGCGCTCGCCGGCTCGGCCGGCGCGCTCCTCATCGCCCCGGACGTGCCTACCGTGGGCGCCTCGGGCGCGGTGTTCGGGATCCTCGGCGCCGGCCTCGTGCTCGAGCGCGGCAAGGGCATCGCGATCTTCGGCGGGCAGGCGCTGTTCGTGATCGTCATCAACCTCGCGCTGGGATTCGTGCTCTCGAACGTCTCGATCGGAGGCCATATCGGCGGCCTCATCGGTGGCGCGCTCTGCATGCTCGCCCTCGAGCACTTCGGGCGCCAGCGTCCGCTCCTCTCTCGCGAGGGTGCCGCGAGCATCGCGGCGCTCGTCGCGATCGGCATCGTGAGCGTTCTGATCGCGTACGCGAAGGTCCGCGGGCTCGCCTAGCCTCTAGGCCCCGCCGCCGCCGCTGCTACTGCCGCCGGTGCTGCCACCGCCGCTGCTGCCGCCGCTGCTGCTGCCGCCGGTGCTGCCGCCGGTGCTGCCGCCGGTGCTGCCGCCGGTGGCGGTGGCGGCGGTGGCGGTGGATCGACGGCCTGCTCGTACCCGGGAACCTCCCACCACGTCACGAGGGGGCCGATCGACTTCGTGTCCGTGCGCTGCACGGTCGACACGACATTCGACTCGTCGTTCGTCCAGACGATGCGCGGGCGCCCGTCGACCTCGTGGCAGAGCATGCGCCCGAGCACGTTGCCGCCCCTCAGGTACTCGTTCTCGGCGGTCGGGTTGTCCAGTCCGCAGGTGCCGGAGTCGCGCTCGATGCCGGCGGGTCGCAATCCGCCGTAGTACGCGCTCATCGTCTCGCCGGACGGGAAGAGGAAGTAGGTGGCCGTCACCGGGCCTCCCTCGCCGCACGAGATGCCGGCCACGGCCCGGCCGGGAACGCTACCGGCATCCAGAGGAACGCACGTGCGGCGCAGGTCGACCCTCGCCTGGGAGCGCAGGAGCAGCTGCTCCTCGGTGAACTCGTAGACGACGGCGATCGAGAAGCTCTGCGTCGCCGTCTGCCCATCCGCGTCCGCCACCTCGGCCGTGAAGCTGGCGGTCTCGTCCGCCGTGGGCGTGCCGCTGACGACACCGTCCTCGCCGAGCGAGAGCCCGGCGGGCAGGGCGCCCGAGGCCAGCGACCAGGTGTAGGGCTCGGTGCCGCCCGACGCGGTCAGCGTGGCGTGTAGGGGCTGCCGACCGCTCCGCCCGGGAGCGTCCCGGCCTCGATCGACGGCGGGCTCGTAGGAGTAGCCGGCGGCGTCGACGGCGTCTCCGACGGAGGCGCGGGCGGGGTCTCCGACGGAGGCGGTGCCGGCTCGGCCGGCTGCGCAGGCGACGCGGGAGGATCCGCCTGAGCCGCTTCCTCGCCTCCGCCCATCGCGACGACCACGGCGACGATGACCGCGGCGACCACCGCCGCCAGGGCAGCGAGCAGGAGCACGAGGCGTCGGCGAGGACGCCCGGGCTCGGCAACCGAAGGCGCGGGCCCCGGGGGCACGGTCGCCTCGCCGGACTCGGCGACATGGGTCATTCCCGCAGACGCAGCGCCCTCCGCGGCGCCGGCGCCGGCGATCGCGGTTGGAAGCACACCGACCGGCGCCGCCTCCACCTCGACCTCCGAGATCGGCTCGCTCTGCTCGAGGATGGTCTCGCCCCCGCCCGTGTCTCGCAAGACGGTCGCCGTCTCCTCGGCGAACCAGTCCGTGCTGGTCGGCTCGGCTGCTGCCGCCGGCTCGACCGCGGCGACGTCGGACGCCAGCTCTCCGGACTCCGCGAGCACGGTCTCGCCCGCGACCGGCTCGGCCTCGTCGAAGACCGTCTCGCCTGCAGGAGCCACCCCGTCCCCACCCAGGACGGTGGCCGCGTCCGCCGCGTCCGCCACCGGCGCGGTTGCCGACACCGGGCTCGGCTCACCCAGAACGGTGGGCTCAGCGGCCGCGCCTGCGCCCGTCGCCGCGGCGCCGGCGAGCGTGCCCGCCAGGCCCGCGGCCGCGGCCAGGCCGGGCACCTCGGTCCCGGCTCTCGTCTCGGGCGCCGGAGACGCCGGCTCGACCGCAGTGCTCCCGGTCAGCGTCGGCTCCGGCTCGCCCGCGACGTCGCCGGTAGGCGTCGCTGCCGGCTGAACTGGTGGCGGACCATCCGAGGAGGCCGGCTCCGCAGCTCCCGTCAGGCCGGCCGTAGCCGGCTGCGCCTCGATGGACGGGACGGCGGTCCCGCCCGCGCCGCTATCTGCGGCAGGTGCGCCGGTTCCTGCGGCGGATACGGGCGCCGCGAGGCCGGGCGCGCCCGTGTCGAGGGCCACCGCTGCGGCCGCTGCCGCCGCCGGGGCGGCGGGGCTGCTCCGGCGGAGCCGGCGCAGGAGGCCGCGCGACGACCGCCCGGCAGGCTGCGCGGCGGCGTCAGCGGGCGGCGCCGCCGCCAGGGTGGCCCGCGCCGCGGCCACGAGCTCGCGAGCCGTCGAGTAGCGCTCCTCCCGACGCTTCGCCATTGCTGTCGCGATGACGGCGTCGAGGCCGGGCGGAAGTTCGGGGCGTACTGCCGAGAGGGCCGGCGGAGGCTCGATCAGATGGGCGTAGAGGACGGCGACCTCGCTGTCCCGCTCGAATGGCAGCTTCCCGGAGAGGCACTGGTAGAGGACGCAGCCGAGCGCGTAGACGTCGGCCCGCCCGTCCAGGGCGCGCCCCTCGATCTGCTCCGGAGCCGCGTAGTCGAGGGTTCCGACGAAATGGCCGGTTCGCGTGAGCCCCGCCCGGGACGCTGCATGCTTGGCGATGCCGAAGTCCGTCAGGTAGACATGGTCGGATCCGTGCACGTCGATCCCGGACGCGATGACGATGTTCCCGGGCTTGATGTCGCGGTGGATGAGGCCCTTCGCGTGCGCCGTGTCGAGCGCGGCGGCGACCTGGCCCAGGATGTTCAACGTCGGATCGGGCTCCAGCCGCTGCTCCTGCTCGAGCCGCGCCTTGAGGTCGACACCCTCGACGTAGCGCATGACGATGAACAGGACGCCGTCGGCTTCTCCGGCCTCGTAGATCGGGATGATGTTCGGGTGATCGATCGACGCGGCCAGATGAGACTCGCGCTCGAACCGCTCGCGGAAGCCCGTGTCGTGGGCGAGCTCGGGCGCCAGGATCTTGAGCGCCACGTGACGCTCGAGGCGCGTCTGCACGGCGCGGTAGACGACGCCCATGCCGCCCCGCCCGACGAGCCCCTCGATCCGGTAACCGGCGAGCTGCGTGCCGATCCGCGGGTCGGTGTAGACACTCATGGGATAGTCACTTTCTACCATGCTCCAGCGCGGGTTGGGTGCCCTCGGAGCGACGGCTGCGTGCGTTCCCGGCTCGCGACGGCCCCTGGCGAAAGGAAACGGCCTCCTCGCCGCCGTTCGGGCCGCCCGGTCGGACTCTCAGGAGCACCGCGTCGCGAGTGTAGTCGCCGGTCCTGTCGTTTCCTATCTCGGAAGCCGCATAGAATCAGCCCTCTACGACGAGGAGGGGGAGGCGACATGTGGCTCACGATCCGCTCGCGAGAGGGCGACCCTCGGTCGCTCGAGATTGCGAAGGAGCGGCTCGTCATCGGGCGCGAGGAGGGTTGCGATCTCCTCCTCGAGGACGACAAGGTCTCCCGCGAGCATGCCGCGCTGTTCGTCGACCCCGAGGGCCGGGTCATCGTCGAGGATCTCAGGTCGACCAACGGGACCTACGTCAACGGCCGGCGGATCACGGAGCCGACGCACCTCGGCCCGGACGACGAGCTGCGAATCGGCGAGTCCCAGATCAACGCCTCCGTGACCGAGCCGGGCACCGGAGCGCCTCGGACGATGCTCGCCGGGCCGGGGATGACCGTCCAGCAGGACGCGCAAAGCGCGCCGCCGTCGGCGCCCTCACCCGTCGTACCGCCCCCGCCGCCCCAGCAGCCGGCCCCTCAGTACACGCCTCCTCCCCAGGCGGCTCCTCCTCCGAAGGCCGCCCCTCCTCCCCCGGTCGGCGCGCCCCAGGCAGCCTCTCCGCCCTCGGGGGCTCCCCCGAGCCCGTCCCGTATCGAGCGCATCATGCTGCGCAAGTCGGTCAAGCGGGCCCAGATCATCGCGGCGATCGCGGGCGCCGGAGTGCTCATCGCCATCCTCGTCGTCGTGCTCTTCGTCACCGGCGCGATCGGCGGCGAGGAGGAGGAGGCGGCGCCACCGCCGACCGCCTCCGAGATCATCGCCTCGGTGAAGCCCTCGACGGCGCAGATCCGCGGGATCGATCCCCAGGGGCAGTCGGTCGGGCCTCGGGAGCGGCTGGGTGCTCGACGCCCAGAACGGCCTGATCGTGACGAACGGCGCACGTCACGAACGAGGCGTCGGAGTTCACGGTCCGGATCGGCGACCAGACCCAGGAGCGGCCGGCCACGGTCGTCGGAGTCGCGCCCTGCGAGGACCTCGCCGTCCTCAAGGTGCAGAACACGCAAGGGCTGAAGACGCTGCCGCTCGGTTCCCAGGCCAACGTCCAGCAGGGTGATCAGGTGATCGCGCTCGGCTACCCGGCGTCGCTCCTCGCCGACTCGGCGCTGACGACGACGCAGGGCGTCGTGTCGATCGTGAAGACGAGCGTGACCCTGCCCGACGGGTCGACCTACGCGAACGCGATCCAGACCGACGCCGCCATCAACCCGGGCAACTCGGGCGGCCCGCTCGTGAACCTCGACGGCCAGCTCGTCGGCGTCAACACGTTCAAGACGGTCGCCTCCGGCATCGAGGGCCAGTTCTACGCGATCGGCGTCGACCGCGTGAAGCTGATCGCACCGGAGCTCCGCGGCAGGGCAACTCGATCGGCTGGAACGGGATGGGCTTCTTCTATCCCGACGTCCGACGCCGACTTCACGGACAACGGCTTCCCCATCGTGCCCGACCCGGCGGGGGTCGAAGGCGATGTAGGCGGACTCATCGTCGCGAGGACCGTGCCCGGGACGGTCGCGGCGAACGCCGGCTTCAACGCCAACGCGCCCGCGTCGATCGAGGCGATCAACGGCCAGGCGATCGACAACACGCTCGGAAGCTATTGCAGCGTCGTGGGCCAGGCGAAGCAGGGCGAGACCGCAACGTACAGCGTGTACGCGCAGAACACCACCGAGGCGCAGCAGGTCGAGGTCGGCTTCGAGTAGGGGCCGGATCTCATCCGGCCCGGACCGGCCCGTGTAGGGGCCGGATCTCATCCGGCCCGTAGGTCCGGCGTCGCCCTAGGCGACGGGCCCGGAGTTGGGGCCGAGCCAGAACCGGTACAGGGCGGCGCGGTTGTCGTCGGCCCGCTGCGCCCAGGAGACGATGCGCAGCGCGTCGTAGCTCCAGACCGCCACCCGGTTGCCCGATGACGTCGTGTAGCAGAGCAGGCGACCGGCCTCCTGGTCGCCGAGCGTCCAGGTCCCCTCGGCTGTCGCGCTCGTCTGGCAGGAGCCCTCACCCCGCGTGGCGCCGGAGCCCGCCAGGGCTCTGTTGTAGTAGGCCCGCATCGCTTGCCGCGTACGGAAGAGGTCGTAGAAGACCGTCACCGGGCCGCTCGTGCAGGCGACGCCCGCGATCGCGCGGCCGGCGATGTCCGTCCGCTGCTCCCGCGAGCACGTCTGCCGCGTGCGCTGAGGCACGTGCGTGAGGAGCAGCGCCTCGGTGCGCGTCGGGAACTCGGTCGAGTCCTCGAGGAACGGCAGCGGCTCGCCGACCGGCAGCGTGGCCAGAGTCGACACGTCGGGCTCGAAGTCCGGAGTGAGGTCGTCGGTGACCTGCGTCTGGGCGCTTCCGTCGGCGTTCATCAGGAAGACCTCGAAGTCGCCGTCCCGGCTCGAGTCGAACACGACCCTCGACCCGTCGCCGAAGAAAGCGGGCAGGCCGTCTTCGCGCGACGCCGTCGCGAGCCGGCCGGGGCTCGACCCGTCCGCGGCCATCGTCCAGATGTCGTAGTTCGCGTTCTGGCGATTCGAGGCAAAGACGATGAGCGAGCCGTCCGGCGACCATGACGGCGCGTCGTCGTTAGCCGTGTTGTCGGTCAGCTGGAGCTCGCCGCTGCCGTCGGCGGCCATCGTCCACAGCTCGTAGTCCGTGCCGTCGAAGCGGCTGAACGCGATCTGTGTCCCGTCCGGCGACCATGACGGCGCCGAGTCCTGCTGTCCGTTCTGCGTCAGCTGGGTGAGGTTGGCGCCGTCGACGCCGATCGTCCAGATCTCCGCCTGCTCGCCCTCGCCCGCCGCGAACGCGAGCTGTGCACCGTCCGGGCTGAACGACGGACGCCCTTCCGGAACGTCGTCCTCGGTCAGCTTCGCGACGCCGGAGCCGTCGGCGTTCATGAGGTAGAGCTCGTAGTCGCCGTCACGGTCCGAGTAGAACGCGATCCGCGTCCCGTCGGGCGACCAGCGCGGCCCCCCGTCTGTCGCCGGCTCGTTCGTGAGCCGGACGCGCCCGCTGCCGTCGAGCGCCGATGCGTAGACGTCGAAGTCGCCGTCTCGCTCGCTCGCGAACACGAGCACCCCGTCCGCCTCCGGAGGCGGCGGCGCCGCCGGCTCCGTCTCGCCGGTCGTCGGCGGCTGCTCGCCGGTCGTCGCGCCGTCCGTCGTCGAGCCACCCTGCGTCCCCGCGCCGCCGCCGGTCGTCACCCCGGCCTGCGTCTCCGTATCCTCGCCGCCGCCTCCCATTCCGAGCCCGACCCCGAGGCCGATCCCGAGGATGGCGACGAGCGCGGCTCCGCCGACGAGAGCGAGGCGCCGTCGCGACCAGCGCCTTGCCGGCGCCGCCGCCGGGACGGTCGCGGCCGCCGCCTCCGCCGTGGCCGCAAGGGGCGTCTCGGCGACGGTACGGGGTGCGCCCACCGCAACCGTCGACGGCGCCGCTGGCGACCGAGCCCCGGCGGCAGAGCGCGCCGCCGTGATGAGCTCGGAACAGCTCGCATACCGGTCGTCCGGCGCTTTCGCAAGCGCTTTCGCGATCACGGGGTCGAGAGCTGCCGGAAGGTCTGGTCGCTTCGCCGAGAGCGCAGGGGCCGGCTCGAACAGGTGGGCCGAGATGAGCGCGACCTGCGACTCCTTCTCGAAGGGTCGTGCTCCCGCGAGGCACTGGTAGAGAACACACCCGAGGGCGTACTGATCCGCCCGCCCGTCTACGCGCTTGCCCTCGATCTGCTCGGGCGCCGCGTAGTCGACCGTGCCGACGAAGAAGCCCGTCTGCGTCAGGCCGCTCCTCGTGTGCGACTGCTTGGCGACGCCGAAGTCCGCGAGGTACGCGTGCTCCCCCGCGATCCCGGGGCCCGCCGAGATCAGGATGTTGGCCGGCTTGACGTCGCGATGCACGAGCCCCTTCGTGTGCGCGGCGTCGAGCGCGCCCGCCACCTGCCCGAGTATGTCGAGCGTGCGGTCCGGCGCGAGCTGGCCCTCGTTCGAGATCAGCGCCTGCAGATCGATCCCCTCGACGTAGCGCATCGCGATGTAGAGCACGCCCTCGGCCTCACCCGCCTCGAAGATCGGCACGATGCTGGGGTGGTCGAGCCTGGCGGCCGTCCGCCACTCCTGCTCGAAGCGCTCGCGGTAGAGCGCGTCGTCCGTGAGCTCGGGTGCGAGCACCTTGAGGGCGACCGTGCGCCCGTAGCGGAGCTGCTCCGCGATGTAGACGACGCCCATGCCGCCGCGGCCGAGCACGCGCTCGATGCGGAAGCCGGCCAGCTCGGTGCCGACGCGGGGGTCGCCCGGGACGCTCATCTGACATTTCTAGCACGGAGACCGGCCACGGCCGGTGGGGTGTCGTCAGCCGCCGACGGCGACAGCCTCGACGCCCGCCTCGGCGAGCGCCGCCTGGGCCGCCGCGAGCCGGGCGAGCGGAACCCGGTACGGCGAGCACGAGACGTAGTCGAGCCCGAGGTCGTGGCAGAACGCGACCGAGCGAGGATCGCCGCCGTGCTCGCCGCAGATGCCGAGCTTGATCTCCGGCTTCGGGCCGCGCGCGCGCTCGACCGCGATCCGCATGAGGTCGCCGACGCCGGAGACGTCGAGCGTCTCGAACGGGTTCGCCGCCAGGATGCGGTCGTCGAGGTAGCGCGTCAGGAACTTGCCCTCGGCGTCGTCCCGCGAGAACCCGAGCGCGGTCTGGGTGAGATCGTTCGTGCCGAACGAGAAGAAGTCGGCCTCACCGGCGATCTCGTCGGCGCGCACGCACGCGCGCGGCAGCTCGATCATCGTGCCGACGACGTAGGCGATCGAGCGCCCGGACTCCTCGAGCTCCGACGCGGCCGTGTCGAGGGTGAGCTCGCGGAGCCGCCGGAGCTCCTCTGCGAAGCCGACGAGCGGGTGCATGATCTCCACGAGCGGCACCTCGTCGGAGCGTGCCTCGACCGCGAGCGCGGCCCGGACGATCGCCCTGACCTGCATCTCGTAGATCTCCGGGTACAGCAGCCCGAGCCGGCAGCCGCGGGTGCCGAGCATCGGATTCGCCTCGCGCAGGCTCCGGATCCGCTGCGCCATCTCCGGGCTCTCAGCCTGCTCGAGCGGCGGCAGGAACTCGTGCAGCGGAGGGTCGAGGAGCCTGATCGTCACGGGCAGCCCGTGCATGGCCTCGAGGATTCCCTCGAAATCCGACTGCTGCACGGGCAGCAGCCGCTCGAGCGCCGCCCGCCGCTCGTCCTCGGAGCCCGCCATGATCATCTGACGGACGATCGGCAGCCGGTCCTCGGCCATGAACATGTGCTCGGTGCGGCAGAGGCCGATGCCCTCGGCGCCGAACTCTCGCGCCTTCGCCGCATCCTCCGGCGTGTCCGCGTTCGCCCGCACGCGCAGCCGGCGGGCCTCGTCGGCCCACGCGAGGATGGTCTGGAAGTTCTCGTCCATCCGCGGCGGTACGAGCGGCACCGCGCCCGGCGATGACGCGCCCGCTGCCGCCGTCGATCGTGAGCACGTCTCCTTCGGCGAACTCGCGCCCGTCGATCGCCGCCGTTCCCTCCTCGAGCCGCAGCGCGTCGCAACCGGTCACGGCCGGCTTGCCCATCCCGCGGGCGACGACGGCCGCGTGCGAGGTCATCCCGCCGTGCGCGGTCAGGACGCCGCGCGCCCAGATGAGGCCGTTGATGTCGTCCGGCGTCGTCTCCCAGCGCACGAGGATGACGTCTTCCCCGTCGCGGCCGCGCTCCTCCGCCGCGTCCGCGTCGAAGACGATGGCGCCGGTCGCCGCGCCGGGCGAGGCGTTCAGGCCCTCGGCGAGCACCTCTACCTCGGCCGTCGGGTCGATCATCGGATGGAGGAGCTGGTCGAGCTGGCCGGGGTCGATGCGGACGACCGCCTCCTCTCGCGAGATCAGCTTCTCGCGCAGCCATGTCGACGGCGATGCGCAGAGCCGCCGCGGCGGTTCGCTTTCCCGTGCGCGTCTGCAGGAGGTACAGCGTGCCCTCCTCGACCGTGAACTCGACGTCCTGCATCTCGCGGTAGTGGCGCTCGAGGCGCTGAGAGCGTCGCGAGGAGCTGCCCGTACGCCTCCGGCAGCGCGTCCGCCATCCGCTCGATCGGCTCGGGCGTACGGATCCCCGCGACGACGTCCTCGCCCTGTGCGTTGACGAGGAACTCACCGAACATCCCCGGCTCTCCCGTGGACGGGTTGCGCGTGAAGGCCACGCCGGTCGCGGACGTGTCGCCTCTGTTGCCGAAGACCATCTGGACGACGTTCGCCGCCGTGCCGAGGTCGTCGGGGATCCCGCTCGCGCGCCGGTAGACCTGGGCACGGGGCGTGTCCCACGAGCGGAACACGGCGCGGACGGCGTCCATCAGCTGGTCCTCGGATCCTGCGGGAACTCAGCGTCCCTCGCCTCGCGGTAGATGCGCTCGAAGCGCCTGATCAGCTCGGCGAGGTCGTCCGCGGTGAGGTCGACGTCCTGCTGCGCGCCACGCTCCTCCTTGAGGACGGAGAGCGCGTGCTCGAAGCGGTGCCCGTCGATCCCGTCGACGACCTCGCCGTACATCTGGAGCAGCCGCCGGTAGGCGTCGCGGGCGAAGCGGGGGTTGGCGGTCGAGCGGCCGAGCGCCTCGCACGTCTCCGCGCCCAGCCCGAGGTTGAGGATCGTGTCCATCATGCCGGGCATCGAGACCGCCGCTCCCGGAGCGGACGGAGACGAGGAGCGGATCCTCCGGGTCCCCGAGTCGCTTGCCCGTCTCCTGCTCGAGCCGGGCGAGGGCACCGGCGATCTCGTCCTCGAGACCGTCCGGGAAGCTGCCCGACCGCATGAACTCGACGCAGGCCTCCGTCGTGACGGCGAAGCCCGCCGGGACCGGGACTCCGAGCGCGGTCATCTCGGCGAGGCCGGCTCCCTTGCCGCCCAGAAGCTCACGGCCGACGCCGGCCGCGTCCGCCGTAGCTGTAGACGTACCGCGCCATCGCGCTCGGCTGACTCTACTTGACGGCTTCGGTCGGCATCCGTGTGTGCCGTGCGACGGGAACCTCCTGCCGCCCGGCGCGGTCCGAGGGACAGCGAAAGGGGGACCGACCATGAGGAAGTCCGCGACCATCCTGTTTCCGCTCCTGCTCGTGCTCGTCGGCGCCGCGCTGCTCGCCGCCTCTTGCTCGGGCGCCGGCGACGACGAGGCCGCAGCGCCGCCCTCGGCGGCGGAGCCCGGGTTCGCCGGCGAGGCAGACGGCAGCCGGGACCTCGCCGCGCCGGCCCCGGCCGAGCCAGTGGCTGAGCCCGCCGAGCCGCCCGCCGAAGCCGGCGCCGCGGCGCTCGAGGAGGACCTGCTGGCCGTCGATCCGCTGCCGGGTGTGCCGCCCCGGGTCATCCAGAACGCCACGCTCTCGGTGACCGTCCCGAAGGGCGACTTCGAGGAGGCGATCGACCGCGCGCGCCAGATCGCGGCCGCGCTCGGCGGCTTCGTGACGAGCTCGCAGTCGAGCCAGGGCCCGGAGGAGCGGCTCGTCCGGGGCTCGATCGTCGTCCGGGTTCCGGGCGATGCCTACCCGCAGGCGATGTCGCAGTTCGCCGCGCTCGGCAAGGTGATCGGCCGCGAGGAGTCAGGCACGGACGTCTCGCTGCAGTACGTCGACCTCGAGGCCCGGGCGAGCCATCTCGAGGCCGTCGAGCGGCAGCTGCTCGGCTTCCTCGAGCGAGACGAAGACCGTCGCCGACGCCCTCGCTCGTGCAGCAGCGCCTCAACAAGGTGCAGCTCCAGCTCGAGGAGGTCGAAGGCCGGCTGCGCTACCTCGACGACCAGACGTCCTTCGCCACGATCTCGCTCGCCGTCGCCGAGCGGGGCGTGCCCGTCGCGAAGCCGCGCAGAAGGACGGCGGCTGGTCGATCGGCGACGCGTGGGAGGCCGCCGTGAACGGGATCGAGAAGGTCGCCGGCGGGATGCTCGTGTTCGTCGTGACCGCAGGCCCGATCCTCGCCGCCCTCGGCCTCGCGTTCCTCGGTGGCCGAGCCTACGTCAGACGCCGGCGCCCACCGAAGCCCCAGGCTCCGGTGGAGTCGCCGTCGGCCTGATCAGCAGCACCTCCGCGTGAAGGGGCCGCCGGTAGGCCGCCCCTTCACGCCCGTCGCGGCAGCGCCGCGCTCGGAAAGCCAGGCCACGCCGCGAAACGCCATCCAGACGGGCGTGAAGGCGGCGTAGAAGACGACCAGCCCGAGCGCGAGCAGGAACATCCACCAGGGCCACCAGTACCACGGGATCGGCGACTTCGGCGTGCTCATCGGGCTCGCGCGCGGCGTGCCGGCCGCTCGCGCTCCGCAAGTCGGAGCTCGACGAGCCGGATGATCCGGTGGGCCGTTTCCTCGATCGCGAGCGTCGCCACCTCGATCACGGGGCACCCGAGCCGCCGGAAGACGGCGTCGGCCAGCTCGAGCTCCTCGTACACGTCCTCGAGCCTGGCGTACGCCCGCGTCGAGCTGCGCATGTCGCGGACGCGCCGGCCGCGGATCTCGGCGAGCATCTCGGCCGGCAGGGTGACGCCCACGACCCTCGCCTGATCGACCTCGCCACAGCCCCTCGGGCGGGTCGATGCCCTTCACGAGCGGGACGTTCGCGGCCTTGTAGCCCAGGTAGCCGAGGTAGATCGAGAGCGGCGTCTTCGACGTCCGCGACACGCCGACCAGCACGACGTCCGCCTCGCGCAGCCGCCGCGGCGCGATCCCGTCGTCCGCCTGGACGGCGAACTCGATCGCCTCGACCCTCTTGAAGTAGCTCGAGTCGAGGACCGGCAGCGCCCCCGGCTCGCCCTTCGCAGGCAGGCCGGAGACGCGGGCCACTGCCTCGAGCGGATGGCCGAGCAGGTCGCAGTAGTGGAGGCGGTAGCGCTTGCAGCACGCGCGCATCGCGTCGCGCAGCTCCGGGTTGACGAGCGTGTAGACGATGACGGCCCGGCGACCGCGCGCCCGCACCGCGGCGAGCTGGACCTCGTCGACGTTCGTCACGCGCGGATGGCGGATCTCCTGGAACTCGAGCTCGGGAAACTGCCGCTCGACGGCCATGACGACCCGGGTCGCGGTCTCCCCGGTCGCGTCCGACACGACGTGGATCTCGACCGGCTGCGGCACACCGGGAGCCTAGCCTCTGGCCGGCCGATCGGCGATCGCCGTGCCCAGTGAGGGCGGTCGCGACTCCGGGATGACGTGCGCGATCGATGCCGGTCGCTGGTCGAGCGCGCCCGCTCGGGACGCTCGACGCGAACGCCGCTCCGGATACGAGCAGGAGCCGTGGCTGCCGAGGTAGCGGCCGGAACCGTGCGGCCGAGCCGAAGGCAGGCCCCGCCGTCGAGACCCACCCCCCACCCTTCTGGGCGGGGGGTGGGAGTCGTAACCGCTCGAGATGTGACGGATGTGTGCGGCGATCGTGTCGATTGTGAGCCCGATCGGTGCCAATTTCCGCACGCACGGCGGGCGGGCCTCCTCGGCACGACTCAGCCTGGGCGGACTCGGCGGCGTGACCAGCGGGCGACGAGTCCGGAGCGAGCCGCGCTGCGACCTATCGCGGGATCTGGCCGAAGTCGCCGAGCCGCCCGACCGTGTCCCGCACGTCCAGCAGCAGGCGCAGGCGGTTCGCCCGGACCGCCGCGTCGTCGGCCATCACGAGCACGTCTTCGAAGAACCGGTGGAGCGGGTCGCCGAGCTCGGCGGCGGCCGCGAGGGCCGTGTCGAAGTCGTCCTCGCCGATCGCCGTCTCGATCCGCGGCGCGACGCGATCGAGCGCCGCAACCACCTCGCCCTCGGCCTCCTCGACGAGCAGCGCGGCGTCGAGGCTCGCGGCCGCGTCGCCCTCGTGCTTCCCGGCCAGGCGGTCCGAGCGCGTGTACACCGTATGCACGGCGTCGAGCTCGCGCTCGGGGAGGCGGGCGAGCGCGGTCGCGAGCGCTCCGATCTGGCCCAGCTGCGCGAGCCCGGAGGCGCGCGCCGCGCGCACGAACTCGACCGGCACGCCCAGCAGTCCCTCGAGCCGCTCGGCCACGAAGCTCGTGCACGTCGTCCGGAGGCTCGTCCTGTGACCTCGGCGCCCTGCTCGACGAGCAGCCGATGCGCAAGAGCCGTCGAGCGCGCGGGCGTCGACCGCGATCGAGCTCTCCAGCGCCAGGCGGCAGAGGCCGATCGCCGCCCGGCGGAGGCCGTACGGGTCGCGCGTGCCCGAGGGCCGCTCGCCCAGCGAGAACGCAACGGCGAGGCTGTCGACCTTCTCGGCCACGGCGAGCACGCGGCCCGGCTCCGTGGCGGGCAGCGGGCCGCCGGCAGAGTCGGGGAGGTACTGCTCCTCGATCGCACGGCAGACCGCCTCGGGGTAGCCGGCCAGCCGCGCGTACTCGGCGCCGATGTGACCCTCCAGATCGGGGAACTCCCGCACGAGCTCCGCCGCCTGATCGGCCTTGGAGAGCCGCGCCGCCTCGCGGGACGCATCCCCGCCGCCGAGCGCGTCGACGAGTCGCTCGAGCCGCGCGGTCTTGTCCGCCATCGAGCCGGCACCCGCGACGAACGTGATCGCGCCCAGCTCCCGGGCAAGCTCGTCGATGCCGCGGGACACGTCCCGCTCGAACGTGAACGACGCGTCCTCGAGGCGGCCCTCGAGCACCCGCTCGTTACCGGCGCGCACGAGGTCGGGATCGCCGCCGTTGGCCACGAACGCGAAGCGCGCGCCTCCGAGCGGGAAGTAGCGCTGGTGCGACTGCATCGCAGTCACGACGACGCGCTCGGGCAGCGCGAGGAAGCGCTCGGAGAAGGTGCCCGTCAGCACGAGCGGGGACTCGACGAGGTAGACGACCTCCTCCAGCACGCCACCGGGATCGCTCCAGCCCCCGATCGCGTCGAGCTCGGCGAGGATGGCGTCACGGCGCGCGTCGGCGTCCGGCTCCACTCCCGCGGCGCGCAGCCGCTCGGCGTACTCGCCTGCGTCGGCGATGTCCACCGGGCCCGGGTGGCGGAAGCGATGGCCGTAGGACACGCCTCCGCACGGAACGCCTTCGACGGGCACGTCGAGCACCTCGCCGTCGAGCGTCGCGAGCAGCCAGCGCACCGGCCGGGAGAAGCGCAGCTCGGGCCCCCACCGCATCGACTTCCCGAACGCGAGCGCGCGCACGACCTCGGCGAGGCGCTCGGGCAGCACGCCGGCAAGCGCCACGCCGGGCATCGTCCCCCAGACGTGGCCGTCACGCCGCTCGAGCTCCGCGACGGTCAGCCCCAGCCCGCGGGCGAACCCCTCTGCCGCCTTCGTCGGCTCGCCGTCGTCGAAGGCGATCCGCTCGGCAGGCCCGCGGCGCACCTCGTCAGGCGTGCGCTCCGGCAGGTCGTCCACGACGACGGTCAACCGGCGCGGCCCGATGTAGACGTTCCCCGGCTCCGCTCCGAGATGGTGGCGGCAGAGCTCCGGCAGCTGCGCCTCCGCTTCCCGGCAGGCCGACGCCGGCAGCTCCTCGCAGCCGATCTCAAACAGCAGCGTCGGCATGCTCGAGGCCCGCCTCCTCCGCCCCGTCCGCTGCGCTCTCCATCTCCACGTAGAGCTGCGCGACGCGCCTCGCCAGGGCTCGCACGCGGCCGATGTACGCCGCGCGCTCGGTCACCGAGATCGCGCCGCGCGCGTCGAGGAGGTTGAACGCGTGGGAGCACTTGAGCACCTGGTCGTAGGCCGGGAGCGGTAGCCGCGCTTCCAGCGAGCTGGCCACACTCCGCCTCGTGCTCGGCGAAGCGCCGCATGAGCGTCTCGACCGGGGCGTGCTCGAAGTTGTACGTCGACCACTGGCGCTCGCTCTCGCGGTAGACGTCGCCCCACGTGACGCCGGGCGCCCACTCGAGCTCGAAGGCGCGTGCGCTTCCCCTGCAGGAACATCGCCAGCCGCTCCAGGCCGTACGTGATCTCGGCCGGGATCAGCTCGAGGTCGAGACCGCCGAGCTGCTGGAAGTACGTGAACTGGGTGACCTCCATGCCGTCGATCCAGACCTCCCAGCCGAGCCCCCAGGCTCCCAGCGTGGGCCCCTCCCAGTCGTCCTCGACCAGCCGCAGGTCGTGAGCCCGGACGTCGATGCCGATGCTCTCGAGCGACGCGAAGTAGAGGTCGAGCACGTCTGCGGGCGCCGGCTTGAGGATCACCTGGTACTGGAAGTAGTGCTGGAAGCGGAACGGGTTCTCGCCGTAGCGCCCGTCGGCCGGGCGGATCGCCGGCTCGACGTACGCCGTCCGCCACGGCGTCGGGCCGAGACAGCGCAGCGCCGTGGCCGGATTGAACGTGCCCGCGCCGACCTCGGTGTGGTAGGGCTGCATCGCCACGCAGCCCCGATCCATCCAGTACTGCTGCAGTGCTGCGATCATCTCCTGAAAGTTGGGCGCGGCCACGCGACCATCCTACTGAGGGGAGAACGGGGCGTATGGAGCCGTGGGGAACGCCGCTCGCGGGGCGGCTCGACGAGGCGGAGATCGACAGCGAGGCGTTGCGCGGCAACCCTCTGGGCGACCCGAGCGCGCGCCCGATCTGGGTGTACCTGCCGCCCTCCTACGACGCGGAGCCCGATCGACGCTTCCCGGCGCTGTACGTCATCCACGGCTTCACCGGGCAGGTCGACATGTGGCGGAACCGCGCCGCCTTCCGCCCGACCCCGATCGAGCGGCTTCGACGCGCTCTTCGCGGGCGAGGACGTCCCGCCCTGCATCGTCGTCCTCGTCGACGCGTGGACGTCGCTGGGCGGGAGCCAGTTCGTCGACTCGCCCGGGACCGGCCGCTACCACACCTACCTCTGCGAGGACGTCGTCGCCTGGGTCGACGCTCGCTACCGGACGCTTGCCTCCCGCGACCACCGCGGCATCGCGGGGAAGTCGAGCGGCGGCTACGGCGCGATGGTCAGCTGCATGCTGCGCCCCGACGTTTTCGGCGGCCTCGCCTCACACGCGGGCGACACGCTGTTCGAGCTCTCCGCCGGCCATGAGTGGGGCACGATCGCGCGCCTGCTGCGCGACCGCTACGGCGGCTCCTACGAACGCTTCTGGGAGGCGTTCCGATCTCGGCCCCGTCCCCCTCGCCGACGACGAGCTGGTCCTGGTCGAGGTCTGGGCCATGGCCGCCTGCTACTCGGCCGACCCGGACGGCACCGTCCGCCTGCCGTTCGACGTCGCCACCGGGCGCATGGTCGACGACGTCTGGGCACGGTGGCTCGAGCACGACCCGGTGCGCATGGTGCGCCACCATGCCGACGCGCTGCGCTCCCTGAAGGCGATCTACCTCGACGCCGGGACGCGCGACGAGTGGTTCCTCGATCTCGGAGCCGAGGCGTTCCGTCGCGAGCTCGAGGCGATCGGCGTCACCGATGTTCGCTGCGAGCTGTTCGACGCCGGCCACTTCGGGATCGACTATCGCTACCCGCTCGCGCTTCGCTACCTCGCCGAGCGTCTTCTCTCTCCCTAGCCGAACAGGTCCGCGAGCTCCTGGCCGCCCTGGATCAGCCAGTCGATCGGGGCCCGCTCGACGATCTCGCGCAGGATCAGGGCGGTGATGTCCCCGATGTCGCCGCGCTCCTCCGCATCGTCGATCGCCTTGAGGAGCCCGCTGCGCACCGCCCGCTCGATCGTCTCGTCGTCCCACTCGATCGGCTTGGGCGCGACCGACGGAGCGAACGACAGGATGAGCTCCGCGCGGGTCGCGCCGAGCTCGCAGGCGGCGCCGTTCAGGCCCGACAGCACGATCCGCTGCAGGCTCGCGTCGAGCCCCTCGCCCGGGAACTGCTCGACCGCGGTGCACGGATCCTCCTGCTCGACCGCCCCGTACGACGGCGCGCCGCGAACGAGCTCGATCGACGATCAGCGCGGCTGCGGCGGCGAAGAGCGCCCCCAGCACGGCGAAGGCGACCAGGTGGCGCTTCATGCCGAGGTCCTTTCGCCGCGCGAGCACCGGGATGAGCACGCGCAGCGCGAAGGCGGCGGAGAGGAAGAACGACGTCCGGAAGCTGCGGGTCAGAGGAGCGCGGATGGCCTCCAGGAGGTCGTCCAGGACGGCCGCCACCTGCGGGTCGTCGGCGGCGCCGTTCTCCTCGAACGGCGCTACGAGATCCGGGATCTCTCCCTCGGGGGTCTGCTCGAACGCGTCGCGCATGTCCAGCGCGATCGGGATCTTCGTGGTCAGCGGAAGCGGCGCTTCGATGATCACCTCGGCGGCGCCGAGCGTGGCCCGCGTCGCCGCCGCGGTCGAGCTCGTATCCGAGCAGCGGCGCGATGAGCACGAGCCCGAGCACGAGCCCAGCATGACGCGTGCCGACGGACAGGGTGCCGCTCCAGGCCAGGCCGACGTCTCGCTGACCGAGGAGTGCGTGAGCGTGCGGCAGGACGAGCCCGAGGCCGGCCCCGCAGATCGCCAGCGCCGGTCCCGCGTACCACGCGCTCGAGGCCGGCAGCAGCGCGAGCCCCACGAGGCCGCCCGCGAGGAGGATGCTTCCGCCGACGGCGTCCAGGCTGCCGGGGAGCCGGGTCGCGAGCGGCCGCACGGCGAGGGCCGCCAGTGGGAGCAGGCTGACGACGCCGGCACCGGCGAGGGGCCCGAAATCCCACACGGTGACGATCATCAGAACGGCCAGGAACAGCGCCCCGACGAGCGCGGCGAAGAGGAAGACCAGCGCGATGTTCGCGGCGGTGAATCCTCGCGGGCGGGCGCCCGTGGGCGGCGTCGGCAGCTCGACGCGCCGCAGCGCGCCGAAGATCGCGAGCGCCGCGACCGGGGCCTGGGCGAAGAAGATCGCGCGCCAGTCGAACAGCTCGGTGAGAAGCCCGCCGGCCGCCGGCCCGAACGTCGCGCCGAGCGTTCCGGCCGTCGCCCAGACGGCGATCCCGCGTCCGGCCGAGCCCGCAGAGCCCGCTGAGCAGCGGGAGCGAGCCGGCCAGGAGCATGGCGCCGCCGAGGCCCTGAACCGCCCGTGCCGCGATCAGAAACGTGAGGCCGTCCGAGAAGCCGCAGGCGATCGAGGCCGCGAGGAACACGACCAGGCCGGCCAGGACGAGCGGCGCCGGGCGCACCCGACGAACCACGGGGAGCAGCGCGAACGTCGCGATGAAGACCACGAGGTTGTACGCCGTGATCACCCACGAGATGCCGACGATCGACGTGTCCAGCGCGAGGTAGAGCTCCGGGAGCGCAAGGACGACGATCGACGAGTCCGCGAAGGCGACCGCCACCGACGCCGCCACCGCGGCGATCAGCACGCGATGCCAGATCATTCGTCAGCGGGCGGCAAGCGTCCGCAGGCGAAAGCCGCCGTGGTACTCGTAGAGGGCTTCGATGACCCGCAGCGTCTCCCGTGCGGCCCCGGTCGTGAGACCTGCCTCCCGCGCCTCGCCGAGCGGGCGCTCGAGCAGCCCGCGGACGCCGCGGAAGCCCGCGGCCGAGAGCGGCAGCGCCCCGCCCGCGCATTCGACGCACACGCCTCCGCCTGACGCGGCCGAGAAGGCCACGAGCGGCTCCCGGCTGGTCACATCTCGCACAGCTCGCGAGGTGGGGCAGATAGCCGGCCAGCCACAGCAGCTTGAGCTGGAAGGAGAGGGTGAGCGGGTCGAGGGCGGGATCCGGGTCGGAGCCCTCCGGCTCGCCGGGCGCATCGAGGAGGTCGAGGAAGCGACAGGTCGCATGGAACGCGCGCGGGATTCGCGTCGTGCTCGATGAAGAGGCGGAGCACGGCCTCGAGCCCGATCGACCCGGCCCTGAGGCGGGACGGGCGCAGCGCCAGGCTCTGGTGCGAGCGGATCAGGTCGACCTGGGTGACGGTGGCAAGCTCGCCGCGCCCCTCGTGGAGGTGCACGTCGACGTGGCTGAACGGCTCGAGCCGGGCGCCGACGCGAGAGCGGGTGCGCCGGGCTCCCTTCGCGATCGCACCGACCCTGCCCGCGCTCCGACGTGAACAGGTGGAGGATCCTGTCTGCCTCGCCGAACCGCAGCGAGCGCAGGACGACGGCCTGCGTCCGGTAGGTCCGGGAGCCCACGGATGCAGTGTAGTTCGCGGCCTCGGCGGAATCCGCGAGCCCGCGTGCTCGTTCTGGAAGGTGATGGCGCGGATCACCGTGTACAGCACCGACTGGTGCGGCTACTGCGAACGGGCGAAGCAGTTGCTCCGCCAGCGCGGCCTCCCGTTCGACGAAGTCCGCATCGACGAGCAGCCGGCGTTCCGCGAGCGCCTGTACGACCTCACCGGCGGCTGGACGGTCCCCCAGATCGTCATCGACGACCGGCCGATCGGCGGCTTCCTGGAGCTCTGGAGGCTCGACCGAGAGGGTGAGCTCGAGCGTCTGGCCGCGTGAGGACGCCCACCCTCGCCCGTTCAGGATCCGGCTAGATGGTCGATCACAGATCAATCATCCGAGGCGTCGCGGCTCTCGAGACGTAGACGCTCGAACTCCTGCTCGACCTCGGCGGGCGAAGGGACGGTGAGGATGTTCTCCTCGGCGAACCGCGGCAACGGGAAGCCGCTCGCCCGAACGGCCGCCGCGGCCCGGTCGAGATCGTAGCTCGTTCGGCGGAACGCCACCTCCGGCCCGAGAAGCGCCCAGTACGCGCCCGGTTGCGCTCTCGTACGGCGAAGCCGACACTGCCCGCGTTGACCACGCGTGTCGGGCCGACCCGGCGCTCGAACTGCATGTGCGTGTGGCCGCACACGACCACGCCGGCCTCGACGTCGCCGAGGAGGTCGGCGACCTCTGCGGCGGGCGTCAGCCTCGTGAAGCGCGCCTCGTCGCTCGACGGCGTCGCGTGGCAGAAGAGGGTGCGCCCGAGCCCCTCGACGTCGAGGGTCGCCGTCGGCTCGAACGAGGCAAGGAAGTCCCGCTGGACGCGTGTGAGCCGCTCAGCGGCCCAGGCCGCGACGGACTCGGCCGCGGCATCGGCGACACTCCCAGCGCTCGCGCCGGCGTCGAAGGCCTCGACCATCTCGCGGTCGCAGTTGCCGCGCACGAGCCGCACCGTTCCGTCCAGCCCCATGAGCCGCTCGACCGTCTCGGCCGGAAACGGCCCCCAGGCCACATCGCCGCCGACGACGACGGCGTCGACGCGCTCGAGGCGGACATCGGCGAGCACGGCGTCGAGGGCCGCGATGTTGCCGTGGATGTCGTACAGGGCGGCGACGATCACAGCGCCACCGTCATCCGCACGCCGCTCCGCTCCGCGGCCGACGGGCAGCCGGGCGCACCGCCAGCCTGCCGCACCGCGTCCCGGATCGCCGCCGCGGCGACTTCCGCCCCGACTGCGGCGACGGTCAGCGGATCGAGGTCATTCCCCCCGGTCGCGACGCAGTACACGACGTCGCCGTCGACGGCAGTCGCGGCCGGATCGACGGCGCGGGCGACGCCCGCGCTGGCCGCGCGCGCGACGAGCCAGGCCTGGGTCTTCGTCAGCCGCGCGTCCGTGAGCACGCAGGCGAGGGTCGTCGACTCCCGCCAGGGCCGCAGCGGCGACTCGCCGGCGGCGAGGAGGTCGACCGTTCGGCGATAGGCCCCATCGCGCCAGATGCCGGCGAGGATCGAGCCGTCCTCGGCGACCACCTCGCCGAACGCGTTCACGGCGGCGATCGCGGCGACCTTGCCGCCCCCTGCCAGCGTGCGGCCGGCGAAGCCGAGCCCGCCCTTCGTCCAGCACTCCGGACCGAGCAGCTTGCCCACCGTGCAGCCGCTTCCGGCTCCGACGCTTCCTCGCTCGACGTCCCGGCCGGCGGCGACGCAGGCGGCGTAGCCCTGCTCGGGGCCCGGGCGCGCGGACGCGTCCCCGAGCGCGAGGTCGAAGACCACGGCCGACGCGACGAGCGGCACGATCCCGGCGCGTGTCCGAAAGCCGACACCCTGCTCTGCGAGCCATGAGACGACCCCGTCGGCGGCGGCGAGCCCGTAGGCGCTTCCGCCCGTGAGCAGGATCGCGTTCGCCCCCGGCGCGCTCGCCGCGGGCGAGAGCAGGTCGCTCTCTCTCGTCCCGGGACCGCCGCCCCGGACCTCGCACGCCGCCGTGCTCCCCTCCGGGCAGAGGATCGCCGTGCAGCCGGTCCAGCCGTCGAGGTCGGTCATGTGGCCCACGAGCACGCCCCTGGGGAGAAAGAGGCTCACGTCGTCGGAACAGGCCCTCGCTGGCAGCCGCGGGCAGTAGAACGAGCTGCGACCTGCGACGACGAGGCGCTCGATCGTCCCTCGACAGCGCCGGCACGGCTCGCCGCGTCGGCCGTAGACCTTGAACTCGTCCTGCATGGAGCCTGCTGCGCCGGTCGGGTCGCGGTAGTCGCGCAACGTTGCTCCCTGCCGGTCGATCCCTCTGCGGAGCGCGGCGCGCAGCGCATCGGTGCAGCCGCCCGACCGTGGCCGCGTCCAGGCTGCCGGCCGGCCGCAGCGGATGGATGCGCGCGCACCAGAGCGCCTCGTCCGCGTAGATGTTCCCGACACCGGCGACCGTGCGCTGGTCGAGCAGGGCTGACTTGACCGGCGCTCTCCGCCCTCGCAGGGCACTCCCGAGCCGGCCGCGCCGTATAGCCGCGCTCGAGCGGCTCCGGGCCGAGACGCTTCCCGAGGTAGGGCTCGAGCTCGCCCTGCTCGAGCAGCGTCCACGTGCCGAACCGCCGCACGTCCCGATACGTGACGTCCGAGCCGTCGTCTAATCTGACAACGGCTCGCCGGTAGGGGTCGTCCTCGAGGGATCCGTTCCGGTGGAGCCGGAAGCTTCCGGTCATGCGCAGGTGAACGAGGAGGTGACGGCCACTCGAGAGCTCGAAGACGACATACTTGCCTCGACGACCGACGCGGACCACGCGGTCGCCTGTCAAGGGCGGCGGCGACGGCATCGGGGGGTACGGCGCCGTCAAGCGCGGATCGAGGATGCTGACGCGCTCGAGCTGCCGGCCCTCGAGCGCGGGGACGAGCGCGCTGCGAATCGTCTCGACTTCGGGGAGCTCCGGCACCAACGAGAGCCTAGCGCGGCGTTCGCGGTCGTCCGACCTGCGGCCCCGGGCGACGCGGAGGCGACCGACGCTTGCCGGCCCGAGGGCCCTCGACCAGACGGAGCCGACCCGACGCTTGTTCGGTCCAGGGCGCCCCGCACATCCAGGCCGCCGAGGTCGAACGCTCTCCTTCAGGCGTCGACGGGCGCTTCGGCTACTCGATGACCTCGAGCACGAGCGGAGCGGGCGACGGCGGCTCGGGCCCGAGCTCGTAGCAGGCTGCGACCTCGACCGCCGCTCGCTCGGCGTCGCCTTCGTCGCGAGCGTGCACCTCGGCGAGCGGCTCGCCCGGCTCGTACCGGTCGCCGCGCTTGGCCCGGCAGACGACGCCCGTCGCGTGGTCGACGGGATCCTCCTTCCGTGAGCGACCGGCCCCGAGGTGGACGGCAGCGCGGCCGATCCCGAGCCCGTGCAACGCGACGACGTAGCCCGACGAGGGCGCCGCAACGGGAGCGCACGACGGGCGCCCACGGCAGTCGGGCCTCGTCGGGATCGCCTCCCTGCGCGGAGATCCAGCGCTGGTATACGGCGAGGGCCTCGCCGGTCGCGACGGCGGCCTCGGCGCGGCGTCGCCCCTCCTCCTCGCCGAGGTCGAGGTCCGACATGGCCAGCAGCCGCGCCGGCCGAGCCGAGCACGAGCTCGGTGAAGTCCGGCGGGCCCTCGCCGCGGAGCGTCGCAAGCGCCTCGCGGACCTCGAGGGCATTCCCGACCGCGCGACCGAGGGGCTCGTCCATGGCCGTGAGCTCGCAGACGACGCGTCGGCCGGCGCGCCGCCCGAGGTCGAGCATGGTCTCGGCGAGCAGCCGAGCCCGCTCGAGCGTCTTCATGAACGCTGCCCTCGCCGACCTTCACGTCGAGGAGGATCGCTCCGGCGCCCGCCGCGATCTTCTTCGACATGATGCTCGCCGCGATCAGCGAGACCTCCTCGACGGTCGCGGTCACGTCGCGCAGCGCGTAGAGCCGCCGGTCGGCGGGTACGAGGTCCGGCGTCTGGCCGACGATCGCCAGGCCGACGTCTCCGACCTGACGGACGAACGTCTCGGCCTCCAGCTCGACCCGTGAAGCCGGGAATCGACTCGAGCTTGTCCAGCGTCCCGCCCGTGTGGCCGAGCCCTCGACCGCTCATCTTCGCGAACGGGACGCCGCACGCGGCGACGACGGGGCCGAGGGCTATGGACGTCTTGTCGCCGACCCCGCCGGTCGAGTGCTTGTCCACGCAGATTCGGCCGATGGACGAGAGATCGACGATCGCGCCGCTCTGCACCATTGCGTCCGTGAGGGCATAGGTCTCGGCCGGCGAGAGGCCCCGGAAGAACACCGCCATCGCGAAGGCGGCCATCTGCTCGTCGGGCACCTCGCCGCGGGCGTAGCCAAGGACGAGCTCTCGAGCTCGCCGTGTGTCGAGCTCGGCACCGTCTCGCTTGCGTTCGATCAGCTCGACCGCGCGGATCATCGCCCGGCTCCGTGCCCGGGATCGCCTGGCCTCACGGCTCGACGAACGGCTGCCCGGAGACGCGACGGGAGGCGGCCTTGCCGCCCAGCCAGCGGTTGACGGTCGCTCCGACGTCCCCGAGCTCCCCCTCGTAGGTTCGCCCCGCGGCGTTCCGGCCCGCGATGTACGCGAGCGAGCAGGGCGTGCTCCCGGGAGTGGTCGGTCGAGGGCGTGGTCGGGTCGCAACCGTGGTCGGAGGTGAGGATCAGGAGGTCGCCCGGGCGCAGCGCCGCGAGCAGGTCGGGAAGGCGGCGATCGAAGTCCTGGAGGCAGCGGTGGAAGTTCTCGGGATCGTTGCGATGGCCCCAGAGCATGTCCGTCTCGACGAGATTCGTGAACACGAAGCCGGTGTCGAGCCCGTGGAGGAGCTCCTCGGTTCGCGCGATCCCCTCGACGTTCGACCGGGTCGATACGCGTGGTCGATGTCGAGGCCGGCGAAGATGTCCGAGATCTTGCCGACTCCATGGATCTCGACATCGGCCTCTCGGAGCAGCGTGAGGTAGTTCGGGCGTCTCGGCGGCGAGCGCCCAGTCATGGCGGTCCGCGGTGCGGACGTAGTTGCCGGGCTCGCCGCTCGAACGGCCGTGCGATCACCCGGCCGACGGCGTTCTGCCCTTCGAGGATCTCCCTCGCGATCTCGCAGGCGTGGAAGAGCTCGTCGAGCGGAATCGTCTCGACGTGCGCCGCGACCTGGAAGACCGAGTCGGCGGACGTGTAGACGATCCACTTGCCCGTGGCCTGGTGCTCCTCGCCGAGCTCCTGGATGATCTCGGTCCCCGACGCCGGGACATTCCCGAGCACGCCACGACCCGTGCGGTGGGCGAACTCCTCGATGATCGAGAAGGGAAAGCCGTGCGGGTAGGTCGGCATCGCCTGGGCGGAGACGATGCCCATCAGCTCCCAGTGACCGGAGATCGATATCCTTGCCCTTCGAGCGCTCCACCAGCCGGCCGGCGATCGCCGGCGCGCCCGGCTGCGGAGGGCAGCCCTCGAGCGGCGTCGACGTTGCCGAGACCCAGGGCCTCGAGGCTCGGCAAGTCGAGGCCGCCCACCGCGCGCGCCACGTTGCCGAGCGTGTTCGAGCCCTCGTCGCCGTAGTCGGCAGCGTCCGGAAGCTCTCCGGCGCCGACCGCATCGAGCACGATGACGCAGGCGCGAGGCATCGGGCTATTCTACGGAGCAGGTGGACACGTTCATCGGCTTCCTCGAGCTGGCCTTGCTGGGTGATCGTCGTCGTCGGTCTCGCGGCCGGCGTCACCTACGCGGTGATCAAGCTCTTCCCGGCCAAGGACGAGTCCGAGCCGCCCAGCGAGCCTGCGCCCACCAAGTCGCGGTAGAGAGTAAGGCGTCGGCCTGCGCGCGCCGAGGCTCGGCCGTGCCGGCGGCGAGCTGTGCCGCGCACCGAGCCGGTCGTGAGGCCTACCGGGCCGTCGCATCGGCTCCGCGCCCGACGAGCTAGGACAGCGCGGGAGCACGCCTGCTCGAGCGGCGTGTACGCAAGGCCGTGCGCGTCGGCCACGGCCTGGTACGTGAGCTTTCCGGCGACCACGTTGACGCCACGCGCCAGCGGCCGGCTCGCGCGCGACTGCCTCGTCGAACGCCGCGGCTCGCGATCGCCTCGACGTACGGGCAGCGTGACGTTCGTGAGCGACTTCGTCGACGTGATCGGAACGGCGCCCGGCATGTTCGCGACGCAGTAGTGGACGATGCCGTCCACCTCGTAGATCGGATCCGAGTGCGTGGTCGGCCGTGAGGTCTCGAAGCAGCCGCCCTGGTCGATCGCGACGTCGACGAGCACCGCGCCCGGCTTCATGCGCGGCGAGCATGTCGCGCGTCACGAGCTTGGGCGCGCGGGCACCCGGGATCAGCACCGCGCCGATGACGAGATCGGCAGTCCGGCAGCGCCTCCTCGATCTGGAGGCGGCTCGACATCGCGAGCGTGATCCGCCCGTCGAGCATCATCTCGAGGTCGCGCATGCGCTCGACCGACCGATCGACGACCCACACGTCGGCCTGCATGCCGACCGCGATCAGCGCCGCGTTGTAGCCGACGATGCCGCCGCCGAGCACGACCACGCGCGCGGGCGGCACGCCCGGCACCCCGCCGAGAAGGATCCCGCGCCCGCCCTGCGCCTTCTCGAGCGCCCAGGCGCCCATCTGCGTCGCGAGGCGGCCCGCCACCTCGCTCATCGGCGCGAGCAGCGGCAGCGGCCGTCGTCGCGTCTGCACCGTCTCGTACGCGATGCAGGTGGCGCCGCTCTCGAGGCAGAGCGTCGGTCAGCGCGCTCGTCGGCTGCGAGGTGCAGGTACGTGAACAGGCACGAGCCCCTCGCGAAG
Source organism: uncultured Thermoleophilia bacterium (assembly GCA_963838105.1). Taxonomy (GTDB): domain Bacteria; phylum Actinomycetota; class Thermoleophilia; order Gaiellales; family Gaiellaceae; genus CAWJNF01. Next base: position 58,327 of record CAWIQC010000020.1, on the reverse strand, counting down.
CCGGCCGTACTCCTCGGCGAGCGGCTCCTTCACCTTGAGCAGAGGTCGGCGGTCGCCCAGACCTCCTCGACGGGAGCGATCCGCGCGCCGACCGCCGCGTAGGCCGAGTCCGGGAACGCGCTGCCAGCCCCCGCGCCCGCCTCGACGAGCGACCTCGTGCCCGCGCTCGACGAGCTCGCGCGCGCCGGCCGGCGTGAGCGCGACGCGATGCTCGTCGGCCTTGATCTCCCGGACGACACCGACCTTCACAGCCGCCGAAGCCTACAGACGGTCGGTCGGGGAATGTGGCGGCGAGGCCGGTGCGGCGAATCGACGACGTCGCAGCTGCCGGAGACGACCGATCGACAGCGAGCGGTTACCGGCCGGCCGAGCGGCACTCCCGCGCCGGCCAGAACCCGGCCGACGAACGCGCGCTTGCCGGTCGTGTACGCGACGACGTCTTCGGGATGTGCCTCGGCAAGGCCCCGCTTCAGCGCCTCGTACTCGGCGACCAGCGCCGGGTCGACCCGAAGCGCGTCGCGGAAGGCGAGCCGCTCGCGCCACAGGTCGCTGCCGGGCCGGGTCAGATGGAGGTTGTGCGTCATCTCGGACAGGCGAGGCGACGGCTTGGAGAAATGGTGGGCGATACGCGGCCGGTGCGGCGTGTGGACGTACGAATGCTCGCGAAGCGGGACGAACGCCGCCCGAGCCGCCTCGAGGTCGTGCACGCCGGCCATCATGTCGATGATCGGCTTGGCGGCGAGGCCGGGAACGGATGTCGCGCCGACATGATGAATCCCGCCTTCCAGCCATGGAGCGAGCACGGCCTCGAGCAGTGTCCGTTCAGCCTCGAAACGACTCGGCCATCCGGGGTCGTAGGGAGCGACGGCGATCAGCTCGTCCGCCACGCGGGGAGCCTAGATGTTGGTTCCACGAGATCCGCCTCCGCCGGGGCGTCAGCTGGCCGCTCTGGGACACGAGGCCGGGGCGCAGGCGAGGCCGGACGCCTCGGCAAGCCCCGACCTCGCGAAGCGCACGGGCCTGTCTGAGAGGCCGCACGGCCCCTCAGACAGGGACGGAAGCGGCCCAGACACGCCAGATGTCGCATCCGGCCGCGCGTGGATCGTGGAATCAACCATCTCGCGCCGGGTCGCGACCTTTCGAGGAGCCGCGACGAGCCCCGACGAAGCCTGCTTACGAGGCCCGGCTTCTCGCTCGCCGCGCTCACGGAAGGTGCGGCGCCGTCAGGCTCCTCGGCCGGCGGAGCTCTTCGAGGTAGAGCAGGAGGCCGAGGATGGTCTTCGCATCGTCCAGCTCCCCGATCCGGGAGGAGAGCTCGGCCCGGGGCCAGCGGACGATCTCGAGCACCTCTCCCTCGTCGGGTGAGGCCTCCCCGCGCTCGAGCTCCTCCGCGAAGAAGAGGTGGGCTCGCTCGCGGCAGAAGCCCGGCGTCGTCCACCAGATCGGGCCCGCGCGCCAGCGGCCGCCGTGCAGGCCGGTCTCCTCGAGGAGCTCGCGCCTGGCCGTCTCGAGCGGCTCCTCGCCCCCTTCGATCGTCCCGGCGGGGATCTCGAGCACCGGGCGCCGCGCTGCCTCGCGAAACTGGCGGACGAGCGTCACGAACCCTTCCACGTCCACGGCCACGATCACGGCCACGTCTGCCCGGTGGACGACCTCGCGCTCGCGCACGCCCCACCGCTCGCGGGTGACCGAGATGTACTTGCCGTCGTAGACGGTCGTCGCTTCGTCCGGGTTCACGGCAACATCCTCGCAGCCAGCCGCCCGGCCGCGAAGGCGGCGGCGAACAGCCAGGGATCCCCCTCGGCCCCACGCCCCATCGTCTCGAGCGGGAGGTGGGCGCAGGCCGTACGCCACCCGTCAACGTCGACGACCTCGACGGCGACGCCGTCCGGGGCCTCGAGGCCGGCGGGCCACGCGACCGTGAGCGCGTCCCCGCAGAGGGCGACGACCGCCCGCGAGTGGTGGGAGATCCCTCGGTGCCGTTCGCGCTCGTCGGCGAGCGAGACCCGCGGTGCGAGGATCGGGCGACCCTGGAGCGCGGCCGCCGTCCACAGCGCCGCGGCCACCCCGAGACCCCCGTGCCCGAGGAAGGAGCCGGTGCCGACGATCCCCGGGCCGATCGCGCACACGGCCGCGTCGAAGCCCTCCCGCTTCGCCCATGCGAGCGCGGATGCCGGCGTGACGCACGAGACGTCTCCGTCGAGGCAGGCGCCGACCGCGACCGTCGCCTCGATGAGCCCATGCTGCCGCAACGCGCGCAGCGCGTCCGACAGCGGGACCGGCAACGCGCCGCCCTCGACCTGGACGTACGCGATGCGCTTCCCCGGGCCGAGCCCGGCGCAGGCGGGCACGACCTGGCTGTGCAGCGTGCAGCCGACGACCGGCAGTCCCGCGAGCGTGCCTCGGAAGCTCGGCGTCCTCCTCGGCGTGACGCACGGCCGCCTGGAGCGGCGTGTACGGCAGCTTCACGACGTGGGCTCCGGCATCCGGCGGCAGCTCGAGCCCACGGGTGAGGTTCGTGTGCAGGACGTCGAAGCCGCCGGAGCCGAGGCCGAGGTCGAGCGCCTGGGTGTTCACGACGACCTCGTCGCCCAGCGCGACGGGGCCCGTGAGCCTCGGATAGGCGACGCAGGGGCGCCCGTCCACCTCGAGGCGCGCGAGGCCGGTGTGGCGCTCGTGCACCGCCGTCACGCGCCCACGCCGCAATGTCAGCACGCCCTCACCGTGCGCGGACGCGCACCCGGGCCTCCGGCGGTCGCCGTGGAGCCGATCACCCGTGGGCGGCGTGGCATCGGTGAAGCTTGCCACGCCTGCCGCCCGACTACCGATCTGCCGTGACCAGCGCGATCGCGAAGGCGTCGTAGCCCTTGCCGCCGACGGTCTGGATCGCCGTCGCGCTGACGCGCGGCTCCGCCGCGAGCAGCTCGAAGAAGCGGCGCACCCCGGACGCTCGGAGCCGTGCTCGCCCCGTCGATCACCGCGCCGGCGCGCCCGACGTTGCGCGCTTGCCAGCCAGATCGTGCTGTAGCCGGCGAGCGTGCCGAGTGGTCGTGAACGGAAGTACGGTCATGCTCGGCCGCGCGAAAACCGAGTCTGCCGGCGCCAGGGAGCGCCAGTACTGGACAAGTCTTGGCGCGACGGAGGACGCCGGCAGGCGACGGGTTTGCAGCCAGCCTGAGCGGCTCGTATTTACATTTCGACATAGGATCGTGCGGTACACAAGGGCTCGTGCGGAGGGAGGCGCAGCTTGATGGTTGATTACAGGGATTGACGCGGTCCGACGGGGCGCCAGATCGCGCAGCCGGCCACGCGTGGATCGTGGAATCAATCATCTAGCCCTGGGCGGGACGGAGCACCTAGGATACGTGCGGGATAAAAGGAGATATAGCGAAAGGCGAAGCTCGACAGCCAGCTCCCATAGCGTGGTCTTGCCGATACACGCCTCGCCCTCGATCAGCAACACCGAGGGGCCCGCGGGAAACCCCTCAGAAAACGGTCGATACGCGCACACTCGCCATCGCGCCCTACTACGGCACCACCCGACGCCCGCCCAGCCGCAACCGTGGTACTCGGGGCAGAGGCAAGCAGTGCCTTCCGTGCCGAGACGATGAGCTCGCCACACCGGACGAACCGATCAGCGGGCTCTTTCGCAAGTCCCTTAGCGAGCACCGCGTCAAGCTCGAGCGGAAGCCCGCAGCATCGCTCGAGGATCGACGGTGGCGCGCTATACAAGTGCGCCAGCAAGGCCGTCACCGGCTGCTCGCTGGGGTACGGTGTTTCGCCCGCGAGACACTCAAACAACACGCACGCAAGCGCATAACAGTCCGCAGCCGGCCCCACGTAAGACCTTCCACCTGCTCCGGCGCCATGTACGCGATCGTGCCGAGCACCTCGCCCGTCTCGGCACCTCGTGCGGCGGGAGCCAGCGCGGCGCCGGCTTCGAGCGCCGCGTCGGCCGGTACGGGCAGATCGGCGCTGTAGCGGTCCACCGCAGCGAAGCGCTCCTGCTCCACGGGTCGGAACCCGTCAGGCGGCTCTACGCGGCGAGGGCGGCGTCGACGAGCGCGAGCGTGACGTCCACCATGGCGTCGAGGTCGGCGACCGCGATGTGCTCGTCCGGGCTGTGGATGTCGGCCATCCCGTTCGACAGGACGACGCACGGTATGCCGCGGGCGTTGAACACGTTCGCGTCGGCGCCTCCGCCGACCGGGACGCCGCGGGGCGTGCGGCCCGTCCGCTCCAGCGCGGCATACGCGAGCCTAAGCGCGGGGTTCCCGGCCTCGAGCCGGTAGCCGCGGTAGAGCTCGGTGAGGTTCGTCTCGACGTCACAGTCCGTAACCGACGCCGCGAAGGCGAACGCGTCCACCATCGTCTGGACCACCTCCAGGAGCCGCCCTTCGTCGAGAGAACGCGCCTCGGCGACGACCGCGCAGCGGTCCGGGACGACGTTACGCGCCGTGCCTCCCTCGATGCGACCGACGTTCGCGGTCGTCCGATCGTCGAGGCGCCCGAGCTCGAGATCCGCGATCGCCCTCGCGGCGGCCTGGATCGCCGACCGGCCGTCCTCCGGGTTGAAGCCGGCGTGGGCGGCCCTGCCGCGGAAGACGACGTCGATCGTGCGCTGGAAGGGGGCGGCGACCACGACCTCGCCGATCGGCGCCTGGTGGTCGTAGACGAAGCCGCAGCGCGCGCCGAGCACGCTCGCGTCGAACGCTCCCGCGCCCTGGCAGCCGGTCTCCTCTCCGGGTCGTGAAGACGAGCTCGATGCCGGCGTGGGGACGCTCCTCCTCGACGACCCGGCGCACGCCCTCGAGCATCACCGCCACCGCCGCCTTGTTGTCGGCGCCGAGGATCGTCCCGGCTGCGTTGCGCACGATCCCGTCCTCGACCACCGGATCGATCGGCGCCGTCGGGACGACCGTGTCGACGTGTGCGCAGAAGAAGATCGGGAGCCCGGGAGCGGTCGGCTCGAGACGTGCGTAGAGGTTGTCCGCGTCCGAGTCGATGCGCGCCCCCGAGTCGTCGAAGCGCACGTCGAGCCCGAGCGCCCTGACCTCCTCGGCCACGCGCTCGGCGACGGCGCGCTCCTTGCCCGACGGGCTCGGCATGGCCGCGAGCTCGAGGAAGAGCCGGAGGGGTCCCGATGCGAAGAGCGTGTCCACGGCCGGGATCTTATGCGGCGCCAGGCCGGCGAACGGCGATGTCCTGCTCCTCGAGGAAGCCCTCGAGGACCGCGCGCCACGCGTCGGGGCGGTCGAGATGAACGCTGTGACCGGCTCCCTCGCACGAGCGGCGTAGCGTCCGGCGGAGAGGCACGCAGCCATCGCCTGGAGCTCCGTCTGCGGCAGCGGGCTCTCCGCGCCTCCGACCACGAGCGTCGGGCACTCGATGGCACGCCACTCGCTCCAGTAGTCGGACTCGCCCATGTCCTTCGTCGACTCGATGGCGCCGTCGATGTCGAACCGGGGCCACCACCCGTCGTCTCGCTCGTCGAGCAGCTCCTGCCAGTCGTCGCCGCGAAGCTCGGCCTCCTCGACGAACGCCCGCGCCGCCGCGGCGGTCTCGAACGGGACGGGCAGCGCGCGAAGCCAGTCACGCATCGCCGTCATGCCGTCGGGGTTCGCGGAGGCAAGCGCCTCCACGACGACGAGCGCGCGGACGAGCGTCGGCTGGCGCGCGGCGACGAGGTACGCGTTCAGGCCGCCCATCGAGTGGCCGATCAGGACGACGGGTGCCAGCTCGAGCTGATCGATCGCGGCCGCCGCGTCCTGCACGTACCCGGCGCGGCCGTACCGGCCCGGCGTGCGGTCGCTTCCCCCGTGGCCACGCTGATCGAGGGCGTACACGCGGCAGGCACGGCGGAGCCAGGTCGCGGTCTCGGCCCACTCCATGGCCTCGGCGCCGAGGCCGTGCAGGATGAGGACGGGTGGGCCGCGGCCGCCGAAGTCGAGGCAGCGCAGGCGTACGCCGCCTTCGCCGCTGACGACGAGCTCCCGGTGAGGTCGCCCTGCCTCCGTCGCTCGTCCGCGGTCGCGGACTACCGCGCCCGGGCCGCCGCAGTGCCTGCCCGCGCCCGAGCCCGCTCGAGAGCGGCGCCGACGAAGTCGCGGAAGAGAGGCGCGGGGCGGTTCGGCCGTGACTTGAACTCGGGGTGGAACTGGCTTGCGACGAACCACGGGTGGTCGGGCGCCTCGATCACCTCGACGAGCTGTCCCTCGCGGTACGTGCCGGACACGACGAGCCCGGCGTCGACGAGTCGCGGGCGGAAGTGGTTGTTCACCTCGAAGCGATGGCGATGGCGCTCGTAGATCGGGCTTTCGCCGTACGCGGCGTACGTCTTCGTCCCTTCGACGAGATCGACGGGCTGGGCGCCGAGCCGCATCGTCGCGCCCTTGTCCTCCACGTCTCGCTGGTCGGGCAGCAGGTCGATGACCGGGTAGGGGGTCTCGGGATCGAACTCGCTCGAGTTGGCGCCGTCGAGGCCGCAGACATGGCGTGCAAACTCGATCACCGCGATCTGCATGCCGAGGCAGATCCCGAGGTACGGGATTCCCTGCTCGCGGGCCACCTGCGCGGCGAGCACCTTCCCCTCGATCCCCCGGCCGCCGAAGCCACCGGGCACGAGGATCCCGTCGGCGTGCTCGAGCTGTGCCCGCACCTCGTCGATTCCGGCCCCCTCCGCCTCCACCCAGGAGAGCCGGACGCCCGTCTCGTGGTGGATGCCGGCGTGCTTCAGCGCCTCGGCGACCGAGAGGTAGGCGTCCTTCACCTTGACGTACTTGCCGACGAGCGCGATCTCGACCTCGCCGCTGCGGGCATGGATGCGCCGCGCCAGCGCGTCCCACTCCGACAGGTCGGCCGCGTCGCAGCCGAGCGCGAGCTTCTCGCAGACGAGCGCGTCGAAACCCTCCTCATGGAGCGCCTGCGGCACGAGGTACACGTCCTCGATGTCGCCGTTCGCGATCACCGCCTTCGTGTCGATGTCGGCGAAGAGGGCGATCTTCTCGCGGATGTCGTGCGACAGCGCGTCGCTCGAGCGGCAGACGACGATGTCGGGATGGATACCGATGCGGCGCAGCTCGTTCACCGAGTGCTGCGTCGGCTTCGTCTTCAGCTCTCCGGCCGCCTCGATGAAGGGCACGAGCGTCACGTGGACGTAGAGGACGTTCTGCGGCCCCTCCTCGCGCCGGAACTGGCGGATCGCCTCGAGGAACGGCAGCGACTCGATGTCGCCGACGGTGCCGCCGATCTCCGAGATGACGACGTCCGCGTCGGAGGCCTGCGCGACGCGCCGGATCCGGTCCTTGATCTCGTTCGTGATGTGCGGGATGACCTGGACGGTCGAGCCCAGATACTCCCCCTTGCGCTCCTTGCGGATGACCGAGTACCAGATCGACCCGGACGTGTGGTTCGCGTTGCGGGAGAGGTTCTCGTCGACGAACCGCTCGTAGTGGCCGATGTCGAGATCGGTCTCGGCGCCGTCCTCGGTGACGAACACCTCGCCGTGCTGGTACGGGCTCATCGTCCCCGGATCGACGTTGATGTACGGGTCGAACTTCTGGACCTGCACCTTCATGCCGCGCGTCTTCAGCAGCGCTCCGAGCGAGGCGGCGGTGATGCCCTTCCCGAGCGACGACGCGACGCCCCCGGTGACGAACACGTACTTCGTCCGCCGCTCGCGCTCCTCCGCCACGGTCAGATCCGCCCCGCGCGGTCGATCGCGGACAGGATCGGCGCCCGCTCGATCCAGTCGCCGAGCGAGACACGCTCGCCGAGGACGTTGATGCCGGCGAGAGCCGCGATGGTCGCAATGCGCCTACCCCGCGTGTCCGGCACCACGGACTCCAAGCCTAGCACGGCCCCAAGCGCATTCGATCCTGCGTCGCCCAGCATCATCCGCTCGCGCAGATCGTAGGGAAGGAGCATGACGGCTCCTCCCGTGAAGCCGCCGTATCCGGTACGGCGCAGGACGAGCTGGGCCGCGAGGAACGCCTTGAGCGCCCTCCCCGGCTTCGTGTCGAGCTGGTTGAGGGCGTTCGCCGCGAGCCCCACGACGACTCCGCCGGAGAGCGAGCGAGTCGCGAGCGCGCCCGCGAGCGGGATTGCCGCCAGCTTGAGGACTCCCGTCGTCGTGCCGGCCGCCAGATGGGCGCGCCAGCCGCGCTCGGGGCCCGAGTAGAGATCGTCGAGCAGCCCGACCGCGGCCACGGCGGCGACGCAGGCCTGGACACGCCGCGGCGCGCCGATCCCCGTGAGCGGCACCAGGAAGCCGAGCACGGGCAGACGGTTCCCTCGGTGGTTGAGCGCGAGCGGACCGGCGGCGGCGACGGCCTCGACGAGCTGGCGGCCACGATGGGCGAAGCCGGCCACATCCCTGCCGGTCGCGCGGTGGCGGAGGTCGAGCTCGACCTCCCGGACGTCGAGCCCGGCCCGCAGCGCGTCGATCGTCATCCGCACCTCGCAGCCGAACCCGCGCGCCAGCGGGAAGCAGGCCGCCCGCGCTCGCTCGCTCAGGTAGCGCTGGCCCGACAGCGGCTCCGCGAGCAGGCGTCCCGTCCTCGCCTCCACGAGCGTCCGGGCGGCGCGCTTCGCGATCCCGAAGCCGCCGCCCTCGGACCGTGCGAACGCCGCGACGGCAAGGTCGCAGCCCGACTCGACCAGCGGCCCTAGGTCGCCGTCGAGGTCCGCGTCGCAGAGCAGCAGCGGCCCTGGGGGTGCGACCCGCTCCGCAGCGGTGAGCGCCTCGCCCTTGCCGAGGCGTGGGCCCGTCACGACCGTCGCGCCCGCTGCGCGCGCGCGCTCGGCCGTCCGGTCGCGAGAGCCGTCGTCGGCCACCACGACCTCGCCGTCCCGGGAAGGCAGCTCGGAGACGCCCGACGAGCGAGCCGATCGTGCCCTCCTCGTCGCGGGCCGCGACGAGGACGGCGAGCCTACTCGGCGCGGGCGCCCATCGGCTCGGTCCCGGGTGGGCTTGCACGGGCACGGCCGCGCTCGCTAGGCCGACACGACGTCGGTCTCGGCCGGCATGAGCACGAGCTGCGGAATGATCCGCTCCTCGTCCACGCCGTAGTGACCCGGCTCCCCGCCGGAGAGCAGGAGCGCGAGGGCCACGCGGCCGGGCACGGTGTCGACGTCGTCGACGCTCGACACGTCGAGGCTCTTGAAGAGCTCGATGGCGGACTCCTCGTCCTTCGCGCCCTGCCCCTCGACCCCGACGACGACGATCTCCGCATCGACGAGGCCGGCGACGAAGCCGCGGATAAGGGCCTCCGTCTGCTCGTTGCGCTCGGTCTCGATCGGGCTCTCGCTCTCGACCGGCCGCCACGAGCGCACGAGAATCACGCTGTCGAGGGGCTCGAGGATGCCGCCGATCGTCTGCGCCGCGAGGTCGCCCTGGAGCTCGTCCCACAAGGGCCGGTCGCCGCCGGCAGCGAACTCGAGGCCGAGCGCCTCGCCCAGCGGCTCGAGGTTCGACGAGCCTGCGAAGTCGGCGAGCTCGGGAACGGAGGCGAGCCGGCCGGCGATGAGGTCGACGTCGACGGGAAGCGCGAGCGCGGTGACGTTCGCCGGCGCCGACAGGCCGGCGTCCTCGAGCGTCCGGTCGACGTCGTCATCGAGGCCCGCGTCGCTCTCCCCGAGGTACACCACCGCGATCCGCTTCTCCGCGAGCCGCCCGGCCATGATCGGCTCGTACGTCTCGTCCATGAGCCTGCGCACCGCCTCGTTCTGCTCCTCGAGCCGGTCGCCCCGTCCCTGGGCCTCCTCGAGCTGCCGGTTGAGGTCGTCCAGCTCGGCCTGCCTCGATGTCGGCCGTCGTCTCCTCCAGGTTGCCGCCGCCGGCGATGGCGACGCCGATCACGATGCCGACCGCGAGGGCGACGAAGACTGCAGCGAGCGAGGCGACGTGGTAGCGGAGATCGAACACGCGGGGCTAGCCCTTCGTGGTCACGAGGAGTCGTGGCGCTGAGCCAGCATTGTTCCTGCCGCCGTGGAAGCGGGAGCCGGTGACATCCTTGGCGACGGCGTTCGGTCGTTTCGGCGTCGCCGGGCTTTGCCGGGCGACGCCTCACCGCGAGAAACGCGTGAACAGTCAAGGAGGGGGTCCGTGGGGGAACCATGGGTTCCCCCACGTTAAAGCTCGGCCGCGGTCTGGCAGAGGTCGTAGAGGCGGCGGGCCGCCTTGCTCGGCACCGGGCGAAGCCCCTCGACGACGACACGCCAGCCGGGAGCCTCGAGCGCGACCTCCACCTCCGTACGGCGCTGCGGCGGCCGGCTGGATCGCCGCCCGCACGTCGATCCGCTGCTCGACGTCGTGCCACGCGATCGCCCGGCCCTCGACGACGTCGCCGATCACGAGCGTCCCCACGCCGCCCGGGCGCCGCAGCAGACCGCTTGTCGACGCGCCCGGTGGAGCCCCGCACCACCCGCCAGCGCGCACCTGCCGCGAGCCCGCGCCGGTCGGGCTCGACGCCCTGGTAGCCGGGCCACCAGTCCGGCAGGTGGTACGGCTCGGCGAGGAGTCTCCAGACGTCCTCCGGCGGGGCGAGGAGCAGCGCGCGCGCCTCGACCTTCATCTCACTCCGATGAGGGTCAGGAGCCGGTCGACGAGGGCGGAGATGAAGTCCCGCAGCCCCGGTGAGCTCGCGATCGCGGCCACGACGACCCCGAGCGCAGCGATGCCGAAGGCGACGAGGGGCCAGACGCCCGGCCCGCTGGCGGAAGAGGCGGGAGACGCCCCGCGCGTCGATGAGGATCTCCCCGACCTTCAGCCGGGTCAGGAACGTCGACGACATGCCGGCCCGGTTGCGCTCGAGGAACTCGACGAGGTTGAAGCGCGTGCCCACGGCGACGATGAGGTCGGCGCCCTTCTCGTAGGCGAGCAGCATCGCCAGGTCCTCGCTGATCCCGGGCGTCGCGACGGCGACCGACGCGAGGCCGAGCCGGTCGAGGCGCGCGCGGCCGGGCGCGCGGCCGTCCTCGTACGCATGGACGACGAGCTCGGCCCCGCACGTGAGCGCCTGGTCGGAGACGGAGTCCATGTCGCCCACGATGAGCTCCGGGCTGTAGCCGGCGTCGAGCAGCGCGTCCGCCCCGCCGTCCACGGCGACGAGGACGGGCTTGAACTCGCGGATGTAGTGGCGGACGATCGCGAGATCCTTCTTGTAGCCGGGACCCCGGGCGACGACGAGCGCGTGCCGGTCACGGAAGCGGGTTCGCAGCTGAGGAAGCTGGATGCCCTCCGTGAGCAGCTGTCCCTCCTCCCGCAGGTAGCGCATCGTGTTGTCGGCGAACGACTCGAGCGCCTCCGTCACGCGGCCCTGCTGCTCGCTGAGGACGTCCTCGAGCTCGGCCGCCGTGAGCTCGTGGCCCGTCGCGAGGCGCGTGCCGTTCAGGAACAGCGTCGACCCGCGCACGGCCAGGAAGTCGCCTTCCCGGAGCTGCTCGAAGAGCGGCACCCCCGGCGCGTCGATCAGGCAGACGCCGCTGCGCACGAGCTCGAGCGGCCCCGGGTTCGGGAAGCGGCTCGAGACGGAGGGCGCCACGTTCACGACGACGCGCACGCCCGACTCGACGAGCTCCTCGGCGGAGACGCGGTCGAGCTCGGCGTGGTCGATGATCGCGATGTCGTCGGGGCCGAGCCGCTTGACGAGACGCTTCGTCCGGCGGTCGAGGCGTGCGGTGCCGTGGAACTCGCCGAGCGCCATCAGCGGCTCTCCTTGGCCCGCCGCCGGGCCGACTGGGATCCCGCGCCGGCGTCCTTCGCCGCTGTGGCGCCGACGGTCTCGAGCCGGCTGACGAACTCGCGCCCGCCGAGCATCCGCTCGAGCTCCTCGCGCCGCTCCTCCTCGTCGAGGAGCTCGATGCGCGTCCTGGTCGGGTCGCCCTGCACCTTGTCGACCCGGAAGTGCCGGTCGGCGACGCTCGCGACCTGCGGCAGATGGGTGATGACGATGACCTGCGAGAGCGAGGCGAGCCGGCCGAGCGCGTCCGCGACCGCGTGCGCCGTCCTGCCGCCGATGCCGGCGTCGATCTCGTCGAAGACGATGGTCGGCTCGCCGGCCTGCTGGTGGGCGGCGATCCGCAGGGCGAGCGCGATCCTGGACAGCTCGCCGCCCGACGCCGTCGACGCGATCGGGGCCAGCGGCAGGCCTGCGTTCGGCCTGATGCTGAGCTCGACCGCATCGGCGCCCGTGGGCCCGTCCTCTCGCGGCGACAGCTCGACGCCGAGCTCGCCCTCGCCGAGCCCGAGCGCGGCCAGCTCCTCGCGGACGGCGCTGCGCGAACGGCTCCGCCGCGGCCTCGCGGGCGGCGCGGAGCCCTTCGGCGAGCGAGTCGGTAGGCGGCCTCCGCGTCCGTGACCGCCGTCTCGGCGCGCGCGAGCGGGTCGACGCCGGCCTCGAGCGCCTCGAGCTCCTCCCGCGCCGTGCCGGCCAGCGCGATCAGGTCGGCGAGGCGTCGCCACCCGGAAGCGCCGCCTCGTGTCCGCGATGCGCTCGAGCTCCGCCTCGATGGCGTCGAGCCGTCCGGGCTCGGCGTCGAGCGTCGCGAGGAAGGCGCGCAGCTGCGACGCGCTATCGCGCAGCCGCTCGCCCGCGTCGGCGATCTCGGCAGCGGTCGCCCCGAGCTCGGGCGCGACCTCGGCGACCGGCCGGAGCGCCCGCTCGGCCCGTGCTGCGAGGTCGGCAGCTCCGTCGGCGTCGCCGAGCTCCGGCGCGAGCGTCTCGGCCGCCTCGACCGCCGCCGCTGCCAGCGTGGCCGCGTTGCGCACGAGCTCGCGCTCGGCCCGCAGCGTCTCCTCGGCGTCGGGAGCGAGCCCCGCGCAAGCGGCCAGGAGCGCCCGCAGCTCGGTCGCGCGGCCCTCGCGGTCGCCCGCGTCGCGCGCGAGCTCCTCGAGCTGGCGCCGCGCCTCCCGAAGCGTGCGCCAGGCCGTCGCCGCGTCGGCACGCCGGCGCAGCTGGTCGTCACCCGCGAAGGCATCGAGGAGGTCGAGCTGGTGTGCCGGGCGCGCCAGCCGGCGCTGCTCGAACTGGCCCGACATGGCGACGAGGCGCTCGACCAGGGCGGCGGCGTCCTCCCGCGCGAGCGCCCGCCCCCACGCGTATGCGCGGCTGCGACCGTCGCCGAAGATCCGGCGGGCGACCGCGAGGCCCGGCTCGTCGGCCGGCGCGAGCTCGGCCACGGCGTCGAAGCCCTCCTCCGCGAGCAGGCCGGCGGGGAGGTCGAGCTCCGCCTCGACGTACGCCTCGGTGCCGGCGGGCCCGACGTACGCCGTGTCGCCGCGCGCGCCCAGCAGCAATCCGACCGCGTGCGCGAGGATGGTCTTGCCCGCGCCCGTCTCTCCCGTGACGACGTTCAGGCCGGGCGCGAGCTCGACGTCCGCCTCCTGGATGAGGACGAGGTTCTCGATGCGAAGGCGGCGCAGCACAGGAAGTCAGCGTTGCTCGAGGAACACGTCGCGGTAGCGGCTGAAGAACGTGACCTCGGGGAGCAGAGCGAGCAGCGCCTTGTCGGTGCCCACGTCCACGGAGAGCGCCTGCCCGGGCTCGAGCTCGGTGACCGCCTGGCCGTCGACGAGCACGGTGACCGCGACGTCCGGCGTCCGGTTCGTCACCTCCATGCCGAGGCCGGGCGGGACGACGAGCGTCCGGATGTGCAGCGAGTGCGGGGCGACGTACGTCACCGCCATCGCGTCCAGGCCGCGCATGATGACCGGACCGCCACTCGAAAGGTTGTAGGCAGTCGAGCCGGACGGCGTCGAGCAGATCATGCCGTCGCAGGCCGTCACGCCGAGGCTCTCGCCGGCGAGCGAGGCGCCGAGCTCGACCATGCGGCCGGGCATGGAGCTCGTCGCGACGACGTCGTTCACGGCCGCGTGCGGCCGGCCGCCGACCGACGCCGCGATCGTCGCCAGCTCGACCACCTTGTAGTCGCCCGCGAAGGCGCGTGCGAGGCCGTTCTCCAGGTCGTCGGCGGCGATGCTCGTCAGGAAGCCGATGCGGCCGAAGTTGACGCCGATGACCGGCACGCCGGCGCCGAGGAAGCGGTGGAGCGCACGGAGCATCGTGCCGTCGCCGCCGAGCGCGACGGCGAGGTCGATGCCCTCCACGTCCTCGGCGGGAACGAGCTCCACGCCGGCGGTCGCCGCCGCCGCGTGGAGGCGCTCGAGCGCGTCGTCGATCACCTCGGCCCGGCCGTGCGGGACGATCGCAGCCCGGCGCACGACGCACGCGTGCCGACGCTCACGCCTTGACCACCGCCTCGATCCGGCCGTCGAGCTCGTCGGCGTGCGCCGGCTGCTGCCCTCCGAGCAGGTAGAGGAAGAACTCGCGGTTGCCCTTCGGGCCCGGCAGCCCGGAGTCGCAGATGCCGGCGACCCGGCAGCCGTCCGGGCCCCATTCCTGCGACGCGCGCGCGAGCTCCCGCAGCACGCGCCGGTGGACCGCCGGTTCTCGCACGACCCCCCGCCCGGCGTCGGCTCGCCCGGCCTCGAACTGAGGCTTCACGAGCACGAGGGCGCGAAAACCCGGCGTTGCGCAGGCGAGCGCGGGCGGCAGGGCGGCACGGAGACTGATGAACGATACGTCGCAGGTCACGAAGGCCGGCTGGAACGGGAGGTCGGCGCATGCCAGCAGGCGTGCGTTCACGCGCTCGAGCACCGAGACCCGATCGTCCCTCAGCAGCCGCTCGTGGAGCTGGCCACGGCCGACGTCGAGCGCGCACACCCGGGCGGCGCCGGCCTGGAGGAGGCAGTCCGTGAACCCGCCCGTCGACGCGCCGAGATCGAGGCAGTCCTCGCCCGCGACGTCGACCGAGAGCGTGGCGAGCGCGTGGGCGAGCTTCTCGCCTCCGCGCGAGACGAAGCGGGGCGGCTGCGTGACCTCGACCCGCGCCGTCTCGTCGAGCAGCGAGCCGGCCTTGGCGTGGCCCCTGACGCGTCCGGCGAGCACGAGGGCCTGGGCCTGCGACCGCGACGCGGCCAGGCCGCGCTCGACGAGCAGCACGTCCAGCCGCTTCTTCACCTTCGGGAAGCTTAACGACGGGCCGGACGGCCGGGCCGGCCGCCGGCCTGCGGGGCCACACGAGAGCGGCACGATTTCGTGCCAACTGCGTACGATCGCCGGTCTCCGGCTCGGTTCGGCCGCGGGGCTCGCGGCTACGATCCGCGATGGGCGACCTCGATCCGGCCGCCGGCGCCGAGGGTTGGTTGGAGCCCGTGCGCTCGCTGCTCCAGGTCCCCTCCTGCCGTGCTCACGACGTCAGGCAGGACGGAAGCGCGCTCGTCACGCCGGTCTGGTTTCGCTTCGCGGACGGCGCCTTCGAGGTCGTGATCGCCGAAGGTGACGTGAAGCTGCGTCACTTGAGACGCGATCCGCGGTGTGCTCTCCTCGTCTTCGAGGCCGTGCGACCGTTTCGCGGCATCGAAGCCCGTGGCGTGGCCGAACTGATCGAAGGTGACGTCACCTCGGCGCGGGCGGCCATCGCGGGGCGGTATCTCGGAGCGTCCGACGGACGACGCTTCGCCGAGGACGAACGTCCAAACCGGCAGTCCTGCTCCGGCTGACGGCCGCGAGCCCGCGCGTGTGGAACCTGGCGGCGATCCTTCCTTCGTGAGGTGACGGCGCTCAGGCCCGGCGCTCGCGGATCGTCGCCACGAGCTCCGCGAGCACCGTCGTGTCAGCGTCGAGCCCGGCGAGCGCGCTCTCGACCCGGCTCCGCGTCTCGTCGGCGAGCTCGCGTGCCCGCGCGAGGCCGTAGAGCGAGACGTAGGTCGCCTTACCCGCGACCGCGTCCTTGCCGGGCGTCTTCCCGAGCTCCTCCGCCGTGCCCGTGGCGTCGAGGATGTCGTCGACGATCTGAAAGAGCAGGCCGACGTCGTCGGCGAAACGCCGCCACGGCTCTCGCTCGGCCTCCGCCACGTCGGCCACCGCGAGCGCGCACCCGACGCAGGCGGCGAGAAGCTTCCCCGTCTTCAGGCGGTGGAGCGCCGCCAGACCGTCGCGGTCGAGGCTCCCGTTCGTCGTGATGTCGACGTACTGCCCGCCGATCATCCCGAGCGTCGCTGCGGCAAGCTCCCGCGCCGGCCCCGGCGAGGGATACGCGAGGATCAGCCGGAATGCCTCCGTGAGGAGGGCATCGCCGGACAGGATCGCGACCGCCTCCCCGAAGCGCACGTGCGCGCTCGGCTGGCCGCGCCGCAGATCGTCGTCGTCGAGGGCCGGGAGGTCGTCGTGCACGAGGCTGAACGTGTGCACGAGCTCGAGCGAGCAGGCAGCCGGAAGGAGGTCGCTCGCAGAGCGGCCGAGTGCCTCGCCGGTCGCGAGGCACAGTACTGGGCGGATGCGCTTGCCCCCGCCGAGGAGCGAGTAGCGCAGCGCCTCCTCGAGGCGACCGAGGTCCGCACAGAGAGGCAGCTTGCCGAGGTACTCGTCGGCGAGCTCCCGCAGCTCGTCGATGTCTATGCACGGCCGCCTCCCGGCTCGCTCCCGCCGCGCGCGCGCTCGATCTCGGCCTGCGTCTCCCTGGCGAGGTCGGCGAGCTCCTGCAGCAGGTCGACGGCCTGCTCGGAGCTCTCGGCCTGCTCGAGCCGGCCGCGCACGGCCTCGAGGCGGTCGAGCAGGCCGCGCAGGCGCTCCGTCGTCTCCGGATCGGTCTCCGGCTGCTCATCGGGTGGTTGCGCCGCGCTCATCGGGCCCATTCTCACGCGGCCTCGCGCGCGATGCGGGCGAGGATGCCGTTGACGAGCGCGGCGGCATCCGCCGACGCATAGCGTTTCGCGAGCCGGACGGCTTCGTCGATCGCGACCTCGAGCGGCACCTCGCCGCGGTCGAGCTCCCGGATCGCGATCCGCAGGACGTTTCGCTCCACGACGCCGAGCCGGTCGGCGGTCCAGTCGCGGGCGGCGGCCGTGATCCGCGCGTCGAGGTCCGGCGCCCGCGCGATGACCTCCTCGGCGAGCTGGCGTCCGAACGGATCGACGTCGCCCTCGTAGAGCGAGGCGAGCTGCTGACCCGTGAGGTCCCACTGATAGAGGAGGAACAGCGCCTGGCGGCGCGCCGCCCGCCGCCCGCTCATCCCGGGCACTGTTCCGGGAGCCCGCCCTGCGCGCACCGCCACGCTTTCGTTCCGATCCGTGACACACACGCGCGACTTTCGGCGATAGGCTGAAGCCGGAGGGAGGCAAGCGGCCGGCCCCGGGCTGGGCAGCGAACGCTCCTGTCCTCTCGGGCCATGGCCTAGAGCCCGGCTGGCGGCCCCACGTCGATCGGCTCCAGCTCGAAGAGCAGCTGGCCGTACTCGACCGGCGCGGCGTTCTCGACGTGGATGGCGCGGACAACGGCGTCGATCTCCGCCTTCACCTCGTTGAAGAGCTTCATCGCCTCGAGCAGGCAGAGCGTCTGGCCGCTCTCCACCGTGTCCCCGACATCCACGAACGGGGGCGCCGCCGGATCCGCAGCACGGTAGAAGACGCCCACCATCGGCGACTCCACGCGGACGAGGCCGTTGCGAACCGGGAGCTCGCCGACGGGCTCCTCCAGGCCGACATCCTCCGGCACGAGCGGCTCGACGGCCTGCGGCGCCGAAGGGGGCTCCTCGCCGCGCCGCACGGTGATCCGCAGCTCGCCTTCCTCGATGGTCACCTCGCCGATGCCGGACTCCTGCACGAGGTCGACCAGCTCGCGCACCCGGCCCGCCTGCGTCTCGCCCACCCCCCGGCCGGCCAGCTCCTCGCCACGCGCGCGGGCCCGGATCGTCCGCAGGAGCGGCTCGGCTTCGTCCCCGAACAGCGCGATCAGGAGCAGCTCCTCCTCGCTCGTCGCCAGGCCCGCAGCAGCCTCCCGCACCGACTCGAGACGCGGCGGCGCCGCGGCGGCAAGCCCCTCGTCGCCGAGCAGCTCGATCGCCCGCCGGACGACCGGGTCGACGGGTCGCGGCGGCACGCCGTACACGCCCGCCACGAGCAGCCGCACCTCGTCGACGACCGCCTGCCAGCGCTGGGCCGAAAGAACGTGGAGCAGCGCCTGCGAGCCGAGCATGCCGCCGACAGGCTCGTTGAGCGGAGGCCAGCCGCACTCGGTTCGTACGCGCGCCAGCTCGTCGAGCACCTCGTCGAGCCGATCGGCCTGGCCGAACGAGCGCAGCCGGTCGTCGAGCTGGGCGACGAGCCCGGCCGACAGCCCATGCTCGGCGGCGCGAACGGCGTCTCGGGGGGACAGCGGCGGAACGGGCATGTCGCCGAGCTCCTCGTCGACGAGCTCGCATGCTTCCCAGAGCGTCGACACGTCGACACCGGCAGACAGGCCGATACCGCCGAGCGACTGGGCCAGCGCCTCCGCGGAGGGCCGGTAGAGCGTGATCGCGACCGGGTAGATCGTGCACGCGACCGGCGATCCTCCGCCGCGCGCGCCCTCGAGCGCGGCGGAGAGTGCCCGGCCGGCGGCGCCCTGGCAGTAGAGCCCGACGGGCAGGCCGGACGCGGCGCGCACCCGCTCGACCACCGACCGCGCATGCGCCGCATCCAGCGAGCCGGCGGGGTCCTCGACGACGACGCGTGACGCTCCCAGCTCGGGCGCCCGCGCGGCCCGCTCGACCAGCTCCGCGTCCTCGCCCTCCGGGCCCGGGTTGTGCACGAGCCCGATGACCAGATCCTTGCCCGCCTCGCGCACCGCCGCCGCGGCGTCGACGAGGCCGGCGACGTCGTTCAGAGGGTCGTGGATGCGGAAGACGTCCACCCCGCTGTCGGCCGCGCTCCGGACGAAGCGCCGGACGAGATCGGCGTCGAGTGGTCGAGAGCCGACCAGGAAGCGGCCCCGCAGGGCCATGCCGAGCGGCGTCGAGCAGCGGGCCGCTATCCCGCGGATCCGCTCCCACGGGCTCTCGACGCCGCGCGTGACGGCCCAGTCGAAGCACCCGCCGCCCGAGATCTCGAGGCAGGCGAAGCCGGCGCGGTCGAGCACCGAGGCAAGTTCCAGCAGGCGCGCCGTGCCGACGTGCCGGGCCAGCGGCTCCTGCGAGAGGAGCCGGAGCGTCGTGTCCCAGAGCTCGATCACCGGACGCTAGGCCCGGGAGATGTAGCGGTGCTCCCGGGTGTCCACTTTGATCCTGTCGCCGACGTTCACGAAGAGCGGCACCTGGACGACCGCACCCGTCTCGAGCGTCGCCGGCTTGGTCACGTTCGAGACGGTGTCGCCCTTGACACCAGGCTCCGTCTCGACGACCCCGAGCTCGACCGACGCCGGCAGCTCGATCCCCGACGGGCGGCCGTCCAGCGTGAGCAGGAGCACCGAGCTGGACGGCTGCAGGAACGTCAGCGCCTCCTCGAGGTCCCGCCGCGGGAAGGAGATCTGCTCGTACGACTCCTGGTCCATGAACACGACCTCGTCACCGGCGTCGTAGAGGTACTGGACGCTCTTCGTCTCGGTGTGGACTCGCGGCATCTTCTCGCCGGCGCGGAAGGTCTTCTCCACGACGGCGCCGCTCTGCGCGTTCTTCAGCTTCGTCCGGACGAACGCGCCGCCCTTGCCCGGCTTCACGTGCTGGAAATCGACGATCTTCCACGTCTGACTGTCGAGCTCGATGTGCATGCCCGTCTTGAACTGCGCGGTGGAGATGGTCTCGGCCACGCGAGGATTGTAGATGGTGGACTCCCCGATCCTCGCACTCCGTGCCTCGAGCTGCCGCGCATGGAGCGATCGGCTGCAGCGGAGGGGCGACGGGCTAGCCCAGGACGACGAGCTCCTTCGTGAAGGCGGTCAGCACCTCGGGCCCCGCCTCGCCGACGATCACGAGGTCCTCGATGCGGACGCCGCCGGCTCCCGGCCAGGTAGACGCCTGGCTCGACGGTGACGACGTTGCCCGTCGCCAGCGTGTCGGTCGAGGTCTCCGAGAGCCGGGGATCCTCGTGGATCTCG
Source organism: uncultured Thermoleophilia bacterium (assembly GCA_963838105.1). Lineage (GTDB taxonomy): Bacteria > Actinomycetota > Thermoleophilia > Gaiellales > Gaiellaceae > CAWJNF01. The sequence continues at coordinate 38,417 of CAWIQC010000020.1, read as the reverse complement.
AGACCGACCGCGTGGCCGAGGCCGTGCATCACCTCGTACCCCTGCTCGCGTAGGAGCGATCGCGCGATCGCGTCGACCTCCACCCCGCCCTTGCCGGGCACGACACCCTCGAGCGAGCGGCGTTGCGCGTCGAGGCATACGTCGTAGGCGCGGGCCAGGTCCGGAGGCAGCTCACCTGTGGCGAACGTCCGCGTGCAGTCCGAGCAGTAGCCGTCGACGCGCGCTCCCGCGTCCACGAGCAGCGTCTCGTCCGGGCCCACGGCACGGTCGCCGGGATGATGGTGCGGGAGCGCCGCGTTCGGGCCGCTCGCCACGATCGGCTGGAAGCTGACGCCCTCGGCTCCCAGCTCCCGGATCGCCCGCTCCATCCACCATGCGAGCTCGGCCTCCGTGCGGCCGACGACACGCTCGCCGCGCGAAGCCCTCGAAGGCCTCGTTCAGCAGGCTCGTCGAGCGGCGCACGGCCTCGAGCTCAGGCTCCTCCTTCACCGCGCGGAGGCCCTCGACCACCTTCCGCGTCTGCACGAGCGTCGCCCCCTCCGACGAGAGCCGCGCATGCTGGGCGACCGTCACGTGTTCCGCCTCGAAGGCGACGGGCCCGCCGGCCAGCGCCGGCAGCTGCCGGCCCAGGTCGCCGTACAGATCTCGCTCCGCGCGAACGACCTCGACCCCCTCCACGGCGCGAGCGGCCTCGACGTAGCGTCCGTCGGTCAGGAGCCAGGCGTGACCCGCGGTGGCGAGGACGGCTGCGTTCGAGCTCGCGAATCCCGTCAGGTAGAGGACGTTCGTCGCGTTCGTGACGAGCAGCGCGTCTGCCTCGAGCTCGGCGACGAGCTCCTGGAGCCGCTCGAGCCGTCCGCTCATCGCTGTGCCTCGCGAGCCACTGGAGCGCCGTCCGGTACCCGTCCGGTCCCTCGCCGATGACGCGGTGGGACACGACGTCGGCGATGACCGAGCGGCGGCGCCACTCCTCGCGCTCCTCGACGTTCGACAGGTGGACCTCGATGATCGGGCACGGGAAGAGCTCGAGCGCGTCCCGGATCGCGTAGCTGTAGTGCGTCCAGGCGCCCGGGTTCGCGATCACCCCGTCGGCCCAGCTCCGCGCCTCGTGACACCAGTCGATGTAGGCGCCTTCGTGGTTGGTCTGGAAGCAACGGACGGACAGGTCGAGAGCGCGAGCCCACTCGTACACCCGCGTCTCGAGCTCCTGGTAGGACAGGCCGCCGTAGAGCGAAGGGTCGCGGTAGGCGAGAGCGTCGAGGTTGGCGCCGTTGAGCACCGCGATCCGCACGGGCTGAGTCTATGCGGCCACCAGGGCCGCGAGCGCCTCGCGAATCTCGCCTCTCGGGGAGCTCGATCCCGAACATCGGCTCGCCGGGCGCCCGCAACAGCACGAGCCGCGGACGGCCACCACGTGCCTTCTTGTCGTACGACATCGCGTTCCAGGCCACCTCCAGGTCGACCCTCGCGGGCTCGGCCGGGAGCACGGCCTCGAGCTCGTCGAGCACCGCGCGGTCCAGGCCGAGATGGCGGACCGAGAGCCGGAGCGCGGCGCGCAGCCCGAGCGCGACCGCCTCGCCATGCGTCGGTCCGCTGTAGCCGCCGGCCGCTTCGAGCGCGTGCGCGAACGTGTGGCCCAGGTTGAGGATCGCCCGCCGGCCGCGCTCGGTCGGGTCGGCGAGGCAGACAGCGGCCTTGAAGGCGGCGCACGCCCGGACGACCTCTGCACGGGGCAGCCGCCAGAGCTCGCGGCCTGCGAGCAGCCCCGTCTTCACGACCTCCGCCGTCCCTTCGCGCAGCTGCTCTGCGGGCAGCGTCTCGAGGACGCCCGGATCGATGACGACCCGAGCCGGCTCGTGGAACGCACCGACGAGGTTCTTGCCCCGGTCGAGATTGATGGCAGTCTTCCCGCCGATGCCGGCGTCGACCTGGCCGACGAGTGTCGTCGGTACCGGAACCCACGCGATGCCGCGCAGATAGCAGGCCGCGACGAAGCCGGCGGCGTCGGTTGTCGTGCCGCCGCCGAGAGCGGCCAGGGTGCCGCCCCGGTCGAGGCGGAGCTCGTCCCAGAGGCGCTCGCAGACGGCAAGCGCTTTCGCCGCCTCGCCGGATGGGACGGTATGGACGGAGGCGAGCCGATCGGCCAGGCGCGGCGGGTGGAGGTCGAGAACCCGCTCGTCCGCGACGAGCGCGACGGGGCCGTCGCCGGGCACGAGCTCGTCCAGGCGCTCGACGGAGCCTTCCTCGACGACGATTCCAGCGAGAGCGAGCACGATACCCTCGAGATCGGAGGCCACGGCATCCGCCGTCTCGCCGTAGACGGGCTGGCGCTCGGCGTAGAGGGAGCGGAAGCGCTCCTCGTCCTGCGCCAGCGGGCGATTCGTGGCGCTCGCGCGGGCCCACGCCTCGTCCGGGTCGATCGCCAGCAGCACGGTGAAGGCGCGTCGCGCGAGCGCCTCCCGGGTCTCCGCGCGCATGACCGCGCCGCCGCCGAGGGCGAGCACGGCGGGCTCCAGCCGATCGAGCAGCTCCCGCGTCAGCTCGGCCTCGGCGGTTCGGAACCAGAGCTCGCCCCGCTGGTCGAACAGCTGGCTGATCGTCGCGCCCTGCCGGCGCTCGAGCTCGTCGTCCACGTCGACGAAGGGCCGCTCGAGCAGACGCGCGAGCGCCGCGCCGGTGGTCGTCTTCCCGGCCCCCATGAAACCGATGAGGGCGATGTGCCTGCCTGCCACGTTCACGCCGGCGCCTCGGCCGGGGCGGGCGGCGCGACCCGACCGCTCACCGCGCGTCGCTCTCGGTCTGCAACGGCACGGCGGCTCGGCCACGACCGGCGGCGCGTGCATGGTCCGGCACGGATTCGTTGCAGACTCGACGCGATCCGGCACAGGCTCGCGACCAAATGCTCGTTACCCTCCGGGAGCGGGTTCGCGGGCCCCCCACCCTGGGTGGGGGCTGCGACGTCGAGACTGCCGGGGTAGCGCCGTCCGGCCGCACGGCCCCGGGTAGCCGGGCGCGGCTGGGCACGGCCGCCGACGCAGGGCAGCGTGGTTGCGCGGCGGCGGGTGGGGCCACTCCACGTCTCACGACGCGGCCGGCGCCGGTCGCGGCGACCAGTCGATGCGCGCCAGGTAGGCCCGGTGAGCGGCGAGGAAGTCGCCGATGGCATCGCCGCCGAACTTGTCTCGCGCGGCTCGCGCGAGCTCGAAGGCGACACAGGCCTCCGCGACCACGGCGAGCGCCTCGACGGCGCTGACGTCCGAGCGCTCGACCAGGGCCTGGCCGGGCTCCAGCGTGTCGATGTCCACGGAGCGAAGCGGCTGCATCAGCGTGGGCAGGGGCTTCATCGCCGCCCGCACGACGACGTCCTCGCCGTTCGTGATGCCCGCCTCGAGCCCCCCTGCGCGGTTCGTCTCGCGGTAGAAGCCGTGCTTGCCCCGGAACAGCTCGTCGTGGGCGGCCGAGCCGCGCAGCGACGCGAGCGAGAGGCCGTCGCCCACCTCGACCGACTTCACGGCCTGGATGCCCATCAGCGTCCACGCGAGGCGCGCGTCCAACCGCTCCTCCTTCGTCGCGTACGACCCGAGGCCGGGCGGGACCCCGCAGGCGCGCACCTCGACCACGCCGCCGAGCGTGTCGCGATCCTTCCGGGCGGCGTCGATGGCCTCTTTGATGTGAGCCTCGCCCTGTGCCCCGCCGACCTCGAGCGTACGGGCCTCGACGCTGATGTCGATCTCCGCGAGCAGCGCCCGGGCCACGGCGCCGGCCGCCACGATCGCGGCGGTATGTCGCGCGCTCGCGCGCTCGAGCGCGTCCCGCACGTCGGGGAGGTCGTACTTCATGACGCCGGCCAGGTCGGCGTGGCCGGGTCGCGGCAGCGTCACCGCCTTGACGCCCTTGCCCTCCGGCTCTCCCTCGGGAGGCCACGGGCTCATGCCCCACGTCCAGTTCCTGTGGTCGCGGTTCCTGACGACGAGCGTCAGCGGCGTGCCGAGCGTGCGGCCCTGGCGGAGCCCGGTCAGAACCTCGACGGTGTCCGACTCGAGCTTCTGCCGCGGACTGCGGCCGTAGCCCTGCTGGCGGCGCCAGAGATCGTGGTCGATCGCCTCCTTCGACAGCACGAGGCCCGCCGGCAGGCCGGCGACGATCGCGACGAGCGCCGGCCCGTGCGACTCGCCCGCGGTGGTCAGCGTGAGCGTCACGGGAAGACTAGATGGTTGATTCCACGAGATCCGCCTCCGCCGGGGCGTCAGATGTCGCATCCGGCCGCGCGTGGATCGTGGAACCATCTCGATGGTGGCTACCCTGGCCCTGGCCCCAGGCCCGGGGCGGCCCGCCCGACGAAAGCATTGGCGGCCCCGCCCGGCGATCGGCCGGTCTCACCCGGTTTGCGCGACCGCGTCCCGCATGACGTCGATCGGCGCCGGGATCCCCGTCCAGCGCTCGAAGGAAGCGGCGCCTTGACGGACGAGCACCTCGAGGCCGTCGACGACCCGCGCGCAGCCGGCGGCACGAGCAGCCGCGACAAGCGCGGTGGCCCGCCCGTCCGCCAGGTAGGCGAGGTCGACGACGTCGTGGTGTGCGCGTGGCATCGACGACCAGCTCCTCCTTCACGGGGGTCGCATTGACCAGAAGCGTCGCCGTGTCGGGGTCGGGTGGCCACGCCACCGCCCGCGCCTCCACCCCCGCGAAGGTCGTGCGGAGGTGCGCGACGAGGCGCTCGGCTCCCTCCGGCCTCCTGGCCGAGACGGCCACGCTCTCCGCGCCGGCCTCGACGAGCGCGCATGCCACCGCCTGGGCGGCGCCGCCCGCGCCGACGAGAAGCACGTCCGCTCCGCTCCCGTCCAGCACGGCGCTGACGGCGAGGCCGTCGGTGCTCGACCCATGGACCTTGCCGTCCTCGATCACGAGCGTGTTCACGGAGGCCGCGCGGCGGGCCACGGCGTCCACAAAGTCGCAGTGCTCGAGCACGGCCGTCTTGTGAGGGATGGTGACGTTCGCTCCGGCGAAGCCCAGCGCCACGAGGCCACGCACCGCTTCGCCGACCCCGGTCGACTCGACCGGGAGCGGCACGTAGGCCCAGTCGAGCCCGACTGCCGCGAACGCGGCGTTCTGCATGCGCGGCGAGAGCGAGTGCGTGACCGGATTCCCGACGATGCCGACGAGGCGGGTCGCCCCGCTCAGCATCGGTTGTCCCGCTCGAGGAACTCGAGGAACTCCGCCTCGCTCTCCGTGAAGAAGTGGCTCTTGCAGTCGGCCTTGCGCACGAAGAACAGGTAGTCGGCGTCGGCCGGGTGCGCGGCAGCCTCGAGCGAGGCCAGGCCGGGGTTCCCGATCGGTGTGGGCGGCAGGCCTTTGTGGATGAGCGTGTTGTACGGCGTCGGGTTCTCGAGCTCGGACTGGCGGATGGACCGGGTCGGCGGGATGTCCAGCCCGTAGCGGAGGGTCGCGTCGATCCCGAGCTCCATCCCGAGCCGCAGGCGGTTGTAGATGACGGCGGCCACGAGTGCGCGCTCCCGCGGCACCTGCACCTCCCCTTCGATCATGGAGGCGATGATGAGGACGTCGTAGGGCGTCAGGTTCTTCCGCTTGGCGAACGCGAGATCGAGTTGCGCCCAGGCGTCCGCGAAGGCGGCGAGCTGGTCGGTGACCAGCTCGTCGGACGTCGTGCTCGGCGTGAAGTCGTACGTCGCCGGGAAGAGGAACCCCTCGAGCGATCGCGGCTTTTTCCCGAAGCCGGCCGGTGGCGGAGCCTCCTCGGTGACGAGCAGGTACTCCTCCGGCACGAGCGACGTCTCGAGCTGCCGTTCGGTTCGGGCGATCTCGTTGACCGCTTCGATACGTGCCGCCATCTCCTTGCGCGTGAACCCCTCGGGGAACACGATCCTGAGCGTCGGCTCGGCGGCGGTCGTGGCCGCAGGCGGCGGAGGCGGCGGCGGATCCGCCCTGGAATCGCCGCCGCCGCGGAGGAGCAGCACGACGAGGACGATCGCCGTAACGGCGACGCCGACGCCGACCACGGCCGGCACAGCATGCCCCCGTCGGCGAGGCGGTTTCTCGGGTGGAGACTCGCCCGGGATCACGTTCGGGCCCGGCCGCTCGCCCACGTCAGGTAGCCCGTCAGCAGGTACGCGGCGGCCACGGCGTCCTCCGGTGCCGTTCGGTCGCGCTTCCGCGCGGCCAGGCGCGTCGTGAAGCGCTCGTCGAACGTGTCGACCGGGACGGCGACGGCTTCCCGGAGCGCCTCGACGAACTGTTCGGTCTCCTCGGCCTGGGCTCCGCGCTCGCCTCGCAGCGTAATGGGCATGCCGACGACGATCCGCTCGACGGCCTCGCTTCGTGCCAGGCCCGCGATGCGCTCGAGCCCGGCGTCGGACGCCGCCCGTTCGACCACCTCGAGGGGGCGGGCGACGGTACCGGTCGGATCGGAGACGGCGACGCCCGTGCGCGCCGACCCGTAGTCGAGTGCAAGCACCTTCACCCGCGGCGATTGTACCGACGCCTCTCGCCCACTCCGAGCCAGTGCCGCACGTCGCTTTCGTCCCTCGAACGAGGGAACTTCGCGTTCGACCATCCCTCTGCGGAGGGATCGGAGGTCGCATCGAGCGGTGATTCGTGGTACCACCAACGGGTCACGACCGGAAGGGGACAATGACCATGCTCGAACGCCTCGTGGCGGTCACGATGCTCGCCCTGATCTGGACGCTGCTGCCGGTCTGAGCAGCCGGCCATCCCGACGCCGACCCATGGATCGCCGAGTAGCTCGCGCCTGCGGCACCGTGCAGCGACGGACAGGACCGGCGAAACATCGCCCTCTGCCGTAGGAGTTTCGTCACGGCCTGCTGACGGAATCGGCACGGTCCGCGTGTCTCCTGTGCGCTTTCCCCGCCAACGTGAGCGGGGTAGTCAAACGAAGGAGGACACGTGACCTTGCCGCACCCGCGACGCCGGAGACGGCTCGCCTCGCTGGTCTTCGCTGCGGCCGCGGCCGCAGCGGCGACCGTCATGCTCGCCCAACCGGCAGCGGCCGTCCCGACGGAGCTCTTCATCTCCGAGTACGTCGAGGGGTCGAGCTCGAACAAGGCGCTCGAGCTCTACAACGGCACCGGCGCGCCTATCGCGCTCGACGGCACGTACGACATCCAGATCTTCGCGAACGGCAGCCCGACTGCCACCGCGACGGTCGCCCTCAGCGGGACGGTCGCGGCCGGTGACGCCTTCGTCCTCGCCCGCAGCGCCGCCGACCCGGCGATCCTCGCGCTCGCCGACCAGACGACGACGAACTTCCTCTGGTCAGGCAACGACGCGGTCGCGCTGCGCAAGGCCGGCGTCGTGATCGACATCATCGGGCAGGTCGGCGTCGACCCGGGCACCGAGTGGGGCTCCGGTGACGCCAGCACCACGGACAACACGCTGAGGCGCAAGCCGACGGTCGAGGCGGGGGACCCGGACGGCTCGGACCCCTTCGACCCGTCGATCGGGTGGACCGGGCATGCCGTCGACACGTTCGACGGGCTCGGAGCGCATTCGACGACCGGCGGGGTGGCGGTGGCGGTGGCGGCGGCGGCGGCTCGAACACGCCTCCGGTCGCCCTCGACGACAGCGCCACGACGGAGGAGGACGAGACGGCAAGCGTGACCGTGCTCGCGAACGACGGCGACGCGGACGGCGACGTGCTCGCCCTGGCCGGCGTTGCCGACCCGGCGCACGGGTCAGCCTCGATATCCGGCACGACCGTCGTCTACTCGCCCGACGTCGACTTCGTCGGCACCGACACGGTCGTCTACACCGTCGGGGACGGACGCGGCGGCGAAGACTCGGCGACGCTCACCGTCACGGTCGTTGCCGTCAACGACGACCCCGACCCGGAGGACGACGCCCTCACGCCTGGCCGAGGACGCGCGCCGCCACCTTCGACGTCGTCGCCAACGACGAGGACGTCGACGGCGACACGCTCGTCGTGAGCTCCGTTGACGAGCCCGAGCACGGCACGGCATCGGTTGCGCCGGACGGCCGAAGCGTCATCTACGCACCCGACGCGGACTGGAACGGCACCGACACGTTCTCCTACACGGTGACGGACGGGCAGCAGGGGACCGAGGACGCCGAGGTCACGGCAACCGTCACCCCGGTGAACGACCCGCCCCGGGCGCAGCCCGACGCCGCGACCGTCGCGCAGGGAGCGAGCGCCATCGTCGACGTCGTCGCCAACGACGTGCCCGGCCCGGCCGACGAGGCGGGTCAGACGCTCCGGGTCGTCGGGATCGCCTCACCGGCCCATGGCACCGCCGTGCTCGTCGGCTCGGGAGCCGATGCCGGCAAGATCCGCTACACGCCGGGCCCCGGCTACACGGGGCCCGACTCGTTCACGTACGACATCTCGGACGGGGAGAGCATCGCCACCGGGCTCGGTGACGGTGACGGTCACGGCCCCCGTGCTGCGCACGTTCTGCGGGCTGGTCGCCACGATCGCAGGCACGCCGCGAGCAGACGTCATCGTCGGCACTCCCGGCGACGACGTGATCCACGCCAAGCGCGGCGCCGACGTCATCGACGGCAACGGCGGCAACGACATCATCTGCGGCGGGCCCGGCGCCGACCGCATCACGACCCTCGGCGGCGCCGACCGAGTCGCGGGCGGAACCGGAGCCGACACCATCGAGTCGGGCGCGGGCGGCGACCGTGTACGAGGCGGCAACGGGGGCGACGAGCATCACAACGGGAGCCGGCGACGACCGCGTCGCGGCCGGGCCGGGAGCTGACACGGTGGACGCAGGAGACGGCGCCAACACGGTCGCCGGCGGTGCCGGCAACGACGTCCTCAGAGCGGGATCCGGCCAGGATCGCCTCGACGGCGGGCCGGGCAACGACAGCTGCGATGCCGACGGCGGGCGGAACTCGGTGGTCGGCTGCGAATAGCAGGGCTAAGGCAAGGCGGCGGGCCGGGTTCGAGCGCGCTCGACTCCGGCCCGCCGCCGCCTATCCGCCCAGAGCGTCGAGAAGGGCCTGCTTCGCCGCCGCGAGCGCTTCGGGAAGCCGCTCGGGATCGCTCCCGCCCGCACGGGCCATGGACGGCCTCCCACCGCCTCCGCCACCGACGAGGACGGCGGCGCCCTTGACGATGTCGGATGCGTTGGCGCCGCGCTCGACCGCCGCGTCGGAGAAGTTCGCGACGAGATGAACGCGCCCGTTCTCGCGAGCGCCGAGCACGACCGCGGCCGGGGCCGCCTTCTGCTTCAGGCGGTCCGAGAGCTCGAGCAGCGCGTCGGCGTCCATCTCCCCGGCGTCCCCGGCGACGACGCGAACCCCGCTCGCCTCGCTGCCCGCCTCGAGCAGAGCCGTCACCGCCTCGTCGGCTCCGCCGGCGCCCGCGCGCAGCTGTCGCTCGAGCCGTGCCCAGGCCTTGCGCTCGTCCTCGAGCTCCTGGCGAAGCCGTTCGGCCTCACGTTCGCGCTCGAAGAGGTAGCTCGCGGCCGAGCCCGACGTGACGGCCTCGATCCGCCGCGTCGCCGCGCCCACGGAGCTCTCGGAGAGGATCTTGAACGCGCCGATCTCGGCTGTCGTCCTGGCGTGGGTGCCGCCACACAGCTCGCGGGAGAACGCCGTCGTCGCCCGAGCCGATCTCCACAACCCTCACGACGTCGCCGTACTTCTCGCCGAAGAGCATCGTCGCCCCGAGCCTGCGCGCCTCGTCGATGGGAGTCTCGAAGGTGTGCACCGGCATGTTCGCGAAGATCGCCTCGTTCACGCCCTGCTCGATCAGCTCCCGCTCGGAGGGGCTGAGCGGGCGCCCGTGCGAGAAGTCGAAGCGAAGCTTGTCCGGCCGGACGGCGGAGCCCGCCTGCTTGACGTGATCCCCGAGCGCTCCGCGAAGAACTCTGTGAAGGAGGTGAGTGGCCGTGTGATTCGCCATCGTCGGGAAGCGCACCGACCAGGGCACGACGGCGCGAACGCGATCACCCGACGCGAAGCCCTCGCCCTCGAGCAGCAGGGCCTGGTCGTCGCCGAAACGGAACGCGACGGCGAGCTCGGCCCGCTCGCCGGTCTCCAGCTCGACGAATCCCGTGTCGGAGACCTGCCCGCCTCCCTCGGGGTAGAACGGCGATTCCCGCAGCTTGGCGAGGAAGAGGCCGTCGCCGAGCTCCTCGACGGCGCCGAGCTGGGTGAGCACCTCGGTCTTCTCCCACCCGACGAACTCGGTCTGGAAACCGGCAGCGCGGGCAAATCCAGCGGCGCGTTCGAGCTCGCCGGCGCGCCCTGCGCGCGAACGCTCCCGCTGCTCGGCCATGAGCCGCTCGAACCCGTCCTCGTCGACGGGAAGCCCACGCTCGAGGGCGAGCTCGCGCGTCAGCTCGAGCGGGAACCCGTACGTGTCGTGGAGCCGGAAGGCGTCCTCACCGCTGATGCCGTCCGGGCTGCGCGCGAGCACGTCTTCGAAGAGCCGCATCCCCGTTGTGAGGGTCTGACCGAAGCGCGCCTCCTCCTCGCTCAGCACGCGATGGATCTCGGCGCGGTGGTCGTGGAGCTCCGGATAGGAGCTTCCCATCAGCTCGATGACGACGTCCGCGAGCCGGCCGGCGAACGGCGCTTCGAGCCCGATACGCGACCCGTGCTGCAGGGCCCTGCGGACGATGCGGCGCAGGACGTACCCGCGCCCTTCGTTGCTCGGCGTCACGCCGTCGGAGGCGAGGAACGTCATCGCCCTGCCGTGATCCGAGAGCACTCGGTGCGCCTTGGTCGCCTCGTCGGACTCGCCGTGTCGCGTACCGGTCTCGGCCTCGACCCAGCTCATGACGTCCTGGAAGGCGTCGGTCTCGTACACGGAGTGAACGCCCTGGAGCAACGCGGCGCCGCGCTCGACACCGAGACCGGTGTCGATGTTCTGCTCGGGCAGAGGCGTCAGACGTCCGTCGTCGTGGAGCTCGAACTCCATGAAGACGAGATTCCAGAACTCGAGGAAGCGATCGCATTCACACCCTGGCGCGCAATCCGCTCGCTCACAGCCGTGCTCGCGGGCCGCGGTCGTAGTAGAGCTCCGAGCAGGGCCCGCACGGCCCGGTCGGCCCCGCCTGCCAGAAGTTCTCGGAGCGCGGCAGGCCCCGGATCCGATCGGCGGGGATGCCGACCCGAAGCCACCCGTTGACGGCCACCTCGTCCTCGCCGAGGCCGAGCTCCGGGTCGCCCGCGAAGACCGTCGCCCAGAGACGCTCCGTGGGAAAGCGGAGATGCTCGAGAACGAACTCCCATGCGAGATCGATCGCGCCGTCCTTGAAGTAGTCGCCGAACGAGAAATTGCCGAGCATCTCGAAGAACGTGCAATGCCGGGCAGTGAGCCCGACCGAGTCGATGTCGGTCGTCCGGAAGACCTTCTGCACGGTCGCCAGCCGTGGGCCGGGAGGCTGCTCGAGACCCGCGAAGTAGGGCTTCAGAGGCTGCATCCCGGCGGTCGTGAACAGGACTGAAGGATCGTAGGTAGCGGGCACGAGGGAGGCCGAGGGCCTCCGGAGGTGACCCTTCGACTCGAAGTAGGCGAGGAAGCCCTCGCGCAGCTCGTGACTCGTGCGCACGGGATCGATTCTACGGGTGGCCGGTCCGATAACCAGGTTGTGCGCGCGACTCGCGCACGCCCTACAGCAGCGGACGTGGGCGCGTCGCTCCGACTCGGCGATGACCCTGGCGAGCGCCCAGCCCGGCGGCACGGTTTCCGGGCGGGTTCTTCCAGGCCGTCGCGGGCAGGCCGCCGCGTTCGCAGGCCGGCGACGGCAGGTTTACGGGACGAGCCCGTCGTCCGCCGCGTCGGCGGGCCGCGCGGCCGTCGTTGCCGAGGGTGCGACGGTGGCTCCCGGAGTCGTCGCCGCCGTCGTGGATGGCGCGGCCGTGGCGCCCGGAGCCGCCGCCGAGGGCGCCATCGTGGCCCCCGCAGCCGTCGCCGCGGACGGCTCGGGCGTCGGCGCAGGCGCAGGCGCAGGCTGCTGACGTTGGAGGCGATCGCGTCGGCCGAGCTCCTCGGCGAGCTCCTGCTCCCGGCGACGCGACGCATCCTTGCCGGCTTCCATGGCCGCGCGAACGCTCTTCGTGTCGACCAGCGCCGACGCGCCGTGCGAGACGCCCTTGGCCAGCGCGGACACCTTCTGCACCGGGCGCGTGACCGCGAACGACACGGCGCGGACAGCGGTGTCGAGCGAGTCCGCCGCGCTGACGGCGCTATCCGTGACGAGATCGACCTTGTCGAGCTGGACGTTGACGCGGTCGACGGTGCCCCCGGTCTTCGTGAGCAGCGGGACGATCGTCTGCTCGAGCCCGCTCAGCAGCCCCGAGAGCCGTCCGGCGGTGGTCGCGAGACGGATGAGCAGGATCGCGAGCGCGATGCCGACGACGATCAGGAACACGCTGAGCACGATCCAGAGCACGTCGATCGTGGTGAAGTCGGCGACGAGCACGCGCCTATCGTACTCGCATGCCGACGGGCCGTACCATGAGCGCCCAACAGAATGAAGTACTGCGCCGGCGGGTCTCCTTTCTGTTAGGCGCTCTATGCGGCGCACGCGATCGTCCCCGCGCCGACGACCGCGTCCTCCGCGTAGAGGACGGCCGTCTGACCTGAGGCGATTCCGTAAACGGGCTCGTCGAGCGCCAGCTCGAAGCCGTGCCCACCCGGGCTCACGCGCGCGCCGACCGCCGGCGAGCGGTAGCGCACCTTCGCCTCTGCACGCTCGACGTGGACGTACAGCTGCCCGTCGGGAACCGAGACCGCGGTGCGCGCCAGCGCCTCGCGCGGGCCCACGACGACCGCGTTGCGACCCGGATCCGTCCCCAGCGCGTACAGCGGCCCCGTGGCCGAGGCGACCCCGAGCCCGCGCCGCTGTCCCGGCGTGAAGCGCCAGAATCCGTCGTGCCGGCCGACCTCCCGGCCCTGGAGATCGAGGACGGGCCCGCTCCGCGGCTGGAGACCGTGGCGGCCGAGGAACGTACGGTAGTCGTCGCCCGCGAGGAAGCACGCCTCCTGACTCTCGGCGCGATCGGCCACCGGAAGCCCGGCGCTCCGAGCCTTGGCCCGCGTCTCCTCCTTCGTGCGCTCTCCGAGCGGAAACCAGACGCTGGCCAGCTCTCCGGGATCGACGCGCCCGAGCATGTACGACTGATCCTTCTCCTGGTCGAGCGCCCGGCCTACGAGCAGGCGCCCTCGGCGCTCGACGATGCGCGCGTAGTGACCGGTGACGAGGCGCCGTGCACCCAGCCGCGCACACGCGGCGAGGAGCGCGGCGAAGCGCAGGTTTCCGTTGCAACGGGTGCAGGGGTTCGGCGTCTCGCCCCGAGAGTAGCCGTCGATGAACGGCTTGACGACCGCGGCTCGGAACGTGTCGCGCAGATCCAGCGTGACGTGCGGAATGCCCCGGGCATGGCAGAGTTCGCGGGCCACGCCGACCGCCGCCGGGGAGCAGCAGGCACGGTCGGCATCCGAGCCCTTCGGATCGATCCAGAGGCGAAGCGTCACGCCCACCGGTTCGAGGCCGGCCTCCTCGGCCTCGAGCAGCGCGACGGCGCTGTCCACCCCGCCGCTCATCGCGACGGCGACGCGGCGCTCGGTGGGAGCTGCGCGTGCAGCCGGCCCGATCGCCGCGGCGAGTGCGTCGGCGGCGAGACGGGGCGCCGGCACCGCGGCCGCCGCGAGCAGGGTCAGGCCCCGAACGGCCTGCGCGAGCGGGCGCACGCCGGGACCCTCCCCACGGGCCTCGACGATCCGGCCGCTCTCCGACAGGTCGAGGCGGATCCAGACCCAGTCCTCCCCGTCGCCCGCGTCTCCGTAGAGCTCCACCACGTCATCACGCTAGACCATTCAGCAAGCCCGGGGCCGGCGCTGCACTGGACCGAAGCAGCCCGCGCGGAGTCGCCGGGCGACCCGCCTGCGTCCCGGGCACCGCTGCGATACCAATCCGTCCACGCCGGTCCGGGCTCATCTGCTCCACGGGCCACCTGCCTCGTCCGCGCGCACGCGGGCGTCCACGCGCGCTCGCGGCCTCGACGTCCGCGCTCGGACATCGCAGCGATCGCCGAGCGCGTCGCCTACGTACGACGAGTCGCGCCGCCTCGGCGGGTACGGCCGGTCGATCGCCTACGCGAGCCCTGGCTTGAGCCGGATGCCGAGCTCGTCGAGCTGCTCGTCGGTGACGGCGGTCGGCGCGCCGCTCATCGGATCCACGCCGGCCTGGTTCTTCGGGAAGGCGATCACGTCGCGCAGGTTCTCCTCGCCGGCCAGCACCATGGTCATGCGATCGATGCCGAGCGCGATGCCTCCGTGGGGCGGCGCGCCCATGGCGAGCGCGTCGAGGAGGAAGCCGAATTTCGCCCGCTGCTCCTCGGACGACAGGCGCAGGAGATCGAACACGCGCGCCTGGAGCTCGGGCTCGTGGATCCGGAAGCTGCCGCCCCCGAGCTCGTTGCCGTTGCAGACGAGGTCGTAGGCATGGGCGAGAGCAGCGCCGGGCTCCTCGTGGAAGCGAGCGACCCACTCGGGTGTCGGCCTCGTGAACGGGTGGTGCACGGCGCCCCAGCGCTCCGCGTCGTCGTCCCACTCGAACATCGGGAAGTCCGTCACCCACAGCCAGCGCCAGGCGTGCTCGTCGACGAGCCCGAGCTCGCGGCCCAGGTGGAGACGAAGCGCCGAGAGCACGCGGGAGGTCATGGGCCACGCGTCGGCGGCGAACAGCACGGTCGTGCCCGGGTCGCTCCGGAAGGCCGACAGCTCGGGCTCGGACAGGAACTTGGCGATCGGCGAGCGCACCTCTCCGGTCTCGTCGTACACGAGGTACGCCATGCCCTTGGCGCCCCACTCCTTGGCGACCTCCTCGAGCGCCGCGAGCTCGCTCCGCGAGAAGGCCTGCGGCACGCGAAGGAACCGCACGGCCTCGGCCCCGGCGAAGACCCCGAACTCCGATCCCCTCGTCACCGCGGTCGCGTCTTCCAGCTCGAGGCCGAAGCGCAGGTCGGGCTTGTCCGAGCCGAAGCGCAGGTCGGCCTCCCCGTGCGTCATGCGCGGGAAGGGCAGCTCGAGCTCGACACCGATGCACTCCCGCCAGATCGCGGCCATCGTCGTCTCGATCAGCCGGTAGAGGAGCTCCTGGTCGGGAAACGACATCTCGACGTCGAGCTGGGTGATCTCCTGCACCCGATCCGCGCGCAGGTCCTCGTCGCGGAAGCAGATTGCGATCTGGTAGTAGCGATCGAAGCCCGCCACCATCGAGAGCTGCTTGAGGATCTGCGGGCTCTGGGGCAGCGCGTAGAACCGGCCCTTCTGGAGCCGGCTCGGGACGACGAAGTCGCGTGCGCCCTCGGGCGTCGGCTTGAAGAGGATCGGCGTCTGGATGTCGAGGAAGCCGGCGGCTTCCATCTCGCGCCGGATGATCCCCACCATCTGCGCCCGCAGCGCGATGTTGCGCTGGAGCTTCGGACGGCGGAGGTCGAGCCAGCGGTAGCGCAGGCGGAGCGTCTCGTCGACGTCCTCCTCGTCGAGCTGGAAGGGCAGCGGCGGGCACCGCGAGACGATCTCGAGCCGGTCGACCTGCAGCTCCACCTCGCCCGTCGGCAGCTTCGGGTTGACCGCTTCGGGCGCTCGACGGGTCACCTCGCCCTCGGCCTGGAGCACGAACTCGTTCCGCGTCCCGTGCGCGGCGGGCATCGCGTCCGGCGCCCGTTCGGGGTTGACGACGAGCTGGCAGCGCCCGCTACGGTCGCGCAGGTCGATGAAGACGAGACCGCCGTGGTCTCGGCGCGTGTCGACCCAGCCCGCCAGCCGCAAGCGCCGGCCGACGTGCTCGGGCCGGACCTCGCCGCACATGAGGTCGCGCCAGGGATGCGGCCGGGGCTCGGCGGGCTCGATCTCGCTCACCCGAGGAAGGCCTCCGCGATCGCACCGACCGGAACCGTCTGCTCCTCGTCCTCGCGCCCGCGCTTGACCGTCGCCCCGGCGGCCGTCACGAGCACGTAGCCGGTGGCGCCCAGACGCGCGAGCTGCGTGCGCTGACCTTTCAGCGAGCGACGGGCGTACTCAGCGTCGCAGGCGAGCCCCGCGGCCCGGAGCTTCGCCATCTCGGCGAGCGCGCCCGACCGTTCCACGCCCTCGCCGAACATGAAGAAGACGTCGATCCTCGCGGGCTCGGCCTCCACCCCGGCCTCCTCGACCGCCAGCGCCAGGCGCTCGATCCCGGCGCCGAAACCCACACCGGGCGTCGGGGGCCCGCCGATCTCCTCCACGAGACCGTCGTAGCGGCCGCCGCCGGAGATCGTGCTCTGCGCCCCCAGGGCCGGGCCCACGAACTCCCAGGTCGTGCGCGTGTAGTAATCGAGGCCGCGCACGAGCGTCGGCACGAGCTCGTACCGAACGCCGTAGGCGTCGAGGAACGCCCGCACGTGTGCGAAGTGCTCGCGGCACTGCTCGCAGAGCGAGTCCCCGATCGCCGGAGCCTGCGCCAGCGCAGCGCGGGCCGGCTGGGGCTTCGTTTCGAGGTTGTCGAACACGCGCAGGGGGCTCGTCGCGGCCTTCGCGCGCGTGTCCTCGTCGAGCTCGGCGTCGTGGTCGGCGAGCCAGTCGCGCAGCCGCTGTAGGTACGCGGGCCGGCAGGCAGCGTCTCCGATCGAGTTCAGCTCGAGCCGGTAGGCCGCCACGCCCAGCCGCTCGAGCAGCGTCGCGTAGAGCTGGATGAGCTCGGCGTCGAGCGCCGGGTCGTCGGAGCCGATCGCCTCGACCGAGGCCTGCCAGTGCTCCCGGTAGCGCCCCTTCTGCGGAGCCGCGTACCGGTACATGGTCGCCACCGTGTAGAGCTTCTGTGGCTGGGGCTCGCGCTGGAGCCCGTGCTCGACGTAGGCACGGCAGATCGGCGCCGTGGCTTCCGGCCGCAGGGTCAGCGAGCGCCCGCCTCTGTCCTCGAACGTGTACATCTCTTTCTGGACGACGTCGGAGCCGGCCCCGGCCGTCCGTGCGAAGAGAGCCGTGTCCTCGAACACCGGCGTCTGGATGCGCCGGTAGCCGTAGAGCTCGCAGAGGCGATCCACCTCGCCGAGAATCCGCTGCCAGAGCGGCTGGTCGGAGGGGAGGACGTCGTGCGTGCCCCGCGGCGCCTCGATCTTCACGCCCGAGCGGCTCGGATCTCGGCCAGGAACGGGTTCGTCTGAAGCTCCTCCCCGAGCGTCGTGGCCGGTCCGTGCCCCGGGTAGACCACGGTCTCGGGTGGAAGCCGCTCGAGCAGCGTCTCGATCGACGCTCGCAGCACGTCCCAGCTCGAGCCCGGGAAGTCGGTGCGCCCGACCGAGCCGGCGAAGAGCACGTCGCCGGAGAACAGCGCCCCGTCCGCGGCGAAGGCGAGATGCGCAGGCGAGTGCCCGGGAGCGGTGATCGTCTCGAACGTGATTCCGGCAGCCTCGACGATCTCGTCGCCGAGGAGCAGGACGTCCGGGGTATACGGCCGCACGATCACGCCGGGCGGCGTGTAGTCGGCCGGCCGCTCGAGCAGCGCACGCTCCGCCTCGGCCATGTGCACCGGCGCACCCGTGCCTTCCGCCAGGTCGGCGACGGCGCCGAGGTGGTCCCAGTGGCCGTGGGTGATGAGGATCGCCACGCAGCGGGTGGCCCGGCTTGCGAGCTCGACCCGGATCGTCGCCGCGTCCCCGCTCGGGTCGACCACGACCGCTTCCGGCGCCCCCTGCTGCCGGACGAGGTAGCAGTTGGTCTCGAGCGGGCCGAGCGGCAACTGGACGACGTCGAGGCTCACGGCGGTTCAGTCTAGTGGTCCCTCCGCGGAGAGTTCCTGAGGGCTGCCGGTGCCGATGGGTGGCCGCTTGGCGGGCGCTCAGCACGGGCGCCGAGAGAACGCGAACGGTGCTTGGCAGGGCGCCCGGTCCGGAAGCCCGCCGCTGTGGCTGGGCGAGCCCGCCAGGGGACGAGTCCGGGACCGCGCGAGCCTCGGTCACACCGGTTCTCGTGCGGCGAGCAGGGCGCCCTCCGGCCACTGAACGTGGACGGCCGGCGCGCCGCTCGGCTCAGCGCCCGGCTTCTCGCTGCTGGCGCTTCGAGACCGACCGGTAGATGAGCATGTCGGTCAAGTAGCTCATGGGCAGGAAGATCAGCAGCATGACCACCGCGTTGATGATCTTGGCGGTGGTCGAGATGTTGCCACCGAGCGCGAACATGAGGATCACGAGCAGCGGGCCGAAGATGGCGCCGCGCTTGAGCACGCGCCCCCACGACGGCCGTGGGATGACGCGGCCGCGGCGATCCACGATGGCGCCTTGCGGGAGCTTCTGGCTGCCGTCGCCCTGCGCGCGCGCCGTGGCGGCTCGACGACGATCTCCTCGCCCTCGTCCGTCTCGACGACGTACTCGTACTCGTGGCGCTGGAGCTTCTCGCGCCGCCGCCGCTGCTTCTTCGTGGCCATCGCCCGATTATCGCAGGCCGGGGGCAGGCACGGCGGCGGGCTTTGCCGGCTCGCCGAGGCCTGCGGACGCTGCGGCTCGGCGGCCCCCGGGCGCGGCGCGCATCAGTCGGCCGACAGCCCGACCGCGAGCCCGACGATCAGGGCGATGACGGCGAGGACGACCACGAACGCGGCCACGTTCGGTCGGGGGTAGTTCGACTGGCTCGTCTCCTCGAAGCGGATCCGCTCGGCAGCCCGCGAACCGCCGGCAGGGTTCCCGACGAACACGAGCAGCAGGTAGCCGGCGACGAGGCCGATGAGCGCGCCGCCGATGATCGCGAGCGGAGCCCACCAGGCGATGTCTCCGAGGACGAGGCTCATGGATCGATTATCGCAGCGCGGCCCGCCGGCACCGGGCGGGGTGGCGACACGGCGGGCGTGGCGGCCCTCCCGGTTTCGCACCGGCTACGCCTCGAACACGACCTCCCCGCCTTCGAGCACGAGCGCCACGTGGTCGTGCCCGAGGTGGTACGCGAGATAGCGCCAGTCCGGAGCAGCGAGAAGCACCAGGTCGGCTCTGAATCCCGACGCGAGGCGGCCTCGGCTCGCGGAGCGGCCGAGCACGTGCGCGGCGTTCACCGTGCAGGCCGCGAGCGCCTCTGCAGGCCCGAGACGTAGCTGCGTGCACGCGAGCGCGCACGCAACAGGCAGGCTCTCGCAGAACGCGCTCCCCGGGTTGAAGTCCGTGGCGAGAGCGATAGCGGCCCCCTCGTCGACCAGCCGGCGGCCGGGCGGCATGGGCCGTCCAAGGACCAGCGCGGCGACCGGCAGCAACACCGCCGTGACGTCGCTCGCTGCGAGGGCTGCGACACCTCGCTCGCCGGTCGCCTCGAGATGGTCGACGGAGCGAGCCCCGAGCTCGATCGCGAGCGGGATCGCTCCGGCCTCTGTGAACTGGTCGCCGTGCAGCCGGAGCGTGAGCCCGGCCTCGGCGCAGGCGAGCAGGTAGCGCCTCGCCTGAACCGCGTCGAAGGCGCCTCGCTCGAGGAATACGTCCGCCGCCTCGGCGACACCGGAGGCGTCGGGCAGGACGTCGGCCAGTGCGAACTCGAGGTACGTGTCCGCGCTGTCGAACTCCGGTGGCACCGCATGGGCGCCGAGCCACGTCGGTATGCCGCCTGCGTCCCGTATCGCCCTCAGGCAGGCGAGCTCGGTCTCACGGTCGAGTCCGTAGCCCGATTTCGCCTCGAAGGTCGTCGTCCCCTGCGCACGCATCCAGGAGCGGTGGCGCTCCACGCGGGCGCGCAAGCCGGCCTCGTCGAGCGCTCGCGTCGCTCGGACGGTCGACAGGATGCCGCCGCCGGCCGCGTGCAGCTCCTCGTAGCTCGCGCCGCGGGCGCGGAGCGCGAACTCCTCGACGCGATCGCCGCCGAAGCAGGCATGGGTGTGACAGTCGACCAGCCCGGGCAGCGCGCAGCGCCCCCGTCCGTCGATCTCGACGAGGTCACCCTCGAGTGGCTGCAGGTCGCGCATGCGGCCGACGGCCGCGATCGCGCCGGCCTCGACGAGCACGTACGCGTCCTCCAGCAGCTCGACCTCTCCGAGCGCGCTCCCCCGCAGCGGCGCAGTCCGGCCGGCCGGGCTGACGAGCTGCGCGAGATCGCGGATCAGCAGCCGCGCCATGGCCGTGCTACCGGAGCGCCCGGGAGGCGATGGCGAGCCACCTCATGCCGGGGCCGGCCGGAAGGGCGCCGGGACATCCGCGCGTTGCGCCGACGCGGAGGCCGGTGCGGCGTATGGTCACAGCAGGGGATGCCTCTCGGCCATGCCAAAGCCCGGTGCGCGATCCACAGCTCTCGCCGTCACAAGTCTCACGGTCACAAGTCGGCCGCCCTTGGGCTCACGCCACACCGAGCCCGTGCTCGCGAGCCGCGTCGATCGCCTCGGCGTAGCCAGCGTCAGCGTGGCGGAGGACGCCGATCCCCGGATCGCCGGCGAGCACCCGCGTGAGCCGCTCCGCCGCGCTGCGCGTGCCGTCGGCGAGAACGACCATGCCCGCGTGGATCGAGTTGCCGATACCGACGCCGCCGCCGTGGTGGACCGACACCCAGGTGGCGCCGGCGGCGGTGTTCAGCAGCGCGTTCAGGATCGGCCAGTCCGCGATCGCATCGGAGCCGTCGCGCATCGCCTCGGTCTCGCGGTAGGGCGACGCAACCGATCCCGAATCGAGGTGGTCTCGGCCGATGACGACCGGAGCCTGCAGGCGCCCCGCCTCCACGAGCTCGTTGATCGCCAGGCCCGCGCGGGCGCGGTCGCCGTAGCCGAGCCAGCAGATGCGCGCCGGAAGCCCCTGGAACGCGACGCGCCGGGCCGCGAGCTCGAGCCATCGCTGAAGCAGGCGGTCGCCGGGGAACAGCCGCCTCAGCTCCTCGTCGATCGTCGCGATGTCGGCCGGGTCGCCGGAGAGCGCTGCCCACCGAAACGGTCCGATGCCGCGACAGAAGAGCGGCCGGATATAGGCCGGGACGAAGCCCGGGTATGTGAACGCGTCCTCTACGCCCGCCTCATGCGCCTCCCCTCGCAGGTTGTTGCCATAATCGAAAACATAGCTGCCGGCCCGGACGAACTCGAGCATGGCGTTCACCTGGACGGCAATCGATTCGCGTGCCAGCCTCAGGTACTCATCCGGGTTGCGCTCCCGGAAGCGCGCCGCTTCCTCGAACGGAAGCTCGCTCGGGATGTACCCGAGTAACGGGTCGTGCGCGGCCGTCTGATCCGTGACGAGGTCGAACTGCTCCCCGCGGCGGGCGAGCTCGGGGTAGACCAGCGCGGCATTGCCGAGCACGGCAACCGATAGCGCGCGCCGTTCGGCCGCGGCTGCACGAACTCGGCCGACGGCCTCGTCGAGGGACTGCGTCGCCTCGTCGAGGTACCCGGTCTGCAGACGCCGCTCGATGCGCGACGGATCGACCTCGACGCAGAGAATCGCAGCGCCGGCCATGGTCGCGGCGAGTGGCTGGGCGCCGCCCATCCCGCCGAGACCTGCGGTCAGGATCGTCCGGCCGGCGAGATCCGGTGAGCCGAAGTGCGTCTCGGCGGCAGCCGCGAACGTCTGGTATGTCCCCTGGAGGATGCCCTGCGTCCCGATGTAGATCCAGCTCCCCGCCGTCATCTGCCCGAACATCGTCAGCCCGAGCGCCTCGAGCCGCCGGAACTCGTCCCAGGTCGCCCAGCGCGGCACCAGCAGCGAGTTCGCGATGAGGACCCGGGGGGCACCGCCATGGGTACGGAAGACGCCCACCGGCTTCCCGCTCTGCACGAGCAGCGTCTCGTCGTCGCCGAGCCGGAGCAACGCGCGGACGATCCCGCGAAGCGCCTCGTGGTTCCGCGCCGCCTTGCCGGAGCCGCCGTACACGACGAGCTGCTCCGGATGCTCGGCGACATCCGCGTCCAGGTTGTTCAGCAGCATTCGGAGGGGCGCCTCGCTCTGCCAGGAGCGGGCGTTCAGCTGCGTCCCGCGCGGTGCCCGGATGTGGGCGAGGTCTCCGCACAGGGCCTCGACGCGCGCGTCCAGCCCGTCCGCGGCGCTGACTCCCTCGTTCACCGGCGCCATCTTAGGACGGACGCACGCACGGTTCTCGCACGCCACCGACAGAGCACCGTGGTGGGCTCAGGAGCCCGGCCCCGGCATGAGGCCACGAGCCCGGATGGCGGCGGCGTGCGCTGGGAAGCCCTCGTGCCTCGCGAGCGCGACGATGCCCTCGGACAGCTCCGCGAGCGCCGCGGTCGAGGTCTGTGCGATCGAGCTCGTCTTGACGAACGTACGCGCCGTGACTCCCGAGGCCAGGCGGGCGTAGCGACCGGTGGGCAGTGTGTTCGGCACGCCGATCAGGTAGTTCGCGGCCGCGAACGGCGTGTCGCCCAGCAGGATCTCGCCGGCGTGGTCGAGCTTCGGGAGCAGCGCGTCCGGGTCGCGAACGGACAGCAGGAGATGCTCCGGCGCGAACTCGTTCGCAAACTCGCACGCCTCGGCGAGGTCGCGAACGAGAAGAGCGCCGCCGGTACGAGACAGCGCGACGCTCGCATAGTTGCGACGTGGCCGCGGGAGCGTCTCGAGCTGCCGATCGATCTCGCCGGCGACGGCGGCCACGAGCGTCTCGGATGCCGTCACGAGCAGGGCGACGGAATCGTCGCCGTGCTCTGCCTCGTTGAGGAGATCGGCGGCGAGGATGGCCGGATCGGCGGCCTCGTCCGCGATGACGAGGCTCTCGGAGGGGCCGAAGAGCATCGCGGTGGCACAGCCGTACGCCTGCACCTGCACCTGCGCGGAGGTCACCGCCGGGCTCCCCGGACCGACGATCTTCGCGACCCTCGGGATCGTCTCGGTACCGAAGGCGGCGGCGGCGATACCTGCCGGTCCGTTCGCGCGGAAGACGTTCGTCAGCCCGAGCTCGCACGCCACCGCCAGAACAGCCGGGTCGACATCGAGACCGTGGCCGGCTGAGGGCGGAACGACGACGACGATATCGCCGACGCCGGCGACGACCGCCGGCGTCCCGATGTGCATGAGCACGGACGGAAAGGAGCCTTTGCCACTGGGGACGAAGAGACCGGCGGAGGCAATCGGACGGCTCTCCTCCCCGACCAGGAGCCCGGGCGCGATCTCGGCACGCCACGATGCGCCCTCGAGCACGCGCTCGTTGAAGGCGCGGACGTTCGCGATTCCCTGCCGGATCGCCGCGATGACGTCGCCTGCGACCCGCTCGCCCGCCCCGGCGAGCTCGGCTTCGGTTACTCGCAGCTCGGCAGGCGTGCATTCGACGCCGTCGAAGCGCCCGAGGGCGTCGCACACGGCCGCGTCGCCGCGGGCGCGCACGTCCTCGATGATGGCGCGAACGCCGGCGACGAGCTCCGGATCGAAGATCGCCGCGGTCGACCGGGCCAGGATGCGCTCGCGCTCGGCGGGGTCGAGATCGCGGAGCCGCCGGACGGCGAGGGCGCCCATACCCCGAGCGATCCTACTCGCCCGCGTGGCGGGCGACCGCCGCGGCGAGGTCACCGGCGAAGACGAGGTCACGCACGGCGTCGATGTCCGGCGCCGGAGGGCGGTCCTCCTCGAGCGGCGGAACGCGAGAGCGGACGAGCGCGTGCACCTCGGCTGCGCCCGCACCCGGCCGGCCGGGCACAAGCTCCAGCGCCTGCGCTGCGCAGAGGGCCTCGATCGCGAGCACGGCTTCGAGGCGGGAGACCGACTCGAGCGCCAGGAGAGCGCCGGTCATGCCCATGCTCACGTGGTCCTCCTGGTTGTCCGAGGTCGGCACCGTGTCGTGGCTCACCGGGTGTGCGAGCGCGCGGAGCTCGGACAGCAGCGCGGCGGCGGTGTACTGCACCACCATGTAGCCGCTCGAGCTGCCGGCCTCGGGAGTCAGGAACGCCGGCAGGCCGAAGTTGAGCGACGGCGACAAGAGCCTGAAGGTTCGCCGCTCGGAGATCGACGCGAGATCGGCCAGCGCGAGCCGGAGCGTGTCGAAGGCGAGCGCCAGCGTTTGCCCGTGGAAGTTCCCGGCCGAGACCACCCGAGCCGGGTTGTCGAACACGATCGGGTTGTCGGTGACCGCGTTCAGGTCGATCTCGACGAGCCGCCGGAAGAACACGAGGGCCTCACGGGCGGCGCCGTGGACCTGCGGGATGCACCGGAACGAGTAGGCGTCCTGCAGGTCTCTCTCGCGTGTCCCTAGTCGCTCCGAGCCATCGGTCAGCGCTCGCACGATGGCCGCCGACCGGGCCTGCCCCGGCACCGGGCGAAGCGCGTGGACTGCAGGATCGAACGCGGCCGGCTCGCCGCGCAACGCCTCGAGTGAGAGCGCCGCGACGCCGTCGGCCGTATCGGCCAGGCGCTCGCACCGCACGGTGAGCAAGGATCCGATCGCGGCCATGAAGTGCGTGCCGTTGACAAGGGCCAAGGCCTCCTTCGGGGCAAGCTCGATCGGCTCCAGGTGCGCGTCGCGCAACACGTCGGCGCCCGAGCGGTGGCTGCCGTCCCGCCCAAGGGCTTGGCCTTCGCCGACGAGGACGAGGAATGCATGCGCCGACGGGGCGAGATCGCCGCTCGCTCCGAGCGAGCCCGTTCGCGGGACGACCGGCACGATGCCGGCGTTGAGGAGCTGCCCGATGCGCTCGACCACGAGCGGGCGAACGCCGGAGCGGGCTCTGAGCAGGCCGTTCAGCCGGATTGCGAGCGCCGCCCGAACCACCTCTGGCGGGAGTGGCTCTCCCACGCCGGCCGCATGGCTGCGGAGGACGTCTCGCTGCATCGTGGCGGCGTCCTCCGCGGAGACCCGCTCGCGGACGAGCGCGCCCAGGCCGGTGGTGACGCCGTAGATCAGATCGCCGCGAGCGATGGCCGCCTCGAGCGCGGCGCGATTCGCGGCAACGTTTGCGACCGCTTCCGCTTCGACCTCCACCGGCGCGCCCTCGACGGCGATGCGCCAGACGGCCGCCGGATCGAGGCCCCGCCCGGTGAGGCCGACAGGCTCAAGCATCGACGAGGCAGAGCTCGAGAACTCGGCCGACGCCGAGGTCCGGCAGAAGCAACGCGCGACCGGCGGCCGCAACGGCCGCGCCGGCGGGCATCAGGCCGACGAGCTCGCTTCCGTCGACCTCGATGCCACGAGCCCTCGCCTCCTCGGAGATGCGCTCGACGACCACGTGTGGCGGCGTGCGTTCCCAGTCTTCGAGGTTCATGCTGACCTGCACCAGCCCCGCGCGCGGCAGCTCGAGACCCAGGGCGCGCACGCCGGGCAGGCCGCCGTCGCGCTCTCGGATGAGGCCCGCGATCTCACGCGCGGCGTCGAGGTCGCGCGAGCGGAGGTTGACGTTGAAGGCGACGAGCGGCCTGCGGACGCCGATCAGGACGGCGCCGGCGGTCGGATGGAGACTGCTCGGGCCGCGATCCGGCATCAGCTCGGCTGCGTCGATGCGGCGCTGCAGCTCAGCCGTGCCGCCGCGACGGAAGTACGCGGGCGGCCTGCGCTCCTCCGTCAGCCCCGCGTAGAAGAAGACAGGCAGCTCGAGCTCCTGCGCGACGCGATCGGCGAGTGCGACGGCGGCCTCCCGCGCTCGTGGCTCGGCCTCCGGCTGGAGCGGGACAAGCGGGACGACGTCGGCCGCGCCGGTCCGCGGATGCACGCCTTCGTGCGCGCCGAGATCGATCCGCTCCGTCGCGACGCGGATGCCCGCGAGCAGGGTCTCGACGAGCTCATTACCGCTACCGGCGAGCGTGTAGACCGAGCGGTTGTGATCCTCGTCGACGTGGACGTCGAGGAGCCGAGCCGGCGCCGACAGCGCAGTCCGCAGTGCCGCGACCGTCTCCCGATCCCGGGCGGCCGAGAAGTTCGGGACGGACTCGAGCGGGAGCGCCACGGCAGGCTAGTCTAGGCTGATCGGGGCGTGTCCTTCGCAGCCGCTCCCCGGGGGCCACCCTGTGCCTCCTTCTAGGTTGGGCCGACCGAACGTCCGAAGGCAGTTCCGGCAAGCACGAACCGCTTGCGAGCATCGCGCTCAAGACGAGAGCGTGCCGCCTCGGGCCGAACCCACGCGTCATCGAGCGCCCGTCCTGCGCTGAAGGCGCTGTTCGTCGTCCAGCGAGCCAGGCGTAACGTCCCCTGGATTAGCGACAGCTCCCTCAGCGATGACCGAGAGACCGAGGTGGCGAAGCGGAACCCGGCTGGCCGAGAACCGGGTGCAGTCCGAGGCTAGAGGCGATGCCGCGTTAGGCTAGGTTCGCCGCGGCGTCCGGACCGGCGGCGAATGGTTTAGCCTCGCCGCTATGCCGATCTGCGCAAGCTGTGAACGCGAGATCGAGGGCGAGTTTCGCTTCTGCCCCCACTGCGGGGCACCGCTCGCGATAGCGGCGCCCTCGCGGGAGCAGCGCAAGACCGTGACGGTGCTGTTCTGCGACGTGACCGGCTCGACCGCAATGGGCGAGGCGAAGGATCCGGAGGCCATGCGGGCGCTGCTGGCTCGGTACTTCGAGCGGATGAAGGGAATCGTCGAGTCACACGGGGGCACGGTCGAGAAGTTCATCGGCGACGCGGTGATGGCGGTCTTCGGCGTGCCAGTGCTGCACGAGGACGACGCCCTCCGCGCCTGCCGGACGGCCGTCGAGATGCGCGACGCCTTCGCCGGGCTGGGGATCAACGGCCGGATTGGCGTTACCACGGGCGAGGTGGTTACCGGCACGGCCGAGCGGCTCGCGACCGGCGACGCGGTCAACGTCGCCGCCCGCCTGGAGCAGGCTGCGGCTCCGGGCGAGGTACTGGTCGGCGCCGAGACGCTGGCGCTCGTGCGTGACGCGACCGAGGCGGAGCCGGTGGAGCCGCTGACGCTGAAGGGTAAGACCGAGCCGGTTCCGGCGTTCCGGCTGCTCTCGGTCCACGGCGGGCTCGCCCGGCTCTTCGCGACGCCGATGGTCGGCCGCGAGACCGAGCTGAGGCGGCTCGGGGACGCGTTCGCACAGGCGGTGCACGACCGCTCCTGCCAGCTTTTCACGGTGCTCGGGTCGGCGGGCGTGGGCAAGTCGCGGCTGGCGGCGGAGTTCCTCGCGGCCGTCGAAGCCCGGGTGGTCCGGGGCCGCTGCCTGTCCTACGGCGACGGGATCACGTACTGGCCGGTGGTCGAGATCGTCAAGCAGCTCAAGACGCTGCCGGAGGGTGACGCGGCCGTGCCCCTGCGGTCGCTCCTCGGCGTGACGGAGTCCGCGACCTCGGCCGATGAGATCGCCTGGGCCTTTCGCAAGCTGCTCGAGCAGGAGGCGCGGGAGCATCCGCTCGTCTGCGTACTCGACGATCTGCACTGGGCGGAGGAAACCCTGCTGGACCTCGTCGAGCACGTTGCCGACCTCTCTCGCGACGCTCCGCTCCTGCTCCTCTGCATGGCCCGGCCCGAGCTGCTCGAGAAGCGGCCCGCCTGGGGCGGCGGCAAGTGGAACTCCACCACCGTGCTGCTCGAGCCGCTCGACGCCGCGGAGACCGAGCGGCTGCTGGACGAGCTCGGCGGCGTCGAGCCCGGGCTGCGTCAGCGGATCGCTACCGCCGCCGAGGGAAACCCGCTCTTCCTGGAGGAGATGCTCGCGCTCGTGGGCGCTTCTGGCGAGGGCGAGATCAGCGTGCCGCCGACGATTCAGGCGCTCCTGGCGGCCCGGCTGGACCAGCTCGACCCCGCCGAGCGGGCGGTGCTCGAGCGTGGCTCGGTCGAGGGCCGCGTCTTCCACCAGAGCGCCGTCCAAGCTCTCGCGAACGGCGAATCGCAGACGCCACGGCTGATCGCGCTCGTGCGCAAGCAACTCGTCCGCCCCGATACGCCGCAGTTCGCGGGGGAGGAGGCGTACCGCTTCCGCCACCTGCTGATCCGCGACGCCGCCTACGAC
Source organism: uncultured Thermoleophilia bacterium (assembly GCA_963838105.1). Taxonomy (GTDB): domain Bacteria; phylum Actinomycetota; class Thermoleophilia; order Gaiellales; family Gaiellaceae; genus CAWJNF01. The sequence continues at coordinate 10,586 of CAWIQC010000020.1, read as the reverse complement.
GCCCTGCCGAAGGCTGTCCGCGCCGACCTGCACGAGCGTTTCGCCGGCTGGCTCGAAGAGCGGGGCGCGGACCTGGTCGAGCTCGACGAGATCCTCGGCCACCACCTCGAGCAGGCAGCCCGCTACAAGGCCGAGCTCGAGCAACCGGACAGTGTCCTTGCCGAACGCGCAGCCGAACGGCTCGCCGCCGGCGGCCGCCGCGCGCTTGCCCGCGGTGACGAGCATGCTGCGGTGTCCTTGCTCGAGCGGTCCCTCGGGTTCACACGGCCGCTGTGCCTCGACGTCCACCTCGAGGTCGATCTCGCTCAGGCCCTTGGAAGCGACCCGCGGGAGGCGGCTGCGATCGCCGAGCGCGCGGCCGAACGAGCGGCGGCTGACGCCGACCACGCGGGTGAGGCTCTCGCCCGTGTCGTCGCTGCACGCTACCGACTGGAGTTCGAGGATACGGTGGACGCTCTCGACGCGCTCGTGCGTGTCGCACTGCCGCTACTCGAAGACGCGGCCGATCACGCTGGCCTCGTTCACGTCTCGAACGCCGCCAGCGAGGTTGCGAATCACCGCGGCCATTGGGAGGAGCGGGGGAGGAGCCACGAACGGGCTTTCCACCACGCGCGGCTCGCGGGCCAGCATCCGGCGCCCCCGTTGGGCCTGGGAGCTGCCTACGTCCTAGGACCTGAACCCGCGGACGAGGTGCTACGGAAACTCGACGAGCTCCTGCCTGAATGGTCCGACCCTGTTTATGTGCTCAGCCGTGCGCGCGTCCTGGCGATGCTCGACCGTTTCGAGGAAGCGTGGCCGCTCGCGCTCGAGGCGAGCGAGCGACTGCGCGAGCTCACCGGTAGCGACGGCGGCGAGCACATCGCAGACATCGCCACCTTTGTCGGCGACTTCGAGACCGCTGCCGCCTACCTTCGCGTCCACTGTGACCGACTCGAGGCGCAGCACCGTTTCAACAATCTCTCGACCTACGCGCCGATGCTCGGCCGCTCGCTGTGCGCGCTCGGCTGCTACAGCGAGGCCGAGCCGCTTGCCAAGCAAGGCCGCGAGCTCGGCCACGAGCAGGACCTGGCGACACAGACGCTCTGGCGGCAGGTACAGGCGCGCGTCCTCGCCCATCGCGGCCAGCACACTGACGCCGAGAAGCTCGCCCGCGAGGCGGTCGAGATCATCGAGCGGACGGACGGGCTCAACTTCCAGGGCAGCGCCTTCTCCGACCTCGCCGAGGTTCTTACGGCTGCCGGCCGCAGCGACGAAGCCGCCGCCGCGCTCGCGCAAGCGCTCGACCGGTACGAGCGCAAGCGCAACCTCGCCATGGCGCGCCGGGTGCGAGAGCGCCTCGCCGAGCTACAGGCGGCGTAGCCTACGTACGGCGCCCCGGGGCCACCCCGTGCCTCCACCCGCTATGAGCGTATCGGCTGCGAGCGCGCGGGTGTGTGACCGTCCGTGCCAGAAGGCGCGCGGTTGTGTGACGAGTTCGTCATGCGTGGGCGGAGCGGCGTGAGCCGACGGGCTTCGTACCGGTCGCTCGACTCGCTGCAGCGCGACAATCGCGGCTGCCGGGCATGTGCCGACGCGGGGTTTCCGCTCGCCTCGCTCCCTGTCGTCGAGGGACATAGCCGGGCAGCGCGCCATGATCGTCGGGCAGGCGCCCGGGGTGGTCGAGGGCGAACAGCGCCGCCCCTGGCGCGGCCGCGCGGGCGCCACCCTGCGGCGCTGGCTCGAGCTGGACGAGGACGAGTTCTACGCGACGTTCTACTGCTGCTCGGTCACGCGCTGCTACCCGGGCCGAAGCCCCGGCGGCCGAGGCGACCGCACGCCCGCTGCGGCCGAGATGGAGCTGTGCCGCTTCTGGCTCGACTGGGAGCGGCGTCTGCTCCGGCCGGCCCTCGTGCTCACGGTAGGAGGTCTCGCGGCGCGCCGGATGCTCGGGATCGAGCGCCTCACCCACCAGGTGGGCACCCGCCATCGGCTGGGCGAGGCGATCGCCGTCCCGCTCCCCCACCCGTCCGGTGCGAGCGGCTGGCTCAACGCGCCGGAGAATCGGGCACGGCTCGCCGCAGCGCTCGCGGTTGTGCGCGACGAGCTCGCGCAGCTGAAGCGCTGAGACCGCACGGCGGTCCGGCCGGGTCCGCGAGGCGCCTTCCGATGAGGCCCGGCGCGCCAGGTGGATCCGTACCGGCGCTGCGTTGCCGCCGTGGAGCCGTGGCCGACCGGGTTGGGTCGAGCTCGGCGCGACGGCGCTCCGTCATCGACTCGCAGCCGTCGTCACGGCACTCCGCGCGCCTGTGCGTGCCCCCCAGATGGGATTCCGCCGGAAAGGCAGAGCGGCCGGCTGGGCCGGCCGCTCTGTCATGGTCGAGTCGAGCGAAGCGATGACCAGTGAGGCCCCGGGAGGTTGCTCCCCCGCGCCCTACACGACCTTCTCGTCCGAGAGCTCCTCGACGAACTCCTGGCCGAGGCGCGCGGCGTCGTACGCCTTGCCGACGAGGTGGTGGTAGGGGACGCCGGAAAAGAAATGGTGGCTGCGAGTCGGGAAGTCCTCGCCCTCCGCCCACTCCTCGCGCTGGAGCTCTACGTAGCCCTGCTCCTGGACCTCGTCCATCCGCTCGAGGAGCCGGGAGAGTCCGTGCCCCATGGCGTGCTGGCCGCCGAGCGTGATGAAGATGAAGGCGAATCCGAGCTCGCCGAGCTCGGCGAACGTGATCGGGTCGGGATCGTTGAACCACTTGAACGAGCTCGACCAGTTGAACGCGAAGCGCGCCTCCGGGAAGCGGCGGCGGATGGCTTCCGCGAACGTCTCGACGGGGCCTCGGTCCGCGGTCGGGAACTCGCACCAGAGCAGGTCGGGGATCCCGGTGTCGAGGTAGCGCAGCCCGCGCTCGACGGCGAGGTCGATGCCGCGCTTGTCCTCCGGCGCGTCGACGGCGGAGATGCCGTCGGTGCGGGCGATGATGACGAAGTCCGCGTTGCCGCAATCGTCGGCGACGGCGCGGGCCATGCGCAGCTTGCCGATCATCTCGGTCGCCGGGATGAGTGCCTTGCCGCCGATGTGGCCGCAGCGCTTGGGTAGCACCTGATCCTCGATGTGCGCCGCGGCGACGCCGGCGTTCACGTACAGCTCGGCGGTGCGCATGACGTTGAAGATGTTCCCGTAGCCGCCGTCCATGTCGACGACGACGGGCGGTATCTCGAGGTGCTTCGGCGGCACCCCCTTCTCCGGATCCCCCACCGCCATGGTGAGCTGGAACTTCCGGAGCGCCGAGACGGTCCGCCGTGCCCCGTCCGCGATCTCGACCGAGTCGTAGATGTCCATGTCGGTCGTCCCGAGATGGCCGATGGCGAAGGAGTAGCCCGAGAAGTACACGGCCTTGAAGCCGTGGTACATCGCGAGCTGGGCGCCCATCGGGTCGTAGACGCCGGGGCCGAACAGGTACGGCTCGGTGTCGAGCAGCTCGCGCATCCGGGTGGACGGGTTCGTCCAGCGCGAGACGGGGACGGAGAAGCCGTCCGGAAGCAGCGCCGAGGGCGCGAGCTCCAGTCCCGTCGAGGTTGGCAGGTCCTGCATCTGGGTCATGAGCGGTCGTCCCTCCCGCGGCGATCGTGGTCACTGACGGCAACGGCATTGCCTCTACGGCAATTTTGTCGCCTCGTTGCAGTGTAGAAGTGGTGTACGCATCAGTCCAATCGTTCGTTCTGATCAAACCAATAGAAACTGCTGATATCATCGCTCGATGCTGCTGGGGCAGCTCGAGGCGTTCGTCCACGCGGCCCGCCACGGCTCCGTGACGCGGGCCGCCGAGCTTCTCTTCGTCACCCAGCCGGCGCTCACCGCGCGCATCAAGGGGCTCGAGCGCTCTCTCGGCGCCGAGCTCTTCATCCGCACGGGGCGGGGCGTCCGGCTGACGGAGTCGGGGCGCGCGTTCCTCCCCTACGCCCAGCGCTCCCTCCACGCCCTCGCGGAGGGACGCAGCGTCGTTCACGACATCGCCCTCGGCGGCGCCGGCGAGCTCGCCATCGGCGCGGCGCCCGCCGTCTCCACGTACGTCCTCCCGGTCATCCTCGAGCGCTACCACGCCAGCTACCCGAGCGTGCAGCTCGCAGTCCGCACGGGCCACTCCGAAGAGGTGCTCGAGCTCGTGCTCCGCGACGAGGTCGAGATCGGCCTGATCAGAGCGCTTCGCCATCCCGAGGTCGAGAGCGTGCCGCTCTACGAGGACGAGCTCGTGCTCGTCTGCCACCCGGATCACCCCTTCGCCGAGGCGGGCGAGGTCGAGATCGAGCAGCTCGGAGGCGAGCGCGTGATCCTCTTCGACCGGACGTCGAGCTACCACGACCTCACCGCGGCGCTGCTGCGGGAGGCGGGCGTGGTTCCCCGCGGCCTCATGGAGCTCGACAACATCGACGCCACGAAGAAGATGGTGCGGCAGGGCCTCGGCGTGGCGATGGTGCCGTACACGGCCGCCGCGGAGGAGCTCGAGGCGGGGACGCTGCGAGCCATCGGCGTGGTCGACGCGACGCCCGTCCGCCGCCAGATCGTGGCCATCCGGCGGCGTGCCGCAGGCCCGCCGCAAGGGCTGGTCGCCGCGTTCCTCGCCACGATCGAGGTGCTTCGCGGCCAGCTCGAACGCGCCTCGGCCGGTCTGCTGGGGGCTAGCGGTCCCACCGATGGCAAGACCTGGTAGAGCGTTCATTCCCGGCGACACCAGTGCGGCGGCCGGGGGTCCGGACACCACTCCGCCCCGGGTGGGCCGTGCCGTTCGGAGCCGGGCACCCGCCGCATCGGCGCCGCGTCTTCGCTCACGGTCGGGCCTCACCCGAAGCGGTGATCCCACCGTACTCGAGGTCGTTGATCCTCCGCATCCCTCGTTTGGGGGAATGCCCGCTCGGCCGGTTCACGCGCGGCGAAAGAGGCGCCGGCGCGGGCGCGCCGGGGGTCGCGGCGGCAGCTCCGTCCCGCCGACGATCGCGGCCGGCACGCCGTACGTCAGCCACCGGGCCAGCGTCTCGTCGCCAACGCTCGCCGCGGCGTCCGTCATGCCGATGCCCCGGACGTCCGGCGTATGGGCGTCGCTCGCCACGAGATGGGCGAGGCCGGTCTCGACGAGCGCGAGGCCGGTGCGGCGGGCCTGCTTGCCGATGCGCCCGTCGAGCGACGACGCCGTCACCTGGCAGAGCGCGCCCATGATGACAAGCGGACGCAGACGCTCCGGGTCGCGCTGCACGTCCGGGTTGCGCTCGGGATGGGCGAGCACCGGGACGACGCCACGGGTGGTGAGCGCCCTCACCTTCTCGGGCAGCGCGAGCGGCCAGCCCGTGTAGGGCGTCTCGAGGAGGAGGAAATCGGGGTTCCCGCCCAGCCCGAAGCCGGCCAGCTCGTCCTCGGAGAGCACGTCGAGCCGGTCGAGCGCCAGCTCGCCGCCGGGGAGCAGGTCGAGCGAGATGCCCGCTTCGGTGAGCGCGGCGCGCAGCTCGGCGACCCCGCGCTCCATGCGCGCGGGCTCCGTCGGGTAGTCGTCGCGGACGTGCGGGGTCGCGGCGACGGCCCGGATCCCGTCCGCGACCGCCGCCCGCGCCATGTCCAGCGCGTCGTCGAGCGTCCGCGACCCGTCGTCGACGCCGGGGAGGATGTGCGTGTGCAGGTCGATCACGGGTCTGCACGAACCGCGGAGACGAGGAGCAGGACGACCGCGAAGACGCTGAGCCGGACCCGCGGGTTCTGAGCCTGCTTCATCTGGCAACGAGTGAGTGTAGTGACGGCCTCCCGGCCGGGAATCCCGGGCTCCGCGGGCGCGTTCGGCCCAGTATGACGGCAGGATCGCGGAGCGGAGCGGCCGAGGGCGGAGCGCAGGAGCGCGGCCTCTACACTCGGATGGTGTCCGCCCCCGCCGCAGCACCGTCCCGCCTGCGCACCTTCGCGCGGCTGCTCGGTTTCCTGCGACCGTACAAGGTCTCGCTCGCGATCTCGATCGTCCTGGCCGTCGGCTCGCAGGCGGCCGGCTTGGCGATTCCCTGGCTCGTCGGCGACGCCATCGACGGGCCGATTCCCGATGGCGACGGCGAGCGCCTCGCGCTGCTGGTCGGCCTGATCGTCGCGTTCGGGGTCGCCAAGGCGCTCATGATGGTCGGCCGCCGGCTGATCTCGGGCCGGCAGGCGCTCGGCGTCGAGTACGACATGCGAAACGCGCTCTACGGGCACCTGCTGCGGCTCTCTTTTGGCTTCTTCGACCGGCACCAGACAGGCCAGCTCATGTCGCGCGCCACCGTGGATCTGCAGAACGTCCGCTTCTTCCTCGGCTACGGGCTCATCTTCCTCGCCCAGCACGTGCTGACGGTCGTGGGCGTCACCGCGCTCCTGTTCGTGATCGACTGGCGCCTGGCGCTGATCGCCCTCGCGATCACTCCCCTCCTTGTCGCCGTCGCGTGGCGCTACAGCCACGTGTCCCACCCGGTGCTCAAGGACGTGCAGCAGCGGCTGGCGGACATGACCACCGTCGCCGAGGAGTCGATCGTCGGCGCCGGCGTCGTCAAGGCCTTCGCGCGCGAGGACGACCGCCAGGCGGAGTTCGCACGCCGGACGGAGGCGATCTTCGAGCGATCTCTGCACGCCACGCGCCAGGCCGCGACGTACCTGCCGTTCCTCTCGTTCCTGCCGCTCGCCGCGCAGGCGGCCGTGCTGCTTGCCGGCGGTCACTTCGTGGTCGCGGGCTCGCTGTCGCTCGGCTCCTTCGTGACGTTCAACGTCTACCTGCTGATGCTCGTGTTCCCGCTGCGGATGCTGGGAATGTGGATCGGGCAGATCCAGCGGGCGCTCGCGGCCGGCGAACGGATCTTCGAGGTGCTCGACGAGCCGGCGGACGTCCGCGACCGCGCGGACGCGCGTCCGCTGCCGGCGGGCGGCGGACGGGTCACCTTCGATGACGTCACGTTCGCGTACGACGGCGGCGAGCCGGTCGTGGACGGGCTCGACCTCGACGTCGCTCCGGGTCGCGTCGTGGCGCTGATCGGACGCACCGGCTCCGGCAAGACGACGCTGACCGCGCTCGTCCCGCGCTTCTACGACCCACAGCGAGGTCGCGTGCTGGTCGACGGCATCGACGTTCGCGAGCTCAGGCTCGAGTCGCTGCGCCGCGCCGTCGGCACCGTGTCCCAGGACCCGTTCCTCTTCTCGGCGACCGTCCGCGAGAACATCGCGTTCGGCGCGGCCGGCGCTAACGCCGCGGACGTGGAGCGGGCCGCCCGCGCCGCGCAGGCGCACGAGTTCATCGACGCGCTGCCGGACGGGTACGAGACGGTGATCGGCGAGCGCGGCATCACGCTCTCCGGCGGCCAGCGTCAGCGCATCGCGATCGCCCGCGCGCTGCTCGTCGACCCCAGAGTCCTCATTCTCGACGATGCGACCGCGTCCGTCGACGCGACGACCGAGGCACGGATTCGGATCGCGTTGCGCGAGGTCATGAAGGGGCGGACGACCCTGATCATCGCCCACCGCCTCTCCACGATCTCCCTGGCCGACGAGATCGCCGTCCTCGAGGACGGCCGCATCGCCGAGCGTGGGACGCCCGACGAGCTTCGCCGCACGAGCCCCGTCTACCGCGAGATCGAGGAGCACGGCCTCGTGACGGACGCGGCGCCCGAGCCCGAGGACCTCTCGCCGGCGCTGCCGGACGTTGAGCCCGAGCCGGAGGAAGGCCCGGACCTCCCCGCCGCCGCAGGAGCACGCGCATGATCGCGCCCACACCCCTGCGCAGCACCACCCGACGAACACCGCACCCCGCCCTTGGGTGGGGGGCCCGCCACCCTCCTGCGACGGACCCTAGCGCGGCAATCCTCACGCAGCTGTGCCGGGTTGCGACGGAAGCGTGAATTCTCGGCGGCCGCACCGACCGGCGCGCCACCGCCGGCCCCGCCGAGCCCACGGCACGTGGAGGCCCGCGCCGGACGACCGACCCCATCCACCTGCTCCCGGCCGAGCGCAGTCTGGCGATGTACGACGACGACTGTCGTGGTGCGACGGCCGGTGCGTTCCCGTTCCGGATCACGGTCCCGGCGGCGCGCGCGTCCCGTGGCCGCGGTGTGACGGTCGTGACCGTCCACCCGACGCACCGGCGGCGAGGCCTCCTCCGGCAGATGATGGACGAACAGCTCGACGACGTCGCACGACGCGGCGAGCCGCTCGCCGTACTCACCGCATCGGAGTCGTCGATCTACGAGCGTTTCGGCTACGGCACCGCGACGTTCACGACGCAGTGGGAGCTCGCGGTCCGAGTACGCGTCCACGGGACTTTCCACCCCCGCCGCCGCCGGCGGCAGGGTTCGTCTCGTCACTGGTGACGTGGCGGTCGCGGCCGGCACGCGCCGTCTACGACGTCGCTGCGGCGGCGCCGTCGGCGAGCTCGAACGCCCAGCCGACTGGTGGCCGCCGGTCTTCACGCCGGGGAAGAAGGGCGCGCGCTTCTTCACCGCCGTCCACGACGGGGCGGACGGCCGCCCCGACGCGTTCGCACGGTACGCACTCGATCCCGCCTGGCCCGACGGCGTGCCCGACCCGACGCTGCGCGTGAATCGGCTCCAGGCCGTCGACGCCGAGGCCGAGGCCGCGATGTGGACCTACCTCTTCGGCATCGACCTCGTGGCGACGGTGGTCGCGGTCGACCGTCCGGTCGACGACCCGCTGCGGTGGCGGCTCCCCGACCCGCGCCGGCTGCGCGTCGCGCGAGCTGCGCGATCACCTGGGTGCGGATCGTCGACGTCGCCGCGGCGCTCGCCGCGCGCACCTACGGTACCGACGACGCCCTGGTCGTCGAGCTGATCGACGGCTTCCGTCCCGAGCACAGCGGACGCTGGCTTCGTCGACGGGGGGCCGACCGGCGCCACGTGCGCACGCACCGACCGCGACGCCGACCTGGCGCTCGGCGCGCCGAGCTCGGCGCCATCTACCTCGGCGGGGTCCCGCTTTCGACGCTGGCCGCCGCCGGCCGCGTCCAGGAGTTTGACGACGGTGCCATCGCGCGGGCCGACCGCTTCTTCACCGTGTACCCGTCGCCCTGGTGCACCACGCACTTCTGATCCGTTCCCGGCAGCTCCCACACTTTCTTCCGCATTCGGGGAAACCGGAGGTTGGGCATCTGGCCAGCTAGCCGAGCGTGGCCTTGAGCTGGGCGATGGCGTCGATGGGGCCGGGGTCGACGTCGTTGTAGAGAGCGAGGTAGTAGCTCGTCCAGTCGCCGAGGTAGGCGAGGTCGAGGAGCTGCGCCAGGCGCCCCTCCCTTCCGCGTCGACCGTGAGGACCTGGGAGAGCGCCTCCTCGATGAGCTCACGGGTGGCGACGGCACGCTGCTCGAGCCGGGGGTGCTCGAGCCCGTGGCGCAGCTCGACCAGCGAGAACACCTGGCGGGTGACGTCGCCGTGCTGGCCCCAGCCGCACACCTCGTTGTGATCGAGCTCCGGGTACTCGTTCCAGTAGCGGGGGCCTTGGCGTTCTCGTTCACCGACTGCTTCCAGCGCAGCGCGGCCACCCCGCCGAGCCCGCCGCTGCCGTAGATGATCGGGATGGTGCGCCCGACTTGCGCGCCAGCTCTCGTGCCGGGTTGCGGGCGTCATCGGCCGTCGGCCCGCACTGATCGCGGCGCTTGCCAGCTGCTGCTGCGCGCGCAGGAGCCCCGCGTGCGCCTCGGGCAGCATGCCCATGCGGAACAGCACGACGAACAACGCGCGACCAGCGCGCCGAGTCGCGACCCGGGGCATCGGGACATCGTGGGGCACGGCACGTGGAACGAGCTGGACTCCTTGGCCGATCGCGGCGAACTCCCCGCCACTCGAGATCGAGACCAGACGCGCGCGGCGGCGAGCGCGCCGCGGGCCATCTCGACCGTCTCCTCGGTGTCGCCCGAATACGACAGCGCGAACGCGAGGGTGCGCGCTCCGACGAACGCCGGCGTGCGGTAGTGCTTGAGCACGGTGACCGGCACGGGAGCGTGGCAGTGCCGACCGCCTGCAGCACGTTCCCGGCGATGCCGGAACCCCCCATGCCCACGTGACCACGTGTCGAAGTCGGCGGCCGCCGGGAACGACGCGGCCGGCACCTTGCCCGAGGCCTCGTTTGTAGGGTCCAGTTGTTCGGGCATCGCGCACAGCCTCCCCGAACTGGAGTGAATCGCGTCTGGACAGGGGGAGCTAGGCCGCGAAGGTCGGCTGGATGCCATCAGCCTCGGCCTTGGCGGTGAGGCGGCGGCCTCGGCGTCGTCGACGGTCTCGGCTTCGTCGATCAGCATGATCGGGATGTCGTCGCGCACGGCGTAGCGGCGCTTCAGGCGCGGGTTGTAGAGCGACGACTCGTTTTCGAAGTAGAACAACGGCCCCTTGTCGTCCGGGCACGCGAGGATCTCGAGCAGCTTCGGGTCCAACGCCATCGTGGCTCCTGGTCGGTGACTACGTGCCGCGCACCAGCGCGAGCACCTCGGCCGTGCGATCGTCGCACGCGGGGCGATGGGCGCCTCGAGGTTGAGGCGGAGCAACGGCTCGGTGTTGCTCGGACGGAGGTTGAACCACCAGTCGCCGAGGTCGACGGTGAGCCCGTCGAGGCGACC
>CAWIQC010000019.1:0-221398 GCA_963838105.1 uncultured Thermoleophilia bacterium | reverse complement strand
TGCCGATGCCCAGCAGCTCGACCACTTAGGGGAGCTCCAGAGCTGCGGCAGCCGCGTCGACGGCGTTGAGCAGCTCATCCGAGTGCTCCGCGTCATAGAGCGGGCCCGAGTCGTCGTCCACCAGCCGCTCCACGAGCAGCACGCCGCGCGGCGCGACCGGATGCGGGAGATCAGCCAGCTGGTCGGCGATCGCCAGAAGGTCGTCCGTGGCGGCCCGAACGGCGGGGCGGTTGATTGGCACCGCGTTCGGCAGGTAGCGCGCATCGGCGTCACGGACGAGGAAGCGAAGTGTCCGCGCCAGCTCGAGGCGCCGCTTCGGCACGACAGCCATGTTGACCATGCGGCCAACCTAGAGCCGGCCGGCTGAGGGCCGTCTTAAGGTTTGTGCCCGTTCCCTAAGGGCTGTCTAAAGGTGCTCTTCGGGGCTCACGAGCCGGTAGCCGACGCCGGGCTCCGTCAGGATGTACCGGGGCCGCGCGGGGTCGGGCTCGAGCTTGCGCCGCAGCTGCGAGACATAGACGTGGATGTAACTGGACTCGCGCTCGTAGGCGGGGCCCCAGACCTCTCGCAGAATCGTCTTGTGTGTGAGCAGCTTGCCCTCGTTCTGCGCGAGCAGGCGAAGTAGCTCGAACTCGTGCGGTGTGAGCCGGATCGCTCGGCCTGCCATGCTCACCGTCCGCTTTTCGAGGTCGACGGTGAGCTCGCCGATCTCGAGCGTCGGCTCGGTGGTAGGCGCGACGCGGCGCAGGGCCGCGCGCAGGCGAGCGAGCAGCTCGCCGATCGCGAACGGCTTCGTGACGTAGTCGTCGGCGCCGGCGTCGAGCGCGGCGATCTTCTCCGCTTCCTCGCCTACGGCCGAGACGACGATGATCGGCGCCGCCGTCCACCGGCGAAGCTCCCGCGTGACGTCGGTGCCGCGGCCGTCGGGCAACAGCAGGTCGAGGATGATCGCCTCGGGCGATCGCAGCCCTGCAGAGGTGAGAGCTTCTTCGGCGGTCGTTGCCGTTGCAACCTCGTACCCGGCGCCGCGGAGATTCGTCTGAAGCGCGCGAAGGAACTGAGGCTCGTCGTCGACGACGAGGATCTGCTCGCCGCTCACACCGGGACCTCGACGGGCAGCTCCACCGCCGGGAGGGCGAGGACGAACGAGGCGCCCTGCCCGGCGCGTGATTCGAGCCAGAGCCGGCCGCCGTTTGCCTCCGTGAAGCCCCGCGCGATCGCAAGCCCGAGCCCGGCACCGATTTGATCAGGCCGTCCGGGCACTCGGTAGAACGGCAAGAAGATCCGCTCCCGCTCCTCCTCGGGGACTCCCGGCCCGCGATCAGTCACGCGGATCAGGAGCTCCTTGCTGGTCGCGTTCACGCGCACGTGGACCGGCTCGTCCGGCGGCGACAGTGTGAGCGCGTTCTCGAGCAGGTTGACGAGCACGCGCTGGATCTGGACCGCGTCGGCCCTCACCGGCGCGAGGTCGGGTGTCACGCTGACACGGACCCTCCGCGAGTCGCCGAGCTCCTCCAGCGCCTGCGCGACGAGCTCCTCGCCGTCCAGAGCTCCGGGCTCGTCCGTGCGGCATCGGCCTGGAGTCGCGAGAGATCGAGCAGGTTCTCGACGAGCCGTTTGAGACGAGTGTGCTCCATCCGGATCGTGTCCAGGAGCTCCTCCCGGTCCTCGTCGGTCAGGGCAAGCTCGCCGCTTTCGAGGCCGTCGAGAGCCTGCTCGATCGTTGCGATCGGCGTCCTCAGGTCGTGCGAGACAGCCTGGATCACGGCCGTCTTGATCGTGTCGCTTCGTCGAAGCGCTTCGGTCTCCAGCGCCTCTCGTGAGAGACGGTCTCGCTCGCGCGCGACGGCGAGCAGCGAGGCAATCGCGGGCAACAGCCGTCTCTGGATCGAGAGCGCCGGCTCTTCGAGCTCCGGCGTACGTACGCTCGGCCGCTCGCTGAAGTCGACCTGCTCGGACGACACCCCGAGGAGGCTCGCCGTCCGCTGCTCGATGCCTTCGAGCTCGTCCTCGAGCCGCGTGCCGCGCAGCAGTTCGGCCGCGATGTCCGCGAGCAGCGCCGCTTCGCGCTCGCGCTGCTCGGCCTCGTCGCGACGCCGTCGGGCGCGGGAGGCAAGGCTGCCGACGACGATCGCCGTGACCACGTAGACGAGGAGCGCGAACCAGTTTCGCCGGTCTGAAATCGTGAGCGTGTAGAGCGGCGGCAGGAAGAAGAAGTTGAAGGCCAGCATGCTCGCGATCGCCACGGGAACCGCGTACGCGGAGCCCCAGAAGACCGCGATCGGCAGCACGGCGAACACGTAGAGGACGCCCAGGCTGAGAACGGGCACGACGCCGTCGAAGAGCTCGATCACGCCCGTCACGACCGCGACGGCGAGCACGCCGGCGGCGACCCCGGCAAACGGGCTCCTAAGCCAGTCGCGATCGAAGCGCATCACGGAGAACGGTAACGCCGCGACAGACGGCTCCGAGCCGCAAGACCAGGGATTTACCGGGCGCGAGCGAGGGCTTGGCTGGAGGAAACTGATGGTGTGACCGACCGAGACAAAGTCGACGGCTACATCGAAGCGCTCCTCGAGGCCCACACCGAAGGGCTGCACAACGACGCGGTCAGTCAGTCATGCCCGGTGTGCCAGGAAGAGCAGCAAGCCGACGGCGCGCTCCTCGAAGAGAGCACTAGCCGGTAACGCCGCCGATGGCGGCTCTGCCGGCATCGGCCGGAGACGCTCTTCGGTAACAGCGGTACGCGACGAAGTCGTCATGTTGCCCGCGAAGTGGACATGGACTTCGTCGGGTGAAGTCAGTCCTCCGCCGCTTCGGCCATCGACCGCGGCGCGGGCACGTTCTCGAAGCGGACGTTGCCCGCGGGAACCATCCAGGTCATCACCTCGACCGCGAGCCGGCCCGCCCGCACCGCCGGGTCCTCGTTGCTCAGCCGGCGCGCCGTCTCGGGGTCGCACTTCATGATCGAGATGCCGCGCAGGCGCTCGTCGTCCTGGTCGACGAGCGGCCCTCCGCCGATGAGGTAGCCGCGGTCGCGCAGATCGGCTCGGAAGGCGAGATGCCGATCCTGGAGCTCAGCCGCCTCCTCGCCCGTGAGCTCCGGTGCATCGGGCGGACGCACGAGCAGCACGAGCGTGTGCTGGTCGAACTGCATGCGGCGAATTAGACCAGGCTCTCGTGAATTCTGGGTGGACGGTCAGCGGAGGATCTCGAGCGCCAGCTCGGCGCTGCAGCCGCGCTTCACGAGCTCGGCGACCTGGTGCCAGTCGACCCGGCTTGCGAACGTCTCGGCGACCACCCGAGACAGGCCGAGGATCTCCAGCTGCTCGGCGCGCCACTCGTGCACGCGCTGCTCTTCCTCGGTTCGTTCGACTGCGGCGGCGGCCTCGACGTCCACTTCCACGTTGTTGATGCTCAGTTCCATCGTCTGATCGAAGATTCGGGCTGACTTGGTGATCGGTTCAGCGATCGGGACACCGGCCCTAATGAGACCGCAATTGCCGCCGAAACCGCCGCCCGGTCTCGTCCGAATATCGGGCCTGCCTCCTGCTTACCGCTTCCTCGACCGCTGGGTCGTGGCCGCTCCGATCGAGCGCGTTTACGACGCAATCGGCAACGTCCTCGCGTACGAGCGCTGGTGGACCGACTTCGTCCTCCGCGCGAGGGGCGACGAGGCGCCGCCCGCGCCGGCAACCGGAACGAGCTATTGGTGAAGGCATACCTGCCCTACAAGGTCAACTTTGGCCTCGAGGTGATCGCCGCCGAGCGGCCGCGGCGCATCCTCTCACGGCTTTCGAAGGACTTCGACGGCACCGGCGAATGGGTCCTGGAGGAGACGGCTGACGCGACCGTGGCGACGCTCGACTGGCGCCCGTCCGTGAATCACGCGCTGATACGCCGCTTGGCATCCGGGTCAACGCGATCGCGCCGGGGAACATCAAGACGCCGATGAACGCGGCGCTCCGCGCGCAGCCGGGCTACGAGGAGCAGACGGGCGAGCTCACGCCGGCAGGGCGCCACGGCGACCCCGAGGAGATCGCCGCCGCCGTCGTCTTCGTCGCCTCCGACGCGGCGAGCTTCGTCCACGGCGCCTCGTTCCTCGTCGACGGAGGCTGGACGGCTCGGTAGCGCTCGGCCGTGCCGGTCACGCCTCAAACGGTGATGACGACCTTGCCGCGCGCGTGGCCCTCCGCCATATACCGGATGGCCTGGGGGGCCTCGCTCAGCGGGTAGGTTCTGTCGATGACGGGCGTGACCTTGCCCGCCTCGATGAGCTCGCTCAGGAACTGAAGGTCTTCCCGACGCTCCTTCGACACGAGCGGGCGGAGGGTCTGACCCACGAACAGCGACAGCAGCGGCGCCCGGAAGATCTGGCGATCGAAGCCTCCCATCCATCGCCCTCCCCCTTCGCCTCCGACGATGACCAATGTCCCGTGAGGGGCGAGGGCCCGCCGGAGGTGCGACAGGGGACGGCGGCCGGCGGTGTCGAGGATGAGGTCGTAGAGGCGCGCTCCGTCCGCGAAGTCGTCGCGCGTGTAGTCGACGACCTCGTCCGCGCCGATCGATCGGACCAGCTCGACCTTCGTCGTGCTGCACACGCCGGTCACGTCCGCCCCGAACGCCTTTGCCAGCTGCACCGCGAACGTCCCCACGCCCCCGGCCGCACCGATGATCAGGACCTTCTGCCCCGGCTGCACGTGCCCGCTGTCGCGGAGACCCTGGAGCGCGGTGCATCCGGAGACGGGGACGGCCGCGGCCTGCTCGAAGGTGAGGCTCGCCGGCTTCGCCGCGAGCTTGTCCGCCCGGGCGCGCGCGTATTCGGCAAAGGAGCCTTCGCAGGTGCCGAACACCTCGTCACCCGGCTGGAGCTCGGTCACGTTCTTGCCGACCGTCTCGACGCGCCCCGCAACGTCCCAGCCGCGAATGCGCCTCGTCGGTGCCCGCAGGCCATTGCCCATGACCCGGACCAGGTACGGCAGACCGGTCATGAGGTGCCAGACGTCAGGGCCGACGCCGGCCGCGTGCACGCGCAGGAGCAGCTCGTCATCCCCGACCACCGGCGTGTCGATGTCCCTGAGCTCCAGGACGTCGGCCGAGCCGTACGTGTCTTGAACGATCGCCTTCATCGTGCCCCGACACGGACGCGGTCGGCCTTCGCCGGCTGCGCCTGGAGGTCGAGAGCTGTCCGCTCGCTGGTCGTGGCGAGGTAGAGGTCGACGATTGTCCGGCCCTCGCGGAGCGAGCGCCCGAGGACTGCCTCGATGCGCCGGAGGCGATAGCGCAGGGAGTTCTCGTGCAGGTGCAGCGCTCGCGCGGTGGCGGGGACGTCGAGGTCCAGCTCGAGCCAGGCGAGCAGGGTGCGGTAGAGCTCGGCGTGAGCGCGCAGGGGCTGGAGCAGCGCCGCCGCCTTCTCCTCCACGGCGTGGGGCTCCGCCGACGCGAGCAGCCATTCCGCCAGCCCGAAGTCCTCGAAGCGGAGGGAGCGCTGACCTCCGTCCTGGCCCGCTCGACGGAGATGGTCGAGCGCGAGCTCTGCATCCCGCAGAGAGGCGAGCGCGCCGCCGCCTCCGCCGCGGAACGCACGGCCGATGCCGGCCAGAGGCTCGAAGCCCTCGGCCGCAAGCCGGGCCACCCAGTCCTCGATGTCGCGCTCGCGCTCCTGGAAGAGGATCGTGAGCAGACCGCGCCGCCGTGCGACGAGGCACGGGCAGCCGTCCGTCTGCGCGGCCGTCTCGACGACGCGCGCCACCCGGCTCGCGTCGGAGACGTCGGCGGGGGCGCCGCTCTCGCCGAGGCCGTCCGACACGAGCAACGCGATGCGGGCCTCGCGATCGGCGTCGAACCCGAACGACGCGAAGCGGTCGGCCGGCACGTCGACCGCCCGAGACGGATCGAGCAGCTGGTCGAGGAGCTCCGCACGCAGGGCCCGCTCGCCGGCACGCATGGCGTCGCGCGCGAGGTCGACGACGCCGAGCAGGCGCGCGGCCGTGTGGACGACGCCGCGGGCGAGCTGCTCGGCGGCGCCGCTCTGGCGCGTGGCGACGGTGAGCCAGCGCCGCACCTCGTTGCCGGCGAGCACCGGCTCGGCGAAGACGAGCCAGCGTCCCACGGCGAACTCCGTCCGCGACGGGTCGGCCACGAGCTCGCGCCAGATCGCCTGGCGCGGGGCCGCGCCGACGGCGCCCGCGACGCGACCGTCGAGCCGGTACATGATCACCGAGGCTTCCATGAGCGACCCGAGGCGGCGGATCAGGGCTTCCTCCGGGTCCTCCTCCGCCATCGCGTCAGCCAGGCTCGCCTCGATGCCGACCCTGCGCTTCAGCAGGCGGAAGTCGCTCGAGGCGAGCGAGCGCTCGACGAAGCCGACGATCTCCCGGAAGGGCGTCTCGGGCGCGACCGTGAAGATCGGGAAGTCCCTCCTCTTCGCCTCGTCGAGCAGGGCGGACGGGACGGAGCGGAAGATCACGCCGACGCCGAAGCCGATGGCCGTGAGGCCCCTGTCGGCCGCCTCGACGACGAGCGCCCGCTGGGTGGCGGCGTCGCCGCGCAGCCTCAGCCCCGTGGTGAGCAGCACCCAGCTCGTGTCGAGCCAGCGGGTCGGGTTCGCGATCTCGATCGCGTGGGCGCCCGCAACCGGCCGGCGCAGACACGCCGGGGATGCCGCCACGAGCTCGAGGCCGAGCTCCGGCTGCGAGACGAGATCGCCGAGCGACAGCGACACGGAGCGAACGGTATCCCATGCGCTGGTGATTCCCTAGGATTCACGCTCGATCTTCTCGCTTTCCACTATTGCCGGGAGGGGGTGCGCGGGCGGAAGATCGCCCCCATGGAAGCTGCAGCCAAAGCCGATGCTCTGCGTGTCGCGGTCGACGTGGGCGGCACGTTCACCGACGTCTTCGTCTTCGAGGAGTCGGGCGCGAGCACGAGGGTCGCGAAGGTTCCGTCTACGCCCCATGACCCGATGGAGGCCGTGCTCGACGGCGTCAGCGCCGCCGGCGTCGACCTGGACAAGGTCAGCCTCTTCTCGCACGGCACGACGGTGGCCACGAACGCGCTCCTCACGCGCCGGTTCCCGAAGGTCGCGATGGTGACGACGGCGGGGTTCCGCGACGTGATCGAGATCCGGCGCGGGACGAAGGAAGACCTCTGGGACGCCTACAAGGACGTCGCGCCGCCGTACGTGCGCCGCCGCGACCGCTTCGAGGTGCGCGAGCGCGTCGACTACAGCGGCCACGTCATCCAGCCTCTGGACGAGGCCGACGCGCGTCGCGTCGCCGGGATCCTGCGCCGCCGCGAGGTCGAGGCGGTGGCCGTCTGCTTCATCAACTCCTACGCCAACCCCGAGAACGAGAAGCGGATGCGCGAGCTCCTCGAGGAGGAGCTGCCCGGCGTGACCGTGACCACGTCGAGCGAGGTGCTGCCGGAGATCTTCGAGCACGAGCGCTTCTCGACCACGGTCGCGAACGCCGTCCTCTCGCCCCTCGTCGGCGGCTACGTCCGCCGCCTCGGCGAGCGGCTGGCCGAAGGCGGCTACGCCGGAGACCTGCTCCTTCTGCACTCGGGCGGCGGCGTGATGACGCCACGGACGGCGTCCGGGTTCGCCCTCAGGCTCGCCGGGTCCGGCATCGCCGCCGGCGCGATCGCCGCTCGCCACGTCGCGGCGACGTGCGGCTTCCGGAACGCCATCGGGCTCGACATGGGCGGCACCTCGACCGACATCTCGCTCGTCTACGACGGCGAGCTGCGCACGACGAAGGAGTGGCACATCGAGTACGGCTACCCGATCTGCTTCCCGTCCATCGAGGTGCTGACGATCGGCGCCGGCGGAGGCTCTCTCGCCTGGATCGACCAGGCCGGCTCGCTGCACAACGGGCCTCAGTCGGCGGGCGCCGACCCCGGGCCGGCGTGCTACGGGCGCGGCGGGTCGCAGCCGACCAACACGGACGCGAACGTCGTGCTCGGACGGCTCGGCACGACGCTCGTCGGCTCGATGTCCCTCGACCGGGGAGCCGCGACCCAGGCGATCGAGCAGCACGTCGTCGGGCCGCTCGGGCTCGACGCCACCGAGGCCGCGAGCGCCATCATCCAGGTCGCCAACGCGAACATGGCCGATGCCGTGCGCCTCATCTCCATCCGGCGCGGCTACGATCCTCGCGAGTTCGCCCTCGTCGTCTTCGGCGGAGCCGGCCCGCTCCACGGCGCGGCGCTCGCTCGGGAGCTCTCGATCCCGACGGTGCTCGTGCCGCCGAACCCCGGTATCACCTCGGCGCTCGGTTGCCTCCTGGTCGACATCCGCCACGATCTCGCCCAGATGTTTCTCCGTCGGACGGCCGACGTGGATCCAGCCGAGGTCGAGGCGGAGTTCAAGCGGCTCGAGGGCGAGGCGCGCGAGCTCCTGCGTCACGAAGGCGTGCCGGAGGAGCAGATGGCGCTCCAGCGCAACATCGCGATGCGCTACCTCGGCCAGTGGCGCTCGCTCTCGGTCCCGGTCGACCGGCCGCTCGCGTCGATGGACGCGGCGGTGGCCCGTTTCCACTCCGAGCACGAGCGCGAGTACGCCTACCGTCGCGACGACGCGCCCGTCGAGGTCTACCAGCTCCAGCTCACCGCGGTCGGCGTCACTCCGAAGCCCGAATTCGCCCGTCACGCGGCGAACGGCGGATCAGCGCCGCAGCAGGTCGCCTCGCGCGAGGTCTACTTCGAGGAGGAGGGAGGCTTCGTCGCGACTCCCGTGTACGTCCGCGACGATCTGCCGGCCGGCACGAAGATCGTCGGCCCCGCAGTGATCGACCAGCTCGACTCGACCACGCTGGTTCCGCCGCACGTGACGGCCGAGGTCGACGAGTGGCTCAACATTCGCATGGAAGTGGGGGTGGCGCCGATGAGCACCGCCGAGCAGCGCACGCTCGATCCCGTGACGTTCGAGGTGCTGAAGAACGCGTTCATCAACACGGTCGACCAGATGGCCGAGCAGATCCTGCGCACGTGCCACTCCTTCGTCATCTACGCGCGGGACTTCTCCAATGCGCTCTGCGACATCCGCGGCGACACCGTCATGCAGGGGAGCCAGGACATCGCCGTCCACGTCGGCACGCTCCACTACACGTGCAAGTCGATCATCGACGCGTTCGGCGACGACATGCACCCGGGCGACGTCTTCGCCATGAACGACCCCTACCTGGGCGGCACCCACTTCAACGACGTTCGCATCGTGCGACCGATCTTCCACGAGGACGAGCTGATCGCATACTCGCTCTCCAACGGCCACTGGGCCGACGTCGGCGGCAGCGTTCCCGGCTCCTTCGACATCAACGCGAAGGAGCACTTCCAGGAGGGCCTCCGCGTGCCGCCGGTGCGCCTCTGGGACCAGGGCCGCTACCTGGGCGACATCGTCCGCATGATCGTGTCCAACACGAGGGCCCCGAGCGACGCGGAGGGCGACCTGCACGCCCAGGCGGAGTCGACGCGGGTAGCGGAGCGGGAGATCCTGCGCCTCGTCGAGAAGTACGGCCGCGACACGGTCGTGACGGCGTTCTCCGAGGTGCAGGACTACGTCGAGCGCCTCACCCGCCAGCGGGTCGCCGAGCTGCCGGACGGCACCTGGGAGACCGAGGACTACATGGATCTCGACCCCTCCGGTGAGGAGGGCCTGATCCCGATCCGGGTCAAGCTCACGATCGAGGGCGACCAGATCCACTACGACCTCACGGGCTCGCATCCGGTCGTCGGCTCGTTCCTCAACTCGGCGTTCGGCACGACGTTCTCCGGCGTCGTGGCGGGAACGAAGACGTTCTTCCCGGACGTTCCCCTGAACTCCGGCTTCTACCGGGTCGTCACCGTCGACATGGGCCCCGAGGGCACGGTCGTCAACGCGCCCTGGCCCGTCGCCGTCACCGGCTTCTGCTCCGGGCCCTACGAGAAGATCATGAACGCGATCTTCGAGCTGTGGTCGGGGATCATGCCCGAGCGGGCTATCGCCTGCTCGTTCAACCTCGAGTACCTCCTCGTCGGCGGCCGCGACGTGCGCCGGCCGGGGCGGCCGATCTTCATGTGGTACGACTGGATGGTCGGCGGCTGGGGCGGCCGGAACGGCAAGGACGGCTCCAACGCGACCGCGCCGATCTTCGGCGTGGGGCTCGCCGTCCAGCCGCTCGAAGGGCAGGAGCGCCTCTGCCCTGTCCTCACGACCGGGCACCAGCTCGTCCCCGACTCCGGCGGCCCCGGAGAGTACCGCGGCGGCCTCGGCGTCGAGAAGGGCGGGACGCTGACCGACGCGGACGGGACGGTGATGTCCTACCTGTGCGACCGGGCGCGCTCCATCACGTGGGGGATCAACGGCGGCCTCCCGTCGTACCCACACGGCGTCTGGCTCAACAAGGGCACCGACCGGGAGCGCTTCCTCGGCGCCGTGTTCTCGGGCGTGCCCATCGTCCCCGGCGACACGTTCACGCGCCCGTCCGCCGGAGGAGGCGGCTTCGGCGACCCGCTCGAACGCGACCCCGAGGCCGTGAACGCAGGACGTCGCGGACGGGTACGTCACGCTCGAGGGCGCGCGCAAGGACTACGGCGTGGTCGTGCGGGAGCTCGATGCCGAGCTCGCGGAGTACGAGGTCGACGCCGAGGCGACTGCGAGCGAGCGCGAGCGCATCCGGGCCGAGCGGCTCGCGTGGCTCGAGGCCGATCCGGAGCCGATCGCCGAGCGGTACCGCAGCGGCGAGCTCGACGTGATGGATCTCGTTCGCCGCTACGGCGTCGTGCTCGACTGGGGCACGGGCGAGCTGTTGCCGCGGACGACGGAGCAATTCCGTGCCATGCTCACCCGGCGGATGGCCTCGCACTGGGAAGGGTGAGGGGCGTCAAACCTGCTGAGGCGATCGTCGTCTCAGCTAGCTGAGGAGGCCTGGGCGGGTTACGCTCGTCCGGCGTGAGAGGGAGACGAAAGGAGAGAGGAATGAGGAAGTCGAGTTCGATGCGGCTCCTGCTGCTGGCCGCGCTCGTCCTCGGGCTCGCGGTGTTCGCCGCTGCCTGCGGAGGCGACGAGGAGGCGGCGGAGCCGGCCGCCGAGGCGCCGGCCGAGCCGGCGGAGCCGCCGGCGGAGCCGGCCCCGGCGGAGGAGCCCGCGGACACGGGCGCGGCGGAAGCGCCCGCCGAGGAGCCCGCCGGAGAGGCGCCCTCGGGCGATCCGATCCTGATCGGGCTCTCGACCGCGCAGACGGGCATCCTGGCGCCCTACGACCTGCAGGCGAGCCAGCTCTTCGAGATGCGGATCGCGCAGATCAACGAAGAGGGCGGCGTGCTCGGCCGCCCGCTCGAGACGCAGTGGATCGACACGAAGTCGGATCAGCCGCAGGCCGCGACGAACGCCGAGGAGCTGATCGGCAACGGCGCCGTCGTGATCATCGCCACCTGTGACTTCGACTTCTCGTTCCCGGCCATCCAGGCGGCGGGCAGCGCGGACGTGCCGGGCATCGCCCTGTGCGCGTCCTCGCCCAAGGTGGCGACGCCGGACATCGTCGGGCCGTACGGCGGTTCCATGGGCCTCGGCTCGGACGCCGAGGGTGTCGCGATGGCGGAGTGGCTCGTCGAGAACCGGCCTGAGCTGAAGCGCGCGTACGTCTTCAGGGACGACTCGCTCGAGTACTCGAAGGCCACGGCCGACTACTTCAAGGCCCGCTGGCTCGAGCTCGGCGGCGAGGTGTGCGGCGAGGACACCTTCGTCGGCGGCCCCGACCTCGACCTCTCCTCGCAGGTCACGCGCCTTCGCGGCGAGGTCGACAACTGCGACTTCGTCTACGACGGCTCCTGGCAGCCGTACGGCTCCCAGCTCATCCGGGCGATCCGCGATGCCGGCATGGACACCTGGATCGTCACGAACGCGTCGGTGAACGGCACGCTCGTGAACGAGGTCGCCGGGGACGTGTCGAACTTCCTGGCGCTCGGCTTCGCCTGCCTGCCCACGTACTGCGAGGGCACGCAGACCGAGTCGGTCGTCCAGATCGCCGAGGAGTTCGAGGCCGAGTACGGCGAGCCGCTCGGCAACCACTACGCGCTGCCCGGGCTACGCGCTCGCGGATGCCGTGGTCGCCGCTATCGAGGCGGCGGGATCGACGGACGGCGCCGCGATCGCCGAGGCGCTGTTCAGCGGCCAGGTGCAGATCGACTACTTCGGGACGCCGATGGCGTTCACCGAGACACTGCCACCGGCCGCAGCCGGCGGGCTACTCGGTCGAGGAGTTCCAGAACGGCGTCAACACGCAGATCGGCACGGCGGTCGTCCAGCAGATTCCCGACATCGGCGACGGCAGCCCGTGCTCGGGAACGCCGCCTGCGGCCGGCGGGTAGCGGAAGGAGAACCGCCCCTACAACACGACACGACGAACGGATGAACGACACCGTCGACGGCTCGGCGCGCGCGAAGCTCGTCGCAGAGGGCCTGCACGTCCACTTCGAGGGCGTCCGGGCCGTCGACGGTATCGATCTGACGCTCGAGCAAGGTCAGATCATGGGCCTCATCGGCCCCAACGGCGCCGGCAAGACGACGTTCATGAACGCGGTGAGCGGGTTCGTGCCGCTCACCGCCGGCACGCGTGACGATGGAGGGTCAGACGGTCAGCGAGCTGTCGCCGCAGAAGCTGGTCCGCCTCGGGCTCGTGCGCACGTTCCAGGACGTCGCCACCTTCCCGGAGCTCTCGGTCTTCGAGAACATCGAGCTCGGCGCGCTCGGCGCCGGCCTGAGCCGGAAGCTCGCTCGCAAGCGTGCATGGGAGCTGATCGACGAGCTCGGCCTTCGGCGCGTCGCGCGCCTCCCGGCCTCGGCGCTCCCGCACGGCGAGGAGCGCCGGGTCGGCGTCGCCCGCGCCGTCGCCGTTCAGCCCAAGTTCCTGCTGCTCGACGAGCCGGCCGCGGGTCTCGACGACGCCGAGAGCCTGGCGCTGACCGAGAGCATCGCGCAGCTGCGCGAGCAGCTGGGCTGCGGCGTGCTGCTCGTCGAGCACGACATGCGGATCATCTTCCGGATCTGCGAGCGGATCCAGGTGCTCGACTACGGCAAGTCGATCGCCGTCGGCTCGCCGGAGGAGATCAGGACGAACAGGGCCGTGATCGCCGCGTACCTGGGCGAGAAGGGAGCGCAGGATGCTGCAGCTCACTGACGTCTCCGTGCACTACGGCCGGATCGCGGCGGTCAACAAGCTCTCGCTCGAGGTCAAGGAGGGCGAGCTCGTCGGACTTGTCGGGCACAACGGCGCGGGCAAGTCGACGACGCTGTGGACGATCACGGGTGTCCTCAAGCCGAGCGCCGGCCAGATCGTCTTCCAGGGCCAGTCGATCGGCGGGCGCTCGCCCGAGGATGTCCTCCGGCGCGGCATCGCGCTCGTTCCGGAGAACCGGCGCATCTTCGGCCGGCTCACCGTCGGCGAGAACCTGAAGATCAGCACGTCGGCCCGGTCCGACCGGCGCGCTGCCGCGGACGACATCAGGCGGATGTGCGAGCGCTTCGAGGTGCTGGGGCGCTACTACGACAGCTCGGGCTCCAAGCTCTCGGGCGGCGAGCAGCAGCAGCTCGCGATCGCCCGCGCCCTGCTCGCGCGCCCGAAGCTCCTCCTGCTGGACGAGCCGACGCTCGGGCTCGCGCCGCTCATCGTCGACCAGGTCTTCGAGATCCTCCTGGAGCTGAAGGAGGAGGGCTCCACCATCCTGCTCGTCGAGCAGAACGCCGCCCGGACGATCGAGGTCGCGGACCGCACGTACGTGCTCCGGAGCGGCGGCCGGGTCGCGTTCCACGGGACGGCCGAGGAGCTGGCCCAGGTCGGCGACTTCGAGACGGCCTACATCGGCATGGCGACGTCGTAGGCGGCGGCGATGGCGAACGCATCCAGTACCTCATCGACGCGATCGCCTTCGGCAGCCTCTTCGCCCTGATGGCGCTCGGGCTCGCCCTGCTCTTCAACGTGATGGGCCTCATGAACTTCGCCTACGGCGAGCTGATCATGGCCGCCGCCTACACGATGTACTACACGCGCGACTTCGGCTGGGTTCCGATGGTCCTGATCACGATCGTCGTGGTCATCATCCTCTCGGTGCTCCTGGAGCTCGTCGCGTTCAGGCCCGTGCGCAACGCGTCCCCGGTGACGCTGCTCGTCACCTCCTTCGCGGTCAGCTACGGCCTCCAGCAGCTCGCCTGGATGACGGTCGGGCGAGGGCCGCAGAAGGGCGTCGAGCCGTATCCCTGGCTGACGGTGCAGATGGAGATCGGCGGCGTGCGCATCTCGCGCCTCGCCATCCTGACCATGTGCGTTGCCGTGGTCCTGTTCGTCGGCATGAGCTTGATGCTGAAGCGAACGGCGCTCGGCATCCAGCTCCGCGCGTCGACCGAGGACTTCCGGATGGCCCAGCTCGTCGGCGTCAAGGCGAACTGGGTGATCTCGTCCGCCTTCGCGATCACCGGGTTCCTCGCCGCCGTGGTCGGCATCCTCTACGTCCTGCGCACGGGCGCGATCGATCCCGAGATCGGGCGCGGCCCGCTGCTCGTCGCCTTCGTCGGCGGCGTGATCGGGGGTCTCGGCAGCCTCGCGGGCGCGGCGATCGGCGGCTTCGTGCTCGGCGGCATCATCAACGGGCTCCAGGCCTCGCTGCCGACCCAATTTGCCAGCCACACGCTGATGTTCGCGTTCATCGCCGTCATCGCCATCCTCGTGCTGGCGCCGAACGGGCTCGTGGCCATCCGCGGCGGTGCCTTCAAGCGCGCCTGGCGGCGTTTCCGCCCTGAGCCGGTCGCCGAGGGGGCGAAGCCCTGATGGGTCTGCGCACGCTCGAAGCGCCGGCGCGGAGGGCCTGGCCGCCGCTCGCCCTCTCCCTGCTGATCGTCGTCAGCTGGGCGGTCGTCTCGGCCGTCGACAACGTCGTCTACACGCAGACGACGGTGCTGATGTTCCTGCTCCTGATCGTCACCCTCGGCCTCCAGATCTTCAGCGGCAACTCCGGGCGTGCTCTCGTTCGGCCACGTCGCCTTCGTGGCGATCGGGGCGTACACGTCGGCGCTGCTCACGATCCCGCCCGAGATCAAGGAGTTCACGTACCTCGAGATGCCGGGGTTCCTCAAGTCGTGGATCTTCCCGGCCGAGCTCGGCGCCATCGAGGCGACGCTCGCTGGTGCGGGCTTCGCGGCTGCTGTTCGCCCTGATCACGGCTGCGCCGATCGCGCGGCTCTCGGGCGTGGCTGCCGGCATCGGCACGCTTGCCATCCTCGTCATCGTCAGCGTCTTCCTGAACCAGACGATCTCGATCACACGCGGAACGAGCACCACGATCGGCGTCCCGGAGACGACGACGTTCCTCAGCGTGATGATCTGGGTGGTCATCTTCCTCTTCGTCGCGTTCGTCTTCCAGCAGTCGCGCTTCGGGCTGCGGCTGCGGGCGTCGCGGGAGAACGAGCGTGCCGCCAGGTCGGTCGGCGTGCGCGTCTCGGTCGAGCGCGCCATCGCCTGGGTGCTGTCCGGGTTCGTGGCCGGCGTCGGCGGCGCCCTCTACGGGCACTACTTCGTCACGTTCGCCCCCGGAGCGTTCTACTTCGACATGACGTTCATCACCGTGGCGATGCTCATCGTCGGCGGCATGAGGAGCGTGTCCGGCGCCGTCGTCGGCGTCTACTTCCTCACGTTCGTCAACGAGCTCTTCCGCCGCTGGGAGGTCGACGGGTTCGCCGGCGTCACGCCGCCCTCGGGCACCGCCAACCTCGTGCTCGCCGTGGTGCTGCTCGTGACGCTCATCCTGCGCCCGAGGGGCATCACGTCGGGCAACGAGATCTCGTGGCCCGGCGACTGGTCGCTACCCTCGGGCACCGGCCAGCGCCGGTCGCCGGAGGCCTCCGCGACGCCGATCCCGGAGGTTCCGGCGGGCGCGAACCCGGCCGGCAGCGCCGAGTAACGGGCGGTACGTGTAGGGGCCGGATCTCATCCGGCCCGCGTCTGTCCACCAGCTGCGAAAGGAGACTCACGGTGGCGAAGAAGCTCGTCCTGCTGACCTACACCCCGCGCGAGCTCGACGAGGACGAAGTACGCCGAGTTCATCCGCGAGATCGACTATCCCGCCTTCCGCCAGAACCCGGACATCCTCGACTACAGCTGCTGGCGCGTGAAGGAGAGCGTCCAGGGCAGCGAGACGTTCACCCACTTCGACCTCATGGAGGTCGCCGACCTCGGGCGCTGGCAGGCCATCGTCGGCGATCCCGTGGTGCGCGGCAACGTCGAGCGCTGGACGCGCGACTGGTCGCAGCACGGCCCCGACCACCCCGACCAGGCCGACAACCTGAAGATCTCGTTCTGCGAGCGCTACTGGGGCTGAAGTCGCGGGGGGAGCAGGCTCCCCCCGCGAGCCCCCCACTGGCGCTCGCTTCGCTCGCGCGCGGTGCACGACGGACACGCCGGCAAAGCCGGCATGTCCGCCTCTTCACTCTTGGGTCGAGCGCGCCCGTTTCCGCGGCGGATGGGCGGCCAAGGCATATCCTGCGGGCCAGCCCATGAGCCCGACGAGAACGCAGGTGTGCGCCGCGAGCGAGGGATCCTTCAGGTGACGAGCGCTGTCGGCTCGCCGCGCGTCGGCCTTCTTCTGAGCGGCGACGGCCTGACGCTCGACGAGGTCGTCGACGTCGGGCGTCCGGGCCGAGGACGCCGGCTTCGACAGCATCTGGCACGTCCAGATCCAGCGCGAGCCCTTCGTGCCGCTGACCGCGATCGCCGCCCGGACGAAGCGCATACGGCTCGGAACAGGCGTCGCCACGTGGGCGTTCCAGCCCGTGCTCGCCGCCCTGATGAGCGCGAGCCTGAGCGAGGTCTCCGCCGGCCGCTTCGTGCTCGGCCTCGGCACGGGACCGAAGGACTGGAACGAGCGGTTCTTCGGCATGACGTACGACCGACCGGTCGACCGGATGCGCGAGTACGTGGAGACGGTGCGCGGCGTCTGGACGGCGCACAGCGGCGCGTCCTTCGACCGCACGGGTGACTTCTACGACGTCAGAGGGTTCGGGCGCAGCATCGCGCAGCCCTACGAGCGGATCCCGATCTACCTGGCGGCCGTACAGAAGCGGATGATCGGCCTGGCGGGCGCAGTCGCGGACGGCGTCCTGTTCAACGTCTTCACGACGCCGAGGTACGTCGCCGAGTACGCGCTCCCGATCCTGCCGCAGGCCGCCGCCGCGGCGGGGCGGTCAGCCGCAGGACCTCGAGATCGCCGCGGTGGTGACGACGGCGGTGAGCGAGGACGGCGCGCAGGCGCGGGAATGGGCTCGCCGGCATCTCGCGTTCTACGCGGTCATCCCGTACTTCGACGTGATGTTCCAGCTGCACGGCTTCGAAGCGGAGGCGGCGGCCGTGCGAGCGGCCGCCGGGCGCGACGACGTTCCGGGGATGCTCGCTGCAGTCACGCGACGAGATGGTCGAGACGTTCGCGATCGCCGGCACGCCGGATCACTGCCGGTCGAGGCTCGCGGACTTCGACAACATGCAGGTTCTCGCGCTGTTCCCGCCGAGCTTCCAGCTCGGTCCCGACGAGATCAAGGCGAACCACGAGGCGATCCTGGAATGCTTCGCCGGATGACCCGGAGCTCCTGAGACCGGTTGACGGGAGGACGCGATGACCCTCGAGAAGACGTCGTACTCGATGCCCAGCCTTCCCTGGTACGAGGATCTCCCGGCGTCGGCGGCCGTTCGAGCCGGCGATCTGCGTTTTCATCGCCGGCCAGACCGGCCTGGACGCCTCCGGCGAGCCGACCGGGCGAGGAGACGCGGGCGCGCAGGCACGGACGGCCTTCGAGCGCATCGGGAGCTGCTCGAGCTCGCCGGCGGAGGCATGGACGACGTCGTGGACCTCATGTCCTTCCACCACGACGTTCGCGAGATCGACGCCGTCTTCGAGGCCGCCCGAGACTACTTCGCAGGCGACTACCCCGCGTGGACACCGGTCGGGATGCTCGGCTCGCACCGTCCCGACATCCTCGTTTCGATCAGGGCGATCGCCCACCTCGGCGAGGGGCCGAAGGAGTGCTACACGCCGGACACGCTCAAGTGGTGGCGAGACCTCCCGATCTCGGCGGGCTGCAAGAAGGGGGAGTTCGTCTTCGTCTCCGGTCAGGTCGCCGCCGACGCCGACGGCTACCTGACGACCCCGGCGGACCACGCCGCCCAGGCCCGCTTCGCGCTCAACCGCATCGAGGAGATCGTCCGCCACTTCGGCGGCTCATCGCGAGGACGTGATCGACCTGCTCTCGTTCCATCAGGACGCGCGCGGGATGGTTCCCGCCGGAGACGTGCAGGCGGCCACGTTCGCGGACATCCCGCTGGCTGAAGCGCCGGCCTGGACCGCCATCGGCGTTCCCGGCCTCTACCGGCTCGGCATGCTCGGCGTCGTGGCGGGCGATCGCCGACCTCAGCCCGGGCAAGCGGGTGGCGATGACGCCGGCCAGCATCTGGTGGAAGATCTTCCCGATCTCCGGCGGGACGAAGAAGGAAGGCGGCTCGCTGGTCGCGATCTCGGGCGAGGTGGCCTCGGACGGCGACGGGCTCGTCACGACGCCGGGCGACACTGCCGGTCAGGCGCGGTACGCGTTCAACCGCATCCGCGAGGTGCTCGAGATGTTCGGCGCCTCGATGGAGAACGTGGTGGAGATCACCTCGTTCCACAAGGATCCGCGCGCCTGGGAGATCGTCATGGACGTCGGCCGCGAGTACTTCGACGTCGACAGCGGGCCCGCCTGGACCCCGTGGGATCACCGGCCTCTGGAACGAGGGCTACCTGCACGAGATCTACGCGCTCGCCGTCGTCTGAGGACGGGGTCAAGTCTTGCATACGAACATAGCGAGGAGGCCGGGCCTAGCTTATGTGCTAATGCAAGACTTGACCCCGGTCGTGTCACAGAGGCGCGGCCTCGAGCTCGGCCGCTGCCGGCAGGACCTCCTCGGCGAAGCGCTCGGCTTGCTCGAAGAGCTCGCCGATCGTTCCGGAGCGGATGTGGAAGTGCATGGTGACGTGCGAGTAGCCGTTTGCGGCGAAGCGCTCGAGATCGCCGATCACCTGCTCCGCCGCGCCGGTGAGGGTCGGTCGCGGCTCGCGCCGCACGACCTCGTCGCCGGCGTCGACCACCTGACCTGACGCGAACGCGTAGAGGCGGAAGCCGCCGAGATCGCGGCCGGCGCGCTCGGCCTCGCGCAGCACCTCCTCGCGCAGGTGCGGCGAAGCGGCCGGGATCGGCGTAGGTGTCGAGGAACATGGGGTAGAGGCCGTCGGCGACGCGCGCCGCGCGCCTCGCGCCCGCCGGCGTGACCGCTCCGAACACGATCGGCGGGTGAGGCTTCTGCACGGGCTTCGGCTCCAGTGACACGTTCTCGATCGTGAAGAAGCGGCCGTGGTGCTCGAGCCACGGTTGCGTCCAGGCCTTCTTGTAGATCTCGATGCACTCCTCGGTGATCGAGCCCCGGTGCTCGTAGTCTGCGCCGACCGCAGCGAACTCCTCCGTGTCCCAGCCGCTGCCGACGCCGACGATCAGCCGTCCGCCCGAGAGCACGTCGACCGTGGCGAACTGGTGGGCGCTGTTCAGCGGATGACGGTACGGAGCGATGTGCACGGAGGACGCCATCCGGATCCGCTCCGTGCGCGCGGCGATCGCGCCCATGCACGCGACGACGTCGAGCATGACCGGCTGGTCCGGGTACGCGCGCGTCCCGGACTCGTTCGCCGTGTGATGCGTCGTCGCGGTCCGGCCCATGACGACGTGGTCCGAGAACCAGACCGAGTGGTAGCCGAGCCGCTCCGCGTGCTCCGCGAGCTCGACCGGTCGCATCTCGTCGGGGTCGAGGCGCTGCAGGTAGAAGTCGCGCTCGTCCCGTGTCAACAGCCCGTGCGTGCTCATCGTGAGCCCGATGTCCACGGCCGGTATCAAACCGGCTCGCCGCCGCGAGGTCAACGAGTGCGTTGCGCCGAGCCTGCATTTCTATCGGACGCTTGATAGATTGCCGCGGCCTTGAGCTACCGAATCGCGGTCGACACCGGAGGCACCTTCAGCGACGTCGTGCTCACGGACGAGCGCGGCGAGCTGTGGGTGAGCAAGGCGCCGACGACGCCGGAGCGCGTGTTCCAGGGGATCTCGGAGGCGCTCCGCTTCGGAGCGGAGGAGCACGGTCTGACGCTCGAGCAGCTGCTCGCGGACGCGAGCGTCTTCATCTACGGCACGACGGCGGCCACGAACGCGATCCTCACCGAGGGAACCGCGCGCACGGCCTTTCTCACGACCGAGGGCTTTCCGGACACGCTCGTCCTCAGGGAGGGCGGGAAGCCGGATCCGTTCGACTTCCGGATCGGCTACCCGAAGCCGTACATCCCGCGGCGCCTGACCTTCGAGATCCGCGAGCGGGTGACCTCGGAGGGCGAGGCGCTCGTGCCTCTCGACGAGGACCAGGCGCTCGCGGTGATCCGTCGCCTGCGCGAGCTCGAGGTCGAGGCCGTCTGCGTCTGCTTCCTCTGGTCGATCGTCAACCCCGAGCACGAGCAGCGGATCGGAGAGCTGCTCGACGCGGAGCTGCCCGGGCGTCGCCTACACGCTGTCGCATCGCCTGAACCCGATCGTCCGCGAGTACCGGCGGGCATCGTCGACGGCCATCGACGCGTCGCTGAAGCCGCTCATGCAGCGGCATCTCAGCGAGATGGGCGACGACCTCCGGCAGGCGGGATTCTCCGGCGAGCTCCTCGTCGTCACGTCGTTCGGCGGCGTCCTCTCGATCGACGACGTCGTGGCGCGGCCCGTCTACTCGGTCAACTCCGGGCCCTCGATGGCCCCGGTCGCGGGCAAGGCTCTACGCCGGTGACGACCGCGACGCGATCGTCTGCGACATGGGCGGCACGAGCTTCGACGTCAGCGTCATCCGCGACGGCTACATCAAGTTCACGCGCGAGACCTGGCTCGGCGGGATGTGGACGGGCCACATGACGGGGCTCTCGTCGGTCGACGTCAAGTCGATCGGCGCCGGCGGCGGCTCGATCGCCTGGATCGACTCGGCGGGTCTCCTGCGGGTCGGCCCGCAGAGCGCCGGGGCGGTGCCCGGCCCGGCCTGCTACGGGCTGGGCGGCGTCGAGGCGACGGTGACGGACGCCGCGGTGGTGCTCGGCTACATCGACCCCGACTACTTCCTGGGCGGGCGGCTCAAGCTCGACGCCGACCGGGCCGCGGAGGCCGTGCGGGCGAGCGTGGCCGAGCCGCTCGGCCTCGATCTCGAACGCGCGGCCTACTCCGATCCTCGCCGTCGCGAACGAGCACATGGTCACGGCGATCAAGGACATCACCATCAACGAGGGCCTCGATCCGCGCGCGTCGATCATCGTCGGCGGCGGCGGAGCCGGCGGCATGGCGATCGCCCGGATCGCCGAGCAGCTCGGCTGTCGCCGCGTGCTCATTCCCCGCACCGCCGGCGCCCTCTCGGCGACCGGCGGCCTCTTCTCGCGACGTCGTCACGGAGTTCTCCATCAGCCGCCGCGTGGACACGAACCGCTTCGACTTCGACGCGGTCAACGAGGGCCTCGCGCAGCTCGACGGACAGATCGACGAGTTCTTCGATCGTCTCGACACGAGGGCCGAGCAGCGGCGCAAGGAGTTCTTCGTCGAGGCGCGCTACCCGTACCAGGTCTGGGAGCTCGAGGTGCCGCTCGGCGCCGGCAGCTTCGCCGACGACGGCGACGTCGAGCGGATGGTCGAGGCGTTCCACGACGTCCACGAGCGCGTCTTCGCGGTGAAGGAGCCCGGCCAGTACCTCGAGTGCATCTACTGGAAGGGTCGCGCTACGGCCGCCTTGCCGAAGCCGCGGCTGCCGCACTTCGAGGCGAACGGTGCCGGCCCACCGACGCGGAGCGGGCTCCGCCAGGCCTCGTTCGGCATCGACGGCGCCGTCGACGCGCCCATCTACCTGGGCTCGACGCTCTCTGCCGGTCAGAGGCTGAGCGGGCCGGCGATCGTCGAGGAGCCCACGACGACCGTGGTCGTCAACCCGGGGTGGTCGCTCACCGTGACGGCGACCGGCGACTACCTCCTCGAACAGGAAGGCATCCAGGCATGAGCGCGATACCGCAGCGAGAGCTCGATCCGGTCCTGCTCGCCGTGATGGCGAACCGGCTGGACGCGATCTGCCGCGAGATGACGAACACGCTGCTCCGGTCGGGCCGTTCGGCGGTGCTGAACATGGCGCGCGACTTCTCCTGCGCCATCGTGACCGCCGACCAGGAGCTGCTTTCCTCGGCGGAGGGGCTGCCGGTGCACGTCATCGGCATGGAGTTCCTGTGCGAGGCGATGGCCGAGATCCACCCGGACCTCCGCGAGGGCGACGCCTTCCTCCACAACGACCCCTACCTGGGCAACACCCACTCGGCCGACCATGCGATCCTCGTGCCCGTCTTCCACGAGGGCGAGCACGTCTTCACCGCCTGCGCCAAGGCCCATCAGGCCGACTGCGGGAACTCGCTGCCGACGACGTACATGCCCGGCGCCCGCGACATCTACGAGGAGGGGGCGCTCAACTTCCCCTGCATCCAGGTGCAGCGCGACTACACGGACGTCGAGGACGTCATCCGCATGTGCCGCCGGCGCATCCGGGTGCCCGAGCAGTGGTACGGCGACTACCTCGCGACCCTCGGCGTCGGCGCGGATCGGCGAGCGACGCCTCAAGGAGCTCTGCGCCCAGTACGGGGTCGAGACGGTGCGGGCCTTCGTCCGCGAGTGGTTCGACTACAGCGAGCGCCGCATGGCGGACGCGCTCAAGGAGCTCCCGAGCGTCACGCTCGTCGGCCGCACGACCCACGATCCCTACCCGGGCCTGCCGGACGGGATCCCGCTGAAGGTCACGGTGCAGATCGTCGCCGAGGAGGGACGTGTCGAGATCGACCTGCGCGACAACCCCGACAACTACGCCGGCGGGCTCAACGAGTCGCGCGCCTGCGCCACGAACAACGTCATCACCGGCGTCTTCAACTCGATCGACCCGGACATCCCGCACAACGCGGGCAGCTTCCGCTGCATCCGCGTCCACCTGCGCGAGGGCTGCATCGCGGGCATCCCGCGCTTCCCGCACTCGTGCTCGATGGCGACGACGAACGTCGCCGACCGGCTCGTCTGCATGACGCAGGCGGCGTTCGCCGACATCGGCGAGGGATTCGGCCTGGCGGAGGGCGCGTTCGGGATCGGCATCTCGTTCGCCGTCGTCTCGGGACGGGACCACCGCCTCGACGGCGCGCCGTACGTGAACCAGATCTTCCTCGGCGGCTCCGGGCGGGCCCGGCTCGCCGGAGGCCGACGGCTGGCCGACCTACATCCTCCCCGTCTGCGCGGCGCTGATGTACCACGACAGCACCGAGGTGGACGAGCAGAAGTACCCGTTCCACGTCTACGAGAAGCGGCTGATCCCCGACTCGGAGGGTGCGGGGCGCCATCGCGGCGGCCTGGGAACGAGCGTCGTCTACGGGCCCGAAGAACCTGCCCATGAGCGTGGCCTACACGACCGAGGGGCATTTCAACCCGCCGCGGGGGGTGCGCGCGGGGCTTGCGGGGGCCCCCGCCGACGGCTGGAAGCTCGACGCGGACGGAAACAGGGCGGAGCTGCCGAAAGCCGCCGCGATCGAGGTCGTGCCGGGTGAGCGAGTCTGCTCGCTGACGAGCGGCGGAGGCGGCTACGGAGATCCGCTCGACCGCGACCCGTCGCTCGTGCTCGAGGACGTGCTCGAGGGCTGGGTCTCGCGGGAGCGGGCCCTCGCGGTGTACGGCGTCGCGTTCGCGGGCGACGGTGCCGCCGATCTGGCGGTGGACGCCGAGGCCACCGAGGCCCAGCGCCGCAGCCTTCGTCGGAGCCCCGACGACGGTGGCTCGTAGCACTCACCGCCGGCGAGGCGGCCGCCCACGCGACGGTGCCCGAAGCGCTGGCCTGGTGGGCCGGCGCGACGCCCGACGCCCTCGCGCTGAGCCAGGCGAACGAGGAGCTCTCCTACGCCGAGCTCGAGTCGCTCACGGAAGGGCTGGCCCGGCGGCTTGCGGCGGCCGGCGCTGCGGACGCGCAGCGCATCGTCCTCATGGCCGAGAACTGCGTCGAGTGGGTCGTCGCCTTCCTCGCCGGCCTGAGAGCCGGCGCGGTGGTCGTGCCGCTCAACACGCGGCTCGGCAGCGACGAGGTGCGCCGCCAGATCGACGCCTGCGCCCCGAGGCTCGTCCTCGCGACAGAGGCGTTTCGTCCGCTGCTCG
The DNA here is from genome assembly GCA_963838105.1 of uncultured Thermoleophilia bacterium. GTDB lineage: Bacteria > Actinomycetota > Thermoleophilia > Gaiellales > Gaiellaceae > CAWJNF01. The sequence goes on along the minus strand of CAWIQC010000019.1, from coordinate 197,133 downwards.
ACACGGCGGCCGGCAGGACGACACCGTCCTCGCCCTCGAGCGCGCTGCCGGCGCCTCCTCGGTGTGGGCCCTGCCCGCCGGGGAAGAGCCCGTCGCGCCACCACCGGACGCGCCCGCCCTCATCGCCTTCACGTCGGGGACGACCGGCGAGCCGAAAGGGGCGCTGATATCCCACGCAGCGCTGGCACGGAGCGCCGGGTCCTTCGTGTCGCCGCTGGGGACCGACGCCGGCGACGGCACGCTCGTCATGGTCCCCCTGTTCCACAACACGGGCTTCGTCGACCAGGTCGCCCACATGCTGCTCGTCGGAGGCTCGATCGATCTCCTGCCCGAGTTCCACGCGAGCACCGCGCTGGCGGCTCTCGCTCGCCGGCCGGCGTCGTACCTGATCGCGGTGCCGAGCATCTACCGCCTGCTCATGCTCGAGGCGGAGGCCGACGCCGCCTTCCGAGGCTGCCGGATCGCCGTCTACGGAGGCTCGCCCATGCCGGCCGGATGGGCCGAGGAGCTCCACGCGCGCTGGCCCCATCTGCGCCTGTTCAACTGCTACGGGCTGACGGAGTTCACGTCGATCAGCCACCTGCTCACGCCCGAGCATGCGATCGCGCGCGGGGAGACGGTCGGCCGCCCGGTCGCGGGGGTTCGCCAGCAGGTCGTCGACGAGGACGGGCGGCCGCTCCCCTCCGGCGAGCCCGGCGAGGTCTGGCTCTCGGGCCCGATGCGGATGCAGCGCTACTGGGGTGCGGAGCAGGCGACCGCGGCCGTGTTCCGCGGCGACTGGCTGCGCACCGGCGATCTCGGAGCGGTCGACGGCGACGGCTTCCTCACGCTGCTCGGCCGGTCGGCCGAGGTGATCAACCGGGGAGGCGAGAAGGTCCACGTCGCGCAGGTCGAGGCGGCGCTCTGCCGGCTCGAGTCGGTTGCCGAGGCGGCGGTCGTCGGCGCGCCTCATCCGGTGCTCCAGGAGGCGGTGGTGGCCTGTGTCGTCCTGCGCCGGGGCCACGAGCTCGACCAGGAGAACGCTCGGGAGACCATCGCGCCGTACGTGCCCGAATACGCCTTCCCGGAGCGGTTCGTCGTGCTCGACGAGCTGCCGCGCAACCCGGCCGGCAAGCTCGATCGCCGCCGGTTGCAGGACTCGGTCGCCGAGCTCGTCGGAGGCCCGTCGTGACCGGGAGCGCGCCGGCTTCGCCCACGTCCCCGCCGGACACGTCGCGGGCACGCCAGATCCGCGCCGTCGCCGCGGAGCTCTTCTTCACGAGAGGGCTACGAGGCCGCCACCCTGCGCGACATCGCCCGGGAGCTCGGGCTCAGGTCGGCAAGCCTCTACTACTACTTCCCGGACAAGGAGTCGATCCTCTACGACATCGTCAGCTCGACGATGGACGAGCTCACGGACGGCGCCGAGGCGGCGCTCGCCGAGGAGTCCGCGCCCGAGCTGAAGCTCGCGGGCTTCGTCGTCAATCACATCGTCGCGCACGCGCTGCGCCCGAGAGAGACGACGCTCGGGGACACCGAGCTGCGCAGCCTCACCGGCGAGCGGCGCGAGCTCGGTGCAGGAGCTGCGCGACCGCTACGAGGGCATGCTGGTCGAGCTGCTCGAGGAGGGGAGGCAGTCGGGAGCGTTCGAGCCCCTCGACGTGAAGCTCAGCGCCTTCGCCGTCCTCGCGCAGTGCACGAACGTCGGCATCTGGTTTCGAGGCGACGGCCGTCTCGGCCTCGACGCCGTCTGCCACGTCTACGCGAACGCGGCGCTCCGGGTCGCGGGCGGGCCTCCGGTGTCGGAGGCGGACGTCGGCCTCCTCTGCGCCTCGGCCCAGCGCCGCTACGCGGAGGCCGAGCACCCCTGGTCACACACCGAGAAGGAGGGCGGGCATGGGCCTGCGCACCCCTGAGCAGTACCTGGACAGCCTCAGAGAGCAGCACCCCGAGGTGTACGCGCGAGGCGAGAAGATCGAGAGCGTCGTCGACCACCCGCTCTTCCAGGCCACCCTGACCTGTTGGGGCACCTGGATCTTCCGCGCCGCCCACGACCCGGAGCTGGCGGAGGCGATGGTGGCCTCCCCGGACCTGAACGGCGAGGCCTCGCACGTCTTCTGGCACATGGCGACGAACACGGAGGATCTCCTCCAGAACCTCTGGGCGGCCCGGCGGCTGTCGGAGCGGTCGCCCCTCAGCGGCTATGCGAGCATCGGGCGGGACGAGCTGCAGGCGCTCCTCGTCGTCTCGCACCAGCTGGACGCCGAGCGGGGATCCGACTACTACCCGCGCGTGCTCGACTACGTGAAGCGCTTCCAGCGCGAGCAGGTGATGACGGCCGCCGCCGTGACGGACGTGAAGGGCGACCGCGGCAAGCGACCCGCCGACCAGGACGACCCGGACCTGTACCTCCGCGTGGTCGATCGCACCCAGGACGGCATCGTCGTCCGCGGGGCGAAGGCGCACACGTCGGGCTCCGTCGTCTCGAACGAGCTCGTGATCATCCCGCAGCGGGCGATGCGCGAGGCCGACGCCGACTACGCGGTCGCCTTCGCGGTGCCGATCGACACGGCCGGCCTCAAGCTCGTCTGCCGCGCCTTCAGCGGCGACCAGGTGGACGAGTTCGAGCAGCCGGTGTCGAGCCACGACGACCTGGTCGAGTCGTTCACGATCTTCGACGACGTGTTCGTGCCCTGGGAGCGGGTCTTCATGTGCGGCGAGTGGGAGTACGCGGGCGCCGTCGCCAACACGTTCGCCAACGTCAACCGGCAGGGCTACCTGGGCGCGGACGTCGGCAAGCTGCGGCTCTTCATCGGCGCCGCCCAGCTCGTGGCCGAGCTCAACGGCGTCGCCGACGTCTCACACGTCCGCGACAAGATCACCCAGATGATCCGGCTCGAGCGGTCGGTGTGGGCCTGCGGCGTCGCCGCCTCGCTCGAGAGCTCGCTCGCCGAGCCGGGATTCGCCATCCCGGATCCCGTGCTGACGAACGCGGGCAAGAACATCTGCGTGGAGGGCCACTACCAGGCGGCCAGGTTCCTGCTCGAGATCGCCGGCGGCTCGGTCGTGACGGCTCCCTACGTGGAGGACGTCAACCATCCCGAGCTCCGTCCCTTCGTCGAGAAGTACTACCGTGGCGCCGCGCCCGACGACGCGATGCTGCGCCTGCGCGTGATGAAGCTGATCCGCGACCTCGTCGCCTCCGAGTACGGCGGCTACTGGTACACGGAGATCATCCACGGCTCGGGCTCGCCCGCCGCCGAGATGATCCAGATGTATCGGGAGACCGACCTCGACGGGTGCAAGCAGCTCGCGCTCGACGCGCTGCAGGGCCGCGCGGCGGTCGGCGAGCGCCGCGCCGTCCGCGAGGAGGTCACGGAGCGGGCCTGAGGTAGGATCGGGTCAAGTCTTGCATACGAACATAAGGACGCTGCCGGCCCTATGTGCTAATGCAAGACTTGACCCCGTCTAGACGTTCCAGAACGGCCGGCGCACCCACCCGTCCTCGAACGGGCTCACCGTCTGGCATGTCGAGGACGACCTCGGAGAACCTCCAGCCGTCCTCCTCGCGGCGGTAGCGGTCGGCGTAGCGCCCGGTCAGCCAGACCGCCTGCGGGCCTTGCTCGCCGACGACGGTGCAGGGCTGCCAGAGGTACCAGCTCCCGGTTGCCGTCTCGAGGTCGTCGGCCACCTCGATCGCGGGGGCGACCATGTAGTGCAGCGCCCAGGTGATCTGGCTCGACACGCCGGCGAAGAAGCCCCGGATCGCGTCGATCCCCTCGTAGCGGCCGAAGCGCTCGCCGCCGTCCCAGACGGCGTCGTCGGTGAAGAACGGGGCCATCCGGTCGGGGTCGTACCCCGTGTCGCAGACATCGGCGTAGCGGGCTTTCAGCACCCGGATCTCCTCCACGGCCTCGAGCCGTGCGATCCGCGCCTCCAGGCTCTTCGTCATCGTCCACCTCCTCGAGTCGGCCCGCGCATCTTCTCATGGCGAGCCGCTTCGAGACGCTCTAGAGTCGCGACCGACGGGTCGTCACGGCGGCCGACGAGGGAGGTTCAGGGCGATGACATACGTCGGCCAAGGGGTTCCCAGCCTGACGAACACGCAGCTCGTCGCCGGCAAGGGGACGTTCGTCGACGACGTCTCGCTTCCGGGGATGACGCATGCCGCCGTCCTGCGCAGCCCCTACGCACACGCCCGGATCCGCTCCGTCGACGTGTCGAGAGCGGAGGCGCTCCCCGGCGTCCTGTGCGTGGTCACGGGGGCCGAGGTGCGCGAGAACACGAACCCGATCCCGGAGACCTACGACACCGCCGCGGTCGGGGCCAAGGGCGTGAAGTGGTACGCGCTCTGCGTCGATCGCGCCCGCTACGTCGGCGAGGCCGTCGCCGCCGTCGTCGCCGAGGACAAGTTCACGGCCTACGCGGCGCTCGACCTGATCGAGGTCGACTACGAGGAGCTGCCCGTCGTCAGCGACCCCGAGGAGGCGATGGAGGAAGGCGCGCCGCTGGTCGAGCCGGACTGGGGCGACAACATCATGGCGAGCCGCGACATCGTCCTCGGCGACCCCGATGCGGCGTTCGCGGAGGCCGACGGGACGATCAGCGGGCACGTGCGGTCAGCCCGGATCACGGGCACGGCGATCGAGCCGCGAGGTTGCGTCGCCTCCTACGACGCCTATCGCAGACGTCTCACCTTCTGGGACTCGACGCAGAACCCCCACCCGCTGCGCAACTACCTCGCCGAGACGCTGGGCATGCCGGAGACCTCGATCCGCGTCATCCAGCCCCACGTCGGCGGCGGCTTCGGGCTCAAGATCCCCACCTTCCAGGAAGAGCCGCTCGTCGCCTACCTGTCGCGCAAGCTCGGCCGGCCGGTGAAGTGGATCGAGGAGCGGAGCGAGAACTTCCAGACGGGCGGCCACGCGCGCGACACGCGCTTCCGCTACGAGGCCGCCTTCAAGAACGACGGCACCGTGACGGGCATCCGGCTCGAGGTGATCGCCGACGTCGGCGCGCCCTCCGCGCTCTGCGGCTGGGGCATGTCGTTCGTCACGTGGTACTGCCTGCCGTGCGTCTACAAGATCCCGAACTCGGAGACGCACCTCCGGTCGGTCGTGACGAACAAGTGCCCGTGGAACGCCTACCGCGGCTACGGCAAGGACGCCGCCGTCGTTCCTGATGGACCGGATCATGGACCACATCGCGAGGGAGACCGGGCGCGACCGGGCCGAGATCCGCTTCAAGAACTTCATCCCGCCCGAGGAGTTCCCGTACCCGCAGGTGTCCGGCGCGATGCTCGACAGCGGCGAACTACGCCGGAGGCCCTGCGCACCGTGCTCGACATGGTCGGACTACGAGGGCTTCGCCGCGCCTCCAGGAGGAGGCGCGGAGCGAGGGCCGCTACATCGGCCTCGGCATCGGGCAGGAGCTGACCCCCGAGGGCTGCTCGATGCCCGGCTCGCTGCTCCTCAACGGCACCGACGGCGACCGAGGTGCGGGTCAGCCCGACGGGCGAGGTCACGGTGCTCACCGGCGTCACCTCTCCCGGCAGCGGCAACGAGACCGGCATCGCCCAGATCGTGGCCGACGGGCTCGGCTGCAAGCTCGACCGGATCAGGGTGATCCAGGGCGACACCGAGTCGTGCCCGTGGGGCTTCGGGAACTACAGCGCCAGGAGCATCATCATCGGCGGCTCGGCGGCGCACCTGGCGGCGCTGGACGTTCGCGAGAAGATGCTGACGTGTCGCCTCGAACATGCTCGAGGTGGCGCCGGAGGACCTCGACGCCGCCGACGGGGTCATCTCGGTCCGCGGCGCGCCGGATCGCTCGCTGACGATCGACGAGGTCGCCGCGCGAGGTCTACCGCAACCCGCACGGCCCGAACATGGAGGGCATCGAGCCGGCGCTCGAGGCGCAGCGGCACTTCAGGATCGGCGAACGTCTACCACCAGCCCGAGAAGCAGGGGCGCTTCAGCGCCTACCCCTCGTGGCCGAACGGCGTCGCGGCGTGCATCGTCGAGGTCGACCCGGAGACCGGCTTCGTCGAGATCCTGCGCTTCTGCATGGTCCACGACGCCGGCACGATCGTCAACCCGCTGCTCGCCGACGCCAACCTCCACGGCGGCATCGCGCAGGGCATCGGCGCCGCGCTCTACGAGAAGATCGCCTACGACGAGGCGGCGCCAGCCGCTGACGGCGACGTTCATGGACTACACGATCCCGACTGCCGTCGAGGTGCCGAACCTCGAGCTCGGCCACCAGGAGACGCCGACGCCGTTCACGCCGCTCGGCACGAAGGGCGTGGGCGAGTCGGGCGTCGGCGCGCCGCTCGGCGCGCTCTGCAGCGCGATCGAGAACGCGCTGCCCGGAGCTCGACATCCGCCTCACCGAGCTGCCGCTGACGCCGAGCCGGGTCTGGGAGGCGATCCAGGAAGCGCGGGCGAAGCGCGGCGCAGGGGAGAAGGCCGCGGTCTGATGCTCGCCAAGGAGTTCGCCTTCCACGCGCCCGAGGACGTCGAGACCGCGCTCGGCCTGCTGGGCGGCGGGGGCATCGTGAAGGTTCTCGCCGGCGGCATGAGCCTCGTCCCGGCGATGAACCTGGGGCTCATGCGGCCCGACGCGATCGTGTCGCTCAACCACGTCCAGGGCCTCGACTACGTCGAGGACGACGGCGACGCCGTCAGCGCTCGGCGCGATGGTCTCCCACGAACGGCTCGCCGGCGACCCCCTGATCCGGGCAGCGTTCCCGCCGCTCGCGACAGCTGCGTCGCTGATCGGCGACGTCCAGATCAGGCACCGCGGGACGCTCGGCGGCAGCCTGTGCGCACGCCGACCCGGCGGCCGACTACCTGCCGGTCATGATCGCTCTCGGCGCGACGTTCAAGCTGAGGAGCCGAGGCGAGCGAACGCACCGTTCCGGCGCGCGAGTTCTTCGTCGACATCATGCTCACCGACCTGCAGCGCGGACGAGCTCCTCGTCGAGGTACGGGTGCCGAAGGTGCCGGAGGGCGCCGGCTCCGCGTACGTGCGGCTCGCCCGGGTCGAGGGCAGCTTCGCGATCGTCAACGCGGCGGCCGTCGTGAACGGCGGCCGACCTGTGATCGCGATCGGCGGCGCGACCGGCTCCCCCGTGCTCGTCGAGCCGGACGTCGACGTCACCGGCGGCGTCTCCGAGGAGGCCCTGGAGGAGATCGGCGACGCGGCGTACGAAGCGAGCGAAGACGCGTACGGCGACCTCAACGCCTCCGCCGAGTACCGGCGAGAGCTTGCGCGCGTCTACGCGCAGCGTGCGGTCCAGGCGGCGCTGGCCGCCCGGTCGTCCTGACCCTGAGGAAGAGGAGACAGATGCAGATCCCGATCTCGGTGACGGTCAACGGCCGGAGCCACTCGCTGCAGATCGACACTCGGGCAACGCTCGTCCACATGCTGCGCGAGGACCTGCGGCTGACGGGAACGCACGTGGGCTGCGCCACCGGCAGCTGCGGCGCCTGCACGGTCATGCTCGACGGACGCACGGTGAAGTCGTGCTCCGTGCTGGCCGCCGACGTCGCCGGCCAGGAGGTGACGACGATCGAGGCGCTCAGCTCGAGCGCCGCCGATCTCCACCCGATCCAGCAGGCGTTCGTGGCCGCACCAGGGGCTCCAGTGCGGCTACTGCACGCCCGGCATGGTCATGTCCACGCTGCAGCTCCTGCAGGACAACCCGGACCCGACGGCGGACGAGGTGCGCCACGGCATCGCGGGCAACCTCTGCCGCTGCACCGGCTACCAGCTGATCGTCGCGAGTCGTGCTCGAGGCGGCGCGCACGATGCGCGATCCGGCCCACGCAAGCGCGTAGCACGAACCGGCATGCGGGTCAACGAGCAGCGAACGTTTCCCAGCACGCAGGCGCAGGTGTGGGAGAAGCTGATGGACTTCGACGTCCTCGCGCGGACTCTGCCGGGTGTCACGCGGCTCGACCCGGTCGATGCCGACACCTGCCGGCTCACGGTCGAGCCTCCGGTGTCCTCCATCACCGGCACGTACGAGGGCACGGTGAAGGTCGCCCAGAAGACGCCCGTCGACAGCTACCGGCTGAGCGGTGAAGCGAAGGGAACGCTCGGCTGGGTGCGCGGTGACGCCCACTTCGAGCTGAGCGCGGAGGAGGAGGGGACGCGAGTCAGCTCGACGATGTCCTTCCAGACCGGCGGCGCGCTCAGCGGCGTCGGCCAGCGGTTCATGGAAGGCATCGCGAAGAGCATGGTGCGGCAGTTCTTCAAGGCCTTCGAGCGCGAGCTCGAGGATCGCCCTCGAAGGGCGCTGCCGCAGGACAACACGACGAGGAGGACGGATGAAGATCAGCGCGCAGTTCATGCCGGGCGACCTGCCCGTCTTTACCGACTCGGTGCGCAAGGCCGAGGAGGCCGGGTACTCGCGCGCCTGGCTCGTCGACGGCCAGCTTCTCTGGCGCAACGTCTTCGTCTACATGACCCACGGGCTCGCGGCGACCGAAGAGATCCCGTTCGGCACCGCGGTGACGAACCCGTTCACCCGCCACTACACCGTGGTCGCGAACGCTCACGCGACGCTGGCGGAGATCTACCCGGGCCGCGTCATCCTGGGCATGGGGCGCGGCGACAACTCCGTACGCACGCTGGGCCGCGGACCGGTCAAGACCGACGAGCTCAAGGAGATCGTCCCGAAGCTCCGGAAGCTCATGGCCGGGGAGACGGCCGACAACGACGGGACCGAGATCAAGATCCTCTGGGCGGAGGGCGACAGGCCCGAGGTGCCGATCATGATGCCGGCCACCGGGCCCGAAGAACCTGAGGCTCGCGGGTGCGCTCGCCGACATCGTGATGATCCAGGTGGGCCGGCACCCCGTGGCGGTCAAGTGGGCGCTCGACCACATCCACGCCGGGGCCGAGGCGGCCGGACGGGACCCGGCGGAGGTACAGACGACGATGTACACCGCGATGTGGGTCTCGGACGACATGGAGGAGTGCCGTGGGATGACCCGCTGGCTCGCCGCCTGTAACGCCAACCACATCGAGCAGATCGCTCGCAACGTCAAGGACCACGGCATGCCGAGCGAGATGGCGCGCATCCTCGAGGTCGACCGGGGCCACTACGACTACGCCGGCCACCTGGACCCGAGCGTCGAGCGCTCCGAGTACCCGGACGACATCGTCGACGACTTCGCCTTCAACGGCACGCCCGAGCGGATCCTGGAGATGCTGCACGAGCTCTCCGAGGTGGGCCTCGACGAAGTGGCGCCCGCGTACCTGAACGGCCGCTACGAGCAGATGGAGATCGTCGGCAGGGAGATCATCCCGCGGCTCGCGTCGGTACGAGCCTGATGGGCGCGGCGCTGTGCGTGCTGCCGTACCGGCAAGCCGCCTGGCCGCGCGGGCCGTGAGGAGAGCGATGCCCGGTTGGGTTTGTACCGTCAGTGGCATACATCGTCCTCCTCGGCGCCACCGGGGTGACGACGCGGTACGCGCTCAGGACGATCACGCTGGGAGCAGATGGTGCTCTGGGTGCCGGTCGCCTATCTCCCGTTCGCGATCGTGCTCATGACTGCGCGAGGGGCGCACGCTTCCCGGTCCGGGGTCGGAGGCTTCTGGGCCGCGGTGACCGCGTTCTGCGCCGCCGGCTGCCCTCGTGCTCTTCTTCTACGCGCTCACGAAGGGAGAGGCCAGCACGGTCGTGCCCGTGACCTCGGTCTACCCCCTCGTCACGCTCATCGGCGCGGCGATCTTCCTCGGGGAGCAAATCACCACTGCCCGCGTGATCGGGGCGCTCCTCATCGTCAGCGGCATCATCGTGATCAGCCGCTGACCGATCAGTACGATCCTCGCGGATGCTGCAACTGGTCCTGACCTGAGGGGTGGAGATGAGCTGGATCGTCGGCTGTGACACGGGAGGCACGTTCACCGACGTGTTCGCGGTGAGCGACTCGGGCGACACGCGCGTCGCGAAGGTGCCGTCGACGCCGCCGCACTTCGACGTCGCGGTCGCCGAGGGCGTGCGGGCGCTCGGCATCCCGCCGACGGAGGTCGAGACGGTCTTCCACGGCACGACGGTGACGACCAACGCTGTGATCACCAAGACCGGCGCTCCGTCGGCGCTGGTGACCACCCTCGGCTTCCGGGACGTCCTCGAGATCCGCCGTGCCAACCGCGAGGAGCTCTACGACATCCTCTGGGACCCGCCGCCGCCGCTCATCCCGCGCCGCCACCGGCTGGAGGTCGACGAGCGCGTCGACTACGCGGGAGAGGTCGATCCGGCCGCTCGACCTCGAATCGGTGCGGGCCGTCGCGCAGGAAGATCAAAGCGCGCGGCCTCGAGTCCGTGGCCGTCTGCCTGATCAACGCGCACATGAACCCGGCGCACGAGCGCGCAGGTTCGCGACGCTGCTCCTGGCGGAGATCCCGGACCTTCACGTCTCGCTGTCGACCGACATCCTCCCGGAGCCGCCGGAGTTCGAGCGGACGGCGACGACGGTCGCGAACGCGTACTGCGCGCCGATCCTGCGGCGCTACATGGACAGCCTGGAACAGCGGCTCGCCGCCGAGGGGTATCGGAGCGACATCGTCCTCGTCATGCACAACGGCGGCGGCACGATGACCACGGACTACGCCAGGGGCGTCTCGGTCAAGACCCTGAACTCGGGCCCGGCGGCGGGCGTGATCGCCGGCGCGGCCGTCGCCGCCTCGGCCGGGCGGACGAACGTCGTCTGCCTGGACATGGGCGGCACGAGCGCGGACATCGGAGTCGTCCTCGACGGCAAGCCGCGACTGACGACCTCGTTCGACCTGGAGTGGGGCATGCCGATCCGCTTTCCCGAGCATCGACGTGATCTCGATCGGGGCCGGCGGCGGCTCGATCGCCTGGCTCGACCCGGCCGGCTACCCGCGCAGCGGACCGCAGAGCGCCGGCGCCGACCCGGGCCCCGCGTGCTACGGGAAAGGCGGCACCGAGCCGACCAACACCGACGCTCACCTGGTTCTCGGACGCGTCAGCAACGATCTCTTCCTCGACGGGCGGATGCAGCTGGACGTCGAGCTGGCCCGCGACGCGCTTCGCGCGCCGGATCGCAGAGCCGCTCGGCCTGAGCGTCGAAGACGCGGCCGAGGGCGTGCTGCGGATCGCGAACGCGAACATGGTCAAGGCGATCCGCCTGCTGACGGTCGAGCGGGGATTCGACCCGCGCGAGTTCAGCCTCGTCGCCTTCGGCGGGGCCGGGCCGCTGCACGCCGTCGATCTCGCCGTCGAGCTCCAGATGCCCGAGGTGATCGTCCCGCCCTTCCCCGGCGTGACGAGCGCCATCGGCCTCGTCTTCGTCGATCCCCTCGACGACTTCTCGTGGGCCTGGGTGCGCCGGCAGGACGAGGTCGACCTGGCGGAGATGCGGGAGCTGTTCGACGAGATGGAGGAGCGGGTCGTGACGGGCCTGACCCGGCAGGGCGTCGAGCGCCGAGCGCGATCGACATCGAGCGCTCGATCGACCTCCGCTACATCGGGCAGCTCCACTCGGTGACGGTGCCGATCGCCGACCTGACGGAGGACGGGTTCGCCGGAGCCGTCGCCGCGTTCCACGACGAGCACCTGCGCCAGTACCGCTATTCCCATCCCGAGAACCCGGTCGAGACCTCGACGCTGCGGGTGGCGGCGCGGGGACTGCGCGAGAAGCGCGACCTCGCGACGATGCGCCACGCGGAGCAGAGCCGGCGCGCCGCTGCCCGAGCGCGAGCGCGACGTCCACTTCGACCGCCACGGCTGGCTCGCGCACGCGCATCCTCGACCGGAACGCGCTCGCGGCCGGAGACGAGCTCGCCGGGCCGTGCGTGGTCGAGGAGCTGGACAGCACGGTGGTGCTGCCTCCCGGCACGAGCGCCCGCGTGGACGCGCGTCGGCAACATCGTCATCGCTCTGGACGCGCCCGATGAGCGATCGACCACCGCCACCCGGCCGGAGCGGATCGACCCGATGACCTTCGAGGTGCTCCGCAACGCCTTCATGAGCGTCGTCGACGAGATGGGGCTGATGCTCGAGCGCGTCGGCCACTCGCTCGTCGTCAGCGAGGGCCGTGACTTCAGCGCCGCCATCTGCGACGGCGACGGGCGGATGGTCGCCGAGGGGAAGGAGGACCTGCCGGCCCACGTCGGGACGCTGCCGCACACGGTGAAGGGCCGTGATCTCGTGGGTCGGCAAGGAGCGGATCCACGAGGGCGACATCTTCATCATGAACGACGCCTTCATCGGCGGCACGCACTGCCAGGACGTGCGCACGATCATGCCGGTCTTCCGCGACGGGCGAGCTCATGGCATTCGTCCAGAACTCGGCGCACTGGTCGGACGCCGGCGGCCCCGTGCCCGGGAGCTTCCACGCCGAAGCCGCCTCGACCTACGGCGAGGCGCTCTACATCCCGCCCATCCACCTCGTCCGCGAAGGGGAGCTCGACGACGAGGTGATGCGCTTCATCCTGCGCAACGTCCGCGTTCCGGAGACGACCCAGGGCGACGTCTTCGCCCAGGTCGCCGCCTGCCGGACGGGCGAGGCGCGCCTTCAGGCGATGATCGACAAGTACGGGGTCGACCTGCTCGAGGCCGAGATGGAGGAGCTCATGCGCTACTCGGAGGCGCTGCTGCGCGAGGAGTTCCGGCGCATTCCCGACGGCACCTACTCCTTCGAGGACGCGATCGACTTCGATCCGATGGGCGACCGCAAGACCCCCGTGGCGATCCGGCTCACCATCACGATCGAGGGCGACCGGGCCACGTACGACCTCTCGGGCAGCGACCCGCAGGCGATCGGAGCGGTCAACTCGACGAGGAGCATGGCGCAGTCGGCGCTCGTCGTGGCCACGAAGGCGATCTTCCCGCACGTGCCCGCGAGCGAGGGCATCTACAACGCGATCGACGTCGTCAACCCCGAGGGGCTCGTCACGAACGCACAGTTCCCGCGTCCGATCAGCGGGGCCTTCGCCACCTCGTACGAGGTGATCACCGCCTGCATCTTCGGCTGCTACCTCCAGATGCTCCCGGAGCGCTCGATGGCGTGCTCCGGGAACATGACCAACATGGTCGTGGGCGGCTTCGATCCGCGGCCGGGCTACGAGCGCGACTACGTCATGTACATCTGGAAGGAGGGCGGCTACGGCGCCCGGCCGGGAAAGAAGGACAACCACACGGCCATCAGCCTCTACGCGTCGGGGACTCGCAACGAGCCGGTCGAGGTCCAGGAGCGGGTCTACCCGATCATCACGCACCGCTACGAGTTCATCACCGACTCGCCGGGCGCCGGCCGGCACCGAGGCGGCATGGGAGTGACACGCGACTTCGAGCTGACACACGGCGGACGCGACGCTCTCCGTGCTGGGAAGCCGAGGCGTCGAGCCCGTGTGGGGCTGGGAGGGCGGGCTCACCGCGCTCGGCAGCGGCCTCGTCTACGACTCGGGCGGGCCCGACGAGTGGGAGATCGGGGTGATGCGCTCGGGCGTCGAGGCGAAGCGAGGCGCGGTCATCCGCTTCTGGGAGGGCGGAGGCGGCGGCTGGGAGGATCCCACGACACGACCGGCCGAGTGGGTCCTCGACGATGTGATCGACGGCCTCGTCAGCATCGAGGCTGCGCGCGACCTCTACGGTGTGGCCGTCCGAGCGGTCGACGAGGACGCGGCTGTCTACGAGGTCGACGAGGAGGAGACGGCCCGTCTCCGCGACGCGCGGGACACGTCCTGAGCGCGAAGCGACGCGCTGGTCCGGTTCAGGGATCGGGAACGGCGGCCCGAACGGCCACGCGACTCGGCTCCGGCCTCCACCCGAGCGTTCGCTCTGCGGTACGCGCGAGCGCGAGCAGACGGGCGTCGTCGCCGTGGCGCCCGACGAGCATGACGCCGACCGGGAGCCCCTCGGCCTCGGCAAGCGGGAGCGAGAGCGCCGGGTGGCCGGTCATGTCGGTCGGGTACGTGTTGGCGAGCACTCCCCACCCGCGCAGCACCCAGGCGGACAGCGGCAGCCCCGCGGCGACGAGGTGCGGAAGCCCCGGAGTCGTGGGGAAGAGCAGGACGTCGGCCTCGGCGAGCGCGCGATCGTAGGCGGCGCGTAGCCAGGGCCGCAGGTTCTGCGCCTTTGCGTACAGCGAGCCCGGGTAGCGCCGCCGCAGGTGGCTGCCGAGGAGCAGCGTCGCCTTCACCTGGGGCGAGAGCTCGTTGCCGCGTGTCGTCGAGCCCGTGCCGCAGCGCCGTCGCCAGATCCGTGGCGTAGCGCCCCGGCCAGTGGTAGCCGTTTCCGCCTCCCTCGACCAGCGCCGTCATGCCCTCGACGAAGCCGGCGAACGCGATGCCGCCGGCCTGGAGGTGCTCCGGCAGCGAGAGCTCGTCGACCGTGGCTCCGAGCTCCCGCAGACGCTCGGTGACCTCGCCGACGGCGGCGACGACCGCCGGGTCGGCCCCCACCGCCTCGCCAAGGCCCTCCGTGACGACGCCGACGCGGATCCCCTGCAGGTCGTCCGGCGCCGCCGCGACCGCGGCCGCGTAATCGGCCGTCTCGACCTCCCGCTGGCGCGGATCGGATTCGTGCTTGCCTGCGATCGCCTGGAGCAGCAGCGCGACGTCCTCGACGCTGCGGGCGAGGGGCCCCGCGTGGTCGAACGTCTGGTCGATTCCGACCATGCCCGTGTACGGGACGAGCCCGTGCGTCGGCTTGAGCCCGATCACGCCCGACCAGGCGGCCGGCACACGGATGGAGCCTCCCTGGTCGGTGCCCATGGACGCGTCGATGCCCTCGTACCAGAGCGCCGCCGCGGCGCCGCTGGAAGAGCCGCCGGCCGTCCGCGCCGGATCGAACGGGCAGAGCGTGGGCCCGTAGTCGCCCGAGTCGCCCCCGCCCGAGAAGGCGAGGTGATCCATGTCCGTGATCGCGACGATCTCGCCGCCGGCCGCCAGGATCCGCTCGGTCACGACGCTGTCCTGCTCGGGCACGAAGCCCTCGAGCAGGCGCGAGGCGCACGTCATGCGGCACGCCCGCGATCGCCATGGAGTCCTTCATCGCGATTCGCTTGCCGCTGAGGATGCCTTCCCGCTCGGCCGACGACGCGGCACCAGCGCACCACCGCGCCCAACGGATCCTCGCCGGGCTCCGGCCGGCGACCCGCGTCTCGGCTCGCGTCGATGTTCTCGACCGGCGCCGCCTCGGCCGCCTCCAGCGTGTCGAGGACCGAGAGCACGGCGTCTGCGAGGGCGAGGTACTCGGCCGCCTCGGCCGGGTCGATGCGGAAGCCCCAGCGCGCCGTGAGCTCGTCCAGCTCTCCGGGATCGATTCGCTCGAGCATCGCTCTACCTCCCCACGTCGTCGCCGGCGTCGACGACGACGACCTGGCCTGTGATCGCGGTGTTCGCGGCGACGTCCACGACCGCGGACGCAGCGTCCTCCGACGTCCGTCGACGGCCCTGCCGCTCGCGAGCAGCGACTCGGTCACCTCGGGCGGCAGATACTTGTCGACCCAGGGCGTCAGCATCCAGCCCGGGGCGATCGCGTTGACCCGAACCGAGGGCGCCAGCGTGCGGGCCAGGCATCGGGTCAGCGTGTTGACGGCGCCCTTCGAGGCGACATAGGGGATCGAGCTGCCGCCGCCGGTGAGGGTGGAGTTGGAGGAGACGAGCACGATCGAGCCGCCGCCGTGCTCGAGCATGCTCGGCGCCACGGCCTGGACGCACAGGAAGGCGCCGATGACGTTGACCCGGTAGATCCGCTCCCAGAGCTCGACGGTGAGCCGCTCGAGCTCGGCGAAGGGGACGAACTCGGTGACGGCGGCGTTCGCGACGAGCACGCCGATCGGCCCGAGCGTGCCCTCCACCTGCCGCACCATCTCGGTGACGGCTTCCGGCTCGGCCACGTCGGCCTGGACGGCGAGCGCGCGGCCGCCGGCGGCCTCGATCTCGGCGCAGGCGCTCGCCGCCTCCGCCTGGGAGCTGGCGTAGTTGACCGCGACCGCCGCACCCTCCGCCGCGAGCCGAAGCGCTGCTGCCCGACCGAGGCCCGTGCTGGCGCCCGTCACGAGCGCGACCTGCCCTCCGAATCTCCCTGCTGCCTCTGCCATGCCCCCTCCGGGTCGCCGATCGCGACATAATCCCACGGACGTGACGCAGGCGCCCTCTATGCAGGCCCGGGAGGGCGACGCGGTCCTCTCGGAGCGATACGCCGAGCTGCTCGAGAAGAACCGCCGCTTCCTCTGGAACCCGTTCACGCAGATGAAGGGCTATCTCGAGTCGGAGCCGCTCATCGTCGAGCGCGCCGACGGCGTCCGGCTCGTCGACGTCGACGGGCGCTCCTACTACGACGGCAACTCGTCGATGTGGCTGAACGTCCACGGCCATCGCAAGGCCGAGCTCGACCGCGCGATCGCCGACCAGCTCGACCGGGTCGTCCCACTCGACCCTGCTCGGCCAGGCGAGCGTGCCCGCGCTCGAGCTCGCCGAGCGCCTCGTCGGGATCGTGCCGGACGGGCTCGGCAAGGTCTTCTACTCCGACTCGGGCGCCGAGGCGGTCGAGATCGCGCTGAAGATGGCGATCGGCTACTGGCGGCGGCTCGGTCGGTACGAGAAGCGCACGCTTCGTCAGCATGCGCAACGCCTACCACGGCGACACCGTCGGGGCCGTCTCGGTCGGAGGCATCGAGCTCTTCCACGCGGAGTTCGAGCCGCTGCTCTTCCCGACCCGCAAGGTCTCCTACCCGTACCCGTACCGCTTCGACGGCACGGAGGCGGAGTGCACCGCCGCCTGCCTCGCCGAGCTCGAGGCCGACCTCGCGGCCAACGCCGAGCGAGACGGCCGCGCTCGTCGTCGAGCCGATCGTCCAGGGCGCGGCCGGCATGATCGTCATGCCGCCCGGGTTCCTGCGCGGCGCAGCCGAGCTCTGCCGGCGCCACGACGTGCTGCTCGTCGCCGACGAGGTGGCGACGGGCTTCGGTCGCACCGGGCCGCATGTTCGCGTGCGAGCACGAGGACGTCGCGCCCGACCTGCTGACGGCCGGCAAGGGGATCACCGGCGGCTACCTCCCGCTCGCGGCGACGTTCACGAGCGACGCGATCTACGAGGCCTTCCTCGGCGAGCACGCCGACCTGCGCACCTTCTACCACGGCCACTCCTACACCGGGAACCAGCTGGCCTGCGCGGTCGCGCTCGCGAGCCTCGACCTCTTCGAGCGTGACCGCATCGTCGACCGGGTGCAGGAGAGCGCCGAGCTCGCGGCGTCGCGCCTGGCCGCGGTGGCCGGGCTGCCGCACGTCGGCGAGGTGCGCCAGCGGGGGCTCATGGTCGGCGTCGAGCTCGTGGCCGACCGCGACTCGAAGCAGCCCTACGACTGGACGCTCGCCATGGGGGCGCGGGTCTGCGCGCCGGGCGCGCGAGCTCGGGATGATCACGCGCCCGCTCGGCGACGTCGTCACGTTCCTGCCGCCGCTCGCCACCGAGCCGGACGACCTCGACGCGATGCTCGGGATCCTCGAGCAGGCCGTCGCCGAGGCGACGGAGGACGCGCCGTGAGGGGCTACTTCGTCACCGCGACCGACACCGAGGTCGGCAAGACGGCGATCGCGTGCGGCCTCGCTCGGCTGCTTGCTGCTCACGGCCACGACGTCGGGGTCGTCGAAGCCGGTGCAGAGCGGCGCCCTCGCCGACGATCCGGCGGGCGACGCCATGCTGCTCCGGGCGGCTGCCGGCGTCGAGCGACGCACCGCACGAGATCTGCCCGTACTCCTTCGCCGCGCCGCTCGCGCCGCTCGTCGCCTCGCGGCTCGAGGGCCGACCCATCGAGGCGGACGCTGTGCTCGAGTCCGTCGCCGAGCTCGCCGCGCCGCCACGACGTGCTCATCGTCGAAGGCGCCGGCGGCCTGCTCGTGCCGGTGGGCGAGGACTGGACGATCGCCGACCTCGCCGGCTGGCTCGGACTGCCGCTCGTGCTCGTCGCCCGCGCGGGGCTCGGCACGGTCAACCACACGCTGCTCACGCTCGAGGCGGCTCGGGCAAGGGGGCTGGAGGTCGCCGTGGTCGTGCTCAACGGCCGCTCGCCGGACACCGATGCGAGCGCGCGACACGAACCCCGAGCTGATCGAGCGCTTCGGCGGCGTGGCCGTCTGCAGCGTGCCCTGGCTCGAGGACGGCTCCGGGCTCGGGCTCGCCGAGCACGTCGCGGCACACCTCGACACGACACCGCTGCTGGCCATGCCCAGACGGGAGGAGGCACCGAGTGCTTGACGTCGCCGTGACCGCGGAGACCGGACGCTTCGAGGAGCTCGCCGACCAGGGCGCTGCAGGGCGAGGCGCCCACGCGCGAGGAGGCTCTCGGCATCCTCTCGACGCCGGACGACGACCTGCTGTCGCTGCTCGCGGCCGCCTTCCGGGTCCGTCGCCGTCACTTCGGCCGCAAGGTCAAGCTCAACGTGCTGATGAACGCGAAGAGCGGCGTCTGCCCGGAGGACTGCGGCTACTGCTCCCAGTCCGTCGTCTCGACCGCCCCGATCCCGAAGTACTCCTTCCTCTCGGAGGAGGTCATCCTCGAGGGCGCCCGCGCGGCCTGGGAGCGCAAGGCGGGCACGTACTGCATCGTCGCCAGCGGCCGTGGGCCCGAGCGCGCGGGAGCTGCGCGAGGTGACGGCGGCGGTGCGCGCGATCAAGGCGGAGCTGCCGATGAAGATCTGCGCCTGCCTCGGCCTGCTCACCGACGAGCAGGCGCTCCAGCTGAAGGACGCGGGCGTCGACCGCTACAACCACAACCTCAACACGAGCGCCGACCACTACGGGCGGATCACGACGACGCACACGTACGAGGACCGCGTGCAGACGATCGGCGCGGTCAAGCGCGCGGGCATCTCGCCGTGCTCGGGCGCCATCGTCGGCATGCGCGAGACCGACGAGCAGATCGTCGACGTCGCCTTCGCCCTGCGCGAGCTCGATGCCGACTCGATTCCCGTCAACTTCCTGCACGCCATCCCCGGCACGCCGCTCGAGGGCTACGACGAGCTCGACCCGCGCCGCTGTCTCAAGGTGCTCTGCCTCTTCCGCCTCGTCTGCCCGAGCAAGGAGATCCGCGTCTCCGGCGGCCGCGAGGTGAACCTCCGCTCCCTCCAGCCGCTCTCGCTCTACCCCGCCAACGCGATCTTCCTCGGCGACTACCTGACCACGTCCGGCCAGACCGCCGCGGACGACTACCGCATGATCGAGGACCTCGGCTTCGAGATCGAGGAATGCGCCCTTTGACGGATCAGCTCGGAACCGTAGCGAGGCTGACGGCTGTCCGGCCCACGATCGCCGCGAGTCTGGGCGCGACCTCGAGCGCCGGCTCGCCGCAGGCGAGGAGGCCGGGCTGCTGCGCCGCCTCGTCCCGGTCGACCGGCCGGTGGGGCCGGTCGTCGAGCGCGACGGGCGTCGTCTCGTCAACCTCTCCTCGAACAACTACCTCGGGCTCGCCGGCCACCCGGCGATCGCCGAGGCGATGGCGCGTGCTTCGGAGCGGGGCGCAGGCGCGACGGCGTCGCGGCTCGTCGTCGGCACCGACCGCGAGGTGCTCGAGCTCGAGGAGCGTATCGCCGCCTTCGACGGCGCCGAGGCCGCGCTGCTGTTCGGATCCGGCTACCTCGCCAACGTCGGCGTCCTCTCGGCGCTGGTCGGGCGCGGAGACGCCGTCTTCTCCGACCGCCTCAACCACGCGAGCATCATCGACGGCATACGGCTCTCCCGGGCGGCGGTCCACCGCTACGAGCACGGCGACGCCGAGCATCTCGAAGCCCTGCTCTCCGCGGCCGACCCGTCCGGTCGCAGGCTGATCGTGACCGAGTCCGTCTTCTCCATGGACGGCGACGTCGCGCCGCTCGAGGCGATCGCCGACCTGGCCGGGCGCCACGGCGCGGCGCTCGTCGTGGACGAGGCTCACGCGGGCGGCGTCTTCGGGCCGGAGGGTCAGGGCTACGTCCACGAGCTCGGGCTCGCCGAGCGCGTCGACCTCACGATCGGGACGTTCGGCAAGGCCTTCGGCGTCTACGGCGCGTACGCGTCCGGGCGCCGGCTCTGGATCGACTACCTCGTCAACACGTGCCGGACGTTCATCTTCACGACCGGCCTGCCCCCGGCGGTGATCGGCGGGATCGGGGCGGCGCTCGACCTCGTGCGCGATGCCGGCGACCTCCGCCGTGAGCTGCTCTCGAAAGCCGGCCGCTTCCGCGGCCGCCTCGACGAGCTCGGCTTCGACACCTGCGGCTCGACCACGCAGATCGTGCCGGCCGTCGTGGGCGAGAACGACGCCGCGGTCGCGTTCGCGCACGCGCTGCAGGAGCGAGGCGTGCTCGGGGTCGCCATCCGCCCGCCCACGGTGCCCGAGGGGACCGCACGCGTCCGTTTCTCGCTGACGGCGGCCCACACGGACGAGCACGTCGAGCACGCGCTCGCCGCGATCGAGGACGCTGCAGGCTCCGTAGTTGACCCTCCGCCGCCGGTTCGTCAGTATCCGCCCGTGCAGACCGTGGGGGACAGCGGGCGGTGAGCGCGACCGCCTCGGCGATCATCGAGCGGCGCGAGGCCGGCGGGGGGAAGCCGAGCGTCACGATCAGGCAGGCGGGCGACCGGGCCGTGCTCGTCGAGTTCGGCGAGATGGAGTTCGACCTGACGCTGAACTTCCTCGTCCAGGCGATCGACGACGCGCTGCGCGCGTCAGCCGCTGGAAGGGCTGATCGAGACGGCGCCCGGCTTCCGCTCGATCCTCGTCACGTTCGACTCCGCCGCGCTGACCGAGAGCGAGCTCGTCGCTCATCTCGGCGCGACCTACGACGGGCTCCAGGCGGAGGCGGAGATGACGATCCCGTCCCGGCTCATCTACCTTCCCGTCGCCTTCGACGACTCGCAGACGAGGGCCGCCGTCGAGCGCTACGTCAACACGATTCGCAAGGACGCCCCCAACACCGAGGGCGGCAACAACATCGACTACATCGTCCGCTGCAACGGCCTCGGCGACCGCGAGGAGCTCTACGAGTCCGTGCTCGCGACGGAGCACTGGAGCGCCTTCATCGGCTTCTTCCCGGGGCTCCCGTTCATGTTCCCGCTCGATCCTCGCCACGCGGTCGTCGCGCCGAAGTACAACCCGACCCGAACGTGGACGCCCGAGGGCGCCCTCGGGCTGGGTGGCCCCTGCTGGGCGATCTACCCGGTCGAGTCGGCGGGTGGCTACCAGCTCATCGGCCGCACGATCCCGATCTACGACCTCGCCCAGCGCAACGAGGCGTTCCGCGAGAATCCGCTGCTGATGCGGGCCGGCGACCGCGTCGCGTTCCACCGCATCGAGGAGGACGAGCTGCTCTCCCTGTTCGAGGACGTGCGGGCCGACCGCTACCGCTACCGCGTCGAGGACGGAGCCCTCGACGTGGGAGCGTTCATCACTTTCAGGGAAGCCATCGCCGACGACACCGCGGAGCGGCGCGCCGTCCGCGAGCGAGCCGCCGCCGAGACCCCGGTCCCGTAGGAGGCAGCGTGGGGAGCAGAGCAGCCGAGGTCATCGAAGGCGGCATCCAGACGACGGTGCAGGACTACCCGGGCCGGCTGGGGATGCTGGCGCAGGGGTTCTTCCCGGCCGGGCCGATGGATCACTTCGCGCTGCGGGCGGCCAACCTGCTCGCGGGCAACGACCTTGCCGCCGCGGCGCTCGAGGTCACGCTCGGCGGGCTCGCGCTGCGGGTCGACGCCGATGCGACGGTGGCCGTGTGCGGCGCCGAGGCGGAGCTCGCGCTCGGCGGAAATCCTGCTGCGCTCTGGGAGAGCCATCGCATCCCCGGCGGCACGGAGCTCAGGCTCGGCGTCTCCAAGGGGCCGGGCTTCCGCATGTACGTGGCCGTCTCCGGCGGCGGTCGCCGTCGAGCCGGTGCTCGGCTCGCGGGCGACGTACACCATGGGCGCTCTCGGCGGCTACGAGGGCCGGGCGCTTCGCGCCGGCGACGTGCTGCCGCTCGGCGACGAGCCCGACGGCGCGGAGGCTGCCGCCGGCAAGCGATTCAAGGCGAGCGAGCGGCCGGAGTACGGGCGCGAGTGGGAGATCGAGGCCATCCGCGGCCCCCAGGCCGACCCGGACTACCTGACGGCCGCCGACATGGAGCTGTTCTTCTCGCGGCCGTGGGCGGTCGACCGGAACTCGAACCGCACCGGCATCCGGCTCGAGTCGCACCTGTTCCAGTGGGCCCGCACGAGCGGCGGCATCGCCGGTGGGCACCCTTCGAACATCCTCGACAACAGCTATCCCGTCGGCGCCGTGAACGTCAACGGCGACCTGCCTGTGATTCTCGGCCCCGACGGCCCCACCGCGGGCGGATTCATCTGCGCGGCAACGGTCGCGCACGCGGGCTTCTGGAAGATCGGGCAGCTGCGGCCGGTCGGCGACAGCATCCGTTTCCGCGAGGTCTCCATCGACGAGGCGTCAGAGCTCGACCGCGAGCTGGAACGGCGCCTCGGCGAGACCAGCCTCGAACCCGCCTAGAGTACGAGGGCCATGGCGGACAAGACGATCAAGTCGCCCTATCCGGGCACGTTCTACCGGCGGCCGAGCCCCGAGGCCGATCCCTACGTCTCGGAGGGCGACCGCGTCGAGGCCGGAGACGTCGTCGGCCTGGTCGAGATCATGAAGAACTTCCACGAGGTCACGAGCGACGAGGAGGGCGTCGTCGTGCGCTTCCTGGTCGAGAGCGAGGACCTCGTGGAGGCCGGTCAGGACCTCATCGCCCTCGGCGACTGAGCGGTCGCGGCGGCAGTGCACAAGGTCCTCGTCGCGAACCGCGGAGAGATCGCGCTCCGCGTCATCCGTGCCTGCCGGGAGCTCGATCTCGCGACGGTCGCCGTCTACTCGACGGCGGACGAGGAGGCCCTGCACGTGCGGGCGGCCGACGAGGCCGTCTGCGTCGGCCCGCCGCGCGCCCGCGACAGCTACCTGAACGCCCATGCGCTGATCCAGGCGGCGAAGCAGACGGCGGCCGACTCGATCCATCCCGGGTACGGCTTCCTCGCCGAGAACGCGGAGTTCGCCGCGGCGTGCGAGGCCGAGGGGATCGCGTTCGTCGGGCCCACCGCGGACGCGATCGAGCGCATGGGCGACAAGGCGCTGGCGCGGACGCTGGCCCGCGAGGCGGACGTTCCGACGGTGCCGGGCACGGAAGGCACGGGCTCGCTCGACGAGGCACTCGGCACGGCGGCGGAGCTCGGCTACCCGGTGATGGTGAAGGCCGCGGCGGGCGGAGGTGGTCGCGGGATCAAGGTGGCACAAGGCCCGGAAGAGCTCGCCGACGTGCTCGCTCAGGCGGCGCGCGAGGCCGACGCCGCCTTCGGCGACGCCTCCCTCTACCTGGAGAAGCTGCTCGTGGGCGCTCGCCATGTCGAGGTGCAGGTGCTCGGTGACAGTCACGGGAACGTCGTCCATCTCTATGAGCGCGAGTGCTCGCTTCAGCGTCGGCGCCAGAAGCTGCTCGAGGAGGCGCCGTCGCCGGCCCTGGACGCGGACACGCGCCGAGCGATCACGGATGCGGCGGTCCGGCTGGCGGGCTCGGTCTCCTACACGAGCGCGGGGACCCTCGAGTTCCTGCTGGACGCCTCGGGTGCCTTCCACTTCATCGAGATGAACACGCGCATCCAGGTGGAGCATCCCGTCACCGAGGTGGTGACCGGCGTCGATCTCGTCAAGGAGCAGCTCCGAGTCGCCGCCGGCGAGACGCTGTCGCTCGTCCAGGAAGACGTCGTGCTGCGCGGGGCGGCGATCGAGCTCCGGATCAACGCGGAGGACGCCGACAACGACTTCATGCCTTCGCCGGGCCAGATCACGGCGCTGGAGCTTCCCGGCGGCCCCGGGGTTCGGGTCGACACGGCCATCTTCGCCGGCTACACGATTCCCCCGTTCTACGACTCGCTGGTCGCCAAGCTCATCGTCTGGGGCAGGGATCGACCGGAGGCCATCGCGCGCGCTCGACGCGCGCTTCAGGAATTCCGTATCGAGGGCATCACGACGACGATTCCGTTCCACCTCAGCCTGCTGGACGACCCGCGCTTCGTGGCCGGCGACTACGACGTCGACTACCTCGAGCGCAGGCTCGCCGGCGTGTAGGGGCCGGATCTCTCCGGCCGGCACCCTGACGAGAAGAAGGAGGCTCCCGTGCTCCACGCACCGCAGCTGATCACCGACGCGCGCATGCTCTTCATCGTCTGGATACCCGCCGATCCCGCTGCGGCGGCACGGCTCCTGCCCGAGGGCCTCACCGGCGCCGACGGCTATCCCGTCTACATGAACCAGTACGTCGTCGACGACGAGAATCAGACGTCGGGAGCGGGCGACCCCGACGGCTTTGGCGCCTACTCGCTCACGTACCTCGGCGTCGAGCTGGCCGGCCTCGACACGGAGGCTGGAACGCCCGGGCGCTTCTGGACGCACTACTTCGACAGCTCGCCGAACATGATCGACTACGCGGCGGCGCGCGGCGTGCCGGCGGGGGAGGGCCAGACGACCCTCGAGCTCGGCGGCGGCAAGCTCGTCGCGACGACGGTCGTCGGGGGAACGCCCGTCGTCCGCAGCACAGCCCGCGTCGACGTCGGCACCCCGCTCGGCGCAACCGGTCAGCTCCGCTACCTCACCCGGGTCGGCGGCGAGCTCGTCAGCGGCCGCTACCCGTTCGTCGCCAAGGTCGCGGAGAGCTTCGAGGTCGAGTCCGTCGAGTTCCTCGACCCGTCGCATCCCGTGTCCGCCCTCCGCCCGGCCGACCCCCTCGAGATCACGTTCGGCTTCTACTCGCCGGCGATCTCGTTCTGCTATCCGGGCGGAGAAGGACCACTCGGCTCAGAGCAAGGGTCGTAGGGGCCGGCCTTGCAGTCTCAGCACCCGTCGCCGCGCGCCGGCGCCGAGTGTCCGTCTGCGACATGCAGGCGTCCGTGGATCCAGGGCCGTGAGACCACGGCGCCGACACGTGCTCGCACGGACGCCGGCGTGGTTCTGCTGGAGCCTGATCAATCTCGCCGATCCGCCTTCGGCCTCTCACCCAAGGCCGGTCGAACCTGCTTCGGCCCCCGGCCCCCGGCCCCCGTTGGGGCAGTACCCGGTGCTCGATGGCCACGAAGCTCGAAGTCACCCAGCCTCGGGACAGGCACGGTGCATCCCCCGGGGTAGAGACACTCCTTTCCGAAGATCGTAGATTGTTGACAATCTACCCCAGCGCTGCAACAATTCGCGTCGCGGCGATGAGGAGAGGAGCATCGACGTCCGCGTCTAGAGCTGGTCGCACGATGGTGCCGGTGCGCACTGGAGCCTGGCGTGCCGCTTCCTGACTCGAGAGGAGCAGAGATGGACGAGATCGAAGGCAAAGGAGTCACTCGGAAGCAGTTCGTCCACCGCGCGGCAGGAGTAAGCCTTGGTGGCGCTGCGCTGGTCGGCGCTCTCGCTGCTTGCGGAGGCGACGGCGAAGGCGAGGCGGCTGGCACAGAGACTGGGGCGACCCAGGCTGCAGCGACGACCGCAGCGACTCAGGGCCAGAGCGCATCGGGCGAACCGTACCGGCTTGTTCAGCCGCTCAACCTCACAGGCCCACTGGCGCCAGATGCGGAAGACTCGCAGAACGCGACCGAGCTCGCCGTAAGGGAGATCAACGATGCAGGCGGCATTCAAGGCCGGCCCATCGAGCAGATCGTTTTCGACGCGGATGTAACGACTCCGGACGGCGTCACGGCTGCAATGAACAAGGCGATAGCTGAGGAGCCGGACGCAATCGCAATCCCACATGTGCTCGCCAACGCGCCGGCGCTTGAGGTCCTGGCGGGCTACGGCTGCCCGTACCTGAATCTCAGCGCCAGCATCGATCAGGTCACCCAAGTCGCAGGGGATCCCGAACTGTATGACTTCGTCTTCCAGGTGAGCCCGACTGAGGTTCCCTACGGGACGGGCTTGGTACCAGCCCTCGACGGGATCGAAGCGAGTGGAGCATGGACGCCTTCCTCCCGCACGATCTTCATTCTCGAAGGCGACGGCGTCTATGAGCAGACAATCTCGAAAGGAATGCAAGACGGAGCCGCGAGCTCAGGAACATGGGAGATCGTGGGCGTTGAACCGATCGTGAAACCGGTAAACGATTGGGGTCCTTCTCTTTCCAAGGTTCGCGACGCTAATCCTGGAGTGATAGCGAATATCAACTACCTAGCCGATGATACAGCTGCTTTCATGAAGCAGTTCACGGCTGATCCGACCAATTCCCTTGTCTATATTCAGTACGCTCCGTCTCTGCCGGAATTCTCGGAGCTTGCAGGCGAAGCAGGGGATGGCGTCATCTGGTCGACCGTCTCAGGCAGACTTCCAGACGAGATGGGTCGTACGTTCCTCGAGAAGTACCAAGCCACGTTCAACAAGGAACCGGGCATCACGAATGCAGGAGGCGTTTACGACTCGATCTACATGCTTGCCAACGCGTGGGGTCGAGTGGGTGACGGTAAGAACTTCGACGCTGTGTGCGACTACCTGCGAACGAACGTGTATCGAGGTGTCAACGGAGGCTATTCCTTCAATCATGAAGGGCAGCACGGACTTGCATATCCTTCCGAGACTCCTGATCCGTCTCTCGGGCAGGCTACTCTCTTCGCGCAGGTTCAAAGCGGGCAGAGTGTCTTCATCAATCCGTTTCCCTACACGGAGGGCGAGTATCAGTTGGCTGCGTGGCAGTCATAAGGATCCCCGACGATCGGTGGCACGAGGTACGGTCTGCTTAGAGCCGCGCGAGGCCGTCGTTGAGACTTTGAGAAAGAGCCTGCGCCGACAGGTCTGATACCGGAACCTGGGCCGCAGCAGGGCCTGGCCGACGCGAGGAACGCCTGACCGCGTTACTCGGGAGGTAAGGATGGACGTTCTCGTCGCGACCCTCAACCTGGCTGCAATCTACGGGCTGGTCGCGCTCGGCCTTTCCCTCACGTGGGCTGCGCTGAACTTCCTCAACCTGGCACACGGAGCGACGTTCGCCGCAGCCGGCTTCGGTGCTCTGTGGGTCTCGGAGCAGGTGTCGGACTCGAGGCCGGTCGTCTTTTTCGCCGGCGTGGCGCTGGGAGCGCTCGCCGGCGGTGTGATCTGGATCGTCGTGTACGTTCCGCTCAACGGTCGGGTCAAGTGGGACCTACGGTCGATCACCGCGACGCTTGCTCTGAGCCTCATGGGGACGTACGCGCTCCTCGAGCAATTCGGCCCGGACAGCAGAGCTCTGCCTGTCCTGTTCGGAACAGACACCTTCAGCCTGGGCGGGCATGTGATCACCGCTGATCGGTCTGGCTCGATCATCAGCGCTGCCGTCGTTCTGGGGCTCGTGATCCTGGCCCTCAACAGAACCCGGATCGGCCTCGGGATTCGGGCTCTGACTCAGAACGTCGAAGGTGCGAAGCTTGTCGGGATCAATCGCTATACCACCGCACTCGCGGTGCTAGCCGCCAGCGGCGCCCTTGCGGGGTTTGCGGCTGTCCTTCTCTCCCAGACGATCTACGTCTCGTGGCAGTCGGGTGTGACTCCGCTCGTAAAGGGGATGATCGTCGCGTTGCTCGGCGGTCTCGGCTCGGTGCCCGGGACCGTGATCGCTGCCCTGCTCCTCGGCGCGACGGATGCCGTGACGTCGCGGTACCTCGGACAGGGCTACGTATTGATGATGGAGTTCGTGCTCATCGCGATCGTCCTGCTCGTCAGGCCACGCGGTGTGGCGGGCATACTCGAGACAACCCGTGCGTAGGCCCATCGTGCCGAGGCTGCTCGGGTCTGCGTTCTGGCCGGCCACCGGCGCGGCCGCAATCGTCCTTCCTTTCATCTTCACGAGCGGGTACTTCGCGAGTATTGCGGTCATTGCCGCGCTCTACATCGCGATCAATCTGATGTGGACACTTGTGCTCGGGACCGCCGGTATCTACTCGTTCGCGACCCTGGCGATCGTCGGCGCCGCCGCCTACGCCGCAGCCTACGTCGGAGCCGGTGCCCGGACGCTCGAGTTCGAGGAGACAGGCTGGCCGATCTGGGCGATGCTTCTCGTCGCTGTTGGAGCGGGTGGGCTGGCAGGTCTCCTGGTCGCCGCGCCAGCGATCCGGCTTCGGGGAGTGTATTTCGCTCTTCTAACCTTCGGCCTGGTCGAGCTTTGCCGAGCGTTTGTTCTCAACTCGAACGCGTTCGGTAAGGCCACGGGGCTGACACGGACGAACCGCCTCGTCTCCACCGAGGAGCTCGGAGGAGACCAAGCAAGGTTGACCCACTACTTCGTCGCGGTCGGCGTAGCCACCGTCGCCCTGCTCGTCTACTGGTCGATCGATCGCGGTCGCCTAGGTGTGCTGCTGAGGACGGCGCGCGAGTCCGAGCCGCTTGCGCGCGCGCTCGGGATTGACGTGACATTGGCGCGGTTGGCGGTGTTCGTCATCTCGTCGGCGGTGCTCGGCTTGATCGGCGGGATCTACACGGGAATCTACGGCTCGGTCTCACCGACCATATTTGCTTTCGACACCTTGCTCCTCCTGTTCGCGATGATGGTGATCGGCGGGGTTGGATCGGCACGCGGCGTGGTGCTAGGCGTCTGCGCGTTGCTCCTCGTCGATCAGAAGCTCCTCGGGTTGGGACCCCTCCGAATGGTCGTAATCGCCGGCATGATGCTGCTGATCGTGTTGGTCGCGCCGTCCGGGCTGGCCGGCCTCCCCGACCAGCTTCGTGCAACCGCCGCGCGACGCGCAGCTCGGCGCGAGGCTTCGTCACCCGGAAAGGCTCCCGCAACAACCTCACCACAAGCGGGATGAGCGGCTCCGCGGAATCAGGAATGGTAGATTGTTGACAATCTTCCCGAGCATCGTGAAACTTCGGCCATGACACGTCGCAGTGCCGCTCGCCACTTCGGGTTGGATCGGATCTTCGCCCGCAGCTGGTACGCAGGCGCCGGGCGAACCGCCGCCGAGCTGGACAAGCCTCTCGTCGCGGTCGCCAACTCATGGAACGAGATCGCTCCCGAGAACATCCACCTCGCCAGCGTGGCTGCGTCCGTCAAAGCAGGAGTGAGGGCGAACGGCGGCACTCCGCTCGAGTTCGACGTCATTCACGCTACTGACACGATCTCCATCGGCGAGCCCGGGAATGCGCTATGTCCTCCCCTCGCGGGAGGTGATCGCGGACGCGATCGAGATCATGCTCGAGGCGCACGCCTTCGATGCAGTCGTGCTCATTGCGGGCGGAGACAAGGTGACTCCGGGCATGGTCATGGGTGCGCTGCGCTCCGGCATCCCCACGGTCTGTGTCTATACGGGTACGACGGAGGTCGGACGTTACGGTGATCGCTCCGTCTCGTGGGAAACGGTGTTCGAGGCGATCGGCGAACGGCGCCGCGGGGCGATAACCGACGCCGACGTCGAGGGAATCGTCGCGGCCCAGATGCCGGGACCCGGCGGTGGCGCGAGTGCCTACACGGGAAACACCATGGGTATCGCCGCCGAAGCCCTCGGCCTTTCGCTTCCCCGCTCCTCGACTGTGCCGGCGGGCTCGAGCGAGCAGCTGCGGCTGGCATGGGAGGCGGGAGCAGCCGTAGTTGCCGCAACCGAACGGGGGATCGGGATCTCCGAAATCGTGACTCCGTCCGCACTCGCGAACGCAGCCAGGGTCGTCGTTGCAGTGGCGGGCTCCACGAACGCGGCCCTCCATCTCCCAGCCATCGCAGCCGAAGCAGGGTTCGAATTCGGCTTCGACCATCTCGAAGCGATCTCGTTGTCGACGCCGACGCTCGTCAATCTGCGCCCGTCGGGCGATGTATCGCTACCTGACTTCCATCGCGCCGGCGGGGTGCCGGCTGTGCTGAATGCGCTCGCAGACCTGCTCGAGGACGCGCCGTCGATTTCGGGAGCATCCCTCCTGGAGACTGCGGCGGGCGCGGGCGTCGCCGCCGACCGCTCGGTGATTCGTTCCCGCGATGATCCCGTTGCCTCAACCGGCGCGCTCCGGGTCCTGCGCGGCTCGTTGGCGCCCCTGGGAGCGATCGTAAAGGCGTCGGCGGTCGCGAAGGAGCTGCGGCGTCATTCCGGGCCGGCGCGCGTGTTCGAGTCCGAGGAGGACGCGTGCGAGGCGATCTACGGCTCGCGCGTGAGTGCCGGCGATGTCGTGGTGATTCGAAACGAGGGCCCTCGCGGCGGACCCGGCTTCCGTGAGATGCTCGGAGCTACGGCAGCGCTCATGGGCATGGATCTCGGTGCCTCGGTGGCGCTCGTGACCGACGGTCGTTTCTCCGGTGCCTCGCGAGGCGCGGCGGTAGGCTATGTGTGCCCTGAGGCTGCGAGCGGTGGGCCGATTGGCCTCGTGGAAGAGGGTGACACGATCGAGATCGACATCGATGACGGAAGGCTCCATCTCCACGTCCCGACCGAGACGCTCGTTCAACGGCGGGCACAGCCGCGGCCCGAGCGAACGACGCCTCGATCCGGCGTCTTGGCCCGCTACGCTGCGCTCGCCAGCGAGGCGTGTGAGGGAGCGGTACTTCGGCCGAGCGCAGGTCTCCAATCGGTTCCGGTGGCGGAAACGTCGACCGGGGACGGAGCTCCGTCATTGCGGAGCGACGCCACTCGCCATCGTGAGTAGGGCGCGTGAGGTGCCTCTAACGCGGAGCACCAAGACCGCGCCCCAGGTCCAGAACGTTCAACGCCGACCTCTGTACCAAGAGGCCGTCAAGGAGCTTCGAGCCGCCATTCTCGGCGGAGCATTCGCCCCCGGCGAACGTCTCCGCGAGGCCGAGCTTGCCCGGCTTCTGAACCTCTCTCGAGGGCCGGTCCGAGAGGCTCTCCGTCAGCTCGAGCAAGAAGGGTTCGTCAGGGCGATACCGCATGTAGGCGTGTCAGTCGTCTCGCTCGACCTCGGCGAGATCGAGGATGTTCTATCGATGCGGGAGTTCATCGAAACGTTCAAGTGCGAGCAGACCGTCAAGAACCTGACAGAAGGCGATCTGGCCACGCTGACCGAGCTCGTTGAGCGGATGAAGGTCGCAGCTTCCGAGGGCGACGGAGCACTGGTGTCCAATCTCGATTTCGAGTTCCATGAGCTGCTCGTTTCGAAGGCTGCGTCACCTGCCGTGGAGAGCGTGTGGCGATCGCTCGCCGGGCAGATACGAATACACCTCTCGTTCAGCGACCCCGTGTTCCTCCGCGAGTTCGGGGACGTGGGCGAGAGTCACCGACCGATCCTGGAAGCTCTGACACAGAGAACCCCGACGCAGCTCCGGACAGCGTTGCGTGGTCATGTCGACGAGAGTCGTGTGGCATTGCGGCGCCTGCTCTCGAGGCAGGGGGGTGAACCGCGAGCGGCGGCTCAGACATGACCCGACTTGGCGGACTGCTCCCGGTCGTGCCGACCCCGCTTCGTGACGGCGAGATCGACGAGGCGAGCATCGAGACGCTGGTTGCCGGGCTCGCACCACACGTAGATGGGCTCACCGTGCTCGGGAGCAGCGGCGAGTCCGCCTATTTCTCGACGAGCATGCGTCTGCGTGCGCTCGGGGCGTTCGTCGCCGCAGCCGAGCAACACGGACTGCCGATCGTCGCCGGGATCACAGATCCGTCGGTCGCCGAGGCGCGCGCGTTCGTCTCCTCCTCCGAGGCTGGCTCGGTCGCCGCCTTCCTCGTCTTGCCGCCGACGTACTACCCGGCAACGCTTGCTGCGACCGAGCGGCAGCTGGCGGCCATCGCGGCGCAAACCGAGCGGCCGATCGTCTTCTACGACATTCCCTCGCTCTCGGGACTCGCCGCGTCCCCGAGCGCGATCGTCGAGCTCACTACGGAGATTCCGTCGATTAGATACGTCAAGGTGGCGAGCGTGGACATCGACAGGGTTCGCGAATTCGCCTCTGCCGGCAGGTTGGGCCTCTTCGCCGGTTACGACGACATCCTTCACGAGCAAGTGGCCGAAGGCTGCACCGGCGCGATGGTTCCCGTCGTCGCTGTCGCCCCGGCAGCCTGCCGAACGTGGTTCGATGCACTGACCGAAGGGAAGCGCGATATCGCCTTTGGGATCTTCATGGACGACATCGCTCCGCTCTGCCGGGCGATGGTCGGTGCGGACGTCGACTTCATTGCGGTGGTCAAGAGGGTGCTCCGCCACCAGTCCCTCATCTCCAGCGAGGAGACGGTGCCGGGGTTGCCGACGCTCTCGCCTGCGCGCGCGCGTCAGGTGGACGAGGTGGTCGGCTACCTCGCCGGCCGCCTCGCCAGCAGGTCCGGGTAGTTCACACAGGTTCGATCTGGCCGCTCTCGACGGAGCGTACCGCCGCGAGCGAGACGCGAAGAGCTGCGCACGCCTGTTCGGCCGTGCCGAGTTCCGGCAGCCTGTTGCTCTCGATGCACCTCGCGAAATAGGCGATCTCCGACGCCCAGGGATCGGCCGCCGGCACCTCCACCGCTTCAGGCTCGGCGGAAGCCCCATGTACGCGGAGGGAGCGCTCCGAGTCGATACCGATGTTCCCGTCGCCTTCAGGCGCCGATCGGAAAACGTGCTCGATGCTGCCGCGCTCGCAGAGCACGCGGATCCCGGCCGAGAAGCCGAATGAGGCGGGCATCGCCGCGCTTCCCTCGACGAGCGCCTCTCCGGCCTCGTAGCTCACGATCGCATGGACGTGTCCCGGCTGGCCAGGTGCCGTCCGGGCTAGCACGCGGCGCGCCGAACCGAAGAGGACGTTCATTTGGTCGAAATCGTGCACGAGGTCGTCGACGAGCGTCCCGCCGGACTGCGCCGGATCCAGCATCCAGGTATTCCAATCGGCGGGGGCCGAGAGTCGGTAGGCGCTTGCGGCCAGCGGCTTCCCGAGCTCACCGGCTCGCACGCGCCGTGCGATCTCGGCGTACTCCGCGAAGAAGCGCAGGACGAGCGCGACCATGAAGATCCGATCGCTCTTCGCCGCCGTCCTCGCGATTGCCTCCGCGTCCGCCAGCGTCAGCGCGATCGGCTTCTCGAGGAGGACATGCTTGCCCGCGCCGAGCGCCCGCTCCGTCGCCGATCGGTGGAGCGGCGTGGGCAGGCAGATGTCGACGGCGTCGATGTCCGGGTCGGCGAGCACCGAATCGAGGTCGGTCGAGAACGCTGCCCCGACGGCTTGCGCGACCGCTCGTCCATGCACCGCCGTCCGGGCGCAAACCGTCGTGACCCGCGCTCGCCGGCCAAGCGCTTGCCAGCCAGCGGCATGGGTCGCTCCCATGAAGCCGGCCCCTAGGATCGCGATCCTGATCATGGGACGGCGGCGCGGCTCATCCCCAGGGCTAGGACAGACCGAGGCCTCTCAGATACGCATACGAGCGATTCACGGCTTCCTGGCACTGCTCGAGCGGAGGCCACGGCTCGCCTTCGAACTCGATCTCAACCGAGTAGGGGCCTTCGTAGTCCGCTTCTCGCATGATTTCGAGCACACGAGGGAAGTCCACCGATCCGTCGCCGATCGCGGGAAAGTTCCAGACTCCCTTCCCACCCTTCGTGTCCTTGAGGTGCACATGCGGCACGAGAGAGGTCACCTTTGGAAGATCGTCCACCGCCTTGACCCCGCCGTAGAACTCGCAGTTCGCGGTGTCGTAATTGATCCTGATCGAATCCCGGCCGATCTTCTCGAGCATCGCGGCGGCTCGCTCGCCGCTGCCGAAGAGCTCGCCATGGATCTCGATCGCGACGGTGACTCCCGCCTCGTCTGCCGCAGTCGCGAGCGTATCGATATTGGCGAGGAACGCCGCCTCGTCCTCCCCTTCGCTGCCGTGCCCCCCGACATATGTGTTGACGATCGGAATTCCGAACTCTCCTGACCAGCGGACGGCTTTGAGACCGTGCTCGAGGCCCTCCTTCGTCGTCAATTCCGAATGACCGGACAACGAGACCGGCGTCAATCCGTACTGCTCGAGTGACTTCCGGAGGTCGCTGGATCCATTCAGCCTGACCTGCTCGTCCCAGCCCGGAACCGACGTCAGCTCGACGTGCCGGAAGCCCGCTTCGGCAATGCCGCGTAGAGCGTCCTCCAGGTCGTAGCCGTGAAAGCAGTTGGTATGTGCCGCGAGGGGATTCGTCACGTCATGCCTCCATCTCGATCGATTTGTTCTCCCGAAGCGTGTGAGCAGGCGCGCGCCGTTCCGCCCAAGCGCGTTCAAATCCCTTCTTCCCTCGTGAGACAACCTCGAGCGCGTCTTGCCGCCAGAGTGAATCGTCCAGAGGGCGATCTGTCAGCCTGCCGTCGTCGGAGAAGATCTCGAGCTCGAACCATCCCACCACGCCGCCCGCCTCCAGGGCGCCTAGGATCCCCGGCAGATCGGCGATGCCGTCCCCGGGGAGCGCGCGATCGAAGTCGTTCCGCGGCGGGTCGCGCCTGTCGCAGACATGCACCCCCGGAAGGATGCGACTGCCGAAGCGCATCGTGTCCTCGAGCAGGTTGTCGGTGTCCCAGAGGTGGTAGACGTCGAATAGAACGCCGACGTTCGGCTCGCCGATCTCGTCGATCAGCTCGACGGTCTCGGGAATCGTTCCGACGATTGTCCAATCCGGGTACATCGTGCGATGGAGCGGCTCAACGCCTATCGTGAGGCCGTAGCCGGCGGCAACTTGCGCAACGCGGCGCAGTCCAGCGACCACGGTGTGCCTACCCTCGTCGGCCTCGACGCCTGCGGGCGGGCGGCCGGTAACGCAGAGAACCACCTCGGCCTCAAAGGCGGCGAAGCGCCGAACGGCTTCGCAGAGGGCCTCGACTCGATCCGCGGGGTTGTCCGGCCCTGGAAACGGAATCGGCCAGATCGAGACGACCTCGGGCACGCACGTCGTCGCCGCGAGCCCAGAGTCTCGTAGCCTCGCGATCGAATCCGCATCCTTCCCCTCGGAGAGCTTGAACTCCCAGAGTCCGATGCCTTCGGCCCCGGCAGCCCGGTACGTGGCGAGATCCTCATCGAACGTCTGATCGATTGTCGTGATCTCGGCGACCGAGAATCTCGGTTCAGCCACCCGCTGTCGCCCCCGCCCCGCCGACAACCCCTCCGTCAGGTCCCCCATCCGGTGCATTGTCGCAACCCACTAGGAAGATTGTCAACAATCTACTATGAACGGCCCCTGGCTCAGCAGCGTTGTTTTTCCGATGAGACCCTGGCGGCCCAGCTGCGCGCTTGCGCCGGCGGCTGGCTACCAGTGGCATAGCCCCTCCGGCCTCGGCCGCCGCAGCTGAGTGTCGTCGCAGCTCAGGCAGGCTCGAGCCTGTTCCGCGCACCTCGGGCCCCGTGGAGGGGTACTGAGCGCGCGATCGGCACCCGACCGGCCCGCGGCGCGGGCAACGGTTGGTGTAGGGGCCGGTTCACGACCGGCCCATCCTTCCGCCGAGCTCGCGGCCCGTCAGACCGCGGCCATCGCCGCGAGCGGCGCGAGCGTCACGCCGGCGTCCTCGAGCCCGCGCCTGATGGCGCCGGCGATCTCCGCCGCGTTGGGCGCGTCGCCGTGGACGCAGATCGATCGCGCCTCGAGCTCGAGGTCGGTGCCGTCGAGCGTCTTCACCTTGCCCTCGGTCGCGAGCCTGACCGCACGCGCGGCCATCGTCGGCCGGGTCGCGGAGCTGCTTGACGCGCTCGATGACGAGCTTCCCGTCGCCCGCGTAGTCGAGGTCGACGTAGCCCTCGGGAACGAAGGGAACACCAGCCTTCGCGGCGGCGTCCACCACCGTGCGCCCGGCCAGCATCAGGATGACGTTCCCGCCGAGCTCCGCCACCGCGTCGGCGACCGCCTGGGCCAGCTCCGCGTCCTCCTGCACCATCGTGTACATGACGCCGTGCGGCTTCACGTGCTGCATGCTCGCGCCCGGCCGCATCGGCGAACGCCTGCATCGCGCCGGCCTGATAGAGGACGTAGTCCCTCAGCTCGGCGGCGGAGACGGCCATGCGCCGGCGCCCGAAGCCGAGCAGGTCGGGAAGGCCGACGTGGGCGCCGATGCCGACGCCGTGCTCGATCGCGAGAGCCACCGACCGCCGCATGACGTGCGGATCGCCGCCGTGGAAGCCACAGGCGATGTTGGCCGAGGTCAGGTGGGGCATGAGCGCCTCGTCGTTGCCGAGCGTCCAGCGTCCGAACGACTCGCCCATGTCCGCGTTGAGATCGATCGTGTGCGCCATCGCGCTCCCTCCCGTCTCGTGGGGATGCGGCCATTCTAGGAGCGTCGATCTCGGGCTGACGATCTCGGCGCCGGCTCGCTAGGATCGCGGGATGCAGCTCGAGGAGCGCGTCGCGCTCGTCACGGGCGGCTCGCGCGGGATCGGCCGCACCGCCTGCCTCGCGTTCGCGCGGGAAGGCGCCGCGGTGGCCGTCCACTACCGGGAGCGCCGTGACGGGGCTGAGGCGGTTGCCGAGGAGATCGTTGCCGGCGGCGGCCGGGCCGCGGTCGTGCAGGCAGACGTCACCGATCCCGGCGAGGTCGAGCGGATGATGGGTGAGGTAGCCGAGTTCGCCGGCCCGGGCGGGCTGCACGTCCTGTTCCTCAATGCGGGCATCTATCCGGAGGGCTCGCTCGAGGAGGTCTCGGTCGAGGAGTGGGATCGCGTCATCGCGACCAACGTGCGCGGCCCCTTCCTCTGCGCGAAGGCGGCGCTGCCGCTGCTCGAGGCGGCGGCCGCATCGTCCGGACGGGCACGCCTGATCACGATCGGCTCGGTCATGCCGTACCTCGGCGTGCCGGGCTTCATCCACTACTCGACGGCGAAGGCGGCGATGACGGGCTTCACGCACTCGCTCGCCCGCGAGCTGGCCGAGCACGGGATCACGGTGAACTGCGTCGTCCCGAGCATGGTGGCGACGGAGACCGCGCGCCGCGACTACCCGGGAGACGAGGAGTGGGCGATCGGGCAGCAGGCGATCAAGCGCTACCAGCAGCCGGAGGACCTGGAGGGCGTGCTGATCTTCCTCGCCTCCGCTGCGAGCGACTTCATGACCGGCCAGACCCTCGTCGTCGACGGGGGCCGGGTTCTGCGATAGCGGGAGGCGAGATGGTTCAGGAAGCACGGCTCGGCACGCTCGAGGGCGGGCTCTACCCCGAGACGCCGGGGTGGTTCGTCGTCAATACGCGGGAGGCGCTCTGGTGGCAGAGCGAGGAGGCCGGCAGGTACGTGCGCTTCGAGGGCAAGGACGAGGCCCACTTCCCCGAGTACGGCATCAACATCCACGTCCTCGCTCCCGGCGAGCCGAACTGCATGTACCACGGCGAGGACGTCCAGGAGGACTTCCTGGTGCTCTCGGGCGAATGCCTGCTCCTCGTCGAGGGTGAGGAGCGGCGCTTGAAGGCCTGGGACTTCGTCCACTGCCCGGCCTGGACCGAGCACGTCTTCGTCGGCGCCGGCGACGGGCCCTGCGCGATCCTCATGGTCGGAAGCCGCAAGCCCGACGACCAGGTGCGCTATCCCGTCAGCGAGCTGGCGAGGCGCCACGGCGCAGGCGTCGAGAAGGAGACGACCGACCCGCGGGAGGCCTACGCCGGCTGGGGCGAGCTCGAGCCCACGTGCCCTACCGGGAGGGCGACCTGCCGAACACGTGAGCCCGTCAGCCGGTGTCGGCCGCGATCACGGCGAGATCCGCCTCCTCCCAGGCGACCCGCGGCCGCAGGCCGGCGTCGCGCAGCCAGCCGAGCTGCTCCTCGACCGTGCTCGGGAGGTCGTAGCCCGCCTCGATCTCGACGCGCGCGTCGGCCGGGTCGCGCGGCACGACGACGTCGGCGAGCACGAACCGGGCTCCGGGCGTGAGCCGCGTCGCGACACGGCGAAAGAGGTCACGCTTGCTCGCGGCGTCGAGGTGGTGGACGGCGAGCGCCGAGACGACGAGGTCGAAGCCGCCGGCGGGCAGCGGATCCTCGAGGCGTCCGACAATCAGCTCGACG
The DNA here is from genome assembly GCA_963838105.1 of uncultured Thermoleophilia bacterium. GTDB lineage: Bacteria > Actinomycetota > Thermoleophilia > Gaiellales > Gaiellaceae > CAWJNF01. Next base: position 159,269 of record CAWIQC010000019.1, on the reverse strand, counting down.
CGCTCGGCAGGGAGCGCGGCCCGCGCCGCTTCGAGCATCGGCGCGCTCGCGTCGAGCCCGACGAAACGGGCTCCCGGATGGGCCGCGAGGAGTCGTGCGGACGTGACGCCCGTACCGACGCCGAGCTCGAGGATCGCGCCCGGCGAAAGGTCGACCGTCGTGGCGACCGTCTCCGCCTGGAGCCGCTCGTAGCCGGGGAGCGTCGCCACAACCTTCCCGTACTCCTCGGGGAGCCAGGTCCGCTCGGCCACGGAGGTCAGTGGTCGCGAACGGAAATACGATCCGCTCGGGCCGGCTGCAAACCGTCGCCTGCCGGCGTCCTCGGTCGCACCGGTACCTCCGTTCCGGTACCGGCGCTCCCTGCGTCCTTGGCAGACTCGCTTTTCGCGCGGCCGAGCATGACCGTACTTCCGTTCACGACCACTAGCGCGGGGCGTGGACGGGCTGGCGCTCGAACCTGTGCTTCGCGAGCGCGGCTGTCTCGGGCACCCGGGTCGGATACTCGCGCGTGAGGCACGCCCGGCAGAACTCGCTCTCTGGCCGCTGCGTAGCCGCCTGTAGGCCCTCGAGCGAGAGGTAGGCGAGCGACGTCGCGCCGAGGCGCGCGCGGATCTCCTCCACGGTGCGGGTCGAGGCGATGAGCTCCTCCTCCGTCGCCATGTCGACTCCGTAGAAACAGGGCGAGACGATCGGCGGCGAGGAGATGCGGACGTGCACCTCGGCGGCTCCGGCCTCGAAAAGCATCGCGACGATCTTGCGCGTCGTCAAGCCCCGCACGATGGAGTCGTCGACGACCACGATCCGCTTGCCCGCGACGTCGTCGAGCGGGTTGAACTTCGTCCGGATGCCGTGCTCGCGCAGCGCCTGGTCCGGCTGGATGAAGGTACGGCCCACGTAGCGGTTCTTGATCAGCGCCTCGCCGTACGGGATCCCGCTCTGGCGCGCGAATCCGATGGCCGCCGGCGTGCCCGAATCCGGGATGGGCACGACCAGATCGGCGTCGGCCGGAGCCTCCTCGGCGAGCCGCATGCCCATTCGCATCCGTGCCCCGTTGAGCTCGACCCCGTCGAGGCGCGAGTCGGGCCGGGCGAAGTAGATGAACTCGAAGATGCAGAGTGCGCCCGGGCGCTTCGGCTCGAGTGCCTGGTAGGCGTGGAGCCCGTCCTCGTCCACGACGATCACTTCTCCGGGTGCGACCTCGCGGACGGGCTCGGCACCGATCAGGTCGAACGCGCACGACTCCGAGGCCAGCACCCAGTCGCCGTCGATACGGCCCAGGGCGAGTGGGCGGATGCCGTCCGCGTCACGGAAGCCCACGAGCTTGCCCTCCGAGAGCATGACGATCGCGTAGGCGCCCTCCAGCCGCTCCATCGCGCCCGCAACTGCCTCCTCGAGCGGACGGTCGTCACGCGCGACGAGGGCCGCGATCGCCTCCGTGTCGGATGTCGAGCTGAGCCTTGCCCCGGACGCGCGCAGCTCGTCGCGGAGCTCCGCGGTGTTGGTCAGGTTGCCGTTGTGGGCGATCGCCACCGCCCGGCCGGAGCCGTGCTGGACGCTCGGCTGCGCGTTCGTCCACATCGTCGCGCCGGTCGTCGAGTAGCGGGTGTGACCGATCGCCGCCTCTCCCTGCAGGCCGCGCAGCGTCTCCTCGGTGAAGACCTGGGCGACGAGGCCCATGTCGCGCATGGCCATCAGGTGCCCGTCGTCGGCGACCGCTATCCCGGCCGACTCTTGGCCGCGGTGCTGGAGCGCGAGAAGCCCGTAGTGGGTCAGACGTGCAACGTCTCGCTCCGGCGCGTAGATGCCGAAGATCCCGCACACGGTGCTAGCCGAGCCTACCCGGCAACGTGCCCTCGTAGGCGGCGCGCAGCTCGTCGACCGGCACGTCGAGCAGCGTGCCCCCACCGACCGTGCCGATCCCGCGCAACGGCACGCCGGTCTCCTCCGCGAGCGCCTGCAGCGCGCCCAGGCTGGCCGAGCCGGCAGCGACGACGGCCTGCCCGCCGCCCTCGCCGTAGAGCTCGACCAGCTTGTGTGAGCTACCACAAGCGATCTCGGCGCCGAGGCCGGACGTCACGGCGCACTCCGCAAGCGCGACCGCGAGGCCGCCCTCGGCCGCGTCGTGGACGGCCGTGGCGAGCGGGGCTGCGCGCCAGAGGAACGAGGTCAGCGCCGCCTCGGCTCCCAGGTCCGGCGTGGGCGGGCGCCCGGCCGGGCCGCCGAGGAGGAGAGCCTGGTACTCCGATCCGTCCAGGCGCAGCTCGGGAGCCCCGGCAAGCAGCACGGTGTCGCCGTCACGCCACGTCTCCGGCAGGCGCCGCACGTCGTCGACGAGCCCGACGCAGCCGACGACCGGCGTCGGATGGATAGCCCGGCTGTCGGTCTCGTTGTAGAGCGAGACGTTGCCCGAGACGACCGGCAGATCGAGCGCCTCGCACGCGACCGCCATGCCCTCGATCACCTCGGCGAGCTCCCAGGCGATCTCCGGCTTCTCGGGGTTGCCGAAGTTGAGGCAGTCGGTGACGGCCAGCGGCCTGCCGCCGGCGCACGCGACGTTGCGCGCCGCCTCGAGGATCGCGAGCGCGCCGCCCGCCCGAGGGTCGAGCGACGCGAGGCGGCCGGCGCCGTCGAGGGAGACGGCGATGCCGCGGAACGACGGGCGCAGCCGGAGCACGGCGGCGTCGAGTCCCGGCCGGCGCACCGTCCGTGACTGCACGAGTTGGTCGTACTGCGCGTAGACCCACGCACGGCTGGACACGCCCGGCGAGGCGAGCAGCGTCAACAGGTCGGCTGGGCCCGGCTCGCGGCCCGGCGGAGGGTCGACGGGCTCTGCGAGTGGCCGCGGCCGAATCTCGACGCGGTAGCGGGGGCACTCGTCGGTGAGGAGCCGTGCCGGGATGTCGCCTACGAGTTCGCCGTCGTGGAAGCAGCGAAGTCTGCCCGAGTCGGTTACCTCGCCGATCACCGCGCAGGCGAGCTCCCACTTCGCGCAGACTGCCGCCACATCCTGATCGCGGTCTGCGGAGCAGATCGCGATCATCCGTTCCTGGCTCTCCGAGATCATGATCTCCCAGGGCTCCATGCCGTCCTCGCGCAGCGGAACGAGGTCGAGCTGGACGTCGACGCCGGCTCCTCCCTTCGACGCCATCTCCGACAGCGACGACGCGAGCCCGGCCGCGCCGCAGTCCTGCAGCGATGCGACGAGCCCGCCCTCGACCAGCTCCAGGCTCGCCTCGATGAGCTTGTTGCCGGTGAACGGGTCGCCGATCTGGACGGTGGGACGCTTGTCCTCGTCCTCGTCGGAGAGCTCCTGACTCGCCAGCACGCTCGCCCCGCCGATCCCGTCCCGCCCGGTCGTCGCGCCGAAGAGCACGACGAGGTTACCGGGGCCCGTCATCGTCGCGCGCGTGACCCGATCGGCGGGCAGCAGGCCCACGCACATCGCGTTCACCAGGCAGTTCCGGTCATAGGCGGGATCGAAGACCGCCTCGCCGCCGACCGTGGGCACGCCGACCGAGTTCCCGTACCCGCCGATGCCGGCCACCGCGCGGCCGAACATGCGCGCCTGGTGCTCATCGTCGAGCGGGCCGAAGCGGAGGGAGTCGAGCAGCGCGATCGGGCGGGCTCCCATCGCGATGACGTCGCGCAGGATGCCGCCGACTCCGGTCGCCGCTCCCTGGAACGGCTCGACCGCCGACGGGTGGTTGTGGCTCTCGACCTTGAACGCGACCGCGAGCCCGTCGCCCACGTCGACGACGCCGGCGTTCTCGCCCGGGCCCTGGAGCACCGCCGGTCCGTCCGTCGGGAAGCGCTTCAGGAGCAGCGCCGAGTGCTTGTAGCCGCAGTGCTCGGACCAGAGCAGCGAGAAGACCGCGAGCTCGAAGGGATTCGGGTGGCGCTCCAGCAGCGCGGCGATACGGTCGAGCTCCCCGTCCGTCAGGCCGAGTGCGCGGTGGAGCGCTGGGGATGCGGTATCCGCGACCGAGGTCAAAGGGAGAGCCCGAGTCTAACGCGCCAGGAGGATCGCGGACCGCCAGCGGCGGGCCGCTCGAGATCAAGGATAGCCGCCACGCGGGGTGCCGATCGGCCAGGCACGGCCGAGAGCGACGCGCGCTTTCGTCACGATCCCGTGCCGCTTCCGGCACACCTCGGTCTTGACTTGTATGGGGTCTGGATGATCCCCGAATGAGGTCAGACCCCGCCGTCCGCCTAAGGGGGCCGAGGTAGCTTGCGGCCTGAGGGCGGCGCGTGGGAGGCGAGGCCGTTCCGGTGGCAGGTCTCGGATGAGTTGATGGGCGAGGATGGAGCCTTTGCATCTCGATCCCACTTCGCGTCGTCTCGCCGCCTGCGCGGAGCGCGGCGACCGACGTGCCTGATCTGGAGGAAGATCATGACGTGCATCAACACCGACGAGCGACCTGCTCGAGGTGCCCTGATCGTCAGTTGGGCGCTGCCTTTCCGGAGCAGCCGTCGCAGCGGCCGTCGCGAGCAGTCGGGCAGCGGCGGGGGCCGCTCGCTGTGGTTGAGACCGCTCAGGCCGGCTGGACAGGATCGACGCCGACTCGGAAGGTTCTGCCGGTGATCGTCGATCCTCACTGGCACAGGCCGCCAGCGGGCGCGATCGTCGCGTCCACGCTCTTGGCGCAGGCCGAGGAGGCCGGTGGAGCACCTGGCCACAGACGACCATGGCGCCCCGCCGCGGTCAGCCTCAGCGCCGGCAAGAAATACGAGCAGCCATGACAGGTTCGCTGCTGCTGCTCGACGGCGTCTCCATGGCGCCCGGCCGGTCAGCGTGCGTCGACACGCCGGCTATGCCTCGGCCAGCGCTCGAGCCAGGCGCTGCGCGAGCGCCCGACGAGCCCGCTCCCAGCCGCGTTCGAGCTAGGCCGGCCGATCCCTGATGGCGCCAGCACGCGCGGGGTCTGCACAGCAGACGCTCGACGGCTCGCAGCGCAACACGCAAGCCCTCCACCACTGGCACATCGCCACCTACGCCTGCGCTGAAGACGGCTGCACCGTCCAGCACGCCTGAGCGCAGGCGACAACACCCGCCGCCCCACTGCTGATCCTCATCCTCGCCGGTCATTCTGAGATCGCTTCCAGACCCCCGGGGTCAGACCCCCTCGTCCCGAACGGCCGCCAGCCATGGCTCCGCCACCGCAACCTCTCACCCTAGAGTTCGAGCCATGGCCTACTTGCGGCTCATCGACGTCGGCGAGGCGGCGGGCATCGTGGGCGAGGAGTACGAGGCGGCGGTCGAGCGGGCCGGCAAGGTCTTCAACGTCGTGAAGTCGATGAGCCTCAGCCCCGGGGCGATGCGGGCGTCGATGCGCCTGTACCGCGAGGTCATGTACGGCGAGTCCGAGCTGACCCGGGAGCAGCGGGAGCTGCTCGCCGTCGTCGTCTCGGCCGCGAACGACTGCTACTACTGAATTCGCTCCCACCAGGACGACCTCCGTGACGAGGGCGCAGACGAGCAGCTGGTCGAGCACGCGGGCCACGATTACGCCGAGGCGAGCCTGCCGGCGCCGGTCCGGGCGCTGTGCGACTTCGCCGTCAAGGTCACGCACGCCTCGCCGCAGGTGCGGCAGGAGGACGTGGACGAGCTCCGTGGTCACGGGTGGAGCGACGCGGCCATCTCGGACGCGATCCAGGTGATCGCGTACTTCAACTACATCAACCGGGTGGCCGACGCGGTCGGGATCGACGACGAGCCGGAGTGGACAGCCACCGACGACCCCGCGTGATCGCTCGTCGCAGGGCCGGATCTCATCCGCAGGGCCGGATCGCATCCGGCCCGCGTTCTGTCCGGCGCTAGCCTCTGGGCGTGACCCGCGGCTACCTCCCGCTGCTCCTGCTGGTCTCAGGGCTCTGGGGCGCGTCGTACCTCTTCATCAAGGTCGCGCTCGAGGACATGGAGCCCTCCACGATGATGGCCATCCGCCTGCTGCTGGCCGGTGCGGTGATGTTCGCCGTGCTCAGCGCGCGGGCCGGAATACGACGGACGCTGGCCGATCTGCGCGCCGTGGGTCGCCACGCCGTCGTGCTCGGCCTCATCAACGGGGCATTGCCGTTCTGGCTGATCGCCTGGGGCGAGAAGTACGTCGACTCCGGCGTCGCGGCGATCGCGAACGCGACCGTGCCGATCTTCGTCGCGCTGCTCGCGATCCGGATCCGCCCGAGCGAGCGCGCGAGCGGGTCGCGGCTCGTCGGCATCCTCGTCGGCCTGGCGGGAGTCGCCGTGCTCGTCGGCGTCGATCCCCAGGGCGGCTGGTGGGCGGTAGCCGGCACGCTGGCGATCGTCCTCTCCTCGCTCGCCTACGCGCGCGCGAACCTGTACACGCAGGACAACTTGCCCACGACTCCCGCGCCGGTCATCGTCTGTGCGGTCGGCCTCGCCGGTGGGCTGCTGATCCTTCCCGGCCGGCATCGCCCAGGCGCCCTGCGACGTCCCCGGCGCTCGACGCGATCGGCGCGGTGGTCGCGCTCTCCGTGCTCGGCACGGCGATAGCCTCGATCGCCCACTACACGATGCTGCAGCGGTACGGCTCGGCGCGCACGTCCCTCGTCGCCTACCTGATCCCGGTCACGGCGCTCGCCTACGGAGCGGGAATACTCGACGAGCCGCTCACGCTGAACGCTCTGCTTGGCCTCGCCCTCATCCTGCTCGGAGTCGCGCTCGGCTCCGGCATGGCGCGGATGGCGCGCCGCGGTGCGCCCGCCGCCGCGGAGACCTGATCGTGCTGGACGGCGACGGCTTCCGGCTGCGGCCGGCCGCGGACGACGACGTCGCCGCCCTGGCGGCGCTCGCGGCCCGACCCGAGATCGCAGACTCGCTCGCCTCGGTCTCGCCCTGGGCGGAAGACGACGTTCGCGCCGCCCTCGCCGCCGGCCGCGACGACGAGCAGGCAGAAGGCCGCTACGTCCTCGAGGTGGAGGAAGACGGCGGCTGGACGGCGCGCCGGCGCGCTCGCCTTCTCGCGGACGAACCGTCGCAGCCGCATCGCGTACCTCTTCGGCCTCATGGTCGACCCGGCGTTCCGCGGCCGCGCGCCTCGGCGAGCGTGCCCTCCGCCTGCTCGCCCTCCACCTGATCGGCAACCTCGGCTTCCACCGCGTCCAGCTCGAGGTGTACGGCTTCAACGAACAGGCGCAGCGGGTCGTCGAGCGTGCCGGCTTCACGCGCGAAGGCACCCGCCGCCGCGCCTACTGGCGCCACGGGGAGTGGACGGACGGCGTCCTCTACGGTCTCGTCGAGGAGGACCTCCCCGCCGGGCGGGACTGAGCCAGCCCTCTGCTAGCGTACGCGGCCGATGCGCTGAGCCGCCTTCCCGAGACGATTCCGAGGAGCTCACGGGTGACCGGGCTCCCCTGACCCTGGAAGAGCGATGGACCAGCGAAGAGAGGCAGCAAGCGAGATGAACGGAACCGAACGCCGCCTCGGCGTCCTGCGCCCGTTCGCCATCCGCGACTTCCGGCTCCTGTGGACGGGCATGACCGTGTCGCTCATCGGCGACGGCATCTTCATCGTCGCCATGGCCTGGCAGGTCTACGAGCTGTCCAACAGCCCGACCGCGCTCGCCCTCGTCGGCCTCGCCTGGACGGCCCCGATGGTCGTCTTCCTGCTCCTCGGCGGCGTGATCGCCGACCGCTTCGACCGCCGCCGCGTGATGATCCTCTCGGACGTCATCCGTGCCGTCGCGGTCGGCGCGATGGGCGTGCTCGCGGTCACGGGCTCGCTCGAGCTCTGGCACCTCTACGCCCTTGCGGCTCTCTACGGGGCAGGCGACGCTCTGTTTCCGCCCGCCTTCGGTGCCACCGTCCCGCACCTCGTCCCCCAGCACCTGCTCGTGCAGGCGAACTCGGTCGACGGGCTCGTACGGCCCTTCGCCATGCAGCTCGTCGGGCCGGCCGTCGGCGGCCTGCTGGTGGACGCCGTCGGCGTCGGCACCGTCTTCCTGCTCGACGCGGGAACGTTCGTCATCTCGATGACGATGCTCGCGCTGATGCGGCCGGTCTCTCCCGGGCCGCGGGCGGGACCGCCGGCCGGAATCCTGTCCGACATCCGCGAGGGGTTCGCCTTCGTGCGCTCGGAGGTATGGCTGTGGGGCACGCTGCTCGCGGCGGCGCTCTTCCTGCTCGTTTGGCTCGGGCCGTTCGAGGTGTTGCTCCCGTATGTCGTGAAGAACGAGATCGGCGGCAGCGCGCGGGACCTCGGCCTCGTCTTCGCTGCGGCCGGTCTCGGCGCCATCCTGGCCGCCATCGTGATGGCCCAACGGGCGCTGCCACGGAGGATGATCACCTTCATGTACGCGGGCTGGGCGCTCGGCGTCACCGGCCCGATCGTCTACGGGCTGGCGAACTCGCTCTGGCCGATGCTCGTCATAGGGCTCGTCGCCGGCGCAGGAGGGGCAGTGGGTCAGATCGTGTGGCTCACCCTCCTGCAGCGGAACGTGCCCGCGAGCCTGCTCGGACGCGTCACGAGCCTCGACTGGATGATCGCGATCAGCCTCACGCCGATCTCGTTCGCGCTGACGGGCCCGATCGCTGCAGCGCTGGGCGCGCGGGCAACGCTCGTCGGAGCCGGCGTGCTCGGTGCAGCCTTCACGCTCGCCTTCCTCTTCCTTCCCGGCATGCGCGACCTCGAACGCAAGACACTCACGGACGGCCATTGACGCGTGCGTCACGGCGCACTAGGTTAGAGACCTGCGATCTCCCCGGAAGGTGGAGGAATCTCATGGGCGTTCTTGCGACCGTGCGCTCGCGTCCGATGGCGGCACTCCGAGGTGCGGCTGACGGGCGAGCACCCTCCACGACCGCATCGCCTTCGCGGTATCGCTGCTGCTCGTTGCGGATCCAGGTGGGCACCTGTTCGAGCTCGCCGGGCTGCGTGACGTCTGGAGTCGATTCCCGCGAGCGTGGGTGACCGTGCAGGCGAGCGACGTGGCCACGCTGCTCGCGGATGAGCACGTCCTTTTCGCCCATGGACCCACCCGGCGGAGCCTGAGGAACCTCGTCCGCAACACCGTTCTGGCGTTCGGGATCGTTCGTCGGCTCCGACCGGCGGTGATCCTGACCACCGGGGCGGCGCTTTCCGTGCCCTTCGCGTGGATAGGCCGGCTGTTCGGCGCACGAGTCGTCTATGTCGAGTGCTCTGGCCGGGTTGGCATCTCGCTGAGCTGCCGACTCATCGCGCCGTTTGCCAGTCGGATCTACGTCCAGTGGCCTGACGTGGTGCCCACAGCTCTCCAAGGCGCGCTACGCCGGCAGCATCTTCTTCTCGCCGCCATGATCCTGGTAACCGTTGGTGCGTCGAATCTCCCGTTCGATCGCCTCGTCGAAGCGGCGGACGGACTTTCCGCGGGAGGCGAGACGGTCGTCGTCCAGTACGGCGCGGCGCGAGTTCGACCGCGACGTGCCGTCTCGTTCGACTATCTCCCGTTCGCGGAGTTGCAGGAGTGGGTTTCGAAGGCCCGTCTCGTCGTCTGCCATGCCGGGATCGGTTCCGTCGGACTGTGCCTGTCGATCGGCCTGCATCCGATCGTCGTCCCGCGTCGCAAGCGGCTACACGAATGCGTCGACGAACACCAGGTGACGTTCGGCCGACGGCTCGCCGAGCTCGGGCTGGCAACAGCCGTCGAGGACGTGTCCGAGCTCCCTCGAGCCGTCCGGTCGGCAGCGATCCGTCAGGCGCGCACCGGCCTGAGCCGGGAGCTGGCCGATGAGCTGATCGCGTATATCGGAACCCATGCGGCGCGCGATGGGCAGTACCCGGACGCTCGCCGTCATGCCGAGTCGAGCGCGTCGTGAACGGCGGCTCGCGCTCGATGACGGACGGCCGCACGAACCGGCGGAGAGTGCTCGTCACCGGAGGAGCCGGGTTCATCGGTTCCCACCTGTGTGAGGCGCTTCTCCTCGGCGGGTGCGAGGTCTTTGTGCTCGACGACCTTTCGACCGGCTCGCTCGAGAACGTCGCGCACCTTCGGGAGCGATCGGACTTCCACCTGGTCGTCGACTCGGTCCTGTCGCCTGCCGTGGTCAACGAGCTGGTTCACAAGTGCGACGTCGTCTACCACCTCGCGGCCGCGGTAGGAGTACGGCTGATCATCGAGGAGCCGGTGCGGACCCTCCGCACGAACGTGCGAGGGACGGATGTCGTCCTCGAGCACGCGCACCGATTCGGCAAGCGCGTGCTGCTCGCGTCGACGTCCGAGGTGTACGGCGACCACCGCCTGATGGAGCCGCTGCCGGAAGATTCCCGCCGCGTCTACGGGCCCACGACCTCCGGGCGGTGGGCCTATGCCGATTCGAAGGCCATCGACGAGCACCTCGCTCTCGCCTACCACCAGGAGCACGGCCTCGACTGTGTGATCGCCCGCCTCTTCAACACGATCGGCCCACGCCAGAGCGGCCAGTACGGCATGGTCGTTCCGCGCTTCGTCCAGAATGCCCTCGAGGGACGGCCGCTCGAGATACACGGCGACGGACGCAGACCCGTTGCTTCTGCCACGTCGCCGATACCGTCCGAGCGCTCATCGGCCTCATGGACACGCCCGCGACAGCGGGCGAGATCTACAACGTCGGATCTCAGCAGCCAATCCGAATCATCGACCTCGCCCATCGCGTGATCGAGATGACGCGGTCGGGGTCGCATCTCGTCTTCGTCCCGTACGAGGAGGTCTACGGCCACGGCATCGAGGACATGCACCACCGGATCCCGGCTATCGAGAAGATCCGTGCGGCGGTGGGTTGGCGGGCCGTCCTCGATCTCGACGTCGTCCTGGCCGACGTGATCAAGGACGTGCGCAACCGCACCGTCACGGGCGAACAGGCTGCCCTCGCCACGGCCGGGCTGTAGCCAGACGTGAGGAGCGGGGCGCCCGATCACGACCCAGGTCACGCCGGTATGAGCATCGCCGCGAGGCAATTGCCCCACCGCAAGCGCGCATGCTCAATCCCCGGCAGTCGTCGCGGACGCTTCCGGGTATCCACGCAGCCACGTCTTGCGTGCGCGCCACACCTGACGCCAGGCGTCCAGCCGCGCGCTCCGGCGGCGGGCGAGCACGCGTGCCACGAGGGCCCGCGCCCCAACGCCCAGCATCAGCAAGGTGATGCCCGCCTGTCGTCGCGGCGAGCGCCAGTGCTTGCGCAGCAGCGTCACCTTCCCCTGGAAGAGCATGATCAGCCTGTCGGGCTGCGTCGACGAGGCGCCGACCGCGTGCGTGACCTCGGCGTCCGGCGTTACGACCGGCCGGTATCCGGCCCGAACGGCCCGCAACGCCAGGTCTGCGTCCTCGGCATACATGAAGAAGCGCGGATCGAATCCGCCCAGCTGCTGCCACACGCGCCGTGGCGCGAGCAGCAGGCATCCGGTGATGATGCCGACCTCGCGAACGGAGTCGCGCTGCCAGCGACCGAGAAGCTCGGGATCGAAGATCGGGGACCCCTTGAACGCAACCGTCAGCATCGTGGCGAAGCAGAAAAGGCTCCAGAGCGTCGGTTGCGCGTAGCAGGAGCCGGGGTCGAGCGCACCGTTCGGGAGAATCGTGCGACCGCCGTACAGGCCGTACTCGGGATGCCGTCGTGCAAACGACACGAGGTTCTCGACGGCGCCTTCATGGACGACGGTGTCGGGATTGAGGAGGAGCACGTACTCGCCCACTGCGGCCTCTGCGGCGAGGTTCACGCCGGTCGCGAAGCCGACGTTCTCACCCAGCGCGACGAGGCGCGCTCGGGGAAAATCGGTGCGGACCATCGCGGCCGTGCCGTCGCCGGAGGCGTTGTCGACGACGACGACTTCGTAGTCGAGCCCCGTGGCGCGCTCGTACACTGAAGCGAGGCATTCGCGGGCAGCCTCCCGGCACTCGTAGGTGACGATCAGGATCGAGATGTCGATTGCCACACTCCGTCCGGGCGTTGACGGCCGTCAGGGGCCGATGCACATGAACGCACACGCGGTCGACGGGCCTAACTCGATCTGGGATCGCGACCGATGCTGAACGAGGCGAACGATCCCGGACGCGGAGTGCCGCGGCGTAACAGCTCGGGAGCCGCCGAGCCTACCTGCCACTCGATCAGCGTCGTCATCCCTGCGTACAACGCCGAACGGACGATCGGGAAGGTACTGGAGGCTCTGCGGAGCCAGCAGCCGCCACCGGCCGAGATCATCGTCGTCGACGACGGCTCCGTAGACGGCACGGGCGCCGTCGCGCGGCGGCTCGGTGCGCATGTGGTGCGGACGGAAGGCAGGGGCTACGCTGGAGCAGCGCGCAACCACGGCTGGGACGCAGCGACGGGAGACGTCGTCGTGTTCGTCGACGCAGATTCCGTTCCGGCACCCGGCTGGGGCGCGGGGCTCGCACGAGCGCTCGCCCAGTTCCCCGGCGCGATCGTCGGCTGTGGGCGGGCGTTCTCCGCCTGCACGGCCTGGGGATGGGTCGGCTACCTCCAGAGCGAGACTCCCTACCTGCCCCTCGGGGAACCGCGGCGCGTCGCGTTCGTCTGCTCGTACTGCATGGCCGTTCCTCGACAGGCGCCTCTGCGTTGGGACGAGAGCTATGGGGGGGAGGACGGGATCTTCTGCGCCGACGCGTTGAGCGCCGACATCGACCTCGTGTTCGACCCTCGCTTCCACACGGTCCACGATCACGAGAAGGATTCCTTCACGAAGCTGCGCCGCCAGCAGGACCGCCTCGCCTACAGCATCGCACGGGTCGGCCCTGTTCAGCGAGAGGCGACGCGAAAACGGATCCTCGCGAGGGTGCCCGTGCACTACCTTGCGCTCGTCCGGCTACCGGCGATCTACCGGCGTATACGGACGCTGCCGGAGTACCGGAGCCCATTCCTTCGTGTGCTGCCTCGGATGGTCGTCGCAGAGTGGTCGCTCGGGCTGTTCGCGCTCAGGTACGCGCTGCGACCACCTCCGATCCGCGGTCAGAGCGGGGCCGGCTTCCGGTAGAACACGCGCTGCCGCTCATGTCCGGGCGGCTCGACGGAGCCGGCAGCCCGGAGCCGCGCTGGAGCCGGCGTGCTCAGGCCCAGCCTTCACGCTCGTCTTCCTCTTCCTTCCCGGCATGCGCGACCTCGAACGCACGTCGCGCACGGAGCCGAAGGCGGGCTGAGCCGAGCCCGCCCCTACTCCTCGAGGGAGAGCGGATCCTCGCCGCCGAGCCGCTCGAGCTGGAGGAAGTTCACCATCTCGTAGGCGGCGCCAGCGTCGAGCGTCATGTTGAGGTGGTCGACCACGCGCCGGTTGCACGTCCGCTTCGTCCACGCGAGCGCGAACGCCGAGCGGCGCAGCAGAGCCTGCACGAGCTCGTCCACCTTCGCGTCGAGCTGCGCCTCCGGTACGGCGTAGTTGATGACGTTCATGTCGGCGAGCTCGCGCGCCGAGTAGCGCTGCGCGAGGAACAGGAACTCCTTCGCCTTCGCCGGCGTGAAGAACAGCGGGACGAGCGAGCTCCCGCCGTCGCCCGTGACGATGCCGAACCCCGGCCCACCCTCGGGCACCTCGCCCATGCCGAGATGGATGTCGATCACCTGCACGTCCTCGGCCGCCACGATCAGGTCGCAGGCGAACAGCAGGCTCGAGCCGAATCCGACCGCATTGCCGTTGATCCTGCCGATGATCGGCTTCTCGATCTCGGCCATCTCCTGGTGGGTGCGAACGATGCCGGTGAAGGTCTTGAACGACTTCGGCGGGTCGCTGACGTACGCCCGCAGGTCGGGGTTGTCGTAGAACTCCGGCTGCATCGGGCAGTAGAACTCGCCGTCCTCACCGGTCAGCACGATCACCCGGACCGACGTGTCGCCGCGCAGGTGGCTGAAGACCTCCCCGAGCTCCCAGTGCAGATCGGCGGTGCCGCCGACGAGGTTCCTGGGCGGGATGATCGTCACCGTCGCGACGGGCCCGTCGATCGCGAGGCGGCAGCTTTCGAGCTGAAGGGTCATCGAGGCTCTCTTTCGGTCGTGGTCGCGGCAAGGCTACTCGCCGCCCCGCTGCGGGCGCGTGTCTCCGCGTTCATGCGACTAGGATTCGCGGCATGGCGACCTTCCTGCACACGATGGTCCGGGTCACCGACCCGGCCAAGAGCCGCGCCTTCTACGAGGCGCTCGGCTTCAGCTTCAGCCGCGAGATGGACATCGTCCGCGGCGGCGAGCGCGAGGCGACCAACTACTTCTTCTCCATCGGAGACGCCGACAACGTGCTCGAGCTGACGTTCAACCACGACGGCCGCAGCTACGAGATGGGCACGGCGTACGGGCACATCGCGATCGGCGTCGACGACATGGACGCGACGCTCGCCCGACTCGCGAAGCAGGGGATCGAGCCCGAGCGGCCGCCCTACCAGGTGAGCGAGGGCGGCTCGTTCATCGCGTTCGTGCGAGATCCGGACTCCTACCGCGTCGAGCTCATCGAGCGGAAGCCCGGCGGCGACGCATAACCTGATCGTGGTGCCGACCCGGGCGCCGTCAGGCCGGCTCGATCGCCGGGCGGTGCGGGCGGCGCGCGATCCGGAGCACGAGCACGGAGGCGACGAGCCCGAGGACGCCGGCGCCGATGAACGCGATCTCGTAGTCCCCGGCCATCGTGCGGATCATGCCGGCCGTCTCGGCCGCGAACGCCGCGCCGAGCTGGTGGGCGCCGAAGATCCAGCCGAAGACGACGCCGAGATGGGCGCGGCCGAACGTCTGCGCGGTGAGGGCGGCGGTGGGGGGCACGGTGGCGACCCAGTCCAGGCCGTAGAAGATCGCGAACGCGATGAGGGAGGCCTGCGGACCGGCGAGGAGGAACGGAAGCGCGATCAGCGAGAGGCCGCGGAGGCCGTAGTACCAGAAGAGCAGCCAGCGGCTGTCGTAGCGATCCGTCAAGAGGCCCGACCCCACCGTCCCGAGGATGTCGAAGACGCCGATCAGCGCGAGCAGGCCGGCCGCCGTGACCTGGGTGATGCCGTGGTCGTGGGCCGCGGGGATCAGGTGCGTCGATACGAGCCCGTTCGTCGTCGCGCCGCAGATGAAGAAGCTCCCGGCCAGCAGCCAGAACGTCGGCGATCGCCCGGCCAGCCGCAGGCCGTTCACCGCAGCCCGGAAGGGGTTGCTCGGCCGGGGCGGCACGGGGACGTCCACCGCCGAGCCGAGCGGTCGCAGGCCGATCTGCGCCGGATAGTCGCGGATGAAGACTGCGACGACCGGCGCGACGAGCAGGAGCGCGGCGGCGGCGACGGCGATCGCCGCCCAGCGCCAGTCGAACCCGGCCACCCAGGCGAGGAAGGGCAGGAACACGAGCTGGCCGGAGGCGTTGCTCGCCGAGAGCAGCCCGGTCACGAGCCCCTGGCGCCTCGCGAACCAGCGATTCGCGACGATGGCCGCGAGCGGGATCGCGATCGCGGCGGTTGCGGCGCCGTTCACGACGCCCCAGAGCAGGTAGAGCTGCCAGGGCGCGGTCATCCGCGTCGTGATCAGCGCACTCACGCCGATCACGACCAGCGCGATGACCATCACCCGCCGCATCCCGAAGCGTTCGATGGCCGCGGCGGCGAAGGGCGACGCGAGCCCGTAGACCATGAGGTTGACGGCCACCGCGAGCGAGATGGTCTCGTGGCTCCAACCGAACGCGACGTGCAGGGGAACGAGGAGCACGCCCGCCGTCGCCCGGAAGCCCGCGGCCATGACGAGCGCGACGAAGGCAGCGCCTGCCACCACCCAGGCGTAGTGGATCCTCCGGCCGCTCTCTGCGCCGATCACGCGGCGAGCATACAGGAAAGGTGTATATACTCCTATTTGTGGACAGTCGAGCCGGCAGACATCTCGTGCGTGTGCGCGAGGCTGCGGATGACGACGCGCGCCGTGACGCGCCTCTACGACGACGCTCTGCGACCGACCGGGCTCCGGACGACCCAGTTCTCGATCCTCGCGCGACTCGACGACGAGGGCCGCCTCGCCGCTCACCCGTCTGGCCCGCCGGCTCCTCCTCGACCGCACGACGTTGGGCCGTGAGCTCGACGGGCTCGTGAGCCGCGGTCTCGTGGAGATCGTCGCGGGGCCAGACCGCCGGATGCGCATCGTGTCGCTGACGGAGGCCGGCCGGGCCAGGCTCGGTGAGTGCTACCCGCTGTGGCGCGGGGTTCAGCGGGACGTCCGCGAGCGCTTCGGCCGGGAGCGCGTCGATGCTCTCCTCGCCGAGCTCGGGGAGCTCGTCCGCGCCACGCCCTCGGGCTGAGAATCGGCGTCAGCCGGCCGTGCGCTCCAGCAGCGCGCTGATCGCGCTCTTCGGCTCCTGCGTCAGCGGCGACCCATGGTCGAGACAGAGGATCTCGAAGTCGAGCTCGAGCAGCCCAGTCACGCTGCGACGGGTCGTCGGTGGATCGTCGTGGTACTCGAGGGGCACGAACTCGAGCTCGCCGTCCTCGTCCATGAGCAGGTCGGAGCAGAAGAGAACCGCGGGCCTACGCTCGAGCAGGAACGAGTAGTGCGCCTCCTCGGGGCCCGGCGTGTGAACCACGCGCAGTCCGCCGGGGAGTAGGTCGCCTTCCACGTAGCGCTCGTCCGGCTCCTCCTCCATCGGCCGGGTGTGCGGTGCGTAGACCGGAGCGCCGAAGCGCTGCCGGTACACCCAGGCCGAGCGCTGGTGGCACTGGGCCGTGAGGCAGATCGCTCGGGCCGGCGCGAGCTGGTCGAGCGCCTCCTCCTGCAGCGGCAGCGGGTCGATCAGGACGGCGCCGTCGTCAGTCGCCACGGCGTGCGCCGCGCTCGTATAGCCGCCGATGCGCTCGTCCGTGAGCCGCCAGTGCCAGACCCCTGCGGTGACCTCCTCGATCCGCGACGCCACGGTCTTGGGCTCGGTCATGGCTCCTCTCCAAGGGCTCTCGATCGCGCCGTGATCGTATCGTGACGGTTTCACGACAAAGTTGGCACATTCCGTGCGTCTCATGTCACACGTTGCGGCGTACGGTTGCTTCATGGCGAACGCAGTCACGACACCATGGGGCAGGGCGAAGGTGCTCGAGGAGGTCGAGGTCGAGCAGCAGGCCGACGAGAAGTCCTTCGTCTCGGTCGTCCAGCTCCTCGAGGGAGCCGGGGGTGAGCGGCTCGTGCGCTTCGCCTACAGCACGGGTGGCGCCGCGCGCCGGGGGCCGGTCACCCTGCGCGGCGACGACCTGGAACGGCTGCGCGAGGGTCTGCGCGATCGGCGCCAGCTCGCGCGGGCGCTCGGCCTGAGGCCGCGGTGACGGCTCGGGGCGCCGGCGGTGCGGTCGGCGTGCGGTGATGCAGTGGCCGTTCTCGCCGCCCCTGGGGCCGGTCGAGCCTGACGGTTGGCGCGGCTCGGAGCTCCGGCGGGGCCGTCAGTCGGGCCGAGGCGGCTCCGGCTCCGTGGCCGGCGAGTCGCCGCTCGCTGCGTCGGGATCCGGCTCGTACCGACGGGCTGCCCGGACGGCGCTCTTGCGCGCGAAGGAGGTGACGCGCACGAGCGAGATTGACGCTCCAGCCGACACCGAACACGTGAGGGGTGAAGAGGCGTTCGTCCTCGGCGTTCCACCACCGCTGCGCGGACACGAGCGAACGTCGGGCGGCGCAAGTCGTACGGGACGACGTCCTGCCAGGCTGCCTTGCCAGCTCCGCTCGGGCCCCGGCTTGCGGAGCTCGGTGACCACGGCCCAGGCCAGCATGCCGACCGTGGCGACGCGAAGCAGCGTGCCGAGCCGACGGATCAGCATGTCGCTCCGGTCAGCGTGTCGCTCGCAGGGTCAGTGGGTTGCGATGCGTCCCCGGCTCGCAGGCTGCCGCGCGCGGCGTCGACCAGGGAACCGAGAATGCGGGCGCCGTCCTGCGATCCGAGCAGCGGATCGACCGCGTGCTCGGGATGGGGCATCAGGCCCATGACGTTGCCTGCAGCGTTGCAGACGGCGGCCACGTCCCCGAGGGCGCCGTTCGGATTGTCGCCGGTCTCGTAGCGGAGGACGATCTGGTCGTTGCCTTCGAGGTCGGCGAGGAGCTCGTCCGGACACAACCAGCGCCCCTCTCCGTGCTTGACCGGTATGACGAGACGATCGCCGTCCGAGCAGCGCGACGTGAACGGCGCGGCGGCGCGTTCGACCCGGACGCGAACGTCACGGCAGACGAAGCGCAGCGACTCGTTGACGCGAAGGACTCCCGGAAGGAGGCCGGCCTCGCACAGGACCTGGAACCCGTTGCAGATACCGAGCACCGGCCGCCCTGCAGCAGCGAGCTCGGCGACCGAAGCCAGCACGGGCGAGAAGCGCGCGATCGCCCCGCAGCGGAGGTAATCGCCGTAGGAGAACCCGCCGGGCAGGACGGCAGCGTCAACGGATGGCAGCTCCGGCTCGCCGTGCCAGACGAGCTCGGCCTCGGCGCCGAGCGTCTCCAGGGCGAGCGCTGCGTCTCGGTCGTCGTTGGAGCCGGGGAAGACGACGACGGCGATGCGGGGGCGCGACTGCGTCCCAGCGGCCGTCACGGGCGGATCTCGATCTCGTAGCTCTCGATCAGCGGGTTCGCGAGCAGGCTCGCGCACATGCGCTCGACCGACTTGCGGGCCTCCTCGGCGCTCGGCGCGTCGAGGTCGAGGTCGATCACGCGGCCGACGCGCGCCTCACGCACAGGGAAGCCGAGGTGGCCGAGGCCGCCGCGCACGGCCTCGCCCTGCGGATCGAGGATCCCGGCCTTCGGCCTGACGAGCACGACAGCTTTCAACGCAGCACGACCTCCGGGTCCTCGACGTAGCGATCGTACGGGATGCCCGTGATGCGCTCGAACGCCTCGATGTAGCGCGCGCGGGTTCCCTGGACGACGTCCTCGGGGAGGTCCGGGCCGGGGTACGTCTTGTCCCAGCCGAGGCTCTCTGCGTAGTCGCGGACGAACTGCTTGTCGAACGACGGCTGTGGCCGGCCCGGCTCGAACCCGTCGGCGGGCCAGAAGCGGGAGGAGTCGGGCGTGAGCGCCTCGTCGGCGAGCACGATCCGGCCGCTCTCGTCTCTGCCGAGCTCGAACTTCGTATCGGCGAGGATGATTCCACGCGCGGCGGCGTGCTCGGCACCGAAGCGGTAGAGGGCGATCGACAGGCGCTCGATCTCGTCGAAAGACGTGCTCGCCGACGAGCTCCGCAGCCTGCGCGGCGGTGATGTTCTCGTCGTGGCCCTCCCTGGCCTTGGTGGAGGGCGTGAAGATTGGCTCGGGCAGCCGCTCGGACTCGCGGAGACCCGCAGGCAGCGTATGGCCCGACGTCGCACCGGTCGCCTGGTAGTCCTTCCATCCGGATCCGGCAAGGTACCCGCGGACGACGCACTCGACGGGCAGCATCTCGAGCCGCGTCGCCTCGGTCGACCGCCCGTCGGCGCGCAGCCCGAGCAGGTGATTCGGGCAGATCTCGGAAGTCCGCGCGAACCAGAAAGCCGACAGCCCCGTGAGCACCCGACCCTTGTCCGGGATCTCCGTCGGCAGGACCACGTCGAAGACCGAGATGCGATCGCTGGCGACGAGGAGCAGCCGCTCGTCGTCGAGCGCGAAGATGTCACGCACCTTGCCGCTGCCGACCTGAACTGCTTCAGGCATGTACTTCCTCCTCCTGGTGGGCGATCGTGGACAAGCGGTCGAAGACGACGTCGACGTGCTGGAGCGCGTCCTCCAGATCGAATGCGCGGGCGATGGCGTCAGGGCCGAGCCGGCCGCCGATAGCAGTGTCCTGCTCGAGGAGCGAGCGGAAGTCGAGCTCCTCCTCCCAGGAACGAAGCGCGTGGGCCTGCACGAGACGGTAGGCGTCGTCGCGCCCGAGACCGGATTCCACGAGTGCCGTCAGCACGCGCGGGCTGAAGACGAGCCCGTGTGAGGCCTCGAGGTTCCGCCGCATTCGCGCGGCGTCGACGACGAGCCCCTCCACGAGCCACGCGAAGCGATCGAGCATGTAATCCAGCGCCAGGAAGGCATCGGGAAGAACGATCCGCTCGGCGCTCGAGTGTGAGATGTCGCGCTCGTGCCAGAGCGCCACGTCCTCGAGCCCGACGGACGCGGCCGCACGAACGACCCGCGCGAGCCCGCAGAGGCGCTCGGCGATCACGGGGTTGCGCTTGTGCGGCATTGCGGACGATCCCTTCTGACCGCGGCCGAAGGGCTCCATGACCTCCCGCACCTCGGTGCGGGCCAGGTGCCGGATCTCGGTGGCGAAGCGCTCGAGCGACGACGCGACGAGGGCGAGCGCGGCCAGCAGCGCGGCCAGCCGATCGCGCGGTACGACCTGGGTCGCGGCCGGCTCGCGCTCGAGGCCGAGCCGCTCGCAGACCAGTCGCTCGACCTCGGGGTTCCCGCCACCGTAGACCCCGACCGTGCCGGACAGCTTGCCTACGCGCGTCTCCTCGAGGGCCCGCGCGAGCCGGTCGCGTCCCCGTCTCAGCTCGAACGCCCAGCCGGCGAGCTTCACCCCGAACGTGATCGGCTCCGCATGGACGCCGTGCGTGCGGCCGGCCATGGCCGTATGACGATGCTCCTCGGCCCGCCGCAGCACCGCCGCCAGTCCTCGGTCGATGCCGCCGCAGACCAGCTCCCCCGCCTGACGGATCTGGAGCGCCAAGGCGGTGTCGAGAACGTCCGACGACGTGAGCCCGTAGTGCAGCCAGCGAGCGGCCGGGCCGACCTGCTCGGCCACCGCGTCCACGAAGGCAGCCAGGTCGTGCTGGGTGCGCTCCTCGATCTCCGCGACCCGAGCCGGGGTGGGGGCTACGGCGCGGGCGCGAAGCTCCTCCGCCTCCTCAGGGGGCACGATGCCGAGCTCCGCCCAGGCGTCCGTCGCGGCCAGCTCGACCTCGAGCCAGCCCGCGAGCTTCGACTCCTCCGACCAGACGGTGCGCATGGCCGGGCGGGAGTAGCGGGAGATCACGAGCCCATCTTAGTTCGTGGCCCTGACCGCCCAGACGCGCCATCGCCCGGGCCGGCAGGCAGCGTGCGCGCACGGCGCAAGGCGGTGTAGGGGCCGGATCTCATCCGGCCCGTCGGTCCCGACAGGCCGCCCGGGTATCGTCCTCCGGTGCACGGCTGGACGGACGAGACCGAACGCTTCGCGAACGGCATGCTTGCGTACACCCGTGAGCGGCTGCGGGCGTATCCGCCTCCGCTCGGCGGATCGCTCACCCCGCAGCAGCTGGAGGAGCAGGCCGGTGCCACGATCACGGCGGATGGGCTCGGCGCCGACGAGGCGTTCCGCCTCTTCCGCGAGGTGCTCGCGCCCGCAGTCGTCTCGGTCGACCACCCGCGCTTCCTCGCCTTCATCCCCGGGGCGCCGTCCGAGCTCGCGGCGCTCTTCGACCTGGTCGTCAGCGCCTCGTCGATCTACGGGGGAACGTGGATGGAAGCCTCCGGCGCCGTGTATGCGGAGAACCAGGCGCTGCGCTGGATCGCCGACCTGGCCGGTCTCCCCGAGACCGCCGGCGGGTGCTTCGTCTCCGGCGGGACTGGGGGAAACCTCTCGGCGCTCGTCGCGGCACGCCATACCGCGCTCGAGCGCCGCGGAGCTCGCCCGGCCCGCTGGGCGGTGGCGGCGTCGACGGAGGCGCACTCATCCGTTGCGGCGGCCGCCCGCGTGATGGATGTCGACGTTCGCACGGTGGAGGTGGACGAGCGCTTTCGCATGACCGGGGAGACCCTGGGCGCGGCCCTCGAGGCCCCGGACGCGAACGATGTCTTCGCGGTCGTCGCCTCAGCCGGTACCACGAACCTCGGTGTCGTCGACGACTTCGCCGGCATCTCGGCGGTGTGCCGCGAACGCGGCCTGTGGCTGCACGTCGACGGCGCCTACGGGGCCGCGGCCCTCGCCGCGCCGTCGGTGCGCGAGGTCTTCGTCGGCATCGAGCAGGCCGACTCGCTCATCGTCGACCCGCACAAGTGGCTCTTCGGGCCGTTCGACTGCTGCGCCCTCGTCTACCGCGAGCCCGAGCTGGCGCGCCGGGCCCACACCCAGCACGCCGGCTATCTGGAGGCGATCACGGTCCGAGACGAGTGGAACGCCTCCGACTACGCGGTTCACCTCTCACGCCGAGTCCGCGGTCTGCCGCTCTGGTTCTCGCTCGCCGCGCACGGAACGCGCGCGTACGAGCGGGCGATCGAGTCCGTTCTCGCCGTCGCGCGCGAGGCTGCGGACGAGATCGACCGTCGCGACTACCTCGAGCGCGTCCACGAGCCCATGCTCTCGGTCGTCGCCTTCCGACGCCTCGGCTGGCGGCCGGAGGACTACCAGGGCTGGTCGGACGAGCTGCTTGCCACCGGGAACGCGCTCGTGACGCCGACGAAGCACCGAGGGGAGACGATCACGCGGCTCGCGTTCGTCAACCCGCGTACGACCGTGGAGGACGTACGGGGCGTCCTCGACACGATGGCGTGAGCGGCGCTGATGCAGATCGATCATCTAGACCGTTCCCGTCGCCGGCCCCGGGTAGCCGCCGCCCTGGGCCAGGATCTTCGCCGCCAGGATGGCGGCGTTGCGGGCGCCGTTCAGGGAAACGCAGGCGACCGGGACACCGGGCGGCATCTGCACGATCGAGAGGAGCGCGTCGAGGCCTCCCATAGCGCTCTTCGAGGACGTGAGCGGCACGCCGATCACGGGCAGCTCCGTGTAGGCGGCTACGACGCCGGGCAGCGCGGCCGCCATGCCGGCGCCGGCGATGATGACGCGGACGCCGCGCAGCGCCGCAGTCGACGCGTACTCGGCGACGCCGCGAGGATCGCGATGGGCGGAGAGGACGCGCAGCTCGTTCGAGATACCCCGCGCGTTCAGCTCCTCGAGGGCGCCCTCCATCGCCTCACGGTCGGACTCCGAGCCGATCAGGATGCCGACGAGCGGGCCCGAGTCGTCGAACTCGTCGAAGATCGCGTGCGGCTGGGGCAGCGCGGACTCAGGCTGGGACACCGGCGGCTCTCAGGGCGATGTCGCTCCGGCACTGCATGCCGGGGAAGTCTATGTGGCCGATGCCACGATAGGCACGCTCTCTCGCCTCGGCGAGCGTGGCGCCCAGCGCGGTGACGTTCAGCACGCGCCCACCGGCCGAGCAGAGGGCCTGGTCGCGAAGGCGGTGCCGGCCTGGAACACGATCGCGCCTTCGTCCTCGGCGCTCTCGAGGCCGCTGATCTCGACGCCCACCTCACTCGACTCCGGATAGCCCTTCGAGGCGAGCACGACGGTCACCGCAGCCAGTGGCGAGACGCCGATCTCGACGTCCTCGAGGCCGCCGCTTGCGGCGGCCTCGAGCAGCGCGAGGAAGTCGCCCTCCAGCCGCGGAACCACGACCTGCGTCTCCGGATCGCCGAAGCGGCAGTTGAACTCGAGCACGCGCGGGCCCGCCTCCGTCAGCATCAGCCCGGCGTACAGGCAGCCGACGAAGGGCGTGCCTCGCCGCGCCAGCTCCGCCAGGACCGGCCGGTGGACGGACTCGACGATGGCCTCGACCCCGGCGGCGTCCGAGCTGAGGGACGGGAGAGTAGGCGCCCATGCCGCCCGTGTTCGGGCCCGTGTCGCCGTCGCCGATCCGCTTGTAGTCCTGCGCCGCCGGCAGCGCCAGGGCGCGCTCGCCGTCCGTGAGCGCGAAGACGGACGCCTCCTCGCCCTCGAGCAGCTCCTCGACGACGAGCGGGCCGCCGAAGCTCCGAGCTCTCGGCAGCGCCTCCTCGACCTCCGCCTCGGTACGGCAGACGAAGACTCCCTTGCCCCCCGCCAGGCCGTCCGCCTTGATGACGCACGGCGCGCGGGCCTCGTCGAGCGCTCTGGCCGCGGGCACGCCGGCCGCCGCCATGACCTCCTTGGCGAACGACTTCGAGCCCTCGATCCGCGCCGCCGCCGCGCTCGGCCCGAAGACCGCGACGCCCACGTGGCGCAGCTCGTCGGCGGCGCCGGCCACGAGCGGCGCCTCCGGCCCGACGACGGCCAGGTCGATGCGCAGGTCGCGGGCGAGCTCGACGAGCCCCTCGACGTCCTCGCCGCGAACGGGATGGCAGCTTCCCAGCCGCGCGATGCCCGGGTTGCCGGGCGCGGCATGGAGCTGAGCGAGCCGCGGGCTGCGCACGAGCGCGCGCGCCAGCGCGTGCTCGCGACCGCCCGAGCCGACGAGGAGGACCCGCATGGCGCGAGTCTAGTGCGGCGATCTGGCGGACAGGCTCAGCGGAGCTCTGCGAGCAGAGCCTGTGCGCTGTGCATGCGGAGACGACGTTGCCCTTGCGCTCGTAGAGGGCGACGCGCTTCCTCGAGCGCGGTCCGCCGCCTCGGCGGGTCTGCTCGTGAGGCCGCAGCACCTCGGCCAGGACGAGCAGCGCGTCGGCATGGTAGTCGAGGAACTGCCTTCCGTCGGCGTGGCCCACCGCCTCCCTGGCGAAGGTCTCCGCTTCCTCGAGTCGCCCGAGCCGCGCGAGGGCGAGCGCCCGCGCGGCCGGCCGCTTGACGACGATCTCCCAGTCGGGCGGCGTGGGGTGCCGCTCGCTCTCGTCGAGGATGCGCAGGCACTCGACCGGTCGGCCCTGGTCGCAGAGCGCGCGGCCGAGGTCGATCGACGGCCAGCACGTAGTACCCCAGTTGTCGGCGATCTCGGCCGAGTGCTCCGCCGCCGCTCGGGTTGCCCGCTCGGCCGCCTCGAGATCGCCGGCGAGCGTCTCGACACGCCCGCTCATCAGCTCGGTCAGCTCATCAAGCCCCGAGCGCCGAGCTCCTGCGATCCCGCTCGACCGCGCGCGATCAGCCCGCGGGCGTCCTCGAACCGGCCCTGCATGGCGACGAGCGGTGCGAGGTAGGCGCTCACCAGTGGCCTCTCCCAGGGGATCGCCCGTCAGCTCGTGCAGCAGCCCCTCGCAGATCGCGCACGCCTTCGGCGACCGGCGTCGGCCCGTCGAGCGAGCGCGTAGCCGAGAAGCGTGAAGCTCAACGCCTCGTCGATGCGGCTGCCGGCTCGTCTTGCGTGCTCGAGCGCCCGCTCGGCCGCTCGCGAAGCGGGGCCGCGTCGCCCGGTGCACTGGTAGAGCGACCCAGAGGACGATCCACGCGCGCGTGAGCGCGAGGTCGTCGTCTGGCTTCCTGGAAGACTGCGAGCGACTCGCTCGGCCTCACGGAGCATCTCGGCGAGATCGACTCGGTCCGGCTCGGCGAACAGGCGCACGAAGTCGTGTACCAGCCAGGCGTGGCGCTCGGTGAAGCGCTCGCCCAGGGCCCGCGCATGGTCGATCAGCTCGCTGAGGACGGCTTCGGCTCGCTCGAACTCACCGACTGGTAGAGCGCGAAGCCGAGATCGGGGGCGAGCTCGAGCCGAGCTCCGCTCGTCCGCGGAGGGCAGCGCAGCGGGCGCGCTCGAGCAGATTGACCGCCGCCCGCATGTCGCCACGGCGAAACGCGAGCCGCCCGGCCGAGGCGAGCCGCACGCGGGCGCGGTCGGCGAGCTCGAGCGCCTCGGCCGTCGACGGCGCCGAGCTCGGCACGGTAGCGGTACGCCTGCTCGAGGTGGTAGCCGAGGAACTCCTCGGCCTCCGCGACACGGTCGCCGAGTGCCTGCTCGAGCCAGGCGGCGTGGCGTTCGTGCAGCTCGGACCGCGCCTCCTTCGGCAGGCCCTCGTAGGCGGCGTCGCGGATGAGCGCGTGGCGGAAGCGAAACGCCTCCTCTCCCGGTAGGCTCGGGGCTCGGCGCGGATGAGCTCCTTGCGGACGAGGCTCATCGAGCAGCGGACGCGACCGACTCCGCGCGTCTCGTGGCCGCGAGAGCGCGACGACCCCGCCGACGTGAAACGTCTCCCCCTCGACGGACGCGCGCTCGAGCACGCGGCGCTCGTCGGGCTCGAGCCGGTCGAGCCGGGCGGCGAGCAGCGCCTGGATGGCGGGCGGCACGGCGATCTCGTCCGTACCGCTCTTCGTCCTCGCGCGAGCATCGCGAGCATCTGCTCGAGGAAGAGCGGATTTCCCTCGCGCGGCCTCGGCGATGCGCGCCTGTGCCTCGGCCGCGAGCTCGGCTCCCGCCGGGAGGACGCCGATCAGCCGCGAGGACTCCTCGCGGGAGAGCGGCTCGAGCAGGATCGAGGTCGCGTTCAGCTTGCCGCCGCCCCAGCCGGGCCGGCCGTCGAGCAGCTCGGGCCGGGCCAGGCAGACGAGGAGGACGGGAACGTCTCGCACCCAGTCGGCGAGGTGCTCGACCAGATCGAGCAATGTCGGCTCGCCCCAGTGGATGTCCTCGAAGACGAGCACGAGCGGCGGCTCACGGGCGAGCGCCTCCGACAGCTTGCGCACCGCCCAGAAGACCTCCTCCTCGACGGCGCCGCCCGTTCCGACGCCGATGGCGCTCTCGAGGCGGTCGGCGACGACATCCGCATCGGGGCTGCCCTCGAGCAGCTCGCGCAAGCCTCGCGGCCGCCGGCCGCCTGGTCGACGATCTCTCGCAGCGGCCAGTAGGTGATGCCCTCGCCGTAGGAGAGGCAGCGGCCGGTGAGAACGTGTGGCCTCGCCCTCGACGGAGGCGGTGAGCTCCTGGGCGAGGCGGCTCTTGCCGATCCCGGCCTCGCCGAAGACCGTGACGAGGTGGGCCGCCGCTCCCGCCGGGCGCGCTCGAAGGCCTGGCGAAGCTGAGCGAGCTCGCCGTCGCGACCCACGAGCGGCGCCTCGAAGTGACGCCGGAAGGGCGGTGCTCCGGGGATCAGCTCGAGCAGGCTCCAGGCGCGGAGCGGCTCCGCCTGGTCGTCCGGATCGGACAGCTCGAGCGGGTCGACCCGCACCGCGTCGCGAACGAGGCGCCGGGTGGCCTCGCCGATCACGATCTCCGCCGGGCTCGCTGCTCTGCTGGAGCAGCGCCGCGGCGTCGAGCGCGCCGTCCGGTCGCCACGGGCTCTCCGGACGCGGGCTCGCCGGTGAGCACCGCTCCGGTGTCGATGCCGGTGCGGACGGTGTCGCCCTCGGCGGTGAGGGCTTCCCGCAGCTCGACGGCCGCCCGCACGGCCCGCAGCGCATCGTCCTCGTGGGCGACCTGGACGCCGAACAGCCCCATCACCCGGCCGTCGAGCAGCCGCTCGACGAGCGCGCCATGACGCTCGAGCACCGGGGAGACGCCTGGCGAACGCGCGTGTCGCCGAGCCGGCGTCGTACCTCCGGGTCGAGATCGCGGGAGCGCATCGGTCGCCGAGGCCGCTGACGAGGACGGTGACCGTCTTGCGAGCCCGGCCTCGTGGCGCGCTGCGCGCTGGCTCAGCTGGACGTCGGGCCTCGCGTGGCTGCGACTCCTCTCCCCGCAGCGCGGCCGGCGCGCGCCGGCGGCGGCTCGAGCTCCTGCGTCCTGGCGCAGGATCGCCGCCTCGAGCCGCCGGAGCGCCGGGCTCGGCTCGATCCCGAGCTCCTCCGCGAACACGCGCCGCGTCTGGCGGTAGGCCTCGAGCGCGTCTGCCTGACGGCCGGAGCGGTAGAGGGCGATCATGAGCAGGCCGCGCAGCCGCTCGTCGAGCGGATGGGCGGCGACGAGCGCCTCCAGTTCGCCGACGACGTCCGCGTGGCGACCCAGGGCGAGGTCGGCTTCCAGGCGTGCCTCCTGGCAGCCGGCGCGGAGATCCTCGAGCCGGGCGATCGCCTGCTGGGCGAAGGGTTCATAGAGGAAATCGGCGAGCGCCGGCCCGCGCCAGAGGTCGAGCGCGTCGCTCAGCGTCTGGGCGGCCGCGGCCGGATCTCCGGTCCTCGAGCGACTCCTTGCCCTGCTCGAGCAGGCGCTCGAACCGGGCGGCGTCCAGGGCGTCGGACGCCACGTGGAGCACGTAGCCGGGAGAGCGGGTCTCGAGCAGTCGCTCCGCCGGCGGGCCCGAGCGCCCGGCGCAGCCTCGAGATCTGTGTCTGGACGGCGGCGGTGCCGCTCCGCGGCGGCTCACTCCAGAGCTCGTCGATCAGGCGGTCGCTCGGGACGACCTCGTTCGCGTTGAGGAGGAGCAAGGCCAGGAGCGCTCGCTGCCGACGACCGGCGATCGGAAGCAGGCGGTCCCCGTCGACCACCTCGAGCGGCCCGAGGATACGGAACTCCATGCCTCCTCCTCGCGCTCACGCTAGCACCGGCGCCCCGGAAGGGCCGTGTTTGCGGCCTGTTGGTCCCGTGCCAGGTCGCTGTTGGACCCGAAGAGCACGCTTCGAGCGAATCGAAGCAGCTCGAACCGGAACCAGGAAGGGAGCAGCGATGTGCGGAGGGCCGACCAGAAGGGCCGAGCGCTGGGAGCCTCCAGCCGAAGAGCCCATGTCGCCACCGACCTGGCGTCCGACGCGCTGGTGGCGGCGGTCCTCATCCGCCGTTCGCCAGGTTCACCGAACCTCGTCGAGCAGGGCCCGGGCTCTCGCAGCGGAGACGACGTTGCCCTTGCGCTCGTAGAGGGCGATCGCCTCCTCGAGCGCGGTGGCGGCCTCCTCGGTGCCTGCGCGGAGAGGCGCAGCGATCTCGGCGAGGATCGACCAGCGCGTCGGCACGGAAGCTCAAGTAAGTTCGTTTGCCGTCGGCGTAGCGCGACGGCTTCCCTCGCAAGCAGTCTCGGCCTCGGCTTGACGCCGCCCGATCCTGCCAGGAGCCAGTGCGCGCGTTAGCGCTCGCCGTCTGATCGCGATCGCGCAGATCGACCGGTGCCAGGCATGGCGGCCAGCGCTCTCGTCGATGAGCGCGTATGCTCTCACTGACGCGTCCCTGGACGTAGACAGCGACCGGGCGAGCTCGCCTCGAGGCCATCGACGTCGAACCAGGGGTCGGCGTGACGGCAGACCCTCGACGGCCGCACGGATGCTCTGTTCGGAAGCGGCGATCGTCGGCGAGCATGGCCAGTCGCGCGTCGAGCCATGACCGCAACCCTGCCCCACCAGTTCGAGCGCCGAGCTCGGCCGAGCTCCTGCTCGTCGCTCTGCTGGGCGATCAGCTGCGCGAGCCTCTGTCGAACCGTCCCTCCATGCCGTCGAAGAAGCGCTAGGTAGATCGTGCACGTCACCTGCATCCAGCGGATCGCGGCCTGGCCCAGCCTGAGCCGCGTCGCTAGATCAAGCGGCTCCGGGCCGTCGGAACTGGCGTCGATCCCCAGTAGCAGCGCCGAGGCGAAACCGCACAGGTTTCTAGGCCTCGTCTGACCTGCTCCCGGCCCGACGTGCAGTACTCGAGATGCCCGCTCGTTGTCCGGCGCCAGTGGCGTCCGCGTCTCCCCGACGCACCACGCGGCCGCGATGCAGGACGAACAAGGCTCGCGTCTGCGCGCCAGGTCGTCGCTCAGTCTCGTTGAAGACGGCAAGTGATTCCTCTGCTTCGCGCTGCATCGTCGTCGACGTCGATCGCGGTCCTGGATGCGAGAAGTACGCGCAGTAGAAACGCGTGACAGCGGCACGAGCCACGGCGTGACGGTCGCCAGGCAGCTCTCGCGCGTTGAGCGCCTCGTCGCGCCACTGGGCATTCGCCCGCTCGAGGATCTCCGCCTTGGAAGAGCGCGAGCGCCAGATCCGGCATGAGCTCAAGCGGTGGGACTTCGCTCGTCCGGGCAAGCAGCGTGCGGGCGCGCTCGAGCAGGTTGACCGCCGCCGGCGTGTCGCCGCGCCCGAATGCTCTACGACCGGCCGAGGCGAGCAGACTGCCGGCGCGCGGCGGCGAGTCGTCGGTTGCCTCCTCGTCGATGCCGAGCTCGACTCGGTAGCGGTGGGCCTGCTCGAGGTGGTAGCCGAGGAACTCTTCGTCCTCGACGCGCGGTCGCCGAGCGTATGCTCGAGCCAGGCGGCATAGCCGCTCGTGGAGCTCGGATCGCGCGCCTGCTTGGGCAGGCTCGCGTAGGCGGCGTCGCGGATCAGGGCGTGGCGGAAACCGAACGCCTCCTGGCCGGGAAGCGTCGGCAGCTCCGGACGGATGAGCTCCTTGCGCACGAGGCTCATCAGTTGCGATCCGCTACGGCCTCGCGCGTCTCGGGCGACGAGAGCTCGACCACGCCGTCCGACGTGGAAGAGCTCGCCCTCGACCGAGGCGCAGTTCGATGCACATGGCGCTCGTCCGGCGTCAGGCGGTCGAGCCGGGCGGCGAGCAACGCCTGGATCGCCGGCGGCATGGCGATCTCCGCGAGCATCGCTCGCTCTCGGCCAGCATGGCGAGCATCTGCTCGAGGAAGAGTGGGTTTCCCTCGGCGGCCGTCGGCGATGCGGCGGCGTAGCCTCGGGCGAGAGCTCCGTTCCCGCTCGAGAGGGCGCTCGACGAGCTAGACCGACTCTTCGTCGGAGAGCGGCTCGAGCAGGATCGAGCTTGCGTTGAGCTTGCCGCCGCCCCAGCCGGGCCGGCCGTCGAGCAGCTCGGGCCGGGCGAGGCAGACGATCAACACGGGAGCGCTCCGCACCCAGTCCGCGAGTGCTCGATCAGGTCGAGCAGGGTCGGCTCGCCCCAATGGACGTCCTCGAAGACGAGCACAAGCGGCTGCTTCTGCGCGCAGCGTCTCGGCCAGCTTGCGGAACGGCCCAGAAGATCTCCTCGCCGACCGCCCCGCCCGTGCCGGAGCCGACGGCGCTCTCGAGCCGCGCGGCGACCGCGTCCGCGTCCGGGTCTTCGTCGAGCAGCTCACGGATCGTCGCGGCCGCCGCCGCCTGCGCCACGATCTCCCTGACCGGCCAGTAGGTGATGCCCTCGCCGTAGGAGAGACAGCGGCCGGTCAGCACGGTCGCCTCAGACCTCGACCGTGCGAGCGAGCTCCTGAGCCAGCCTGGTCTTCCCGATCCCTGCCTCGCCGAAGACGGTGAAGAGCTGGGCGCGCCGCTCGCGCTGCGCGCGCTCGAAGGCCTGGCGAAGCTGGGCGAGCTCGCCGTCGCGGCCGACCAGCGGGGCGTCGAAGCGCCGCAGGAAGGGGGGAGCGTCCGGCACGAGCTCGAGCAGGCGCCAGGCCGGGCCCGGCATCGCCGTGCGCGAGCTCGAGCGGCTCTGCCCGGACCGCGTCGCGCACGAGCCGCCGCGTCGCCTCGCCGATAACGGATCTCGCCGGCGCTGCTCGCCTCCTGGAGAGAGGCGGCGGTGTCGACGGCGCTGCCCGTGACGAGCGGCTCACCCGAGTCTGTATCGCCGGTCAGCACCTCGCCGGAATCGATCCCGATGCCGACCGTGTCGGCCCGCCGGCGCAGGCGTCGCGCAGCTCGACCGCCGCCCGCACGGCGCGCAGAGCATCGTCCTCGTGGGCGCCGGCATGCCGAAGACGGCCATGAGGCGTCCGTCCAGCAGCCGCTCGACCGTGGCGCCGTGGCGCTCCAGCACCGGCGCGACCTCGGTGAACGCACGGTCGCCGAGCCGCCTGCGCAGCTCCGGGTCGAGGGCGGCAGGCTGCCCGCAGCGGTGCCGGTCACGAGCACCGTGACCGTCTTGCGGATGGCCGGCACTGGAGCCGCAGGATCCGGTGCGGCGAGGCTCGCCCGCTTCCACGGCGACCGGCGCGCTCGGGAGCTCGAGCTCGGCATCCTGGCGGAGGATGGCGGCCTCGATTCTGCGCAGAGCCGGGCCGGGCTCGATGCCCAGCTCGTCGGCGAATAGCTCCCTGGTGTCGCGGTAGAGCTCGAGCGCGTCGGCCTGACGGCCCGACCGATAGAGGGCCAGCATGAGCTGCCCTCGCGGACGCTCGCGCAGCGGATGCTCCCGGGTCAGGGCCTCGAGCTCGCCCACCAGCTCGGCGTGGTGCCCCAACGCCAGGTCGGCCTCGACGCGCTCCTCCAGGCAGGCCAGGCGGGCCTCCTCGAGCCGCGCGATCTCGGCCTGCGCGAAGGGCTCGTACAGGAAGTCCGCAAAGGGCTGGCCTCGCCACAGCCCCAGCGCGCGGCGCAGCGTGTCCGCCGCCTCCTGCGCCTTCCTTTGCGCGATCGAGCGTCGTGCCTCGTCGACGAGCTGCTCGAACATATCGCGGTCGCACTCACCGGCGGCGACGCGGAGAAGATAGCCGGGCGGCTGGGTGAGCAGGCGATCCTCTGCGACGAGTGCCCTGCGCAGCCGCGAGACCGTCACCTGCAGCGCGTTGGCGCCGGTCGAGCCCTCGCCCCAGAGATCCTCGATCAGGCGCTCCGCCGCCACCACCTCGTTGGCATGCACCAGCAGGCGGGCGAGCAGGGCCCGCTGACGTGGCCCGCCCAGATCGACGGACGATCACCGTCGACCACCTCGAGCGGCCCCAGCACACGGAACTCCACCGATCCCTCCCAGGCGCCTCGTCGTCCAGCAAGGCCAGTGCTGATTGTTACAGCAGCGCCACGCTTGGGGGAAGCGGACGTCGCGAACGGCCGGCTGGCGTCCTTGAAAGGACCTGAAAGCGCACGTAAGCGAACCGACAGCGTGCGGTAAGGGCGCCCGAGCACGCTGTCGGCATGACGGCAACCACGAAGACGGAGGAAGAGGCAATGGCCATCTCGTTCCCAGCACCGGAAGCAGCAGCGAAGAGGCTCGAGCCCCAGGCAACCGAGCGCGCCGAGGGATCCCAGCTCGTGTCCAAGACCGCCCACGTGCTCAGGCGCGGCTACGAGCGGGTCTGCAGCGCGATCTTCGATCCCGACGGCGATTGCATGCGGTTCTAGTCTTTCTCCTCGAAGGGAACACGTATCGCCCGAGTCAGTTCGCGGTGAACGCCACGAACGTGTACGCGAGCCCGAGCGCGGCGAGCGCTCCCAGGACGATGCCAACCGGCCGGAGCCAGCGCCGACGGCGCGCTTCACCCAGCATCAGAGCGCCGATCGCGCCGAGCACGAGAGCCGTGCTGATCCAGAACGCCGCCCTTGCAGGGGAACCGTACGCGTCCCAGCGTGAGGTGCCGTCGCCGCGGTAGTCGTCCTCGGAGAGGACGTAGACGACGAGGCCGAGCAGCGGGCCGCCGAGCAGCGCCGCAAGCGCGGCGGACACGAACCATCGGCGGCACTGCCGCACCGCATCCGAGCGCCCTGACGACGCCTGCCACGAGAAGGGCGACGACCGGCAGCGCGAAGAGGACGAACCAGCCCAGCCTAGTCGCTGAGCGACTCGAACACGAGGCCCTGGAAGTGCGCGAGCAGCTGCTCGCTCTCGCGCAGGATCCGGCCGCGCGGCACCATGCCCGAGGCAAGCCCGCGTTGCACGGACTCGCAGAGGCTGTCGTCCTCGAGCCCCACCTGCTCACCGAACGCGATCATCTCTTCGCGTAGCGCCTTGGGAACCTCGGGCGCGAACCAGCGGTCGGAGACGCCGACCGTGCGGCCGGGGCCGTCGGGCCACCAGACGTCGATGCCGACGTTGGGGACGCCCGCCTCGATGTTGACCGTGAGGGTCGGCCAGACGAGGTGGTACTGGGCTTCGGTCGACCCGCCGCGCGGGTCGTAGGCGCCTGTCCGGTTGCCGTTCAGGATGGCCGCGCGTACGTGCGTCCGCTGCGAGCACGTCCAGTGCCCGGTGGAGAGGCGGTACTCGTCGGGATCGACGTCGAGGAGCTCCGAGAAGCCAGGGTGTGCGGTCGGGCAGTGGTAGCACTCGAGATAGTTCTCGATCCCGACCTTCCAGTTGGAGTGGAGGACCCACTCCGAACGCCCTTCGAACTCGAGCGCGTCGAGGTCGAACCCCGTCTCGGCTACGGCCGCCGGAACGTCACCGAGCGTGTCTGCGAGCGTAGCCGCCTCCAGGTCGGGGTTCACGAACACGAAGGGGCCCCAGGAGTCGACCTGGACCCGGTGGAGCGACAGCTCCTCGACCGAGAGGTCGGGCTCACGCTCCCGGCGAGGGACGGTTTGCAGGCAGCCGTCGAGGCCGTACGTCCAGGCGTGGTACGGGCACTGGAGCTTTCGCCGGTTGCCCTCGCCGGAGACCACCTCGTGACCGCGGTGGCGGCAGACGTTCACGAAGCCGCCCAGCTCACCCTCCTCGTCCCGGACGACGGCCACGGGTATGTGTCCCGCGCGCGAGGCGAAGAAGTCGCCGGGTTTCGCCACCTGGTCGGCCCGTCCGACGTACTGCCACGAGCGCGCGAAGATGCGCTCTCGCTCGAGCGCCAGAATGGCCTCGTCGGTGTACCACGAGGCGGGGAGCGTCCAGCCCGTCGGCCAGCCCGTCGGCGACAGGGGCAAGCTCATCCGCTGCGAGGGGCCGCACGCTCACGATGCCATTTTAGCTCTCGCGGCGGGCCAATGCCCGAAATGGCAATACTATTGCCCCTACGGCAAGTAGCGATTTGACACGATCCTGCGCCGGGACGGAGGATCGTCGCCTGGAGAGCGGACGCAGGCACGGGACAAAGGAGGACGTTCGTGGCGACCGACCTTGAGCGCTTCGTCGCAGCTGACGGGCGGGACGAGCTCGTGAAGGAGGTACGGCGGCGGATCGACGCCGAGGGGATCACGTACATCTACTACCAGTTCCCCTCCGTGACAGGCCGGATCATGGGCAAGGGTGTCCCGGCCGACCACTGGGAGACGCTGGCCGCGAAGGGCTTTCAGCTCGTCTACGGCGCCACGGCGAACCTCTTCACCGACCGGCACGGCAACTACATCGGCTACGGCCCGGAGGCCCCGGAGCTCGTCGGCATTCCCGAGCCGGACACGTTCCAGCCGCTTCCGTGGGACGCGAAGACGGCGCGCGTCTGGTGCACGTGCTTCCGCAACCGCGAGGAGCGCGAAGATCCGGGCGCCTTCCTCACCTCGGACTGCCGCGGCAACCTGAAGCGGATCCAGGCCGAGTTCGAGGAGCAGACGGGCCTGCACCTGCGCATCCGGTACCGAGCCCGAGATGATGTGGCTCAAGCTGAACGACGACGGCACGCCCTCCGTCGAGGGCATGACGAAGCCGTTCTGCTACCACATCGACCAGTTCGCGGAGCTCCAGCCGCTCATCCACAGGGTCGTCGAGTACGGCCAGAGCATGGGGCTCGACATGATCTGGGGCGACCACGAGGACGCGCCGGGCCAGCTCGAGCTCAACTTCGGCTTCGACCGGGCGGAGAAGACCGCCGACAACCTCTCGACGTTCCGGCAGATCTGCAAGGCCGTGGGCCGCGAGCTCGGGGCCTTCCCGTGCTTCATGCCGAAGCCCTTCATGGGCGTCTCGGCCAACGGCTGCCACCACAACATCTCGCTCTGGCGCGGCGACGAGAACGTCTTCATGCCCGAGACGGACGACGTGCAGCGGCCGAGCGAGATCGGCCTCTGGGCGATCGGCGGCATCATGGAGCACCTCGGGTCGCTCACCTGTCTCACGGCATCGACGGTGAACTCGTACCGGCGGCTCTGGGACACCGGCTTCTGGGCCCCGGTCTTCGCCGACTGGGGCTTCCAGAACCGCACGACGGCGCTGCGGGTGTCCGCGCCGGGCCGCTTCGAGTACCGCTCGGTCGACTCGGCCGTCAACCCGTACCTCTCGGCCGCGGCGCTCATCATGGCCATGTGGGACGGCATCGACCGCAAGCTCGACCCGGGCGAGCCGGAGGAGCGCAACATCTACGAGGCGATGGAGGCCGGCAAGCAGGTGAATCGCATTCCGATGACGTTCGGCGACGCGCTCGATGCGCTCGAGGCCGACGACGTCGTGAAGAAGGCGCTGCCGGGTGACATGTACCGTGTCTTCACGCACTACAAGCGGGACGAGTGGGAGCGCTACTGCGCCACCGTGACCGACTGGGACGTGCAGGAATACCTCGACGTGTTGCCATAGGAACGAGGGGAACAGGAAGCGGCTATGTGCGGTATCGCAGGGATCATCTACCGGGACGGCTCGGAGCACGACGTCGGGTTCGAGATGACGCGGATGCTCCAGTCGATGAAGCACCGCGGGCCGGACTCGACGGGCTACGCCCTCTACGGGCTGCCCACGACCGACTACGTGATGCGCTACAAGCTCGCCGACGCGAACGACGCGCGCGACTTCGAGTTCGAGGAGCGGCTCGAGCGAAACCGGCGCGAAGCCGAGGCGCGCATGGCCCAGCTCGGGGCCCGCATCGAGGACGTCGACCACGAGACCGAGTACGCGTTCCGCGTCACGTTCTCCTACGACGGCGACCTCAAGCGCCTCACCGACTACGTCGAGGACATCCCGGGCGGCGAGGTGCTCTCGCTCGGCCACTCGCTCGAGATCATCAAGGACCTCGGCGACGCCGAGACGGTGTCGGACCAGTACAAGCTGACGAACGTGAAGGGGACGCACGCGATCGGCCACGTCCGCATGGCGACCGAGTCGGACGTCGACATCTCGGGCGCGCACCCCTACTGGGCCTACCCGTTCTCCGACATCGCGGTCGTCCACAACGGGCAGCTCACGAACTACTTCATGTGGCGGCGGCGGCTCGAGCGCTCCGGCCACCGGTTCCAGTCCGAGTGCGACTCCGAGATCATCGCCGTCTACCTCGCGCAGAAGATGGAGCACGGGAAGTCGCTTCAGGAGGCGATGAACGACTCGCTGGACGAGCTCGACGGCGTCTTCACCTACATCGCGGTCACGGAGGAGGAGCTCGGCGTCGCCAAGGACGAGATGGCCGCGAAGCCGCTCGTGCTCTACGAGGCCGACGACCTCGTCGCGCTCGCCTCCGAGGAGATCGCGATCCGTCAGATCGTCGACCACGAGATCGACACCTACGATCCCTACGAGCGCGAGGTGCTGGTATGGAAGCGGTAGGGGCCGGACATGTCCGGCCCGCGGGGAGGGGTGAGGTGCCGGTATGGAGGCGCTAGCAGGCGAACGCAGAATCTCGTATGACGCGCGCGGGCTGGCCGAGCCGGTCGCCGACGTCCCCAAGGTCTCGCAGATCGACGGGAAGAGCGCCTCCTTCGACGCGAAGGAGCTCACGACTCGGCAGATCAACCTCGAGCTGCGCTGGCTGCTCTACGAGCAGGGCGTCACGGAGGTCACGGTCGACAATCCCGGCGCGAAGCACTCGATCGGGGTGGGGATCCTCACCCGTTGCAAGATCAACTTCAAGGGCTCGCTCGGCTACTTCGGCTGCGGGCTCATCGACGGCCCCGAGATCCTGATCGACGGCCGGGTCGGGTGGTCGGCCTGCGAGAACATGATGAGCGGCGTCGTCGTCGTCGAGGGCAACGCCGGCTCCCTCACCGGCGCGGCCCTGCGCGGCGGCGACCTCGTCGTCAGGGGGCGGGTCGGCGCGCGTTCCGGCATCGATCAGAAGGGCGGCACGATCATCATCGGCGGCTCGGCCGGCTCGATGACCGGCTTCATGATGCAGCGCGGCCGGATCATCATCTGCGGCGACGTGGGGCCCGGTCTCGGCGACTCGATGTACGACGGCACGATCTACGTCGCCGGCAAGGTGAAGGGGCTCGGCATCGACTGCGTCCCGGGTGAGTGGACGCCGGCCGACACCGAGCTGATCGAGCGCAAGTTCGCGATCTACGGCCTCGGCTCGCCGCCCGAGTTCCAGAAGTTCGTCTGCGGCAAGGTGCTCTACAACTACGACTTGCTCGAGCCATCCGAGAAGAAGCTGGTGATCTAGGTGCCCCCTCACACGACCGACGAGCCAGGCAAGAAGGACGTCCTCGGGCAGAGCCGGATCTTCACGCCCGAGGTCATCAACGACATCCACATCAAATCCGAGCTCGGCCGCTACCGCATGCGCGGGTTCTCGATCTTCAAGAAGATGCCGCACTGGGACGAGCTCGTCTTCCTGCCCGGCACGCTGACCCGCTTCGTCATCGAGGGCTACCGCGAGAAGTGCGAGACGAAGACCGTGCTCGGTGCGCGGTTCGCGAAGAAGCCGCTCGAGCTCGACATCCCGATCTACATCACCGGGATGAGCTTCGGAGCGCTCTCGCTCGAGGCGAAGATGGCGCTGGCCAAGGGCGCCTCGATGGCGGGCACGGCGACCTGCTCGGGAGAGGGCGGGATGATCCCGCCCGAGCGCGATTACTCGACGAAGTGGTACTACCAGTGCATCCAGAGCCGGTACGGGTTCAACCCGCATCACCTGATGCTCGCCGACGCCTGCGAGTTCTTCATCGGCCAGGGCTGCAAGGTGGGCCTCGGCGGCCACCTGATGGGCCAGAAGGTCACCGAGCAGGTGGCGGAGATGCGCTCGCTGCCGGCCGGGATCGACCAGCGCTCGCCGGCGCGCCACCCCGACTGGCTCGGCCCTGACGATCTCTCGCTCAAGGTGCAGGAGATCCGCGAGGCGACCGACTACCAGATCCCGATCCAGCTCAAGCTCGGCGCCTCGCGCGTGTACGACGACGTGCGCATGGCGGCGAAGTGCGGCCCCGACATCATCTACCTGGACGGCGCCGAGGGCGGCACCGGCGCGGGCCCGCACATCGCGACCGAGGAGACGGGGATCCCGCTCATGGCGGCGATCCCGGAGGCGCGCCGCGCGCTCGAGGACGTCGGGCTTGCCGACGAGATCGACCTGGTCGTCGCCGGCGGCATCCGCAACGGGGCGGACGTCGCGAAGGCGCTGGCGCTCGGCGCGAAGGCAGTCGCGCTCGGACATGCGGCGCTGATGGCGCTGAACTGCAACAAGGAGATCCCCGGGGTCACCGACTACGAGGGGACCGTGGGCGTTCCGGCGGGGCAGTGCTACCACTGCCACACGGGCCGCTGCCCGGTGGGGATCACGACCCAGGACCCGGAGCTGCGCAAGCGGCTGGTCGTCGAGGATGCGTCGCTACGCGTCTACAACTTCCTGACGACGCTGACGATGGAGCTGCAGATGCTCGCGCGCGCGTGCGGCAAGACGAACGTGCACTCGCTCGAGCCCGAGGATCTCGCCGCGCTGACCGTCGAGGCGGCGGCGTGCGCGAAGGTGCCGCTCGCCGGGACGCGCTACATCCCGGGCGAGACCGAGCACGAGATCCTCGCCGAGGTGCGCAAGCTGCTCGCCAAGAAGGCGCAGGAGGAGATCGAGCTGCGTCCGGCGGGCGGCGGGCAGGTCGAGCCGTTGCGCGCGGCGGCGGACCACTAGAAAGGGCGGAGATGAGCGAGCAGCATCACCACCACGACATCGCCTATCAGGAGCCGGAGAAGATCAAGTCGATCGACGCCGAGTTCCTCTCCGGCAAGCGGTTCGAGTACCAGGAGGACATCTCACTCGTCGAGGACGTCGACCTCGACGCGCTGACGCCCGGCGAGGACATCAACTGGCTCGAGGACGTCGAGCTTCTCGAGGAGGACGGAGTCCCGGCCGTCTTCGACCGCTACTCGAACTGCTTTCTGAAGATCTACTTCCCGATCCCCGAGGGGCGCGAGCACGAGCTCGCCCGCAAGGTGCTGATGAAGCACCTGACCTCGGGCAACTCCTACGGCATCCAGCTGAAGGAGATCCACTGCAAGTTCCCTCAGCCGGAGCTCGGCTCCTGGGTGGAGGACACGCGGACGGTCGGGACGGACTGGGCGCCACCCGTCCTGGAAGGCTGGGAGAAGCCCGCCGGGCACTGAGGCTGCCGCAGCGACCCTGCCACGTGCGTGAGCGCTAGGCCTCGACGAGTCACCAACGTGTCGGCGATGACGCCGTCATGCGTCATTGCCTCGGCAGCCGCTCCGTCTGCAGCCGCTCATGAGGCGTCCATGTCGGGCATCCATCGTCACGGCCACGTGGGTCGGGTCTGCGGGTCGACGAACGTCCGATGTTCGTCACCCAGTGGCCCGAAGAACTCGTCGCGCTTCGAAGAAGCAAGCCAGTGGTGCTGTCCTTCACGTCGTGATTGCGACAAGCTGGGCATTTGTCTCCTCGTCTCGTGGCCGGCAGGGGCGCAGGCGCGCGGATCATCGCGCCTCGCGTCAGACGAGCGACTCGCAGAGCGCCGACATGCCGGCGTGGTGCAGGGCGAAGAGCTCGGCGTCGAGCGCGTCCGGGAACGTCGAGAGCTTCGCGATCACCGTGTTCGAGGGATGGTGCACGAAGATGCTCTGCCCGTTCATGCCGACGGCGGCGTAGACGCCGCGCTCGGCCTCCCAGATCCACCAGTTGTCGTGGTAGAAGGCTTCTCCGGGAGGGCCGCCGAGGTCGTTCTCGTCGCCGAAGGCGTCGATGAGCTCCTGGTTGCGCACCCTGCGCCGTGCCACCCACTCGGCGGGGCAGACCCGGCGCCCGCCGATCTCGCCGTCCTGGAGGCACATGAGGCCGAACCGCGCCAGGTCCCGCAGCGTGGCGCAGAACCCGCCCTCGACGATCGCGAAGCCGCTGTGGTCGAGCATGATCTCGGCGTCGTGCTCGGCCCCGAGCACCGACCAGATGTGCTGGGAGAACAGCTCGGGGTACGGCTTGCCGCCCGCGCGCTCGAGCACCCAGCCGAGGACGTCGTTGGCGAGCGAGTTGTAGCCGAACGGGCCCGCCGTGCGCATGGGTGGCGTCGACCGTGCGGATCCATGTGGCGGTATCGGCCGGAATGTCGGTGCGATCGTGGGCTCCTGTAGTCGGAGACGTCGAGGATCGTGTACTCGTCGATGTCGTAGTCCCAGCGGGCGCCCACGCGCATGTCGAGCAGGTGCTGCACGGTGCAGCCCTCCCATGCGCTTCCGCGCAGCTCGTCGAGGTGATCCGTGACGAGGTCGTCGGGGGTGAGCTCGCCCTGACCGACCAGGACGCCGCACAGCGTCGAGTTGAAGGACTTCGAGACCGACATCAGCAGGTGCGTGTCGGACGGCGCCATCCCGCCCGGGTAGCGCTCCGTGATCACACCGCCGTCGTGGATGACGAGGAAGCCGTCCGTGTAGGTCTCGGTCAGCATGGTGTCGAGATCGAGCGACCGGCCCTCGTGCGCGAACCGAAAGCCGCCGAGATCCCGCTCGGCCTGGGGGAGCTCGACCACCGGTCCGTCACCGCGTGAGATGCGCGCCGTGCGCACGAGCTTGCCGACGCGGCGAAAGCCGAGCCGGTTGTACGGCGCCTCGAGCCAGTTCGCGCTCGTCACTCCGAGCGCCTGCGCCTCGCGCTCCCAGGATTCACTCACCGCTGCTCCTCGGGTCTCGTGGTCGGCGCAGGTTAGTCGTCGTCGCCGCTGCGGGTTGGCGAGATCCGTCCAAGATCGGGGTCAAGTCTTGCATACGAACATAAGGGCTCTGGTAGGCTCGCCGCGATGGCGCGGCCGCTGCGAATCGAGTTCCCCGGCGCCGCCTACCACGTCACCGGTCGGGGCAACGCGCAGCGCGACGTCTTCGAGGACGATGCCGACCGCGAGCGGTTCCTCGGGACCCTCGAGAAGAGCGCTGATCGCTTCGGCCTCGTCCTGCACGGCTTCTGCCTGATGGGCAACCACTACCACCTGCTCGTCGAGACGCCCGACGCCGGCCTCGGCCGGGCGATGCGGGACCTGAACGGTGTCTATACGCAGGCATTCAACCGGCGTCACGGGACCGTCGGCCACCTCTTCCAGGGCCGCTACAAGGCGATCCTCGTGCAGCGCGACTCGCACCTGCTCGAGCTTGCGCGCTACGTCGTTCTGAACCCCGTGCGGGCTGGTCTCTGCAAGCGGGCCGATCAGTACCGCTGGTCGAGCTACCGGGCCACCGCGGGGCTCGAGCCGGTGCCACCGCTGCTCACGGTGGAGTGGCTGCTCTCCCAACTCGGAAGCCGGCCTGCCCGGGCGCGCGAGCGCTACCGCGCCTTCGTCGCCGAGGGGCTCGGCGTGGATCCGTTTGCCGATCTGCACGGCGCCGTGCTCGGGAGCGAGCAGTTCGTCGCCGACGCGACGGCGAGGATCGGCTCCGCGCCGGAGGTGCCGCGAAAGGCGCGCTCGCCGCTTCGACCGTCGCTGGCCGAGTTGTTCGAACAGGATGGGGAGCGCGCGGTCCTCAGGGCCTACCGGGATTACGGCTACCGCTTGACCGAGATCGCAGCTCAGATGGGATGCCATCCCGCGACCGTGAGCCGCCGGCTTCGGATGCTCGAGGAGAACGCGGAGCTGCCGCCGCGGCGACGGCGGCGGTAGCGGCTTATGTTCGTATGCAAGACTTGACCCCGGGCGGAAGCACATGGACGTCGAGCTGATCCGCAGCCTGCCGAAGACGGAT
The DNA here is from genome assembly GCA_963838105.1 of uncultured Thermoleophilia bacterium. GTDB lineage: Bacteria > Actinomycetota > Thermoleophilia > Gaiellales > Gaiellaceae > CAWJNF01. Next base: position 117,345 of record CAWIQC010000019.1, on the reverse strand, counting down.
CTGCATGTCCATCTCGACGGGTCGCTGCGGATCGAGACGTTGCTCGAGCTGGCGCGGGAGCGCGGGATCGAGCTGCCTGCCGACAGCGAGGAGGGCCTGCGCGAGCGTGTCTTCCGCGAGCGCTACCGGCACCTCGGGGAGTACCTCGAGGGGTTCCGCTACACGGTTGCCGTGCTGTCCGACGCGGAGGCGCTCGAGCGGGTGGCCTACGAGCTCTGCGAGGACAACTTCGCCGAGGGCGTGCGCTATCTCGAGGTCCGCTTCGCTCCCCAGCTGCACGTGCGCACGGGGTTCGAGGTGCCGGACATCGTCCGTGCGGTGGACAAGGGCTTGCGCCGGGCGACGGATGAGCTCAATCGCAGCGCGGCGATCGTGGCGCGGGAGGAGCCGAAGTTCGGGGCGGGGATCATCCTGAGCGCGTTGCGCTTCTTCACGCCCGAGTTCTCCGAGGGCTACCGCCGCTACTACGACGCTCTGGCCGGCGCGCCCGAGGAGGAGCTCTACGCGGCCGCGAGCCTGTCGCTCGCGCGCGCGGCGGTGAGCCTCAAGCGCGAAGGCGTCCTCGTCGTCGGCTTCGACCTGGCCGGCCGGGAGCACGGCTACCCCGCCGCCGCCCATCGCGACGCGTACCAGGTGGCGCACGAGGGCTTCCTCGGCAAGACGGTGCACGCGGGCGAGGACTACGGCCCCGAGTCGATCTTCCAGGCGATCACCGACTGCCACGCCGACCGGATCGGCCACGGCACCTGGTTGTTCGACGCGAGCCGTGTGCAAGCGGAGGATGCCGGCGACCCCTCCCGCTACGTCGAGGCGCTCGCCCAGGTGATCGCCGACAAGCGCATCACGATCGAGGTGTGCCTGACCTCGAACCAGCAGACGGTGCCGGAGCTGGCCGCCGACCTGCACCTCCATCCGTTCCGCGCCATGCGGGCACAGCGCCTGTCGACGACGTTCTGCACGGACAACCGGCTCGTGTCGAACACCACCGTGACGAACGAGATCGCCCGTGCGGTGGAGGCGTTCGAGCTCTCTCCGCGCGAGGTGCGCGACTGCCTGATCTACGGGTTCAAGCGCAGCTTCTTCCCGGGCACGTACCTGGAGAAGCGTGCCTACGTCCGCAGCGTGATCGACTACGCCGATCGCGTGCTCGCGGCGGCCGGAGCCACCGGGCTCTGACCGCTCAGACGGTTTCCCAGCGGAAGAGACGGATCCCGAGCACACCGAGGCCGAGCGCGAAGGCGGCCAGGATGCCGAGCTCCGGGAGCGCCGCCGCGGCGCTCAGGCCGCGCACCATGGCGTCCTGGAGGCCCTCGACGAGGTAGGTGAGCGGAAGCGCCTTCGAGAGCTGCCTGGAGCCATCCCGGTGCCAGGTCGATCGGGAAGAACGCGCCCGACAGGAACGCCATCGGCAGGGTGATGAGGTTGGCGACCGCACTCGCGCCCTCTGCGGTCTTGGTGACCGCGCCGGTGATGAGCCCGATCGCGAGGAACGCGAGCGTGCCGACGAGGATCAGCGGGAACGCCATCCACCAGCTCGCGTCGAGTGACAGGTCGAAGAGCAGGACGCCGGCGCCGAGGAAGAGCAGCGAGCTGCACGAGGGCAATGGCGAGACTGACCATGACTCGGCCGGTCGCGATCTCGGACGGGCGCAGGGGAGCGAGTCGCAGCCTCCGCAGCAGTCCCTTCTCCCGCCACGTGACGAGCGTGAGCGCGGCGCCGAAGACGGCGCCGATCGAGATCGCGTAGGCGAGCAAGGCCGGCGTGAAGAACTCGATCGGGGAGAGCGAATCGTCCTCGACCCGCGAGGCCTCGAGCGCGTAGCGGGGCTCGGTACCGGCGGCCTCGAGATTGGCCTGGTTCACGACTCCCTCGACGATCCCGCGCACCGTCGCGCCCCCGACCTGGTCGGACGCGGCGTAGCGGACGACGAGCGTTCGCCCGCGCTCGTAGATGAGCGCGGGCCGGTCTCCCTCGCGCACCTGCTCGAGCCCGTCCTCCACGCTCGAGACGCGCTCGATGTCCAGGGTGTCCGTCGACAGCCTCGAGATGAGTGGCCCGTCGCCGGCCACGAACACGTCCACCCTCGGCGTCTGGCTGTCGTTCCCGAAGATCCCGCCGAGCACGAGCAGGAAGATGAGCGGGAAGAGGAGCGAGAAGAAGAGCGCCGTGCGGTCGCGGACATAGCCGAGAGCCAGCGCGCGCACGAGCTCGCCGATCCGGCTGCCCCTCATGCCCGGTACTCCCGTCCCGTCAGCGCGAAGAAGACGTCCTCGAGCGTCGCGCCGCGCACCTCGGCGCCGTCCAGCGCCTGCAGGCCGGCGAGCGCGCCCAGCGTTGCGTTCGGGTCGCTCGTCTCGAGCACGAGGACGTCGCCGTCCGCTCGCGCCTTCGCCACGCCGGGCAGAGTCTCGGCCTGTCCCTGATCGACCTTTCCGCCGGGCAGGCTCACGAGCACGGGAGCGTCGAGCGAGCGGACGAGCGCGAGCGGGGTGTCGAGCGCGAGAACGCGGCCGTGGTCGAGGATCGCGACGCGGTCGCACAGCTCCTCGGCCTCCTCGAGGTAGTGCGTCGTCATGACGACGGTCCTGCCCTCGGCGCGGATCCCCTCGATGACGTCCCACAGGTTCCGGCGCGCCTGGGGGTCGAGGCCCGCCGTGGGCTCGTCCAGGAAGACGACCTCGGGATCGTGGGCCAGCGCGCAGGCCAGCGCGAGTCGCTGGGCCTGGCCGCCCGAGAGCTTCTCCACCTGCGCGTCGGCTCGATCCTCGAGGCCGACGAGAGCCAGCGCGGCGTCGACCCGGCTCGGCGGCGCGCCGTAGAGTGGCGACGAACACGTCGTAGCTGCTCGCGCGCCGTCAGGCGCTCGAAGAACGCGCTCGTCTGCAGCTGGACGCCCATGCGCGGCAGCAGGCTGAGATTGCGCGGCCAGGACGGGATGCCGAGAACGAGCGCCTGTCCGGCATCGGGCTTGCGCAGGCCTTCCACGATCTCGACGGTCGTCGTCTTGCCGGCGCCGTTTGGCCCGAGCATGCCGAAGATCTCGCCCGTCTCGACCGTGAACGAGACGTCGTCGACGGCGACGAGCTCGCCGTAGCGCTTCCGCAGGCCCTCGGCAACGATCGCGGCGGTCACCGCCGCCCCTTACCCATCAGGGACGAGCTTCGAACCGCGGCTGACCTGACGGCTACCCGCCGCATGAGAACGAGCGTTCCCAGGCAGACGGCGGCGAGCAGGACGTACGTCGCCTCGTCGCCGGCGGTCTCGGCCAGGGCGCCCCCGACGATCGACCCGATGATCGTGCCCGGCGCCCAGGCGAGGTTCGCGAGCGAGAAGCCGAACGCCTGGTCCAGACCCGCCGCGTCGGCCCCGTCGGCGAGAATCGCGGAGCCGGGTAGGTAGAAGGCGGCGAACGAGACGACGGCGCAGACGACGAGGATCGCGAAGAGCCAGAACTTGCGTGACCACGGCAGCGCGAGCAGGGTGGACACCGTCGCGCCGGCGAGCAGGATCGCGGTCAGCGGCGCCGTCCTGCCGATGCGATCGAGCAGGCGCCCGACGAACGGGCTCGAGACCGACTGGATGGCCGCCGCGCACACGTAGATCGCGCCGATGCCGCCCACCGTCCAGCCGAGCTCGTCGAGCCGCAGAGGAGCGACCGCGTGTTGCGCGGAGAGCAGGAAGGCGGGCAGCAGGTAGAGCCAGACGCCGAAGGCGACCTCACGGTTCCGCAGGCCGCCGAAGAGGGCCCGAAGAGGCTGGCCTACTGCCGGGACCGCGGGAAGGAGGGCGGCCAGCCCGGCGAGCGCGAGGAGGACGATGGCGACGCCGATGAACGTCGGCTTCGGGCCGAGGTGGGCGGCGAGCACACCCAGTGCCGGCCCGGCGAGGAGCCCGGCCACCCCGACGCCGAAGACGATTCCGAGCAACCCTGCCCGCCGCTCTCTCGGCGCGGCACCCACGATCCACGCGATCGCGCCGGTCCACGCCGCGGAGCTCGCCATGCCCTGGCCGAAGCGGGCGGCCTCGAGCCCGAAGAGGGAGTCGGCAAACCCGAACGCGACGCTCGCAGCCCCCATGAGGAGCAGCCCACCCACCACGGTCGCCTTCACGCCGACCCTGCTGCACAACATGCCGGCCGGGATCGCGGAGACGAGCGCGCCGACGGCGAACGCCGCCACCAGATGCCCCGACTCCGACTGCTCGAAGCCGAAGCGGTCGGCGTAGTAGGGCAGGAGCGGCGTGATGCACCTGGACGAGCGAGAAGTCGGCGATCTGCACCAGGCAGACGACGGCGAGCAGCCGCCGGAGCGGGCCGTCGAGGCCTCCGATCACCACATGCCCATATAGCGGGGCTGCCGCCGATCCTCGTGGCCGTAGAAGAGAAGGTCGCCCTCGTCGACGTTCAGGCGCTCGAGCTTCTCGAGCTGATCCTCGTCGATGTCGACGCCGAGTCCCGGCCCGTCGGGCAGCCGGAAGCAGCCGTCGGCGTACTCCCACGGCTGCGTGATGACGTCCTCGGTCTGGTGGTGGTAGTGCGAGTCGATGGCGTATGGAAGCACCGGGAGCGCGGCGGCGAGCTGCACCTGGAGCGCCGTCGAGATGCCGGCCTCGCCGCCGGAGTGCATGCCGATCCCCACCTGGAAGATCTGAAAGGCGGCCGCCGCGCGCTGGAAGGCGCCGACTCCGCCCCAGTCGCAGGGGTCGAGCAGCATGACGTCGATGGCCCCGAGCCTGATCGTCTGCGGGATCTCGTCGAGATCGAGCGTGCACATGTTCGTCGCCACCGGCAGATCGAGGGCCGCAGCGACCCGGCTCATGCCCTCGATTCCCCAGCACGGGTCCTCGTAGAACTCGAGGCCCAGCTCCTCGAAACGGCGTCCGTAGCGGATCGACGTCTCCACCGACCACAAGCTGTTCGGGTCGAACCGGAGCTCGTGCAGCGGAAAGACCTCCCGCAGCATGGCGGCGCAACGGTACTCGTCCTCGGGCTCGTACACGCCGCCCTTCAGCTTGATCGTGCGCACGCCGGTGCGCTCCACGATCTCGCGGGTCGCCTCGACGAGACCCTCGGCGCTCTGCTCGCCGCCGCGTCCGTTCGGCCCGGGTAGGCGGTAGAACATGTACGCGATCATCGGGATCTCGGTGCGCATCCGCCCGCCGAGCAGCTGGCAGAGCGGGCGCCCGCAGGCCTTGCCCATGATGTCGAGGCACGCCGTCTCGAGCGCCTGGATGGCGTACTTGCCGGTATTGCCCTGATACGTGGGGAGGTACCAGAAGTTCTTGAGGATCCGCTCGCGGTCGAACGGGTCCTCGCCGAGGAAGTAGCCCTCGATCGCGCGCAGCTGGAGCAGCGTCGCGTCGCCGCCGGAGGTCTCGGCGATTCCCTCGATGCCCTCGTCGGTCTGCATGCGGACGACGATGCGCGTCCACGAGCGATTCACGCCGCCGGACCAGAGCATCGGCGCCTCGAACGGGACGTTGATCTTGTGGTACCGCACGCCGGTGATCTTCACGCTGCCCGCCTCGAATGCTCCTGGCCGACCCGAATCGCCCGGAGTCGTAGGCCCCGGCGCGCCGCGAGCCCGCTAGACGGCGCTGTCACTCGTGCGATCTCGAGGGTCCGCGTGTCGATCGCGACCCGTAGCCCGAGCGCGGGATTCGCGGCGAGAAGCCGGTTGCGGCCGCTCGCGAGGCGCAGGCCCAGGCCTGCGCGGCGGCCGCGTCGTCCGTGTGTGCCTCGGGCGGCAGGTCGATGCAGACTGCGAAGCCGCTCGGTGGCGAGCGCATGGACGAACGCGTGATGTCCCGGTAGAGCGTGTACGCCCAGTCGCCGTCCGAGCTTCGCGCCGCCACGGGAGCGCCTTCCATCACGATCCCTCTTCGCCACCCTGGTCCAGGAGCCGCTTGTCGACGAGCGGCGCCGGGTTGAGCCAGCGCGCCGCGAGATCGTAGAGGCGAACCGATCGCGGCCGATCCGGCGGGCGGACGTGCTCGATGAGGAAAAGCCCCTCTCCACGCGGCGGAGAGCGTCGAAGGCGAAGTCGCCTTCGAGCTCGAGCATCGTCGGAGCCGTCGTCGAGGCTCGTGTCGATCACGGCGAGGCGTGAGGTTCCGTCGCGGGCGCGTCCTTCGAGCACGAGCGTGGCGCCGTCCGCGAGAGAGGCCCGCGACCGTCCCGTCGAGCTGCGACTACCGGCAAGGCGAAGGCACCCTCGAGCACGTCGTGACGCGAGCGTGGCGCCACTCGCCGCGTGCAGCGCCTCGCACGCGGGTCGACACCCGGCTACGTCTCACCGCGTAGACGCCGCCCGGTCGGCAGACGACTGAGCCGCTGCGGTTCGCCGGTGCCGTCCTTCACTGTCGTGACGATCGGCGGGTCCGGCCCGGGGGACGGACACAGGCGGCGAGCGGGGTGCGACGTGCGTCCGCGCCCTCGTCGAGCGCCGCCTCCACGCCAGCAGCCCGCGATGGGCGGATCGCGTCGGCGACAGTACGGCCGATCAGGTTCTCCGCAACCATCCCGTTCTGCGCTCTATCCGCGACCTCGGTTGGGAACCTCACGTCGCCGGCGTACGATGCGGGAGCTGTCCGACACCCTTCCACCGGGCCCGAGGCCGCGCGTCCCCGGCGCGCTCGCGCTCGCGTTCTGGCGAGACGCGACAGGGACGCTCCTGCGCATCGCCCGGGAGCACGGCGACGTCGCCGGCTTCCGTTTCGGATCCCAGGGCGAGATCCTCCTGAACCATCCCGATCTGATCCGGGAAGTGCTGGTCGGCGAGCAGCGATCGTTCATGAAGGGTCAGGCGCTGCAGGTGGCGAAGCGCGTGCTCGGCGAGGGGCTGCTCACGAGCGAGGACGAGCTGCACCTGCGGCAGCGCCGGCTGATGCAGCCGCTCTTCCACGGCCGCCGCGTGGCCGGCTACGAGGACGGTGTTCGCGACGTGTGCCGAGCGGGCGCAGGCCTCCTGGCGGGACGGGGACGTCGTGGACGTGCACGCGGAGATGACGAGGCTCACGCTCGACATCGTCGGCCGCACGCTCTTCGACGCGGACGTCACGGGAGAGGCGCCCGAGATCGGCGAGGCGTTGACCGAGGCGCTGGAGGGCGTCAACCGCCTGGTCTATCCGTGGGGGCCGCTGCTCGACCGCCTGCCGCTACCCGCCACGCGGCGCTTCCGGCAGGCGTGCGTCCGGCTGGACGCCACGATCTACCGGCTGATCGCCGAGCGGCGCGCCGCCGGAGCGGCGGGCTCGGATCTGCTCTCTCTGCTGCTCGCGGCCCAGGACGAGGGCGGCGGCATGTCCGACCGCCAGGTCAGGGACGAGGCCATGACGCTCTTCCTCGCCGGCCACGAGACGACGGCGAACCTGCTCACCTGGACGCTCTACCTGCTGTCGCAGCATCCTCGACGCCGAGGAGCGTGTGGTCTCCGAGCTCGCGGCGGGCGCAGAGACGACGCAGACGGACCGGGTGCTCGCGGAGGCGCTGCGCCTCTACCCGCCGGCGTGGGTGATCGGCCGCCGCGCGCTCGCCGACGTCGACCTGGGCCGGGTCGTGATCCCGGCCGGCATGCTCGCGGTGGTGAGCCCCTGGGTCACGCATCGCGACCCGCGCTGGTACCCGGAGCCCGAGCGCTTCGATCCCGGCGCGTTGGTGCCCGGAGGAGCTGGACGCGCGTCCTCAGCACGCCTTCTTCCCGTTCGGCGCCGGGACGCGAATGTGCATCGGCGAGGGCTTCGCGATGGCCGAAGCACGTGCGGTCCTGCGTGTGCTCTTGCCTCGCTGGGCCTTCCGCCTCGACCCTGCGCAGCGGGTCGACGTGCTGCCGCGCGTCACGCTGCGACCGCGTTACGGGATGCGGATGAGCGTTCGGCGCCGCGGCTAGCCGCGCGTGACGCGGGACCCGCCCACGATCTGATCGCCGTCGGCGAACCTGACCCACGCCTTGTGGGTGCCGTCGTAGTCGGGGCCCCAGAGGACGAGGGTCGCGTCCTCGCCCGCGACGGTGCAGGGCTCGGCACCCTCGGGATCGAGCCCGCGCCAGACCCTGATGAACGGGTTCGACTCCCATTCCTCGCCGATCGTCGAGGGCAGCGTGTGGCCGGGGTGGATAGTCGTCTCGGGCGGGAGTCCCATCAGGCTGTCCATGATCGACCCGCGATGGATCTCGTACACCCGGCCGCGGGCGGTGCAGCCTCCGACCGTGCCCTTGAAGAGGCAGTCGGCGGTGAGGCAGTCGGTCCCGTCGACGAGGAGGGCCAGGTGGTCGTCCGAATGGCCCGGGGTCGCGATCGCCCGGATCTCGAGATCGCCCGAGCGGACGACGTCGCCGTCCTCGATCGTCTCGTCGACGTGGACGCCGTGCGTGCGCGCGAGCGGATGCGCGAGCACGGGGACGCCGAAGCGGCGGGCGTCGTCCTCGCACGTGACGACGTGGTCGTGATGGCTGTGGGTGACGAGCACGTGCGTGACGGTGATACCCAGCCGCTCGACGGCGTCGATCAGCGGCTGGTTGATCCCGTTCGAGTCGACGAGGACGCCGTGACCGCCTTCGCGATCCGCGACGAGGTAGGCGTTCGAGAGCCATTCGGGATGCTCGGTCCGCTCGACGATCATGCGTTCACCTCAGCTGAAGTCGATGACGGTACGGATGCCTTCCTGACGCTCCATGGCGTCGAAGGCCTCGTTCACGGCGTCGAGCGCGACGTGGTCGGTGACCAGCGCGTCGACGTCTATCTCGCCGGCGAGCCAGCGCTCGACGAGCTGAGGCACCTGGGTACGGCCCTTGACGCCCCCGAACGACGACCCTGTGACTCGCCGTCCGGTGATGAGGAACCTCGGAACGATGTCGAGGGTCTCGCCCTTCCCGGCCACCCCGATCATGGTGGCGAGGCCCCAGGCCTCGCGCGCCGACTCGACGGCCTGGCGCATCACCTGCACGTTGCCGGTCGCCTCGAACGTGTAGTCGGCGCCGAAGCCGCCGGTCTCGGAGCGGATCCAGTCGACGGTGTCCTCCGCGGCGAGGCGCGTGTCGGTCGCTCCGTGCCGCCGCGCCTCCTCGAGCCTCCCGTCGGCGAGGTCGATCGCGATGATCCGCTCGGCGCCGGCGAGCCGGCAGCCGATCACCGCGCCGAGGCCGACGAGCCCGCAGCCGAAGACGGCGCAGGTCGCGCCGGGCTCCACCCGAGCGGTGTAGAGCGCGGCGCCGATCCCGGTGGAGAGGCCGCAGGCAAACGGGGCGCAGCCGTCGAGCGGCGCCTCCGGGTTGACCTTCGCGAGCGCGATCTCGGGCATGACTGTGTACTCGGCGAAGGTCGACGTGCCCATGAAGTGGCGGATCGCCTCGTCGCCCCGCGAGAACCGCGTCGTCCCATCGGGCAGGTGGCCGCGCCCCTGCTCGTCGCGGATGGTGACGCAGCGGTTCGTGCGCGGGCTGAGGCAGTGCAGGCATTTGCCGCACTCTGGGGCGAAGAGCGTGACGACGTGGTCGCCGGGAGCGACGAGCGTGACACCGTCGCCGACGCGCTCGACGACGCCCGCGCCCTCGTGCCCGAGCACGCAGGGGGCGTATCCGCTCGGATCGGCTCCGGAGGCCGTGTAGAGGTCGGTGTGGCAGACCCCGCAGGCGACGAGCCGAACCAACGCCTCGCCCGCCTTCGGCTCCGCGAGCTCGAGCTCCTGGACGGCGAGCGGTTGCCCGAACTCCTCGAGGACGGCGGCACGGACGCGCATGCGGCCCGATACTACTAACCGGTCGCCGGCCGGAGGGCTCCAGCGCCTGCCCGGGCGCTCCGCGCGGAGCGGGCGAACTCGAAGTAGAGCTCCCGAGCACGAGCGAATACCGGCCCGGGCTCGAGCTCACGATCCTCGATGCGCAGCGCCGGCCAGGCCTTGGCGTAGTTCCCAGTGCTGAACACCTCGTCGGCCTCGAGCACCTCCGCGAACCCGACGCGTCGCTCGACGACCTCCGTGCCGTCGTCGCGCAAGAGCTCGATCACCCGGCGCCGCGTGACGCCCGCGAGGAAGGTCCCGTTGGCCACCGGCGTGTGCACGACGCCGTCCCTGACGAGGAAGAGGTTCGACACTGCGAACTCGGCGACGTCGCCGGCCTGGTCGAGGACGACGGCGTTGTCGAAGCCCCGCGAACGCGCCTCCCGCAGCGTGCGGCCGACGTTCGGGTAGAGGCACGAGGCCTTCGCGTCGGTCGGCGCCGAATCGGGTGCCGGACGCCGGCAGGAGGAGAGGCATGCGGAGAAGCCGGGCGCGGTCGGGAAGGCCAGCTCGTGCACCACGAGCGCGAACCGCGTGCTCCCGCCGTCGGGAACGACAAACCCGTCCGTCGCGAAGAACATCGGCCGCACGTACAGCACGGCCTCCTGGGGGAACTGCCGGATGCCCTCCCAGGCGATCGCCTCGACCTCACCCGCCTCGAGCGCCGGCTCGAGTCCCAGCTTCTGCGCGGAGTCGACGACGCGCTCACAGTGACGATCGAGGTCGGGCGCCACGCCGTCGAACGCCCGTGCCCCGTCGAAGACGACCGACGAGAGCCACACCGCATGGTCCATCGATCCCAGGAGTGGCACGTTGCCCTCGTGCCAGGTGCCGTCCTTGTAGGTGACGCTCGTCAGCATGCGACGACCTGAACCGTAGCGAGCGTAGGGTCAGCGCAGTAGGCGATGCGCGTACCATCAGCGGCTGCGTCGCGGAGCGCCTCGAGCAGCTGCTGCGTGATCACCTCGCCCGGAGCGATCGCGGGGATTCCGGGCGGGTAGGGCGCGATCGTCTCCGCCGCGATCCGCCCGGCCGCCGTGTCCGCGCTCGCCGTCTCGCGGGCCGCGAAGAACGCCTCACGAGGGCTCATCGCGCACTCGGGCTCGAGCGCCCAGACCGCGCTGGCCGCCCCGGGTCGCCGCGGCTCCCCCCGACGGCGCTCGAGCGAGCGCTCGAGCGCGGAGCAGAGGCGATCGACGCTCTCGGGCGTATCGGCGATCGTGAGCAGCGGGACGAGCGTGTCGCGGTTGGCGAGCTCGAGGCGTACGCCCTCGGCGAAGAGATCGGCGTCGACGGCGAGGCCGTCGGCGCCCGTGCCCGGAAGGGCGAGGACGAGCTTGAGGGGGTCGTGGGTCGACCCGTCGCCGTCAGCGAGGGCCGACCCGCCCAGCAGTCGCAGGCCTTCGATCCTCGCAAGCCGTTCCCGCGCCTCGGTCGCGAGCGCGATGGCGCGGCCGAGAAGCTCCTCCCCGCGGGAGGCGAGCAGCGCGCGCGTCCGATCGAGACTCGCCAGCATGGCCGCGGCGACACTCGTCGTGTTGAGCGCGTCGAACCCCTCCCGCACGCGCGCGAGGTCGAGCCGTCCGGCAGCGGCGAACAGGTAGGCGCTCTGCGTGAAGCCGGTGAGGGTCTTGTGTGCGGACGTGACGAAGGCGTCGGCGCCGAGGGCGAGCGAATGCGTCGGGAGCGCCGGGTGGAAGCCGAGGTAGGCGCCCCAGGCCTGGTCGACGAGCAGCGTTGCCCCCGCCGTGTGCGCCAGCTGGGCGATCGCGCGGATGTCGCTCAGCACGCCTACGAAGTTCGGCTCCACGAGGAAGACCGCCCGCGCGTCCGCATGCGCCGTCAGCGCCGCCTCGATCCGGGACACGGGGACACCGAGCGCGAGGCCGGTCTCGGCGTCGACGTCGGGCCGCACCCAGACGGGGTCGAGCCCTGCGAGCACGAGCCCCGAGAGCATCGACTTGTGGAGGTGCCGGGCCACGACGACGCGATCGCCGGGGCGTGCCGCGGCGAGCGCCAGCGCCTGGTTGCCCTGCGTCGAGCCGTTGACGCAGAAGAGGCACAGATCGGCGCCCCAGAGCTGCGCCGCGAGGCGCTCCGCTCGCCCGAGCACGTCGGACGTCAGGTGGAGGTCGTCGGCGCCGGCCGACAGGGGGAGATCATGCGCGAGGACGCCGTCTCCGAGCCCGGGCGCGCGCTTGTGGCCGGGCGTCGTGAAGGGCGTGATGCGCGGGTCGGCGAGGAAGGCGTCGACGGCGTCGGCCAGCGGCGTCTGGCTCTGGTCGGCGTCCACGCGCGCAACCGTACCTGCTCAGGGGCCGGATATATCCGGCCCTACAGGGACGCGCGCAGGATCGCCTCGAGGTCCGGCGGAGCGACCTCGCGGGGCGAGACGACGAGCAGGCGCTGCTGCTTGTACGCCCCTTCGGCCAGCGCGGGAAGGTCGTCCTCGCCGTACCCGAGCTCGCCGATGGTCAGCGGCGCGCCGACGTCGCGCATGAGCGACTCGAGCGTGGCCGCGAGATCGTCTTCGCCGCCGAGCAGGCGCGCTGCCTCGCGATGGCGCTCGGGGAGCGCGGGCTCCGTGAAGCGGAACGCGGCCGGCGCGGTGACGGTCACCGAGAAGCCGTGCGGCACGAACGGATGCGGATCCGGGTAGCCGGCCGGCGTCCATACGTGCTTGAGCGACGCGATGGGGTACGCGCACGCGTGCGGGATGTGGCAGCCCGCGTTGCCGAAGCCGATCCCGGCCGTCGTGGCGGCGAGCATCATCTCGCTGCGCGCCTCCAGGTCGGAGCCGTCGTGGACGGCGCGTCGCAGGTAGCGCCCGCCGATCTCGAGCGCCCGAGCGCACCAGAGATCCGAGATCGGGTTGGCTCCCTGGTAGAGGGGCCGCTCGTCCGGCGTGGTCTTCTCCCGCGTGCCGAACGGCCGGGCCGTGTACGACTCCGCCGCGTGGCAGACGACGTCGAGCCCCGCCGAGGCCGTGACCGCGGCTGGGAGGTCGCGGGTCAGGAGCGGATCGACGATCCCGACGCGGGGGCGGAGGAGGCGGTGGGCGATGCCGGTCTTCACGCCGAGACGCGGGAAATCCACGATGGCCGCCCCGGTCGCCTCGCTGCCGGTACCGGCCGTCGTGGGCACGGCGACGATGGGCAGCAGCGGCCCGGGCGGCGGCTTCGCCTCGCCGATCGGCCGATTGACGTAGTCGAGGAGCTCCCCGCCGTGCGTGGCGAAGAGCGCCGCGATCTTGGCGGTGTCGATGGACGAGCCGCCGCCGACGCCGACGAAGCCGTCGTAGCCGCCCTCCCGCGCCGCCTCGATGGCGTCGAGGACGGACTCCTCGCTCGGCTCCACGCGGGCGCGGCCGTAGATCTCCGTCTCGATGCCGAGCTCCGCGATGGCGACTCGCACGCGCTCGGTGATCCCGAGCTCGACGACGTGCGGGTCGGAGACGAGCAGGGCTCGCCGGACGCCGAAACGGCGCAGGTGGAACCCGGTCTCCTGCGAGGCGCCCGGTCCGAAGACGATCGGGTTCGTCTCGAGGGCGAAGACGGTCTCGTTCACGTGACCCGCTCCTCCTCGGCCTGCCAGCGTTCGAGGCCGACCAGCTCGTTCAGCTCGCCGAAGGGCATGACGCGGTCGAGGGCGTCCCGAGTGGTGCCCTCCTCGCGCAGCGTCCGCGCGATCTCGCGGGCCGACTGAGCGGCGGCGAACAGCGTCGAGGACGGGTAGAGCGCGATCCGGTAGCCGAGCTCGGCGAGCTCGTCCCGGGAGAGGAGCGGCGTCTTCCCGTGCTCCGACATGTTGGCGACGAGGGGCGCCTCGACCGCGGCGGCGATGGCGCGGAGCTCGTCGAGCGAGCGCGGGGCGTCCGGGAAGATCACGTCCGCGCCGGCCGCCTCGTACGCCTGCATCCGGTCGATCGCGTCGTCGAGCCCGGTGACCGCGATCGCATCCGTGCGCGCGATCACCACGGTGTCGGAATCGCTGCGTGCGGCGAGGGCCGCCTGGACCTTGCGCACCATCTCGTCCCGCGGAATCACCTTCTTGCCTTCCATGTGGCCGCAGCGCTTCGGGAACACCTGATCCTCGATCTGCACGGCGGCCGCACCCGCACGCTCGTACTCCCGCACCGTGCGAGCGACGTTGACGAGCTCTCCGTAGCCCGTGTCGGCGTCGGCGATCACCGGCACGGACACGGCGCGCGCGATCCTGGAGACGTGGTCGACCATCTCCGAGCCGGTGACGATGCCGATATCCGGCAGGGCGTATCCGGCCGCCGCGGCCGCGTAGCCCCCCGTGTAGATCGCCGGGAAGCCCTCCTCCTCGAGCACGCGCGCGACGAGGGCGTTGTAGGCGCCCGGAACGAGGATCGTCTCGCCGCTCGCGAGCAGCTCACGGAGGCGTCTGGCCGGCGTCACGTCGGCGATACTACGCGGCCATGGCGCCGCCCGGCCCGACCATCGTCTTCTTCCCCGAGGGCGCGTACGGGCCGACGAACAACTGCATCGGCATCGGCGACGTGCTGCGCCGGCGCGGCGCGCGGGTCGTCTTCATCGCCGAGGAGTCCTTCGCAGGGAACCTCGAGGCGAAGGGCTTCGAGGAGCGGCTGATGCGCCTCGGGCCCCCTCCCGAGGAGGCCGAGATCCCCGGCCAGTTCTGGAAGGACTTCATCCGCGACACCGCGCCGCTGTTCCGCCGGCCGACGATCGAGCAGCTCGGGAGCTTCCTCCAACCGACCTGGCAGGCGCTCATCGACGGCTCGAAGTACGTGAACGAGCGCATCGCCGAGATCTTCGACGAGCTCCAGCCGGATGCGATCGTCGAGGACAACGTCGTTGCCTTCCCGGCGATCGCGGCGTCGGGACGACCCTGGGCGCGGATCGTGTCGTGCAATCCGCTCGAGCTCAGGGACGAGGCGCTGCCGCCGGTCTTCTCCGGCTACCCCGTCGCCGATTCGACCGGGTGGGAGGAGTTCCGCGCCGAGCACGGCCGCACGCACGGCGAGATGTGGCGCGACTTCGACGAGTTCGTGCGCGCGCACGGGGCTCCGGGCCTTCCCGAGCTCGAGTTCATGCACGAGTCGCCGCTGCTCAACATGTACGTCTACCCCGAGGAGGCGGACTACCAGCGGGCGGCGCCGCTCGCACCGACGTGGCACCGGCTCGACACGTCGGTGCGCACGACGGACGAGCCGTGGAGCGTGCCGGACGAGCTCGCCGGCCAGGGCAAGCTCGTCTACCTGAGCCTCGGCAGCCTGGCCTCGGCCGACCTCGAGCTGATGCAGCGGCTCGTGGGGATGCTCGCCGGGAGCCCGCATCGCTTCGTCGTCTCGAAGGGGCCTCAGCACGAGCTGCTCGAGCTCGCCGACAACATGTGGGGCGCCGAGTTCCTGCCCCAGGCGTCGATCCTGCCCCAGGCCGATCTCGTCATCACCCATGGAGGCAACAACACGACGACCGAGTGCTTCTACTTCGGCAAGCCGATGGTCGTGCTGCCGGTGTTCTGGGACCAGTACGACAACGCCCAGCGGGTGGACGAGCTCGGTCTCGGACGCCGCCTGGACACGTACCGCTGCTCGGCGGAGGAGCTCACGGGAGCGATCGACGACCTGCTTTCCGACGCCGAGCTCGAGCGCCGGCTGGAGGCGATGTCGGCCCGCCTGCAGACGGTTCCCGGGACCGTGAAGGCGGCCGACCTGATCGAGCGGCTTGCCCGCACCGGCGAGCCGGTCGTCTAGGAGGGGCCGATCTGTCCGGCCCGGCAATCGGCGACGTGACCCCGGAGCGTCTCGCCGGCGAGCGCTGGTTCGCGGCGAAGGGGCGCGAGGTCGACCGTATCGAGACGGTGGACGCCATCGGCGCGGGGGGCGGGACGCTTGCGATCGTCGACGTCCGCTTCGCCGACGGGGCGGCGGAGCGCTACGCCCTGCCCGAGGGGACGCCGCTCTGGGGCCCGCTGCTGGCACGGCTGGCCGACGGGCCCGTCGGAGGCTTCCGCTTCAGCAGCCTCGGCAGCGGTGGCGCGCCCGACGGCGCCGAGCGCGCGCTCGAGCGCGACCAGTCGAACTCGTCCTACGTGCTCGGCGGGGACGTGATCGTCAAGTGCTACCGGCGTCTGTGGCCCGGCGTCCATCCGGAGGTCGAGCTCGTCGCCTTCCTCGGGGAGCGCTTCGCGGGCGTTCCGGCTGCGCTGGGGTCGCTCCACCACGTCGACGGCTCGGGCGAGGAGTGGGCGGTGGCGCTCGTCCAGGAGTACGTGCCCGAGGCCGAGGACGGCTGGGGCTGGTGTCGGGCGCTCGTCGAGGACGCCCGGCAGGGCGCGGCGATCGACCCGTCGTGGGCGAGCTCGGTCGGCGTGCTGACCGCCGAGCTGCACGGCGCTCTCGCCGAGCTCGGGACGCGCACGGCGACCGCCGAGGAGCTCCGCGCGCGGCGGAGGGCTGCCGAGCGAGAGGTCGACCGGGTCGCGGGGCTCGACCGGCGGCGAGACTGCTGCCGCGCCTTCGCGACGAGCTTGCCCGCTTCGAGCGGCCCGGCCGGATGCCGCACCTGAGCCGCGTCCACGGCGACTACCACGTGGGGCAGATCCTGCTCTCGCCGGTCGGCTACCGCGTGATCGACTTCGAGGGAGAGCCGACCCGGCCGCTGGAGGAGCGGCGGGCGCTCGACTCGCCGCTGCGCGACGTCGCCTCGATGCTGCGCTCGATCGACCACGTGCCGCTCTGGGTGCTGCGCGACCGGCCCGGGAACGGCGAGCTGGCCGGGCAGTGGGCGGCCGCGTGCCGGACGTCGTTCCTCCAGGCGTACACCGAGACGTTGCTTGTGTTAGCTAACACAAGCAACCCGGCTCTCGACCACTCCCTGTTGCGGGCGTTCGAGGCCGAGAAAGCCGCCTACGAGTTCGCCTACGCCGAGTCGTTCCTGCCGGAGTGGCTGCCGATCGCGGCCGCCGGGGCAGAGCTTCTGCTCGTCGCGGGAGGTCGGCGAATGAGCCTCCCGAGCGAGGCGTTCCTGGCCGACGTCCTGACCGAGCCGGAGACCCTCGGCGCGCTGCTCGGTCAGCACGCTGTAGAGCAACGGCGCCCGCCGTGCCAGGCCGTGGCCGGTCACTGTTCCCTCGTCAGCGAACGCGGCTCCCGGCCGCTCAGCAGCCAGCTGGCGGCCGCGGCGACCAGCGGCACCCCGACGAGGATGACCGCGAGCTCGATGACCGGTACCCGTTTGAGCAGGCCGATGTCCTCGTCCAGGATCGCGGCTGCAGCCAGGTACGCGACGGCGACGCCGAGGATCGCGCCGGGCACGGCGAGCCCGAGGGCCGTGGTGGCCGCGAGGGTGCGGCGGATTCGGCGGGTGGCCCCGGTTGCGGTGAGGATGCGCAGGTCGCGCCCGGCTTCGCCGCGGATGAGACCGACGGTCATAGCGAGCACCCCTAGGGCCAGCACCGCTCCGGCCGCGGTCGCCGCCCCGCGGATCTGGGCCTGCGGGGGGCCGGTGTCGCGCGACTCGACGATCAGACCGTTGTCGAGGGCCAGGTCGCGGGCCGCGGCGAGCTGCGCTGTGGTCAGCGGCCGGTCCGTTTCGATCAGCCAGCCGACCGCACGGCCGTCAAGCCGTGGCGCCGGAGGGCCTCCGGGGTAAGCAGCCCATCGGGCATTGACTGGTAGGCGGGACGGCGCAGCGGCGCCGTTGCCGCCCGGGTCTCGTCTCTGGCGCCAGAGGAATGACAGGTCGTCGGCGCGGTGCGGGGTGAGCACCTCGGTACCCGGGCCTATCGCGGCGGGACCCAGGCCGTAGTAGCGCAGCAGCTCGGGGGTGGCGACATAGAGGTTCGCGGACACGTCGCGCGGCAGGGCTTGGTTCGGATCGCCGGACGGGTTTAGTGATGTCAGGATCGCGGGCACCCGTCCGGGCGGGCCGCCATCGGAGTCCTGTATGACCGCCTCGTCCGCGCGTACCGCCGCATCCAGGGGGACCAGCGTCGGGTCGCCCAGCGTGGCAGCGAACCGGCCGACCGCCGCGTCGGCCGCTGCGATCTGGGCCGGTGTCCGGTCCGGGATGAGATAACCGACACGCCCGTAGGCGCGGTCGGTAACCGTGATGAGCAGCTGCCGGTCCGACAGGTTGCCTTCGGCAGCGGTCGGTGCGTCGGCGGCCGTGGCGATGACGACGATGGCGGCGACCGCGAGACCGAGGCTGATCGCGGCCAGCGCCGCCCCTGAGCGGGCTTGATGGCGGGCCAGGTCACGCAGGGCGAGACGGGCGGCAACCGGCAGCCGGGCACCGGCCCGGGCCAGCCCGCGGATCGCCAGCGGGGCCAGCAGCGGCAGCCCGGCGAGCGTGGCGGCGCTACCGGCCACGACGAGTGCCGCGTTGTCCGAACCCAACCGCAGGCAGGCCACACCGGCGGCCATGAGGAGCAGGCCAACGACGGCCCAGCGGCGGGCCGGCCGTGGGCGCGGCGGGCGCTGGGAGAGGGCCTGGGTGATCGGGATGCGGGCAGCCGCCCGCGCGGGCCACCAAGCGGCCGCGGTGGCGGTGACCACGGCCAGCAGCAGGCACGCGCCGATCAGCCACCAAGGCAGGCTGAACGCTTCGATGCGATGCCCCACGGCCGGTTCCAGCCGAGGGATCGCCACTATCCACAATGCGGCAGCGACCACCGTGCCGAACACCGCAGCGGCGATGCCGGCCAAGGCGCCGGCGGCAAGCATGACCAGACGGACGTGCCGCTCGCGTTGCCCCGGTCGCGGCGAGCATGCCGAACTGTCGCATCCGGCGCTGAGCCATCGTGATGAACGCGGACGCGGCGACCAAGCAAACCAGGAACATCGCCAGGACTACCAGAGCGAACGCGTACGTCGCGGCGGCGGTCCGTGCGTCGCCTTCGCGGGTCGCGATGGCCGCGCCGGTGCTCCTCTGATCCACGACGACTCGGGACGGTGGTCCCATGCTGAGGATCGTCACCGACTCCGGCGGGTCCGCCCCGGCCGGGGACACCAAAACGAACTCCGCGTTCAGATCGTGCGGGTTCTCGACCACACCGACCACCGACCACGTCCGGTCGGCCAGTGTCAGTTGCCCGCCGACGCGCAGCCGCATCAGGGCGGCCACCTCGTCGGTCACCGCGGCCTCCCCGGCCGCGGCCGGATACCGGCCCGATACCAGCCGCAGCATCGTGGCGCCGTACGGGCCGTGCGGGTCCTGGGCCCGCACCTCGACCGGCCGGGTCAGGCCCGGGATGGTCGCGCTGCGGTGCCCGATCACGTCCACCGTGCCCAGCTGGGCCCGGGCGGAGGCGACCTGGGAGTCCAGTTCTTGGGGATCCGCTGCGCCGTAGCGGATCAGCATGTCGGCCGTGCCGTACCTGGCATCGAGCGAGCCGGGGGTGTTGTACACGACCGCGACTCCCAGCAGCGCACCCGAGACGGTGAACGTGAGCAGAGCGATCACCAGCACCTGCTGGCGCCACTCGCGGCGGTACACCCGCCAGCCCCATCGAAGCACCGCCCGCCGGGCGGGCAGGCCCCCGTTGCGTGGCCGGCTCACGGCTTCGCCCCCGCGGCGAGCAGCGACTCGGGGCCGGGGGGCGGGGTGGTCTGGTCGACCACCCGGCCATCGCGCAGGAACACCACACGGTCCGCCCAGGACGCCAGCTGGGCGTCGTGGGTGACCACCACACCGGCCACGCCGTCGCGGCAGGCGGTGCGCAGCAGCCGCATCACCGCCTCGCCGCTGACCGAGTCCAGCGCGCCGGTCGGCTCATCGGCCAGCAGCAACCGCCGCTCACCGATCACCGCGCGGGCGATCGCGACCCGCTGGCTCTCCCCGCCGGACAGCTCGTCCGGGAACCGGGTGGCCCGCCCGGCCAGGCCCAGCCGCTGCAGCATCTCGAGCGCTGCAGCACGGGCCGCTTTGACCCGTACCCCATCCAGTTCCAGCGGCAGCGCGACGTTTTCCACCGCGGTCAGACCGGGCAGCAGGTTGAAGTCCTGGAAGACGTAGCCGATCGCGCGGCGCCGCAGCCGAGCGAGCTCGTTGCGGGACAGGCCGGCCAGCTCGCGTTCATCGATGACCACCTGGCCGCTGGTCGGTTCCTCCAGGGTGCCCGCGATCGTAAGCAGCGTGCTCTTGCCGGACCCGCTCGGGCCCATCACCGCTACCAGCTCACCGGCCTGGACCGACAGGTCGACCTCGCGCAGCGCGTGCACCTCGGCCGGGCCCGATCCGTACACTTTGGACACCTGACGCAACTCGACGGCGGCGCTCATCGCCGGCTCCCCATCCGCGCCCGGCCAAGACGCGGCACCGGGGCGGGCGTTCGGCGAGGCTGGGCCGGGTACTGCTTCAAACGGGCGTCGGCGGCATCGATCCAGCGGACGACTGCCTCTATCCGGAACAGTTCGGCGTCGACGATGAGCCCCAGCTCGACGTCGTCCTCGGCCATATCGCTCTTGACGTGGGTGTACTGCTGCATCGCCTCCACCATGTGCCGGCGGTGGACCTGCAGCACCTCAGACACGTCCACGCCCGGCACACTGGTCGCCACCAGCACCTTGATCACCAGCTCGTCGCGCGGCGGCGGCATCACCTCCGCCGGGGTACGCAGCCACGCCGCCAGCTCGTCGGCTCCAGACGACGTGATGGTGAAGACGTTCTGCGGGCCACCGGAGCCCTCAGACTCGACGAACCCGTCACGCTCCAGCCGCTGCAGGGTGGTATACACCTGCCCGACGTTGAGCGGCCACACCTCCCCGGTCCGGGACTCGAACTCCTGCCGCAACTGCAGGCCATACTTCGGACCCTCGCTGAGCATGGCCAGCAGCGCATGACGAACACTCATACCCAGTAAAATACTGAGTATAATACTCGATGTCAACGACGCCGCACTTGCGCAGCCAGTCGGCGGAGCTGCTCGCCGCCGAGCTCTGGCGGCGCTCGCTCGCGTGACGGCCGCGTGCTACGGGGCGGCCACGGGGCGCCGCTCGCCGGTTCGCGTCGCTTGCTCGAACGCGTGCGCGAGCCGGAGGAGCGCGAGGTCGGCGCCGTGGCGCCCGACCAGCTGCAGGCCGACCGGGAGGCCGCCGGGGGTGAAGCCCGCGGGGACGGAGATCGCCGGGCAGCCGGTCACGGTGATGTCCGAGCAGCTGCGCATCCATTCGATGTAGCTCTGCATCTGGACGCCTGCCACCTCACGCGGCCATTCGATGTCGATGTCGAACGGCGTCACCTGGCACACGGGCAGCGCGAGGGCGTCGACCCGCGTCATGAACCGGCGCATGCGCTCGACGAGCTCCGCGTGAGCGCGCATGGCTCTCGCGACGTCCGCCGCGGTCTGCCGCCGCGCGACCTCGATATTCCAGCGGATTGTCTCCTTGAGCTGATCGCCGCGCTCGTCGTAGAGGCGGCCGAGATTCAGCTCGAAGCCGACGGCGCGAAGCGTCGAGAAGACGTCCGGCGCGTCGGATAGATCGGGAAAGGCGTCGACGATCTCGCACCCGAGGCCCTCGAGCACCGCCGGGACCTGCGCGAGAGCCTCCCGCACCGGCGGGCTCGACCGGCAAGCCGCCCGCATCGGGGCTCCAGCCGACCCGGGCTCCGGCCACGATCGGCTCGAGCGGGAGGACGAACGACCGCCCGCCTCGGGGAGCGAGAGCGGGCAGCGCCCGTCCGGGCCGGCGATGGCCGAGAGCAGAAGCGCCGCGTCCGCCACCGTTCGCGCCATCGGCCCCTCGACCGAGAGCGGCGACCACGGGTCGAGGCTCGGCCAGACCGGCACACGGCCGGGTGAGGGCCGGAGCCCGACGACGTTGCAGAAGGAGGCAGGGTTGCGCAGCGAGCTCGCGAGGTCGCTGCCGTCGGCGAGCGGCACCATCCCGCACGCGACCGCGACCGCCGCGCCGCCGCTCGAGCCGCCGCACGTCTTCGAGAGGTCGTAGGGATTGCGGGTGGCGCCGAACACCGGATTGAACGTCTGCGAGCCGGCCCCGAACTCGGGCGTGTTCGTCTTGCCGAGGGTCACGCCGCCCGCCGCCTGGATCCGCTCGTAGATGAGCGACGACTCCTCGGGCACCCAGTCCGCGTAGATCGGAGAGCCCATGGTCGTCCGGATGCCGGCCGTGAGCACGAGGTCCTTGTGAGCGACGGGAAGCCCGTCGAGGGGCCCGGCCGGCTCGCCGCGCCCGAACCGCTCGTCGGCCGCCGCCGCGCGCTCGCGCGCGATGTCCGGGACGAGGGTGACGATCGCGTTCACCGACGGGTTGACGCGCTCGATCTGCGCGAGATGAGCCTCGAGCAGCTCGACGGCGGAGAGTTGCCTCTCACGGAGAAGGCGCGCCTGCTCCACGGCGGGCAGGAAGCAGACCTCGGTCATGCGACAACGATAGGGCCGGATGAGATCCGGCAGGGCCGGATCAGATCCGCAAGGCCGGATATGTCCGGCCCCTACAACACCAAAACGGCGGCGCCGCGCACCCGGCCCTCGCGGAGGCGGGCAAGCGCGCTGTTCGCCTCCTCGAGCGGGACGTCTCCACCTGCGTGTGCACGGGAACGCGCGGCGCGAGCGCCATGAACTCCTCGCCGTCCCGGCGGGTGAGATTCGCCACGGAGCGGAGGGACACGCTCCCCCCACAGCAGCTCGTAGGGGAAGGAGGGGATGTCCGACATGTGGATGCCGGCGCAGACGACCGTGCCGCCCTTCGCGACCGCGCGCAGCGCCGCCGGGACGAGCTCGCCCGCGGGGGCGAAGATGATCGCCGCGTCGAGCTCCTCGGGCGCCGGGGCGAGCGCGTCGCCGGCCCACTCGGCGCCGAGCTCGAGCGCGAACTGCCGTGCCGTCTCGTCCCCCGCCCGGACGAACGCGAACACCCGTCGTCCCTCGTGCCGGGCGACCTGGATCACGACGTGGGCCGCCGCGCCGAAGCCGTAGAGGCCGAGCCGCTCCGCGTCGCCGGCAAGCCGCAGCGATCGATACCCGATCAGCCCGGCGCAGAGGAGCGGCGCCGCCTGGACATCGGGGTAGCTCGCCGGGATCCGGAAGCAGTAGCGGGCATCGGCGGCCGCGAGCTCGGCATAGCCGCCGTCGAGCTGATAGCCGGTGAAGAGCGCCCGGTCGCAGAGGTTCTCGCGGTGCGAGCGGCAGTAGCGGCATTCGCCGCACGTCCAACCGAGCCACGGGACGCCGACCCGCTCGCCGGTCTTGTCCGCGACACCTGAACCGACCGCCTCGACCCGACCGACGATCTGGTGGCCCGGGACGAGCGGCAACCTCGGCTCGGTGAGCTCCCCGTCGACGACGTGGAGGTCGGTCCGGCAGACGCCGCAGGCGGCGACCCGCAGCAGCACCTGGCCAGGGCCGGGAACCGGGTCCGGCAGCCGGGCCGCGCGGAGAGCACGGCCCGGCTCGTCGAGCACCATCGCGCGCATGCGGGAACTGTAGGGGCCGGTTATATCCGGCCCCTACGTCTGGTTGCATCCGGCCCCTACCAGCAAACGCCGTTCAGCGGCTCGGCTCGGCCGCCTCGACCCGCAGGTCGGGGAGCCACTCGAGCTTGCGAGGCAGGTACCAGTTGCGATCCCCGAGCAGCCGCATCGTCGCCGGGACGAGCACGCTGCGGACGATGGTGGCGTCGAGCAGGACCGCGACGCCGAGCCCGAAGCCCATCTGCTGGAACATCACCAGCTCGCCGGCCGCGAAGCCGCCGAACACCGCGACCATGATCAGCGCCGCGCCCGTGATGATGCGCCCGGTCGAGGCGACCCCGAACGCGATGGCTCCTCGCGTGTCGCCGGTCTGGTCGTAGCGCTCGCGGATCCGGGACAGCAGGAAGACGTGGTAGTCCATCGAGAGCCCGAACAGGACGCTGAAGAGGAACAGCGGCAGCCAGGCCTCGATCGCCTCCACCTGCTGGAAGCCGAGCAGCTCGGCGCCGATCCCCTTCTGGAAGACGAGCACGAGCAGCCCGTAGGCGGCACCCACCGAGAGCAGGTTCATCACGATCGACGTGGCGGGCACGACGATCGAGCGGAACGCGACGGCCAGCAGGAGGAACGAGAGCCCGAGCACGAACGCGATCACGATCGGCAGGTAGGCGTTCGTCATGTCGAAGAAGTCGACGTTCTCGGCCGTCTCGCCGCCGACGAGCACCGTCGGCGTCCACGCCGGCGAAGGCCTCGGGAACGTAGACGTCGCGGAGCGTCTCGATCGCCTGTGTGGCCTCTTCGGAGGAGGCATCGCCGGCCATGGGCACCATCACCACGCCGAGATCTCCCGCCTCGCTCGTGACGAGCTCGTTCGGCGGCCCGAAGGCGTCGTCGTTCGAGAGCCGCTCCGTCAGCTGTCCGATCGCCGCCGAGACGGGCTCTGCGTGGACGTCGCCGTCGACCACGATGTAGGCCGGCGCGGTCTCGCCGAAGCCCAGCTCCTCGTCGAGGACGGCGAACCCCTGCTTCGACGCGAAGCTGTCCGGCAGCGTCGAGATCCCGGCGAAGCCGGAGGTCATGCTCGTGAGCGGAACCGCGGCTGCCACGAGCACGGCGACGGCCGCGGCCAGGCTGATCCCCGGCCGCCGCATCACGGCGCGGGCGACCGAGGCCCAGAAGCCTCGGCCCTCATCGACCGGCCGGCGCCCGAAGAACGGCAGTCGCAGCGCGTCGACGCGATCGCCGAGAAGGCTGAGCACGGCCGGCAGGAGCGTCATCGCGGCCAGGACGGTGACGAGCACGACGAGGATGGCGCCGGTCGCGAGCGAGCGGAAGATCGTCGTCGGCACGAGGAACATGCCGAGCAGCGCGCAGGACGACTGTGATGCCGCTGACGAACACGGCCCGGCTCGCGGTGCCCCCTGCCACCGAGATCGCGTCCAGCTTCTCGAGGCCACGCTCCGCGCTCCTCGCGGAACCGTGTCATGACGAAGAGCGCGTAGTCGATGCCGACGGCGAGGCCCATCATCACGAGCATGTTCACGACGAAGAACGAGAGCTCGAAGGCCTGGCCGACGAGCGCGGTCAGCCCGAGCGCGACCGCGATCGACACGATCGCGAGCACGACGGGAACGAGCGAGGCCACGACCGCGCCGAACACAAGCAGGAGCACGACGAGCGCCGCGCCGATGCCGAAGAGCTCGCCGGTCTTCAGATCCTCGTCGGCGGCGTGGCGGAAGTCCGCATCGGCGGTGTAGCCGCCGGTGATGTACGTCTCGAAATCCGTCGCCGCTCTGGCTCGTGACCGTCTCGACGAGCCGGTCGACGTTCTCGTCGGAGGTGTCCGCGAGCATGATCGGCACGATCGTCGTGTCGCGGTCGGCGGAGACGAGCTCCTCGTCGCCGCTCTCGTAGTACGTCTCGACCGGTTTCGCCCCGAGCGACGCAACGCTCGCGACGAGTCCCTCGACCGCGCTGCGGAAGGCCGGATCGTCGACGGAGAGCCCCTGCCCGCGGACGACGAGCACCTCGTCGATCTCCTCGGCATCCTCGCTCGCAGGCATGCGCTCGTCGATGAGCAGCCCCGCCGCCTTCGACTCGGGCGTCCCGGTGAAGTCGTCCTCGGTGGTCAGCGCGTCGCCCAGGAACGTCACGACAGCGCGCCCGCGGCGACCAGCGTGACCAGCCACACGCCCACCGTGCGCCATGGGTGCTCCGCGCTCTTCCTCGCCAGATTTCTCGTCGACAGCCACGTACGCATCGGATTTCCTCCCTCTCGTTCCGTTGGGAGCATCGTCCGACGCTGGGCCGGGATCCGGTAGCCCGGCAGCGCGAAACCGCGGTGCGTGCCGCTGCGACTCTTCCAGGTGGTGCTAGCCGTACCGGTCGGGAGCCTGATTGCTCCGGCCGGCAGGCGCTCAGGAGTTCAGGTAGGCGAGCACAGCCAGCACCCGGCGGTGATCGTCGGCGCCCGCGGGGATGCGGAGCTTGCCCAGGATGCTCTTCACGTGCTTCTCGACCGTGCGCTCGGTGATGAAGAGCCGCGTCGCGATCGCCTGGTTCGTCCGCCCCTCGGCGACGAGCGCCAGCACCTCGCGCTCGCGGTCGCTGAGGTCTTCCAGCGGGTCGCCCTCCTGCCGGCGACGGCCGACGAGCTGGGACACGACCGAGGGATCGAGGACGGAGCCGCCCTGGCCGACGCGGCGGATGGCGTCCGCGAGCTCGTTCACGTCGGACACGCGATCCTTGAGCAGGTAGCCGATCCGCTCGGCGCTCTCCTCCAGCAGCTCGAGCGCGTAGCTCGGGCGCACGTACTGCGAGAGGACGAGGACCGCGACGTCGGGAAAGCGCGTGCGGATCTCCTTCGCCGCCCGGATGCCCTCGTCCGTGTGGGTGGGCGGCATGCGGATGTCGACCACCGCCACATCCGGCCGGGTCTGCTCGACGAGCGCGAGCAGCTCGTCGCCGTCGGCCGCCTGGCCGGCGACGTCGAAGCCCGGCTTCGACGAGCAGCTGAGCGACGCCCTGGCGCAGCAGCGCGGAATCGTCGGCGATGACTACCCGCACGGAATCTCGGCTCTGATCGTCGTGCCACGGCCGTCGGCGCTCGCGACCTCGAGGTGGCCGCCCGAGCGCCTCGACCCGGTCGGCAAGCCCGCGCAGGCCGGAGCCGTGGGCCGGGTCGGCGCCGCCTCGCCCGTCGTCCTCGACCGCGACGAGCGCGCGCCCGTTGTCGCGCTCCACGCTCACGCTCGCCCTCGTCGCCGACGAGTGCTTCGCGACGTTCGCGAGCGCCTCCGCGACGAGGTAGTAGGCGGCCGCCTCGACCTGCTCGGGGAGGCGCGAGTCGAGCCCGACGTCGATCTGGACCGGCACCGGGGCGCGGTAGGCGAGCTCGTGCAGCGCCGGCCCGAGCCCACGCTCGGTGAGCAGGCCCGGGTGGATGCCCTGGCTCAGCTCGCGCAGCTCCTGCAGCGCCTCGCCGAGGCTCTCACGAGCCTCGCGGATGACGCCGGCTGCCGCGTCCGGATCCGACGTCAGCCGGGCTTCGGCGAGGCCGAGCGCCATCGAGATCGAGACCAGCCGCTGCTGCGTTCCGTCGTGGAGGTTGCGCTCGATGCGGCGGCGCTCCATGTCGGCAGCCTCGACGATGCGCGCGCGCGACGCCTTCAGCTCCTCCAGCCGGGCTCGTAGCTCGGCCTGGAGCCGCTCGTTCTCGAGCGCGAACCCCGCGGCCGCGCAGACCGCCTGGACGAGCTCTTCGTCCTCCTGCAGGCTCGGGTCGACGAGCAGCGCGGCCACTGGACGGCCCTCCGCCTCGACCAGCCGCACGGATCTCGCGTCGCCGTCGGATGGCAGCTCGACGGGTTGCCCGCTCGCATCGACGTAGCGGCCTTCCTCCGGGAGCCAGTACGCGAGCCGGAGGTCGGGGTCGTGGAGCGAGCGTGCCAGCGCTTCCCGTACCTGATCGGAGCTGCGAGCGTCCTGGAGCTCCATGACGAGCGCGGCCACGCTGGTCCGTGCAAGGCGCTGCCGCAGCAGCCCCGCGAGGAAGGCGAACGGGACGATCGCGAACGCTGCGGACCAGACGGGGCTGAGGTCTCCGAGCGGGGAGCCGAGCGACTCGTTGACGAGCGCCAGCGCGCCGACGGCGACGGCCACTCCGCCGGTCCAGAGCACCGGAGCGATCACCCGGCGCAGGGGCGGGCTCGCTCGCCGCCAGCGGGCAACCAGGATCGCCACCGCGAGGAACGCGAGGAATGCGCCAATGGCCCGGGATGCGTTCGACAACGCGACGTCCATTTGCTCGTTGGCGCTGAGCAGGACCGCGTTCGGGGGACAGCAGTCCTCGCGCACGTCCGAGTCGAAGAAGAGGGCCGAGAGCCGTACCACGGTCGTGTCGATGTACGCGGCGATCACGATCGCGCGCGCCAGCCGGGAATCGAGCCGGCCGCTGGGGAACGCGAGCACGAGATGGGCGAACACCGCGATGTAGAGGGCCTCGGATGCGATCCCCGCCGTCGCCGGGATCGACGTGTTCGCGTACTGCAGGAGGTGGAACGCCCACGCGAAGCCGATGAGCACCATGAGCGGGCCGACCCGGTTGTCCGGTCGCCGCGCCCAGGCGATGAGGCCCGAGGTGGCGAAGGAGACGAAGATCAGGGTGGCGAAGGCGGCGAAGGCGGCCCCGGGCTCGTCGTCGCTCGCGAGCAGGAGCCACGGCAGAAGGCCGGCGACGACGACGGTCGCCGGCCAGAGCGCGAGGCGAAGCCAGCGCATGCCCTGATTATCCGCTCCGTGCAGGAGGCCGGGAAGCCGGCCGGCCACACCTACACCGGGTGTGGCTGGCACGAATCCGGCGTACGCGCCGGTTCTGCGACTTCGGCCCGGGACGAGATCCGGCGCGGCCGGGCGGACGTACTCGGGTACAGGGTAGTTCGGCGCCGACGTGGAACAGAATTGGCCTTGCCGTCGTCTGCATACTGAGAGGGCGCGATTCTGTCGAGCGAAACGAACCCGCCCTCGAGGCGAACAACAGATGAGACAAATGCAGCCCGCTCGACTCGTCCTCGTGCTCCTTGCCGGGCTGTTGCTCGCCGGCTTCGTCGGGAACCTGTGCGCGGGAGCGGGGCCGAGCAGACGAATCTGACCTATAGCGAGCTCATCCAGCGTGTCGAGACTGATCCCGGGACGATCGAAGGCGTCGTCTTCAAGCCTCGCGGTCAGGAGATCGAGGTCACGCTTGCCGGCGGCGCGACGCGCCGAGGTGAACTACCCCAGCGCCCAGGCCCAGATCGACCTGCAGCGGCAGCTCGAGCGCCAGGAGGTCCCGTTCGACTCGCAGGGCACGGGCTCGTCGATCCTGGGCCAGATCGTCTCGTTCCTGCTGCCGCTGATTCTGATCGCCGCCCTGCTCATCTTCTTCCTGCGCCGCTCCCAGGCAGGAACCCGAGGAGCCTTCAGCTTCGGCAAGAGCCGCGCGCGCCGTGTTTCCCCGGACGCGCCCGAAGGTGACGTTCAAGGACGTCGCCGGCGCCGACGAGGCGGTCGAGGAGCTGCACGAGATCAAGGAGTTCCTCGCCAGCCCGGCGAAGTTCCGCGCGCTCGGAGCCCGGATTCCCAAGGGCGTCCTCCTCGCCGGCCCCCCGGGTACCGGCAAGACCCTGCTCGCGCGGGCCGTGGCGGGCGAGGCCGGCGCCCCGTTCTTCTCGATCTCGGGCTCGGACTTCGTCGAGATGTTCGTCGGGGTCGGCGCCTCCCGCGTTCGCGACCTGTTCAACCAGGCGAAGGCCACGGCGCCGGCGATCGTGTTCATCGACGAGATCGACGCCGTCGGCCGGCATCGCGGCGCCGGCCTGGGCGGCGGGCACGACGAGCGCGAGCAGACCTTGAACCAGCTGCTCGTCGAGATGGACGGCTTCGAGCCGAAGGACACGGTCATCGTCATCGCGGCCACGAACCGGCCCGACGTGCTCGACCCTGCTCTTCTGCGCCCTGGTCGCTTCGACCGCCAGATCGTCGTCGACCGCCCCGATCGGGCCGGCCGCCGGGCGATCCTCGGCGTGCACACGAAAGGCAAGCCTCTCGGGGGGGTCGATCTCGACGTCCTCGCCGCCGGCACCCCTGGCTTCACCGGCGCCGATCTCTCGAACCTCGTCAACGAAGGCGCGCTGCTCGCCGCCCGTCGCGGGCTGAAGGCGATCGGGATGCCGGAGCTCGAGGAGGGCATCCTGCGGGCGATCGCGGGCCCGGAGAAGCGGACGCGCCTGCTCTCCGAGGAGGAGCGCGCCGTCACCGCCTACCACGAGATGGGCCACGCGCTGGTGGGCCACTACCTGCCGAACGCCGACCCCGTGCAGAAGATCTCGATCATCGGCCGCGGCAGGGCCCTCGGCTTCACGCTCTCGCTTCCGAAGGAGGACCGGTTCCTCCAGACGAAGTCGGCGCTGCTCGACCGGATGGCGATGATGCTCGGCGGTCGCGTGGCCGAGGAGCTCGTCTTCGGCGAGATCACGACGGGCGCCGCGGACGATCTGCAGCGTGTCACCGACACGGCCAAGCAGATGGTCATGCGCCTCGGGATGAGCGAGAAGCTCGGCCCGCGCGTGCTCGGCCGGGCGAGCAGCATGCCTTTCCTGGGCCGGGACATCGGCGCCGAGCCGGACTACTCCGACGAGATCGCCCGCGAGATCGACGACGAGATCCGCCGCCTCATCGACGGCGCCCACGAGCGTGCCCAATCGTTGCTGACGGAGCATCTGGACGACCTCAACCGCCTCGCGCGGGTGCTCATCGAGCAGGAGACGATCGACAGGGATGCGTTCGAGCGTCTGCTCGCCGGCGAGCCGTCCGACACGGTCTTCCCTCCGCCGCCCCCGGCCGATACCGAGGACGGCGACGAGCCGGAGAGCGCCAAGGCACGCCGTGCCCGCACCCGTCCTACGGCCCCAGCCGTTCCCCTTGCCCGGAGCGCTCGCGCCCGCGCGGCAGCAGGAGCCCGAGCCGCCGACTCGGTCCGACGTCCAGGAGCTGTAGGGGCCGGATCTCATCCGGCCCGTCGAACCCCTGCGCGTCAGCTGTAGGGGCCGGATCTCATCCGGCCCGTCGATCTCCTGCCGTCAGCCCTCGAGCTCGGCGATCAGGCCGTCGAGGTTCAGGCGTTCGGTCACCATGGCGATCCGCCCGTCGGATGTCCGCGGCCACTCGTCGCGCGGCCGGTCCCAGTACAGCTCGACGCCGTTCCCATCCGGATCGGCGAGGTAGATCGCCTCGCTCACCCCGTGGTCGGAGGCGCCGTGAAGCGGGATGCCTGCCTGCACGACGTCGCGAACGGCTTCGGCGAGCGCCCTGCGGCTTGGGAAGCGGACGGCGACGTGGTAGAGACCCGTCGTCCCTCGCGGCGGCGGCGACCCGCCCTTCGACTCCCACGTGTTGAGGCCGATGTGGTGGTGGTAGCCGCCGGCCGACAGGAACGCCGCCTGATCACCCAGCTGCTCCTGCAGCTCGAAACCGAGGACGTCGCGCCAGAAGCCGAGCGAGCGCTCGATGTCGGCCACCTTGAGGTGGACATGGCCGATGTCGACGCCGGGATCGATTGGGTCAGTGCTTGTCCCGCCAAGGGGATTCGCCGGCTCGGTCACAACGAGGGAGCTTGCGTGGGCTATCCGGCCGGCCGGTGACGAGGACCGGGGTGGTCCACCCGCCGTGGGGTGGTTCACGGGTCAGTTGGACACCTATATGGACCACCACATGCGGCTCGACCGGGTTTGCGCTTTCGCGTCAGCGCGGGATTCAGATCGCCAGGGTCTCGGCGCTACGAGTCAGCCGAGCCGGGGTGGTGGTCGATGTCCCGGGTCAATGTCCAGGTTCGTCCATAGCTGGAGGGCGGCGTATGCACGCCACGGCCGCCATCGCTGTTGCAGGATGGCGACCGAGCGAGGATCGTCAGGGCGACCCAGAGCCTTGAGTGCGCGGCGAACGGCGGCGTCGCCGTGCGGAAAGGCATCGGGGTTGTGAAATCCTCGCATCGCCACGTATGCGGCGGTCCAGGGTCCGATCCCACGTATCGCGAGTAGCCGGGTGAGCGCTTCCGTCGGGTCTGAGCCGGCGTCGATGCGGATATCACCGTTGGCGAGTCGGGCGGCGAGAGTCAGCACCGCTTCGCGGTGTAGAGCCGGCCCGGCGATCGCCTTGGGGTCAACTTCGGCGAGGACCGCCGCGGCCGGGAACAGATGTGTCACCGTTCCGAGCGGCTTTTCGAGCGGCGAACCGAACGTTTCGACGAGACGGGCTGTCCGTGCCCGTGCTGCCCGCAGCGACACCTGCCGACCGAGCACCGCGCGGAGGGCGAGCTCGTCGCCGTCGACGCAGCCGGGCACTCGCAGACCCGGCCGCGCGCGGACGAGGCTGCCGATCACGTCATCGCGGCCCAGCGCCTCGGCGATGGCCAGCGGGTCGGCGTCGAGGTCGAGCAAGCGACGGCAGCGCGCCACCGCCGCGGCGAGGTCGCGAAGATCGTCGAGGCGGAGCACGCAGCGGACGGCACGCACTTCCGGGGTCAGCTCGACGACCCCGATGCCGTGGGCGAGAGTGAGCGCTCGCCGATAGGTACCGCCACTGACGTCTTCGAGGCCGGGGACGGCGCGCACTTCGAGGAAGCGCAGCAAGGCGGCCCCATCGAAGGGTTCGCGGCAGCTCATGCGAAGCTCGACGACTCCCGGCGGCCGGCAGCTGGCACCGCTCGACCGGTGCCGCATCTCGCTCGGGGTCGAGGCGAACACGTCTCTGATCGTGTCGTTGAACTGGCGGACGCTATGGAACCCGGCCGCAAAGGCCGCATCGGTGAAGGGCATGGTGGTCGACTCGATCAGGAGCCGGGCAGTGTTGGCGCGCTGGGCGCGCGCGAGTGCGACTGGACTTGCGCCAACCTGCTCGGAGAGGAGTCGCCGAAGATGGCGATCGCTGAAGCCCAATCGCCTGGCGAGTCCGGTGACTCCTTCGCGGTCGACAGTGCCGTCTGCGATCAAACGCATGGCCCGCGCGACATTGTCGGCGTGCCAGTTCCAATCGGGTGAGCCGGGCGCCGCGTTGGGACGGCAGCGCTTGCACGCGCGGAAGCCGGCCGACTGCGCGGCCGCCGCCGTCGGGTAGAAGCGAACGTTCGCGCGCTTCGCCATTCCGCGCCGGGCAGCTCGGCCGGCAGTAGATCCGTGTCGAAGTGACGGCGATGAAGAAGATGCCGTCGTAGCGCGGGTCACGGCTGTCGCTCAGCCGGTAGCAGCTCTCGAAGTCCTCGACGATGTCACTCATCGTCGCATCTGACATCGAGCGTACCAGCGGTTTTCGGCCAGCTCGGTAAGCGGCCACTGAATCGGCCGAATCCCGCCAGTCATCGCCCTGTCAACGGCCTAGCGTAGAGCCGACCGACAGCGAGAGGAGCGGCATGACCGATCGAGAAACAGGGACAGTCCGGCGCATGAAGGCGAGCACTATCGACGTCGCCGGACTCGACGGCGGTCTCGTGGGGCTGACCCCGGAGCAGCTCGACGAGCTGGACTCGCGGGTCGAGGGTCCGGTGCTTCGCGCGGGCGACGCGGGCTGGGACGATGCCGTGCTGCTCTGGAACGGCATGGTCGCACGAGCCCCTGCGCTCGTGCTCCAGCCGACTTCGGCCGTCGACGTCGCTGCGGCTGTCGGGTTCGCGCGTGACCACGGTCTGTTGCTGAGCATCAAGGGCGGGGGTCACAACATGGCTGGAACCTCGATCGCCGAGCGCGGTCTGACGCTCGACATGTCGCGCATGCGCGACATCACCGTCGATCCGGACGCGAGGGTCGCGCACGTCGGCTCCGGGTGTCTGCTCCGAGACGTCGACCGGGCGACGCAGGTGCACGGCCTGGCCACGCCGTTGGGCTCCTTCACCTCCGAGGTCGGCGTAGCCGGCCTGACGCTCGGCGGCGGGTTGGGTTACCTCACGCGTCGCTTCGGCTGGACGGTCGACAATCTCGAGGAGGTCGAGATCGTCACGGCGGACAGCCGGATCCGGACGGCCGGCCGGGACGGGGACGCCGACCTCTTCTGGGCGCTCCGGGGCGGCGGGGGCAACTTCGGCGTCGTCACCCGATTCACCTTCCGCCTGCACGAGGTCGGCCCGACCGTTACCGGCGGCCTCATCGTCTGGGCTGCCGACCGGGTCGACGACGTGCTCGCAACGTACCGCGACCTCACCGAGGCGGCGCCGCGCGAGTTGACCGCGGCCGTGACCCTCCGCCTCGCGCCGCCGGCCCCGTTCCTCCCCGCCGAGTGGCACGGCAGGCCCATCATCGGGCTGCTCGTTTGCCACAGCGGCGCGGACATGGAGGCCGACCTCGCCCCGGTTCGCGCCCTCGGAGACCCGATCGCCGACCTCGTCGCCGTGAAGCCCTATACCGACCAGCAGTCGATGCTGGACGGCATGGAGCCCAAGGGGCGGCACTACTACTGGAAGACCGAGTACCTGGCCGGGCTGCCGAATGAGTTCCTCGACACGTTCCGCGACAGTGCCTCGACGGTGACGTCGCCGATGTCGGAGTCGATCGTCATCCACCTCGCGGGTGCGCTGAACGAACGGGCCGACGACGACGGAGCGGTCGGCAACCGCGACGCCCGCTACATGACCGCGTTTGCCGGTCAGTGGCCGGCCGACGTCCCCGACGACGAGCACGTGGCCTGGGTACGGGAGGCGTGGAAGAGCGTCCGGCCCTTCTCTACGGGAGGCAACTACCTCAACTTCCAGACCGCCGACGAAGACGAGGAGCGTGTCCGGGCGACGTACGGCACGAACTTCGACCGCCTCGTCGAGGTCAAAGAGAAATACGATCCCGAGAACTTGCTCCGCGCGAACCGGAACATCCGTCCTCGCGCCCGAGTCGGGAAGGCTGGGCCGACGTAACCGCTTTGCGTGTCGGCTCGCCCTTCGCCTCAGAAGCCGCGCGACGCTCGACGTCGACGGCGTCGATCACGGGAACACGCGCTCGGGGTCGCGGATCCGCGCCGCCTCCTCGATCGCCTCGACGACGAGCCCGAGATCGCGCGCGGTGTCGTAGTAGGCGAAGCCGCCGTCGCCGTCGGGGCCGAAGCCGAGCCCGCTCTGGATCATCGGGTAGCCGGCGGCCTCCATCTCGCGGGTCAGCTCCTCGAGGGAGTCGACCTCCACGGCGACGTGGTGCAGACCCTCCCCGTGGAGCTCGAGCCACTCGGTGTAGACGCTCTCTCCGTCGAGGGGCTGGATCAGCTCGAGCTGGGGCCCGCTGCCGGCGAGCCCGATCGCCATCGAGAACTCGGCCGGCTGCCCGCGAAACGTCTGGCTCGTGAGCAGCTCCGGCCCGTACGTGTACACGCGCCAGGGAGCGACGCCCCAGACGGCGCTGTAGGCGGCCATGCCGCGGTCGAGGTCGCGAACGACGAGCCCGACCTGGACGACGGGCCGGCCGCTCAGCGCCTCGATCCGACTGAAGCTCGCAGTCTCGGTCACGTCTCGCTCCTTCCGTCGAGGGCGCGGGCGACGTCTCCCATGCGAGCAAAGGTGGCGCCCGCGTCCCGGCAGTGGTCGACGAAGCGTCCGAGCATCGCCATGCGGTGCCCGCGCCCGATCACCTGCGGATGCATGCAAACCGTCAGGAGCCCGCCGTCCTCGTGCTCGTGCATCCAGTCGAACTCCCCTTGCCAGTTCTCGAGCACCGCGCTCGGCGGAGCTCCGCCGTGCCGGTAGGGCTCGAAGTTGAACTGGAAGTACGGCCAGTCGTCGAGCTCGAAAGCGAACGGGAGCTCCCAGAAGCGCGCCTCTCTCCCTCGCTCGAGCGGCGTTTGCCGCGAGACCCGGTCCCCGATCCGCGGGCGAAACGGCCTGTAGTCGTCCGTCGTCAGGCTCGAGTCGTAGACGAAGCCGAACTCCTCGATCAGCTCGAGCGTCGACGGCGAGAGGTCGGCCGAGGGCGAGCGAAAGCCGAGCGGCGTGACGCCGATCCCCTCCAGCGTCTTCCAGGCGCGCTCCATGTCGGCTCGCTCCTCGTCGCGAGCCTGGCCGCTCGGGTCGACGTGGGCGTACGAGTGGTGGGCGACCTCGTGGCCGGCCTCGAGAATCGACGCCGTCTCGTCGGGAAACGACTCGACGGTGTGGCCGGGCACGAAGAAGGTCGCCGGAGCTCGCGCTCGCGCAGGAAGGTCAGGATGCGGGGTACGCCGACGCGGGCCCCGAACTCGCCGCGCTGGAGCATCGCCGGGGTGACCCGCTCGTACTCGAACCAGACCGACATGGCGTCGAAGTCGAACGAGAGGCAGACAGTGCTGCGCGGCACGCCCAGATTGTAGGGGCCGGATCATCGTCCGGCCCGCGGCCGTGCACGAACCCGCCCTGGTAGCGTCCCCGGCCCATGGCGCGCGTGTCCGTCGACCTCGGCGTGGGCGTCCGGCAGTACCAGACGCCGCTCTGGCAGACGAACTGCCTGCTCGCGCTGGCCGGCGGCGAGGCCGTTCTCTGCGACCCGTCGTACACGCAGGAGGAGCTCGAGAGCCTTCGGGACGAGGTGGAGCAGCGAGGGCGCCTCGGCCGTCCACGTCCTCGTGACGCACGCCGACTACGACCACGTCTGCGGCCTCGGCTCGTTTCCCGGCGCGACCGTCGTCGCGGTCGCAGGTACCGCGTCGCGCGTCGAGGACGGCAGCGCCGGCGAGGGTCTCGCAGCGGCGGGCGAGGAGTGGGGGATCGCCTGGCCGCTCGAAGGGCTGCGGATCGACCGCACCGTGGACGTCGGCGAGGTCCAGCTCGGCGCCTTCCGCGTCGACGTCGTCGACGCCCCGAGCCACGGCCGCGAGGGAGCGGCTTTCGTCCTCCCCGACCAGGGCATCCTCTTTCGCGGGCGACCACCTCTCGCCGATCACGATCCCGCTCCTGGCGGGCTCCCTCCAGGCCGCCGTCGCCGCGAACGAGGCGCTGCTCGATGCGCTCGAGCGGCACGAGTTGCGCTGGATCGTGCCCGGCCACGGGCGCGCGCTGTCGCCGGCCGAGGCGCGCGAGATCGGTCAGGCCGACCTCGCCTACCTGCAGGATCTCCAGCGCGCGGCGCGGGAGGCTGTCGAGCGGGGGCTGGCGCCCGGCGAGGCCCTTCTCCATGTCTACGCGGTCGAGCCGCCCCGACCGGACACGGATGACTTCGCCGTCTACGGCATCAGGACAGGCAACGCGCGCCTGGCGCTCGAGGAGGCTGGCCGATGAGGTTCCAGGGCAAGGCGGGGATCGTGACCGGTGGCTCGAGCGGCATCGGGCTCGCGATCGCGCGGCGGCTCACGGAGGAGGGCGCGGCGCTCGTGCTCGTCGCCGCGCCCGACGACGCCGACGACCTCGACGCGGCCGCGCGTGAGCTCGGGGCGCACGGAATTGCCGCAGACATCGGCGAGCCCGAGACGGCCGACCTCGCGGTCGCCGCGTGCCTCGAGCGCCACGGCCGCCTCGACCTGCTCGCCTCCAACGCCGGCATGGCGTACTTCGAGGATGTGCTCGAATCGCCCCTCGAGCACCTCGACCGCACGTGGCACGTGAACGTGCGCGGCATGTACCTGATGACCACCGCCGCGGCACGCGCGATGGCCGAGCGGGGCGGCGGCGCCATCGTCTGCACCGCGTCGACGGCCTCGTACATCGGCGAGGAGTACCAGGTCACGTACAACGCGTCGAAGGGCGCCGTCGCCCAGCTCGCCCGCTCGCTCGCCGTCGATCTCGCGTCGCGCCGGATCCGCGTCAACGCCGTCGCGCCGGGCTGGGTGCACACGCGCGCGACGGACGAGATCGTGACCGACGAGGCCGAATGGGCGAAGCATCGCTCCCGGATCCCCCTCGACCGACCGGCCGAACCGGCCGAGATCGCCGCCGTCGTCGCGTTCCTGCTCTCGGACGACGCCTCGTACGTGACCGGCTCGGTCGTGCTCGCCGACGGCGGTCTGACCGCCGGCTACCGGGCGTCGGACTGGGACGCCGTGCCGAGAGCCGTGGAGCCCCGGGCGTGAGCGGTCGAGTAGCCGGGAAGGTGGCGCTCGTGACGGGCGCAGGCACGGGGATCGGCAGAGCCGTGTGCGTCCGGCTGGCCGAGGAAGGCGCCGAGGTGATCGTGACCTCGCGGACGGCCGGGCACGTCGAGCAGACGGCGGCCGAGGTCGAAGGCTGCATGCGGTCGCCGGCCGGCCACGCACGTGCTCGACATGGAGAAACCGGAAGAGATCGACGGCGTCGTCTCCGAGGTCGCGGCCCAGCACGGGCGGATCGACATCGTGTCCAACAACGCCGGCATCGATCTTCGTGCACACGCCGGCGGTCTGGGAGGTGACCGACGAGGAGTGGGAGCGCGTCTTCCGCGTCAACATGACCGGGATCTTCCAGGTGTGCCGCGCGGCGATCCCGCACATGCCCGAGGGTGGCTCGATCGTGAACATGGCGTCGATCAACTCGTTCATCGCCTGGGAGAACGACGCGCCCTACACGGCCACGAAGGGCGCGCTGATGCAGTTCACGCGCGGGCTCGCGCTCGACCTCGCCGCGAAGGGCATCCGCGCGAACTGCGTCTGCCCCGG
This sequence comes from uncultured Thermoleophilia bacterium, assembly GCA_963838105.1. Classification (GTDB taxonomy): domain Bacteria; phylum Actinomycetota; class Thermoleophilia; order Gaiellales; family Gaiellaceae; genus CAWJNF01. The sequence goes on along the minus strand of CAWIQC010000019.1, from coordinate 79,547 downwards.
TGTCGTCGACACCCCGCTCACCGAGTCGTTCCTGCGAGCGCGCCGACGACCCCGACTCGATGCGGGCCGAGTACGAGGCCGTTGCCCCGCTGAAGCGGATGGGCACGCCGCGCGAGATCGCGAATTGCGTCCTCTTCCTCGCCTCGGACGAGGCCTCGTTCGTCACCGGGACGGGTCTCGTCGCCGACGGCGGCACGATCGCCCGCGTCGGCTAGCGAACAGCTCAGCGCCGATCTTATGTTCGAATGCAAGACTTGACCCCGGGGTCAAGTCTTGCAAGGAGCATAAGCGGCCGTCGGACCGCCGGGCGCTTGCGCGTCAGAGCGGATAGACGAAGTCCGGCTCGCGACGGCGCTTCGGTACCTCGATCAGCTCGAGGATGACGCCGAGCTCGGCGGACGTGTCGAAGTACGCGTAGCCGCCGTCGCCGTCGAGCCCGTAGCCGGCGCCGGTCTGGATCGCCTCGTACCCGGAGGCGGCGAACTCGGCGGCCGCCTCGGTGAGCGAGTCGACCCAGAAGCCGAGGTGATGCAGGCCCTCGCCGCGCTCGGCCAGCCACTCCTCGTAGATCGACGGCCCTTCCCGCGGCTGGACGAGCTCGATCTGCGGCGTCGTCGGGCTGATCGCGATCGTCACGCGGTAGCTGCCCGGCTGACCGCGGTACGTCAGCACCGGGACCGTCTCGGGGCCGTAGTGGAAGCCGCGCCAGCCGCCGAGGGCCCACGCCTGCTCGTAGCGCCGCATGGCGTCGTCCATGTCGCCGACGAGGATGCCGACCTGGTCAGGCGCCCGGCCGGCGATCGGCGGGATCGGCAGGGTCATGCCGCGAGGCTCGCGAAGCAGCGCCAGGCTCGGGGCGAGCCGCGCGAGCTGGTCCGAGACGCCGGCCCGGTTGTCGAGCCCCTCGACGGTCAGGTAGAAGTCGCGGCCCTCGAGGCCGTTCCGCAGCGTGGACATGAGCGTGGGCAGGTCGGCCACTCCCTCGCCCGGGTAGCGGTACATGACTGCGAACCCACGCCGGTGGTAGCCGTCGTCGGTGGGGATCGACTCGAAGACGTAGTCCTTCACGTGGCCGGCCCGTGCGAGCGGGGCGAGCGCCTCGACGACGGGGACGGGATCGTCGAGGGCGGCGACGGGGTTGATCAGGTCGAGGAAGACCCCGATCCGGCCGGCGCCCACCTCCTCGACGATCGACCGGTACTCCGCCGCGGTGAAGTCGGAGTGATTCTCGAGCAGCAGCGTCACGCCGGCGGCCTCCGCCTCCGGCGCGGCGCGCGTCAACACCTCGACGACGTAGCGCCGCTCCGCCTCGACGAGGTCGGGCCGGCCCGCGAGCTCGGCGCGGTAGAAGCCCGAGACGACGCGCAGGATCGGGCTTCCGATCGCCACGGCGCGTTCGAGCCACGCTGCCACTCTCCCGACGCCGACCGCCGGCTCGTCCCCGTTTCGCGCCTGCCCGAGGAAGTCGCCCGAGGCGAGGAGCTGCACGCCACGCTCGGCAGCTCGCTCGGCCAGGCCCGCGAGCTCGCCGGCGGAACGAGCGCGCGCGTGGTGAAGGTTGATCTGCACGCACTCTGCACCCAGCCCGGCCGCCTCGTCGATCACGTCCTCGAGCGACAGCTCACCGTGCTCGAGCCGGAGGTGCCAGCAGAGCGTGTCCACGCCGAGCCGTATCGCCATCGGCGGCCACTCTAGTGGTCGTGAACGGAGGTGGGACCGGGCGAATCGTTTCTCCGTTCGCGACCACTGGGCGCTCCGAGCAACGGGTCGGGCGGCGTGTGGACTGCGGCGCGCCTGCGTGGTACGGTCGCGCCCACGTGGTGTGTCGCTGACTGGGACGCCCGCTTCTCGTCATAGCAGGTGTGAGAAACACGAGCCCTGAGCCAGGGCGGCCCGAGAGGAGGAGGAGATGACCCCAGAGGAACGCAAGCGACGGGAGGCGGCGGCCCGCATTGACCGCGCGCTCCTCTCGCGGCGAGAGATGCTGCGACGGATGGGGCTCGGCGTCGTGACCATCGGCGCGGCGCCCGCAATCCTCGCTGCGTGCGGCGGCGAGGAGGAGGCTGCCGCGCCGCCGCCGGCCGAACCGGCCGAGCCGGCTGCGCCGCCGCCGGCGGAGCCCGCGCCGCCGCCGGCCGAGCCGGCGCCGCCCGCCGAGCCACCGCCCGCGACGGCACCCCCGGCGAGCGGCCCGCTCGACTACCTGTCCTGGGAGGGGTACGACGTCCCGGTCGAGGCGATGGAGGCCTGGAAGGCCGAGAACGGGGTCGAGATCCGGGCGAGCTACATCGGCAACCACGACGACATCCAGGGCAAGATCGCGTCGGGAGGCGCGGAAGGCGCCGACCTGATCACGTACTACCAGGGCTACAAGCCCCTCTACCGTGAGCTCGGCATCCTCAGTCCGATCGACGAGTCGAAGATGCCGAACCTCGCGGGCTGTACCCGTTCTGGCTGACGGACGTCGGAGGCAAGCAGTTCTTCGTCGACTCGGACGGGACCCGAACCGGCGTCCCGTGGACGTTCGGGGCGATCGGCCTCACCTGGGACGACGCCACCCTGCCGGGCGGATTGACGTCGTGGTACGACCTGCTCGACCCGTCGCTGAAGGGCAAGATCGGGCTGCCCGACGACCCGGTCGGCTCGTTCACGCTGGCGGCCCACGTGCTCGGCTACGACCCGTCGACCGTGACGCCGGAGCAGCTCACCGAGATCGAGGACTTGCTCACCCAGATGCATCGCCCAGGCGAACAGCGTTTCGCCGGGTTTCGGCGACATGACGACGTTGCTCGTCTCCGGCGACATCGTCGCCTGCTGGCAGGGCTGGGCGTACATGAACTCCGTCGCCGCGGCCGCGGGCACGGACACCGTCAAGACGGTCGTTCCCGAGGAGGGCAGCTTCACGTTCGCCGACGCGTACGCGATCCCGACGACCGTCGACAACGTCGACACCGCCCATGCGTGGATCAACCAGGTGCTCGATCCGCAGGCGAACGCCGAGGCGGCGATCTACCTCGTCGCCGGCGTGACGGTCGAGGCCGCGCAGCCGCTGCTCGACGAGGCGACGGCAGCCCTCTACGACTATTCGGACGTTGAGTCGTTCTTCGCCTTGGCGCCGCTCTACAACAACCCGCCGCTCGAGTCGGACGAGTACGTCACGATCAGCCAGTGGCAGGAGCGCTGGCAGGAGATCAAGGCCAGCGCCGCATGATCCAGTAGACACCGGGCAGTAGTGGCTGGCTCGACGTGACCGCGGTCGCGCACGAGGAGGCTCCACGGGCCGCCTGGCGGGACCGCGAGCTCAGGCTGGGGCCTGTTGCCCTGAGCCTGCCGGCCGTCGTCGGCCTGCTCGTGCTGTTCGTCGCGCCGCTCATCACGTTCTTCGTGTACAGCTTCCTGACCGCGGGGCTCTTCGCGGTCAGCGGACCGGCCACGCTCGAGAACTACGAGGACGTCGTGACCTCGAGCGTCAACGGGACGCTCGCCCTCAACTCCTTCTACGTCGGGCTCTGCACGGCCGCCGTTACCGTGCTTCTCGCGCTGCCGATCGCCTACTGGCTGCGCTACTGCGCCGGCCGGTCGCAGACGACCGTCCTGTTCCTGATCACGGCGACCCTGTTCGCGAGCTACCTCGTCCGCGTGTACGCGTGGCGCACGATCCTCGGCGAGAACGGGCTGCTGAACTCGGGGCTGAGGGAGCTCGGCCTCATCGACGGCTCGCTCGGCTTCCTGCTCTTCAACCGCTTCGCCGTCACCGTCGCGCTGGTCCACATCTTCCTGCCCTACGTCGTGCTCGTCCTCTACGCGGGCTTCCGACCCATCTCGCCCGCGCTGCTCGAGAGCGCGCAGGATCTCGGCGGCGGCGCCGTTACGCGCTGGCGAAGGGTCATGCTGCCCCTGATCGCGGCGCCGGCGGTGACGTCGTTTCTCTTCGTCTTCGTGCTCTCGGCGTCCGACTACGTGACGCCGCAGTTCCTCGGAGGCACGAGCGGTGCCATGCTGGGCCGGCGCATCCAGGAGGCGCTGACGGGCCTCGGCAACTTCCCGCTCGGGGCTGCGATGTCGTTCCTGATGCTGGCGGCGTTCGTGCTCTGCTTCCTCCTGACCTCGGCCGGCCTCAGGATCCTCAAGCTGGACCGCATTCGCTTCGTCGAGGTGGCTCCGGCGCCGACGACACAGCGGAGCCCGTTCGCGGCGACCGTTCTCGTTCTCGCGCTCGTGTTCCTGTTCGTCCCCCTCATCGTCGTCGTGCTGTTCTCCTTCCACGAGACCGGGGCGCTCTCGTTCCCGTTCGAGGGGTTCTCCCTGCGCTGGTACCGCGACGTCTTCTCGTCGTTCGAGTTTCGCGAGGCGCTGAAGAACTCCGCGATCGTCGCCACCGTGACCGCAGCGGTCACCCTGCTGCTCGGAACGGCGGCCGCGTACGGCCTGAGCCGTATGACCTCGCGGCTGCGAGGGCCGATGTCCCTCCTCTTCTTCCTGCCGATCACGCTTCCCGGGCTCTTCCTCGGAATCTCGATGCTGGTCTTCTTCGCCCGCATCGACTTCAAGCTCTCTCTCGCGACCGTGGTGCTCGCGCATCTGGTCTACGCCTTCCCGTACTTCCTCCTCATCGCGGTGGCGGCGCTCGACCGGCTCGATCCCGTGCTCGAGGAGTCGGCGGCGGACCTCGGTGCCTCGCCGTGGGTCGTGTTCCGGCGGGTGACGCTGCCCCAGATCTGGCCGCTCCTTGCCGGCGCGACCGCGCTCGCCTTTGCTCTCTCGTTCGACGAGTTCATCATCACGTTCTTCGTGATCGGGTCCGACTCGACGCTCCCCATGTTCATCTGGTCGAGCCTGCGCCGTACTGTCGACCCGTCGATCAATACGATCTCTACCCTGCTCATGGCGATCACCCTGCTCCTCTGGGTCGTGGCGTTCCTCTTCGCGGTCCGGGCCGCGCGGACGCGCCGGCGCGGCGTCGGCGGGCTCATAGCGGAGGCGTGATGGGGGAGAACGGCACCGCCTGGCTCCAGATCCAGGGTGTCACGCACCGGTACGGGCAGGTCGTCGCCCTCGACGGCGTCTCGCTCGAGATCGGCGAAGGTGAGCTCGTCACGCTGCTCGGCCCCTCGGGGTGCGGCAAGACGACGCTTCTGCGCATCCTCGCCGGCTTCATCCGGCCCTCCGAAGGGCGCGTCGTCCTTCAGGGCAGGGACATCACCCGTGTCTCTCCGCACAAGCGCCCCGTCAACATGGTCTTCCAGCGCGCGACGCTCTTCCCGCACCTCGACGTTTTCGAGAACGTTGCGTTTGGGCTTCGGGTCGCCCGGGTGCCGAAGGATGATGTCGAGGATCGCGTCACGCAGGCGCTCGCGCTCATGCAGCTGCCCGGCTACGAGCGCCGGCGCGCGCACGAGCTCTCGGGCGGCCAGATGCAGCGTGTCGCGCTCGCGCGCGCCCTCGTCAACCGGCCGCGTGTCCTGCTCCTCGACGAGCCGCTCTCCGCGCTCGATCTCAAGATCCGACTCGAGATGGAGGAGGAGCTGCGCCGCGTCCACCGCGAGACGGGCGCGACGTTCGTCTACGTCACCCACGATCAGCGCGAGGCGCTCGCCCTCTCCGACCGGATCGTCGTCCTCGACCAGGGCCGGATCGAGCAGCTCGGTACGCCGGACACGATCTACCGGCAGCCGTCGTCGCCGTTCGCCGCCCGGTTCGTCGGCGACGCGAACGTCCTCCCGGTCGAAGTCGTCGGACACGGCGGCGGTCGGGCCGCGGTGACGCTCGCCGGCCAGTCGCTCTCCGTGCCGTGCCAGCCCGAGCTGCCGACCGGGGACGCGTGGCTCGTGCTGCGGCCGGAGGTCGTGAGACTCGGTGCCGCCGACGGCGCCGGCCTGCGAGGGACCGTCGCGGGACCTGGCCTTCCGGGGATCCGGCTTCGGCTACCGGCTCGAGGTCGCGGGGCTCTCGGAGACGCTGAAGGCGGAGGTGCCGGCGGAGGCGGGCCGGCCGCACGAGCTCGGCAGCGACGTCGTGGTGAGGTTCGACCCGGACTCGTGCGTGCTGCTGCCGCGCGCCGGCTGACAACGAACCAGGAGGAAGCGTGCCGCTCGTCTACATCGAGTACATCAGCCGGCTGCCCGGCGTCTCCGTGGAGCAGTTCCACTACGCCGCGGGCCTGCAGGACGCGTGGTCCGAGGAGTACGCCGACGACGTGCTCGTCCTCAACATGGGACGGACCTTCCGGACGGGGCCCGAGCCGTCGTACCTGGCCGTGTGGCACACGGCGTCGGCCGGCCTCGAGCGCATCGGTGACTGGGAGGCGGTCTTTGCGTCGGGCGAAGCCGACCGGCTCGAGGAGACGTTCAAGCTCGGCGCCCGCATCGACGACGCGGGCTGCTATGAGCCACTGCTCGATCCCGTCTATCGCCGCGGCGGCCTCTACGTCGGCGAGTTCCTCGACTTCGCGCCCGATGCGACGCGGGACGACGTCCGCTCGTTCTACGAGGCGCGGCGTGCGGCTTCCGGCGTGGAGCTGAACCTGCTCTGCGACCGCATCGGCAAGCTCGGGCCGGATCCCCGCGCGCTCGCCGTCTGGAACGTGGGCTCGTGGGATCGGGTGGATGCCCTCGCGCGCGAGCTCGACGGCGTCGACTCGCCGGCCCGCCTCGTCACGGCGGGCCTCTACCGGGACCTGGGGCAGGAGACGCTCTGATCGGCTTCGCCGGCCTCGGGAGCATGGGCGGGCCCATGGCCGGGAACGCCGTGCGGGCAGGCTTCCAGGTAGCGGGCTTCGACCCGCTGCCCGAACGGGTGGCAGCGGCCGAGGCTGCCGGGGTCGAGCCGGTCGGGAGTCTCAGCGAGCTCGCCTCGGGGTCGGAGCTGCTCGTGGCCTCCGTTCCCGGCCCGCCCGAGCTCGAGGCCGTCGCCGCCGCGGTGCTCCCGGCCCTGAGCCCGGGCGCGCTGCTCGTCAACGTGAGCACGGTCACGCCGACGGTCGTTCGGCGCCTGGCCGACGAAGCGGCCCGCCGCTCGGTCGGGCTCGTCGACGCGCCGGTCACCGGGGCTGCCGACGGCGCGCGCGACGGCACCCTGACGTTCATGGTCGGAGCCGAGCCGGGCGACCTGGAGCGCGCCCGGCCGCTGCTCGAAGCCCTCGGTAGCGCCGTCCACCATGTCGGCCCAGTCGGCACGGGCTCTGCGGCCAAGCTGCTCACGAACCTGCTCTGGTTCGTCCACGTCGCCGCCCTTACCGACGCGCTCGCGCTGGCCGTCAAGGCGGGTGTCGAGCTCGACGCGTTCGCGAGGCTCGTTCCGGACAGCGCCGGCGCCAGCTGGGTGGCGGAGCACGACCTGCCCAACATCCTGCGCGGGGACGACGACACGAGCTTCACGCTGGCGCTGTGCCGGAAGGACCTGCGGCTGATCGTCGAGCTCGCGGACGAGCTCGGGTACCCGTCGCCGCTCGCGCTCGAGGCAGCGCGGCGCTTCGAGGAGGCCTACGAGCGCTTCGGGCCCGACGCGGGCGAGCTGGCCGTCACGCGTCTCGCCGAAGCCGAGTCCGGCACCGCGATGCGCCTGCTTCCGACATGAGGGCCGCGGTCCTGCGGGCGACCGACACGCCCCTCGTCGTGGAGGACGTGGAGCTCGCCCCGCCACGAGCCGGCGAGGTGCTCGTCCGCCTGGCGGCCAGCGGCGTCTGCCATTCGGATCTCCACACCGTGCAGGGCGTCCACCCCTGGCCGCTGCCCGCGGTTCTCGGCCACGAGGGCGCCGGGATCGTCGAGGAGGTCGGCGAGGGTGTCGACGACATCGCACCCGGCGATCACGTGGCCCTGAGCTGGATCCCGTTCTGCGGTACGTGCCGCTTCTGCGCTTCGCGGCCGCCCGAACCTCTGCGTCGGAGCGCCGTGGTCAGAGCAGGGGGTGATGGCGGACGGCACCACCCGGCTCTCGGTGGGCGGCCGCCCCGTTCACCACTACACCAGCACGACGTTCGCCGAGCGCACCGTCGTTCCGGCGGCGAGCGTCTTCCCGGTACCTCGCGACCTTCCGCTCGTCGAGCTCTCGCTGCTCGGCTGCGCCGCGATGACGGGCCTCGGTGCCGTGCTCAACACGGCGGGCGTGAAGCCGGGGGAGTCGGTCGCCGTCGTCGGCTGCGGCGGCGTCGGGCTCTTTGCCGTTCAGGCCGCTCGCATCGCCGGCGCCGAGACGATTCTCGCGGTCGACCGGGTGCCTTCGAAGCTCTCGCTCGCGCGTCGAGCTGGGGGCGACGCACGCCGCCGAGCCGGCCGACGCGCACGCCGCGGCGGCGGATCTGACCGGCGACGGCTTCGACCACGTGATCGAGGCGGTCGGACGGCCGGAGTCGATCGGGCTCGCGCTCGAGCTGACCGGTCGCGGCGGCCAGACCGTCCTCGTCGGCATGGCCCCTCCGGAGGCCCGGATCGCCGTGGAGCCGCTGACGCTCACCGTCGAGGAGCGCGCCGTGCGCGGCTCGTGGTACGGGTCGGTCGTGCCGAGCCGGGACGTGCCTCGCGCGCTGGAGCTCCTTCGCACGGGCGCTCTTCGCTTCGACGCGCTCGTGACCCGCTGCACGCTGGACGACGTCAACGCCGCCCTGGAGGCGATGGAGCGCGGCGATGGAGCTCGGTCGGTGATCGTGTTCTGATGGGGCGCCTGGACGGCAAGGTCGCGCTGATCACGGGCGCCGGCGAGGGCATGGGACGGGCGGCGGCACTTCTCTTCGCGCACGAGGGCGCCCGGGTGGGCGTGCTCGACGTCGACGGCGAGCGCGCGGAGACCGTGGCCGCTGCGATCGGCGCCGCGGGTGGAGCGGCGCGCGCAATCGCCGCAGACGTCTCCTCGGCCGCCGACGTGGAGCGCGCGGTGGGCGAGGTGGTGGAGGCGTTCGACGCCCTGCACGTCCTCTACAACAATGCCGGGGTCTGGCTCCCCGGCGACGGCTCCGTCGTCGACCTGGACGAGGCGGTCTGGCACCGGACGCTCGCCGTCAACCTGACCGGCGTCTTCCTCTGCTGCCGCTACGCCATCCCGGAGCTCCTCCGGGCCGGCGGGGGCAGCGTGATCAACACGTCCTCGCCCGTGGCGGTGCGTCCCGAGCCGGTCTACGACGCGTACACGGCCTCGAAGGGCGGCGTCATCTCGCTGACCCGGTCGATCGCCCAGCACTACGGCCCGCGCGGCATCCGTGCCAACGTCCTCATGCCCGGCTCGATCGTCACCGCGATGACGCGGGAGGCGCTCGCGGAGCCGCGCTACCGGGAGGCCTCCGAGCGCATGTCCGTGCTCGGCCGTCTCGGCGAGCCCGAGGACGTCGCGCGCGCCGCTCTCTACCTCGCCTCGGACGAGTCGTCCTTCGTCACGGGCGCGATCCACTGGGTCGACGGCGGCTGGATGCTCGGCCCGCAGGAGGAGGCCTTCCCTGTCGTCTGAACGGACGCCGGTCGAGCTCGCCCATGCCTGGCGCGACGCTCTCGCCGGCCGGGACGCTGCGGCATTCGGGGCTCTCTTCGCCGAAGACGCGCTCTTCCTCGACGTCGAGCACCGGACACCCGACCTCACGGCGACGAGACCGATCGAGGGGCGCGTGGCGATCGAGGCGATGTGCCTGCGCTGGCTCGCCGAGACGCCGGCGTTCGAGTACGCGGTCGACGACGTCCTCTCCGACGGCGGTACGGCCGCCGTGCGCTGGCGCTACGTCGTCGAGGGTCTCGAGCTCGACGGCGTGAGCTGGCTGACCTGCGCCGGAGGCGAGATCCGCGAGGCGCGCGTCTACTTCGACTCGCTCGGGCTCTACCGCGGGCTCGGCCGTGTCTGAACGTCCCCAGGGGGTCGGCTTCATCGGCGCCGGCAGCGTCCTCTGGGCGTACCTGCAGGTGCTCGACCGCCTCGTCCCGCGCGGGCTCGCGCGCGAAGGGCCGATCTGCGCGCGGCGCCGGGAGACCTGGCCGGACGTGCTCCGGCGCCGCCCCGGCGCGCACCTGGTCGAGACGCCGGAGGAAGTCGCGGCGGCCGATGTCGACGTCGTCGTCGTGCTGACGCCGCCGCCGAGCCACGCCGAGCTCTGCCTGCTCGCGCTCCAGCACGGAAAACACGTTGTCTGCGAGAAGCCGGTGGCCATGAGCCGGGCCGAGGCCGAGCAGGTCGCGGCGCTCGCACGCGAGCGCGGCCTTCTCTACCTGGCGGCGCCGTTCGTCCAGCTCGCGCCGACGTTCCGTGCCCTCTGGACGCAGGTTCGCCGCGGCGCGATCGGCACCGTCCACTCGGCGCGCGGTCTCTACGGAAACGCGGGCTCGCCCTGGGCGGCCTGGTACCACTCGGCCGGCGTGGGGCCGCTGGCCGAGAACGGGATCTACAACCTCAAGAGCCTCACGGCGCTGCTGGGGCCGGTGACGGAGGTGCTCGCGGCCGAGTCCGTGGCCGTGCCGGTCCGCGAGGCGGGCGGAGCCGCGATCGAGCAGCCCGACCCCGACGTCTGTCACGCCGTGCTGCGCCACGCGAGCGGGGCCATCTCCTCGCTCGTCTCCTCGCAGGCGATCCAACGCTACCGCCGTCCCGGGCTCGAGCTCTACGGCACGGAGGGGACGGCGAACCTGCTCGGCGACGACTGGGACCCGCGCGGGTTCGAGCTGTGGCGCAACTCGCGCCGGCCGCTGGGAGGAGCACGAGGCGATCGACGGCACGTGGCTCTGGGCCGACGGGCTGCGCGAATGCGTGCTCGCGCTGCGCGAGGGCCGGGCGCCGCTGCAGGAGCTCGAGCAGGACCTCCATCTGCTGGACGTCGTCGAGGCGGCGCGCGTGGCGGTGACGGAGCGACGCGCCGTCGAGGTTGTCTCGCGCTTCCCCGAGCTCGACCTGACCCTCGAGCTGCCGACAGGCCTCGAGCACGTCCACGACCACACGCGACCGCTCGACGAGCAGACGACATAGCGTTCCGGTCGTGCTCGTCTACGTGGAGTACATCAGCAGGAACCCGGGCGTGTCCGCGGAGGCGTTTCGCTACATGATCGGCTCCATGCAGACCGGCTGGGAGCGCCAGCACGAGGATGACGACCTGCTCCTCCTCAACGTCGGCCGTACGTGGCGGATCGGGCCCGAGCCGGAGTTCCTGACCGCCTGGTACTCGCGGGCGGGGCTCGAGCGGCTCGACCAGTGGGAGCAGCTCTTCGCCGGCGACCAGCAGGCCGTATGGAACGAGCCGTTCCGACTGGCGGCGACGCATGGACGCGGCCGGCTGCTACGAGCCCCTTGTCGAGCCTCGCGTCGGCACCACGGGCCGCTACTACGCGGAGTACTTCGACGTCGTGCCGGACGCGTCGCGCGAGGACGTGAAGGCGTTCTACCTCGCGCGCGCCGGACGCCATTCCGGGCTCGAGCTCTCGCTGCTGGTCGACCGGCTCGGCACGCTCGGCCCCGATCCGCGAGGCCTGGCCGTGTGGAGCTGCACGGCCTGGGGAGACCTCGACGCGCTCGTTCGGGAGCTCGACGGCGGCGAGGCGCCGGTGAGGGATGTCAGAGGAGCGCTGTACGCGGACCTCGGCCACGAGATCCGCTGACCCTACGACCGACCACGCGAAGGAGGAACGATGCCGAACGAGACCGTGACCATCCCGGGTGGGCCGCCCCCCGCCCCCCACTACTCGCTGGCCGTGCTCGCCACGGGCTCGCGGACGCTCACGATCAGCGGCCAGATCGCGAACGCGGAGGACGGCTCCGTCGTCGGCGGCGACGACGCCTACGAGCAGGCGCGCGAGTGCCTGCGCAGGATCGACCAGCTGCTGAGCGCAGCCGGTGCCGCGAAGACCGACGTCGTCCGCGTGGGCGTCTTCCTCACGGACATCGCCGACCGGCCCGAGGTGACGAAGGCGCGGCTCGAGTACTTCGGCGACCACAGGCCGGCGGCGACGCTCGTCGAGATCACCGCGCTCGTCGCGCCCGAGCTGAAGGTGGAGATCGAGGCGACGGCGATCTATCTAGCAGTGGGGCCGATCGTCGACTTCCCGGTCGTCGACACGGAGACGCACGTCTTCGTGCGCTCCTGGCCGATCGAGACGAGCCCGCACTCCTCGCCGGTCGACCCGTTCACGCGCACGGAGCACTCGGGCGAGCTGCTCGTCGCCGAGCTCGACCGGGCCGGGGTGGACTCCGCCGTCGTGATCGGCTACGACGGCTACGACTTCCCGCAGTTCATGGCGCGGTTCGAGTCGTCGCCGGCCGACTTCATGGGCGGGAGGGCGTATACGCGCGGCTGGGCCGAGCGCTACCCGGACCGGCTGCGCTACGTCACGACGCTCTTCCACCCGCGGACGCCCGGTTGGCTCGACAGCCTCGCCGCCGAGCTCGACGCCGGCGCGCTCGGCGTCAAGATCTTCCCCGCCTACCTCCGCCTCGATCCCGACGCGCCGGAGATCCGTGCGGCGTTCGACCTGCTGCGGGAGCGAGGTCGAGCCGCGGTCTTCGGCTTCGAGGACACCGCGCCCCCGGAGACGCCCTCTCTCGCCGAGTACTACGAGGCGATCGGCCGCCTCGCAGCCGACTACGCGGACGTCCCCATCCAGCTCAACCACGGCGCCAACGCCCACCCGGACGGCCCCGAGTTCCCCGTCCTCTGCCGCGTCGTCGCCGCGAGCGCGAGCGTGCTCGTCTCGACCTCGGTGCTCGGAGGCCCGCTGATGGAGTGGGAGGACGGCTGGCGCTACCCGTTCCCGGGCTACCTCGGCAAGCTGGCTCGCTACGCGGACTCGATCCCGCCCGGGCAGCTAGCCTGGGCTACCGATTGGCCCTGGTTCGAGGGGCAGGTGAAGTACCCGCAGCTCCTCGAGGCCGTCGCCGAGCACGGCTCCTTCCCGTCCGAGGAGGCAAGGCGCATGTACCTGGGGGCCAACGCCCTGCGCCACTGGCGCCTCTGAGCGGCGGCGGCGTAATCACTCCTGCGATCTCAACAGCACGGGTCGAGGATGCTCCCCTTCGTTGAGCCGAGGGGGGCCGTCAAGGACGCGAGATCGTCGCCAGCGGGTGGTCAGCCAGAGCTCGCCGCATGTCGGGCTGATTCAGGTCCGCGTCCACGACCATGGCTTCCGGGTCGTTGTTGTTGGTGACGATGCCGCCATTCTTCAGGAGGACCTCGTCATCGACTTCCGGCAGGAAATCCGAGCTGCGCGGGCTCTGGCTGCGAACGCTCACCGTGCCCGTCGTGTGGTTGGCGACATAGAGCATCTGGCCGTCCGTCGCACCGTTGCTGACGTTCGAGCCAGCCGAGGCGGGCTGGGCCGAGACGGCGAGCGCCACGACGGCCGTGAGGATGGTGAGGGCGCGGATCATGGTGAAACCTCCTGTCGCGTGTCCTTGCTCGTAAGGACCCCGAAGGCAGGGAGATATTCCCAGGGCCCGTTCCCGGCGCCATTTGCAGAACGACGTGTGTTGCGTTATCGTCAACCAGTTGCGATATGCGCAACGGGGTCCAGACTGTCGATCGCGCGCTGCAGCTGCTCCAGGCGTTCGAGACGCCGGAGCAGGAGCTCGGCGTGACCGAGCTCGCCGGCGCGCTCGGCGTGCACAAGTCGACGGCGTCGCGGCTCGCCGCCACCCTGGCGGCGCGCGGCTTCCTCGAACGGGCGCCGCGCAGCGAGTCCTTCAGGCTCGGGCCCGAGCTCGGGCGCCTCGCCTTGCTCGCGGCCCGCGGCGGCGAGGACCTCGAGGAGCTCTCGCGACCCGCGATGGCCCGGCTGGCCGCGGACACGGGGGAGACGGTCAACCTCGCGCTGCTCGATGCCTTCGAGGCCGTCAACGTCGCGCAGGTCGACGGGAGGCACATCGTCGGCGTCGGAAGCTGGACGGGCAGGCGCACGGCCCTGCACTGCACCGCGAACGGCAAGGTGCTGCTCGCCTTCTCCGGCCGGACCCTGCCCGGTGGGGAGCTGGAGGCGTTCACGGCACGGACGATCACGAGCCGCCGTGCGCTCGAGCAGGAGCTCGGGCAGGTGCGGGCGCGTGGTTACGCGACCGCGGTGGGAGAGCTCGAGGAAGGCCTCCACGCCGTCGCCGTGCCTCTCCGCGACCGAACCGGCCGCTGCGTCGCCGCCCTCAGCGTCTCCGGGCCGGCCTACCGGATGGCGCCGGCGACGCTCGACCGTATCGCCGAGCGCTGCCGCGAAGCCGCCGCGGAGATCGAGTCGCGCCTGGGATGGAGCACCCGTGCAGCTTGAGCTTGCGACCTACCCGCTCGACAGCGTCGATCTCGACGCGTTTGCGGGGGCGCTCGCCTTCGACGACCCCCGGCTCGCGTCCGTCGACGTCGACGTCGTACGGCCCGGCGACTCCGTGCGGCTGACGCACGTGCTCGACGCCGTCGAGCCGCGCGTGAAGGCGGAAGATCCGGAGGCGACCTTCCCCGGCGCGCTCGGGGCGCTCCGACCCGCCGGCGAGGGTCGGACGAACCGGATCGAGGGCGCGGCCGTGATCGCGTGCGCCGACTTCCCGGCGCAGGAGCGCCCGCTCCACGAGCAGGAGGCTCTGGTCGACATGGCGGGTCCCGGCGCCGAGCACTCGCTGCTCGGGCGGACGGCGAACGTCGTCCTCACCTTTCGCCCGGCGGAGGGCGTGGGCAACGAGGACTTCGAGGCGGCGATACGTGAGGCGAAGCTGCGTGCGGCGCGCGATCTCGCCGCCGAGACGATCCGCCAGGAGCCCGAGTCTGTGGAGACGCTGCGCTACGAGCTCGGGGGCGCCACGGGCGACGACCTCCCCGCGATCGCGCTGTTGCTCCAGCTCTCCTCGCTGGGCCCGCTGTACGAGATCTACCTCTACGGCGCCACCCTCGACGGCTTCCAGCCGTCCATCCTCAACCCGCTCGAGATCCTCGACGGGGCGCTCACGGCGGGCGAGTACCACTGGGCGGGTCTCCGGAACCCGACCTACCATTTCCAGCGCTCGGCGCTCGTGCGCGAGCTGCTCGCCGCGGACGGCGAGCGCCTGCGCTTCGCAGGTGTCGTCGCCTGCCGCGGCTACAACCAGAGCGCGAAGGACAAGGAGCGCGCCGCGATGCTGGCTGCGAAGCTCGCCGGCGAGCTCGGCGCCGACGGCGCGATCGTGACCACGGACGCCGGAGGCAACTCGCACACGGACACGATGCTGACGGTTCGCGCCTGCGAGCGGGCCGGGATCCGGACGGTCGCCATGGTCGCCGAGATGGGCGGTCTGACGGACCACGTGCCCGAGGCCGACTGCATCGTCTCGGTCGGCAACGCCGAGGAGTATGTCCCCGAGTGGCGCCCGGAGCGAGTCGTCGGCGGCGACACCTTGCTCGACGGCCGCGCGGCCGACGACTGCGGCCCGGTGCCCGTGCGCAACTACCTGGGCGCGACCTGTCAGATGGGAGACCTCGACCTGAGAGCGGTCACGTGGTGAGAAACGACCGGGGTCAAGTCTTGCATAGAAGCATAAGGATCGACCTCCTTTCGCCGTTATGTTCGTATGCAAGACTTGACCCCGGGCTTGGGGGCTCGGCGTGAAGGTCGCGCACTACCTGAACCAGTTCTTCGCCGGCCTCGGCGGCGAGGAGGCGGCCGGTACTCCGCCGACGCGCATCGAGGGTGCTGTCGGGCCCGGTCGCGGGCTCGGGTTGGACGTGGCGGTCACGCTCGCGTGCGGCGACGACTACTTCGGCGAGCGCGAGGACGAGGCGCTGGCCGCGCTGCTGCGGTTCGTCGACGAGGAGCGGCCGGACGTGCTCGTCTGCGGCCCCTCGTTCGGCTCGGGACGTTATGGCTACGCGTGTGGGACGCTCGCGCGCGAGGTCGCGCGCCGTGGCATCCCCGCGGTCTGCGGGATGGATCCCGAGAGCCCCGGCGTCGCGGCCGCCGAGGGCGCCGCCTACATCGTGCCGACCTCCACCAACGTCGCGGGAATGCGCGAGGCTCTGCCGAGGCTCGCAGCGCTTGCCCGGCGGCTCGCCGAGGGCGGGGAGCTCGGGCCGCCCGAGGACGAGGGCTACCTGCCGCGCGGGCTGCGCCGGAACGAGCGAGCGGGCGCGTCCGGCGCGGCGCGCGCGATCGACATGCTGCTCGCCAAGCTCGCAGGCGAGACGCGGACCGAGGTGGTTGCGGCGGTCGAGCAGGTTCCGCCGCCGCCGCCGATCCGTCTTGCCGCGGCGAAGCTGGCGCTGGTCACGGAAGCGGGCTGCGTCCCGCAGGGCAACCCGGACGGGCTGCCGACGATTCGGGCCCACGCCTGGCTGCGCTATCCGCTGCCGGCCGAGGGCACGCTTGCAGCCGGCGGCTACGAATCGGTGCACGGCGGCTTCGACGTCACGGCGGCGAATGCCGACCCCAACCGCCTCGTCCCGCTCGACGTCGTCACACAGCTCCTGCGCGAAGGGCGCATCGCGGGGCTCCACGACGCCTTCTACACGACGACCGGCAACGGCACCCCGGTCGCGACCTCGGTCAAGTTCGGGCAGGAGATCGCCGACGAGCTGAAAGAGGCCGGCGTCGAGGCCGTCGTCCTGTCGGGCACCTGAGGGACGGGCACGCGTTGCGGGGCAACGCTGGCGAGAGAGATCGAGCGGGCGGGGATCGCGACCGTGTTCGTGACCGCGCTTCCGACCATCGCGACGATGATCGGCGCGAACCGCGTCGTGCGCGGCGTCGCGATCACGAATCCGTTCGGCGACCCGGAACGCAGCCCGGCGGGCGAGGCGGCGCTGCGCCGAAGAATCGTCGAGCAGCGCGCTCGAGATGCTCGAGACCGAGGTCGAGCCCGGCACGGTCTGGGAGGGCGCTGCGTGAGACCCTGGCCGCTGCCAGGTGTAGGGGCCGGATCTCATCCGGCCCGCTGGGTTCCGCCGGAATGCGTGCCCGCTCTGGAGCCTGAGATTTGACCCGCAGGGCCGGGCTCCTCGCCGCTTCGCTCGTGCTCGAGCACGTGCCCGACCTCGTTCGCTACGGCTCGAAGCCGTCGCGCGAGCGCGAGCGGCTGCCCGAGCTCATCGGCGCGCTGCGGACCTACGAGGACGCGCTCGCGTATCCGCCGCACCAGGCCTTCATCGGCAATCTGCGGCCCGAGCAGCTCTGGGACCGGCCCCGCCCGTGGTGGCGAGGAAACGGTGGGCCCGGCGCACGTCACGGGCGCTTCGGCGAGCTCATGCCCCAGGGGGAGTACTACGAGCTGCTGGCGGAGCTCGACCAGTTCGAGCTCATCCGGCTCGGTGCGGAGCCGAACGAGGCGGCCGGCGAGCTTGCCCTCTACGACGGCGGCGAAGTCGTCGGCTCGTTCACCCCGGCGCATCCGCACGACGAGTCGCTGCAGGCGCGCGTCCTCCTGGAGAACCTGTGTTGTAAGGCAAGCGGTGTGCATGCCCTTCGATTCCTTCTCGACGCCGCAGGCGTCGAGAAGGACCAGGTCGAGTACGCGATCGGCTGCGGGGAGGAGGCCGTCGGGGATCGCTACCAGCGCGGCGGAGGCGCGCTCGCGAAGGCGATCGCCGAGGCGTGCGGGCTCACCGAGGCGAGCGGGTCCGACGTGAAGGCCTTCTGCGCGGCACCGGTGCACGCGCTGATCAGCGCCGGCGCGCTCGTCGAGTCGGGCGCGTACGAGCGCGTCGTGGTCGTCGCCGGCGGTTCGCTGGCGAAGCTCGGGATGAAGTTCCAGGGCGCGCTCGAGCATGGAGTCCCCGTGCTCGAGGACGTCCTCGCCGGGATGGCCGTGCTCGTCGGCCCAGCAGGCGACGACGCGCCCGGTGCTGAGGCTCGACGCGGTCGGCCGGCACCGGATCGGGTCCGGCTCCTCGCAGCAGGCGCTCCTGTCGGACAT
This sequence comes from uncultured Thermoleophilia bacterium, assembly GCA_963838105.1. Classification (GTDB taxonomy): domain Bacteria; phylum Actinomycetota; class Thermoleophilia; order Gaiellales; family Gaiellaceae; genus CAWJNF01. The sequence continues at coordinate 61,733 of CAWIQC010000019.1, read as the reverse complement.
CGTGCTAGCGACCGCTCGAAAAGCTCGGCTGCCGGATCACGGACGTCGCCCGCTACTCGACCGAGCTCCACGATCCGGAGATCACCGAGCCGTCGGGCGGCGGCGACGTGCCGGATCGCAACTACCGGATGCTCGGCGCGCTCGCAGTCATGCGCGGCGAGCTCGACAAGGCCGCCATCCCCGGCTTCGCGCGCGAGCACGGCCTGCCCGGCTTCGCGCCGACGCAGGGGCACATCGCCTCGGCGGTGCCGTGGCTCCCGCACGCGCTCGAGCGCCTCGCCGCCGGCGAGCTGCGCTCGACGATGCTGATGGCGAAGGGCAGCCTGTTCCTCGGCCGCATGACGCAGCTCTGGGACGGCGCCTCGATCACGCTCGACTCATAGGACGGGAGGACGGCATGGCCATCGAAGCAACACCCGAGACGTTCGACGGCCTCGTCGCCGAAGGCGCGGTGCTCGTGGACTTCTGGGGCCCTCGCTGCCAGCCCTGCATCGCGATGATGCCCGCGATGGAGGCGCTCGAGCAGTCCTACGACGGGCAGCTCAAGCTCGTGAAGGTGAACGCGCCTGACAACCGGCAGGTCTGTCGCGACCTCAAGGTCTTCGGCCTGCCGACCTACGTGCTCTACCGGGACGGCGCCGAGGTCGAGCGCCTCACCGGCGACCCGTCCAGGGCGGAGATCGAGGCCGCCGTGCAGAAGCTCGTCGATGGAGGAGGTGAGTGAGTGGAGCTCGCGGGCAAGAAGGTCATCGCGCTCGGTGAGCGGGACGGCGTCCCCGGTAACGCGATCGCCGACTGCGTTCGCTCGGCCGGTGCCGAGGTCGTCCTCGCCGAGACCGAGTGCTTCGTCTGAACGGCGGCTGGGGCCATGGACCCGGAGAACCAGGATCGCATCAAGGCGCTCGTCGACCGGCTCGGCACGGATGACCTCGTCGTCGTCCTCGGAGCCGCCGACCCGGAGGCGCTCGAGGTGGCGGCCGAGACCGTCACCGCCGGCGATCCGAGCTACGTCGGGCCACTGGCAGGAGTCCAGTTGGGACTCCCCGTCGTGCACATCTTCGAGGACGAGGTGAAGGAGCAGGTCGACCCCTCGATCTACGAGGAGCAGGTCGGGCTGCTCGAGCTCGCGCTCGACACGGACGCGGTGAAGGAGACGATGCGCAGGTCGCGCGCCTCGTGACAGGCCTGACGCGGGCCGCATGAGATGCGGCCCCTACATCGACTGCCCGCCGAGTAGGTGGTGGGGGCCGGATCTCATCCGGCCCCCCGCTCACACGGTGCCGATCGTCTACATGACCCAGGGCAGGCCGTTCCAGTACGCGGCCACGCGCTTCTTCCAGAGGCCGCGGACGTGCAGCTCGAGCGTCTCGGGCAGGCGGCCGCGCAGACCGTTCGAGAGGTACAGCTCGAGACCGTCAGCCGGCACCCGGCTGAAGTCCCGCCTCGCCTCGGGCTCGCTCGAAGCTCCCAGCGAGACGGGGCAGCTCGCTCAGCCGGCCTTCTGCAGCCAGACGTAGAGCCTGCCGCCGCGCTCACGGACGAGCGCGAGGGCTTCCGGTGTGGCGACGACCTGCATCTGAGACGATTGTACGGCGCGTGTCGACGCCCTCCGTCCTTCCCGGTCTGGAGCCGCCCTGGTGGCTCGAAGAGGCCCTCGCCGCCGAGGGCAGAGCCAACGCCGGCGGGCCGGATGAGATCCGGCCCCTACAGGGCGATGCCGAGGTCGACGTCGCGATCGTCGGCGGTGGCTATACGGGTCTCTGGACGGCGCTCGCGCTGCGGGGGCGCGACCCGTCTCTACGCGTGGCCGTGCTCGAGAAGGAGATCGTCGGCTGGGGGCCCAGCGGTCGCAACGGGGGCTTCCTGCACGGCTACTGGTCGCAGCTCGCGCGGCTGAGGCCGCTCCTCGGAGCCGAGGATGCGGTCGAGCTCTGCCGGCTCTCCGACCGCGTGATCCCCGCCGTTCGGGCATTTTCCGAGACGCGAGGCGAGGATGTCTGGCTGCGTGAGGACGGGTACCTGAAGGTGTCCGCGGCCCCGTTCGAGGACGCTGCCGTCGATCGTGCCGTCCGGACGGCCGCCGAGCTCGGCGTCCCGGAGGAGTGCGTCCCGCTCACCGCCGTGGATGTGTCCGAGCGGGTCCATTCGCCCCGCTTCCGCAAGGGGGCGCTGTTTCGCGACGGCGCCACGGTGCAGCCGGCGCGGCTCGCGCGTGCACTCCGCCGGGCGGTGCTGGCCGACGGAGTGGCGCTGCACGAGCGCACGCGGCTCACCGGTCTTCGGGCCGGGAGCCCCAGCGTGCTCGAGACGCCGCGCGGGCGTCTGCGGGCGGCCGAGGTCGTGCTGGCGACGAACGCGTGGCTGCCCGCGTGGAAGCCCGCCGGCCGGCACCTGACGAACTTCGGCAGCTACGTCGTGCTCACCGAGCCGGTGCCCGACCTCCTGGCGGAGATCGGCTGGACGGACGGGCTGTCGATCTCCGATGGGCGCATGTTCCTCCACTACTTCCGCACGACGCCCGACGGCCGGGTGGCGATGGGAAGCGGCTCCGGGCCGCTCGGGCCCGGCGGCGCCGTCGACGCGCGCTTCTTTACCGACTCGCCGACGGCCGGACGGGCCGAAGCCGGGCTCCGCAAGCTGCTCCCCGCGCTGGCCGCCGCACGAGTCGAGCGGGCCTGGGGCGGGCCCATCGACGTGTCGTCCGACCACCTCCCGTTCTTCGGAACGCTGACGGGGACGCGCGTCCACTACGGAGCGGGCTACTCCGGCAGCGGTGTCGGGGCAAGCTGGCTCGGCGGGCAGGCGCTCGCCTCGCTCGTCCTTCGGGCTGACGACGAGTACACGGCCCTCCCGCTCGTCCGTCGCAGGGTGCCAGCGTTGCCTCCCGAGCCGCTCCGCAGGCTCGGCGGCGGGCTCGTGCGCGGCGCGATTCTGGCCTGCGAGGAGCGCGAGGAGGACGGCCGTCGGGGGCCTCTTCCAGCCCGGCTCGTGGCGGCGATGCCGCGCCTCACCGGGATGAAGATCGGCACGCGCTGAGGCGGCGGTTCGACCGGCGCCGGCGCAGACGTTCGCCACGTGACGCTCCCGCTGATCGCGCCCGCGATACTCGCCGGCGCCCTGCTCGCCTTCGCCTGCTCGATCGACGACTTCGTGATCACGTTCTTCACGGCGGGGATCGAGCAGACGTTCCCGATCTGGGTGTGGGGCGCCGCACGCGTCGGCGTCCCGCCTCAGGTCAACGTCATCGGTACCATCATCTTCGTCGTCGCCGTCGGACTGATGATCGTCAACATCCTCTGGCAACGGCGGCGCGAGAAAGCGGAGGCGCAGGCGATGGAGAGGTTGGCATGAGCACGACCGAGGCGCGGATGACACCGGAGGAGCTGCAGCGGGCGGCGCGCGACCATCTCTGGCTGCACTTCACCCGCATGGGCGGCTACGCCGACAGCGACGTGCCGGTGATCGTCAGCGGCGACGGCTGCTACCTCGAGGACGTGAACGGCAAGCGCTACCTCGATGCGCTTTCCGGCCTGTTCTGCGTCAACATCGGCTACGGCTTCGGCGAGGAGATCGGCGAGGCGGCCGCGGCGCAGATGCGCGAGCTGCCGTTCTACATCAACTGGACCTACGCGCACCCGAGGGCCATCGAGCTCGCAGCGGAGATCGCGTCCCTCGCACCAGGCGACCTCAACCGGGTCTTCTTCGTATCGGGCGGCTCCGAGGCCGTCGAGGCGGCGTGGAAGCTGGCGCGCCAGTACCACGCGCTTCGCGGCGAGCGCCGCTGGAAGGCCATCGGGCGGCGTCTTGCCTATCACGGGACCACCCTCGGCGCCCTCTCCATCAACGGGATCGCGGCGATCAAGGCACCGTTCGAGCCGCTCGTGCCGGGAACGCTCCACGTCCGCAACACGAACCGCTATCACCGTCCTGACGGCGAGACCGAGGAGCAGTTCACCGCCATGCTGCTCGAGGACCTCGACTCGACGATCGAGCAGGCTGGCCCCGGCACCGTGGCCATGGTGATCATGGAGCCGGTGCAGAACTCGGGCGGCTCGTTCACTCCTCCGGCCGGGTACTTCCAGGGTGTCCGCGAGATCTGCGACCGCTACGGCATCCTGCTCTGCGCCGACGAGGTGATCACGGGCTTCGGCCGGGTGGGCGCCTGGTTCGGCTCCGAGCGGTACGACATCAGGCCCGACCTCGTGACCTCCGCGAAGGGCCTCTCCTCCTCGTACGGCGTCATCGGCGCCGTGATCGCGCGAGACGCGGTCATGGAGCCGTTCCTCACGGATACGAACATGTACGCGCACGGGATGACCTTCGGCGGCCATCCGGTGCAGTGCGCGGTCGCCCTCAAGAACATCGAGATCATGAGGCGCGAGGGGATCGTCGAGCACGTCGCGGCAAACGAGGAGCGCTTTCGCTCGACGCTCGGCCAGCTGCTCGATCTCGACATCGCGGGAGACCTCCGGGGCGCAGGGTTCTTCTGGGCGCTCGAGCTCGTCAAGGACAAGGAGACGAAGGGGACGTTCTCCGACGAGGAGTGCGAGTGGCTGCTGCGCGACTTCCTCTCCCCGCATCTCTTCGAGCGCGGCCTGATCTGCCGCGCCGACGACCGTGGCGACCCGGTCGTCCAGATCTCGCCCCCGCTCGTGGCCGGCCCCGAGCAGTTCGACGAGATCGCCGGCATCCTCGGCGACGCGCTCGCCGAGGCCTGGGATCTTCTCGCCAAGCGGCGGTAGACGCTTCGAGAGGGCCGGCTGGCCGGGAGGCGCCTCTACTCCGGCACGGGCGCGGGCACGGGCTCGCGACCTCCGCGCTGGACGAGTGCGACGCCTATCGCGGCCACGCCCAGTCCGACGAGAGCGGCGGGCCCGAGCGTCTCTCCGAACCACACCCAGGCGAGCAGCGCAGTCACCGGCGGCACGAGGTAGAAGAGGCTGGCGGTACGTACGGCGGCACCGCGCCGGATGATCACGAGGAAGAGGCTGATCGTCCCGATGGAGAGGACGAGCACCATCCAGGCGAGCGAGCCGACGAGCGCCGGCGTCCAGCGGACCTCCATGTCCTCGAACGCGAGGGCGAGGGCGAGCACGGCAACCGCCGCGGCGGCGTACTGGACGACCTGGCTGGAGCGCACGTCGACGTCCGCGCAGAACCGCTTCTGGTAGAGCGTTCCCGCCGTGATGCCGGCGAGCGCGAGGACGGCGAGCAGGATCGCCGTCGTGGTTGCCCGGTCGAAGGTCAGCTTCGTCCACAGCACGAGCAGCACGCCGACGAATCCGAGCACGCAGCCGAGCCACTGCATCGGCGTCACGCGATCGCCGAGCAGCACCCCGACGAGGCACGCGGAGACGAGCGGCTGGAGCCCGGCGATGAGCGCCGCGAGGCCCGCCGGCAAGCCCTGGTCGATGGCGGCGAAGATCCCGCCGATGTAGCAGCCGTGCACGAGCAGCCCGACGATTGCCACGTGCGGGAGCTGCCGCGCCGACGGCCATGCGGCGCGCGCGGCCAGCGTCAGTCCGAGCGCCAGCACGGAAGCTGCGCCGAAGCGGATCGCGAGGATCGTCATCGGCTCGGCGTACTTCAGGCTCTCCTTGGAGAACACGAAGCCGGTCGACCAGAGCAGGACGAAGAGCGCAGGTGCGCCCGTTGTCCAGAGCAGCGTTCCGGCCCGGGTCGTCGTCGCTCCCGCCTCCACCCGGCGAGCATACGAGCCCGAGGTCGGAACCCCGGCCACGAGGCGGTTCGCTGGGGGGTCTGACCCATGGGGTCAGACCCCCTACACGTGTGTGACGGACCGTGTCGAATGCGAGACGGATCTGTGCCGAGTTCGTCGCGGCTGCTAGGTTCCCGACGTCATGGAGGGTGTGCCCGCGTGGGAGCGCCGCTACCGGGCGCCGCGCGTGACGTTCCCGGTTTGGGCGCGGCGTGCGCCAGGCCGGCTCGTCCACCTCTCCACCGAGAGCGGTTCGCTCCAGGCCTGGGCGTGGGAGCTCGAGACCGGAGAGCGGCGGCAGGCGAGCCGCGAGGCGGTTGGCGTGACGGAGGCATACCCGACGCCCGACGGGTCGGGAATCGTCTGGTTCCGCGACTCCTCGGGCGACGAGTCGGGCCAGTACGTCAAGGCGCCGTTCGAGGGCGGCGAGCCGCGACCCCTCGTCACGAGCCTGCCCTGGGGGTGGCCGGGCGGGCTGGCCCTGGGAGAGCGGGTCTCGGTGGTCGCGCTGTCCGACGCGAACGGCTTCGCGATCTACGCCTTCGACGAGGGCGGCGCGGCTCGCGAGCTCTACCGCCACGCGGTGCATGCCGAGCTCGCCGGCTGGGAGCGGAGCCCCGAGCTCGCCGCGCTCTCCGCCGACGAGCGGCTCGTCTGTATCAGCCACGGCGAGCGCGGCGACATCGTCCGGCACGCGCTTCGGGTCCTCGATCCAGAGACGGGAGACACCGTGGCGGATCTCTGGGACGGCGACGGTCTCGGGCTCGACGCAGCCGCGTGGTCACCGCTCCCGGGCGACCAGCGTCTCGCCATACTCCACGAGCGGGAGGGCTTCGTGCGGCCCGCGATCTGGAACCCCGTCACGGGCGAGCGCAGCGATCTGCGGCTCGACGCCGAGGGAGACGTCCACGTGCTCGACTGGTGGCCGGACGCGTCCGCGCTGCTCGCCGTTGAGACTCTGGAGGGCCGTGACCGCCTCCTGCGCCTCGAGCTGACGGGTCAGGCGGCCGCGATCTCCCATCCCGACGGAACGATCCGCCGTGCACGGGTACGCCCGGACGGCGAGGTGTGGCTCGAAGTCGCGAGCGGCGCCGAGCCGCCACGCCTCCTCGTCGCCGGCGGCCAGGCCCTGTTGCCGGCACTGAACGGCGCCGCGCCGCCCGGGCGCCCCTTCCGGTCTCGCCGCACGAGCAACCGGGCCGGTGAGTCCGTGCACGGCTTCCTCGTCACCCCGGCCGGCGATCCGCCCTTCCCGACGGTGATGTGGGTGCACGGCGGTCCGACCTGGATGTACGCCGACGACTGGCAGCCTGACTTCCAGACGCTCGTCGACCACGGCTTCGCCGTTGCGCTGCCGAACTACCGCGGCTCCACCGGGTACGGGGTCGCGTGGCGCGACCGGCTCGTCGGCGACATCGGCTTCCCCGAGGTCGAGGACGTGCTCGCGTGGCTCGACGCGCTCGTCGCCGACGGCACGGCGGACCCGGAGCGCGCCGTCATGGCGGGCTGGTCGTGGGGCGGCTACCTCACGCTCCTGATGCTGGGCCTTCACCCGGACCGCTTCGCGGCCGGGGTCGCCGGGGTCCCGGTTGGCGACTACGCGGCCTCTCATGAGGATCTGTCGCCTCCGCTCCAGGCCTACGACCGGTACCTCCTCGGGGGCGGAATCGACGAGAAGGCAGAGCTCGTGCGCGAGCGCTCTCCGATCACGTACGCCGATCGTGTCCAGACGCCGGTGCTGTGCCTCATCGGCGAGCACGACAGCCGCTGCCCTCCGCGGCAGGCCTACCTCTGGGTGGATGCAGTCCGAGCGCGGGGCGGAGACGTGGAGGTGTACTCGTACGAGACCGGTCACAGCTCGTTCGTGGTCGACGAGGAGATCCGCCAGATGCGTGCCGTGCTCGACTTCCTCGAGCGCAAGCTCGACGGCGATGAACGAACGGAGGACGGATGAGCGAAAGCTATGCACGCGACCTCGTCGGCTACGGGCCGAGCCCGCCCGACCCTCGCTGGCCCGACGGCGCGCGCCTCGCGCTCAGCTTCGTCCTCAACTACGAGGAGGGCGCGGAGAACACGCCGCTAGAGGGAGACCCGGCCTCCGAGGCCTTCCTCCACGAGGTCGTCGGGGCGCCGCCGACGGTCGGCCGCCGCAATCTCAACACGGAGTCCATGTTCGAGTACGGCAGCCGGGCCGGGTTCTGGCGGATCCATCGCCTGTTCACGAAGCACGGGCTGCCGCTCACCGTCTACGCCGTGGGCCAGGCGCTGGAACGCAATCCGCACAACGCCCGTGCGATGGTCGAGGCCGGCTGGGAGGTCGCCAGCCATGGGTGGCGCTGGATCGACTACATGGAGATGCCCGAGGACGAGGAGCGTGAGCACATCCGCCGGGCCATCGAGGCGATCGAGCGCACCACCGGCAGCCCTCCCCTCGGCTGGTACACGGGCCGCATCGGCGACAACACGCGTCGCCTCGTGGCGGAGGCCGGCGAGTTCCTCTACCAGTCGGACTCCTACGCCGACGAGCTGCCCTACTGGGTGGAGGAGAGCGGGAAGCCGGTGCTCATCATCCCGTACACGCTCGACGTGAACGACTTCAAGTTCATGCTCGTCAACGGCTTCGTCACCGCGGACGACTTCTTCCAGTACGCCCGCGACTCCCTCGACCAGCTACGCGAGGAGGGAGGCCGGATGATGACCGTGGGACTTCACTGCCGCACGATCGGTCGCCCGGGGCGTGCGCGGGGTCTCGATCGGTTCCTCGGCTACGTGCGAGAGCACGACGACGTCTGGGTGACGACGCGCGCCGAGATCGCCCGTCACTGGCGCGCCACGCACCCCTACCCGGGCCCGCCCTAGCCCGTAGCCCCGGCCGCGAGGGCTATCCTCCCGCGAGGGGTGCGCGTGACCGATCTGGCCGAGGACTACAGCCAGCCCGTTCTGCCCGGAAAGGGCGGGAGCGACTACGAGCGCTACTTGCGCACCGAGGAGCTGCTCTCGCTGCAGAAGACGCCCGGCGAGTGGGTGCACCGTGACGAGCTGCTCTTCCAGACGACGCACCAGTCCTCCGAGCTCTGGCTGAAGCTCGCGTCCGCGGATGTCGAGGAGGCCACTCGCCTGCTGCGCGCCCGGGAGCTGCCGGCGGCGATCCGGCTGCTGCGCCGTGCGGCCCAGTGCATCGTCGTGATCACGGAGCAGATCCACATGCTCGAGCACATGTCGCCCTGGGAGTACCAGGAGATCCGGCGCGTGCTCGGGCACGGCAGCGGCTTCGACTCGCCGGGCTTCAACGAGATCAGGCGCGTGTCCCCGGAGCTCGGCCAGGCCTTCAACGACCTCCTCCGAGAGGACGGTCTGACCGTCGTCGAGCTGTACCGGCAGGGCCGGGAGCGCGAGGAGCTGTACCAGGTCGCCGAGCTCCTGACCGAGTGGGACGAGCGGATCGCGCTCTGGCGCATGCACCACGTCACCCTCGTCCAGCGCGTGATCGGCGGCGGCTCGGTGGGAACCCAGGGCACGCCGGTCGAGCTCCTCGAAGGTCTCATCAAGCGTCGCCTGTACCCCGAGCTCTGGGAGGCGCGCAACCGCCTCACCGAGATCGCGAAGGCCGAGGGCGGATGATCGTGGAGGCCTGCGGAGCAGGCCTCCACGATGTGTAGGGGCCGGATCTCATCCGGCACGCACGGTCCGTCACGGCCAGACGGTCGTGACGGACCGAGACCGCATCCGAACGCGCAAGCGGGGCGCGATACGATGATCAACTATCAATGGCCCCGTCGGTTGCATCTGCCGGCCCCGCCACCGCCGGTGGCCATCGGACGCTCGCGGAGAAGGCATTCTCCTCGCTCCACGACCTCATCCTCGTGGGCGGTCTCGTCCCCGGGCAGCGCCTGCTCATCGAGGACCTGGCCGAGCGGCTCGACATGAGCCCGATGCCGATCCGGGAGGCGCTCCGGCGACTCGACGCGGTCGGGCTCGTCGAGCACGTCCCGCATCGTGGCGCCCGCGTCGCCGAGCTGTCGGTCGCCGATCTCCGCGACGTCTACGAGGCGCGGCTCGCCCTCGAGCCGCTCGCCGTCCGGCGTGCCGCCGAGCGCTTCACCGGCGAGGACGCGGAGCGCGCCACGGCCGCGCTCGCACGCCACGTCGACGGCTACCGCCGCGACGACGCGCCGGCCGCCTGGGCGGCCCACACGGAGTTCCACTTCGCGCTCTACCGAGCGGCGGGCTCACGCTGGCTGCTGCGGCTGATCACGCCGCTGTGGGAGTCGAGCGAGCGCTACCGGCTGGCCTCGCTGCCCAGGGGGCGCAGTCTGGACGAGCGCCGCCGCGAGCACGAGCGCATCCTCGAGGCGTGCATCGCCTGCGACCCCGATGTGGCGGCGCTGGAGCTGCGGAATCACCTGGCCCTGACGGCGAACCTGGTCGCGCGCAGCATGGGCTCCGGCGAGCTGTTCGCGATCCGAGAGCCCGCGGCGGCGTGACGGGATACACTCGCGGCCCATGCTCCTGAGCGCGGTCGAGTACGCCCGCCCGTCCTCGGTGGCCGAGGCGATCCGCCTCCTCTCGGAGCACGAGGGCGCCCGGGCCCTCGCGGGCGGGCAGACGCTCGTCAACGTCATGAAGACGCGGATGGCGGCCCCGGACGTCCTCGTCGATCTCGGCGACCTCGCCGGGCTACGCCAGATCCTCGGCGCCGCCGACGGCGGGCTCGAGATCGGCGCCATGGCCACGTACGCAGACCTCGTGCGCTCGCACGAGGTGGCCGAGCTGCGCCCGATCCTCTCCGAGGTGGCGGCGCAGATCGCGGACGTGCAGGTGCGCAACCGGGGCACTGTCGGCGGCAACGTCTGTGCGAACGACCCGACGAACCACTTGCCGCCGCTCATGGTCACGCTCGGCGCCTCGATGACCATCGTCGGCGAGGCGGGCGAGCGGACGGTTCCGGCGGAGGAGTTCTTCGTCGGCGTCTACATGACCGCCGTGGGCCCGGGCGAGCTCCTCACGAGGATCACGATTCCACCGCGAGGCGTCGCCGGGGACGCGTTCTCCGCCGTCACCATCGGCAAGGACGGGACGGCCATCGTGAGCGCCGCCGCGACGCTCCGTGCCAACGGCGCCGTCGAGGACGCTCGTATCGCGATCGGCTGCGTCTCGGCGGTGCCGGAGCGCGCCCGGGCGATGGAGGAGGCGCTTCGCGGCGTCGCGCTCGACGAGGCGCATGTCCGCGAGGCGGCCAACGGGCTCGGGGCGAGCCTCGACCCGCCCTCGGATGCCCACGGATCGGGCGAGTACCGCCGTCACCTGGCCGAGGTGCTCGCCGTTCGCGCCGTCATGGAGGCCGCGGAGCGAGGAGCGAGAGGATGAGCGACCCCGTCGTCGAGACGACGGTCGCGGTCGAGATCAACGGCACGGTCTACGAGCGCGAAGTCGCGGCGCGTCGCCTGCTCGTCCACTTCATCCGAGACGACTGCGACCTCACCGGCACCCACGTCGGCTGCGACACGGGGAACTGCGGCGCCTGCACGGTTCTGCTCGACGGCCACGCGGTGAAGTCCTGCATGCTGCTCGCCGTCCAGGCGGACGGCCACTCGGTGACCACCGTCGAGGGTCTGGGTGCCGACGGCGAGCTGGACGAGCTGCAGCAGGCGTTCTCCGAGCACCATGCTCTCCAGTGCGGCTACTGCACGCCGGGCATGCTCATCAGCGCCACGTACCTGCTGCGCCACAACGCCGAGCCGACCGACGCCGAGATCGCGAAGGCGTTGCAGGGCAACATCTGCCGCTGCACCGGCTACTGGAACATCGTCGCCGCGGTGAGGGCGGCTCGCGGGAGGGAGCGCGTGAGCACGGCCGACACCGCGGAGCGCCCGGTCGTCAAGCGCGGCTCGATCGGGCTGAGCCTGCCACGCAAGGAGGACAAGCGCCTCCTCCAGGGCGAGGGCGTCTTCGTCGACGACGTCCGGCGCCACAACATGGGCTACGTCCACTTCGTCCGCTCGCCGTACGCCCACGCGCGCATCGTCTCGATCGACGTGACCCGAGCGCTCGAGGCGCCCGGAGTGATCGGGACGCTGACGGGCGACGAGGTCGCCATCCAGACCGACCCGTTCTTCCAGATCACGACCCCGCCGGGAGCGAACATCCGGGACTTCGCGCTCGCGGTCGGCAAGGTGCGCTACCTCGGCGAGGCCGTGACCGCGGTCGTCGCGGAGACGCGCGAGCTCGCCCGTGACGCCTCCGAGCTGGTCGACGTCGAGTACGAGCCCCTGCCGGCGCTCGTCGACGCGCGCCGCGCGCTCGACGCGGACGCGCCCGTCCTGCACGAGGAGGTCGGCTCGAACCTGTCCTGGAGCGGCGTCTATGAGTGGGGCGATCTCGACGCCGCCTTCGCCGAGGCGGACCACGTCGTCCGGATCGCCGAGCTCCACTTCGACCGCTTCAACTCGACGCCGCTCGAGTGCGACGGCGCTCTCGTCGAGTACAACCGCGGCACCGGCCAGTGGACGATCACGTCGAACAACCAGTTCCCGGGCTTCGCCGCGATCATGATGGGGCCGGCGCTGCGCGTCGGGCTCGACAAGCTGCGCTTCGTCTCGCAGGACATCGGCGGCGGCTTCGGGAACAAGATCACCTCGCATCCGCAGCTCGTCGCCTGCTGCCTGCTCGCGCGCAAGCTCGGCCGCCCCGTCCAGTGGACGGAGTGGCGCACGGACTTCCACCAGTCGATGTCGCACGGGAACGAGCGCTGGTTCCACGACGTCGAGGTCGCCGTCAAGGCGGACGGGACGCTGCTCGGCTTCCGCTGCAAGGCGCTCGACGACGCCGGCGCCTGGCTGCGCTACGAGCCGCTCGGCGGCGTCATCTGGGCGCAGGTCACGCCGGGGATGTACCGCTGGCGCAACATCCGGGTCGAGTTCACGCAGGTGATGACGAACAAGGCGCCGGTCTCGCCGAACCGCGGCTACTCGCGTATGCAGCACCTCTGGCTCTGCGAGCGCATCGCCGACATCGTCGCGAACGAGCTCGGCCTCGACCCGGTGGCCTTCCGCAAGCAGAACTACATCCGCGCCGACGAGATGCCCTACGAGACCCCGAACGGCTGCGTCTACGACTCCGGGGACTACGCGCGGTGCCTCGACATCGCGCTGGAGCTCGTCGGCCACGACCGGCTCGAAGAGCGCCGCCGCGACGCCGAGGCCCGCGGCAAGCTGCTCGGCTTCGGCATCGGCTCGACCCTCGACTCGGGCACCAACAACTTCGGCCAGTCCCGCCTGCTGAACCCGGAGCTGCAGTTCTCCGGCAACAACGAGGTGGCGATGGTCAAGCTCGACATCTTCGGCGAGATCGTCGTCACGCTGGGCACCACGCCGCAGGGACAGGGTCACGAGACCACCGCCTCCCAGGTCGTCGCCGACATCCTCGGCTGCGACGTCGGCGCCGTCACAGTCCGCGCCGGGCACGACTCCTACTGGAACTCCCACGCGGGCTTCTCCGGTACCTACGCGAGCCAGTTCGCCGTGACCGGGCTCGGCGCCGTGAAGGGCGCAGCCGAGGCGCTTGCCTCCGAGATCAAGCGCCTCGCGGCCGTGATCCTGGGCGCCGGCGGGCAGGAGGACATCGTCCTCGAGGACGGGATGGCGAAGCGCAAGGACAACCCGGAGGCGGCGCTCCCGTTCTTCGCCTGCGGAGCGATCATCAACGCGAACAACGCCGGCCTGCCGCCGGAGCTCGACGACGTCACGCTGAACTGCCGCTACGTGTACCGACCGCCCTTCCAGGTGCCCGACGTCGAGCGCAAGTTCGGCAACCTGACGCTCACCTACGCGACGCAGATCCATACGTGTGTCGTCGAGGTGGACCCGGAGACGGGCCACTACGAGCTCGTCGACTACGCCGCCGTCGACGACTGCGGCACGCGCATCAACCCGCAGATCGTCGAGGGCCAGGTGCACGGAGCGACGGCCCAGGCGATCGGCGCCGCGGTCTGGGAGACGTTCGCCTACGACGAGGACGGCAACCTGCTGACGGCCAATTTCTACGACTACCACGTGCCGCACGCGATGGACATGCCGCCGCTCAGGACCGGCTCGCTCGAGTCGCCCTCGCCGTTCACGTCGCTCGGCGCGAAGGGCATGGGGGAGGGTGGGGGCGCGGGTATCCATGCCATCTGCGCGGCCATCCAGGATGCGCTCCGGTCGGCCGGGCGGGCCGTCGTGACCGACAGCCACAACCCCTACGACCGGGTCTGGGAGCTGCTCAGGGATCCGGCGGCGAGCCGCTCCGGCGTGACGGTGGAGAGCCGGTGAAGGTCAGCGGCGAGCGCTCGTTCGCCGCTCCGCGGAACGCCGTCTGGCGCGTCCTCAACGATCCGGCGGAGCTGGCGGCGCTCATGCCCGGCGTCGAGGGCTTCGACGTCCACGACGAGCGCCACTGGCAGGCGCGCGTCAAGATCCCGCTCGGCCTGGGCGGGCTGAAGATGACGATCGACTTCGAGAAGACCGACGAGCGCGAGCCGGACTTCGCCGCCCTCCAGGCCAAGGGGACGGGCGTCGGCGCGCTGCTCTCGATGCAGACCCGCTTCGAGCTCGCCGAGACGGACGGCGACACCACGGCGATGCAGTGGGAGGCGGACGTCCGCCTCGGCGGCCAGGTCGCCAGCATGGGCCTGCGGGTCCTGCAGCCGATCGTGAACCAGCAGGTCGGCAGCGTGCTGAAAGCGCTCGACGAGCGCGTGCAGGCGGTCGCAGCCTCGTCGGCCTGATCCGCCGTCCGCTCTCATCCCCTTCTCATCCGCGCGTCCCAGTACTGAGCGGGTCGTCGCGCGCTCGAGCGCTTTCGGTGAGAGGAGATGGAGATGAGAGCCAGGAGAACGATGGCGGCCGCGGCGGGCGTCCTCGCAATCGCGTTCCCGCTCGCGGCCTGGGGCGGTATCGAGTTGGGGGCCGGTGACTGCCCGGAGATCCCGCTCCCGCAGGGGAGCGAGCCGGTCGAGCTCGATCCGGCCGACTTCACGACCGCGATCGACAACCCGTACTGGCCGATGAGGCCGGGCAGCCGCTGGATCTACCGCGAGACGGCTCCGGACGGGACGAGGCAGCGAGTCGTCGTGACGGTCACCGCGAAGACGAAGCTGATCGCGAACGGGATCACGGCCCGGGTCGTGCACGACGTGGTCAGGGAGGACGGGGAGCTCGTCGAGGTCACCGACGACTGGTACGCCCAGGACTGCCGCGGGCACGTCTGGTACCTGGGCGAGAGCACGAAGGAGTACGAGAACGGCAAGGTCGTCTCGCGGGCAGGCTCGTGGGAGGCCGGCGTCGATGGAGCGCAGCCGGGGATCCTCATGCCGGCGGACCCCGAGGTCGGTATGACCTACCGGCAGGAGTACTACGCCGGCGAGGCGGAGGACAGGGGCGCGATCTTCAGCCTCGACGAGCAGGTCGGGGTGCCCGCCGGCCACTTCACGGACGTCGTGATGACGAAGGACACGAACCCGCTCGAGCCCCGGGTGCTCGAGTACAAGTTCTACGCGCGCGGCGTCGGCCCCGTGCTGGCGATCGGCGTCTCGGGCGGGAACGACCGCGAGGATCTGCTCGGCTATCGCCGCGGCACGGCGTCTTGACGTTTGATCAAATCTGCGAAGATCCCGCCACCCGAGGGAGGAGGTTCGGACTGGCCGTCCCGTTCCGGATCGGCGTCATGCAGCTCACCATGGAGCCGCTCGAGGAGATGCTCGCCTCGGCGCGTGTCATGGACGAGGCGGGGATCGACACGGTGTGGCTGGCCGAGGCCTATCCCTGGTGGCGGAAGCACGGGATGGAGGCCCGCTCCTCCACGGTCGTCTCGGCGCTCATGGCGCGGGAGACGAAACGCCTGACGATCGGGTGGGGGATCATCTCGCCGTACACGCGCCATCCGGTGCAGGTCGCGATGGACGCCCGCGTCGTCCAGGAGGCGGCCGGGCCGGGCCGTTTCCTGCTCGGCTTCGGCACCTCGAAGATCTTCCTCAACAACACGAAGCAGGCCGGGCCGCCGAAGGTGACGAGGCCGCTCGCCCACATGCGCGATTCCGTGGCGATCGTGCGCGGTGCGCTCGCCGGCGGTCGCTTCGAGTACGACGGGCCGGTGTTCAGCGCCGACCTGCCCGAGCTCTCAGCCGACGTGGAGGCGCCCGGTTGGCACGTCCCCGTCTACGTCGCCGCCACGGCGCCCCTGATCCAGCAGCTCGGCGGCGAGATCGGCGACGGTGTGCTGACCCCGTCGATCACGACCCCCGCGTTCGTTCGCTACACGCGGGAGAATGTCGCCGAGGGCGCCGCGAGGGCCGGCAAGGACGCCGCCGAGATCGACATCGGCTGCACGATCGTCGCCTCGATCGGCGAGGAACGGGATGCGGGCCGGGACGGCGCGCGCGAGATCGCCGGCATGTACCTCGCGAACAAGGTGCAGAACATCAAGGGCTCCGCCGACACGCTGCTCGATCTCGCGGGAATCGATCCGGAGGAGATCCGGCCGATCGCCGAGGCGATGGAGCGCGGCGGACGCCTGGCGGCGAAGGAGCACGTCACGGATGGGATCCTCGACAGGTGCAAGCCGATCGCGGGCACGCCGGCCGACTGCATCGAGGCGATCGAGGAGTATCGCGACGCCGGCTGCACGCATGTGATGCTCGAGGTGTGGGGCGCCAGGCGCCACGAGCAGATCCGCCTGTTCGGCGAGCGGGTGCTCCCACATTTCCGGGCCGGATGAGATCCGGCCCCTACACCCGTCGCACGACCATGATCCCCGTAGGGGCCGCATCTCATGCGGCCCGTGCATGCCGGAGGCGGGCGTGACCGAGCTCGACGAGCGCATCGCCGCCGCGGTCGACGAGACGAGGCTCGTCGACTGGGCCTCGCAGGCGATCGGGGTGCCGAGCTTCACGGGGTCCGAGGAGGCGATGGCGCACCTCATGGCCGACACGTTCCGGGACCTGGGGCTGGCGGTTCAGTGGCAGCAGGTCGAGGAAGGCCGCCCGAACGTGCTCGGCATCCGCGAGGGCGCCGGCGGTGGGCCGAGCCTGATGTTCAACGGCCACATGGACACGTCCTACTCGGGGCGTGAGCCCTGGCTCGCGCACGTCCCGGGCTTCCAGCCGAGCGCGTTCGTCGAGGAGGGGCGGCTCTATGGGCTCGGGGTCTCGAACATGAAGGGCGCGCTCGCCTGCTACGTGGAGGCGCTGCGCGCCCTCGCCGACGTCGGGGTTCGGCTTCGTGGCGACGTGATGGTCGCGGCGGTCTGCGGCGAGATCGAGAAGGCGCAGCAGGGCGAGGCGCAGGGCGCCGAGTACCGTGGCTACGCGGCCGGCTCGCGGCACCTCGTCTCGCACGGTGGGGTCGCCGACATGTGCATCCTCGGCGAGCCGACCGAGTCGAAGGTGGTGCTCGGCCATTTCGGCTCGCTGTGGCTCCGGCTCTCGACCCAGGGTCATTTCATCCACACGGCCTTCAGCGAGGGCACGCGTGACCGCAACTCGATCCTGCGCATGCGCGAGGTGCTGGATGCGGTGCTGGAGTGGATCCCGACCTGGGAGGAGGATCCGGCCAACGCCTTCCGTGGCGCGAAGGCGATCGTCAACGTCGGCGCGATCCAGGGAGGCTTCGGCTGGCGCGTGTCGCGCACCCCGCATCGCACCGACCTCTTCCTCGACGTGCGCGTTCCGCCGACGAAGCCGATGACCGTCGCCCGCGCCGAGGTTCTGGACATGGTGCGCGGGTTGCGGGAGCGCTTCCCGGCTCACGGGATCGAGGCGGAGATCTACGTGACGGCGCCCGGCGCGCAGATCGAGGACGACCATGTGCTGGTGCGCGCCGTCGACGCGAGCCACGAGGCCGTGTTCGGCGAGCCCCCGGCGCGGGACGTCACCCGGTGGTTCTCCGACGCGAGCGTGCTGACGCGCTACGGGATCGCGACGGTCAATTACGGGACGTCGAGCGGCCTGCTCGACACGGAGAAGGGCGAGAACCTCGACATCGACGGCCTCGTGAAGACGGCCCAGGTCTACGCGCTCGCCGCGACGCGCGTGTGCGGGGTGGCGGAGTGAGCCTCTACGTCCTCCCACCCGACCTGCCGGAGCCCGTCGACGACGGCGCCTGCGATCACCTGGCGGGGAAGGTTGTGCCGGAGCTCGTGCTCGACTCCTCGCAGGGAGCGGTGGAGCTGGCGCGATTTCGCGGCGGGGCTGGGCGTGCTGTACGTCTATCCGCGGACGGGCAAGCCCGGCGTGCCCGTACCGGACGGCTGGGACGCCGTTCCCGGTGCGCGGGGCTGCACGCCCCAGTCGTGTGGGTTCCGAGACCATCAGGCCGAGCTCACCGAGCTCGGGGCCCGGTCGCGGGACTGTCGGCGCAGCCGCTCGAGGAGCAGATCGAGGCGGCCGAGCGGCTCGGCCTCGAGTATCCGGTGATCGCCGACCCCGAGCGCAGGCTCGGCGCCGCCCTCGGTCTGCCGACGTTCGAGTTCGCGCGGGCGGTGCTCTACCGGCGCGTCACGCTCGTCCTCGATGCTGGGCGGATCGTGAAGGTGTTCTACCCCGTGTTCCCGCCGGATCGGAATGCGCAGGACGTCGTTCGACTGGTTAGGAGAGCGAGGTTCGAGCAGGTGAAGCTGGTGACGTTCGACCAGGGCCGTGTCGGGCGCGTCGACGGTGACGAGATCGCCGTTCTCGCGGTGCCTTCGATGCGCGACTACGTGGAGCGGGGCGGCGCCGAGGAGACGGGCGAGCGCGTGGCGCTCGCCGGCGTGCGCCTCCGTGCGCCGATCGTGCCGAAGAAGTTCTTCCACACGGCCGGCAACTTCCGGGAGCACGAGGAGGACTCGAAGCGGGTCGGCTGGTCGCACCAGATCGCGCCGTGGATCGTCTTCTTCCAGAACGTCGACGCGATCGTCGGGCCGGACGAGCCGCTTGTCTACCCCGAGCACCTGACGGAGGAGCTCGACTACGAGCTCGAGCTCGCGGTCGTCATCAGCAAGGCCGGCAAGCACTTCGGTCCCGACGAGGCGGCCGACTACGTCGGCGGTTACCTCATCTTCAACGACATCACGGCGCGCGATATCCAGCGGCGGGAGATGGTCTCGGGCGTCTTCTCCTTCTGCAAGGCGATCGACACGTTCTGCCCGCTCGGCCCCTGGATCGTGACGCCGGACGAGATCCCCGACCCCCACGACCTGCGCATGGAGCTGCGGGTCAACGGCGAGCCGCGCCAGGTGTCCCACTCCGGGAACATGTCGGTCACGATCCCGGAGATCATTGCCCACTACTCGCCGCTCGGGTACTCGGCCGGAGACGTGCTCTCGACCGGGACGGTTTCCGGCGTCGCCGGCTTCAGCGAGGACGCGGCGTCGCTCTACCTGAAGCCGGGCGACGTGATGGAGGCCGAGATCGAGCGCATCGGCATCCTGCGCACGCCGGTCGTCTCCTGGCAGGAGGCGCACGGTACGCCACCGCCACCCCGCGTTCGCTGGTGAGGAAGCTTGCCGGAGCCCTCCTCGACACACCCCCACCCACCCAGGGGGGACAACCCCGCCCGAACCCTTCGAGGGTAGCCGGCAGGGGTGTACGGGAGTGTGACGATCCGTGCCGATTGCGTCACGGAGGCGTGAAATAAGCTCGCCTGGCGCTGGTCGTCCCGAGCGGCTCGACGGCGCCGGCGCCGAACGCGACGCCGGCGAGTCCGCGCCCGTCCCGCCCTGGCCGCGGGACGACGCCAAGCTGGCCCGCGTCCGGGGCCTCATGGCCGAGCAGGGCCTCGACGCGCTCGTGGTGCGGGCGCCGGACAACGTGCTCTACCTCTCGAGCTACCTGTGCATGAAGGGCTACGACGTGCTCGTCTTCCCGCGGGAGGGCGAGGCGACGCTCTGCGTGGTCGAGCCGCAGGAGGAGGACGCCCGGCGGCAGGCGTGGACGGAGGACGTCCGCACGCTTCGGCGGCTACGACGAGCACGACCCGCGGCCGCCCACGGCCCGCTCGCTCGAGCTCGCCCAGGCCGTCGTCGCGGAGAAGGGGTACGAGCGCATCGGCCTCGAGCTCTCCCAGGGCACGCAGACGGCCGACCTCATGGTCGGCGAGCCGACGACGCCGACGCTCGCGCTCTTCGAGGCCTTCCCGAACCGCGCCGACGCCACGGCTCTCCTGGCGCAGGCACGGGCGCTCAAGACGGAGCAGGAGATCGAGCGCATGCGCCTCGCGAACGAGCTCGCGGCGCTCGCCATGGAGCACGTCGCCGAGCGGCTTCGTCCGGGGATGACGGAGGCCGAGGCGGCCGCCCTCTGGGAAGGCCACGTTCACGCCGTCGGCGTCGGCTACCAGGGCAAGGTCGGGATGGCCCGCGGCTACTCGCTCGTCTGGTCGGGACCCGGAATCCGCACCTTCACGGCCACGGGCCATCGGCCGATCCAGGAGCACGAGCCGACCCTCTTCGAGATCTGGGTCTGCGCGGACGGCTACTGGTGCGACCACACGAAGAACCTCTGCCCGGGCTCGCTCACCGCCGAGTACGAGCGGCTGCTCGAGGAGCTGCTCGCAGTGTTCGCGGAGGCGCGCGAATTCGCGACCGACGGCGCACCGCTCCCGGAGCTCGAC
Source organism: uncultured Thermoleophilia bacterium (assembly GCA_963838105.1). Lineage (GTDB taxonomy): Bacteria > Actinomycetota > Thermoleophilia > Gaiellales > Gaiellaceae > CAWJNF01. The sequence goes on along the minus strand of CAWIQC010000019.1, from coordinate 41,390 downwards.
CGGCTCGTGCGCGCGCGGATCGCCGAGGCGGGCTACCCGGGCCAGCCGTCGCATCCGATCTGCCACGGCGTCGGAGCGCGGGCCCACGAGCCGCCCTACGCGCACCAGGCGGGCACGGGTACGGTGCAGGCCGGCATGGTGCTGGCCCTCGAGCCGGGGATCTACTGGCCGGGCGGCGGCGGCCTCCGCGTCGAGGACAACTTCCTCATCGGCGTGGACGGCAACGAGAAGCTCTGCTCGTTCCCCGACGACCTCCGCGAGGTCGAGGTCGGGCGATGACCGGCGCCTATGACGTGATCGTCGTCGGCAGCGGGATCAACTCGCTGGCCTGCGCCGCCCTGCTCGCGAAGGCCGGCCGGCGTGTGCTCGTGCTCGAGCGCAACGATTACGTCGGCGGCGCGATCCGGACCGCCGAGATCACAGAGCCCGGCTTCGTCCACGAGGTCTTCGCCGCGTGGCATCCGCTCTTCGTCGGCTCGGGCGCCTACGCGGAGCTGAAGGACGACCTGCACGCGCGCGGCCTCGAGTACCTGAACACCGACCTGCCCACCGCCTCGGTCTTCCCGGACGGCTCGAGCATTCTTCCTGACGACCTCGCACGCGACGAACGTGGCGGAGTGGGAGGGGCACGCAGCCGGCGACGGCGAGGCCTGGGATCGCGTCGTCTCGGCTTTCATGCCGAACGCGGACCTCGCCTTCGGCCTGCTCGGCACCGAGCTCTGGTCCGAGGACGGCCTCAGGCTCGCGCTCCGGGCGTATCGGCGGTTCGGCCGCCGCGGGACGCTCGAGTTCGCCGGGAACCTGCTGTCGACGTGCCGCGACTGGGCGACCGAGGCAGTTCGCGTCGCGAGCGCGTGCACGGGCTGCTCGCGCCGTGGGTGCTGCACGCCGGCCTCGGTCCCGACGCGGCCGCCTCCGGCTTCATGGCCCAGGTGATGGCGGTCGCGATCGAGCTCGGCGGGATGCCCGTTCCTCGCGGAGGAGGCATCCGGCTCGTAGAGGCGCTGGTACGGATCGTCGAGGAGCGCGGCGGAGCCTTCGAGACGGGCGCGGACGTCGACTCGGTGACTGTCACGGGAGGTCAGGCCGCCGGGGTCACCGTCGCCGGCGGCCGCTCCTACGCGGCGTCGGAGGCGGTGGTTGCGAACGTCACTCCCACGCAGCTGTACGGGCGGCTCCTCGCCGGGGCCGAGCTTCCCGAGCTCGCCCGCCAGGCCCCTCGCCGGTTCCGGTACGGACGCGCCGAGATGCAGATTCACTACGCGCTCTCCGAGCCGCCGCGCTGGGAGGGCGACGAGCGGCTAGGGCGGACGGCAATCGTCCACGTCACACCGGGTCTCGACGGCGTCTCGCGTGCGGTCAACGAGGCGGATCGAGGCCTGCTGCCCGCCGAGGGGACGATCGCCTGCGGCCAGCCGGTGGCGGTCGACCCGTCGCGGGCTCCGGAGGGCGGCTGGATCCTCTGGCTCCAGCTCCAGGAGCTGCCCTCGCGGCCCAAGGGAGACGCGGCCGGCGAGCTCGATACCGGTGACGGCGTCTGGACGGAGGAGCTGCGGGAGCGCCTACGCCGACCGCATCCAGGCGCGTCTGGCACGCCACATCCCGAACCTCGAGTCGGCGACGCTGAAGCGCGTCGTCCTCTCTCCGGCCGACATCGAGGCGGCCAACGTCAACATGGTCGGCGGCGACATCTACGCGGGCTCCTGCGCGCTCGACCAGAACCTCGTGCTGCGCCCGCTACCCGGCCTTCCGGGCCACCGCACGCCCGTCGCGCGCCTCTACCACATCGGCGCGAGCACCCACCCCGGGCCGGGCCTCGGCGCCGGCTCCGGGACGCTCGCGGCCAAGGACATCCTGCGCCCGAGCATCGCGCGGCGCGTGCGCGACCTCATTCCGCTCTGAGCAGCGAGTAGGACGGGGCGCGCCGCGAGGCCGGTCGTGGCGTCGAGCGCGGCGATGCCGTGGCGCCCCTCGCCGCCGATGCTGGTGAACGGCCCGCCGGCGTAGACGGTCGAGCCCGAGACCGCGAGCGCGAGCACGTCGCCGTCGGCGTTCGGGTTCCAGGCGGTCGCCTTGCCGGTCTGCGCGTCGAGGGCGGCGATGCTGTTGCGGCTCTCGCCGCCGACTCGCTGAAGCCCCGCCGGCGTACACGGTCGAGCCGGAGACCGCGAGCGCGATCGCACGCAGAGCCGTCGGCGTTCGGGTTCCAGGCGGTCGCCTTGCCTGTCTGCGCGTCGAGCGCGGCGATGTGCGTCGAGCTCTCCCGCCGACGCTGGCGAACCACCCGCCGGCGTACACGGTCGAGCCCGAGACCGCGAGCGCGGACACCGAGTTGTCCGCGTTCGGGTTCCAGGCGGTCGCCTTGCCGGTCTGCGCGTCGAGCGCGGCGATGTTGTTGCGGCTCTCGCCGCCGATCGCTGCTGAAGTCCCCGCCGGCATACACGGTCGAGCCCGAGACCGCCAGCGCGCACACTGCGCCGTCCGCGTTCGGGGTTCCAGGCGGTCGCCTTGCCCGTCTGCGCATCGAGCGCGGCGATGCTGTTGCGGCTCGCGCCGCCGATCGCTGCTGAAGCACCCGCCGGCGTAGACGGTCGAGCCCGAGACCGCGAGCGCGTGCACGAAGCCGTCCGCGTTCGGGTTCCAGGCGGTCGCCGTCGCCCGTCTGCGCATCGAGGGCGGCGATGTGGTTGCGGCTCTCACCGCCGACGTTGGTGAAGTCCCGCCGGCGTACACGGTCGAGCCCGAGACGGCGAGCGCATACGACCGTGTCGTCCGCGTTCGGGTTCCAGGCGGTCGCCTCCCCTGTCTGCGCGTCGAGCGCGGCGATGTTGTTGCGGCTCACGCCGCCGACGCTGCTGAACGACCCGCCGGCGTACACGGTCGAGCCCGAGACCGCGAGCGCGTACACCGATGTCGTTCGCGCTCGGGTTCCAGGCGGTCGCCTTGCCCGTCTGCGCATCGAGGGCGGCGATGTTGTTGCGGCTCTCGCCGCCGATGCCGCTGAACAACCCGCCGGCGTAGACGGTCGAGCCCGAGACCGCCAGCGCGTGCACTCTGTCGTTTGCGTTCGGGTTCCAGGCGGTCGCCTTGCCCGTCTGCGCGTCGAGCGCGGCGATGTTGTTGCGGTCCTCGCCGCCGATGCTGCTGAAGTCCCCGCCGGCGTACACGGTCGAGCCCGAGACCGCGAGCGCTGCACCGAGCTGTCCGCGCTCGGGTTCCAGCCGGTCGCCTTGCCCGTCTGTGCATCGAGCGCGGCGACGTCGCTGCGGGCTGCTCGCCGCCGACCCTGTGAAGTCGCCGCCGGCGTACACGGTCGAGCCCGAGACCGCGAGCGCGAGCACCACGCCATTCGCGCTCGGGTTCCAGGCGGTCGCCTTGCCCGTCTGCGCATCGAGCGCGGCGATCCTGCGGCGTGTCTTCCCGCCGACCCTGGTGAAGTCCCCGCCGGCGTAGACGGTCGAGCCCGAGACCGCGAGCGCGTGCACCGAGCCGTTCGCGTTGGGGTTCCAGGCGGTCGCCGCGCCCGTCTGCGCATCGAGCGCGGCGATGCTGGCGGCGGGCTCTTCCCGCCGACCCTGCGTGAACACTCCGCCCGCGTACACGGTCGAGCCGGAGACCGCGAGCGCGTACACCGAGCCGTCCGCGTCTCGGGTTCCAGGCGGGGTCGAGCGTGCCGTCTGCACGGATGTGCGCCAGGTGGCGTCGTGCGACGCCACCGACGCTCGTGAAGTCGCCGCCGATGAACCACCCTCCCGTCCCGTCCGCTACCACGGCCGCAGACCCTCGCCGCCCTCGACCTGCGGAAAGCTCGAGTCCACGGCGCCGCTCTCGGACGAGAGCGCGACCCCGCTGCCGGTGTGCGGCCCGACGTAGCTGAAGCCGCCGCCCAGGTAGATCGTGCCCCCGCTCTCGACGATCGCGCTCACTCGACCGTCCGTCTCCCAGAGCGGGGGCGGTGCCGCGCTCGCGGCCGGAGCGAGCGGCCCCGCGAGCGCCAAGGCCGCGAGGACGATCGACGCACGCGGCCGACCTCGTCCACGTCCTTGCTTCGCGATGCTGCACGCGGCCTCCTCGGGACCGACACCGGACGATCGCAGGCGGCGGATTATCCCGCATCGTGGCGAGTATCACAACGACGTTGTCTGGGAAGATTCGTGCCCCGAACCACCAACAAGGAGAGCTCGATGGCCCGACAGCTGATCAACCCGCCCGAGCTGCATCCCGCGCTCGGCCTCAGCCATATCGCGATCGCCGAGGGCGCGCGCGTCGTCCACCTCTCCGGCCAGGTCGCCCTCGACGCGAGTTCAACATCGTCGGCGGCGACGATCTCCACGAGCAGACCAGGGCCGCGATGCGGAACATCGAGCACGCGCTCGCGGCCGCCGGCGCGGGCTGGGACGACATCGTGCGGCGCACGATCTACACGCTTCGCCCGACCGAGTGGGAGACGATCGCGGCGGCGATCGAGGAGGTCACCGGTGGCGCCGAGCACCCGGCCCAGACGATCGTCGGCGTCACCGGCCTCGCGCTCCCGGGCCTGCTGATCGAGATCGAGTGCACCGCCGTCCTAGCCGGTTGACAGCTGATCGACCATCGGGCAGCGTAGGGCTCGCCGGCGCGCCGAAGGGGGAAACCGATGAAGTTCAGCATCTACTCCGAGGTCCAGAACTTCCCTGGGAAGTCGCCCGCGCGTCAGTACCGGGAGGTGATCGAGCAGGTCGTCCACGCCGACCGCGTGGGGTTCGACGCCTACTCGGCCATCGAGCACTTCTTCTTCCCGAAGTTCTCGATCTCGGCCAACCCCTTCGCGCTCTGGTCGGCGTGCGCCCAGCTGACCGAGCGCATCACCTTCCGGACGCTCGGCCACGTGCTGCCGTACCACAACCCCACGATCCTCGCGTCCCAGATCGCCCAGTTCTCCCAGATGTACCCGGGCCGCTACGAGTTCGGGGCGCTGCGCGGCCACGGCTGGATCCCGGCCAAGGCGGGCGTCCCGGTCGTCGAGAGCCGCGACCGCTACGAGGAGTCGCTCGACATCCTCTTCAAGGCCCTCGAGGAGGAGCGGTTCTCCTACGACGGGCAGTTCTACAAGATCGACGACTCGCACATCGTGCCGCGGCCGACGAGCAGCTTCCGGGTCTTCGCGGGCGGCACGAGCGACCGGACCTACGAGCTCGCGGCCGAGCGGGGCTGGGCGATCGTCGTGCCGCCGCTCCTGCCCTACGCGGCGCTGAAGGACCAGCTCGACCTCTACCGGACGAAGTGCGCCGAGCACGGCACGACCCCCGACATCGTCTGGATCCACGCCTGCTACCTCGACGACGACCGTGACACCGCGCGTCGGGAGGCCGAGGAGGGCATGAAGAACTTCCTCGCCGGCAACGCGTCGCCGCTGACCGGGGACGACAAGCTGCCTCCCGCCGAGGAGATGAACGCAGCCGGCTACGGCTTCTACCTCGCCGGGATCCTGGAGCAGCTCGCGGCCACGCCCTACGAGGAGATGATCGACGGCGACATCGTCTGGGTGGGCACGCCCGACGACGTGATCGAGCGCATCGAGGCGGTCCGAGACGTCTGCGAGGGCCTCACGGAGGTCTCGATCACCGTCAACCCGGGCGGCTTCGCCCACTGGCAGGCGATCAAGGCGCAGGAGCTGTTCGCGGACAGGGTGATGCCGCACTTCCGCTCGGCTTCCGTCGAGGCCGCCGAGCCGAGCCTCGCCTGAGCGCGGCGAGGCTGCCGAGATGATCGAGCGTGTCTGCGTCGTCGGCGCCGGGGCCATCGGCAGCCTCTACGCCGCGCACCTCGCCGGCGTCGCCTCGGTTGCGGTGCTGACACGGCGAAAGGAGCAAGCGCACGCGCTTGCCACCGAGGGCCTCCGGATCTCGGGCAAGCAGGACTTCACCGCCCTCGTCGAGGCCTCCGACGATCCGGCCGAGCTGGCCGACGCCGATCTCGTCATCGTCGCGACGAAGGCCACGCAGCTCGAGGAGGCAGCCGCACAGCTCGCCGGTCGCTCGCCCGGCGCCGTCGTGATGACCGTGCAGAACGGTCTCGGCGCCGAGGAGGTCGTGCGCCGCCACGGTGACTGGCCGCTCATCTCGGCTGTCACCTTCATGAGCGGCGTCCGCCGCTCCGACACGCACGTCGAGTACGAGCTCGACACGCCGACCTGGATGGGCCCCTACGCCGGCACCCATACACGCCTCGAGCTCGTCGAGGAGGTGCACGAGCTCCTCGTCGACTCCGGTCTCCGCGGCGAAGTGTTCGCCGACCTGCTGCCGGCCCAGTGGTCGAAGCTCATCTTCAACGCCAGCGTCAACACGGTCGCCGCCGTCACCGGTCTTCCGCACGTCGCCCTCTTCGCGCGCGAGGAGGAGCCGACCGATCTCGGCCATCTCGTCCACGGCCTCGTCGACGAAGGCAAGCGCGTGGCCGCCGCCGCCGGCGTCGAGCCTCTACGAGGATCCCTGGGAGATGAACCTGCACGCGGTGGAACGGGGCGAGACCGCGAAGTCGGACTACGCCCACGTGCCGTCCATGCTCGAGGACGTCCTCGCGCGCCGGCCCACGGAGGTCGACGCGATCACGGGCGCGCTGGTACGCGAGGCCGAGCGCCTCGGCGTGCCGACGCCGCTCCACTCCGCCATGTACCGGCTCGTGAAGGGCAAGGAGGCGTCGTGGTGACGCGCCGCCGGCGCTAACCGACGGGGCCGGGCGGCGTCTTTGATCAACGATACAGCCGGTGGTAAGCTCGCGCCGCCGCAGGGGCGGCATGCGGAGAGGAGGAGGGACGTATGACCCGTGCGAGAAGGTGGATCGTGTTCGGCGCCCTCGCGCTCGTGCTCGGCCTGACGGTCGCAGCGTGCGGCGGCGACGACGAGGCTGCGGCCCCGCCGGCGGAGCCGGCGCCGGCCGAGCCTGCCGAGCCGGCCGAGCCCGGCCGAGCCCGCGGAGCCTCCGGCAGAGACCACCGAGGCACCGGCCGAGACCTCCGAGCCGGCGGCCGAGGGGGAGCCGATCGTCATCGGCGCCGCCATCGACCTGACCGGTCAGATGGCGCCGTTCGACGGGCCCGCGCTCGCGGCCGCGCAGTACGAGGTCGACCAGATCAACGCGGCGGGCGGGGTCGACGGTCGCCCGCTCGAGTTCATCTTCCAGGACACGGAGCTCGATCCCGAGCAGACGAAGGCCGCCGCCATCGACCTGATCGAGAACCAGGGCGCCGAGGTTCTCATCGTGACGTGCGACGTCGAGTTCGCGGCTCCCGCGACCCAGGAGGCGATCAATCGTGGCGTGCTCGCGGTCTCGCCGTGCATCGGCACCGACCAGCAGGGCCCGAAGCGCTTCGGCGAGGCCGGCAAGCTCGCGTTCTCGCTCGGCAACGTGGCTCAGGACGAGGGCGCGGCAATGGCCGAGTGGGCGCTGTCCCAGGGCTGGCAGACGGCCGCGATCGCCAAGGACAACGTCATCTTCTACTTCCAGAACGTCGTCGATGCCTTCGCTGCCCGTTTCGAGGAGCAGGGCGGGACCATCGCCACGACCGAGGAGTGGACGAACGGAGACGGCACCGTCGGCAACGTCGCCGGCGCGCTGGCCGAGCAGGAGGTGGACGTGATCGTCACCTCCACCGCGTTCGGCGACCTACCGGCGCTCGTCGACGGCATCCGCAGCCTCGGCAACGAGACGCCGATCCTCTGCTCGTGGTCCTGCGACGGGACCTACTGGAACCCGCCCAACCTCTCCAACTTCTACCTCGTGGCCTACGCGTCGGTTTCTGGCGACGACCCGAGCGAGGACGTGCTGGCGCTGCAGGAGGCACTGGCCGCTCAGGATCCGGCGCTCCTCACGACCGGCAGCGCCGTGACCGGCGCGGCCGCGATCGACGCCATCGTCGAGGGCATCGAGCAGACGGGCGGGACCGACGGGGCCGCTCTCGCCGAGGCCTTCGAGGGCTTCAGCGGCGTGCCGACGATCTCCGGCGACGTCAGCTTCTCGCCGGAGCTGCACTCGGTGTTCGGCCGCGAGTACCGCGTCATGGAGATCCAGGACGGCGAGCTCAGGTTCATCGAGCTCTTCGCCGCCTCCTCGCCGGCCACCCTGCCGGGATAGACGACTACGACGGCGAGGATGGCCGAAGCCCGGTCGTCCACGGATGAGCGGCGGCCCGGGGGACCCTCCGGGCCGCCGCCGTCTCGCGCCACTTCGAGGGCGTGCACGCGCTCGCCGACGTCACGCTCGAGCTCCATCGCCACGAGGTCGTCGGCCTGATCGGGCCGAACGGCGCCGGGAAGACGACGCTCGTGAACGTCATGACGGGCTTCGACTTCCCGAGCGCAGGGCATGGTGCAGCTGGAGGGCACGGACATCACGTCCTGGCCCGCGCACCGCCGGGCACGCGCCGGTCTGGCACGAACGTTCCAGCACGGGCATCTCTTCCGGGGCCTCTCGGTGCGCGAGAACGCCGCGATCGGGGCGCTCGGAGCCGGCGCGTCGCCGGCCGTGTCGGAGCGGCGGGCTGACGAGCTGCTCGACATGCTGGGCCTGCGCGACCGGGCCGACTCGTCCGCGGCCGTCCTGCCCCACGGCGAGGAGCGCAAGCTCGGCGTGGCGCGGGCGCTCGCGAGCCTGCCGAGCTTCGTCCTCATGGACGAGCCCGCCGCCGGGCTCCACGAGGGCGAGGTCGCGGACTTCGCCGGCGTCGTGCGGCGCGTGCGCGACGAGCGCGAGGCGGGAGTGCTGCTGATCGACCACAACATCGCTCTCATCCTCGAGGTGTGCGACCGCATCTACGTGCTCGACGAGGGAAGGCTGCTCGCGGAGGGGACCCCGGCCGAGATCCGCGGTAACGCCGCCGTGGCGACCGCCTACCTCGGCACGGCGGGCGAACGGGGAGGAGCGTGGCTGACGCAGTCGCGCCGGTGCTGGAGGTGGAGGCTCTCGAGGTGCGCTACGGGCGCGTGCCGGCCGTTCGCAGCCTCAGCTTCACCGTGGGCGCGGGCGAGGCGGTCGCGCTCGTCGGCCCGAACGGAGCCGGAAAGTCGACCACCCTCCACGCGATCATGGGCGTCGTCGCTCCCGCCGCGGGGAGCATTCGTTTCCGCGGTGAGTCGCTCGCCGGACGCGCACCGGAGGAGATCGCTCGTGCCGGCGTCGCGCTCGTGCCCGAGGGCAGGCACATCTTCGGCCATTTCACGGTGGAGGAGAACCTGCGGCTCGGTCTCGTCGGCCGCCGCGAGCGAGACGGCGTCGATCAGGATCTCGAGCGCGTCTACCGCCTCTTCCCGGTCGTCGAGGAGTTCCGGCGCCGCCCGGCGGGAGCCCTCTCCGGCGGGCAGCAGCAGCAGCTTGCGATCGCGCGCGCCCTCGTCGCTCGGCCCGACGTGCTGCTCCTGGACGAGCCGTCGCTCGGCCTCGCCCCCAGGGTCGTCGAGGCCGTCTTCGACACGCTCGGCGAGATCCGAGCCCAGGGTGTCACGATCCTGCTCGTGGAGCAGCGAGCCCAGCTGGCCGTGGGGTTCGCCGACCGCTCGCACGTGCTCGCGAACGGCGAGCTGCGAACGACTCTCACGCCCGCCGACGCGGAGAATACGGAGCTCATGACGCAGGGCGTACTTCGAGTGATACAGAGAGCCCCAAGCGTTCGCCCGGCGGGAGCCGACGCCGCCGAGGAGCGCGCGTGAACGCCCTGCAGACGTTGATCGACAGCGTGGCTCTCGGCTCGATCTACGCGCTCGTTGCCCTGGGCCTCTCGCTCATCTTCGGCGTCATGCGGCTCGTCAACTTCGCCTACGGCGAGCTGCTCACCGCCGGGGCGTACTCCCTCGTCCTCACCCTGGGAGCGGCGACCGGGGTGCGGATCGTCGTCCTCTTCGTGACCGTGATCGTGTTCGCCCTCGCCATGGAGTTCGCGCTGCGCCCGATTCGCAACGCCTCGCCGGCGACGATGCTCGTGACCACGTTCGCCTTCAGCTTTCTGCTGCAGAGCATCGCGCTGCTCGTCTTCGGCGCGCTCGGCGACAACGCGCGCTTCCTCCCGGAGCTCAACCGGGCCGTCGAGATCGGCGACCTGCGGATCCGCTGGGTGACGTTCGCGTCGATCGGCGTCGGCATCGTCCTCCTGTCGGCGACGACGCTGTTCCTCAACCGCACGACGACGGGGCTCCAGATGCGGGCGGCCGCACACGACTTCCGCACGGCTCGCATACTCGGCGTCCGGGCGAACAGGGTCATCCAGATCGCCTTCCTCATCGGAGGCGTCCTCGCCGCCGCCGCGACGGTGCTCGTCGTCGTCCAGCGACCGCTCGTGACGCCCACGTTCGGCTTCCAGCTCGCGATCCCGGCGCTCGTGGGCATGGTGGTCGGCGGCATGGACCGAGTGGTCACCGCCACGCTCGGCGGCTTCGTGCTCGGGGTCGCCACCTCCGTGCTCGCCGACGTGCTGCCGAGCAGCGGCCGGGTCTACCTCACCTCGCTCGTCTTCGCGCTGGTCATCCTCGTCCTGCTCCTGCGACCGGACGGCCTCTTCTCCCGCCGGCGCGCCGCCGTGGAGCGCGTATGAGGTCGCTGCCGTCCCGGACGCTCCGCCTGCGGGAGCTCGTGGCTCCGGTGGCGCTGATCGCCGCCGTCGGCCTGGCCGGCTCGTTCACGTCGGCGAACACGGCCCTCCAGTTCCGCTCCGCGATCGTCACGGCCGCGATGGTGATCGCGCTCTACGTGTTCGCCGGCAACTCGGGCGTCCTGTCGTTCGGGCACATCAGCTTCGTCGCCGTCGGCGGGTTCGCGGCGGCGCTCACCTCGCTCCCGGAGGAGCTGAAGCTGTCCGCGGTCAGCCCGGATCTCTTTCCGTGGATCGCCGGAGCGCAGGTCGGGAATGCACTCACGCTCGTCATCGCCGCGGTCGTCGGCGGGCTGTACGCGTTTCTCGTCGGCATCCCGCTCATGCGTCTCTCGGGGCTGGCCGCCGGCATCGCCACCTTCGCCGTGCTCGAGGTCACCCACAACGTGCTGCGGAACTGGGATCGGATCGGCCCGGCCGCGCGCGCCATCTCGCAGATCCCCGAGACGACGAGCTTCTGGCAGGCGACTGTCGGGGCGATCGCCGTCGCGCTGATCGCGTTCGTCTACCAGCGCAGCCGCTACGGACGCCTACTCCGCGCGACGCGGGAAGACCTGCCCGGCGCCCAGGGCTCCGGCATCGACGTGCACCGCCAGCGCCTGGTGGCGTTCACGCTCTCGGGGGCGCTCGCGGGCTTCGCGGGCGGGCTCTTCGTCCATCTGCTCGGCGGCATCAACACCGAGCAGGTCTACCTCGACCTCACGTTCACGACGCTCGCCATGCTCATCATCGGCGGGATCGGGAGCCTCTGGGGAGCGACCGTCGGAGCGCTCCTGATCAGCGGCGTGAACTCGTTCCTGAACGAGCTCGAGAACGGCATCGGCGACGTCTCCATCCCGGGCGGCACGAGGCTCGTGGCGATCGGGGCGCTGATGGCGCTCATCCTTCTCTTCCGGCCACAGGGCATCACCGGCGGCCGGGAGTTCCATCGTGGCCCTCCGGCGGTCGGCGGGGGCGCGGACGCGTGGCGCTCGGGCCGCTCACGCGGACGCGCAGCACAGTACGTCGAGGTACGGGCAAGCGTCGCTAGCTCCTGCCGCGCTCGGCACGCGCGGAGGACAGCGGCGTGAAGGTCTGCGTTGTCGGGTGTGGGGCAGTGGGGTCGCTGTTCGCCGCCAACCTCGCGTGCCTCGACGACGTCGAGGTGTGGGCGTACGACCTCGCAGCCGAACACGTCCGTGCCATCAACGAGCGCGGGCTGCGGCTCTCAGGTGCCGGCGAGGTGACCGGATGGCCGCGCGCGACCTCGGATGCCTCGGAGCTGCCGCCGTGCGATTTCGGCCTCGTCGCCACGAAGGCGATGCACACCGGCGCGGCTGTGGAGGCGGCGGCGCACGCCTTCGCGGACGGCGCCGTCTGCTCGGTGCAGAACGGGATCGGCAACGAGGAGGCGATCGCTCCGTTCGTGCCGCGCGTGATCCGCGGGACGACGTTCCCCGCCGGCAAGGTCGTCGAGCCGGGACACGTGCAGTGGGACGTGAAGGGCGACACGACGATCGGGCCGTTCGAGCCAAAGCCGGCCACGCTCGCGGAGTGCGAGCGCCTCGCGGACGCGTGCACGCGCGCCGGAATGCCGACGAAGGCCGTTCCCGATGCCCGCGGGCCGCAGTGGCGGAAGGTCATCTTCAACGCGGCGACGAATCCCGTCGGGGCCCTCACCGGGCTCACCCACGGGCGGGTGTGCGAGGACCCCGCGCTGCGCCGGCTCGTCAGCGTGCTCGTGGACGAGGGCAAGGCGGTCGCGGCCGCGCAGGGGATCGAGCTCGACGCCGATCCCGAGGATCTGATCGACCACGCCGCCCGGCCGGACGTGGCCTACGGCCACAAGGCGAGCATGCTGCAGGACGTCGAGGCACGCAGGCAGACGGAGATCGACTACCTGAACGGGGGCCTCGTGCGCTTCGGCCGCGACCTCGGCGTCGCCACCCCGGCCAACGAGGCGATCTGGGCGCTCGTGAAGGGGCTGGAACGGTCATGGACGCAGGGCGGATGAGGGCGACCGGCCCGCCAACGAGGCATCTGTAGGGGCCGGATCTCATCCGGCCCGCGAACAGGAGGAGACATTGGCCACACAGCAGGCGGAGATCGAGCGGCGCTACGGGCGCGTGCGCGAGGCGGCGGAGCGCGACGGGCTCGATGCGGTGATCGTCGCGGGGAACGAGTACACGGGCTTCGAGGGCGCCGTGACGTACCTGTCCGGGTTCGTGATCGTGCATCGCTACGCGTACGTGCTGCTCCCGCTCGACGAGCCGCCGGCCATCGTCTTCCCGAGCGAGGCGCGCTACGTCGGCGAGCACGGGACGACGTGGATCGAGGAGCAGGAGTTCGTGCCCCGGCCCGGGGAGTGGCTGCGCGACCGCTGCCGCGCCCGCGGCTGGAAGCGGGTGGGCGTCTTCGGCCTCGACTACGTCATGGCCGTCCGCGACTTCACGGCGCTCCAGGAGGGCGGCGTCGAGCTCGTCTCCTGGGACGTCGGCTTCGACCACGCGCGCGCGGTCAAGAGCGACGCCGAGGTCGAGTCCGTCCGGGACAGCGTCCGCATCAACACGCGAGGGCTTCTGGCTCTTCCTCGAGGGCTTCGAGGTCGGGCGCACCGAGGCGGAGATCCTGGCCGCGTGCGAGCGCTACTTCGTCGCCGAGGGGTGCGGCCGCCTGACGATGGACATGGTGCTCGTCGCCGACGAGCCCGGCCGTGCGTCGCCGGAGTTCCGGATCGCGAGCACGTCCCGCCGCATCGAGCCGGGCGACTTCATGCTGCCGTCGCTCGAGGTCGCGGGCCCGGGCGGCCACTGGGTCGAGGTGTCGAGGGCGATCAAGGCCGGGGCCGACCCGAACGCAGAGACGCTCCGCATGGCCGAGGCGTACGAGGAGTACGCGGCCGTGGCGCCCGCCGCTCTGAAGGCAGGGGGGACCGCGCACGACGCACACCGGGCCGTCGCGCGACCGTTCGCCGACCGCGGCTACACGCTCGGTCACGTGACGGGCCACTCGATCGGGATGACGATGATCGAGTTCCCGAAGATCGGCGAAGGCGTCGAGACCGTGCTCGAGGAGAACATGGTGCTCTCGGTGCATCCCGCACGTCATCTCGGAGGACGGCCGTTCGTGCCTCTACATGCAGGAGACGTGGCTCGTCACGAAGGAGGGCGGCGTGCCGCTCTCCGGCATCCCCATGCGGATCTACGACGCCGCGGAGTCTCGGCCGTGAGGGTCAGGCGCTCGCCGTCGAAGCCGTAGCAGGCCCGGCCACCGCCGCGTCGCGGTGGAGGAAGTCCTCGATGCGGGCGGCATAGGGAGCGCGGTCGTACGAGCCCGCATACGCCCCGGCCATACGCACCGGGTCGCCGAAGAAGAAGAACTCGTACGCCTCCTGGCGCCCTGCGAACGCCGATAGCGCCCAGTCCCATGCGAGCCGGAACAGCCGCACGCGCTCGGCGCCTCCGAGCGAGGCGCACTGCAGGAAGCGCTCGACGTCCTCGCGGGCCTCGCCGAGCACGTCGCCCTCGGTCGGGACGCCGAAGATCCCGCTGGCGCCGAGCTGCCAGACGACGTCGCGCAGGCGCGGATACGTGCGAGGGAACCAGTTGCGCGCCGCGTTCAGCGGCGCCCAGGCGGGCGTCATCACGCCGAAGCGGTCGATCGCCGCGTCCGCCTCCGACGCGCGGGTGAGCGCGCGCAGGATCTCGAGCGTCATGATCACGTCGGCCGTCTTCTCCTGCACGTGCTGGAACTGGCCGATCTGGATCGCGTCCACCATCCGGTCGACGAGCCCGAGCAGCGCCTCGGTCTTGGCGGTCGTGCGCGTCACGACCTGGTGGGTCATGTGCACGATCGCGTTCGTCTCGTAGTAGAGGCGGCCGCCGTGGAGCAGCTCCGGGCTGCGCACCATGAAGCAGCGCTCCCACGGCACGAGCACGTCGTCGAAGATGACGACCGCGTCGATCTCCTCGAAGCGCGAGGCGAGCGGGTGGTCGAAGTGACCGCGGCCGTAGTCGAAGCTCTCGCGGCAGAGGAAGCGCAGGCCCGGCGTGTCGCACGGGATCGCGAAGGCGTTCGCGTACGGCTCGTCCTCGGGCGTGTCCCGGAGGACGGTGGACGGGAAGACCATGATCTCGTCGGCGATCGGCCCGAGCGTCGCGAGCATGCGCGCGCCGCGGATCACGATGCCCTCGCCGGTCTCCTCGACGATCCGCGCCGCGAGGAAGGGGTCGGCCTGGCTCGCAGCCGACACGGACCGGTTCGACTGCGGGTTGATGAGCGTGTGCGTCAGCAGGAGGTCGTTCTCCCGGACGTGCTCGCAGTAGCGCCGCACGTTCTCGGCGTACGCGGCGTCCTTCTGCCCGAACCAGTCGGCCGCGGCCGCCATCGCCATCACGGCGCTGTTCAGGTAATCGCCCGTGCGGCCGAGCGTGCCGAGCGACCAGTCCGCCCAGGCCTTCATCATCGCCCGCCGGCGCACGATGTCATCCTGCGTCTTCGGCTCGAGGAACGACGTCGAGACGCGATCGCCCGTAGTGGGTGACTCGTACGTGAGAACGTCCCGGAGCTCCGGCTCGTGCTGCAGGTCGAAAAGGCAGGCGTAGCTGTCCACGAGACCGCGCAAGGCGGGGTGCTCCCCGACCCGCTCGCGCACCCGCTCGCCGTGCACCTGCACGTCGCGCCTGGAGCCGTTCAGCGCGTCCCTGAACTCCGCGCCGGTCCTCGCGGGCATCCGCAGTCACCTCCTGGTCGGGGATCGCTTCCTCGCCGCGTCACTAGTCGCGTTTCCGCGGCCAACCGAGCAATAGCCTACGACGGAGCACGTAGGCTTGGCGTCAGGTGGACGTGCGATGCGCCATCCGTGACGGTACGGCTAGCAACACCCGCAGTCGGGGGATTCCCCGATGATCGGGCCGGGCACCACGTGGAACAGTGGGGACGAACGCAGATGATGGAGGTCTGATGGAGTCGGTTACCCAGACGGACGAGTCGGCTCAGGCTCCGCCTGCGGGCGCGGTCGTGTCCGCACGAGACGTAACGCGCCGGTACGGCGAAGGCGAGACGGCGGTCGACGCGCTGCAAGGGCGTCTCGCTCGACATCGTGAAGGGGCAGCTCACCGCGGTCATGGGGCCGTCGGGCTCCGGCAAGTCGACGCTCATGCACATCCTCGCCGGTCTCGACCGGCCGACCTCCGGCAGCGTGTCGATCGACGGCACCGACATCACCGGGCATGGGCGACCAGCAGCTCACGCTCCTGCGGCGCAACCACATCGGCTTCATCTTCCAGTTCTTCAACCTCCTGCCGATGCTGACCGCCGAGGAGAACGTGACGCTCCCGCTCGACCTCGCCGGCGGGAAGGTCGACAAGGCGTGGGTCGACGAGGTCGTCGGCAAGGTCGGCCTCGACGACCGGCGCGCACCACCGGCCCGTCCGAGCTCTCCGGCGGGCAGCAGCAGCGCGTCGCGATCGCGCGGGCGCTCGTCAACCGGCCGACGGTGCTGTTCGCCGACGAGCCGACGGGCAACCTCGACTCGAACACGGGCGAGGAGATCCTGACCCTGCTGCGCGACTCGGTCGACAGCTACGGCCAGACGACCCTGATGGTCACGCACGAGGCGCGCGCAGCCGCCATGGCCGACCGCATCCTCTTCCTCGCCGACGGCCTCATCGTCAAGGATCTGGGCCGGTCGACCGCGGCCGACGTGCTCGACGGCGATGAACGAGCTCGGTCGGCCGATGATCAAGGTCGCTCTCAAGGGCCTCGCGGGCCGGAAGCTGCGCGCGATGCTCACGGCGCTCGCGATCATGCTCGGCGTCGCGATGATCAGCGGCACCTACGTCCTCACGGACACGATCGACAAGGCGTTCGACAACATCTTCACGTCCGTGTACGCGGGCACCGACGCCGTCATCACCGGCGAGGAGGCCTTCGGAGACGACGACTTCGGGCTGCCGCCGCCCTTCCCCGAGAGCCTGCTCGAGGAGGTGCGGGCGCTTCCGGGCGTCGCGCGCCGCGGAGGGCAGCATCGACGACTTCGCGCAGCTGACGACGAAGGACGGCGACATCGTCGAGCGGCGGCGGGGCGCCGACCCTCGCGTTCGGGTCAACCCGGAGCGATCAGCGCTTCAACCCGACCGAGCTCACGGACGGCTCCTGGGCGGACAGCGACGGCGAGGTCGTCATCGACGCCGCGACCGCCGAGGAGGAGGGCTACGCGGTCGGCGACACGATCGGCATCGTCGCGAGCGGGCCGGTGCAGGAGTTCACGATCTCCGGCCGGCCGCAGTTCGCCGGGCAGGAGTCGCTCGGCGGCGCGACGTTCGCCATCTTCACGCTCGCCGAGGCCCAGGAGCTCTTCGACAAGGAGGGCGATGCTCGACGCGCATCTCGATCGCCGCCAGCGAGGGTGTGACGCCCGAGCAGCTCGTCCAGGAGATCGAGCCGATCCTCCCGCCGAACACCCAGGTGCAGACCGGCGTCCAGGAGACGCAGGAGGCGACAGAAGGACATCGAGGAGTTCACGAACATCATCCAGTACTTCCTGCTCGCGTTCGGCTTCATCGCCCTCTTCGTCGGGGCCTTCGTCATCTTCAACACGCTGTCGATCACGGTCGCCCAGCGCGTGCGCGAGTTCGCGACGCTGCGCACGATCGGCGCCTCGCGGCGCCAGATCCTGGCTCTCGGTGATCCTCGAGGCGCTCGTCATCGGCGCGCTCGCGTCGGTGATCGGCCTCTTCCTCGGGCCTCGGGCTGGCCAAGGGGCTGACGCGCGATCTTCGACTCGATCGGCTTCGACCTGCCGACAGACGGGCCTCGTCTTCGCCGGCCGCGCACGATCCTCGTCAGCCTGCTCGCCGGCATTCTCATCACGCTCGTCGCCGGGCTCGTCCCCGCGATCCGCGCGACGCGGGTGCCCGCCGATCGCAGCGGTGCGCGAGGGCGCGACCCTGCCGCGGTCGCGCTGGCACCGCTTCACGCCGTTGCTCTGGGGCCTCACCACCGCGCTCGGCGTCGCGCTTGCTCGTCTACGGCATGCTCGTCGACGATCTCGGCACGACGGAGCGCCTGACCTCGCTCGGCGTCGGCTGTCTCGTGCTCTTCGTCGGCTTCGCCATGGTCTCTCGCTACGCTCGTCAAGCCGCTCGCCCGCGTGCTCGGCTGGCCGGCCGAACGGATCGCCGGGGCGGCGGGCCGGCTCGCGCGCGAGAACTCGATGCGCAACCCGGCGCGCACCGCCGCGACGGCGGCGGCGCTGATGATCGGGCTCGCGCTGATCACGTTCGTCGCGATGTTCGCGTCCGGCCTGCGATGCGTCCATCGCCGACGCCATCGACGAGCCAGGTGAACGCCGTCCTACGTCGTCGTCTCGGACGACAACTTCACGCCGTTCGAGCCGTCCGTCGACGAGGCGCTCGCCGCCGTTCCGGGGAGCGAGGTCGTCGGTGTTCGCGGCGGCCGCGGCCGGCGTACGGACAGCGAGGAGAACGTCACCGGCGTCGATCCGCAGACGATCGCGCGACGTCTACGACTTCGACTGGATCGAGCGGCTCGGACGCCGTGCTCGCCGAGCTCGGCGACAACGGCGCGCGTCCTCGAGGAGGAGCTTCGCGGAGGACCACGAGCTCGAGCGTCGGCAGCAGCCTCGAGCTCGCTCACGCCGAACGGCACAGACGCTCGACCTCCAGGTCAAGGGCATCTACGACGCGCCCGCCTTCTGGCAGATGCTCGGCGCGATCAGCATCTCGCGGCGGCCGTTCGACGCGACCTTCAACGACCCGCGCAACCTCTACACGTTCATCAACACGGCCGGCGGGGCGTCACCACGAGAAGAGCAGGCGCTCGAGGCGGCGATCGCGGACTTCCCGGCGGTCAAGCTCGACACGAGGAGGGCTTCTCGCAGGCGCCAGCAGGACTCGCTCAACCCGCTGCTCTACATGTTCTACGTCCTCCTCGCGCTGTCCGTGATCGTGAGCCTGTTCGGCATCGTCAACACGCTCGTGCTCTCCGTCTTCGAGCGGACGCGCGAGCTCGGGATGCTGCGAGCGGTCGGGATGACGCGCCGTCAGGTGCGGCGCATGATCCGCCACGAGAGCATCATCACCGCGCTGATCGGAGCCGCGCTCGGGATCGCGCTCGGCATCGTCCTCGCCGCGCTCGTGACCGCAGGCGCTGTCGGACGAGGGGCTCGCTTCTCGGTTCCCGTCGTGAGCCTGATCGTGTTCGTGATCGTCGCGATCATCGCCGGCATGCTCGCGGCGATCTTCCCGGCGCGCCGCGCCGCGAGGCTGAACGTCCTGGAAGCGCTGCAATACGAGTAGGCGCAGAAGGCGCCTATTCGTATCGGCGCCGGTCACCGACCGGCCCGGTCGCCCGTAGGGGCCGGATATACCGCGGCGCCCTACGATTCCTTCACCCGCTTGCGCTCCGGGTCGTAGACGGGGTGGCGGACGACCTCGCCGGGAACCGCCTCGCCCTCGACGGTGGCCACGACTGCCGTCCCGGGCTCTCGGAGCTCCTTGTCGATCTTCGCCAGGCCCAGCGTCTTGCCGCCGAGATGCGGAGACTCGACCGCCTGGGTGACGAGCCCGACCTCGCGGCCGTCGATCGAGAGCGGCGCGCCGCTCGCGGCGTCGCCGCCGCCCTCGAGGACGACGCTCGTCAGCCGCAGCGTCGTCGCGTCACGGTCGCGAAGGCATCCATCCCGTCCCTGGAAGTCGTCCTTGTCGAGGTCGACCGACCAGCCGAGGCCGCACTCGTAGGGCGAGACGGTCTCGTCGTACTCGATGCCGCCGATGATGAAGCCGCCCTCGATCCGGAAGAGGTCGAGGCAGACCATCCCGATGACCCGCATCCCGGCGGGCGTGCCCGCCTCGATCAGCGCGTCCCAGAGCTCGAGAGCGCGATCGCGGTCGACCCAGAGCTCGTAGCCGAGCTCGGCCGTGTAGCCGAGCCGGGTCATGAAGACCGGCACGCCCGCGATCTCCACGTCCTCTCGGAAGGTGTAGTACGGAAAGGCGGCGTTCGAGAGGTCGCTGGACGTCAGGCCCTGGAGGATCTCGCGCGACCGCGGCCCCTGCAGGCAGAGGTGGGGCGTCGCGTCGGTGTGCTCGCGTACGTCGATTCCCGTGCCCTCCGCGGCGGCCGCGAAGAGCTCGTGGTCGCGGTCGTTCGCGCCGCAGAAGCGCACGGAATCCGCGGAGCGCATCATGGACGTGCAGTCGTCGATCATCTTCCCGTCCGCGTTGCAGAGCGCCCCGTAGGCGATCTGCCCGGGCGTCAGCTTCGAGACGTCACGCGTCACGATGCCGTTCACGAGCTCGAGCGCGCCCGGGCCGTCGAGCGAGACCTTGCGCAGCATCGAGAAGTCCATGAGAGCCGCCGCTTCACGGCAGGCCCGATACTCGGCGAGGGTGTCGCTCACGACCGTGGGCGCCCAGTAGCCGAAGAGGTCCATCCACTCGTCGGTCATCGCGGCGAGCTTGCCGTAGAACGCGGTCTCCTTGCTCAACACGTCTCCTTTCGGCTGGGGCAGTCAGCGTACGACAAGGCGTGGCCGGGCGCGGCGCCACCGTTCCTCAGGCCGGGCTCAGGAACGCCAGCTGGAACTCCGGCGAGACCTCGCCGAGCGCAACGACGACCTGCGGTTGGCTGTTTCCGTGCGATACATGGACCTCGAGGTAGTCACCGGCCTCCAGGCGCACGATCTCCGAGATGCTCGAGGAGATACGAACGTTGGGGCTCGTTGCCCTCCGAACGACCTCGCTGACGAAGGTCGAGCCGTTCCTGCGGATGCGTACACGTCTGGCGGCGCCGTCTCCCGACGCCGCCCAGGCGACATTCGCCGCGACGATGTAGATACCGGTCACCGGTGCGGTGAGGCGTGTCGGCACCGACGAGTCGTACACCCCGGCTTGCGCGAAGCGAACCTGGCCGAACCTGAGCGCGATCCCGTTACCGCTCGGCACCTCCTGACGGCCTCCGGAGACTCCGGCCGCGGGGAGCAGGCCCATGTCCGGGTCCCGACGGCGCGGGTGGCGATCTCGGCGCTTCCGACCGCGGCCTCGGCGATCTCGGCGCTTCCGACCGCGTCGGCGGCCAGCTGAGCCGAGCCCACGGCGTTCTCCGCCAGCTTCTCCCTCGTCACGTGGGCGTCACGGATCTTCCCGCGCGTGACGGCCTGTGCTCTGATCTGATCCGTACCGACGCTGTTTCGCGGGAGCGTCGTGCCCGACCCCGCCCCGCCGAGCGGAGTGAAGACGAGGACGACAGCGGTCAGGACCACGGCGATACAGAGAGCGGACAATCGACTGGTCATCGTGAGCGTCCTTTCTCGGGAGCGGATGCGGCGCCGGGGCCGGAGGCTCGCTGGCTGTGACCGGTCGAGCCCTCAGCCGGCGAGCGTCCACGTTAGCGGCGCCTCGCCCGTCTCGTCGCCGCACGAGAACGGGCGTGCGACGCTGTCGGGCTCGCTCCGCACGTCCACCTCCAGGAGACCGGACGGCGCCCGGAACGCCACAGTCGCGCCTCCGTCCCACGCCTCGCACCGCTCGAGCACGAGCGCCGTCGAGCCCGTCGAGCCCTTCGCGGGCGCGCACGAACGCGTCGGCGGCCTGAACGGCGGGCGGAAACGACGACCGGCCGCGAAGGCGCTCGACCACGATTCGGCCCGCCTCGTACGCGGTCGCGACGCCTTCGACCTCGTCGGCTGCCACGCGCCCGTAGCACAGGCCGTCGGGAAGGCAGACGAGGTTCGCGGCGAAGCGGTGCCCGCCGATGTGCGAGCACTCCCATACCCGTTCGGGTCGCGCGGCGGCCAGCGCCGCCGCGACGGGCCGGCCGAGCGCGGCGCAGCACGCGTCTCTGCGGCCGTTCGTGCAGACGAGGTAGACGGCGCCCTCGACCGGATCGCCGTGGCCGGCTCGCCGGCGGCCAGTCCCTCGAGGTCGAGCTCCAGGAGCTCCGCGTCGGCGCGACGGCGGTCCGCTCGAGCCACGCCGCGCCGTGGTCGGAGCGTCCGAGCATGACGGCACGGCGAGCGCCGGCGCTTCCGTTGCGCCCCGGACGCTTGACGAGGAGCGCCTTGATGCCGAGCGCCTTGGCCCGCCGCTCGAGCTCCGACCCGATCTCCGGGTCGAGCTGCGACTCGGCCAGCGCCTTTCGTCCCCAGGCGCCCGGCTGCTCGACGAGAAGCCACGCCGACGTCTCCGGCGCCGTGGCGCCGAGCGGCTCGCCGAGGGCGATCGAGAGCGCCGAGCAGGAGGCCTCGTCCATGGCGCTACCGTAGCCGAGGCTTGACAGCGTGCGAGCAGTCCGCCGAGAATCCAGATCGTGCTCGGCGCGAAGTCCCTCGGGAAGCTCGCCGTGAGCAGGCGCCTGATGGCATCCGGCTACGACGTCGTCGTCGTCGGCGGGGGCTTTGCGGGCTGCACCGCCGCCCGCGAGCTACAGCAGGCGGGGTACCGGACAGTTCTCCTCGAGGCTCGAGATCGCCTCGGCGGCCGCACGTGGACGTCCACCTTCGCCGGCAAGCAGGTCGAGATGGGCGGCACCTGGGTGCACTGGCATCAGCCGTACGTCTGGGCGGAGCTCCGCCGCTACGGCCTCGAGGTCACCGAGGCGACGCCGCCCACGACGGTCGGCTGGCTCGTCGGGCGCGAGCTGAAGCAGGGCCCGCCCGAGGAGCTCTGGCGGCTCATGGCCGACGGCACCGACCGGATGTGCCATGACGCGCGCGAGTGGCTCGAGCGCCCGCACGAGCCGCTCTTCTCGGACATCTCCGCCGTCGACGCGCTCTCGATCCAGGACCGCGTCGACGAGCGTCGGCTTCGACCGGGAGACCGCAGACGTGAACGACGGCGTCTGGGCGACCTGCTGCAGCGCCCATCTCAACGAGACGGGGCTCGTCGCAGCCCTGCGCTGGTACGCGCTCTCGGGCCACAGCTTCCAGCTGATGATGGACTGCATCGCCCGCTACAAGATCGTCACCGGCACGCGCAGCCTCGTCGAGGCGATCGCCGCCGACGGCGGTTTCGACGTCCGGCTCGAGACGCCGGTGGCCGCGGTCGAGCAGGAGCGAGCACGGCGCGGCGGTGCGGACGCGTGACGGGGAGACGATCGAGGCTCGGGCGGCGATCGTGGCGGTTCCGCTGAACGTGCTCGGCGGCGATCGACTTCACGCCGGCGCTCTCGGACGGGAAGCGGGCCGCCGCGGCGGAGGGCCAGTCCTCGCACGGCGTCAAGGTGTGGATCCGCGTCCGCGGCGATCACGATTACTTCGCCGTCGCGCCGAGCACGAACGGCATCACGTTCCTCCAGTCCGAGTACAAGGTCGACGGCGACACGCTCTTCGTCTCGTTCGGCTCCGACGCCGGCGCGCTCGACCCCGAGGACACGGAAGCGGTGGCGAGCGCCGCGGGCGAGCTCCTGGCGGGCCACGAGATCGTCGAGACGCACGCCCACAACTGGACGGGCGACGAGTTCACGCAGGGAACGTGGTGCATGTACCGCCCGAACCAGCTGACGCGCTACCTGGGCGAGCTGCAGCGGCCCGAGGGCCGTGTCTTCCTCGCGACCTCGGACGTGGCCGACGGCTGGAACGGCTTCATCGACGGCGCCATCGAGAGCGGCATCGTGAACGCCCGCAAGGTGGCGAGCCTGCTCGGATGAGCTCGTAGGGGCCGGATCTCATCCGGCCCGCCGTTCAGTCGGGCCGCAGCTCCACGAAGCCCGCCGCCGCGAAGTCGCCGTCGAAGGCGAGCGCCTCCTGGATCCCGAGCGAGCGCATGAGCGCGAAGCTCGTCGCGTCGACGAACGAGTACGGGCGCTCGTCGCGGCCGCGGAGCCACTGGAGGGCCTCGGTCTCGAGGTCGCTCGTCGACGAAGGCCACGCGGGTGTTGCTCGCGGTGGCGAGCCGATCGAGGAAAGCAACTGCGGCGCGATGGCCATAGCGGTAGCGGAGGAACGTCCATGTCTCGCCCCGAACGTCGGACGACGTGATCAGCGGAGAGCCGGCATGGCGCTCGAGCAGTGCCCGCGCGGCCTCGTGCCAGGTCTCGCGGCGCGAGATGATCGAGATCCAGAACGAGCTATCGACGAAGATCATCGTCATGCGGGAGGCCGTAGACGACCTCGTTGATCCGCCGGGAATCGTCGGGCTCCCCTTCGACCATCCCGACAAGCCCCCAGAGGGGTCCTCCTCGAGCGGCGACACCGACGGGACGAGCCGTTCCCTGAGGATGCGCCGGACGACCTCGGACTTCGAGATCCGCTGCAGCCGTGCCTCGCGCGCGACCGCCTGGTCGAGCTCGTCGTCGAGCATGAGCTGCACGCGCTTCAGCATACGGCGATCTTACACACTAGACTGCAGCGATTGTGTAACTCCCGTGAGGAGGGTGGATGAGCCTCGACGAGCTCGACCCCGGCGATCGCATGATGGTCGAGGGGCTCTACTGGTGGGGCGTCCCGTCGCTCTTCCGCTGCCCGGTCGACGCCGACCCTGCCGCGCTGCGACCTCGCGCTCGTCGGGGTCCCGCACGCCTCGGGCAACGCGTCGACGGAGCGCGACCAGCACCTCGGGCCGCGCGCCGTCCGCCACGTCTCGGCGCTGCAGCGGCGCTACCACGCGGCCTTCGGCTTCTCGCCGTGGGAGGCGTGCCGGATCCACGACCTGGGCGACGTCCCGTTCCCCGAGGCGAACGACAACGAGCGCTGCATCGAGCGGATCACGGACTTCTTCGCGCGCGCCGCGAAGGCCGGAACGCCCACGGTGGCGATCGGCGGCGACCACTCGGTCACCGGCGGGCATCGTCCAGGGGCTCGCGAGCGAGGGCTCGAAGCTCACCGGCGATCGCAAGGTCGCGCTGCTCCACCTCGACGCCCACATCGACGCCTACGAGTCGATTCCGCACTGGCTGGGCGCGAAGAAATCCGCTGCGCACTGGGCGAGCTACCTCGTCCGCCAGGGCCAGGTCGACCCGGCGCGCAGCGTCCAGATCGGCATCCGCGGCAATCCCCGCACCGCCGACTGGCTGGAGCCGAGCTACGAGCTCGGCTACGAGGTGATCCCGATCGACCGCTACCGCGAGCTCGGAGCGGAGCGCTGCATCGAGCTGATCCGGGAGCGCGTCGGCGACGCACCGCGTGTACATCACGTTCGATCTCGACTGCCTCGACCCGTCCGTCGCGCCGGCCGTCTCGAATCTCGAGCCCGCGTTCACGGGCTTCACCATGGACGAGGCACGCCGGCTGCTCCAGGCGATGCGCGGGAAGGAGGTGATCGGCGGCGACGTCGTCTGCCTCATGCCGACGAAGGACTCGCCCAACCAGATCACGGCCCAGGTCGCCGCGGCGATCATGTTCGAGCTGATCGGCCTGATCGCCGACCGGCTCGAGCCGCGGGCTAGGAGGAGACGCCATGGCGAAGTTCCACTTCACGCGGGAGATGATGCGGGGCCCGATCTACCGCAAGTACGAGAAGGCCGTCGCGAACGTCTGGAACCCGCGCGAGCTCGACTTCGGCCAGGACGCCGAGGACTGGCAGCGCCTGTCGGAGGCGCAGCGGCGGCAGATCCTCGGCATCACGGTGCGCTTCTTCGCCGGCGAGCAGGCGGTCACGGACGAGCTCCTGCCGATGATCGCCGCCTCGAGGGCGCTCGACCGCTTCGACTGGGTCATGTTCCTGGGGACGTTCATGATGGAGGAGGCGAAGCACGCCGAGTTCTTCGCGCTCTGGCACGAGCGGGTCGCGGGCATCCTCGAGCCGGACGAGGTGAGCCCGTACTTCCTCGAGCGCGGCGCGACCGTCGACCCGACCGGGCGCTTCGAGCTGAAGGAGCTCCTCCACGAGGGGCTGCCCCGCTACGGCCGCGAGCTGACGGCGGCGGTCGCCTCGGGGGAGGAGCGCGCCATCGAGGACGAGTTCGTCCGCTTCGCCACGCTCTACAACGGCTTCGCGGAGGGCGTGCTGACGATGCCGTCCTACGAGATCGTGATCGACACGACCGAGCTCTGGGACGCGCTGCCCACCCTGCGTGCAGGGCTTCCGCCGGATCCTCGCCGACGAGGGCCGCCACATCACGTTCGGCACCGAGGCGATCCGCCTGCTGATCGAGAAGGACCCGTCGCGGGAGGCGCTCGTGCACGCGACGTTCGACGAGTTCCGCGGCAACATCGTCGGCCTCGTCGAGTACCAGAAGTCGGTCCCCGGGCTCGATCTCGACAAGTACCAGACGCAGAAGGTGCGCCACTACCGGAACCGCTGCCGCGAGATGGGGGTCTCGCCGGACGAGACCCTGATCGAGCAGATCCTCGACCCGGCGATCGACTTCGTCGTCGGCGTCGAGGCCGGGTAGCGCGGCCGCGTCTCCTACGGGCGGTTCTTGCGGAAGGCGTTCTTGACGCTGATGCGGTCGCCCTGGAACTCGAACAGGTCGCAGCCGCGGACCGCCGTGTCGCCGGAGACGAACGTCCACTCGGACGCTCCCCGGTCGCCCGCGACGAACGCGCTCGCGTCCTCGAAGCGGCCGTCCGGGTAGCGCTCGAAGAACGCGGCGACCCCGCGGCGCACCTCGTCCCTGCCGACGTAGGAGCCACCCATGAGCTCGGTGCCGACCGAGGGGTGGAAGACGCAGTCGTCGGCGAAGAAGCTCACGATCCCGTCGACGTCGTGGGCGTTCCACGCGTCCATGAACGCGTCGAGGCGCTCGGTCGTCATCCTCGTCTCGGTCGTCGCCATCTCCGCTCCCTTCGGGTCGGTTGTTCAGCTGCGAGCAGCTTACGTGCTGAGACTGCGATGATCGGCCCGGCGCCGATCACGTCCTACGAGCGCCGTCAGCCGAGCATGGCTCGGTGGAGCGCCTGCGTCTCGGGGGATGGGGCGATGCCGAGCTCGTCTCGCAGCCCGACGCGGAGCGCGTCGTAGGCGAGGAGCGCAGCTGCTCGATTGCCGCGCGCCCCGTGGATCTCCATCAGCAGCCTCGGTGCCGTTCTCGTGCAGCGGCGCGAGCTGGACGAGCCGGCGCGCGGCCCGCTCCGCCGTGTCGAGCTCGGAGCCGCCGATCCGCAGCGAAGCGTGGGCGGCGATCTCGAGACCGCGAACGAGGGCCGTGTCGAGCGACCGTCGCCGCTCGGTCACCCACGGCAGGTCCTCGCCGGGTAGGAATGGGCGCGAAGCGATGTGCTGCACGACCGGGCCGGCCCCCACGCTGCCGGCCAATCCTTGCGCGCCGCGGCGCTCTCGGCCCGGTGGAGTGCCTCGGCCGCTACTTCCACGTCGATCCAGGCGTCCGGTGCGACTGCCAGCCGAAGCTCGTGGCGGCCCTCGACGGGCACGACGCGCCGGAGCTTGGAGAGGAGCGCGCTCAGCGCGGCGTCGACCGCCTCGGGTGGATTCATGTCCCACAGCGCGGTGACGAGAGCATCCCGGGTCGCCGCGCCGCGCCGCTCGCAGACGAGGTACGCGAAGAGCAGCCGCCCTTGCCGTCCCGGAAGGCGATCCTCCAGCCGTGCGCCCTCGATGCGGGCGACGAGACGGCCGCAGAGCTGGATCCGTGTCGCCGTCACGTGCGCGCAACGTAGCCGCGGCACCAAGGTTTTGCCAACGCATCGGCAAGGTTCCGCGGCCGCGGTCGGTCCATACTCGAGGCGTACCCACGATCGAGGAGGACGTGATGGGCATGCGGATCGACTGCGAGTGCGGCGAGGTCGTGCGGGCCGGGAGCGAGGACGAGATCGTCGCGGAGGTCGAGGCGCACGTCGTCCGCGACCACCCGGATCTCGTCGGCAAGCTCTCGCGCGAGGACATCCTCGGCATGGCGGTCGAGGACGAGTAGCGTCGGTCGCCGAGGGTCGAGCGGGCCGGATGAGATCCGGCCCCTACGGCTCCGAGTCTTCGGCGGCTGCGACCGCGACCGGCTCGAGCGCAAGCGACTCGAGCACGAGCTCCGACAGCTCGCGCAGCTCGATCTCCGCGGCGTGGCCGGACGTCTTGATCGCGTCCTCGTACATCGTCACGTCCTTCGGGCAGGCGACGGTGAAGAGGTCGATCCCGCCGAGGGCGACCGCCTCGTCGATCCGGTTCTCGCTCGGGCGCTGGGCGTCCTCGCGCTTCAGCTCCTTCATCCAGATGCGCCCGCCGCCGGCGCCGCAGCAGAACGAGTTGTCGCGGTTGCGGGGCATCTCGACGAGCTCGCAGCCGATGCGCCGCAGCACGTCGCGCGGAGGCTCGTAGACGCCGTTGTAGCGGCCGAGCGTGCACGGGTCGTGGTACGTGATGCGGTAGCCGAGCCGCTTGTCGGGGACGATCGCGCCCGCGTCGAGCAGCTCGAGCAGGAGCTCGGAGTGGTGCACGACCTGGTCCGCCGACCACGGGGCGCCGAGCTCCGGGTACTCGTTCCTGAGCGTGTTGTAGGAGTGCGGGTCGCTCGACAGGATGCGGTTGAACTCGCACGCCGGAGATCGTCTCGATGTTCTCCTCCGCGAGCGAGCTGAAGAGCCCTTCCTCGCCGGCGCGGCGCACGTCGTTGCCGGCGGTCTTCTCCGCCTCGAAGAGGATCCCGACGTCGACGCCGGCGTGGTGGAGGATGCGCGCGAGCGCCTGGGTGTTGCGCTGGTTGCGCGGGTCGAGCGACGCGTAGTCGCCGACGAACCAGAGGACGTCGACCGGCTCCTTGCGCGCGTCCTTGAGCTCGAAGTCGAGCTCCTTCGCCCAGCGCGCCCGCTTGCGCTTCGCCTCGCCGAAGGAGTTGCCGGACGTGTAGATCGTCTCGAGCGTGGACTGGAGCAGCGAGTCCATCTCGCCGCGCTCGACGAGCTGGCGGCGCAGCTGGTTGATGATCGGCACGTGCTCGATCCCGACCGGGCAGATCTCGACGCAGGCCATGCACTGCATGCACGACCAGAGCGTCTCCTGTCGGATGACGCCGCCGGCGATCGGCTCCGAGACGTCGAAGAGCGGCCCGCGGCCGAGCGTCGGCGCGGATGCCGAGCGAGCCCTCGGCCACCTCCCGCAGGTCGAGGATCAGGTCGCGCGGCGAGAGCGGGTAGCCGGACGCGCGAGCCGGGCACGCCTCGTGGCACTTGCCGCACTTCGTGCACGCGTCGAGGTCGACGAGATGCCGCGGCGAGAGGGCGGTGATCGTCGCGTAGCCGACCTCCTCGGGCTTCGCGTCGGCCGGCAGCGGCGCGCAGGCGCTGGCCGGGCTTCTCGTCCCGTAGCGCCACGCCCGCGGGGCCGGCGAGCATGTGGACGGCCTTCGTGAACGGGATCGACGCGACGAACCCGAGCGCGACGACGCCGTGCACCCACCACTCGACGAGCCGCGCGTCGTCGGCAGCCTGGCCCGAGAGCCCGATGGTGCGGAAGGCGTTGCCGACGAGCCAGCCGATCGGCGCCCAGACCTCGACGGGCGGGCGATCCACGGCGACGCGGAACGCCTCGAGCAGGAAGCCGGTCAGGGCGAGGAAGAAGATGATGCCCAGGAAGGCCCAGTCGCCGATCACGTAGCCGCGCCGGTCGTCCTCGCCTTCGGCTCGCGATCGACGCGCCGGTAGCTGAGCCGGAAGGGCCTGAGCACGCCGCGGCGGACGGCCATGACCGCGATCCCGACGACGAGCGCTGCGCCGAAGACGTCGAGGAAGGCGGAGTAGGCCTTGTAGAACCAGCCCGTCCAGAACTCGAAGCCGAGCGGGGCGGCGACGTCGTCCTGGAAGGCCAGGATCGCGGTCCCGATGAAGAGCACGAGGAAGCCGTAGAAGACGAACAGGTGGCCGAGCCCTGCAAGCGGGTCGCGCCGGCGGATCCAGGCGTGCGTGAAGACGGTGTGGCGTTGCGCGCGCGACTCGCCGCATCGCGGGCTTCGCGTCGGAGCGCTCGAGCCGGATCCCCTGCCGGCTGCGGCGGTACTTCTGCACGAGCCGGTAGACGCCCCAGAAGAAGACCGTCGTCGAGACGAAGATGAGGAAGTACCAGAAGGCGACCTGCCACGTGGCCAGGCCGTCGAACGTCTCGCGGGTGGCTACCTCGGCGAGCACCGAAGTCCACTGTAACCCGCTCGCTGGGCCGTATCCGGCGACGACCCGCAGCCGCCGGGTTACTCGGGCCGGTGCGTTACCGCCTCGACGTTGTTGCCGTCGGGATCGAGCACGAAGGCGCCGTAGTAGGACGGGTGGTAGTCCGGCCGTAGGCCGGGAGCGCCGTTGTCGCGGCCGCCGGCGGCGAGCGCCGCCTCGTGGAATGCGTCCACGGTGGCCCGATCGGGGCTGGCTGAAGGCAACGTGCAACGGGCCCGACAGGCCTCGATTCGAGATCCAGAACTCCGGCTTCCCGTCGCGCCCGAAGCCGACTCCCCAGGGGCCGGCCATCAGCGCGCCCAGCCCGAGCGGCGCCAGCGCCTGCTCGTAGAAGGCCTTGCTCGCCTCGAGGTCCGAGACCCCGATGTTGACGTGGTCGATCTGTCCGACGCCGGGCACGTTACCACCGGCCGAGGTGTTCTAGCCCTGGGCCGCGCCCTATCATCCCTCACCATGCCTCGGATCGCCTTCCTCGGCCCGCGCGGGACGTTCACGGAAGAGGCGCTGCTCTCCGAGCGTGACCTCGGCGCAGCCGAGCACGTGCCGAAGGGGTCGATCCCCGAGGTGATCGCGGCGGTCGGGGGCGGTGAGGCGGACGCCGCCGTCGTGCCGCTCGAGAACGCGATCGAGGGCTCGATCGACCTCACCGTCGACGCCCTCGTGTTCGGGGCCGACGTCCTCATCCGGCGCGAGCTGATCAGGCCGATCTCGCTCAACCTCGTCGCGAAGCCGGCCACGCGGCTGCGAGACGTGCGCGCCGTCGTGTCGATCCCGGCGGCGACCGGCCAGTGCCGGGAGTGGCTCGAGCGGCGGCTGCCCGGGGTCGAGCTGCTGGCGGCCAACTCCACGGCCGGCGCGATCGAGCAGGTCGCCCGCTCCCGCAAGCCGGGTCTGGCCGCGATCGGGAACCGGCTTGCGGCGGACCTCTACGGGCTCTCGGTGGTGGCGGCGGAGATCGAGGATCACCCGGAGAACGTGACCCGCTTCGCCGTCCTCGGACACGGGGTGCCGGCGCCGACCGGCCACGACAAGACGACGATCGTGTGCTTCCAGCGCGCCGACCGCCCAGGCTCGCTGCTCGCGATCCTGCAGGAGTTCGCGGCGCGCTCGCTCAACCTCTCGAACCTCCACTCCCGCCCGACGAAGGAGGGGCTCGGCCGCTACTGCTTCGTCATCGACTTCGAGGGGCACATCGCGGACGAGCTCGTCGCCGACGCGCTCCGCGAGCTCTCCGCCAAGCACGGGCGGGTCAAGTTTCTCGGCTCCTATCCGGTCGCCGAATCGAAGGACGGCCGCTCCCGGCGGGCGGCCGCGACGAAGGCGTGGCGCGACGCGGCGGGATGGGTGGAAGGCCTGCGCGCCCAGATCGACGGCCGCTCCCGACGTCGGGATCCCCGCGCACGACGGTCGTAGGGGCCGGTCCGCCGGCCCGCGCCCGCCAGCAACCCTTCGACGGTGTAGGGGCCGGATCTCATCGGCCCGCTCCGGCGGGCCGGGCGACGGGTCGGGGACCCGCCCCGACAGCAGCCGTAGGACGTCGAGCAGACGGGCCGGTCGGGGACCCGCCCCTACAGCCAACCTCGCTGGGCCGGCTCACCGGCCCGCGACGGGCCGGACCTCACCGGCGCCGCTGCCGGCCCGTAGGGGCCGGTCCCCGACCGGCCCACGCGGTTACCCGAACGCCGCGACGCGCGCCACGACCTCCCGGCACCAGGGCGCCGAGCTCTCTCGGATCGTCGATGAACTGCGACGGCTTGATGCAGATCGACGTGAAGCCCCGGGCGAGCTGTCCCGGGATCGCGGCGAGCGCCTCGTCCAGGTCGGCCACGCTGTCCGGGCCCGGGAAGCGGCCGCGCGTGCCGCCGACGAGCTCGAGCTCGCCGAGGTCGCGCCCGGCGTCGGCGAGCGCCGCGCGCAGCCGCGCGAGATCGGCGTCCGTGGGAGAGCCGAGCGGGTTGAAGCCGTGCCCGTACCGCACGAGCCGGCGGAGCAGGCGGTCGTGCAGCGAGGCGCCGCCGAACCACAGTTTCGGCCCGTCGGGCCGCCAGGGCTTCGGCTCGAGGTAGACGTCCCGGAAGCGGTAGTGGCGTCCCTCGAACGACGCCGGCGTGTCACGCCAGAGCACGTCCCAGGCCGCGAGGTGCTCGTCGAGCAGCTCGCCGCGCTTCTCGAACGGGACGCCGAGCGCCTCGTACTCGGGTCTGTGCCAGCTCACGGTCGGCTGGACGACGAGGCGGCCCTCCGAGAGCAGGTCGAGCGTCGCGAGGTCCTTGGCGAGCAGGAGCGGATGGCGGAGCGGCGCGATGACGGCACTCGCGGCCAGGCGCAGCCGCGTCGTGGCGGAGGCGATCGCCGAGAGCAGGACGAGCGAGCTCGGCCACGGCGTCTCGGGGTCCTGGTTCCCGGGCAGGGCGTAGTCGCGCGGGTTCGCGGGCAGCCCCTCGGCGTCGGCGCCCGGGCCGAGCACCACGTGCTCGCTCACCATGACGGCGTCGAAGCCCGCCTCCTCCGCCTCGACGGCCATGCTCACGAGCGTGCGCAGGTCGCGCGGCAGCGTGAGCGTCCAGTTCTCGGAGAGGACGAGGACGAGCTTCGGGGAGCCGCCAGGAGCGCCGCACGACGGGACGCGCCCGGATGCGCTCCGACGCGTTCCGCTGTGGCGTACGACGCCGAGTACGTCGCGCTGGCAGCGCGAAACCGCTGTGCGCTTCTCACAACCGACGCGCGGCTGGCCCGCGGCGCGGGGACCCGGGTTTCCGTGAGCGCTAGGGTCGAGAGGCGCCTCCTAGGGGAAACCCGCTAGCTGTGACCCGGTCCGTTTCGTAGCGTGGAATCGTGCCGTTCCATGGAGGCAGGCTCGTGCACGGAGCGAGTGTCCCTGCGGCCACCCGGCAGACGCCCTGGGGGATGCTCGCCGCCGTCGACCTCCACGGCTGCGATGCGAGCGCGCTCCGCGATCCCGACGTGATCAGAGCATTCGTCGCAGAGGTCGTCCCTGCGATCGGGATGGAGGCGCACGGCCCCACCTACCTCGAGCGGTTCGGCGAGGGCGAGCTGGAAGGCTGGTCGGCGATGCAGTTCATCAAGACGAGCAGCATCGTCGTCCATGCCGACGAGCATCGGCCGCCGCTGCTTCGTCGACGTTTTCAGCTGCCTGGCCTTCGATCCCGAGATCGTGGCAACCATCGCCCGAGCAGTCCTTCGGCGGTGTGGCCTCTACCCGCGTACTCGAGCGCTGATGGACGTCTTCTCGAACCTGATGATCGCCGGCGAGTGCCTGCTCGACGAGCGCCGGACGCGCGCTTTCCGCAATGCGGTCGAGCGTTGCGTCGAGCCGGGAGACCGCGTCCTGGATGTCGGGACCGGCTCCGGCATCCTCGCGTTGCTCGCGGCGAGGGCCGGCGCCGGCCGGGTCCTCGCGATCGAGATCGCCCCCGATCTCGCGGCCGTCGCGCGCGCGAACGCCGAGGCGAACGGCCTGGGCGACGTCGTCGAGGTGGTGGAGGCGGACGCCACCGCGATCGAGCTCGACGAGCAGTTCGACGTCGTCACCATGGAGCTGCTCGACACCGGGCTCGTGGCCGAGCACCAGGTCCACGCGATGAACCGCCTCCACGAGCGCGGCAACCTCGCTCCGGGGGCGCGCGTGCTGCCCCGCCGGTACGCGGCGAGCCTCCAGCTCGTGACCTACGACTTCGACTTCCACGGGCTCCAGATGCCGTTCGTCCTCCAGGCCCGCAACTTCGGCGTGGTGGAGCGGGTGGCCGAGCGGCTGACGGCGCCGGCCGGCTACCTCGATATCGACCTCGCGGGCGGCGCGGTCTCGGTCGCCGTCGAGGCGGAGCTGGTCGTTCCCGCGCAGCGAACGGGGACGGCCAACGCCCTGCTGCTTCGCGGGCGCAGCTACCTCGACGGCGCGCACGAGCTCGGGGCGACGACGGACCTGAACATGCCCGTGATCGTCCCGATCGAGCCCGTCGCGCTCACGACCGGAGACCGGGTCGCGATCGAGATCGCCTACGGCTCCGGCGCCGGGTTCCAGGGGCTCCGAGTCGCGGTCGCGAGGGCGGGCGCGACGACGGTCGCCCGGACGGCGGCCGGCTCCTCTCGACGCTAACCTCTGCGCATGAGCGTGGAGGTGGCTGCGGCGCTCGGAATCGCCGCGGCCGTGATCAGCGCGATCGACACCGCGCCCTACGTCCGCGACACGCTCCGCGGGAAGACGCGGCCCCATCGCGGGACCTGGCTCATCTGGGGCGTCCTCGGCGCCGTCGGCTTCGCGTCGCAGCGGGCCGACGAGGCGACGTGGAGCCTGCTGTTCGTGGGCACGCAGACGGTGCTCATCCTCTCCATCTTCGTGCTGTCTCTCAAACACGGGTACGGGACGCTCACCCGCACCAACGCCGCGATGCTTCTCCTCGCCGGCGCCGGGGTCGTCGTGTGGCTGACAGCCTCGAATCCCACGGTCGCCACCTGCGCGGTGGTCGCCGCGGATCTCGTCGGCGTGGCCATGATGCTTCCCAAGACCTGGGCGG
This sequence comes from uncultured Thermoleophilia bacterium, assembly GCA_963838105.1. Classification (GTDB taxonomy): domain Bacteria; phylum Actinomycetota; class Thermoleophilia; order Gaiellales; family Gaiellaceae; genus CAWJNF01. The sequence continues at coordinate 7,186 of CAWIQC010000019.1, read as the reverse complement.
ATCCCGGTTCGGAGACGCTGAGCACGTACGTGCTCGCGTCGGTCGCGGGCGTGCTGGCCTCGCTCGCGGTCGGCACGCCGCGAGTGCCGCGCTGCTCGTCTACCCCGTCTACTTCGTCCTCGGGAACGGCCTGATCGCCGCGACGATCGTCTACCGCCGGCGCCGGCTCGCTGTCGCGACGGAGCAGGCAGCGCCCAGAGGGACGACTTCGTGGGCCGGATGAGATCCGGCCCCTACACCTCTCTCCGGGCCGGTCGAGGCCGGCCCTACCTCTGTTCCGACGTGGGCCGGTATAGCCGGCCCCTACACCTCTCTCTGGGCCGGTCGGGGACCGCCCCTACGTCTCCTCCGGCGGCGGGCCGGATATCCGGCCCGCTAGGTGCTAGAAGAGCTTCTCCAGCTCCTCCGCCACGTCGAAGAGGTCGCAGGTGGCGCCGTAGTGGGCGACGTTGAAGATCGACGCCTCGGGATCGGTGTTGATCGCGATGATCGTGCCCGCCGTCTTCATGCCGGCGAGGTGCTGCACGGCGCCCGAGATGCCGAACGCGAGGTAGAGCTTCGGCTTCACGGTCTTGCCGGACTGCCCCACCTGCCGGGCGGAGGGCATCCAGCCGGCGTCGACGATCGGGCGTGACACCGAGAGCGTCGCGCCCAGCTTCTCCGCCAGCTCCTCGAACTGCGGGATGTTGTCCTTCTCGCCGATCCCGCGCCCGATCGAGAGCAGGAAGTCGGCCGTCGTGATGTCCACGTCGGCCGCAGGAGCCTCCTCGAAACGGGTGTGCCGCGCGCGGGACGTGGGTGCAGAGAGCTCGAATCCGGTGACCGTCGCCGAGCCCTGTCCCTCAGCCGGTGCCCAGGTCGCCGGGCGGAGCAGCAGCAGCACGGTGTCCTTGCCGGGAAACTCGAGCTCGGCGTGGACCTTGCCGCCGTAGAAGGCTCTCTGCGCGATGACGGCTCCGCCGTCGTCGCGCAAGGAGAACACGTCGGTCGCGAACCCGAGCCCGAGCTTCGCGGCGAGCGCCGGCGCCGTAGCCCATCGAGTTGACGGTGAAGCCCATCAGCGTCACGCGCGGCTTGCGGTCCTGGACGAGCGCCTCGACCGCGGCCTGGTAGACGTCGTTCTCGAACTCGGCGTCGCCGGCGGCGACGGTGACGATCTCGTCCACTCCCTCGCGGTTCACCTGGTCGGCCAGCCCGGACGGGTCGGCCGCGATCACGGCGACGGTCACGGGGCCTCCGAGCTCACGGGCCGCCGAGACGAGCTCGAGCGTGACGTCGCGAACCTGCCCCCCGATGTGCTCGGCAATGATCAGGACGCTCATCGCAGCCTCTCCTCGATCAGCTGCTTGATCCGCTGGGCGACCTCGGCGGGATCCTTGCCGAGCATCTCGGCGCCCTCGCCCTTCGGCGGGACGAACATCCGCGTCACCCGCGCGGCCGGCTCGCCGAGATCGCCTGGCTCGACGACCTCGATCTCCTTCTGCTCCGCCTGCTTGATGGCGCGCAGCGTCGCGTAGCGCGGCTCGTTGATCCCCGTCTGAATCGTGAGGACGGCGGGGGTGTCGACCTCCGTCACGTCGATCATGCCGCCCTCGAGCTCGCGGTGGACCACCGCCGTGCCGTCCTGCAGCTCGACCTTCTTCGCCACCGCGACGCGGGGGAGCCCGAGCAGCTCGGCCAGGGCGACTCCGGTCGCGCCCTGCACGGCGTCCGAGGACTGCACGCCGCAGAAGACGAGGTCGGGCGCCTCGCGCCGCACGACCTCTGCGAGCGCCCGCGCGGTCGCGATCGGGTCGCCGACCGGCACCGTCTCGCCGTCGATCCGGATGCCACGGTCGGCCCCCATCGCCATGGCGCGGCGCATCGCGTCCAGCAATACGGTACTGGTCGAGCCGGCAGCACCAGGAGCAGGATTGGAAGTCACCTCACTGTACTGATGCGGATGTATCGCCTGATGTCATGGAGATTCGCGATGACGCACACGACAATCGACGCCGAGGATGCCCTGCGATGATTGAACCCGGGCTGAGGCCGAACGACTTGCGCGCACGCCGGGGCCGCTCGTCGCGTTTTCGTCGGGCACCCTCGCCAGCCTGGCCGGGCGTGAGCTCCATCTCGTCGTAGTTGCTCCCGTTCACCGACGCTGGTTCTCGCATATCTTCCTCCCTCGTGGCATCCCTCACGAACAGTTCGTCCATAGGTCACCGTCTCTGCTGATAGGGCAACGGTCGGGCTTGACCGTCCCTGGCCTCGAATTGACTGGGCGCGTGCGAGAACGCAGCCCACAGATCGGTCGGCACCCCGGCGAGTCAGGTTTCTTGCAAGAGGGCTCTGTGAAGGAAATGGAATGGCGACTCAACCGTTGACGACATGACTTGAACGATTATTTTGCAGGGTCGGTCGCGGCCCTCGAGCTGCTTGAACATCCGATCGAACGACACGCAGATATGCCGTGGGCCGGATCTCTTACAGAGCTTCGAGGTGAGATCGAGCAAGACCAGACCTCGCTGCGAGGCGTTCTCCAGCGTCTCGGCGACGCGGAGAGCGCAACGAAAAAGACGCTTGGATGGCTGTCGGAAAAGCTGGGCGTTGCGCGACGCACTCTGTCGCCCGGTTACGAGCCTGAGCTGGCGATGCTCGAGGACCTCGAGGCACTCGCCCTTGGGATTCAGGGCAAATTGGGACTGTGGCGTGCGCTGGCGATCGTCGCGCCCGCGCCGCCCGCCCTCCGGGGTCTCGACCTCGTACATCTGCAGCAGCGCGCGCGGAGCCAGGGACCAACGCGTGGGAGGCGCTGCGCCTCGACGTGGCAAAAGTGGTTCTCGGGGGAGCATCCTCCGGCATGGCCGAGACTGGAAAGGAGGTGGGCCAGGCCTAAGTCGGCTGAAGGATTCAGTGGATCTGCGTCCACTGTTGGCCGTCCCCTTCCCAGGTGTCATCGTAAGCACGGGTGACGCCGTTCAAATCAGGGCCGACGCCACCGTAGAGGACGGTCCGCTTCCGCGCCGCATCGTAGGCCATCGCGTGCAGCCGGCGTTACCGGGCGCGGCTCCCGTATGTGTCAGTTTTTTCCAGCGCGTGCCGTCCACGACATGATCAGAGACGAACCAGGAAGTGAGCGTGTGGGACGTTTCATCCGCCAGAATGGCAGCTGCCGTAGCTCATTTGACGGAGGTCGCGCGTGGCGAAGGCATCGAACGTTGAAACGACGAACCCGGCGTGGAATTCGACCGCGCCCCTGGGCGAGTTTCGGCCGTACATTCCCGAGGAGGCCAACCTGCCGGAGTTCACGTTCAAGGCCGTGCTCTTCGGCGCGATCTTCGGGATCATCTTCGGCGCGGTCACGGTCTATGTCGGCCTGCGCGCCGGCCTGACCGTGTCCGCGTCCATCCCCATCGCCGTCCTGAGCATCAGCCTGCTGCGCGCCTTCGGCAAGGCCACCATTCTCGAGAACAACATCGTCCAGACGGCGGGATCGGCCGGCGAGTCGGTCGCCGCCGGCGCCATCTTCACGCTGCCGGCGCTGATCTTCATGGGCTTTCCCGTTCGAGTACTCGCGCATCTTCCTGCTCGCGCTGATCGGCGGGTGGATCGGCGTGCTGTTCATGATCCCGCTGCGGCGTCAGCTGATCGTCCAGGAGCACGGCAACCTGCTGTATCCGGAAGGGACGGCCTGCGCCGACGTGCTGGTCGCGGGAGAAAAGGGCGGCTCGTTTGCCAGCCGCGTGTTCTGGGGCCTCGGCCTCGGCGGCGCCTACACGTTCCTGATGGCCACCGCGCAGGTCTGGAAGCAGCGGCCGCTCTACGAGCCGACATGGCTGCCCGGCGCGTCGTTCCGCGCCGAGATCACCAGCCAGTACCTCGGCGTCGGCTACATCATCGGCCCGAGGATCGCCGGCACGATCTTCGCCGGCGGCGTGTTCTCCTGGCTGGTGCTGATGCCGGCGATCAAGTTCTTCGGCGAAGGGCTCGCCGACCCGCTCTATCCGAGCACCATTCCCATCCGCGAACATGACGCCGGGACAGATGTGGGAAAGCTACATCCGCCCGATGGGCGCGGGCGCCGTCGCGATGGCCGGCCTGATCACGCTGATGAAGACGATGCCGACGATCGTCAACGCGCTGCGGAGCGGCATCAAGGACGTGCGCGCGCAGCAGGCCGGCGCGGAGGCGGGCGGGCGGCTCGAGCGCGACATCGCGATGAAGTGGGTCCTGCTCGGCTCGATCGCCATCATCGTCGCGATGTGGCTGATGCTGACCTTCAACCCGATCGCCGGGGCCCGGACGTCGGGATTCGAGAACCTGGTCGCGTCGTTCTTCGTCGTGATGTTCGGCTTTCTCTTCGTCACGGTGTCGTCGCGCATCTGCGGCCTGATTGGCACGTCGGCCAACCCGGTGAGCGGCATGACGATCGCGACGCTGATGGCGACGTGCGCGATGTTCCTGGCGATGGGCTGGACCGCGCCGGCCTATTCCGCGCTGGCGATCACCATCGGCGGCGTCGTCTGCGTCGCGGCGGCGAATGCCGGAGCGACGTCGCAGGACCTGAAGACCGGGTTCCTGATTGGCGCGACGCCGTACCGCCAGCAGTGGGCGCTGATGATCGGGGTCATGGTGTCGGTCTTCGTCATCGGCGGCACGCTGATGCTGATGAACTTCGGGCTCTCCGAGTTCCGGCCGATGCAGCGGCCGCTCAACATCGAGCAGATCCGAGCCGAACAGGGCCAGCGCGGCGCGGCCGTGCGCATCGAGAAGGAGCTCGACGACCCGCACCCGCAGATCTACAGGGACAAGAAGTACATCCTGGTCAACGCGCTCGGCTCGCGCGAGCTGCCCGACGGCAAGTATCTCTACGACCCCGACACGAGGCAGATCGAGGTGCAGTGGATTACCGGCATCGGCAGCGACAAGGCCGCGGCGCCGCAGGGCCGGCTGATGGCGACCGTGATCACCGGCATCCTCAACCAGCGCCTGCCCTGGCGCCTGGTCGCGATGGGCGTATTCCTCGTCATCGCGGTCGAGCTGCTCGGCATCCGCTCGCTGTCTTTCGCCGTCGGTTCCTACCTCGGGCTCCACACGACGCTGGCGATCTTCTGCGGCGGCATCGTCCGCTGGGCGGCCGAGCGCGGCCGGAAGCCGAGCCGGCGGCCACGCCGAAAGCGAGGTCAGTCCCGGATCGCTGTTCGCCAGCGGCCTGATCGCCGCCGGCGGCGTGCTGGGCCTCATCGCCATCGTGATCAACGTGCTCGGCGATCCGGAGCTGGGCATCAGGCTGATCCCGCCGGGCGTGCTGGCGTTCGGGCCGAAGATCGCGCCGGGCCTCGCGACATCGAACCTGTTCGCGGTGCTGATGTTCGCGCTGCTGGCGTATTCGCTCTACCACTTCGCGCGGAAGAAGCTGGATTAGTCGGTGCTCTGGATCTGCGCGTAAACGTCAGGCCTGGTCACACAGGCCGGAGCGGCGACCCGAGACTATTGCCTCACTGTGCCAACAGTCGTGCGTTGATGCCCGTGCCGAGGACGAAAGAGGCGCCGACCGCACCCACCGCGGCTGTTTGCCGTGTCAGTCCAGCCAGCTGACGAAGGCGCATCACGGCTTCGATGCCCGTACAGTGCGCGCCGAGAAAATGCTGAACACCGAACTCGCGCAGCTTCCCCGCCGTCCACGCGAAGCTGATCCTCGGTCGCGGCGAACAGGTGAAACCCGCCAATCGCGGCGTGCACCCGCGGCTCTTTCGAGAACGTGCGCGGACCCTCGAGCGTGTTGACGATGCCGGCGTGGCCGCATCCGGTCACGACGATGAGGCCTGCGGGTGATGCGATGATTACCGAGGAGTCTTCTGGGACGTTGTCGTCCGTTGCGCCGGACGGTGTCTGCAGATGGCCCATTCCGCCGCCGCGTAGACCGACATTCTGCTCGGGATGAAAACCCGGCATTGGACCGGCCAACCAGACTCCGGGCATCAACTCTTTTGGTGCCGCATGTTCGATGAAGGTGCCGCCGAGCTTTTCGTAGTCGGCTCTCAGCGGCAGCAGTCCGCTCGTTTCACGTCCCTCCTGGTTCAATCGACTGAGAAAGATGCCCCGCGACACGTGCGCGCGGGTCAAAGCCTTCGGATTCTTCGGCGACAACTCGCGCCGGAGCGTCAGGAGCCCGCCCGTGTGATCGGCATGATTGTGCGTCAGCACCAGGTCAGTGACGGTCGACAAGTCCAGACCGAGCTCGGCAGCGTTACGGAGCACCGTCTCCGGCCGTGCGCCTGTATCTACCAGGAGACGCTGGCCATCTGCCTCGATGAGCGCGGCAAATCCCCATTCACCGATACCCTGCCCGGGGGTCGCCCGCCAGCATCGTGGACAACACGGTCACTTTGAGTGTTTTGGCGGGTTGCTGGACTTGTTCGGGACGCGCCGGGGTTCCGGCCGAAGTCACGATCGCAAAGGACCAGCGCCGCACACTTCATCGAGACCCTCGGGCGTCAGCGAGATCGTCGCCCATGTCACGGGCGAGCGCTCTCAATATAAGCCAACTGAATGCGATCGCCCGCAGGTACCGTCAGCGACTGCGGCGGGTACTCCGGGGGTCAGATCTTGTTTTTTGCAGCAATGTCCTCCGGGTAGGACATCGGGCAGGGGCACGCGCGACCGCTACGGCATCTTGCTTCGTTTCAGCAGCGGCAGCACCTGCTGGCGGACATACCAGAAATCGGCACGCAGGCGAAGTGCGGTCTCGGCAGCCGCGCGCGCCTGTTCTGTTTGAGCAGGGGTGAGCCGCAGATAGAACGTCGCGAGCGTGGCCAAGGCAGGCGCGTGGCCCCAGCGCGGCGCCAGCGGATCGATCTCAACTGCATTCTGCTTCGACGTCGAAGAAGCGCAGCGCCTCGTTCAGGCGCGCGATCCCACGCTCGTGACCGTTCGGTTCGGACGGATCGTTGAAGATAATGCCGGCGCGTCCATCCTGCACGACGCGAGGAATTTTCGGGTCCAGCCCCAACGCTTTCTGCCGTACCTGCCGCAGTTCGGAGAGAGCCGTCGCAAACTGCGATTTATCGGTGAACATGACACCGATGAGGCTGTTGGCGAGCACGCACGCGTGGAACTCCGGATCGGTGGCACGAGCCTCGAGTCCACGCCGTGCATGTTCGAGAGCCCGGGTCACGCGAAGTGGTCGCTGCAGAGTCGCTGG
>CAWIQC010000018.1:0-150038 GCA_963838105.1 uncultured Thermoleophilia bacterium | reverse complement strand
TCGTCGAGTGGAAGCCCAAGCAGCACGTGCGAACACAGCGGTTCGCGGACTACGGCGGCGCCTCGAACGACCTCCTCGGCACGGCGTGGGACGAGATGGTGTTCATCCCGATCGACGAGGACGAGGCTGCCAGTATCGCAATCGAGACCGGCGAGGTCGATTTCGGCGAGCTTCCCTACAACGCGATCAGCCGCTTCGAGGAGAACGACGACTTCACGGTCGAGCCGCGCACGTCCCTCGACTTCACGTGGATCGGGATGAACATGCAGAGCCCGAAGCTCCAGGACATCAACGTCCGGCAGGCGATTCGGCTGGCAATCGACGTGCCGTCCATCCTCGAGGCCGCCTTCGAGAGCCGGGTACGTCGAGCGGGCGACCGCCATCCTTCCGCCCGGCATGCCGATCGGCGACCGGGCCGATGCGCCGCTGTACGAGCGGGACCTCGAGGCGGCGCAGGCCCTGCTCGCCCAGGCGAGCGACCCGCCGACGGAGCTCGAGTTCAAGTTCACGGAAGAGACCGGCGCGAGGGAAACCGGCGAGATCGTCCAGGCGAACCTCGCGGAGCTCGGCATCAACGTCACCCTCACCCAGCTCGACTCGTCCGCCTACTACGCCCTCGAGAAGGAAGAGCTCCAGAGCCGCGAGCTCTTCTACGTCGGCTTCATCACGAACCCCGATCCCTCCTGGTCGACGGTGTGGTTCGTGTGCGACCAGATCGACGTCTGGAACTGGATGTACTGGTGCGACGAGGAGTACGACCGGCTCCACTACGCGGCGATCGCGGAGAGCGACCCCGCGCTGCGCAACGACATGTACATCGAGATGCAGCAGCTCTGGGACGCAGCGGCGCACACCGTGTGGCTTTACTGGCCGACGAGATGGTACGGCACGCGGGCAGGCCTCCAGCCGGGACTTCGCCTCGACGGGAGGGTCATTCCGACCGCGTTCACCGCTGCGTAGCCTTCACCGGGCGGATCCAGAGCGGCAATGTGCAGCGCAAATTATGCTCTCGCTCAATCGAGACGGCCCGCCGGGAGCGTCGGTAGGACAAGGAGGCTAGCCAGACCGCAGAGTTCAACGTCCTAGTACGCACGATCGAGTCCAGCCTGTCTCGGAAGGAGGCGCGGCGATGACCCCGGAGGACGAACGGGCGCAAGAACCTCGTCGACGACTTCCTGGAGCGGCGCGATCGACCGGCGCCAGTTCCTGCAGCGGCGCGCCGCGCTCGGATCTCGATGAGCGCCGCGAGCGCGCTTCTCGGCGCGTGAGGTGGCGAGGAGGAGGCGCGCGCCGCCGCCCGCCGAGCCCGCACCGGCCGAGCCCGCCCGGCCGGGACCGAGCCTCCGGCGGCCGAGCCGACGGCGACCGGCGGACCCGGCCCCGAGCACCGGAAGGCGGGCGCTCCGGATCCGGCTCAGCAATGACATCATCAACCTCGACCCGGCCTTCTACCCCGCCGAGGCGGACGAGATCGCCATGTCCGGCGATCTTCGAGGGGCTCGTGACGTACAAGCCCGGAACGTTGGAGGTCGTGAACCAGCTCGCGGAGACGTTCGAGCCCTCGGCCGACGGCCTCCAGTTCGACTTCAAGCTCAAGGAGGGCATCCAGTTCCACGGCGGCTACGGCGAGGTCACGGCCGAGGACGTCAAGTTCTCCTACGAGCGCATCGCCGGGCTGACGACGCCGGCGCTCGACTCGCCGTACAAGGGCGACTGGGCGCCCCATCTGCAAGGAGGTGCAGGGTCGACGGACACGTACTCGGGCACGATCATCCTCAAGGAGCCGTTCGCCGCCGCTCATGCGACGACGCTGCCCGTGCTTCAGCGGCGATCCTGCTCGAAGAAGGCCGTCGAGGAGCGGGGCGAGGAGTTCGCGACGAGCCCGATCGGCACCGGTCCCGTACGAGTTCGTCGAGTGGAAGCCGAAGCAGCAGGTGAGCCTGCAAGCGCTTCGCGGACTACAGCGGCGCCTCGTCGGACATCCTCGGCACGCTCTGGACGAGCTCATCTTCATCCCGATCGAGGAGGACGACGCCGCCGAGCATCGCGCTCGAGACCGGCGAGCTCGACTTCGGCGAGCTTCCGCTCGACGCGATCGACCGCTTCGAGGAGAACGACGACTTCACGGTCGAGACGCGCACGACCGCTCGACTACAACTGGATCGGCATGAACATCCGGAACCCGAAGCTGGAGGACATCAACGTGCGCCAGGCGATCCGCCTCGCGATCGACGTTCCGGCCATCATCGAGGCCGCCTTCGAGGGCCGCTGCGAGCGGGCGACCGCGATCCTGCCGCCGGGCATGCCGATCGGCTACTGGGCCGACGCGCCCCTCTACGAGCGCGACCTCGACGCAGGCGAAGCAGCTCCTTCGCCAGGCGAGCGAACCCGCCCTCGGAGCTCGACTTCAAGTTCACCGAGGAGACCGGCGCGAAGGCGACCGCGCGAGATCGTGCAGGCGAACCTCGCCGAGATCGGCATCAACGTCACGCTCAACAAGCTCGACGTCCGCCTACTTCGCGCTCGACGAAGGAGGAGCTGCGGAGCCGCGAGCTCTTCTACGTCGGCTTCATCACGCAACCCGACCCCTCCTGGTCGATCGTGTGGTTCACCTGCGACCAGATCGACGTCTGGAACTGGATGTACTGGTGCGACGAGGAGTACGACCGGCTGCACTACGCGGCGCTCAAGGAGCCCGACCCGGCGATGCGCAACGACATGTACATCCAGATGCAGCAGCTCTGGGACGCGGCCGCCACACGGTCTGGCTCGCCTGGCCGACGACTACTTCGGCGCCGCGCCAGGGCATCGAGCCGGCGATCAGGCCGGACGGCCGGGTCCTTCCCACCGCGTTCCGCGCCGTGTAGCCTCGGCGAGCACCAACCGGCATCGGGAGCGGGAGGCCGCAGCGTGATCGCCTACCTCCTCAAGCGGCTCGGGATGGCCCTCCTCGTCGTCCTCCTGCTCATGGTCTTCCTGAGCGTCCTCGTGCACCTGATCCCGGGCGACCCGGTCAGGACGATCCTCGGGCCGCGGGCGAGCGAGGAGCTCTCGCAGACCGTTCGGGAGGAGATGGGGCTCGACGACCCCGTCCCGCAGCAGGTGTACGACTTCGTCAAGAACGCCGTGCAGGGCGACCTCGGCGAGGACTTCGTGAGCCACCTCTCAGTCACGACGCTGATCGGCGAGGCGCTGCCGCACACGCTCATCCTCGCCGCGGCCGGGCTCGGCCTCGCCGCGATCATCGGGATCCCGCTCGGCGTCTTCGCCTCGACGAGGCCGAACTCGATCGGCGACCGGATGGCCGGCATCGTCTCGATCTCGCTGATCACGGTGCCGGCCTACGTCGCCGGGCTCTTCCTGCTGCTCATCTTCGCCGTCCAGCTCGACTGGCTCCCCGCGATCGGGGCGGGTGAGTTCTCCGATCCCGGTCGACTACCTGAAGCACCTGGCGCTGCCCGCGATCGCGCTCGCCCTCACCTGGATCGGCTACCTCGCGCGGCTGACGCGGACGAGCATGTTCGAGGTGCTGAACCAGAACTACATCCGCACCGCTCAGGCCTTCGGGCTGCAGGACCGGCGCATCTACTACAAGTACGCGCTCAAGAACGCGATCATCCCGACGGTCGCCGTGCTCGGCGTCGGGCTCGGGACGCTCATGGGCGGCGCGGTCTTCGTCGAGATCATCTTCACGCGGGCCGGCCTCGGCACGCTCATCCTCGACTCGATCGAGAACCGCAACTTCCCGATCGTGCGCGGGGCCGTGCTCGTCATCGCCGTGCTCTTCGTCGTTCGCCAACCTGCTCGCCGACCTCTCCTACCGCCTCCTCGATCCCCGCGTCCGGGCGGAGCGCGGAGCAGCCTGACGCATGGCGGTCGCAGCTCCCACCCCGCGCCCGCGTCAGCGCCCTTCGGCCGCATGGCCGGCCCGGTCGGGTTGCTCAAAGAGGTCGCCGGCCGCCCGGCCGGCCTCTTCGGCCTCGTCGTCGTCGGCGGGCTCGTCGTCCTCGCGATCTTCGCGCCGCTCATCGCCCCGTACGATCCCGCCGCGCAGGACATCGCGAACCGCCTGCAGGGCCCCTCCTGGGATCACCTGCTCGGCACCGACCAGCTCGGCCGCGATCTGCTCTCGCGCCTGATCTACGGCGTGCGGGTCGCGCTCAGCGTCGCGCTACCCGGGCTCGCGGCGGCGCTCGTGATCGGCCTCTGATCGGCCTCATCGCCGGCTATCTCGGCGGCAAGACCGACAACTCGATGATCGTCGTCATGGACACGATGCAGGCGTTCCCGGCGGTCATCCTCGCGCTGACCCTGCTCGCCCTGCTGGGCGCCGTCGCGCACGAGCGTGATCATCGTGATCGCCGTCGCCTTCGCGCCGAACTACGCCCGGGTGACGCGCGCGCTCGTGCTGACGACGAAGCAGAACCAGTTCGTCGAGGCCGCGCGCTCGCTCGGAGCGCGGCAACTGCCGCATCGTCGGCGTCCACATCCTCCCGAACGTGATCGCTCCGCTCTTCATCCTGCTCGCCATGGACCTCCCCGCGGCGATCACGCTCGAGGCGGGCCTCTCCTTCCTCGGCCTCGGCGTGCCGCCGCCGACCCCTTCCTGGGGAGTCATCCTCCAGGACGGCTTCGAGCGGGTCCGCGAGCACCCCTGGCCGATCCTCTGGGCGGGCCTGACGCTGATGGTCGTGACCCTCGGCTGCACCTTCCTCGGCGAGACGCTCCGCGACGTGGTCGACCCGAGGCTCGCGGGCGTGCGGAGGTGGCGCAGGCGTGACGGAGCCCCTGCTCGAGGTCGAGGGCCTCGAGGTCCGCTACCACGTCCAGAAGGGCGCGCTGCACGGCGCTCTCCGACGTCAGCTTTCACGTGGCAGCCGGGCGAGATCCTCGGCATCGTCGGGGAGTCCGGCTGCGGGAAGTCGACGCTGTCCTCTGCGCTCCTTCGGCTGCTGCCCCCGAACGGCGAGATCACGGCGGGCCGCATGAGCTTCAAGGGCCAGGACCTCCTCGGCGCTGAGCGCCGAGCAGATGCGCCGGCTGAGAGGGTCGGAGCTCGTGATGATCTTCCAGGATCCGCTGACGAGCCTGAACCCGACGTTCACCGTCGGGACGCAGATGATCGACGTCCAGAAAGCGCACGAGCGTCGAGGAGGGGCGAGCGGCGAAGCGCTGCGGCGGCGGGCGATGGAGCTGCTCGAGCAGGTCGGCATCCCCGACGTCCAGGATCGCCTGGGCGACTACCCGCACCAGTTCTCCGGCGGGATGCGGCAGCGGATCATGATCGCGACCGCGCTCATGCTCGAGCCCGCGCTGCTCATCGCCGACGAGCCGACCTCGGCGCTCGACGTGACGCTCGAGGCTCAGATCGTCGAGCTCCTGAAGCGACTCCGGGAGACGCACGGGACCGCGATCATCTTCATCTCGCACGATCTCGGCGTGGTCTCGCAGATCTGCGACCGCGTCGTCGTCATGTACGCCGGGCGCGCGGTCGAGCAGGGCGACGTGGTGTCGATCTTCGAGCGCCCCCGGCATCCGTACACGCAGGCGCTGCTCGCGGCGATCCCGTCGCACCGGCGCCGGGGGGAGCCGCTCGCCACGATCCCCGGGCAGCGTGCCGAGCCTCTCGGCGCTTCCGCCGGGCTGCAAGTTCGTCGAGCGCTGCCCGCACGCCCGCACGACGTGCCACGAGCACGAGCCCGAGCTGAAGCCCGCCGACGGCGGCCAGGTGCGCTGCTTCATCTACGACCCGTCCTCGGGGTACGACGCCTCGCCGTTCGCGGGGCGAATCGATCCGAGGCCGGAGGCGGTCACGTGAGCGCCGCCTCCGGCGACGGCGCGCTCGTCGAGGTGAGGGACGTCCGCACGTACTTCGACGTGCCGCAGGGGATCACGGGGCGGCTGCGGCGCAAGGAGAAGGGAGTCGTGCGCGCGGTCGACGGCGTCGATCTCGAGATCCGTCGCGGCGAGGTGCTCGGGCTCGTCGGCGAGTCGGGCTCCGGCAAGACCACGCTCGGGCGCGACGATCCTCGGCCTCACCGAGGCGACGAGCGGGCAGGTGCGCTTCGACGGGCTCGACGTCACGGCGCTTCGCCGCCGCGACCTGCGGCGGCTGCGGCGGCGGATGCAGATGATCTTCCAGGATCCCGTACTCGAGCCTCAGCCCCCGGCTTCGCGTCTCCTACCAGCTCACCGAGCCGTACCGGATCAACGACGTCCCGGCGGAGCAGCGCTACACGGTCGAGGAGCTGCTCGGGATGGTCGAGCTCTCGACCGAGCAGGCGACCAAGTACCCGCACGAGCTCTCGGGCGGGCAGGCGCGGCGGGTCGGGATCGCGCGCGCGCTGGCGCTCCACCCCGACTTCCTCGTCGCCGACGAGCCGACAGCCGGGCTCGACGTGTCCGCCGCGGCCAGCGTGCTGAACCTCATGAAGGATCTGGGCACGCGGCTCGGCCTGACCTACCTGATCATCACGCACAACCTCAACCTCGTCGGCTACGTCGCCGACCGGATCGCGGTCATGTACCTCGGGCAGCTGGTCGAGGTCGGGCCGACCGACCGGATCTTCGACGCGCCCGCGCACCCCTACACGCGGGCGTTGCTCGCCTCGATCTCGGAGCCCGACCCGCGGCAGCGCCGCGACGGCACATCGGCTGCTTCTCCCCGGCGAGATCCCGAGCCCCAGGAATCCACCGCCGGGGTGCCGCTTCCATACGCGCTGCGCCTACGCGGAGGAGCGCTCGCGCGAGGAGGTGCCGGAGCTCGAGGAGATCGAGCGGGGCCACTTCGTCGCCTGCCACTTCTGGCGCAAGGTTCGGGACGATCCCGTGCCCGGGTCGGCGATCGAGACGTCCGGCGTGTAGATGCGAGAGCGCGATCGCCGATGAGCCGGCGGCACCGGACCGTGTCCGGCAGCGTACGAGTCGCTGGAGCGCCGGTGGGACCAGGGCGACGTCGTCATCCTCGACGGCGGGATGGGCTCGGAGCTCGAGCGGGTCGGCTACCCGAGCGAGCGCAACATCGACCTGCTCTGGGGCACGCGGGCGCTGTACGAGGCGCCGGAGCTGACGAGGGAGGTGCATCGCCGGTACGTTCGCGCCGGCGCGGACGTCCTCACGACGAACACCTGGCGGATCGACGGCATCCCCGAGGGCCAGAGGCGCGGCCTGATCGATCCGGACGGCCCGAGCTGGCAGGAGGCCGCCCGCCTCGGCGTCGCGCTCGCCCGGGAGGCGGCGAGCGAGACCGGCCGCGGCGAGGCGTGCGCGGTCGCCTTCAGCCTCTTCCTCGAGCCCGTCGACCCGGCCTTCGTGCCCGAGCTCGCCGAGGCGGTCGCCGGCGCCGAGCCCGACCTGATCCTCGTGGAGACGGAGGAGACGATCCCCGAGTCGCTCGAGTTCCCCGAGTACGCCGCTCTCCTCGCGACCGGCCTGCCGCTCTGGGTCTCCTATCGCTGGACGGCGGCCGGCCCTCCCGACCTGAGCCACATCGGCATCGGACCGCCACGCCGCAGCGCCGGGCGGGGGCGAGCTGTTCGGGCTGGCGGCCGAGCGCTTCGAGCGCATGGGGGTCTCCGCCGTCCTCGTCAACTGCCTGCCGCCGGAGTTCGTCCCGGGCATGCTGCCGCTGCTTCGCCGCCACACGCGCCTGCCGCTCGGCGTCTACCCGAACCTCGGGACCTGGATCAACCCCGGCTGGGAGTTTGACGATACCGCGACGCCGGAGTCGCTTCCTCGCCGAGGCTCTGCGCTGGCGCGACGAGGAGGGCGCGAGCATCATCGGCGGGTGCTGCGGCACGACGGCGGAGCACATCGCGTCGCTCGTGACCGGGCTTCGGGAGGGCGGAGGCGTTACGGTGGGGTCGCCGTGAACGAGCTGGAAGGCAAGACGGCCCTGATCACGGGTGGCGCGCGAGGCTTCGGGCGGGCGATGGCGCTCCTCTTCGCGCGCGAGGGAGCCGACGTGGCAGTCGCGGACATCGCCGGCGAGCTCTCCTCCGAGCGCATCGGCGGGATGGCAACGGGGGACGACCTCGAGCGAACGGTCGGGGAGCTCGAGGCGCTCGGCCGCCGCGCCGTTCGGCATCCGGGCGGACGTCACGAGGTCGGCGGACTGCGAGCGTATGGCCGGGGAGGCGATCGAGGCGCTCGGCAGGATCGACATCCTCTGCGCCAACGCGGGCGTCTTCTCGCTGGCGCCGGCCTGGGAGCTGACCGAGGACGAGTGGGACACCGTGCTGGGCGTCAACCTCAAGGGCGTCTGGCTGACGACGAAGTACGTCGTGCCGCACATGATGGAGCGCCGCTACGGCAAGATCGTGATCACGTCGTCGCGCGACGGCCTGCGGGCGGAGGCGAACTACGCCCACTACAACGCCTCGAAGTTCGGGGTCATCGGCTACATGAAGTCGCTCGCGATCGAGCTCGGCCCCTACGAGATCAACGTGAACGCGATCTGCCCGACGCAGATGGCGGACAAGAGCTCGCCGCCGCGCGGCGGCACGCATCCCTACTGGGACCAGGTCGTCGGCAGGCCGAACGTCACGTACGAGGAGTTCGACGAGGCCTCGGGCCGGGAGAACCTCTTCGAGCGCGGCGGGCAGCCCGACTTCCCGGAGGTCGCGGAGGGAGCGCTCTGGCTCGTCTCCGACCGCGCCCGTCTCGTCACGGGCGTCGCGCTCCCCGTCGACGCGGGCTGGATCGCCAAGCGGGGCGGGTAGGACCGGGTGACGTCGATGCTCGCGCTCGCCAACGCCCGGCTGATCGACGGCACCGGCGCGCCGCCGCGCAGCGGCGTCACCGTGACCCTGGAGGGCGACCGGATCGCCTCGGTCGACGACGCGCCCCCTGCGCAGGGCACGGACGTGCTCGACCTCGCCGGGCGAACGCTCCTGCCGGGGCTGATCGACGCGCACGTCCACCTCTCCTCGCTCGGCCTTCCCGAGCTACCCGAAGACCTGCAGGACTACGGGCTCGCGCTCGTCGCCCGCAGGATGCTCGAGGGCGGGATCACGACGGTGCGCGACCTCGGCAGCTACGGCCGCTCGCTCTTCCGGCTGCGCGAGGCGATCCGGCTCGGTGCTCTGTCGCGGCCCGCGCCTCGTCCTGTGCGGGCAGATCGTGGCGGCGACCTCGCCGGGCGCCCGCGCCTTTCCCGGCATGTACTGCGAGGCCGACGGGCCCGACGGGATGCGGCGCGCCGTGCGCGAGCAGATCCGGCAGGGAGTCGACTTCGTGAAGGTGATGACGACGGGAGCGCTCACCGTTCCCGACGAGGACGTGAACCCGGCGCAGCTGACGGCCGAGGAGCTGGCCGCGGTCGTCGACGAGTCGCACCGGATGGGTCTCAGCGTCGCCTCGCACGCGGAAGGGCTCGCGGGAATCCGGCTGTCCGTCGAGGCCGGGCGTGGATACGCTCGAGCACGGCGAGATGGCGTTCGAGGGGCCGGACGTCCTCGCTGCGATGGCCGAGCGGGGAATCGTGCTCGTCCCGACGCTGTGCGTCTTCGACCTCGTCGCCGACAGGGACCTCTTCCCCGAGTGGATGCGCGAGCGGGCGCGCTTCCTGCGCGAGTCCGCCGAGAAGACGGTCGCCGCCGCCCGCGCGGAGGGCGTCGCGATGGCGATGGGCGCAGACGCCGGCCCGCACGGCGAGAACGCGCGCGAGCTCGTGCGGCTCGTGGAGGCCGGTCTCACGCCGATGGAGGGGATCGTCGCGGCAACCGCCACCGCCGCCCGGACGTGCGGGCTGGAGGCGGAGGTGGGGACGATCGCCGCGGGGAAGGCCGCCGACCTGCTCGTGCTCGACGGGGATCCGCTCGAGGACCCGCGCGTCTTCCTCGACGCAGCGCGCCGGTGGCTCGTCCTGCAGGGCGGCGAGCCGGTCGGGGGAACGCGAGCCGCCCCGATCGGCCTGGATGCGATGATGCGCGGCGACGTGAGCGCCATCGAAGGACGTCGTCGTCGTGGGCGCCGGCATCGCCGGCCTGACGGCGGCCACGAGGCTCCAGGACCTCGACGTGCTCGTGCTCGAGGCGGAGGACCGCGTCGGCGGCCGCATCAAGTCCGAGCGCCGCGGCGACTACTGGGTCAGCGTCGGCGCGCACATGTTTCCCGGGCCGGGGTCGGCCGTCGGCAGCCTCGTGGACGAGTTCGGGCTCGAGACGCTGCCGATCAACGGGAGCCTCATGGGGCTCGCCTACAGGGACACGATCCTCAAGGGCGGGCGGGCGGAGCTCTACCCGTTCCGGGTGCCGATGTCGCTCGCCGGCCGCGCCTCGTTGATCCGCGCCGGGCTCAAGCTCCGCCGCGACGCGGCCGAGTACAACCGGCTCGCGCGCCGGCTGCCCGGCGAGACCGAGGCCGACGTGCGCTCGCGCCTGCTTGCCTTCCTGGGCGACCGCTCGTTCGCCGAGTACACCGGCAAGCTCCGTCCCGAGGCCGCCGCGCTCTTCCGCGCGGTCGTCAACCGCCTGACGGCGGAGCCCGACGAGATCTCCGCCGGCTGCGTCGTCGCGCTGTTCGCGCACGTCTGGAGCGAAGGGGGCGTCGTGCTCGGGCGCAACCTGCGGGGCGGGGCGAGCCTGCTGCCCGAGACGCTGGCGGCGCGGCTCGGCGACAGGGTCGTCACCGGCGCCACGGTGCGGGAGGTGGCGCCGCAGGACGGCTCGGTGCGGGTGCGGTTCGAGCACGGAGACGGCGAGGAGGAGGTCGTCGCTCGCTGCGCGATCGTCACCGCGCCCGCGCCCGTGGCCCGAGCCATGATCTCGAATCTTCCCGAGGAGACGGCGGCGGGCGCTCGACGCGATCGTGTACGGGCCGTTCGTCGTCGGCGGGATCGTGACCGGCGAGCGCGGGCCCATGCCGTGGGACGACCTGTACTCCGTCCTCGTCGTCGGCAAGTGCTTCAACATGCTCTTCAACCACGCGAACGTGCTGCGGGCCCCGGGGCCGCGGCAGCCCGGAGGCACGCTGATGGTCTACGGCGGCGGCAACCGCGCCCGCAGGTTGCTGGAGAAGAGCGACGACGAGATCAGGGAGGCGATCGTGTCCGACCTCGAGGATCTGTACCCGGAGGCGAAGGGCGTCGTGGAGGAGGTGCTCGTGCAGCGCTGGGAGCACGCGATCCCCTTCGCCGCGCCGGGCCGCCACCTCGTCCAGCCGGCTCTCGAGCGCGGCGTCGGCAACGTGTTCTTCGCCGGCGACTACGTCGGCGAGTGGACGCACATGGAGGCGGCCGCGGTCACCGCGATCGAGGCGGCGGCCAAGGTGCGCGAGCGGCTGGCGGCCTGATGGCGAGCGAGCACGTCATCGATCCCGGCCTGATCCACCACGCCTGGGATCGGGACCTCGCGCCGGCCCTCGTCATCGAGTCGGGAGACACCGTCCACTTCGATCTGCTCATGGCCGGCGACGGCCAGGTCCTCGAGGGAGCGAGCTTCGAGGAGACCGTGCTCGACTTCGACACCATCTACAACCTCTCGGGCCCCGTGGCGGTCGAGGGCGCAGAGCCCGGAGACACGCTCGAGATCGAGATCCTCTCCCTCGAGCACGGCGAGTGGGGCTGGACCGCGTTCCTGCCCGAGCTCGGGCTGCTCGCGGAGGACTTCCCGGACGGCTACCTGATGTCGTGGGACCTCCGCGGCGGCGGGCGGGCGACGCTCGTGCCCGGAGTCGAGGTGCCGCTGACGCCGTTTCTGGGCACGATGGGGAACTGCATCGACGAGCCGGGCCTCCACCTGCCCTTCCCTCCGCATCGAGGCGGCGGCAACATGGACAACCGCCACCTCACCGAGGGGTCGACCCTGTGGCTGCCGGTGCTCTGCCAGGGCGCGCTCTTCTCCTGCGGCGACCCGCACGCGGCGCAGGGAGACGGCGAGGTCTGCGTGAGCGCGATCGAGTGCGCGATGAAGGCGACGCTTCGCTTCCACCTGCGCAAGCGTTCGATCTCGGCGCCCGCCTTCAGGACGCCGCCGGGCCCGCTCGCCGCGTCCGCCGCGGCCGGCGGGTACCACGCGACGATGGGCATCTCCCCCGACCTGATGGAGGGAGCGAAGGAGGCCGTGCGGGCGATGATCGAGTGGCTCGTCGACGAGCACGGGCTCTCGCGCGAGCACGCCTACGTCCTCTGCAGCGTGGCCGGTGACCTCAAGATCCTCGAGGTCGTCGACGCCGGCGTCTGGAACGTCTCGATGGCGATGCCGCTCGCCGTCTTCGCCGGCTGAGCCCGGCCTCCGCTACGAGCTCCCTCCACGGGTACCGCCGGAGAACGCGGGCGCGTGCTCGGGGGGCGCGCTCGGTACCGTCGCATGCAGGTGCCGCTCCCGGATGAAGGGAAGCGGACGGGCCGGATTCGGCGAGTCGAGCTCGCGCGCCAGCCGGTGGCCGTCGAAGATGCAGTCGGCGATGAGGCGAGGCGCGACGCAGTCGCCGATCGCGTAGAGCGCCTCGACCCCGCGCGCTCGAGCGCCGTCGGCTCGTTCCGGAGCTCCCGCTGCAAGCCGTCGTTCGAGCGCCGAGCGCGTGGCCAGGACGACGGTGCTCGCCGGAACCTCGCGCGCTTGCCCGTACCTTCGCAGGATGCAGGAGTCTCGACCGATCGACACAAGCTCGGTGTCGGGCTCGAGCTCGCAGCCGAGCTCGGCGAGGCGCTCGCGCACCGGCTGGCCTTCGAGCGTCCGGTCGAGGTAGGGCGCGACGACGAGAAGCGGCGTCACGAGGCGAACGCGGGCGCCCGCAGCTGCCAGCAGCTCGGCGATCCCGACGCCGACGAAGTAGCCCTCGCAGTCGTAGACGAGGCATTCCCCCTGTGGCGGTCCGGGAGCCGCCAGGACGTCCTCGGGCGTCAGGACGTGCCGGGCGGGCGCGCCCGGGATCGCGGCGTGGGTGACGTGGTTCAGCCCGTCAGCGGCCCACCGGGCGCCGGTCGCGAGGACGACGATGTCGGCGCCGTACTCGAGCACCGCGCGGGAATCGAGCCTGAGGCCCGTCCGAATCTCGACGTTGGCCAGCTTCGCAAGCTGGAGCTCTCGCCAGCTGACGACGCGCGCCCACTCGCCGAGTCCCGGCAAGCGCGCGACGAGCGCCGCGTAGCCGCCGAGGTCAGGCGCGGCGTCGACGAGGTGCACCCGCCGGAAGCCCCGCTTTCCGAGCACGACCGCGCACTCCATTCCCGCCGCGCCGGCGCCGACGACGAGGACGTCCCGGTCGGCGTTGCGGGCGCGCTCGAAACGCTCCGGATGCCAGCCGCGACGGTACTCCTCCCCGGCTGTCGCGTTCTGCGTGCAGGCGATCTGCCCGGTGGCGAGCGTCCGCGAGAGGCAGACGTTGCAGCCGATGCACTCGCGGATCTCGTCGTAGCGGCCCTCCTCGATCTTGCTCGGTAGGAACGGGTCGGCGATCGACGGGCGGGCGGCGCCGATCAGATCCCAGACCCCCGAGCGAACGATCTCGGCCATCCGGTCGGGGCTCGTGAGGCGCCCGACGCCGACGATCGGCTTCGCCGTCGCCTCCCGTACTCGCGCCGTCGACTCGAGCTGGGAGCCCTCCGGAAACAGCCGCGACGGAGTCATGTCGTTCCAGCCTTCGGCGATCGAGCTCACGTTGACGTCCCACAGATCCACGAGGTGGTCGGCGAGCTGGACGAACTGAAGCGCCTCGTCGAGCTCGACTCCCGCCGGTCCGCGGGCCGCGACCGCGAGGCGG
Source organism: uncultured Thermoleophilia bacterium (assembly GCA_963838105.1). Classification (GTDB taxonomy): domain Bacteria; phylum Actinomycetota; class Thermoleophilia; order Gaiellales; family Gaiellaceae; genus CAWJNF01. The sequence continues at coordinate 136,334 of CAWIQC010000018.1, read as the reverse complement.
GCGGCGATCGCGCAGTCGCTTCCGACCGCGTCACGCACCTGCTCGAGCGTCTCCAGCCAGAAGCGCGCTCGGTTGCCGAGCGGGCCGCCGTACTCGTCCGTGCGCTGGTTGTAGAACGGTGAAAGGAACTGGAGCGGCAGGTACCCGTGGGCGCCGTAGACGTAGACGATGTCGAAGCCGGCCGTGCGCGCCCGTCTCGCCGCGGCCACGTAGAAGCCCTGCACCTCGCGGATCTCTGCCTTGCTCATCGCGCGCGGGTACGTGAGCGGAAAGGCATCCGACGGCAGCTGGCTCGGCCCTCCAGGCGCCTCGCGGCTGAGCGTGCCATCGACGTGCGGCCCGGCGTGGAAGAGCTCGGCCCCGGCCAGCGAGCCAAAGGCATGCACCTGCTCGCACATCGGGGCGAGGTTCCTCACGTCGTCGTCGTCCCAGAGGCGCCCGAGCGGCTGCGGCGCGCGATCGGTCTCGGGATGGACGGAGCAGATCTCCGTGCACACCGCAGCCCAGCCGCCCTCGGCCTTGACCGCACGGAAGCGTGCCTGCATTCCCGGCTTGTCAGTGCCGAATCCGGTGCAGTGGGGCACCTGGAAGAAGCGGTTGCGAAGGAGCTTCGGCCCGATTCGAACCGGCTCGAAGAGGATGTCATGGCGCGATTCGCGAGCCATACGGCGACCTGTCTCTCCAATCGGCTGGCAGACAGGATTCTGTCTGCTCGCGCCCGCATGTGTCGGCGCAGGCGTTGCAGAATCCCGGTGAGCGCTTCAGAATGGCCGCCCATGCCTCACAGACACTGAATCACGACGACGAACGGACGGCGGGCGGAGCCGGTCTGCTCGAGCGGCTTCGAGGCCGGCCCGGTCATCTGCGCCGAGGGCTACCTCTTCGAGCTCGAGCGGCGGGGGTATCTCCAGGCCGGCGGCTTCGTGCCCGAGGTCGTGCTCGAGCACCCCGACGTCGTCCGCCAGCTGCACGTCGAGTTCGCGCGGGCGGGATCCGACGTCGTCGAGACGCTCACCTACTACGGCCACCGCGAGAAGCTGAAGGTCATCGGCAAGGAGGACCTGCTCGAGCCGCTCAACCGCCAGGCGCTCGCAGCTCGCGAAGGAGGTCGCGCTCGAGCACGGCTCCCTCTTCGCCGGGGACATCTGCAACACGAACATCTTCGTCGACGGGGACGAGCAGTCCGCCGCCGCCGCGAGGGCCATGTTCGAGGAGCAGGTCGGGTGGGCCGCCGAGGCCGGGGTCGACTTCATCGTCGCCGAGACCTACTCGTGGGGCCAGGAAGCGCTCATCGCGCTCGAGGTCGTGAAGCAGACCGATCTGCCTGTGGTCGTCATGCTCGCGATCCCTCACGGGGAGCGGACGTTCGAGGGCTGGACGGCGGCCGAGGCGTGCCGGCGGCTGGAGGCCGCAGGGGCCGACGTCGTGGGCCTGAACTGCCTTCGGGGGCCGCAGACGATGCTGCCGCTCCTGCGCGAGATCCGTGAGGCGGTGTCCGTCCACGTGGCCGGGCTCCCCGTGCCGTACCACACGACCGATGCCGAGCAGACGTTCTTCTCCCTCACCGACCCGCGCCTCGACGGCGACAGGCGCCCGTTCCCTGACGCGCTCGACGGCTTTGCGTGCACTCGCTACGACATGGCCGACTTCGGCCGCGAGGCCACCGAGCTCGGGCGTCGGCTACATCGGGGTGTGCTGCGGCGCCGGCCCGCACCACGTGCGCAGCCTCGCCGAGGCGCTCGGCCGCACGCCGCCCGCCAGCCGCTACACGGCCGACATGTCCAAGCACGCGTACCTCGGCACCGACCCGGTCGTGAGACGGGAGTACCGGGAGGAGTACGGCCGCAGGCTGTAAAGGAGGTCGGCGCGCCGGCGCGCGGCGTTCAGGGATTGCGATAGGCGTCCACGATCTCGCGGATGCACGCGTTGACGACGTCCGGCTTGTGGCCGAACGCCGAGCAGTGGCCGAGGCCTTCGAGCACGTGGAGGTGGCCGTCCGCGGCGGTGTCGGCCACGAGCTTGCCACGTGCCACCGGCGTCTGGACGTCGTGCGAGAAGGCGATCACGTGGAGCGGGACACGGCAGCCGGGGAGGCGCTCCAGCGAGTCGAACTCGACGCACGCCTCCCACTGCGCGGCGAGGCCTTCGCCGTCGCGCTCGCCGTAGTCGCGCTCGACGAGAGGCCTGAGCTGCGCCCACAGCTCGTCGTCGCCGAGCACCTCCGTCGGGTACATGAAGACGCCGTAGTGCGCCGTCGCGAACGGCCGGCTGAGCTTCCCGCCCTCGCGCCTGAAGGCGACCTCGGCCTCCTCCCATTCGCGCACGTAGCCCGTGGCGCGCGCGTACGTGCCCATGAGCACGGCGCAGCGCACGAGCTCGGGCCGGTCGAGCGCGACCTGCTGCGCGATCAGCGAGCCCATCGAGAGGCCCACCAGGAGCACCGGGGGCTCGCAGACGGCCTCGATCAGGGCGGCGGCATCCTCCCCGTACAGCGTCCATGGGCCAGGGCGGCGGCGTCTGCGAGACGGTCTGCCCGACGCCGCGCGCGTCGTACGTGGTGTTGCGGAAGTCGGGAAAGGCCGGCGTCTGCCAGACATGCCAGTCGCTGCCCGGCTGGTCTCCGCCGGCGAGCCAGAACAGGTCGGGGCCGTCTCCGCGTTGCTCGTAGAACGCGGTGACGCCGGGCAGCTCCAGCTCTGGCATGGCTCCTCCTCAGAGAGCGAGCGCTTACACGAGGTTGCGCGGGATCGTGCGGGTCCAGCTCTTCGCGAAGACGCGCACGTCGCCCTCGAACGCCTCGACCGCGTTCGTGGCGAGGAACGCGTCCGCGTCCGCCGACAGGACGCTCGACGTCTCGACACGGACGTTCCAGTCGCCGCGGCGCGACGATGGTCGAGCGGTCGGAGCGGGTGCTGGCCGAGAGCGGGTCGCCCGCCACGATCGCGAACACGTCGGCGCCGGTGGTCTCGAAGAACTCGATCCCGCTCGGAAGCCGCCGTCGTCCGCCGTAGTCCTGGACGAACGTGAGCTCGAAGCGGCCCGTCGCCACGTCGTGCTCGATCGTGCAGCCGCTCTCCTTCGCGCGCAGAACCTCGGTCTCGAGCAGCCGCGGCTCCCTCGGGAGGGCCGAACGGAGCGAGGTCGTCGTCCTCGGGCCGGGGCGGGCGGACCGGCAGCTCGAGCCGCCCCTCGTGCACGGTCAGCGTGACCGCCTCGGGGGAGGGCCAGGCCCACGGCCAGTACGTGGGCGAGACGGCGACCCGGATGCGGTGGCCCGCCCGGAACGCGTGGGCGATCGCGCTCAGGCGCACGCGGACCGTGTAGCGCTCGCCCGGGTCGAGCGGCGGCGGGCTGCTCGTGGCCGTCGCGGTGGGTGAGGTTGAGCAGGCCGCGGGTGACGAGGGTGGAGGCGCCGTCGGGCGCGACGTCGCAGAGGCGTACGCAGACGAGGGCCTGCGGGCGGTCGGCGGAGAGGGTGAGCTCGGCCTCCGGGAAGCCGAGCAGCTCGAGCGGCTCCTCGAGCGGGGCCGAGGTGAAGCAGAGCGAGAGCCCGTCCTCGACCCGCTGGTCGGGGGGAGCTCCTCCGGCCCGCCGTACGGGCACCAGTCGCCGGCGAGCAGGCCGTGCTCCTGCGCGCCGAGCGAGCTCGGCCGCGGGCAGCTCGAGCGGGAGGCTCCTCTGCTCGCGCTCGACGGGCCAGCTCGGCTCGGCGACCCAGCGGCCCGGGCGCTCGGCGTAGAAGGCCGCGGGCGGCGCCGACTCCTGCATCCAGGCGCGCAGCATGGGCTCGTCCATGATCCCCGCGTCGATCCCCTTGAGCCAGTGGTCCCACCAGCGCAGCGCCTCCTGGAGGAAGCCGATCGCCGGACCGGGAACGCCGTCCTCGGGATAGTTGTGCGACCACGGGCCGATCAGGCCCTTGCGCGGGCCCGGCAGGCCTTCGAGGAGGCGCAGGACGGTGTTCCGGTACGGGTCGGCCCAGCCGCCGACGGCGTAGACGGCGCACTCGATCGCCGAGTAGTCCTCGCACACCGAGCCCTGCTTCCAGTAGGCGTCGCGCAGCTGGTGCGAGAGCCAGGCCTCGATGAACGGCGGGACTGCCGTCGAGGCGCTCCAGCCACATGCTCCCGCCAGCGCTCACCGACGGCGGCCGGATCCGGAGGTCGCGCGTTGAACGCGAGCATCGTGGCGGCCCACGACAGCGCCTCGACCCCGAGCAGGCAGCCGCCCATGTAGTGGACGTCGTCCGCGTAGCGGTCGTCCGTGGAGCAGATCGTGACGATCGCCTTCAGCGATGGCGGCCGGCGGGCGGCGACCTGGAGCGAGTTGAAGCCGCCCCAGGAGATCCCGAACATGCCCGTCGCCCGGTGCACCAGGGCTGGGCGGCGAGCCAGGCGAGCACCTCGACGGCATCGTCCTGCTCCTGGGGCAGGTACTCGTCGAGGAGGACGCCGTCGGAGTCGCCGCTGCCGCGCAGGTCGACCCGCACCGAGGCGTAGCCGTGGCCGGCGAAGTAGGCGTGGCGGGTCGAGTCGCCGACGGCCGTGCCGTCGCCCCTGCGGTAGGGGATGTACTCGAGCAGCGCCGGCACCGGCTCGCTCTCCGCGTCCTCGGGCAGCCAGATCTTCGCGGCCAGCCGGCAGCCGTCGGACATCGGGATCCAGACGGGGTCGACGACCCGTACCGGGCGCGGCAGGTCGGGCGTCGACTTCACGAGCGGCTGCTCACACGAGGTCGCGTGGCACGGCGAGCGTCTGGGCCCTCGTGAACACCCGGGTCTCGCCCTCGTACGCGTCCAGGGCGTTCGTCACGTGGAAGGCTTCGGCGTCGGCGGAGAGGCTGGTCTCCACCTCGATGCGGACCCGCCAGTCATCGCGCGCGATCGTCGCGGTCCATTCCGAGCGCGTCTCGGCCGACAGGGGACGGCCTTCGACGATCGAGAACGTGTCGAGGCCCTACACGCCGATCTCGATCCCGCTCCCGAGGAGCTTCCTGACCCGTGCCGGAAGTCCTGGCCCCACGTGATCTCGTAGCGCCCGGTCGCAACGTCGTGCTTGACGACGCGGCCGTAGCCGGGCATCGGCTCGAGCTCGGACGCGATCGCCTCGGCCGCTTCCGGCGGCTGGAACGGGGCGAGCCGGTCGTCGTCCGGCTGCGGGGCGCGCGCCGGGCAGGCGCAGCAGGCCGTCCTCGACGGTCAGGGTGACGGGGTCCGGCGAGGGCCAGACCCACGGCCAGTACGTCGGGGAGACGGCGACCCGCAGGCGGTGACCGGGGGCGAACGCGTGCGCGATCGAATTCAGGCGCACGGTGACGGTGTAGCGCTCGCCGGGGACGAGCGGCTCCGGCCGCTCGTGGCCGTCGCGGTGGGTGAGGTTGAGCAGGCCGCGGGTGACGAGCAGCGAGGAGCCGTCCGGGGCGACGTCGCACAGCCGTACGCAGACGAGAGCCGCCGGCCGGTCGCTCGCGAGCGTCAGCACCACCTCGGGGAAGCCGAGGATCTCGACGCGCTCTGCGAGCGGCTCGGAGGTGTGGCAGAGAGAGACGCCGTCCTCGGCTCGCTGGTCGAGGGCGGGATCGCCCGGGCGCGCCGAAGCCGCACCAGGCGCCCGCGTCGGCTCCCGCCGCGGCGGAGCCGGTGATCGTGCCCAGCGGGAACGCGAGCGGCATCTCGGCGGTCCGTCACGTGAGGGGAGGGCCACGACGGATCGCCGACCCAGCGCCCCGGCCACTCGGCGGCGAACGGCGCCGGCGGAATCCACTCCTGCATCCAGGAGCGGACCATCGGCTCCTCCATGATCCCCGTGTCGATTCCCTTGAGCCAGTGGTCCCACCAGCGCACGGCCTCCTGCAGGAAGCCGATCGCCGGCCCGGGGACGCCGTCTTCGGGGTACTGGTGGCCCCACGGGCCGATGAGCCCCTTCCTCGGCCCGGGCAGCCCTGCGAGGAGGCGGAAGATCGCGTTGCGGTACGCGTCGGCCCAGCCGCCGACGGCGTAGACGGCGCACTCGATCGCCGAGTAGTCCTCGCAGACCGAGCCCTGCTTCCAGTAGGCGTCGCGGCGCTGATGCGAGAGCCAGGCCTCGACGAACGGCGGGCTGCCCTCCAGCCGCTCGAGCCACAGGTCCCGCCACGACTCGCCCACGACCGCGGGGTCGGGCGGCCAGGCGTTGATGGCGAGCATCGTCGAGGCCCAGGAGAGCATGTAGAGCGAGAGCAGGCAGCCGCCCATGTAGTGGACGTCGTCGGCGTAGCGGTCGTCGGTCGAGCAGTGGGTGATGATCGCCTTCAGCGAGGGCGGCCGGCGGGCGGCGACCTGGAGCGAGTTGAAGCCGCCCCAGGAGATCCCGAACATGCCCGTGGCCCCGGTGCACCAGGGCTGGGCGGCGAGCCAGGCGAGCACCTCGACCGCGTCCTCCTGCTCCTGGGGCAGGTACTCGTCGAGCAGCACGCCCTCGGAGTTGCCGCTGCCGCGCATGTCCACCCGCACCGACGCGTAGCCGTGGCCGGCGAAGTACGCGTGGCGCGTGGAGTCGCCGACCGCGGTCCAGTCGCTCTTGCGGTAGGGGATGTACTCGAGCAGCGCCGGCACCGGGTCGCTCTCCGCGTTGTCCGGCAGCCAGATCTTCGCGGCCAGCCGGCAGCCGTCGGACATCGGGATCCAGGCGTGCTCGATCACCGTGTGGGCGCGCGGGAAAGTCCGTTCCTGCATCGCGCTTCACAGCCGTCACTACGCTCATAGGAGAACGCGCGGCACCGACTTCAGCCAGCGCGCCGAGTGGTGGAGGGTCCCGTTGACGCGCAGCTCGAGGTCGATCGTGACGTGGAAGTGCGTGGCCGTGCCCTGGATGAGCACGTCGGAGCTGCCCTCCATCACCGAGTTCGGGCGCGTGATCCGGCTCGTGTGGCGCCCGCGCGCGCTCGCGGAGGCTGGGTCGTCGGGGTGGACGTCGGCCACGAGCGAGTACTCGCGCCGGACGACCGTCGTGTCGTTGATGCGCTCGTCGCGGCTCTCCTCGATGCGCACCTGGGAGCGGCCGCCGAGCACGTCGTGGACGACCTGCCAGACAGGCGGGTCGACGCGGTCGGAGTGACGCTGCGAGCGACCTCGGCGAGGGCAGGAACGCGGGCGGCGTCGCGCTCCCGTCCGGCGGCACCGTCGGCAGCACGAGCCGCGACGGACGCTCCGGGCCGCGATGGACGGTGTTCGTCGCCGGCTCCGGCGTCGGCCAGACGTTGGGCCAGTCGGCGCTCGCGATGGCGAGCCGGATCCGGTGTCCCCGCGGGAACTTCCAGGCGGTGGTGTCGATCTCGAGCTCGAGCTCGTAGACCTCTCCCGGCGTCAGCGGCTCGGGATCGGTGAGCGAGTTGCGCCTGCGTCGCGTTCAGCATCCCCTTGGCGACGAGGTGCGAGCTGCCGTCGGGAGCGACGTCGGACAGGCTCGCCGCGAAGCCGATCACCGTGGCGGTCGAGGACACGTGCAGGAACGCCCTGGGGCGCCCGATGACGTGCACGTCCTCGTCGAGCGGCGGCGAGCTGTAGACGAGCGAGAACGCCTCGTCGGGGCGCTGGTCGCCGGGCAGCCCGAACTGGAGGCCGCCCGACCAGAGGCCGCCCATCACGCCGACGGTGGGCACGTACTCGAAGTCGTCGGCGCCCTCGGCGCCCGCCGCGTCGGTCGAGGGCGCCGCTCGTCGCCGAGGTGGAGGGTCAGCTCGCCGGCGCCCGGCGGGGGCCAGTCGAGTCTCCGCGCGCCATTCGCCCGCCGCCTCGAGGCGGTCGACGACCGGCTTCTCGTGGTGCTGCACGTAGACGACGACGGGAGGCTCGTCCATGACCCCGGTGCTCGCTGCCCTTGCACCAGTGGTCGAGCCAGCGCACCACCTCGTGCAGGTAGTCGATGCGGGGGCCGGGAACGGCCACGTCCGGGACGGCGTGGTTCCACGGGCCGATCAGCACCTTCTTCGGCACCGTCGAGCGCCTGGTAGAGGCGTAGCGGCGGGTTCGGATAGCCGTCGCGCCAGCCGCCGATCATGAAGACCGGGCAGGCGATCCGGTCTGCGACGTCGCGAACCGAGCCGTGCCGCCAGTAGGGGCCGTCCGTCTGGTGCTCGAGCCACTTGAGGAGGTAGGGCTCGTTGCGGGCGATGTGCTCCTCCCAGAGCGTCGCCCAGTCGCCGCCGGACCACTCCGGGTAGGGAGGAAGGGCGTTGTAGGCGATCATGAAGTTGCCGTAGTGGCCGACGTCGTAGTACTTGCGCAGGTGGCCGCCGCGGTAGTGGCAGTCGTCCGTGTAGCGGTCGTCGGTGAAGTACATGGGGATGATGCTCGTCAGGTGCGGCGGCTGGTGCGTCGCCACCTGGAGCGACGTGAAGCCGCCGTAGGAGATCCCCATCTGGTTGACGTGGCCGTCGCAGAAGGGCTGCGCCGCGAGCCACTCGATCGCGTCGTAGCCGTCGAGCTGCTCCTGCAGCGACGTACTCGTCGACGTTGACGCCTCCGGAGCCGCCGGTGCCCCGGATGTCGACGCGGGCGACGATGTAGCCGTTGCGGGGGAAGTAGTCGTAGAAGCGCGTGCCCGGAACGACCTCGTCCTTGCGGTACGGGATGTACTCCATCACCACCGGCAGCGGCTCGCCCGGGTCGGGGTCGGGCATGTAGAGGTCGGCCGCGAGGCGAACGCCGTCCCGCATCGGGACGAGCACGTTCTTCACGACCCGGACGCCCTCTGTTCTCATCACGTGGAGCTCCTCCTCTCGAGCGAGACGACGATCGTTCCGTCCTCGACCTCGACCTGGACCGGCGCCAGCCGGACGCGGTGTCCGAACAGCGCCTCGCCGCTCTCGAGGTCGAACTCCCAGCCGTGCCAGGGACAATGGAGGATCTGGCCGTGCCGGCCGAAGACGTACTCACCGGGCGCGGAGGGCATGGTCGTCCCGCCGACCCGGCCGAGGCACACGGGCGCCCCCTGGTGCGGGCAGTGGTTGCGGTAGGCGACCAGCCGGTCTCCGAGGTTGAAGACGCCCACCTCTGCTCCGTCGAGGGTGACGAGCCGGCGGTCGCCGGCAGGGAGCTCCTCCGTCCGGCAGACGGCGACGCGCGGGCTCACCGGCGTGCCAGCGCCGGGCCGGCTCGGGCGTGCGCGCGGGAAGGCCGTACGCGGCGCCAGCATCCCTCCGGATGCGTCCAGTGGTACTCCGGGAGGCCGATGCCGGCGTAGCCGCCGTGGAGGACGTGCTCGCGGTGCGTCTCGGGCAGGTAGGGGAGGAGCTCGGCGATGGAGCGGAAGTTCTGATGGACGTCGCAGTCGATCATGCAACCACCTCCGGGCTGGTCGGGACCGGGGGATGAAGAATAATCTCGTGTCGAGAAGGAGAGCACATGAGCTGGATCCAGACCGGGTCGTCGATCATCTTCCTGCCCTACACGCTGGAGGAGGCGCTTCGCGGCCTTGCCGAGGCCGGCTTCGAGCACGTGGAGATCGGCGCCGTCAAGGGCTTCCTCGAGCACCTCGACCCGGACGATCCCGACGTCGAGGGCTGCCGGCGGCTGCTTGCCGAGCACGGGCTCACCTGCGTCTCCATGAGCGGCCACGCGCCGCTCCACCAGGAGATCGGCAAGCGCCGGCTCACGAACGTGCTTCGCGCCGGTCAGGAGCTGGGCATCCAGGTCCTGAACACGTTCACCGGCGATGCCGAGTCGCCCGAGGAGATCGCGGCCTTCAAGGCGAACGTCCGCGAGATCGCCGACGAGGCGCAGGCGGCGGGCATCCGCCTCTGCATCGAGACCGACTCGAACCTGCTGCCCACGGCCGAGATCGGACGCCCGATCCTCGACGAGATCGGCCACGACTGGGTGCAGTTCAACTACGACCCCGGCAACGTCCGCTACTACACCGGCGCGGTGCCGGAGCAGGACCTCGAGTTCGCTCTCGACCGCCTCGGCCACTTCCACCTGAAGGACCAGCGCGGCGGCAAGGACGTCAAGGACTTCCCGCCGCTCGGCGAGGGCGAGGTCGACATACCGCACATCCTCCGGCGCCTCAGGGAGACCGGCTTCTCGGGGCCGGTCTCGATGGAGATCGAGTTCACCGACTACCAGTGGCCGCCATGGGACGACTGCGTGGCGGCCGCCCGACGCAGCAAGGAGTACTGGGATGGGCTTGGCATCTGATTCGGGGTCTCCGGGCCTGGTCGAGCGTCTCGACGAGGGCGTGGTCATCTGCGCGGAGGGCTACGTCTTCGAGCTCGAGCGCCGCGGCTACCTCCAGGCCGGCGCGTTCGTGCCCGAGGTGGTGCTCGACCACCCCGAGGTGGTCGCCCAGCTGCACCGCGACTTCGTCCACGCCGGCTCCGACGTCGTCGAGGCGCTGACCTACTACGCGCACCGCGACAAGCTGCGCGTCATCGGGCGCGAGGACGAGCTCGAGCCGCTCAACCGCCAGGCGCTCGAGATCGCGAAGCAGGTGGCGGCGGAGACCGGGACGCTCCTCGCCGGCAACATCTCCAACACGAACGTGTTCACGGGCGACGAGGCCTCCGCCGGCGCCGTGCGGGCGATGTTCGAGGAGCAGGTCGGCTGGGCCGCCGACGCGGGCGTCGACTTCGTCATCGCCGAGACCATCTCGTGGGGGGCGGAGGCGCTGATCGGGCTCGAGGAGATCAAGCGGCACGGACTGCCGGCCGTCGTGACGCTCGCGCTGCACCGGGATCCCGCCACGTTCGAGGGCTGGACGATCGGCGAGGCGTGCAAGCGGCTCGAGGATGCCGGCGCGGACGTCGTCGGCCTCAACTGCATCCGTGGCCCGCGCACGATGCTGCCCGCCCTCGCGGAGATCCGCGCCGCCGTCTCGTGCCATGTCGCCGCTCTCCCCGTCCCGTTCCGGACGACCGAGGCGGAGCCGACGTTCTCCGTCCTCACCGATCCCGGCTACCCGGACGTGCCGGGCGGACGCCACTTCCCGATCGCGCTCGAGCCGCTCACGTGCAACCGCTACGAGGTCGCCGAGTTCGCGCGGGCCGCCTACGACCTCGGCGTCCGCTACCTCGGCCTGTGCTGCGGCGCCGCGCCGCACCACATCAGGAGCGTGGCCGAGGCCCTCGGCCGCACCCCGCCCGCGAGCCGCTACTCCGCGGACATGTCGAGGCACTCCTTCTACGGCGGTGAGGACACGGTGCCGGAGGAGTACCAGGAGTACGCAAAACGTCTGTAGGGGCCGGTCCCCGACCGGCCCGGTGCTCCGCGTGAACGTCGCCGTCGTCGGTGCCGGCTTCGCGGGCGGGATCCACGCCCAGGCGTGGGCCGGGCTGGGCGCGGCCGGCCTGCTCGTCGTCGACGCGGACGCGGATCGGGCGCACGCGGTCGCCGAGCGCTGGGGCGGGCGCGCCTCGACGTCGTTCGAGGACGCGCTGGCGCCCGCGATCGACGCCGTCAGCGTCTGCGTGCCGACAGCGCTCCACGCCGAGCTGACCATCGCGGCCGCGCGCGCGGGGAAGCACGTTCTCTGCGAGAAGCCGATGGCGATGGGTCTCGAGGAGGCCGACCGGCATGATCGCGGCCGCGGACGGCGCCGGCGTCACGCTGATGGTCGCCCATGTGCTGCGCTTCTGGCCCGAGTACGAGCGTCTCGGCGAGCTCGTCGCGGACGGCCGGCTGGGAGCCCTGCGCGCCCTCTCCTGCCACCGGCTCGTCACGCGGCCCGGCCCGTACGCGCCCTGGTTGCTCGACCCGGCGCAGGGCCTCGGGCTCGCCGAGGTCGCCATCCACGATCTCGACATCGCGGCCCATCTGCTCGGCCGGCCTCGGGCGATCGCGGCCCAGGGCGTGCGAGACGGCGCCGGCTGGGCTCACCTGCAGACGCTGCTCCGCCACGCGGACGGGAGTCGTCGCGAGCGTGGAGACGGGCTGGGGGACCCCGGCGGCCGAGCCCTTCGTCGCGGGGTTTCGCGCCGTCTTCGAGCACGGCCTCGCCGAGTACGACTCGCGCCGGCGGCCGACCTTCCGGGTCGTCGGGCCCGACGGCGTCGAGGAGGGCGACTCGCCGCAGGCCGAGACCGAGGGCGGCCCGTGGGCCTTCGACGTGGCCGGCTACCTGCGCGAGGTCGAGTACTTCGCTGCCTGCGTGCGCGACGGGCGTCCGCCGGAGCGCTGTCCGCCAGGGGACGCGCGCCAGGCCGTCGAGCTCGCGCTCGCCGCCCTGGAGGCGGCGAGCACGGGCGCCGAGATCGAGCTCTAGATGGTTGATTCCACGAGATCCGCCTCCGCCGGGGCGTCAGCCGGCCTCACGAAGCGCACGTCCTGGCTGAGAGGCCGCAGGGCCGCTCAGACAGAGACGGAAGCGGCCCAGACGCGCCAGATGTCGCATCGGGCCGCACGTGGATCGTGAGCTCGCTACCGCCTTCCGACGACGACCCAGACGCCTCCCTCTCCCACCGTGAGCACAATGGGCCTGCCGGGGGTCCGGATTGTCTCGACGACATCGCCGGTTTCGAGATCGATACGCGAGACGGTCTCGTCTCCTTCGTTGGCAACCCATACGGCTTCTGCGCCGATCGCGATGTCGCGAGGCGTCTCGCCAACCGAAACCGTGTCGATCGCGGCGTTGCCACCGACGGGGATCTTCGAGACGATGCCGGCCCGGTCGAGTACCCAGACGGCCCCGGCGCCGGCGGCGATCGCGATCGGCAGGCCGCTGAGGGCGATCGGCCGGCCGGCCGTGTTCGTCCGCGCGTTGATCGGTGTCACCGTCCCGGCGAGCACATCGAGAATCCACACTCTCCCCTCGGCGGCGGCGACGTCCTCGCCTGCGATCGGGATCGTGGCGACGATCTCGTTCGTGGCCGGATCGATGCGGAGGGTCGCTTCGCCGAACGTGTCCTCCACCCAGAGCGCGGCCTCGCCGAACACGAGCGTGCCGCAGCATGACGCCGTCGTACCGATCGTCGCGGTGACGCGATTCGCGCTCGGGTCGATTCGGCTCACCGCGAGCTTCGCCGGATCGCCCCTCCCGAGCGCCCCGTCCACCCAAACCGATCCGGCCCCGACCGCGACGGCGGCATTGCCGACGCCCGGGACGGCCGGAACCGGGATCGACGCGATGACCGTCAAGCGGGTGGGGGAGATCTTGTCGAGAGTTCCGCTGTAGCGGTGCAGCGTCCAGACGGCGCCCTCGCCGGCGGCAATCGACAGGGGAGAGGTCACGCCGGCGCGGGCGCCTAGTCCTAATGGCATCTCGCCGGCGACCTCGTTCGTCGCCGGGTCGATGCGAACGAGGCTCGCGCGGAGCGCCGGCTCCGCGCCGGTGGCGGGCTGGGGGTTGGCGGCCGGCGCTGTCTCGGGAGATGCCAGAGCGGGCTCCGCGCTGCCGTTCCTGGCTCCTTCGGGGCGGTCGGCGCCGCCCGTCAGCGCGAGCACCGTCCCCAGGGCGGCGGCGGTGAGAGCGCCGGCGGCGAGGAGGGCAAGCATTCGCTTCGTCGGCCGGCGACGGAGTGGAGCAGAGACCGATCCGCTGCCGTGCTCCAGGGCCGTCGAGAGGCTGCCCGCGAGCGCGCCGCAGCTCGCGTACCGGTCGCTGGCGGACTTCGCGAGCGCCGTCGTGATCACGTCGTCCAGCGTCCGCGGCAGCTCGGCGCGCCCCGCGCTGAGTTTCGGGACATCGTCCTGGACCTGAGCCCAGGCCGTGGCGAGCTGGCTCTCGCGTGGATAGGGCGGCTCGCCCGCGAGCACCTCGTAGAGCACGCAGCCGAGCGAGTAGACGTCGGCCCGTCCGTCCGCCGGCTCACCCGTGATTTGCTCGGGGGCGACGTAGTCAACCGTGCCCAGGAACTGGCCCGTGCCCGTGAAGTCGGACACGGAGGAGGCAGCTTTGGCGAGGCCGAAGTCGGACAGGTAGGCGTGGTCGGCTCCCCGTCGCGACTCGACGAGGACGTTGCCCGGCTTCACGTCCCGGTGTACGAGACCGCGCTCGTGAGCGGCGTCGAGCGCCTCCGCAACCTGCGAGACGATAGCGAGGGCCCGCCTCGGGTCGAGGTGGCCCTCCCGGGCGAGCAGCTGCTTGAGGTCGCTGCCGTCGATCCAGCGCATGGCGAGGTAGAGCCGGCCGTCGGCCTCCCCGGCGTCGTAGATCGGAACGATGTGCGGGTGGTCGAGCGAGGCGGCGAGCTCGGATTCGCGGAGGAAGCGCTCCCGGAATCGCTCGTCCTGCGCCAGCTCGGGGGCAAGCAGCTTGAGTGCCACAGCGCGCTTGAGCCGCACCTGCGTGGCGCGGTAGACGACGCCCATGCCGCCTCGGCCGGCCAAGCCCTTCGATGCGGTACCCGAGGAGCTCGCTGCCGATGGGGAGATCAGGGCTCGACCGGGTCGACCCCATGCGGGAACGCTATGCCCTGGGCCAGACACGAGCAAGGCGACGACGGTGGCGGACAGTCGACACACCCCGACCACACTTTCGGCACGGTCCGTCACACACGTGTAGGGGGTCTGACCCCATGGGTCAGACCCCTTCCCAGCCGATCCCTTCCCAGCCGGCGGCTACGTGGCGACCGGCAACGTGATCCGCGAGGGCCGCAGCCGGTCGTGCAGGACCGTTTGGGTAGCGACGATCGCGGCCTCCGGGCCCTCATGCCCGAGCGCCCCGCCGGTGTTGAGGTTGCTGTCCCAGTGCGGGAAGTCCGAGCTCGACACGTCGAGCCGCAGGCGGTAGCCGGCCGGGATACGGGCGCCGAGCGGGCCGAGGTCGATGCGGTACTCGTAGACCCGTCCCGGCTCGATCGGCGACGGCGTCGAGCGTGACTCCCGGAAGCGCGCGCGCACGATCCCCTGCTTGAGGTTGACCGACTCGCCGTCGGGATCGACGCGGCAGAGCTTGGCCGTGAAGTCCGTGTCCACCGCGCTGGATGCCGCGTGGAGCGTCACCGCCACGTCGCCGATCAGGTCGAGGTCGGCCTCGAGCGGGGCCGACGTGTAGACGAGCGTGTCGCCCCAGCGCTCGGCCCCGTGCTGCGAACGCGGGCCCATCGGCGTGAGGGCGTCGTCGCAGCAGGAGTGGCCGCCGGCGCTCGCGACCGGAGCCAGGGGGTCGTAGACGAACACGTCCGGCGGCTCGTCGCCGGGTGGCTCCGTCGGTGAGCGCCCCGTCGCCGTACTTCGAGTTCGCACGACCGCCCGAGCGCAGGTACCAGTCGACCGGCGTCGAGCCCGACGGCGGCCAGCCGTCGAGGTCGCGCCAGCCGTCACCCATCACGTACACGGTGGCGGGGGCGTCGAAGACGCCGGAGGGGCGCCCCTTGACCACCTCGTCGAGGAAGCGCAGCTGCCAGTCGTTCACGGCGAGGGCCGCGGCGTCGTCCCCGCCCCCGAGCAGCGGGATCCAGGGCCCGTGCTGCCACGGTCCGACGAGCAGCTTCTGCCGGCCGGCGAGGCCGCGGAAGTTCGCCACCGTGCCCGAGAGGAAGATGTCGTACCACCCGCCGACGTGCAGCCCCGGGACCTGGATCCGCGCGTAGTCCTCGTCGATCGCGGTCGCGTGCCAGTAGCCGTCGTAGGCGGCGTGCTCGATCCAGTCGAAGTAGTACGGGGCGTCCTCGCGGCGGAGGCCCGGCGGCTCGAGCAGGGGTAGGTGCGAGAACCAGTCGGCGCTGCCGAGGATGCCCTCGAGCCGGGTGATCTCCGGCCCGTCGCGGTGTCCGATGGCCGTGTAGGCGGCGAGCCCGGCGGACCAGTTCGCGGCGAAGGCGAGGTGAAGCGCCCCGCCCTGGTACGTCCAGCCCTCCCAGTACTGCGACGCCGTCATGCCCGGACAGATCGCGACGAGGCTCGGCGGCCGCTCGGTCGCGGCGAGCAGCTGCGTGGCGCCCGGGTAGGAGAAGCCGTACGTCGCCACCCGGCCGTCGACCCCCTCGAGCCGTGCCGCCCACTCGACCGCGTCGTAGCCGTCCTTCGCCTCGTTGACGAACGGATAGAACTCGCCCTCCGAGCGGAAACGGCCGCGGACAGTCCTGCACCACCGTCACCCAGCCCTGGGCCGCCCACCAGGAAGGATGGTTGTAGCCGGAGCCGGTCTGCGCCGTCGTCTTGTCGTACGGCTCCCGCATGAGCAGGGCCGGCTGCGGGCCGGCGTCGACCGGGCGGTAGACGTCCGCGTAGAGCGTCGTCCCGTCCCGCACCCGGCACGGCACGTCGCGGACGACCTCGACCGGCAGTCCGGGGACGGGCTCGGCGGCCATGGCCGCCCGATTCTAGGCCTACCACGCTGGCCCCGGGCCGTACCATCTCAGGAGCGTGTTGCGAGCGGCCGTTCCCACGCTCATCGCCGTCGTGCTCCTCGCGGCCTGCGGGTCGAGCGAGGAAGCCTCCTCGCCGCCGCCTGCCGCCGTCGTCACGGCCGCACCGCCGCCCTCGGGGCCGACGCCGGAGCAGCTGCCCGCCCTGGCCGTCGGGCTTTCGGATCTGCCCGGCGCCTTCACGGTTCGACGCGAGGGCTACCTGGAGGTGGCGCCGGGCGACGTCGTCGGGGAGTACCGCCGCTTCTTCGACCCGGGCGAGACGGCGCTCGGAGAGTCGCAGCCCGTCGATCTGTCGAGCGACGTCGCGCTGTTCCAGGACGAGGAGTCCGCTCAGGCCGCCATCGGCAGCATCCTCGCGGCACTGCTCGGCGACCAGGTCGAGGCGGCGTTCGCCGACCTCGTCCTGCGCGCCGTGGGCATCGAGGCGACGAACATCGAAGGGCAGACGCTCGCCACTCGCGAGCTCGGCGAGTCCGGAGTTGTCGCCCAGGCCACGTTCGACACGTCAGCCGGTCGTGCCGAGGCCGTGTACGTCGTCGTCCAGGTTGGCAGCCTGCACCATGCCCTCTTCCTCATCGGTGCGCCCGGCGAGATCAATGTCGACGACGCGCGCGAGCTCGCGCGAGCGGTGATACCCAGGCTCCAGCAGGCAAGCGGCGGCGCCTTCGCCGCGTAGCCGCTCAAGTGGCCGACGACGCCCCGGCCGGCTCGTCTCCCCGGCCCGCGAGCGCGGCGGCGTCGGCTGCGATCCGGCCGTCGAGCACGCCGCCGATACGCCGTTCGAGCGCCCGGGCGAGCTCCGCGACGCGGTCCCGGACGTCGCGCCTGTCCGCACGCACGAGCGCTGCCGTCCCGACGATCGAGCCGTGGCGCAGCCGCACGTACGTCCTCCACACCAGCGTCCCCGCAAGCCGCTCCTGCACCCGGAACCCGATCGCGTCGGGCAGGTCGGTCGCAAACGTGCGCACGCGCTCGATCCTGATCTCGCCGTCGACCTGCTGGCCCTCGGCGCGCTGCAGCTTCACCAGCTCGCGGACGATCGACGCCGACGCGGACTCGGGGCTGGCAAACAGCTCGACCGAGGAGCCGGCGGCGAACACGCCACCGTCGAGGAGGGTGGAGAGGTCGGTGTCGAAGAAGTCGACCGCGTAGCCGACCTCGCGGCCGGCAGCCGACAGCGCCTCCGCCGTGTCGTACGGATCCGGTGTCTCGCCGGCCCGCTCGCCGTTGTCCTGGATCCCGGAGGCTCGCTCGTCGAGCCTGAGGTCGGCTGCCTCGGCGCCGAACGCGGGCTGCGGCAGCACCATCGTGGCGAGCCCCGCCGGCCCGGTGGGGGGCAAACGGTCGGCTCGAGCGGCCGGCGCGGCCGGCGCGGTCTCCTCGGCCGGTTCCTCGCCTCCGAGGCACGACGCGGCGCCGAGGCCGACCGCGGCGGCGAGGAGGGCGGCGAGGGCGATTCGGAGCCTCACGCTAGCCCTGTCGGCACGGCGGCCTGCGAGGGTGAGCCCTCGAACGGTTGACGCGTGACTGCGGCGGCCCGGGCTAGGGCGCGCGCCACACCGTGTGGCCCGCGATCAGGGTCTCGAGCGGCGTGAAGTCGGCATCGAGGACGGCGAGATCGGCGCGGTAGCCCGGCGCCAGCCGGCCCCGATCGCCCAGGCCGAGCAGCTCGGCCGGTGTCAGGCTCGCCATCCGAGCCGCCTCGGGTAGGCCGAAGCGGGCCGCCATCCGCCTGACGAGCGCCGCCCCGCACCGGTCGCCTCCGAGCAGCCTTCCGCCGGGCCCCTCCTGTGGTGGCTTGACCATGTCGCTGGTCAGCGCGATACGCGCCGGCCCGGCGATGCGGAACGTCAGCCCCTCGATCGCCGGATGGAGATGGCGCCCGTCGGCGATCAGGCCGATCGTGACGCGCTCGTCCTCGAGCAGCGCTCCGATAGCGCCGGGTTGACGGGCCCTGAGGCCGCTCATCGCGTTCCAGAGGTGGGTCGCGAAGCGTGCTCCGCGATCGACGGCGGCGCGCGTCGTGTAGTGGTTCGTGGCGGTGTGGCCGAGCGCTGCGACGGCCCCGGCGGCGGCGATCCGCTCGATCGCCTCGAAGCCACCCTCGGCCTCGGGGGCGAGCGTCACCATGCGCACCCTTCCCGTGGCGAGCCAGCCGTCGAGCTCCACCGGATCCACCGGCCGGATGTGCTCTGGCGCCTGAGCACCGGCCGCCTCGAGGTTGAGGTACGGCCCCTCGACGTGTGCCCCGAGGCAGGCCATCTCCTCCGGGAGCGACTCCAGGAAGCGCTCGACCTCGCCGCGTGCCGAGGTCCGAGCCGTGGCGAGGTACCCGGTGACCCCATGCTCGACGCAGCGCTCGACGTCGTAGATGTGGAGGTCGAGGAAGCCCGGCAGGACAAGCGGCGCCTCGAGGCCCTCGACCAGAGGCTCGACGGACGCGATGAGACCGTCCTCGAACCGCACGATGCCCGGCCGGGCGCCGAGGAGCGGGTCGACGAGGAGGCCGTGGAGCTCGCGCGGCACCCGGGCATTCTGCCCGCGCTTGAGCGCAGAGGCCGGGCCGGAGAGAATGGCCGGGTGGGCGATCCGGCCGACCTCGGCCTGCTCGAGGCGCGAGACCTGCTGACGCGGCGGCGGCTGTCGGCTGCCGAGCTCGTCGCTGCCTGCCTGGCGAGGATCCGGGAGCGCGACGGCGCTCACAGTCACGACGGCGATCCCGGCTCGATCAACGCCTGGGTGCGGGTCTACGAGGAGGACGCGGTGGCGGCCGCGACCCGGGCTGACAGCCAACTCGCGGCCGGCACGAGCGATGGCGCGCCGCTGTGCGGCATCCCCGTCGGGCTCAAGGACCTCTACGCGGTCAAGGGAAGGCCGCTGACGGGGTCGAGCCGCGTCTTGGAGGACATCCCGCACGCCGACAGCGAGGTGTGGGCGCGGCTCTCCGCCTCCGGGGCCATCCTGCTCGGCCACCTGCATACGCACGAGCTCGCGATCGGCGGCACGACCGACCAGGTGGGAAACCCGTGGGCGCTCGACCGCTCGGCAGGCGGCTCGAGCGGCGGATCCGCAGCGGCGCTCGCCGCTCGGATGGTGCCGGCGGCGACAGGCACGGACACGGCCGGCTCGCTCCGCATCCCGTCGGCACTCTCGGGCACGTCGGCGATCAAGCCGACCCGCGGGCTCGTCTCGCTTGCCGGTGTCGTCCCGCTGGCGGTCAGCCTCGACCATGCCGGCCCGATGGCGCGCAGCCTGGCCGACTGCGCTCTGC
Organism: uncultured Thermoleophilia bacterium; assembly: GCA_963838105.1. Classification (GTDB taxonomy): domain Bacteria; phylum Actinomycetota; class Thermoleophilia; order Gaiellales; family Gaiellaceae; genus CAWJNF01. The sequence continues at coordinate 116,779 of CAWIQC010000018.1, read as the reverse complement.
TCCTCGCCGCCATGGCCGGCCCGGATCCGGGGCGTCCGCAGAGCGCGCTCGCACGGGCCCTCCCGGCGGAGCCTCCCGCACCGCGCCCGGGAGCCAGGCCGCTCGACAGGCGTTCGCCTGGCCGTGTCGCCGCGGATCGAATCGGTCGAGCTCGACGCCGACGTCGCGGAGCGATTCGACGCCGCTCTCGAGGCGTGTGGCAGCCTCGGCGCCGAGCTCGTCGAGCCGCCGGCGCCGTCCGCGCCGCTCGACGTCGGGGACGACTTCCTCGACGTGCTCTGCGCGGAGCTGCTCGCGTACCACCGCCGCTTCGACGGCCGGCGTGACCGCTACCGCCCCTCGATCCGCGAGTGGGTCGAGGACGGCGAGCGCCGGGCGACCTCCGCGGAGGCGTACGTCGCCGCCCAGACGCGCCGGCGAGAGGCGACGGCTCGCTGGGCCGAGTGGCTGCGCGACCACCGGGTCGACGCGATCGCCGAGCCCACGGTTCCCGTCACCGCTCCGCCGCGGGGCGACGGGTACGAGCACGCCGGCAGCGACTACGCGCTGATCTCGCTGACGCACTACTGGGACTGGATCGGCTTCCCGGTCGTCGCGCTCCCGTCCGGGCTGGGCGCCCGCACCGGGCTCCCGTGCGGCGTCTCGCTCATCGGGGCAGCCGGCGCCGACTGGCAGTTGCTCGCGACCGGCATCGGGCTCCAGGCCGCCCTCGGCGTTCCCGCGCCGCCGCTCGCCGTTGACGGCCCCGGCGAGTCTGCCTAGAGTCGGCGCAGCCCCGGGGTCGTGAGCTCCCGATTGCAGAGAGCGCTGAGTTAGCGAGACACAAGCCGGGATCGTGGACCTCGAGGCCGTCGCCGACCTCCTCGTGCAGGCCGCCGGCGCTGACCCCAACCGCGGCGAGCCGCGTCAACCGTCGCGCTCGGCGAAGCGGCCGCTATACGCGGCCTGCACGGCCTCTTCCTGCAGCACGCTCAGGTAGAGGTAGACGGCGCGCTCGCGGGCGTCGGGGTCGCGCCGCTGCGGCCAGCGACCGTAGGTCTCCTCGGTCACGTCGAGCCTCGTGCCGAGCACGAGCCGCAGGTCGTTGAGGGCCGTGAGCCAGCTCTCGAGCTCCTCCGCCGTCAGCAGGTCGCGCTCGACGGTCGACTCGATGACCCGTAGCGCCTGCCGGCGCCCGTCGAGCAGCTCGCCCCGCTGCAGCCGCCGGTACTCCGCCTCGTCGTCGGGGGCGTTGTCGTAGGCCGGCGGGAAGAGGCGTCGCAGGTCGTCGGTGTCGACCTCATCGGCCAGCCGCGCATCGAGCTCGGCGACGAGATCGCGCAGCAGACGGCGCTCTGCCTTCGGCAGGCGCAGGCGCGCCCCCCCGCCACGCCGCTCGATGCGTCTGCGTGCGATCACGGTGCTCAATCCTGCCGCAGCGTCGCCCAGAGGCCGTGGGCGTGCAGGCGCGACACGTCGTACTCGGCCCTCTCGCGCGTGCCGCTCGACACGATCGCCTTTCCCTCGTTGTGCACCTGCAGCATCAGCTTGGTCGCCTTCACCTCCGAGTACCCGAACAGCTTGCGAAGCACGTAGGCGACGTAGCTCATGAGGTTGATCGGGTCGTTCCAGACGATGACGAGCCACGGCCGGTCGTGGCGCAGGTCCTCGTCGCCTTCCGGCTGCCGAACCTCGACGGGTGCCTCGATGACCTGGCTCACGGTCGTAGTGTGGCGCGTCCACGCCGTGCTGGGCGGCGCTTCGACCACGAACATACGTTCCATCCGGAGCCCTCGATAAACTGACCCTGTGGCCGCCGACGAGATCGTCGTTACCGGGGCCCGCGAGCACAACCTCAAGGACATCACCGTCCGTCTGCCGCGGAACGCCCTGATCTGCATCACCGGGCTCTCGGGCTCGGGCAAGTCCTCGCTCGCCTTCGACACGATCTACGCGGAGGGCCAGAGGCGCTACGTCGAGTCGCTCTCGGCGTACGCGCGCCAGTTCCTGCAGATGATGGAGAAGCCCGACGTCGACTCGATCGACGGGCTCTCACCGGCGATCTCGATCGACCAGAAGACGACGTCGCGCAACCCGCGCTCGACGGTCGGCACGGTGACGGAGATCTACGACTACCTGCGGCTCCTCTACGCGAGGATCGGCAGGCCGCATTGCCCGGTGTGCGGGCGGCCGATCGCCGGCCAGGCGATCGAGACGATCGTCGACTCCGTGCTGACGCTGCCCGAAGGCACCAAGCTCACCGTCAACGCGCCCGTCGTGCGCGACCGCAAGGGCGAGTTCAAGGATCTGCTGCACAGCCTGCGCGACGAGGGTTTCACGCGCGTGAAGGTGGACGGCGAGCAGCGCCTGCTCGAGGAGGAGATCGAGCTCGACAAGAAGTTCAAGCACACGATCGAGGTCGTGGTCGACCGGCTCGTCATGAAGCCGGACCTCCGCCACCGGCTCTTCGACTCGGTCGAGACGGCGCTCGCGCTCGCCGACCGGCTCGTGACGATCGACGTCCTCGACGGGGAGAGCCAGACCTACTCCGAGCGCTTCGCGTGCCCCGAGCACGGGGTCGGCCTGCCGGAGCTCGAGCCGCGCGTCTTCTCGTTCAACTCGCCGCACGGCGCCTGCCAGCGCTGCACGGGGCTCGGCCACCAGCAGGAGATCGATCCCGACCTGCTCGTCCCCGATCCCGAGCTCCCGCTCGCCGACGGCGCTCTCGTGCCCTGGTCGGTCGGCGGCTCGTCCTTCTACGAGTCGGTGATCCAGGCGGTTGCCGACCGCTACGAGATCGACATGGACACCCCCTGGTGCGAGCTCACCGAGGAGCAGCAGCGGCTCTTCCTCTACGGCACCGGCGGCGACCGCGTGTACGTCCAGTACCGCAACCGGATGGGGCGCCGCCGCTCCTACATGCTCGCCTTCGAGGGCATGGTCAGGAGCCTCGAGCGCCGCTACCGCGAGACCGACTCCGCCACGCAGCGGGAGCGGATCGAGGAGTACATGTCCGCCCGGCCCTGCTCCGCCTGCGGCGGGGCGCGCCTGCGGCCGGAGGTGCTGGCCGTCACCGTGGGCGGGCTCGACATCCACGACCTGACGCAGAAGTCGGTCAAAGGCGCGATCGGCTTCCTCGAGGAGCTCGAGCTGACCGACCGCGAGCGTCACATCGCGGCCAGGATCCTGAAGGAGATCCGCGCGCGCCTCGCCTTCCTCGACAACGTCGGCGTCGGCTACCTGCAGCTCGACCGCGCCGCCTCCACGCTCTCGGGCGGCGAGGCGCAGCGGCTCCGGCTCGCGACCCAGATCGGCTCGCAGCTCGTCGGCGTCCTCTACATCCTCGACGAGCCCTCGATCGGCCTCCACCAGCGCGACAACAACCGTCTCATCGGGACGCTCGAGGACCTGCGCGACCTCGGCAACACGGTCCTCGTCGTCGAGCACGACGAGCAGATGATGCGCGCCGCCGACCACCTCGTCGACATGGGCCCCGGCGCCGGGGAGCACGGCGGGCGCGTGGTGGCGCAGGGCCCGGCCAAAGCCGTGGAGCGGGCCAAGGGCTCGGTGACGGGCGAGTTCCTGTCCCGCGCGCGAGAGATCGCCGTGCCGGCGCGGCGAGACGACGACCGCGGCACGTTCGCGGTCCTGGGCGCGCGCATGCACAACCTGAAGGGCATCGACGTCGAGTTTCCGGTCGGCAAGCTCGTCTGCGTCACCGGGGTCTCCGGCTCGGGCAAGTCGACCCTCGTCAACGAGATCGTCTACAAGGCGCTCGCGAACCGGCTCAACCGCGTCCGCGTGAAGCCGGGCGACCACGACCGCGTCGAGGGGATCGAGTGCTTCGACAAGGTGATCGACATCGACCAGTCGCCGATCGGGCGCACGCCTCGCTCGAACCCGGCGACCTACACGAAGCTGTTCGACCACGTGCGCGAGCTGTACGCGCAGACACCGGACGCGCGGGTGCGCGGGTACAAGCCCGGCCGCTTCTCGTTCAACGTCAACGGCGGCCGCTGCGAGACGTGCAAGGGCGACGGGACGATCAAGATCGAGATGCACTTCCTCCCCGACGTCTACGTCCCCTGCGAGACGTGCCACGGGAAGCGCTACAACCGCGAGACGCTCGAGGTGCGCTTCAAGGGCAAGAACATCGCGGACGTGCTCGAGATGTCGATCGAGGAGGCGCTCGAGTTCTTCGCGAAGATCCCGAAGATCGCGCCGCCGGCTTCAGACCCTGCACGACGTCGGGCTCGACTACGTCAAGCTCGGGCAGCCCGCGACGACGCTCTCGGGCGGCGAGGCGCAGCGCGTGAAGCTCTCCTCGGAGCTCTCGAAGGTGGCCACCGGACGAACGCTCTACATCCTCGACGAGCCGACGACCGGCCTCCACTTCGCCGACATCGAGAAGCTCCTCGAGGTGCTCCAGCGGCTCGTCGACTCCGGCAACACGGTGCTCGTGATCGAGCACAACCTCGACGTGATCAAGCAGGCCGACTGGCTGATCGACCTCGGGCCCGAGGGCGGGGAGGAGGGCGGCGAGGTGCTCGCCGTCGGCACGCCCGAGGATGTGGCGCGAGTCGACGCGAGCCACACCGGTGCGCTTCCTGCGCCAGGTGCTCCCTGGCGTGGCGGCGGCGGCAGCCTGATCACGACGACTCGGCGCAGCGCTACCCTGGAGCCGTGACGACGCGGGCGACGCCTGTAGCCGATTCGTCGCTCCAGCGCGACTGGTGGCTGCGGGCGCTCATGGTGCTGCAGGCGCCCAGGCCCGTCTACGAGGCGATGCGCGACCGCTCGAAGCAGGCGTCCGAGGCGCGCGAGGAGCCCGTCCTCGCGATCATCGTCCTCGCCGGCATGGCCTCCGTCCTGTCGTTCTCGACGACGTCGCGGGAATTCCTGGACGACCCGGCCGTCAGCGGCTGCGCTGATCCCCATCCTCGCGTTCCTCGGAGGCGCCATCTACGCGTTCGCCGGCTACTGGATCGGCGGCCTCGCGCTGATGATGGGCATCCGCGGCGCCAAGGGCGAGGTGACGTACAAGGAGGCCCGCCACCTCCTCGCCTACGCGCTCGTGCCGATCGCCGCGTCGCTGTTCGTCCTCTGGCCGATCCGCCTCGCCGTCTACGGCTCGGACAACTTCCGCACGGGCGGCTACGACGACGCCGGCCGCGGCTACTGGATCTTCACGGGCCTGTCGCTGGCGTTCGTCGCCTGGTCGGCGGTGGTGCTCGTGATCGGCATCCGCGCGCGCTTCGAGTGGTCCGTCGTCCGCTCGATCGGCTCGCTGACCCTCACGCTGCTCGCCCTGCTCGGCCTCGCCGTCGTCGGGATCGCCGCCGGCGGCCTCTGAGCGGGGGCCGGCGTGGGCCGGATGACACGGCCTACATGAACAGGTCTTCGCGCTCGGGCTCCTCCGCGAGGCCGGCCTCGAACAGCGCGAGCTCCTCCTCGGGCATCGCGTAGGTGTGCTCGGGGCCGGGGAAGGCTCCCAGGCGCACCTCCGCCGCGTAGCGCTCGAGCGCGTCCCGCGTCAGCGCTCCCAGCTCGGCGTAGCGCTTCACGAAGCGCGGCGAGCGTGCCTCGTACAGGCCCAGCATGTCGTGGAAGACGAGCACCTGCCCGTCGCAGGGCGCGCCCGCGCCGATCCCGATCGTCGGCACGGCCAGCTCGGCAGTGACGCGGGCGGCCACCTCAGCCGGCACGCACTCGAGCACGATCGCGAAGCAACCGGCCGCCTCGAGCGCCCGTGCGTCGGCGACGAGCTCGCGGGCCTTCGCCGCCGTCCGGCCCTGGGCCTTGAAGCCGCCGAGCATCGTCGCCGACTGCGGCGTCAGGCCGATGTGGCCCATCACGGGCACGCCGGCGCCGACGATCGCGCGCACGCGGTCGAGCGTCGGCCCGGCGCCCTCGAGCTTGACGGCGTCCACGCCCGCCTCCTTGACGAAGCGCACGGCGTTGCGCACCGCGTCCTCGTCCGAGACCTGGTAGGAGCCGAAGGGCATGTCGGCGACGACGAGCGGCCTCCGCGCGCCGCGCGCTGCGGCGCGCGAGAGGAAGATCATGTCCTCCATCGTGGCCGGAACGGTGGAGTCGTGCCCGAGCACGGTCATGGCGGCGGAGTCGCCGACGAGGACGAGGTCGATGCCCGCCGCATCGGCGAGCCGGCCGCTCGGGTAGTCGTAGGCGGTCACCATGACGATCCGCTCGCCGCGTCGCTTCATCTCGGCGAGGTCGGTGAGCGGCAGCTTCCCGGTGGTGTCGGGTCGGGTGGTCATTCGAGGGCTCCTTCCAGGATGACGTTGTCGATGAGGCGGGTCGAGCCGACGCGAATGGCGCCGGCGAGAACGAGTCGCTCTCCCAGCCGGGCCGTCTCGACGTAGTCGAGCTCGACACCGCGAGAGCGCGCGCCCACGAGCAGCGTGCGGGCGACCGCGTCGGCGTGCGCGCCGCCGTCCGTGTGCCTCCCGGCCGGCCGCGAGCGCGCGCGGCAGGCTCAACGCAGCCTTGCGCTGCTCCGGCGTGAGGTGGACGTTGCGCGAGCTGAGCGCGAGGCCGTCGGCGTCGCGAACCGTCGGCACCACGCGTATCTCGAGCTCGAGCGCCAGGTCGTGCGCCATGCGCTCGACGACGGCCACCTGCTGGGCGTCCTTCTGGCCGAAGTAGGCGCGGTCGGGGCGGACGATCGTGAAGAGCTTGAGGCAGATGGTCGCCACCGCCCGGAAGTGGCCCGGCCGGGCCGCTCCCTCCATGCGTTGCGACACGTGCTCGACCTCGACCCACGTCTGGAACCCCTCCGGATACATCTCCTCGGCGGCGGGGGCGAAGACGAGGTCGGCGCCGATATCCGCCGCGAGCGCGACGTCTCCGTCGAGGTCGCGCGGGTACGAGTCGCAGGTCCTCGCCCTCGCCGAACTGGGTCGGGTTGACGAACAGGCTGACGACGACGGTGTCGCACTCGGCGCGCGCGGCCTGCATCAGGGCCACGTGGCCGTCGTGGAACGCGCCCATCGTGGGGACGAGCGCGATCATGCCCCGGCCGCGCTGAGGCCGGAGCGTCTCCCGCAGCTCGGCGATCGTCCGCACGATCCTCATCGCATGGCCAGTCGCTCGGTGGCATCGGCGAGCGCCCGGTACAGGGGCTCGAGCTGCGGCCGGCGCGCTCTGATCGCGCCGATATGGGCGGCCACGGTGTCGCGATCGCCGCGCACGAAGGGCCCGGTGGGCGCGAAGCCGTTGTCCATCGTCCGCCGCATGAGGGGCTCGAGCGCTTCCGGTGGCGCCCCCGCCGCGTCCATGAGGTCCGCCGCCGCACCGTGCAGGGTCGAGAGGAACGCGGCCGCGACGGTCGCGGCCGCGTGGTAGACCGGACGCTCCTCGTCGTCCAGCTCGAACGGCTCGAGCCCGAGCAGGCGCGCCAGCGCGAAGCCGGCCTCGCGTGACTCGCCGGACTCGGCCGAGACCGCGCCCCAGGCGCCGTCGAGCTGCTCCGGCCCGAGCCCGCGCTGGAAGGTTTGCAGAGGGTGGAGGGCGAAGCGCCGCCGGTGTGGCTCGAGCGAGCCGAGCCGGGTGGCGCCGCTCGTGTGCGCGACCCAGGGTCCCGGGGGCAGCGAGCGAGCGACCTCGGCGACGTCGCGGTCGGGCACGCAGAGGAGGACGAGGTCGGCGCCGTCACAGGCGAGCTCGCGACCCGTGAGACGGGCCTCTGGTAGACGCTCGCTCAGCCGGGCGTGCACCGCGGTGCCGACCCGGCCTGCGCCGACGACGCTTGCTGATTGGAACATCGCTCCAGCTCCTCGCGGGATACCGGGCTGTCGCGACCAGCCTAGCAGCCGGCCAGTCGGACGCTTGACAAACGGGCCGCAAGCTGGTCACGTTCCGTCGGGGCGCGCGGCCAGCCCCTGGTCGATCGACAGGAGGCTGCGCGATGCCCGACACTTCGTTTCCGCTCACCGACCAGGCCATCGCGGTCGCCGCCGGGGCGGCGGCGACCGACGTGGCCGCGAACTGGCCGCTCGTCGAGGGCGCGCTCGAGGCGCGCGGGATGCGCGACGTGCCGGTCAAGATCGCGGCGATTGCCACGATCGCGGTCGAGACCGCGCGGACGTTCCGACCGATCGACGAGTTCGGCGACGAGGAGTACTTCACGCGCATGTACGAGGGACGCGCCGACCTCGGCAACACGCGCAAGGGGGACGGTGCTCGCTTCCACGGCCGCGGCTACATCCAGCTGACCGGGCGCTCGAACTACCGCGCCTACGGCGAGAAGCTCGGCTTTCCGCTCGAGAAGCGGCCGGAGCTCGCGAAGACACCGGAGGTTGCCGCCGCGGTGCTCGCCGACTACTTCAAGAGCCGCGGCGTCGACGCCAGCGCCGGCCAGCGCGACTGGGAGTCGGTGCGACGCAAGGTGAACGGCGGGCTCAACGGCTGGGACCCGTTCCGGATCGTGGTCGGGAAGCTCGAGGCCGCCTGCGGGATCATCCCTGCCCTGCCGGCGGGAGGACGCAGGCCGCGCACGCTGGTGCTTGACGACCCCGTACATGAAGGGTCGCGACGTCGTTCGCGTCCAGCGGGCGCTCGGCGTCGACGACGACGGTGAGTACGGCCCGGTCACGGCGGGCGCGGCCTCGGCCTGGAAGCGCCGGGCCGGATATCTCGTGAACGCGATCGACACGACGCTGACGGAGCAGGACCAGCGCTACCTGCTCGGGAAGGACGAGCTTCCGAACGCCTTCCGCCGTCGAGGCGAGGAGCGTGCGCGCGAGCTGGCCACGGTCGCCGGCGTGCCCGAGCGCGCGGTGGAGGAGATGGAGCGGTGGATCGGCCTGCGGGAACGGCCGGCCGGCTCGAACAAGGTGCCGGCGCTCGGCAAGGTCGCGCGCGAGCTCGGCCTCTCCGACTGGTACCAGAAGATGGGCTGGCCGTGGTGCGCCTTCACCGTGTTCCTGGCTGCGCTCCGGGTCGGCGGTCAGAGTGCCGAGCTGGGGCTCCGGCAGGGGAAGTTCAACGCCCTCTACTGTCCCGCGATCCTCGCCGCGGCACAGGGAGCGCGCTTCGGCATGCGCGTCGTCGCGGCGTCCGAGGCCGCCCGCGGCGACCTCGTCCTCTTCGACTGGAGCCCGCAGGGAGATCCGGCCGACCACATCGGGCGGCTCGTGCGCCCGCCCGCCGGCGGCGTGGTCGTCACGGTGGACGGCAACAGCGGCACCGACGATCTCCTGGTCGTCGAGCGCGAGCGCCAGACGACGCAGGTGCGCGCCTACGTCCGGGACTCCTGAGGACTTCGGGCGCCGCGAGCGGCTGGAGAGTACGCTGGCCCCGTGGCGTCCGCTTCCGAGGAAACGGCTCCTGCGCTCGCGCGCGGGCAGGAGGCGCTCGCGCGCGGGGCCTGGCTAGACGCGCGCACGGCCTTCGAGCAGGCGCTTGCCTGCGACGAGAGCCCCGAGGCGCTCGAGGGGCTGGCGCTCGCCACGCTGTGGCTCGATGACGATCGCGTGCTCGGCTCGCTGGAGCGCGCGTACACGCTCTTCCGAAAGAATGACGATCGTCTCGGCGCCGCGCGCTCCGCGCTCTGGCTCGGCCTTGCTACGTACTACCTGCGCGGCCGGCTGGCGGTGGCGAACGGCTGGCTGGGGCGTGCCGATCGGCTCCTCGAGGGCCTCGGGCCGAGCTCCGAGAGCGGCGCTCGTGTCGGTCTGGCAGGGCCACTTCGCGCTGCTTGCCGAGCACGATCTCGGAAAGGCCGCCCGCCTCGCGCGAGAAGCGGTCGAGATCGGTCGCCGGCTCGGCGACCACGAGGTCGAGACGCAGGCGCGCGCGCTCGAGGGGCTCGTGCTCGTGACCTCGGGCGACGTCGCCGAGGGCATGCGGCGCCTCGACGAGGCGACCGCCGCGGCGCTGTCCGGAGAGCTCTCGAGCTGGCACGCGGTCTCGAACGTCTGCTGCTACCTCATCTACGCGTGCAAGCGCGTTCGCGACTACGGCCGGGCCGCTGAGTGGTGCGACCGGGTGAGGGAGCTGTCCGAGCGCTGGGGCGACCGGTTCACGTTCGCCGCCTGCCGAACGCAGTACGCGGACATTCTCGTCGTGCGCGGCTCGTGGGCGGAGGCGGACGCGGAGATCGCCGCCAACGTCCGCGAGCTCGCCGCCTTCGAATCCGAGGCGGGCGGCGGACGGGCTCGTTCGGCTCGCCGAGCTACGTCGCCGCCAGGGCCGGTTCGACGAGGCGGCGGCGCACGTCGCCGAGGCCGAGGCACACCCGCGCTCTGCGCTCGTGCGCGCGGCGATCGCGCTCGATCTCGGCCGTCCGGTCGAGGCGGCCGATCTCGCGGAGCGCTACCTGCGCCGCGTTCCGCTGGACGAGGCGACGGAGCGGATCGACGGCCTCGAGCTCCTGGTCCAGGCCGCCGCCGCCTCGGGGGAGCCCGAACGCGGCCGGGAAGCGCTCGCGGAGCTCCGCGACGTGGCGGCGGAGGTCGGCACGGTGCCGTTGCGGGCGGCCGCCGCCTACGCGGCGGGAACGCTCGCCCGCGCTGAAGGGGACGCCGAGCCCGCACGCCGCCTTCTCGAGGACGCCGGCGACCTTTACCGGGAGAGCGGTGCACCGTTCGACGCCGCCCGTGCGCGCCTCGCGCTGGCCCTCCTGCTCCGCGACTGCGGCCGCGATCCCGTGGCGCGCCAGGAGGCCGCGTGGCGCCCTCGACGCCTTCCTCGAGCTCGGCGCTGCGTACGAGGCCGAGCGCGCCGCTGCACTTGCGCGCGAGCTCGGCGCCGGCGTGCCGTCGGTCGCGTCTGACCCGGCCGGGCTGACCGCGCGGGAGCGCGAGGTGATCCGCCTGGTCGCTTCCGGTCGCTCGAACGCGGAGATCGCAGCCGAGCTCGTGCTGAGCGTGCGCACCGTCGAGCGCCACGTCGCGAACATCTACGGCAAGGTCGGGGCGGTCGGGAAGACCGCCCGCGCGACGGCCACCGCCTACGCGCTGCGCCATGACCTGGCCTGAAAGATACGTACGCGGGTGCCGTTACTTGGGTACGGGCGCGCATGTGCCCGTGGCTCCCGGGACGTAGGGTGGGACGGCGTCGGGGCGATCGCCGGACGAGCTCTCAGGAGGCGCCCGGCGGCCCCCCGGCGGTGAAAACGACCTGGCGAAAGGAGCGGCGATGGGCGTGGACGTACAAGACCGCATCGATATCGAGGAAGAGGCTGTCCAGGCGCTGATCGCGCGGACGCGCGGGCCTGTGCTGCGGCCGGGTGACGCCGGCTACGACGACGCGCGGGCGATCTGGAACGGGCTCATCGACCGCCGCCCGGCGCTGATCGTGCAGTGCTCGGGCGCGGCGGACGTCGTCGACGCCGTCAACTTCGCGCGCGAGCACGGTCTCCTGCTCTCGATCAAGGCCGGCGGCCACAACGTCGCCGGCAACGCCGTGAACGACGGCGGCCTCGTGATCGACCTGTCGCAGATGAACGGCGTCCACGTCGACCCATCGGCGAGCACGGTGCGGGCTGAGGGCGGGGCCACCTGGGGCGAAGCCGACCGCGAGTCGCAGCTGTTCGGGCTGGCGGTGCCGGGGGGCGTCGTGTCGACGACCGGGATCGCCGGGCTTACGCTCCACGGCGGGGTCGGCCACCTGCGGCGCAAGTACGGGCTTTCGATCGACAGCCTGCTCTCGGTCGACATCGTCACCGCCGACGGGCAGCTGCGCCGGGCGAGCACGACCGAGAACGAGGATCTCTTCTGGGCCGTCCGCGGGGCGGGCAGCAACTTCGGGGTGGTGACCTCGTTCGAGTTCCAGGCCCACCCGGTCGGGCCGATGGTCATGGTTGGGGCCCTCTTCTACCGGCAGGAGGAGTGGAGGAAGGTGTTGCCAGCATGGCGCGACTACATGGCGGCCGGCGCCGGAGGAGCTGAGCTCCATCGCCCTCTTCTGGAACGTGCCGGCGCACGACCCCTTCCCGCCCGAGCTTCACGGCGAGCCCATCATCGTCGTGGCCGGCGTCTACTCCGGGTCCGTGGACGACGGAGCGCCGGTCGTAGCAGCCACTGCGCGAGCTCGGCGAGCCGCTCGTCGACATGAGCGGACCCTGGCCCTGGATCGAGTTGCAGAGCGGCTTCGACGCCCTGTTCCCGAAGGGGCAGCTCTACTACTGGAAGTCGCGCGCGCTCGCCGAGCTCTCTGACGTCGCGATCGCGGACATCGCCGGCTTCGCGGCGCGGCGGCCGACGCCGATCACCGACATCGTCATATGGCACCACGGTGGCGCCATGAGCCGGGCCGGCGAGACGGAGACGGCCTACGCCGGCCGCGACGCGCCGTTCCTCGTCACAGCCGAGGCGAGCTGGACCGACCCTGGGCAGACCGACGAGGCCATCGCTTGGGCCCGCGAGCTGTGGGCAGCCATGGAGCGCTACTCGACGGGTGGCGTCTACCTCAACTTCCCGGGTCTCGGCGAGGAGAAGGAGGCACTCGTCCGGGCGGGCTACGGCGTCAACTACGACCGGCTCGCCGAGCTGAAGACGAAGTACGACCCTGACAACCTCTTCTGCATGAACCTCAACATCCCGCCCGCGTGACGTCCAGCACGGCGCGAAGCGCCGTGGGGGAGCTCTCTGCAAGGGTGCCGGTGGCTAGATGGCTGATTCCACGATCCACGCGCGGCCGGATGCGCCAGCTGGCGCGTCTGGGCCGCTTCCGTACCGGTTGCGAGGCCAGCTCGGCCTCACAAACAGGCACTTCGCTTCGCGAGGCCGGCGCTTGCCGAGGCGTCCAGCCTTGCCCGCGCGCCAGCCTCGCGTCCCGGAGCGACCAGCTGACCCCCCGGCGTGGCGGATCTCGTGGAATCAACCATCTAGCGGCCGTCTGGCGCCGAGCCTACCCTTGCCGGGATGGCTGCCGAGACAGGTTCCGCTGCGCGGACGACCGCCGGCGTGCGCGCCGCCGCCGCCGCGCGCCCGTCGCCGCCTCCATGCCTCGTCGTCGTCTACGGCGACGAGCTGGGGAGGAAGTTCGAGCTCGACCGCCCGACGACGATCGTCGGCCGCTCCGCCGGTGCGGACATCCGGGTCGATCACGAGACCGTCTCGAGAGCGCACGCGGAGCTGGTCGTCGACGGGGCGCGCGTCGAGCTGCGCGACCTCGGTTCCATGAACGGCACGTGGGTGAACGACGAGCGGGTGAGGAGGACGTGCTCGCCCGTTATGGCGGCGACGAGTTCGCGGTTCTGCTCCCGGAGACCGACCTCGAGCACGCTCGTCTCAAAGAACGGCGATGTGAACAGCCGCCTCGCGGCGCGACTCGCCGACCACGACCTGATCAAGATCGGGGCCACGATCTTCAAGTTCCTCTCGGGGAGCAACGTCGAGCGCGCCTACTACGACGAGATCTACCGCGTCATGACGGTCGACGGGCTCACGGGCGCGTACAACAAGAGCTACCTCATGGAGGCACTCGGCCGTGAGGTGGCTCGCTCGGGCCGCTACGGCCGTGACCTGTCGCTCGTGCTCTTCGACATCGACCGCTTCAAGGAGATCAACGACGCTCACGGGCACCTCGGCGGCGACGCCGATCCTCAGCGCCGTCTCCCACGCCGTCGTCCGTGAGATCCGCGGGGAGGACGTGCTGGCTCGCTTCGGCGGCGACGAGTTCGCGGTGTTGCTGCCCGAGGCCGACCTCGAGCATGCTCGACTCCTCGCCGAGAAGCTCCGAGGCATCGTGGCCGCGGCGGAGCTCGTCGTCGCCGACGCCCATGTGCCCGTCACGGTGTCGCTCGGCGTCGCCTCGCTCGTGCCGGGCACGGACGTGGCGGAGGAGCTGGTGCGGCGGGCCGACGAGCGCCTCTACGAGGCGAAGCACGCCGGCCGAGACTGCGTCCGCGGCTGACCGTCCGCGGGCAGGCTAGCGGCCGTGGTCGCGGAGCCAGCGTGCGAGCGCGCGCGCGAGCTCGGCGGGATCGTCGGCCTTCGGCACCGGAGCGACAACGCCGGGTGTCTGACCGGGGCGCTCGGTGCCACCGCCCCCTGCCGTCAGACCGAAGCCGACCGCCGCTCCCACGCAGGCGATAGCGGCGCCGACGAGCACGTACCTGCGACCGAGGCGGGCGGGCCGCCAACGGCCGGAGGCGAGGCCGTGAGGCAGGCGAGGCAGGCTCAGGCGGGCCGGGTGCCACCGGCCAGAGGAACGCGCGGCAGGGAGGCCCGGCCGCCCCAGGCGGAGCAGACGGCGGCGGCGACCTCCGTCCAGGGCGGGCGAGGCCCCTGGACCCTGCGTAGGCGCAGCCGGCAGGCGAGCCGTCGGCACATCCGCGCCTGATCCGGACGACAGCGCCACTGCGACCTCGTCACACGACGGTCGCGCCCGCGGGTCGAGCGAGAGGCACGCGAGGACGATCGAGTCGAAGGATCCGGTCACGCCGAGCGCCGCTCGACTCGGCGGCGTCACCTTGCCGCGAGCTTGCCGAGACACCAGCTCGGGGAGAGAGTCGGCGTCATGCGGAGGCTTCCCGGTCAGCAGCTCGTAGAAGACGACGCCGAGCGCGTACACGTCTGCAGCGGGCGTGACCGGTTCTCCGCGAGCCTGTTCCGGCGCGAGGTAGGCGGCGGTGCCGAGCACGGTGCCGGCGAGCGTGATCTGGGTGGAATCGTCGGCCCGGGCGATTCCGAAGTCTGCGATCTTGACCGTGCCGTCGGGTGCGCGCAGCAGGTTCCTGGGCTTCACGTCGCGATGGACGAGCCCGGCGGCGTGCGCGTGGGCCAGGCCGGCGCAGACCTGCTGGCCGATGCGGACGACCTCCTCGGGCGGGTAGCGGCCCCGGCGGGAAAGCTCCTCGGCGAGCGTCGGCCCGTCCACGTGCTCGAGCACGAGGTACGGCCGCTCGTCCACGTCCGCAACGTCGTAGATGCGCACGACGTTGGGGTGCGACAGCCGGGCGGCGAGCCGCGCCTCGCGCACGAGTCGGCGGCGCGCGTCCTCGTCGGCCGCGAACGCTTCGCTTACGAGCTTGATCGCCACCGTTCGGTCGAGGGCCGAATCGTGGGCCAGATGAACGGAGGCCATGCCACCGTGGCCCAGGACCCGCTCGAGCCGGTAGCGCCCGTCGCCGAGAAGGAGCTGGGTCGTCGTCAATCGTCGCCCTCCCCGCCGTGTCGCTTGTCCTTGCCTTTCTGCCTTTGCCCTTGCCCTCGTCGTCGTCTTCGTCCTCGTCCGTCTCGTCTTCCTCGTCGTCGTCCTCGTCCTCGTCGTCGTCTTCGTCTCGTCGTCGTCTTCGTCCTCGTCCTCGTCGTCGGCTCCCACCTGGTCTTCGATCGCCGTGGCCGGCGGTGGTGCCGGAGGAGGCGTCGGAGCCGGCTCGCAGTCGATCCGGGCGCGGAGCACGCGCAGGGTCTCGCGCAGCTCACCATGCAGCGCCTCTTGTATGCGCCCGGCTGCGATCGCCCGCTCGCTCGCCCGCTCGAGCTCCCTCAGCTGTCGCAGCGCCTTGCAGCCGTCTCCGAGGTCGACCGAGGCCGCGATGGCCTCGCTCTGAGCCGCAAGGCGCTCCGCGAGCGGCCCGGCGAGCATCGGCGCGGACGCCTGCTCGCCGCCGCTGCAGGCCGCCGCCACGGCGGCCAGGCCCGGAAGGGCCCAGATCACGAGCCGTGTGCGCACACCTGCTTTGTTCCACCTGGACGGCAATCGGGAACCTTCGACGCGGGCGTCTAGCTTGCTGGAGTCTCGTGGGCCGGATTTCGCTCGCGCTGGTGTACGCGCGCCCGCAGCAGTTGCCGGCACAGGACTCGCCGGCCAAGCGATCGGCTGGCGAGCGACGATCCTGCGGCTGGAGCTAGGCCGAGCCGGCCGAGAGCGCCAGCTCGATGTCGGCGAGGAGGTCGTCGGCGTCCTCGAGCCCGACCGACAGCCGGATGAGCGTGGGGGAGGCCACCGTCTCCGACGCCCAGCGCGCGCGCCGCTCCCACGTCGACTCGACGCCGCCGAAGCTCGTTGCCGCGGCGATGAGCCGCGACGCCTCGACGACCGCCTGCGCGCGCTCCGCATCGCCCTCGAGCTCGAAGGAGAGCAACGGCCCGAAGCCGCGCGGCATCTGCCGTCGCGCCACCTCCTGTGTCGCCTCCTCGAGCCCCGGGTAGTGGACGCGAGTCACGGCGCGATGGGCGGCGAGGTGGCGCGCGACGGCGAGCGCCGTCTCCGATTGCCGCACCACCCGCAGCGGGAGCGTCTGCAGCCCGCGGTGCGCGAGCCACGCCTCGAACGGCCCCGGAATGCCGCCGCCGCTCGAGCGCCACGCGCGCAACCGCTCGAGCAGCGTCCCGTCGCGGCTGACGACAGCGCCCAGGAGGAGGTCGGCATGGCCGGACGTGGCCTTCGTCAGCGAGTAGAGGCTCGCCGCCGCACCCAGCTCGAGCGGCTGCTGGAGCACGGCGGTGGCGGTCGTGTTGTCGACGACCATCGGCGCGTCGGCCTCGCCGGCGAGCTCGGCCAGGCGCTCGAGATCCATGACGCGCAACAGCGGATTCGTCGGCGTCTCGGTCCAGAGGGCTGCCGGCCGCTCGACGAGCGCGTCGCGCACGGCCGCGAGATCCTGGTGGTCGACGGCGACGTGCCGGACACCGAAAGCTGCGAGCATCCCCGCGAGCTTGCGCGCCCCGTAGTAGCCGTCGTCGGGCAGGACGAGCCGGCGGCCTTCTCCCGCGAGCGCGAGCATGAGCGCGAGCGTCGCCGCCTGGCCCGAGGCGAACGCGAGCGCCGAGGCGTCCTCGAGCGCTCCGAGCGCGGTCTCGAGCGTCTCCCAGGTCGCGTTCCCGTCACGGCCGTACGCGTAGCCGATCTCGGCCGGATCGCCGGCCGAGACGTAGACGGAGGCCGTGACGATCGGCGGCGCGCTCGGCGCCCCCGGCTCGCGATTGCGACCCGCGTGGACGAGCCGCGTCGAGGGGTCGTCCGCCACGGCGGAAGGCTAGACGACCGATCGCCAACTGACCGGAAACCGTGGTATCGCCGCCGCTGCCGATCAGCCGTCTAGCGTGCCCCCGTGGAAGCACGGGCCGCAGGCGGCGTGCGCGGGATCCTCGCCGACCCCGCGGTCGGCGTCGTCGTCCTGCTCGCGTTCGTGCTCATGCTCGGCGCCGGCATCTCGTTCCCGATCCTGCCGCTCTTCGCGCGGTCGTTCGGCGGCGGCTACGACTCCGCGGGCATCTTCGTCGCCGTCTACTCGTTCGCGCGGCTGCTCGCCGATCTCGGCGGCGGCATCGTGGTCGACCGCGTAGGCGAGCGCCTCGCGGCGGCAGGCGGGCTCGCCGTCGTCGCCGTCATGACCGCGCTGACGGGGTTGGCGCCGACGTATGCGCTCGCGACCGCCGCGTATGCGTGTTCCGGCATCGGCTCGGCGGTCGTGTTCGCGGCCATGTACAGCCAGCTCCTGAAGACGGTTCCCCAGGAGCGCATGGCGCGGACGCTGTCCGTCTTCTACGGCGCCTTCAACGTCGGAATCGTGGCCGGCAGCCTCGCCGCGGGCGTGATCGCCGACCGGCTGGGGCTCGCGAGCCCGCTGTTCTTCACCGCCGGCATCGCAGCCCTCGGAGCGATCGTCTACCTGCGGCTCGTGCCCGCACCGGAGAGCGTCACCGCTCCTCGGCGGCCTTCCGGCGGCACGCTGGCGACCGTCCGCCGTGTCCTTCGCACGCCCGGGTTCGCGATGGTCCTCGTGACGAACTTCGCCTACCTGTGGATGATCGTCGCCGTCTTCGACACGCTGCTCCCCCTCTACGCCGACTCGCTCGGCATGTCGACGATCGGGATCGGCGTCATCTTCGCGATCTCGCTGGCGGTCGAGCTCGCCGTGCTGTACCCGGCCGGAAGCCTCGCCGACCGGCGTGGCCGGCGCACCGTCCTCATCCCGGCCCTCGTCGGGCTCGGCCTCGCGACGATCGCCGTCGGGTGGGCGGGCACGCCGCTCTGGCTCGGCGTCGCCATGGCGCTGCTCGGGATCGCCTCGGGCTTCGCCGGTGTCCCACCGGGGGCGATGCTCTCCGACGTGATGCCCCGCGACGCGTCGGGGACGGCGGTCGGCATCTTTCGCTTCGCCGGGGATCTCGGCTTCACGCTGGGGCCGCTCGTGGCCGGCTACGGCGCCGCCCACCTCGGGTTCGAGGCGGCGTTCGCGCTCACGGCCATACCCACGGTGCTTGCGCTCGTCGTTGTCATGCGTGGGCAGGAGACCCTCGGTTGCAGCGTCGTCGGCAGCAGAGGAACCGGCGTAGCATGTGACGCCGCTGGTACAGGCCGTCCTAGCTTGGGAGGCGGGCGTGGACTTTCGTATCCTCGGCCCACTCGAAGTACACGACGGGCAACGCGTGCTCTCGCTCGGCGGCACCAGGCAGCGAGCGGTTCTCGCCGTGCTCCTGCTGCACGCGAACCAGGTCGTCTCGAGCGACCGCCTGATCGACGAGCTCTGGGGCGACGAGCCGCCCAAGGCCGCCGCTGCCAGCCTGCGCGTCTTCATCTCGGAGCTGCGAAAGATCCTGGAGCCGGGGCGCCGCCAGCGTGGCTCGGATCAGGTCCCTCTCACCCGGCCGCCCGGCTACATGGTTCGGCTCGATCGGAACCAGCTCGACCTCGAGCGGTTCGAGCAACTCCTCGAAGCAGGCCGGCACGCGCTCGCCGACGGTGACACCGAGATCGCGGCGGGCGGCCTGCGCGAGGCGCTCTCACTCTGGCGTGGGCCGCCGCTCGCCGACTTCGCGTACGAGCCGTTTGCGCAGGCCGCTATCGGCCGGCTCGAGGAGCTCCGCCTCAACACGCTCGAGCTACGGGTCGAGGCAGATCTCGCGCTGGGGCGCCATTCGGAGCTCGTAGGCGAGCTCCAGTCGCTCGTCGCAGAGCATCCGCTGCGCGAGCGCCTGCGCGCCAGCTCATGCTCGCGCTGTACCGCTCCGGTCGGCAGTCCGAAGCGCTCGACGCGTACCGCGTGGCGCGCCGCGCGCTCGTCGAGGAGCTGGGGATCGAGCCGGGCTCGGCGCTGCAGGAGCTCGAGCGGGCCATCCTCCGTCAGGATGCGTCTCTGGAGCTCGCAGCGCAGGAGCGCACGACCACCGTGCCGGTCGCGGCGCGCTCTATCGTGCTCGTCCCGCGCGATGGAGCGGCCTGGACGCGCTCGTGGCGATCGGAGCACCGTTGACACGACGGCCGCCGCGCGAGCTGATCCTGGCGCAGCTGGCCGCCAGCGACGCGGAGCTCGGCGCCGTCTCCAGCCGCGTGCACGAGCGCCGCGCGGCGCTCGTCGCCGAGGGTGTCGTCGTCCGCGCCGCCGCCTTCACCTCGTCGAGCCCGGGCGAAGACATCGTCCGCCTGACCTCGGAGCAAGACGCCGATCTGCTGCTGCTCGACGCCTCCCTCGCCGCCCTGGAAGGGAAGGCGCTGCCGCCCGACGTGGCCGCCGTCCTCGCCGAGGTGCTCTGCGACATTGCCCTGCTCGTCACCCGGGAGGGGCGGTGAGCAACCCTGATCGAGGACCCGGGCTCCCGCTGCTCGTTCCTTCGGAGGCGTCTCGACCGCCCGAGCTGGGCGGCCGGGTCGAGCTGGCCGCCTGGCTAGCCGAGTTCGGCTCGCGGTTGCCGCTCAAGATCCTGGGAGTGATGGCGGCGCCCGAGACCGGTGCCGCGATGCGAGCCGTCTTCTTCGCCCGCGCGTCGCTGATCGTCCAGCAGGTCGCGGAGGTTGCGCCGAGCCGGTGCTCGTCGTGAGCCCGGCGACCACGGGTGAGTCGAGGCGGCGGAGGGTGGAGGGCTGCTCGTCATCGGCCTGTCGAGCAGTGGCGTCAGGAGGAGGTGGCCAGGCCCCAGGTTGGCGCTCGCGCGAAAGGCCCGTCCACCGACGCTACTCGTCCGCAAGGGCCTGCGGCCCGGCGGCCTGGCCCCGCCCAGACGCACACGCGCTTCACCTGGACGCTCGCCGGCGCTGGCGGTAGCTACTCGCCTCGTTCGATGCCTGCGCGCCAGAGCAGCTCTTTCGCTTTCGCGGCGATCTGCGGAGCAAGGTCGAGGCTGAGCAAGCGCCACAGCCGCTCGGAGACGAGCTGGAGCTCGCTCGTCGACAGCTCGCCGACGGCGCGCAGCCCGAGGATCGCGCTCTTGTTGACGGTGCCGATCGAGGCGAGAGCGATGATGGACTCCTCAGGGAGCCCGTACCGCACCGGCAGAGCCGGGAGATGAAAGAGGAGATGCTCGTTTCGCTCGATCCGCTCCCAGGTCGCCCAGTCGCGCCGGTGTCTCGGCTTGACGGTGTTGATCCGCAGGCAGACGACGTCCTCGTGCTCGCCGCGCATTCCGTCGTGCAGGAGCAGAATTGGCCGCAGCCTGGCCTCCGTCACGATCCTGGTCGGCTCTCCTCCGCGCGCCCTGGCGAAGGTTTCGATGTCGGTGCCTCGACCCACGCATCCCCCTCGCCGAAGGTCAGCGGAAACGTCGACGCGAAGGGAAAGAGGCCGTAGAAGATCCGTCCCCGTCTGAGCTCGGCCGGGGCGGCGGGCACGGCTAGTCGGAGCCGGTCTCCGCCAGGAGCGAAACGATCTGCTCGTTCTCGGCCTCGGTCTGCTCCCGATCCTCTCCGAGCGCCCGCTCGAGCTCGATGTCCTCCGTGCTCCTGAGGAGCTCCGGAGAGACGCGCCGCCCTCCTGAAGCAGCTCGAGCAGGGGCTCGACCCGGAGAACTTCTGCCTCGGTGACGCACGACATGCAGCCGCCTCCCGTAGCGCGTGACCGCTACCGGCCGATGGCAGCCAGGCCTCGACAGCCCGCGCCGGTAGACGGACATCCTGCGCGCGCAACCTCGAATAGCTCCACAGACCGCATAGTAGCACAGTATCAGACGATTCTCGACAACTTCGCAAAATCTTCGACGATATTGTGGAACCCGTCAGTCACGCCAACGTGCTCGCTCGCTCTCGGTGCGCTGCTGGTCACGCCAGATTCGTCATGACCATCAGCGCCGCAGTCTTCGCCGCCGTGCGGCATCCCGTCGCGGCCGGTCCCGCCGACTCGATCGTCGCCATCGAGCGCTGTCGGCTGAGCACTTGCTACCTCTTCCGGATGCTCGATGCGCGCAGCCCCCCTGCCGCGTCCCGACGCGGGCGGTGCCGTCGAGGCTCGCGTTAGCGACCCACGAGCCATCCGCTGTAGCGATGTCCTGCATGTTCTCGTGTGCTCTTTGAACCGCACCGTCTGATCGCTCGCACGTCCAATGCTACTTGCCCCACGTTGTTGTGTTGCCACCGCCACGTGCTCGCCGTCAACGCTAGCAACACCCAGACTCGAAAGGTCGCCGAATTCGACTCGATGCCCGACGACGTCCTTGGTAGTCGTGTTCCAGATCTCGAGCTCTCCGCAGCTGTCGGTCGCGGCGAGCCGAGCTCCGTCCGGGCTGAAGCCCATACCTGCCACCAACCGTGTCATCCCCCACAAACTCTTACCAATCGATGCCGACCGGTCGCAATGTCCAAGAGCCGCATCGTCGCGGCCGGCTCGGTCTGGCCGTTGAAATCCCCATACACGCCGTAGGCGAGGTCCGTGCCGTCGGGACTGAACCCGGGCGCTATCGGAGCGTTACCGAACGTGACTCCGAGCGTGCGCGCGGCTCTCCGGGCCGCGACGTCCCAGACCGTGAGCTCGTAACACGTCGCTCGAGCGTGGCGGCGAGCAGGCCGTCCCGAGGCTGGTCGCCCTCGTGCTCGACGCGGCCAGCCCGACGACCAGTGGTGCCGCGGCGCGCGTGCCGTTACGGGTCCAGGCGTCGATCACGACGTGGCCGGCCTGCGCTCCGACGGTCGGCGCATGCGTGCGACGAGGCCGGCGGGGAAAAGGAGCTCCGACTGATCGAACATGCTTCCGCCGACGTTGGGGTCGATGCCGCCGGTGTCGATCGACAAGCGCTCGTTCGTCCCGCCTGCCATTAACGTCGTTCCGTCTTTCTCAGAGCTTGCGAGGTAACGCCCGTCCGGTGAGAACGCAACCTGGAAGATCATCGAGGTGTGACCCGGCAGCGAGATCAGCTCTTGACCGGTGTCCAGCGAGTAGATGCCTGCGGTTCCGTCCGAGGCTCCATATGCGAGCCGGCCTCCGTCCGGGCTGAACGCCACGCTTGTGAAGAGCGGTCCGCTGAGATCTGCAATGGTCCGGCGTGACGCCAGGCTGTGACCGTCGAGCAGCGCGATCGTTCCCCCGTTGTAGGAGAGGGAGGACTCGGCGGCCGCCAGTTGCGTCCCCTCGGGTGAAAGCAACCCCAGAGAACGCTCCGATCGTGCTCGGCGGTCGCGAGCACCTGACCGCTCGTCGCGTCGAGCAGCGCGACCCCCCCGCTGATGCCTGCGACCGCGAGCCGGCGACCATCCGGGCTGAGCGCCACCTGGTTCGGGTTGGCGACACCGTCGATATCGGTCCCCGCGAGGATCCGCAGCTCATTGCTGCTCAGATCCCAGCGACGACGCGGAGGTGGTTCGCGTAGTAGAGCGCCGACCCGTCAGGACTGAACGCGTAGCTGAAACCGGGACCTTCGGGCTGGTCCATCTGGCGGAGCAGAAGCTCATACGTCGTCGCGTCGCGGATCGTCATGGAGCTGTCCTCCTCGACCGCGATCCGCAGAGCCGTCCGCTCCAGCCACGATCGCGCGTAATCCCCCGACTCGATGCGTCGCAGGACGCGGCCGCTCGAGGTGTCGAAGACCGTGGCGATCCCGCTTACCGATCCCACGATCAGTCGATCGCCGTCCGGGCTGTACGCGATCGCCGCCCCTGAACGGGCCCTGTGAGCCGACGCTTGCCAGACGAACGCGCAGGGGCGATGATCGAGCGCCTCGCGGAGGCGAAACTGCCTCGTTCGTGGGCGAGTGCGCACCGCGGCCATGCCAGCAGGATCGAGCGCTCAGGGATCGACCGACAGCTGCGCCTCGCTCTCGGCGGCCAGCAGGCGCGACTTCGCGATCAGCGTCGCATCGTCCGCGCGTCTCGCCTCCGACGTCGCCCGGTCACGGCTGATCAGGCGAAAACCAGCGACACCAGAGCCAGGTGGCCACGGCGACGCTAGCTGCCGCCAAGAGACGCTGCGCGGCGGCTGAGCCGAAGCGCGGCTGGCGTCACGTAGTCGCGTTGCAGTGCCGTCAGGGCGGGCTCTGCTCCCTCGCCGACCTCGGCCAGGTACGCCTCCGCCGCTCTATGCTCGCTGCCACGCAACAGGAGGCTCAGGTCTCGGCGCTGATCATCCCACTCGCGAGCTTTCGCCATCCAGCGCAAGCCGAGCGCCTAGGCGGCGGCCGCTGCCAGCTCGCGCCCGCTGGCATAGCGCTCACCTGGCTCCTTGGCGAGGGCGGTGGCGATGACGGGTCGATTGCCTCGGGCAGCTCGGGCCGTCGCTCGCGCACCGATGGCGGGTCCTCGCTGAAGTGGGCCCAGAGCAGCTCCATCTGGGTGCGTTTGGCGAAGGGGGGCTCGCCGGTGAGGCAGTGGTAGAGGACGCAGCCCAGGGCGTAGATGTCGGCGCTGGGGTCTGGGAGGTCGCCTTCGATCTGCTCGGGGGCGACGTAGTCGAGGGTGCCGGAGAGGTGCGGCTTCTCTTCCGGGGCACCTTCCTGGGCGGAGCGCGTCAGCCCGAAGTCCGCCAGATATACATGGCCTTCTGCCAGGAGCACGTTGGCGGGCTTCACGTCCCGGTGCACGAGCCCGCGAGCATGCGCGGCGTCGAGGCCTGCACCGACCGCGCTGACGATGGCGAGCGCCCGCTCGGGATCGAGCCGCCCTTCCTCGGCAGCAGCGTCCCGCAGGTCGTGCCCTCCACGTAGCGCATGGCGATGTAGAGCAGCCCGTCGGCCTCGCCGGCGTCGAAGATGGGAACCACGTTCGGGTGGTCGAGCGAGGCGGCGAGCTCGGACTCGCGCAGAAACCGTTCGCGGAAGCGTTCATCGGCGGCCAGCTCGGGGGCGAGCAGCTTCAAGGCCACTCGACGCTTGAGCCGCAGCTGCTCGGCCAGGTAGACGACCCCCATGCCGCCGCGCCCCAGCAGCGCCTCGATGCGGTAGCCGGCAAGCTCGGCGCCGCGGTGGAGTTCGGTGGTGAGCTCGGTCATCTCAGCGAGGGTACGACGATGTGACGATCGGTGCAAGATGCGTTCCCTGGGGAAGGCGCAGGCGGGCGGTTGGCCCGCCTGCGCGGAGAGGGCGCCTAGGAGTGGGAGGCGCCCAGGCGGCGCCGCCGGCCGACGAAGAAGGCGGCGACGGCAAGCAGGAGGGCGCAGGCGCCGGCCACGACAGCTACGCCGATGCCGGCGTCGCCGAAGTCGAAGCCGTCGTTCGCAGTCGTCTCCGGCTCAACCGCCGTTGCTTCCGGGCTCGGAGGTCCCGAGAGGCCGGGGAAGCTCGTCACTTCGGGCCGGACGACGTCCACCGGCGAAGCGGGCGGGAGAGCCGTGAGCCCCGGCGCCCCGATGATCCCCGTGCCCGGGCCGGGCCCGGCGGCGTCGTCCGCCGCGACGATCGTGCCAGTACCCGGGCCGGGCCCAGCCGCATTGTCCGCGGCGTATGCGGCCGGCGCCATCAGCAGCCGCCGCGACGCACGGGAGCACGATCCGCTTCGCGGGGCTCAGGATGTTGAATGTCGAGCTGTTCACGATCTCCTCCTTGTCTTGGCCGCGAGATCGGCCTTGGCTATGAGGAGACGATCGAACAGCCGCGCAAGCGTCCTGTAAGTGCCGCGTAAACGCCCGCCCGGCCACCTGCCGCCGTGGGCCCGCACGCGTGTCGGAAGGCTCTGGCTCGACCGACCTGGCATGATGACTCGCTGGAGGTGTCATGGCCTACGACGAGGCGCTGGCCGAGCGCATCGAGGCCGTCTTGGCCGGGCGCGACGGCTTCACGCAGAGGAAGATGTTCGGCGGCGTCGGCCACATGCTCAACGGCAACATGTGCGTCGGCGTCTGGAAGGACGAGCTGATCCTCCGGCTCGCCGCCGAGGACGCCGACGCCGCGCTGCGGGAGCCGCACGTGCGCGTGTTCGACGTCACGGGCCGGCCGATGACGGGCTGGGTCCTCGTCGGCCCGGGCGGGACGGCGACAGACGAGGCGCTGCGCTCCTGGGTCGACCGCGCCGTCGCCTACGTGTCGGTCATGCCGCCGAAGTAGGGGCGGGCCTTGGCCCGCCCGGGGCCTCGCCCACCCGGTCCGATCTCTCCTACCCTGGAGTCGATGGTCGGCCCCTGGAGCATCGCGCACAACCGCCCGGGACCGCGCTGGGTCGCGGGTCGGGCCCGCGGGAGCAACCGCTGTGGGACGAGCATGCCGCGTTCATCGACGAGCTTGCCGACCGCGGTGAGCTCGTTCTCGGTGGGCCGTACGAGGACTGGTCGGGCTCGATCCTCCTCTTCGCGCTGCCCGTAGCAGAGGTGCGCGCGATGCTGCGGAGCGACCCCTGGATCGCCGAGGGCGTGCTGGCCGAGCCGGACGTCCGTCCCTGGCTCGTCTGGGTCGACCCCCGCGGACTCACTGTCCTCTGACGCCTGCCGGTCGTCGCCTGGCTCGGGCAGCGCAGTGACGCCTTCGTCTGGTTTGCATTGCGTCCGCCACCGTGCCTACACTGCGACAGCGATGCCGATCTACGAGTTCGTGTGCATGACCTGCGAGAGTCACTTCGAGGAGCTCGTCCGCATGGACGACCCCGATCCCGCCTGCCCGGATTGCGGGAAGACGAGGGTGGCTCGCCAGCTGTCGGTGTTCGCGTCTCACGGCACCGCCGAGCAACCGAGCTTCGGCGGACCTTCCGCAGGCGGCGGTTGTTGCGGCGGAGGCTGTGGCTGCCACTGACGCGACCTGGCCGCAGCCGACTGCGCCGGGGGCCGACGCCGCCCCCGCGACGCCACAGGGCCCTTCGGGCGCTGACGAGCTGACCCGGAAAACCGAGTTCGCGGCCCTCGCCGCGGAGGCCTCCGGCTGCACGCGCTGCCGGCTGGCCCAGGGACGCACCCAGGTCGTGTTCGGGGTCGGAGACCCCGACGCCGACCTCGTCTTCGTCGGCGAGGCGCCCGGCTTCCACGAGGACCAGCAGGGCTACCCGTTCGTGGGCGCCGCCGGCAAGCTGCTCGACAAGCTGCTCGCGCGGCATCGGCATGTCCCGTCAGGACGTGTACATCGCGAACGTCCTAAATGCCGCCCTCCCGGCAACCGCGACCCGATGCCGGACGAGATCGAGGCCTGCGAGACGCTACCTCTTCCGGCAGCTCTCGCTGATCCAGCCGAAGCTCGTCGCGACGCTCGGCAACTTCGCGACGAAGCTCCTCTCCGGCAAGCAGCACGGCATCACCCGCGTCCACGGCCAGCCCCAGCCGGCGCAGGTCGGCGGGCTGCCGGTCGTCCTCTACCCGCTCTACCATCCGGCCGCGGCGCTCTACACGCCCGCGATGCTGCGTACCCTCGAGGAGGACTTCGCCCGCATCCCGCAGCTGCTCGCCGGGAGCGCCGCGCCCGAGGTCGCAGTCCCCGAGGCGCTCGACCTCGACGCGGCCGTGATCCCGTTCCCGGAGGCGGCTCGCGAGCCCGTCTCGGCTGGGGTCAGCCCCCGCCGAGCAGCTCGAGCTCTTCTAGGCGCCGGCACGCGGGCCGGATGAGATCCGGCCCCTACGCCGTACCTTCCGTGCTCGCTCCGGACGCACGCTCATCTACCCTTTCTGCCATGGCTGTGCTCGAGTCGTCCTCGCCCGAGGAGACCGAGCGCGTCGCCGCGCTCCTGGCCGCACGCCTCGACCCGGGCGACGTCGTGCTGGTTTCCGGCGAGCTCGGCGCCGGCAAGACGACGTTCGTACGCGGCGCCTGCCGCGCGCTCGGCGTCACCGGCCCGGTTACGAGCCCCACGTTCACGATCGGCCATGCCTACGCAGGCCGGCTGGCCGTATCGCACCTCGACCTCTACCGCTTCCAGGACGTCACCGAGAGCGAGTGGGGAGACCTCGAGCCGTACTTCGACGACGCGATCGTGTTCGTCGAATGGCCGGAGGCGGGCGAGGGTCGCCTTCCGCCGGCGCGGGCCGAGGTGCGCCTCGAGCACGCCGGACGGGACCGGCGGCGCATCTCCATCGACGACCATGCGGACGACCTCGACCCGGACGCGCCCGATGCCACTCGTGCTGGCGTTTGATACCGCGACGGAGATCGCGACCTGCGCGCTCGTGGCCGACGGGCACGTGCTGGGCGAGCGGGCAACGACCGCCGCTGCGCATGCTCCACGACGTCGAGGCAATCGTGGCCGGAGCAGGCGTCGCCCCGGGGGCGATCGACTGCATCGCGGTTGGCCGCGGCCCCGGGCGCTACACGAGCCTCCGCATGGGTCTCGTCACCGCTCGCGCGCTCGTCGTTCGCCCTCGGCGTGCCTGTCACGGGCGTCTCCACGCTCGACGCGCTCGCCGCCGGCGCGCCCGGTGCGCTGCCGCTCGTCGACGCCCGCCGGCGCGAGGTGTTCGTCCTGGCGGACGGCCCGGCCTGCGTGGCGCCGGAGCAGCTCGAGCTCGAGCCGGGGCGTCTCTGCGTCGGCGACGGAGCCGTCCGCTACCGCGACGTCCTCGAGGCCACGGGTGCCGACATCCCGCCCGACGACGACCCGCGCCACATCCCCTGGGCGCGCCACCATGCGCACCTCGTGACGACCCGCACCGTATCGAACGGCACCGAGCCGATCTACCTGCGAGCCCCCGACGCCGACAAGGCTCTCGCCAACCGGACGTGATCGAGCTACGTCGCCTGACCCTCGCCGACCTCGGCGACATCGAGCGCATCGAGCGGCGCTCGTACCCGACTCCCTGGTCGCGGTCGATGTTCGCGGGCGAGCTCTCGAAGCCCTCGTCCTACTGCACCGGCGCCGTCGACAGCGAGCGGGACAGGCTCGTCGGCTACCTCATCGTCTCCAGATACGTGGATGCCTGGCACGTGATGAACGTTGCCGTGGACATCCCGTATCGGGGTCGCGGGATCGCGCGCCGGCTCCTGGACGATCTCTTCGCCGCGACCGCCGGGGATGCCCTGCGCGGCTACACGCTCGAGGTCCGCGTCTCGAACGACGCCGCAATCAAGCTCTACGAGCGCCTCGGCTTCAAGACGACTGGTGTGCGGCGCGGCTACTACACGGACAACCGCGAGGACGCCTACGTCATGTGGAAGGACCCCATCCGGCAGACGGCTGTGAGCGGCGCGTGATCCTGGCGCTCGAGACCTCCTGCGACGAGACGGCCGCAGCATGCGTGCGGCGGGACGGGCAGGTGCTTGCGAGTGTCGTCGCCTCGCAGGCCGATCTCCATGCCCGCTACGGAGGGGTCGTTCCCGAGGTTGCCTCGCGCCGGCACCTCGAGCTCACGACGCCCGTCGTGGCCGAGGCGCTCGAGCGCGCCGAGGCGACGCTCGACGAGGTGGAGCTCGTTGCCGTGACACGTGGCCCGGGGCTGATCGGGGCGCTGCTCGTCGGGATCTCCGCGGCCAAGGCTCTCGCCTGGGCGCGGCGGCTCCCGCTCGCGGCGGTCGACCATCTGCACGGTCACGTGGCCTCGCTGTTCCTGCCGCGGGAGGGCCGGGCGGATCTCCCGCTCGAGCCCCCCTTCCTCTGCCTGCTCGCGAGCGGCGGTCACACGATGCTCCTCGACGTTCCCGACCATGGCGAACGGCGCGTGCTCGGATCGACCCTGGACGACGCGGCCGGCGAGGCCTTCGACAAGGGGGCGCGCCTGCTGGGGCTCGGCTACCCGGGCGGGGCGGCGATCGACCGGCTGGCCGGGCAAGGCGATCCGGAGGCGTTCTCCTTCCCGGTCGCGCGTGTGCCCGGCCTCGACTTCTCCTTCTCGGGCGTGAAGACCGCGCTCCTCTACGCGGTGCGCGACCTCGACCCCGCCGAGGTGGAGCGGCGGCGGGCAGACCTGGCCGCCTCCTACCAGCGCGCGATCGTGCGTGCGCTCGTCGAGCGGACGCTGGAGGCAGCCGAGCGCTTCGGCGCACGCCGCCTGGCCGTCGTCGGCGGGGTTGCCGCGAATACCGAGCTACGCGCCCGGCTCGAGGGCTCGGGCGCCGTTCTGGCCCCCCTCGAGCTATGCACCGACAACGCCGCCATGATCGGCTCGGCCGCCCGTTATGTGCGGTCAGTCCCCTTTCCCGACTATCTTGAGCTTGACGCATATGCCTCGGCGAACTGAACGCAAGCGCAAGACGGCCCTCGCGGTCGCCGTGCTGACCGCCGCTCTGACCGGGAGCGGTGCGGCCGCGGCGGCGGATCCGGCGACGGAGGCGCAGGCCTGGCGCAGCGCCTTCGAGCGTCGCCAGGCGGTCCCGCTGGACGAGCGGATGATCGTCGTCCTCGCTTCCCCTTCGCTCGCCGACCGGATGGCCGCTCCCGGCAAGCTCTCGGCGAAGGAGCAGCGCCGGCACGTGCGCCGCGCGAACGCGTTGCAGGTGCGGCTCCTCGCCGCGCTCCGGGCCCAGGGCATCCGCGTCGAGCGCGAGCAGGTCTTCACACGCACGCTGAACGGCTTCTCGGCCCGCCTGGGCGCGCGCGCCGTCGCCGCCCTCGAGAGCGCCCCGGGCGTCGCGGGCATCTACCCGGTGCGCGCCGTCTACCCCGCCTCGCTCTCCGCCGGCGCGCTCGAGCGCCCGGAGCTCCTGGGGCGGCATGGCATCGCGCTGCCCGGCGCCGACGGCAGCGGCGTCACGGTCGCCGTGCTCGACACGGGGGTCGACCGCGCGCACCCGTCTCTGCGCGGCCGGGTGCTCTGGGGCGTCGACCTCGTCGAGGGCGACACCCACGCCGAGCCCGAGCCACGACCCGACGACCCCACCGTGGTCGAGACGCATGGAACACGCGTCGCCGGCATCGTCGCCGGCGCCGGCGGGCCGAACGGCGTCAGCGGTGTCGCTCCCGGGGCGCAGGTGCTTCCGATCCGCGTGCTCGGCTGGCGCGAAGGCGCCGGGCGGCTACCAGAGCATCGGGTCGGGAGACGTGCTGATCGGCGGTCTGGAGCGCGCCGTCGACCCGGACGGCGACGGCGACGTCGAGGACGGCGCGGAGCTCGCCCTCGCGGCCGTCGTCGAGCCGTACGCATCGTTCCCGGACAGCCCGGAGAGCCGTGCGGTGGCGGGTGCGCTCGCCCTCGGCACGCTCGTCGTGGCGCCTGCCGGCAACGACGGCCCGGCGTCGGACGGGAGCTCCGGGACGATCGGCGCCCCCGGGTCGGCCCCTACGGCGCTCGCGGTGGGGGCCGCGGATACGCGCCCGGCCGTGGTGACCAGCCGACTGACCGTCCGGGTAGGCGCCGAGACCGTGTTCGCCGACGACGCGCCGCTGCTCGGCGGCCTCCCGCCGGCTGAACGGGTCGAGCTCATGGCGCGTCTGCCCCGGCTCGTGCCGGCCGGCAGCGGGCCGGTCGGCGCCTTCCCGGAAGACTTCCTCGGCGACGACGGCCGCAGCCTCGTCGACGCGGGCATCGCGGTGCTGCCCGCCGACGGCGGCTCGCTCGCGTCGAAGATCAGGAACGCCGCGGCCGCGGGCGCGGAGGCCGTGCTCGTCTACGGCAGCGTCCTGCCCGCCGGCGGGCTCGGCTACGACGAGCAGACGGCGATCGCGGTCTTCGCGGTCCCGGGCGACGTTGGTACGGCGATCGTCGAGGCTGCCACGTCGGGCCTCGAGGTGACCGTGGCGGCCGAGCGTGCGAGCGCGGAAACGAACGTGGCGTCGGGAGAGCTCGCGGGATTCTCGTCACACGGGCCGTCGACGGGCGCCTCCAAGCCTGACCTGGTCGCGCCGGGTGTCGCTCTCGTCGCCCCGGACGCCGCTCCGGCCGGCTCCGACGCGCGCTACGCGGCGGTCACCGGAACGAGCGCGGCGGCCGCCGTCGCGGCAGGAGCCGCGGCGCTCGTGCTCGACGCCCGCCCGGGCCTCGACGCCGCAGCGCTCGCCGGTGTCCTCGTCGGCAGCGCGCGCCCGCTCACGAACCTCGCCGAGCCGGTCACCGCCACGGGCTCGGGGCTCATCGACGCCGTCGCAGCGGCCGGCGCCGGCCTCGTTGTCGAGCCCGCCACGCTGGCGCTCGGCCGGGGCCCGGGCCAGGGGTGGCGCGCGGAGCGGACGATCCGGGTACGCAACGTCGCCGGTCGCAGGCTCGAGCTCTCGCTCGGGGTCGTCACTGACGCCGGCGCCGGCGTCTCGGTCTCGTTCGCGGCCGATCCCGCCACCGCGACGGTGAAGCCCGGGGAGGCGGTCGCGATTCGCCTCGTCGTGTCGGCTGCCGGCACAGCCTTCGGAAGAGAGACCGTCTCGGGTGCGCTCGTCGTGCAGGCAGAGGGCGTTGCGACCGCCCGAGTGCCCTGGGCGGTTACCCTCGGCGAGACCGCGCCGGCACTCGTCTCGGAGGCCGTCCTCTCGCGTACGGCGTTCGCGCCCTCGCGGCGCGGGCGGCGGTGCTCACCTTCCGCGCCGGCGCCGCCGCCGAGGAAGCGGACGGCGTCGCGATCGACGCGGTCGGGCTCCTCACCGTCGAGGTTGGCGCCCGGGGCGGGAAGCCGCTGGGAGTCGTCGCGCGGCTGCGCGACCTCCTTCCGGGCCGCTACGCGATCCGCCTGACCGGCCGGGATACGAGCGGCAAGCCGCTGCGACCGGGCCGCTACGTGCTCACGCTTCGCGCCTGGCCGACCGACGCCTCGGAGGGGAGCGAGCCGGCAACGGTGCAGCGGATACCCTTCCGCGTCGTCCGGTGACGCATTCCGTCCGGGTCTACCACGCGCCCGGCTGCCACCTCTGCGAGTCGGCGCTCGGCGCCATCGACCGCGTACGCGCCGATATCGAGTTCGTGCTCGAGCAGGTGGACATCACCGGAGACCCTGAGCTCGAGCGGCGCTACCGCGAGCGGATTCCGGTCGTCGAGATCGACGGCGTAGAGGCCTTCACGTACTTCGTGCACGCGGAAGTTCTCCGCCGCCGGCTGCTCGTCACAGCGCCTGGTTGACGGTTCTGCCGCTCGCGGCCTCGGCGAGTCGGTATCTCTCCGAGCCGCATGGCGACGCAGGTACAGGGAGGACGGCGGGCGGACGACCGCCTGACCGTCGGGGTGGCGGCCCGGCTGAGCCGCTACCTGCAGGTGCTCACGCAGGCCAAGAAGATGGGGCAGGACCGGATCTCCTCGCAGGAGATGAGCGAGTACACGAACATCAACGCGACGCAGATCCGGCGCGACCTGTCCGGCTTCGGCAAGTTCGGGAAGCGCGGCGTCGGCTACTCGATCGACGTGCTGCTGGCCGAGATCCGCAAGATCCTGCGCACGCAGGGACAGCACAACATCGCGCTCTTCGGGGCCGGGCGTCTCGGCCAGGCCATCGCGAGCTCCACGGTCTTCGCCGACCACGGCTTCAACATCGCCGCCGTCTTCGACACCGATCGGGACAAGGTCGGCGATCCGATCGGGAACACCGTACGTGCTCGACTACGCGAGCGCTGCGCGGCATCGTCGCCGAGCGGAACATCATCGTCGGCGTCCTCGCGGTGCCGGTGGCTTCTGCGCAGCAGGTGGCCGACGACCTCGTCGCATCCGGCGTCAAGATCATCTTCAACTACTCCGAAGCGCTCCTCCACGTGCCGTCGGACGTCACCGTCCACACCACGAGCCCGGCGGTCGAGCTCCTCTACGCGCTCTACTTCTACCTCACGTAGGCTCGGCGGGCCGGACGAGATCCGGCCCCCACATCCCACGTCGAACGGCGGCCTCGGCGCGGCAGGCTCACCGCATCTCCCTGCGTAGGATGGACACATGGCTGCTGTGACGCGCCTCGTGACGCTGGTCGATATCCGACGACGACGGCGCCGGCGCTCGTCAGATGTCGGTGTCGGCGCGTCATGAGGCCCTACTCGTGGACGGACGTCGCGTACTGCTCCTGGACGACCGAGGCTGGAGCTCTTCGGGCAACGTTCCCGACGTCTGGGCTGTGACATCGGTGGAGGACATCGAGGAGGAGGCGCGCTTCGTGGTCGGACCGGATGAGCCGTTCGCGGGACGCTCGCAGGAGGACATGGAGGCGGCCCATTGGGCCTCCCTCGCCGAGGTCCTCCGGCGGCAAGGAGTCGTCGTGGACGCGCGGGAGTTGAAGCTCCTACCGCACGACGTGGTGCTCAGTGAGCGGCTGCTCGCGCGCGTCGCTCGTGACGACCTGTCTCCCTGACGCGGCTCTGGACGTCGCTCCGGACTGCGAGTGCTTCGGCCGAGGGCTCTCGGCGCGCGAGCACGACCGCAGCGACCACGGCGAGCTCGCCGGCGACCGCGAGCGCCACGACCCAGGCATGCAGCTCTACGACCCCGTTGTCGGCCGTGAGGGCGAGCCCGGCAGCGGCGAGGCCGAGATGGATCGCACCGAGGGCAGCGATCAGCGACCAGCGACCGACGTAGAGCGCAACGGCGAGCGCGATCGCCGTTGCGAGCGCTCCAGCCGCGATGACGACGACTGCCGCGTTGCGGCTCCGCTCGCCCGGTTCCTGGTTCTCGGTGACGTAGATCGCCAGCGCCAGCGCCAGCGCCACGCCCGACCAGACGACGACGAGAAGGCCGAGGGCGCGGGCGAGCTGCACGCCTCACATGATGGCCGCCCGCGCAGGCCGCCGCCTCCCGGCTGCTATGCGGCCGGAACGACGATCACCGCGACATCGCCGTCGGGCAGGCCTTCCAGCGCGTCCGCCACGACGTCCGGGTCGGCGCCCGCGACCTCGACCGTGCTCTCGACGACCCGGGCGTCCAGCTCCAGCTGGCGCAGCCGCTCGGCGATCTCCTCCGGCGTGCCGGCGACGCTGCGAATCCTTTCCCGCGCCGCGATCTCCTCCAGCGCGGGCGCCGTGGCAGCGGGTGCCTCTGCTGCCGGCGGCTCTGCCGGCTCGGCCGCTTCGGCCGAGGCTGCGCCCCCTGCATCGGCCTCGCCCGGCGCTGCCGAGTCCTGGGCGGCCTCCGTCTGGAACGCCTGCGCTTCCTCGGCTGCCGCCGGCGCTGGCGCCGCCGCCTCGTCGTCGCCTCCACCCGGCCCGTTCACCAGCGTGACCGCCAGCACGACGGCGACGGCCACGGCGGCGGCAGGTGCGAGCACGACCAGCCAGCGGCGCGGCCGCGCGAACGCGCTGCGCCGGCCGGTCGGCTCGCCGTCCTGTGCCGGCAGCCCGTCGAGCAGCTCGCGGAAGCGCGACTCGGGAAGCTCCAGCATCGGTGCGGCGCGAAGCGTCGCCCGTGCCTGCTCGAGCCCCGCGAGGCTCGCGCTGCACTCCCGGCAGGCGGCGACGTGCGCACGCGCCGAGGCTTCCTCCGGCTCGTGCAGCTCCCCCTCGACGAGCTCCATCAGCTCGATCTCGCTCAGATGCTCGCGGCTCATCGTTCTTCTGACTCCCCGGCGGCGCCGACGGTTCCAAGCAGCCGAGCCAGCTCCGTCCGGCCCCGGAATATCCGTGACTTCACGGTACCCTCGGGAACCCCGAGCATCGCCGAGATCTCGGCGTAGGAGTGGCCGAGCACGTCGTAGAGGAGAACGGCGGTGCGGTAGGTCTCGTCGAGCCCCGCGAGGGCGCGCTGCAGCTCGCCGCGAGAGCTCGGCCGCCACGATCGCGTCGCGTGGATCGGCCGGCTCGCCCAGCTCGTCGAGTGGCGCACCGCTACCTCGCGCCGAACGGGCCCGCTGGTCGTGGACGGCGTTCAGGCAGATCCGGTAGAGCCACGTGGAGAAGCTGGACTCGGCGCGGAAGCGCGGCAGGGCCCGCCAGGCGCGGATGAGCGTCTCCTGGACGGCGTCCTCGGCGTCCGCGGCCGACCCGAGCTCGCGCGCGGCGAGCGTGTAGAGCCGGTGACGGTGTTGCTCGACGAGCGCGGCGAACGCGGCGGGATCGCCTCGCTGGGCGCGGCGTACGAGGCGTTCGTCAGGATTCACGCTGATGAAGATTCTCCTCTGGCACGGCTATCTCCTGGGCGGCACCGGATCGAATGTCTACACGCGCTGTCTCGCGCGCGCCTGGTCTCGCCTCGGGCACGAGGTCGTCGTCTTCTGCCAGGATCCGCATCCCGATCGGTACGACGTCGGCGGGGCACAGGTGGTCAGGCCCGATGTGGGCCGTCTCCTGCCGGTGTTCGTCGTCGACCGCTACGAGGACATGGAGGCTCGACGCGTCCAGGATCTCGGCTGGCCCGAGCGCGAGCGCTTCGTGCAGGCGAGCGCGGCCGCCGTGCGCGAGCACCTTCCGGCCGAGCTCGTGCTGACGAACCACCTCCTCCTCGGCGGCCCGGTCGGTGCCGCGGTGGGAGGCCCGTACGCCGTGAAGGCGCACGGCTCCGAGCTCGAGTTCTCGATGCGCGGCAACGCCGAGCTCTGCGAGTGGGCTCGCCGTACGCTTGCCGACGCCACCGCCGTCTTCGCCGGCACGGAGCACATCGAACGGGTGATCCACGACGTGCTCGGGCCGGGGCCGTGGCTCGACCGCTGCCACACCGTCCCGCCCGGCGTCGACATCGAGGACTTCCGCCCGCGGCCGCGCGACGAGGCGCTGTCCGGGCTCCTCGCCGAGGCCGAGCGCGATCCGCCGAATCCACCGGAGCGTCACAACCAGCGCCTGCCGGACGAGGGCAACGCGGAGCGCCTCGCCGCGTTCCTCGAGGGCGACGCCCCGACCGTCGTGTTCGTCGGCCGGATCAGCCGCGAGAAGGGCGCGCACGTGCTCGTCGAGGCGCTCCGCCGCACCGGGACGCGCTGCGTCATGGTGGGCTGGGGCGACATCCGCGACCAGCTCGAGCCCGAGGCCGCCGATCTGCCGGTCCTGTTCACGGGGCCGATGGAGCACCGCCATCTCATGTACCTGTACGCGCTCGCCGACGTGGCCGTCACGCCGTCGACGTTCCCGGAGGCGTTCGGCATGGTCGCCGCCGAGGCCGCCGCCTGCGGAGCGCCGCCCCTCGTCGCCCGCCACTCCGGGCTCGCCGAGATCGCGGAGGGGCTCGAGGCGGAGTATCCGCCCGAGCTCCGCCACCTGACGAGCTTCACGAACGGCGACGTGGCCGAGCTGGCCGAGCGCCTCGACGCGATCCTCGGTCTATCCGCGGGCGACCACCAGCGCCTGCGCGATGCGGCGCGTCGCGCGGCGGTCTCACGCTGGAGCTGGGAGCATGTGGCCCGGGAGATCCTGGCGCGCTCCGTTAGAGTCCCGTGATCTTCGAGGAGGTCAGGATGAACGGCTCGGCGCCGCCGGCTGATCCAGCTACCGTCGCCGGCGATGGGTGACGAGCAGCGCCTCAGCGCCGACGAGCAGATCACGCTCGCGCGCGCGCAGTTCGAGGAGGGCAAGGACTTCACGCTTGCCGTCGAGGAGGAGTTCGCCGTGCTCGACCCTTCCACGCTCGGCATGGTCAATCGCTTCGAGGAGATCGAGGCCGCCGCTCGGGGCAGCGAGCTCGGCGACAACCTTGCCGGCGAGCTGATCGCCTCGGAGGTCGAGGTGAAGACCGGCCGCTGCGAGAGCTTTGCCGAAGCCGCGGCACGCATGGCCGAGCGGCGCTCGCAGCTGCTCGAGCTCTGCGACCGGATGGACATCGCGCTCGGCGCGACGGGCACGCACCCGTGGAGCCCGTGGCAGGAGCAGCGGATCATCGACACGCCGCACTACCGGCGCAACGACGAGCTGCTGCGCTACGTCGTCTGGCGCAACAACACGTTCGGCCTCCATGTCCACGTCGGGTTGCGCGGCGCCGATCGGGCAGTCGCGGTCTGCAACGCGTTGCGCACCTACCTGCCCGACCTGCTCGCGCTCTCGGCCTCGTCCCCGTTCGTCGAGGACTGCTACACCCACCTGCACTCGGCGCGCTCACAGATCTTCACGAAGATGTTCCCCCGCTGCGGCGTACCGGACTCCTACGAGAACTGGGCCGAGTACGAGGCGTTCCTGCGCTACGTCTACGCAACCGGCTCGGTGACCGAGCACACGCAGCTCTGGTGGAGCGTTCGTCTCCATCTCGCCTATCCCACCGTCGAGGTCCGGATCTGCGACGCCCAGCCGGAGCTTGCCGAGGCGATCTCGCTCTCGGCCCTTGATCTACGCGCTCGTGGGCCGGATCGCTCGCGCCGTCGACGACGGCGAGCCGCTCCAGGTGCATCCGCACCGGCTCATCGAGGAGAACTTCTGGCGGGCGATCCGCTACGGCCTCCCCGGTGACCTGCTGGATCTTGCCCGGGTGGCCGACACCCGTGTCCGCCCAGCGCGCCGGGCGCTCGAGGAGCTCGTCGCCTGGGTGGCGCCGGTGGCCGAGGAGCTCGGCGTCGCCTCGTACCTCGACGTGCCTGCCGCCAACGCCGCCGAGCGCCAGATCGCCCGCCACCTGGCGGGCGCGTCGTTCGCGGAGATCTACGCCGAGCAGGTCGCGCGAACGCGCGACGTGCGCGTGGGAGCGCCGAGTGGTTAGTGGTCGCGAACGGATACGATCCGCTCGGGCCGGCTGCAAACCGTCGCCTGCCGCGTCCTCGGTCGCACCAATACTTCAAGTCCAGTATTGGCGCTTCCTGCGTCCTTGGCAGGCTAGGTTTTCGCGTGGCCGAGCATGACCGAACCTCCGTTCACGACCACTGGCGACGAGGAGCGGCTCGCCCGAGAGCTCGCCGAGCAGCTCAAGCTGCTCCGCGTCGAGGACGTCCTCGTCCAGACACTCGTCACCGTGTCCTCGATCGGCTACCGCTGCCTGGGCCTGACCGAGGAGACGAAGGACGCTCGCGATCTGGGGCAGACGCAGCTCGCGATCGCCGTCATGCAGGCGCTCACGCCGGTCCTCGGGACGATCGTGCCGGCGGAGGGCGTCCGCGACTTCGAGTCCTCGGTGGCGAACCTCCAGCTCGCGTACGCGAACGCGGCCGCGCAGCCCCAGTCGCCGCCCGAGGAGAAGCCGGCCGAGCCCGAGGAGAGTCCGGAGGAGGCCGAGAAGCCCGAGGAGCCGAGAGCCGGAGGAGCCGGAGGGCGAGTCTGAAGGCTGAGGTCGGCGTGTTCGGCGGCTCCGGCCTCTACCGGCTCCTCGATCACGTCGAGGAGGTGGCGCTCGACACGCCCTACGGCGCTCCGTCGGCGGCTGTCGCCGTCGGCGACGTCGGTGGCAGCGAGGGTGGCGTTCCTGCCGCGTCACGGCGCGAGGCACGAGCTGCCGCCGCACCGCGTGCCGTACCGGGCGAACCTGTGGGCCATGCGGGAGCTCGGCGTGCGGCGCATCATCGGCCCCTGCGCGGCCGGGGCCCTGCGGGCCGATCTGCAGCGCGGGGAGTTCGTCGTCTGCGACCAGTTCGTCGACCGGACGAGCGGTCGCGAGGACACGTTCTACGACGGAGGCGGGGGCGAGCCCGTCACGCACGTCTCCGCCGCAAACCCGTACTGCCCGGAGCTTCGCACGCTGCTCGTCGCCTCGGCCGGGGAGCTCGGGATCCCCGTGCGCGACGGTGGCACCGTCGTCGTCATCCAGGGCCCGCGCTTCTCGACGCGGGCGGAATCGGCCTGGTTCTCGACGATGGGCTGGGACGTCGTGAACATGACCGCCTATCCCGAGGCTCACCTCGCGCGCGAGCTCGAGCTCTGCTACGCGAACGTCTCGATGGTCACCGACCACGACGCCGGCGTCGCAGGGGCCGAGCCGGTCTCGGGCGACGAGGTCATGCGCGTCTTCCACGAGAACCTCGCGCGCCTGCGCGAGCTCCTCTTCGCCGTGATCCCGAAGATCGCGCCGCCGCCGCCCGAGCATCTCTGCACGACGGCCCTCCGCGGCGCCCGGATCTCGGCGTAGCGGCCGCATCGGCCCGGCTCGGGGCAGGCGGGCCGGTCGGGGACCGGCCCCTACGGCGGACTGGGGTAGGGCGGGCCGGATGAGATCCGGCCCCTACGATGCTGACGGGCATGCGTCAGGTGCCGGCACCGGTGTGGCACGGTGCTGTCCGTGTAGGGGCCGCATCTCATGCGGCCCGGTCGCGGCCGTCAGGTCGCGACGGTCGCGGCGGGGCCGTCGGGACCGCCCTACGCGCATTCGCGCGCGGGCGGGCCGGAGATCCGGCCCCTACGGTCGCTTCAGGGGCTCGGGCGGGCCGGTCGGGGCCGGCCCCTACAGGCCTGTGGCGACGCGTCAGCGCCGTCACAAGCTCTCTGCGGCACTGTCGCGTGCGGATTCGCAGCGTGGCCGGTAGCGCTCCGGCACGATCGCGCAGAGGGCGTCGGCGTTCTTCGTCCCGTGGTCGTGGAAGACCGCGTTGCGGGTCGCTCCGATGAAGCACCACTCCTGGAAGTCGGGATCGCCGAGGCTGCAGCGCTCGAGCACCTTCGCCGCCTCCCGGTGCGAGTTGCCGCTGATGTCGCGCCCCATGCTGACGTAGCACGTCGAGATGTAGTCCTCCTCGATCGAGTCGCAGACCTCGAACCCCTTCGCGTAGTCGTAGTCGAGCTGGCGGAGGATGTACGACGTCTGACCCAGGTAGCAGGCGGATTTCCACTTGTCCTCGACGGCGTTGCAGGGGTAGACGGGGTCGTCGGGATCGAGGCGCACGGACTGGTGCATCGTGCGGTCGACCACGATGTTCTGCATGAAGGCGCCGGTGGCGCAGTTCGTGCGCTCCCAGTCCTCCTCGAAGACGTCGCAGTACGGAAGGCCTTTGAACACGTCGTTCTTGAAGCGGATCGTGACGCCGTGTCCGATGCCGTGCAGGCAGTTGTAGTAGTCGAACGCGTACGGATCGTCCGGATCCCGTTGGCACAGCGTCTTCACCTCGTCGAAGAGCTCGGCGTCGTCGAACTGCGCCATGTACTTCTCGTAGACGCCGTGGATGTAGCCCGACCAGCAGGTCCCGTCGCCGTTGTTGATCGCCTTCTTCACCGTGCCGTAGAAGACGAGCGCGGAGTTGCCGATCTGATGGGCGAGCGGATGGCAGTTCGACATGACCCACCCGTCGTTCTTCACGAGCAGCGGCGAGCTCCGCGAGGGCCGCCTTGCCGCCCTTCTCCTCGATGACGGACTCGAAGTGCTTCCCCCAGCACGCGTAGCTCGTGTGGTCGGCGCCGTCGCAGGGGCCGCCCGCGGCGCTGCCGGCGAGCGCGAGCGGCACCGCGATCGCCGCGGCAACGAGCACCACGGCAACCGGGGCGAGCACCCGGGCGCGCCGAGGCAGCCGACCCCACATCGCCCGCGACCGCCGCACCATGGTGAGATTATGGCGCGCCGCGCGCCCCCACTGCCGGCGCAGCCACCTTGCGGCCGTTCCGACAGCCGTTTGTGATAGCTTCCGCGCCGGCGCTTGCCGGCTTCGGATGCGGGCTCTCGGCCCTCGCGGAAGGCTGTGGGAAGCGACTTCGTGATTCCGGAAAAGGCAGGACGATGTTCTTCCAAGACCACGCTGTTCTCTTCGCACTCATCTGCGCGTTCGTCGCGGTCGCTGCACGGCGTCTACCTGACGCTGTGGCTGATGCGCCGGCCGGCGGGCAACGAGCGCATGCAGGAGATCGCGCGCGCCGTGCAGGAGGGCGCGGCGGCCTACCTCAAGAAGCAGTACACGGCCGTCGCGCTCGTCGCGATCGTCCCGTTCCTGCTGCTCGGCCTCTACGACAAGCTCGGCTGGGGCAGCGCCTTCGGCTTCCTCATCGGCGCCGGTCTCTCGGCGGCGGCGGGCTTCATCGGCATGAACGTCGCCGTCCGCTCGAACGTGCGCACCGCGGCTGCGGCCCAGGACGGCCTCAAGCCGGCGTTCGACGTCGCGTTCAAGGCCGGCTCCGTCACCGGCCTGCTGGTCGTCGGTCTCGGCCTGCTCGGCGTCGCCGGCTACTACCTGCTGCTGACGCAGGTCATGGGCCACTCGCCCGACTCGGCCATCGACGACCTCGTGGGGCTCGCGTTCGGCGGCTCGTTGATCTCGGTGTTCGCGCGACTCGGAGGCGGGATCTACACGAAGGCGGCGGACGTCGGCGCCGACCTGGTCGGGAAGATCGAGGCCGGCATCCCCGAGGACGATCCGAGGAACCCGGCAGTGATCGCCGACAACGTCGGCGACAACGTCGGCGACTGCGCGGGCATGGCCGCCGACCTCTTCGAGACCTACGCCGTCACGGCGGTCGCGGTGATGCTCCTCGGGACGCAGTTCCCGGCCAGCGAGATCTACCTCTTCCCGCTCGCCATCGGCGGCATGTCGATCCTCGCGTCGGTGATCGGCACGTTCTTCGCCCGCATCGGCGGGGGCCAGAACGCGATCATCAACGCGCTCTACAAGTCCGTCATCGTCGCCACGCTGCTCTCGGCGGTCGGCTTCATCCCGGTCACGCTGGCCTTCGACGACGGCCCGTTCAGCTTCGGCGAGCTGTACGGCGCCGCCATGGTCGGCCTCGCCGTCACGTTCCTGCTCGTCGCGATCACGGAGTTCTACACGGGCACGCGCTGGCCGCCGGTCAAGCAGATCGCGAAGGCCTCGCAGACGGGCCACGCGACGAACATCATCTCCGGCCTCGCGGTGGGCTTGCAGGCCACCGCTGCGTCCCGTCATCGTCATCGCGACCGGCATCGTGGCGGCCTACTACATCGCCGACCAGACGCTCTTCGGCATCGGCATCGCCGTCATGGCCCAGCTCTCGATGACCGGCCTGATCGTGGCTCTCGATGCGTTCGGGCCGGTGACCGACAACGCCGGCGGCATCGCCGAGATGGCCGACCTGCCCGAGTCCGTGCGCGGTGTCACGGACCCGCTCGATGCGGTTGGCAACACCACCAAGGCGGTCACGAAGGGCTACGCGATCGGCTCCGCCGGCCTCGCGGCGCTCGTCCTCTTCGACGAGTACGCGACCGATCTCGCCGACGAAGGGCTGCCGGCCGTGTTCTCGCTCACCGACCCGTGGGTCATCGCGGGCCTCCTCATCGGCGGCCTGATGCCGTTCCTGTTCGCGTCGCTCGCCATTCAAGCGGTCGGCACCGTTGGCGGCCAGGTGGTCGAGGAGGTGCGCCGGCAGTTCCGCGAGATGCCGGGGATCATGGAGTACACGCAGCGGCCGGACTACAGCCGCGCGGTCAGCATCGTGACGGCGTCGGCGATCAGGTACATGATGCTGCCTGCGCTGATCCCGATCCTGTTCCCGATCGTGGTCGGGATCATCAACGAGCGCGCGCTGGGCGGTCTCCTCATCGGGACGATCGTGACGGGCCTCTTCCTCGCCATCGCGATGACCTCGGGGGGCGGCGCCTGGGACAACGCGAAGAAGACGATCGAGGACGGCCTCTACGGCGGCAAGGGCTCCGAGGCTCACGCGGCCGCCGTCACCGGCGACACGGTCGGCGATCCCTACAAGGACACCGCGGGCCCGGCCATCAACCCGATGATCAAGATCGCCAACCTCGTCGCGATCCTCATCGTCCCGATCATCGTCTCGATTCACGGGTAGCGCGGCCGGGCACGTGCGGGGCCGCTCCGGGCGGCTATGCCCCACTGAGTCGCTCGAGCTCCTCCTGCATCCGCTCCTCGAGGCGCACCTGGCTTCGAGGAGCGGCGCCGGGCGGTCGGCGAGCGCGTCGAGGTCCACGCCGGCCACGACTGCTACCGCCGTCCGACGGAAATCGAGGCCCACCCGCCTCCGGAGGCGGTTCGGCCGCCCGGCGGCTCCCGATCCAGGTAGCGTTCCGGTCGAACCTGCACCGCGACAGAGGGAGCAAGCGAGGATGACCGCGAAGGCCGGAGACCGCATTCACATGCTGGGCAAGGTCAAGAGGGCGAACCCGAACGAGCGTGCCGGGGTGATCGAGGACGTGCTGAGCGACGATCCACCTCGCTACGTCATTCGCTGGGACAGCGGTCGCGCGACGGTCATGGCTCCCCTGCCCGGCGCGATCCGGGTCGAGCCGACGAAGGGCAAGGCTGCGGCGACGCCGAACGGAAAGGCGCGAACGAGCGCAGCCAAGTCGGCCGCCGGAGCGAAGACCAAGCCGGCCGCGAAGTCGTCCCCGCCGATCTCCCCGCGGAAGACGAAGCCGTCCTGATCAGCGCCGGCAGCGGCTCGTGCC
Source organism: uncultured Thermoleophilia bacterium (assembly GCA_963838105.1). GTDB lineage: Bacteria > Actinomycetota > Thermoleophilia > Gaiellales > Gaiellaceae > CAWJNF01. Next base: position 73,752 of record CAWIQC010000018.1, on the reverse strand, counting down.
CGCTGCCCGCCTGAAGCCGCTCGATCTCCGCGGTATGGGGTTTCGGCGGGCCGCCGCGGGCGCGCGCCGTGCCGCTCGAGCCGCCGGTCGCGATCACCGCGGAGCGGCGTGTACTCGCGATGCGCGCTGAGCACGGGCTGAGTCACGCCGGGCGGAGGATCGAATGACGGGCTTCAAAGTCGGCTGACAGGCTCGGCCGGGCGGGACCCGGTTGCGTCGCCAGCTGAGTGGACGCCTTCGAAGGCTACGGTTGGCGCCGGCGCCGCACCTGCGGGCCTTGCTGCCCGAGCGCCGCGTAGGCGATCGCCTGCAGCGACTCGTTGAGGTTCCGGAGCTCGTGCGCGAGCCGCAACGTGGCCTCGCCCGCATCGAGCCGGCGATTGATGCCGCGGACTTCCTCGGTGAGGCGGTCGAGCCGCTCGAGGATAGCGTCGAGCTCACGGTCGTCGAGGAGCTTGCGCGGCTCAGTCACCGCCGTGATCGTAGCCAAGCTCTCCCGCGTGGGATCGCCCGGCTACGGTCGTCATCGCGTGAGCAGCCTGAGCTCGGCGAGCGTTCTCGCCACGGCGACGTCCGAGCCCCCGAATCGCTCGACCAGCCGGTCGAGCGAGCCCCGGCCGGACTCCAGAGCCTCGACGCGCCTGTCGACGCCGAGATGGGAGAGCGCGACCCGGGCGAGCTCCTCGGGAGCATCCGTGTAGACGCCGAGTCGCGCGCCGCCCGCGGCGAGGGCTCGCACGCAGGCACCGGCCTCCGCGCTGGGGCGCAGGTGCACGGGAGCATGGTCCTCGGCGAAGCGCTCGAGGGCTGCCGCGCCAGTCTCCGACGCCGTTCGCCGCCCATCGGTCGAGCGTGTCGGCGGCCTCTCCTCGATCGGCCGGAACGGCGGCCGGGTCGAGCTCCGCGATCGGCCTGAAGCGGCGTGACGCATCGTCGAGGAACGCGAGCCAGAGCCCGTGCGTGTCGCCGAGCGCGCCGTCGAGGTCGATCGCGACGGCCGTCACCGTCAATGTCGGCGCCGCCAGGCGTGCAGTAGGCCGACTCCGATGACGACCGCAGCCGTGTCGATGGCCCAGTCCGTGACGAGGCCGGCGCGGCCCGAGACGAAGGTCTGGTGGATCTCGTCGGTCGCCGCGTAGACAGATCCTGCGAGGATGGCCAGCGGCACCGAGGAGAGCCAGCGGTAGAGCAGGGCGCCGAGAATCGCGAACTCGGCGCCGTGCGCGAGCTTGCGCAGCACGAGATCCCAGGTTCCAAGACCCGTCGACAGGCTGGGGATGGACGAGAACGCGAAGATGAGCGCCGCCCAGATCACGACGGGCAGCCAGAGTCGAGCGCGGGTGGCGACGGCGATAGCGATGGTGTAATCGTAGGCGCCGCCCAGAGATCGCCGACACTCGAGCGTGTCGGCCGTCGCGAGCCGCTGCTCGTCTCGCTGAGGGTTTAGCCCCGTCGGACTTCGTACGAGCCGTGAGGATAGGCTCGACATCGGGCCGCCGATGAGTGTCGCCGAGTGCCCCTCGCTCGACCGGCGTGGGTACTCCCGCGAGGAAGCACGCGTCCCGTCCGTCCGGCCGTGGTAGTCTTGCCGCCCTCACAGACAACGGCGCGCGCTCAAGGGAAGCCCGGTGAGAGTCCGGCGCGGTCCCGCCGCTGTAAGGGGAGACGCTCTCCCGCCAACCAGCCACTGACCGAGAGGCCGGGAAGGCGGCGGGGGAGGGAGCCCCGAGCCAGAAGACCTGGCGCGCGCCCGAGCACCAGTCCCCCCGAGGAAGGAGGAACAGTGCCAAAGCGCATCTTCGTCCTGGTTCTCGTAGCGGCCCTCGCGGCGACGCTCGCCTCCGCGGCGAGCGCGATCGAGGTGCGTGTCCGGATCGAGGGCGCCACCACGACGCTCTTCGGCGCCGAGCAGCCGCGCGTGACGCCGTACACGGGCACGCTCGCCCAGGGAGACGTGACGCTCGAGCTCTCGCAGCCGACGGCGCTCGGTGCGCTCGAGTCCGCGAGCCGAACGAGGCGAGGTCTTCTACCAGCTCCTCACGACCTCGTTTGGCCCGTACGTCGCGCAGATCGGCCGGCTCGCGGGCGCTGAGTCGAGCGGCTGGGTGTACAAGGTCAACGGGGTCTCTCCGCCGGTAGGTGCCGACGCGTACGTCGTCGAGGAGGGTGATGTCGTCCTCTGGTACTACGCCACGTTCGGCCCGACGGGCGGTCCTCCCACGCTCGACCTGCGACGAGCGGGGCGACGCTGCTTCCAGGCGTTCTCGGTGGACGACGCCGGCATGGCGACGCCCGCGACCGAGGTGATCTTCCGTCGTGACGGTCGGCGGATCGCCGACGAGGACGGACGTCTCTGCCCGGTCGGTCACTGGCACCGCTTGCTGGCGACGCAGGAAGGCGCCGTCAGGTCGCAGGTCGTTCGCGCCCGCTGAGAGCGGTGCGACGCCGTCTCGTCGCAGCGCTCGCGCTCGTCCTCGTCCTCGGTGCGTGCGGGGGCGGTGGCGACAGTCCGCCTGGGCCCGATCCCGTGGCCCAGGCGGAGGAGACGGCGCAACTCTGGGTGACCCGCGACGGCGGCAGCGAGGTGATTCTCACGACCACGGTGCCGGCCGGGCTCACCGTCCTCCAGGCGCTCGATCGGGAGGCGGACATCGAGACGCGGTACGGCGGCCGCTACGTCCAGGCGATCGAGGGGGTCGAGGGAAGCCTGGCTCGACAGCAGGACTGGTTCTACTTCCTGAACGGCATCGAGCCGGACGTCGGTGCGGCGGAGGTCCGCCTGCGCCCGGGTGACGTCGCCTGGTGGGACTTCCGCTCGTGGGCGGAGCAGATGGAGGCGCCGATCGTCGTCGGGGCGTTCCCGGAGCCGTTTCTGCACGGTTTCGACGGGCGCACACGGCCGGCGGACGTGCAGGCTCCCCCCGAGCTCGCCGACGCCGCGACGGCGCTCGAGGCTCTCCTTGCGGTGTCGGCAGGAGCCGGCGAGCCGAACGTCTTCGTGCTCGAGGTGCGCGACGGTACGACGGGAGCGACGCTGCGCGCGGAGCGGGGACCGGCGAACGATGCGCCGGCGCGGTTCGTGCTCTCGGGCTCGCTCGAGGCCGTCCGAGCGGCAGCGCTGACGATCGCGGGCTCGCCCGACGCGGTCAGGTTCCACTACAGCGCCGAGTTCGACGGGCAGGGACGCGTGCTCCCGTGAGGCTCGCACCCGCGTCGGCCGCGTTCTGCCTCGCGTGCGCTGCCGCGGCCGCCCTGCTCGCGGATCACATCTGGTCGGTTGCGGTGCTTTGCGCGGCGCTCCTCCTCGTCTGCCTACGGGCTCCGGCGAGGCGTCGCCGGATCTACATCGGGGCAGCGGTGCTCTCCGGGCTTGGCGTCTTCCTCGTGTCGCCGTTCCTCGCGCTCTACGGCGTGGACGTTCTCTGGAGCGGTCCGACGCTCCCTGTCCTGGGGCCGATCGACGTGACGAGCGAGGAGATCGTGATCGCTGCTCGCAACGGTCTCCGCCTCACGGCGGTGGCACTCGCCTTCTCGGCGTACGCGTTGCTTCTCGACCATGACCGCCTCCTTGCCGGCGCAGGGTTCGCCCGGCACTCGGCTCTCGCCGCGGCTCTGGCCACCCGCCTCCTGCCGACGCTCGAGCGCGACGCGGCAGGTCTCGCTGACGCGGTCAGAGGCCGAGGCGTCGCGGTCGAGGGCGTCCGTGGCCACGCCCGACTCGTGTCACCGCTCGTCGCAGGATCGCTCGAGCGCGCGCTCTCTCTCGCCGAGTCGATGGAGGCAAGAGGGTTCGGCCGACCGGGCCGAACGCGCGCGCCCCGGCCTGCCTGGGCGTGGTGGGACTGGCTTGCGGTCGTGGCCGGGGCTCTCCTCGTAGCCGTGGGGGCTCTATGGCTCTAGCCGTCGTCGATCACCTCTCCTTCACCTATCCGCGTTCCGAGCGCCGCTCACTGGCCGAGGTGTCGCTCAGGATCGATCCAGGTGAGCGGATCGCACTCCTCGGTCCGTCGGGCTCGGGCAAGTCGACCCTCCTTCGTGCGCTCGCAGCGCTCGTGCCGCATTTCCACGGAGGCCGCTTCGAAGGCTCGGTGCTCGTCGGCGGGCTCGACACGCGTCGGGGGCGACCGGCCGACTTCGCCGGGCGGGTCGCGAGCGTGTTCCAGGACCCCGAAGACCAGGTCGTCATGGCCACCGTGTCCAACGAGGTGGCGTTCGGGCTCGAGAACACCGGCGTGGCGGCCTCCGAGATCGGAGCTCGGGTCGAAGAGGCGCTCGCCTCCATAGGGGCGCTGCCTCTGGCCGCGCGGCGGACCGCGGAGCTCTCGGGAGGCGAGCTCCAGCGCGTTAGCCTGGCCTCGGCTCTGGCGATGCGTCCGGACCTGCTGCTGCTGGACGAGCCGACGTCTCAGCTCGACCCGGCCGGCGCGGGGGCCTTCCTCGAGATGTTGGACGGCCTCGGGTGTGCCTTCGTGCTCTCCGAGCAGCGCGTCGAGCGGGCCCTCGAGCTTGCGGAGCGCGTGCTCTTCGTGGATCGTGGCCGTCTTGTCCTCGACGCTCCCGTCGACGAGGCGCGCACATGGCTCGCCGAGCACCGCCCTGCATACATGTCGCTTCAGCACTCCGAAGAGCCGACGAACGACGGAGAGACGCACGAGGACGTTGTTCTCCATGCGGACAACGTTAGCTTCGCCTTCGGACGGACACCCGTCCTCGACAGGGTCGGGCTGGAGGTCCGACGCGGCGAGGTCGTCCGCCTGAGCGGGCCCAACGGCAGCGGCAAGACGACGCTGGCCAGGATCGTGGCGGGCCTTCTCGAGGCGGATGCCGGCCGCGTCGTTCGTCCCAGACATGTGTGCTACCTGTCGCAGGATCCCGGCCGCTATCTCGTCCGCGAGCGCGTCGACGAGGAGGTGGCGCTTGGCGTGGGCGGTGATCGAGAGCGTGCCCGGGCAGCGCTCGGCCTCGTCGGGCTCGCCTGGGCGGCCGACAGGCATCCGCGCGATCTCTCGAGCGGTGAGCGCGAGCGTCTGGGTCTCGCCGCCGTCGCCGTCTCCGAGCCGGAGCTGCTCGTGCTCGACGAGCCCACCCGTGGCATCGACCCCGAGCGGAAAGCCGAGCTCGCCGATTGGCTCATCGGGTATGCAGAGCGAGGCAACGCCGTGCTGGTCGTGACGCACGATCGTCAGTTCCCGCACCACCGCGCCGTGGACCTCGGCGCACGGGAGCTCGAACGTGTCTAGCCTCGCCCTGATCGGTCGGCCGCGCACGGTGATGGCGCTGTGCGCGTTCGCCTGCTTTGGCGCGGCGACATGGGCGGCGCTCGACCCGGGGAGGGCCGGCCTCTCGCTTCTCCTCGCCGCCGGGTCGCTCGTCGTTCTCGGCGCCGCGTGGCTCGAGACGGGGCCGAGCTCGGCCAAGGAGCTCGCCGTAATCGCGACTCTCGCTGGGGTGGCAGCCGCCGGCAGGATTCTGTTCGCCGCCGTCCCCGGTGTGCAGCCGGTGACCGTCATCGCCATCGTCACCGGGATGGTGCTCGGCGCTCGTGCGGGGGTGACCGTCGGGGCACTCGCGGCGCTGGCGTCGAACTTCGCGCTCGGTCAGGGCATCTGGACCCCATGGCAGATGCTCGCCTGGGGCCTATGCGGGGCCGCCGGCGCGCTCGCCGCCCCGCTGCTCCGGAACCGCGTGTCGCTGGCCTTGTTCGCCTGCGTCCTCGGCTTCGCGTTCTCCAGCCTGATGGACGTCTGGCTGTGGTTCAGCTTCTTCCCCCACACCTGGCAAGCGCTCGGGGTTCAGATGGCGCGGGGGCTACCGTTCGACGCTGCGCACGCGGCCGGGAACCTCGTGCTCGCGCTTGTCATGGGCTCGGAGCTCCGCCGGGTGCTCGACCGCTACGGCGCACGTCTGCGAACCGAGGTGGCGTGGAGCTGAGGCCGTCCATCGGCATGGAGATCGCGCCAGCGTCGACGCCGAGCCGGGCGGCACACCCGGCTCGGAGCGGGGCCACCCCATGCCTCCACCCGCTATGAGCGTATCGTCGTGCGGCGCACGCGTGTGAAACGGATCGTGCCGAGAGTGTCGCGCAAGCGTGCCAGAACGTGGGCGGTGGTGCTGGCGCTGGCTGTCCTTGCCGGTCTGGTCGCGGCAGGGCTCGCACCACGCGTGGCCGCCGGTGCCCGGGCGGATGCGCGAAAGCGACGCGGTCGGCTTCCTGACACGGCGCCAGGTCGACGGCGGCGGCTTCGCCGAGGCGGGGCGGGCTCCCGATCCGGCTCTGACGGCATGGGTCGTCCTCGGTCTCGCCGCGGCAGGTCGCGACCCTGCGAGCCTGACCGCCGCCGGCGCGTCGCCGGCCGACTACCTCGCGGGCAAGCCGTATCCGACCGCGACGGATCTCGAGCTGCGGATCCTCGCGCTCGACGCGCTCGGGCGCGCGCCCACCGTCCTCGTCGACCAGCTCGAGTCGCTCCGCCGCGCTTCGGGGGCGATCGGGCCCAGCGTGAACGCGACGATCTGGGGAATCCTGGCCCTGCGGAGCGTCGGTCGCCCCGCCGGGTCGAAGGCCGTTTCCTACCTCCTCCGCCAGCAGCGTGAAGACGGCGGCTGGTCCTGGTATCCCGGCGTCGCCTCCGACTCGAACGACACCGCCGCCGCGATCCAGGCGCTTCGAGCGGCCGGCGTCTCGCGAACGTCCGGGCGATCGTGCGTGGCCTGGCCTACCTGCGACGCCTGCAGAACAGCGATGGCGGCTTCGAGCTGTCGTCCGGCCGCGGATCGGACGCCCAGTCGACCGCCTGGGCGATCCAGGCGTTCCTGGCTGCCGGCCGCACGCCGCCCAGGGGCGCCTCCGGCTACCTCGCCGAGCTGCAACGCTCCGACGGCAGCTACCGCTACAGCGCGCGCTACGGGACGACGCCCGTCTGGGTGACCGCCCAGGTGCTGCCGGCGCTCGCCCGGCAGCCATTCCCGCTCTGAGCGATGCATCGCCGTGACGGTCTGGGATGTACGATCGCGGCCGAGCCGTGCGGGTTGAGCAGTCCTTCTCGGTCGATCGGCCGCCGGAGGTCGTCTTCGACTACCTCACGAACCCGGCGAAGCTGGCGGAATGGCAGACGTCCAAGACGTCGGTCGTGCAACTCACCGACGGAGCGCCGCAGCTCGGCACGCGTGTGCGCGAGCGCACGAAGGGTCCGGGCGGCAGGGAGTTCGAGCAGGTGGTCGAGTTCTCCGAGTTCGACCGACCCCGGCGTGTCCACGTGCACATCGTCGAGGGGCCTTACCCGGTTGACGCGACCTGGTCGTTCGAGCCCGACCGCGACGGGACACGGGTGCACTTCGTCGCCGAGGGCGAACTCCGCGGAGCTGGGCGGCTCCTCGAACCGGTGGCGAAGCGTCTTCTCGCTCGGCGAATGGCCGGCTACCACCAGAACCTTCGCCGTAACGTCGAGGCTCGCTGAACCGAGGTCCTGCCCGGCCGGCCGGGCAGGGATCGACGCTGGTTCGACGCCCTAGTAGCCTGGCTCCGTGTCGGAAGTAGCGGCGGGCCGGCGAGGAGCCCTGCCTACAATCGTGCCCATGCGAAGCCGCAGGGCCGCCATCGTGACGATCGGGAACGAGATCGTCTCGGGCGACGTCGAGAACACGAACGGCTCCTGGCTTGCCCGTCAGCTCGCCGAGCTCGGGATCGAGGTACGCGTCCTCGTCGCCCTCAGGGACGAGATCGAGCAGATCGCCGCCTTCCTCGCCGAGCAGGACCACCTTGACTACGTGTTCGTGACCGGCGGGCTCGGCGGCACGCCCGACGACGTCACGCGCGAGGCCGTCGCAGCGGCGTTCGGGGTCGAGTGCGTCGAGATCGGCGCCCTTGCCGCCACGCTGCGCGAGCGCTTCGCCGACCGGGGCCTCGGCGACTACGCCGCGCGCTGGGCGTGCCTTCCGGATGGCGCCGAGCCGCTCGACAACCCGCTCGGCGGCGCGCCCGGCTTTCGCCTCCAGCACGTCTACGTGATGCCCGGCCTGCCGAGCGAGATGAGGGCGATGTTCGGGTCGGTCGCCGAACGCTTCCGCGGTGAGCCGATCGGCACCTGGCGGCGGAGCTACCGCACCGGCGAAGGCCAGATCGTGGGGATCCTCGAGGAGGCTACGCGGCGCCATCCCCGCGTCGACGTCGGCAGCTACCCGCGCTTCCTGGCCGACGGCCCGAGGTCGACGTGGTGCTCAAGTGCGCCGACCCCGATGCGCTCGCCGAGGCGACCGCGTGGCTCGAGGCTGCGCTCGACGACGTCAGCGCAGCTGCGTCGCAATGACGCCGAGGATGACGAGCGCGACCCCGAGCATGTCGTTCCAGCCGAGGCGTTCTCCCAGGAACGGACCGGAGAGCACGGCGACGAGCGCCGGGTAGCACGCGCAGATCGCGATGACCGTGGCGGTCGGCAGCGAGCCCTCGCCCGCGTTCTTGATGGCCACGAGGAAGAAGATGTAGCCGGCGATCTGGATGCTCACAAGGACGAGCAGCGCCGCCCAGCGCTGCTCGACCTCCTGGAGAGCGACGGACGTGCCTCCGGTCGCGAGCACCCAGCCGGCGATCGCGATCAGCCCGACGACGTACTGGACGACGAGGATCGTCGTGGGCGCGACGGTGTCGAGGCCGCGCTTGAGGAGGATGCCGCCCACGCCCCACGACGCGGCGGCGGAGAGGGCGAAGAGCAGGGCGGCGAGGCGCACGGCGAGGCCTCCTTCGCTCCCGCTCCGGCGCCCCCTGCCGGCCCACTACGATCGACGAGTGGCCGTTCTCTCGCCCGAGCAGTACCTGACCGACCTCAATCCGGCGCAGCGCGACGCCGTGCTGGCGACCGAGGGCCCCGTTCTCGTCGTCGCCGGCGCCGGCTCCGGCAAGACGCGGGTGCTGACCCGTCGCGTGGCCCACCTCGTCGCGGCCGTCGGGGCGAGGCCGAGCGAGATCCTCGCGATCACGTTCACGAACAAGGCGGCCAACGAGATGCGCACGCGGCTCGAGACGCTGCTCGGGCCGGTAGTGCGGACGATGTGGGTGCTCACCTTCCACGCGGCGTGCGGCCGCATCCTGCGGCGCGAGGCGCCACGGCTCGGCTACCGCTCGAACTTCACGATCTACGACCAGGCCGACCAGATCCGCGTCGTCAAGGACTGCCTCGAGGCGCTCGACCTCGACGCCAAGCGCTTTCCGCCCGGCGGGATCCACGCCCAGATCTCGAGCGCCAAGAACCGCCTCGTGTCCCACGACGAGTACCGGAAGCGGATCGCGTCGTTCTACGAGCAGACGGTCGCCGACGTCTACGAGCAGTACCAGGAGCGGCTCTATCAGGCGAACGCGATGGACTTCGACGACCTGCTCGTGAAGGCCGTCCAGCTGCTCGAGGACTTCCCCGAGGCCCGCGAGCGCTGGTCGAAGGCGTTCCGCTACATCCTGGTCGACGAGTACCAGGACACGAACCACGCCCAGTACCGCCTGCTGCAGCTCCTCGCCGGCGAGGAGCGCAACGTCTGCGTCGTGGGCGACCCCGACCAGTCGATCTACGCCTTCCGCGGCGCCGACATCCGCAACATCCTCGAGTTCGAGCAGGACTTCGGCGAGGTCAAGACGGTCGCCCTGGAGCAGAACTACCGCTCGACGAACCGGATCCTCGAGGCCGCCAACGCCGTCATCGTCAACAACCGCGAGCGCAAGCCGAAGCAGCTCTGGAGCGAGCTCGGCGAGGGCGAGCCCGTCCGGATCGTGGAGGTCGAGGACGAGCACGCCGAGGCCCGCCTCGTCGTCTCGGAGATCGCGCGCCTGGCCGAGGAAGGGCTGGCGGGCTCCGAGATCGCCGTCTTCTACCGGACGAACGCGCAGTCCCGCGTGCTCGAGGACCTCCTCGCGCGCAACGACATCCCGTACCAGGTGATCGGCGGCCCACGTTTCTACGAGCGGGCCGAGATCAAGGATGCCGTCGCCTACCTGCAGGTGATCGACAACCCGGCGGACGCCGTGTCGCTCGGCCGGATCGCGAACCGGCCCCGCCGGGGGATCGGCGACACATCGCTCGGCCATCTGCGCGCGTACGCGGATGCGCAGGGCATGACGCTCGTGGGAGGCGCTCGCAGCGGCCGCGTGACGCGGGACTCAGAGGCCGCGCCGGCCAAAGCCGTCGAGGCGTCTCCGGGGGTCTGATGGAGTCGCTGATGGCGCAGGCGGGCGAGCTGTCGGTGCCCGAGCTGCTCGAGCGCGTGCTCGATCGCAGCGGGATGGTCGCGGCCTACGAGGCCGAGCGAACGATCGAGGCGCGCGGACGCCTGGAGAACCTGATGGAGCTCGTCGGTGTCGCCAAAGAGTACGTCGAGACGGCGGACGACCCGAGCCTGTCCGGGTTCCTGCAGGGCATCTCGCTCGTCTCGGACCAGGACACGATCGAGGAGGAGCGCAGCCTCGTGACCCTGATGACGCTCCACAACGCGAAGGGGCTCGAGTTCCGGGCCGTGTTCGCGGTCGGGATGGAGGAGGGCGTCTTCCCTCACTCCCGCTCGATCGAGGAGCAGGGGCTCGAGGAGGAGCGCCGCCTGTTCTACGTCGGGGTGACCCGCGCCCAGGAGCGGCTCATGCTGACCCACGCCACCGCTCGCTCGCTCTGGGGCACGCGCGGGTACAACCTGCCGAGCCGGTTCCTCGACGAGCTCGGAGCGGGAACCGAGCGCGAGCGTCTCCGGCCCGCCTCGTGGTCGCAGTACGGCCGCCAGCGAGACTCCGCGCCGAGCCGCGCGTCGAGGTGCCGTCGCTCTCGACCGGCGACTCGGTCCGCCATGGCACGCTCGGCGAGGGCGTCGTGCTGCGGATCGAGCCCGACGGCGTGGTGACGGTGCGCTTCGAGGCGGACGGCAGCGAACGGCGCCTGATGCTCGACTACGCGCCCCTCGAGCGCATCCCGTAGGAGCCGGATCTCATCCGGCTGGCCGCCACGCTTCCGGGCTGCCGACCCGAGGCTCGTAGGGGCCGGATCTCTCTATGAAGGGGGGCCGGCTGTCAAGGTGACGCGTGTGCTGCTCGTGGTGGGGGCCTCGCTTTCGGGTTGGGGGTGTTGAGTCGTGCTCATCTCTCTATGGCGCCTCGGGGGGCGAACGGGTCGGATTGGGGCTTGCTCCGGTGGCGCATCTCATCCGTGGGCCGTCATGCGGCCAGATCCAGCGTGGCGCCTGCCGGAGCAAAGGGGCTGTCGCGGGTGAGCATGTGCCAGATCGCTTCGCTGAGCTTTCTGGCCACGCAGATGGCGGCGATCTTGTTGCCGCGGGGCCGGGGTGTTGGGCCTTCTTGCGGGCGTAGAGGTCTTGGTAGGCGGGGTGGCGGCCGGCGTGTTGGGCGGCCTCGATCAGGGCCCAGCGCAGGTAGCGGGGCCCGTGCTTTGTGAGCGGGCCGCGCCGGTCGCGCTCACCGGACTGCTCCACCCGGGGGCAGAGGCCGTGTAGCCGGCCAGCTTGCGCGGGGCTGGGGAAGCGGCGGATGTCGCCGATCTCGGCGGCGATCGTGTAGCCCAGCACCCAGGCCACCCCGGGGATGGTGGTGAGCAGGGGCACGTAGCGGTGGTCGGCGCCCAGGCGGCGCAGCTCCCGCTCGAAGCCGGCGATCTCGCGCTCGAGCTCGTCGATCAGGCGCAGGCTGGCCTGCAGCGTCCCCTGCCAGGGCTCGGGGATCTCGAGCCGCTCCAGCAGCGCCCGGCCCTTGATTCCGAACAGGTCGGAGACCGGGCAGGGATGCCCGTGCGCGATCAAGGTCGCGTGCACCCGGTTCTTCAGCGCCGTGCGCTGTCGCACCAGCTGCAGGCGGAAGCGGGCCCGCTCGCGCTCGCCCCGCACGGCCGGGTCGGGCAGCCAACAGCGCGGCACCAGATCGCGGCGGGCCAGCTCGGCCAGCACCCAGGCGTCGATACGGTCGGTCTTACAGGCAAGGGCGCCAGCCCCTTCACCCGCTGCGCGTCCGCGATCTCCACCTCCCAGCCGGCCAGCTCCAGCTGATCGTGCACGAAACGGGCGCCGTTCATCGACTCCACCACCGCCACCACCTCGCCGATCAAGGCCGCCGAGCAGCAACACCAGCCGAGCCAGCCCATCCCGGTCACACGGCACCGCACCACGCTCGGCCAGCTCCCCCTCCAGGCCAGAGGGCATGGAAATCGATCCGCTTGCGACTCACGTCCAATCCCACGTACAACATGCCAGGGGCCTCCCTTCGTCTCCTAGAGGACGCAACGGAGCATGAACTCCGCGGAGGCCCCCCTTCATGGCATTCATCCGGCCCGCGCCGCGGACCTTCGAGGGCCGGATCTCATCCGGCCCGTGCCGGACCGTCGTAGGGGCCGGATCTCATCCGGCCCGCATCTGATCTCAGCCGACGACGCAGCCTGGCGCGAAGAGGCCCTGGTCGGGCGGCGGAGGCTGCGGGGCCGACTCGCCCTTCACCATCGCGACGACGGCATTGTTCTCCTCCGAGCCGACGATGTACTGGACACCGTCGATGGTGGTGGCGATTCCGCCGAGGCGGCAGCGAAGCGTCGCGTCGTCGGCCGCGCGAAACTTCACCCAGCCGAGCTCGAGCAGCTCCGACGCCGAGAGATCTGTCGCGATCGGCCGGACGACGTCGTCGCCGATGAACGGGAGCCGAAGGAACCCGCCGAGGCTCACGACCTCGTCGGCGATCGCCTGCACGACCTGCTGTTGACGCCCGCCACGCGTCAGATCGTTCTCGCTCTCGTTGAGCGTGTTCTCGCGGACCCGTGCGTAGACGAGCGCGCGCCGGCCGTTCATCGTCCGCTCCCCTTTCTCGAAGCGCCAGCCTTCCCATTGCTCGCACTCGGAGCGAGAGTCGAACGGGCAGTCGAAGCGGTTCGAGACGATGGTCCTCGGGACGTTGATCGTCACTCCCCCCAGCTCGTCGATGAGCGTCGGGAACGAGTCGAAGTCGACGACGGCGACGTGGTTGATCGGGAGCCCGGTGAGATCCTGGACCGCCTCCACGGTGAGGGCAGCTCCGCCGAACGCGTACGCCGCGTTGATCTTGTCCGTGCCGTACTCGCCGAGATCGACTCGCAAATCCCGGGGAATGGAGAGATAGGCGATCCGGTGTGAATCGGGATCGGTGCGCACGACGAGGATCGCGTCGGCGCGCCCTTTCTCCCCGCGAGCGCCGCCCGAGTCCACGCCGATCAGAAGCGTGTTCGTCGGCGTCGTGAGCAGCGACCCGGGTGGCGCGGAGAGCGCCGCGCGCGCGTCGTTCGGGAGGCGCTCGTTCGCCTCCTCGACGCCGCCGCGGAACGCGAAGTAGCCGAAGACGCCCCATCCCACGACGACGAGCAGCAGCGACAGGATGATGAGCCCGACCCAGAACGTCACGCGCCGAGCCGTTCGGCGTCGTGGCGGCTCGCGGCGCGGAGCGCGCTCGGGCGGCCCCAGCGGCTCGGGCGCCGGCTCGATCCCGGGCAGGTCGTCCCACGGGGCCTTCGGCGGCGGCGTGACGGGAACCGCAGGCGGGCGGCCGTTGCCGTCGCGCGGCAGAAGCGGCTCGGTGCCACCTCGAACGCGCCGGGGCGTCCGATAGACGCGGTACGGCTTCTCCTTCCCGGCCACGAGGACGTAGGGTAGCCGCCGGCCAGGTCGGCATCCCGCAGGTGAAGGTTCGTGACGGGCCGACGGTGGCGGGGCGTGACGTCATCCTCTCCTGCGACGGTGTTCCGGAACGCCGAGGCCGAGGTGAGCCGGTGCCCCTGCTCGTGTGCGCGACGCCGATCGGAAACCTGGAGGACGTGACGCTGCGCGTCCTCCGCGAGTTGCGTGAGGCCGAGCTCGTCCTCTGCGAGGACACCAGGCGGACGCGCATTCTTCTCGAGCGTCACGGCATCGCGGGCCGGCTCACGAGCTACGAGCGTCACAGCGAGGCGCGCCGAACCGCCGAGATCCTGCCGCTGCTCGAGGAGGGCAGGCGCATCGCGCTGGTGAGCGACGCCGGCCTGCCGGGAGTCAACGACCCGGGGACGAGGCTGATCCGGGCGGCACTCGAGCGCGGGCTCGAGGTGAGCGTGCTGCCGGGCGCGTCGGCCGTCGAGACAGCCCTGGTCGCGAGCGGGCTCGCGGGCGACCGGTACATGTTCCGGGGGTTCCTGCCCCGCGGCGAGAAGCAGCTCGGCCTGCTGTGGAGCGAGCTCGCAGCCTGGCCGTGGCCGATGGTCGCCTTCGAGTCGCCACGCCGGTTGCCGGCAACCCTGGCGAGCCTCGCCGCGGCCCATCCGGCGCGACCCGTCGCCGTGTGCCGTGAGCTGACCAAGCGCTTCGAAGAGGTCGTTCGCGGGCCGGCGGCTGCGCTCGCAGCCCGCTTCGCAGCAGCCGCCGAAGGGCGAGATCACGCTGGTGATCGGTGAGGCTCCAGTTGCGACGGCGCTCGCCGGGGAGGAAGCCGCGAGCTGGGCCATGGCCGAGCTTCTGGCCGAGAACGTCAGCCGCCGGCGGGCGGCGCGGATCGTCAGCAAGCTCACCGGCGTGCCGGCGAACCGCCTCTACGCCGGCTCCCTGTAGCCACTCTTGACAACAGACGACGGCTCTGCTACGCTCGCTCTGTTCTCAACAAAGACAACGGAGGGGAGCGATGAACAGGCACCTCGTTCTGCTCCCGGTCCTCGTCGCGTTCCTGGTCGGGGCAGCGCCCGCCACCGCCTGGACCTGGCCCGTCGGTGGGCCGGTGTTGCAGCAGTTCCAGCTCGGAGACGACCCGTACGCGGCCGATCAGCATCGCGGCATCGACGTCGGTGGCGCAAGCGGTGTCCCGGTGCGCGCGCCGGCCGCGGGTACCGTCACGTTCGCCGGCACGGTGCCGGGAGGCGGCCGGACGGTGACGATCGAGACGCCGGACGGCTTCGCCGTGACCGTGCTGCACCTCGGCTCCACGGCAGTAGCCCGTGGAGCCTCCGTGCTCGAGGGCGAGGCCGTCGGCACCCTCGGACAGAGCGGCGACATCGAGCACGCGGAGCCGTACGTCCATCTCGGGGTTCGGCTTGCCGCCGACCCGCACGGATACCTCGACCCGCTGGCCTTGCTGCCGCCGAGGGCGGAGAGCCCGGCGGCGGAGCCCGCAAGCGAGGAGCCCGACCCGGAGCCGACCGGGTCGCCTGCAAGCGAAGCCGTCGGAGCGCCTGAGACGCCGGGCGACCAGGTCGCAGGCTCCGGCGGAGGCGACCGGCGCCGAGGTCGATCCGTCCGGAACAGCGGCCGAGCCGGTTGGCGTGCCCGCCTCTGCGTCAACGGCCCAACCAGTCACGCCAGCCGCTTCGGTTGTACCGCCTCCCCCGGCAGCGGAGTCGACGACCCGGCCCCGCGGCGTCGGGCGAGGTCGAGCCTCCCGTGCCGGCCGCAACGGGTGCTCCGGCGGTTCCGGACGTGCCCTCGGCGCCTCCGCCCGCCGAAGCGGATCACGAGCCCGGCGCGGCCGATGGCAGCCCCGATTGCGGCGGCAGCCGCCCCACAAGCCGTCGACTCCGGCGCTGTGCCGGCAGCTACCTCCGCGGACGCGCTCGGCGCCTTCGGCAGGTCGGGGCCGGGCCGAGGGGGCTGCGGCCGACGGAACGGCGCGTTCAGCAGAGAGGGACGCCCACCGGGGCCGCGACCGGCGGCGCTCACACGACGGCGAACGCGCGAGCCGGGTCGCCGCGGCGGGGGACGTACGTGCCGCTCGGGCTGGACACTCGCGGTCAGCGCTTGCGGCGACCGCCGTGGCCGACAGTGCGCCCGCGAGAGACCAGGGCGGAGGGCTCGGGCTGCAACTCTCCGTCGTCGCCGGCCTTGCGCTCCTCGCGCTGCTGGCCCTATGGCGCCGACCGGGCCTAGCTGTACCGGCTCAGCGGCCACCTGCGTCACCCGAACCGGGCGGCGGGATGTCCGTACGCGCCAGCCCGGACCCCGTGCGCGCGGCCCGGGCGGCAATCCGGCTCGAGTCGCCCGACGAGCTCGCTCGCGCGGCATAGACGAGATGGCGGGGTCGAACCGACCGCGACGACCGGCGGCGCGAGCCCGCCGCCCAGCGCTCGCCGCGACGGCGTCGAGGCGGAGGAGCGACGTGTGACACGACCACGAACGGCAAGTCCTGCGGCCCTGCCGGACCGGGGACCGTCGGCGGTGTGGCCGCTGTCCGGGCGTTCCGGGCAGGGAGAACGCCCTGCCTATCATGCCCTGGATGACCTTCTACATCACGACGCCGATCTACTACGTGAACTCGACGCCGCACATCGGGCATGCCTACACGACCATCGCTGCGGACGTCGTAGCACGCCACCACCGCCAGCGCGGGGAGGAGACCTTCTTCCTGACGGGTACGGACGAGCACGGATCGAAGATCGCCCAGGCGGCGGCGAGCGAGGGGCTCGAGCCGCGGGCGTTCGTCGATCGGATGGCCGGCGTCTGGCGCGACCTTCCCGAGCTCGTCAACGCGTCGAACGACTTCTTCATCCGGACCACCGACGCCGGTCATGCGACCGTGGTGCAGGAGTTCGTGCAGCGCGTTTACGACGCCGGCCACATCTTCGAGGGCGTCTACTCGGGCCTCTACTGCGTCGCTTGCGAGGCCTTCTACAACGAGTCGGACCTCGTCGACGGGCGGTGCCCGCAACACGGAACCATCCCCGAGCTCGTCGAGGAGAAGAACTGGTTCTTCCGCCTCTCGGCGTTCCAGCAGCCGTTGCTCGAGCTCTTCGACGCGCAGCCGGAGTTCGTGCTTCCCCGCATCAGGTACAACGAGGCGCGGAGCTTCATCGAGCAGGGGCTCGACGACATCTCGATCAGCCGTGCGGGTCAGAGCTGGGGCATTCCGGTGCCGTGGGATCCCGAGCAGATGATCTACGTCTGGGTCGACGCGCTGATCAACTACTGGAGCGCGCTGAGCTTCGCGCGCGACGGGGAAGACCTGCGCAGCAGCCTTTGGCCGCACGTGCGGCACATGCTCGGCAAGGACATCCTCAAGTTCCACTGCGTCATCTGGCCGGCGCTGCTGATCGCGGCGGGGATCGATGTCCCGCGCCAGCTCTTCGTGCACGGCTTCCTGCTCCTCGACGATCGCAAGATCTCGAAATCGGTCGGGAACGTCATCGACCCGCTGAGCCTGACCTCGGTGTACGGCGTCGACCCGGTCAGGTTCTTCCTGCTGCGGGTGGCGCCCTTCGGACAGGACGGCAGCGCGTCCGTGGAGGCGCTGCACGAGCGCTACGAGCGCGAGCTCGGCAACGAGCTCGGGAACCTCCTCTCGCGGACGACGGCGATGGTCTCGCGATACCGGGAAGGGCTCGTACCGGAACGCCCGGCCGACTCGCCGCTGCGCGGGCTCCTGGATGGCCTGGGCCACAAGGTCGCCGCACGGATCGATCGCTTCGATCTCTCGGGCGCGGTAGACGAGATCTGGCACGCCGTCCGCGCGCTCAACCGCCATGTCGAGGAACAGGCGCCCTGGCAGCTGGCCAAGGAGCCCGAGCGTGCGCGCGAGCTCGACTCGACGCTCTACGACCTCGTCGACGGTGTCCGAGTGATCGCCGTCGCGCTCGCCTCCTACCTGCCGGAGACAGCGCCCCGGATCCTCGCGGCGCTCGGCCAGCGGCCCGAACTGTCCTGGGCGGAGGTCGCCTGGGGTCGCAGCCAGAGCGGTGTGGCGGTGGAGCCGGCGGCGCCTCTCTTCCCAA
Organism: uncultured Thermoleophilia bacterium; assembly: GCA_963838105.1. Taxonomy (GTDB): domain Bacteria; phylum Actinomycetota; class Thermoleophilia; order Gaiellales; family Gaiellaceae; genus CAWJNF01. The sequence continues at coordinate 56,038 of CAWIQC010000018.1, read as the reverse complement.
GGGTCGAGTCGCCGCTCGCAACCGAGTGATCGACACCCACGCGCACCTCGACGCGTGCGCCGACTCGCCGGGCAGAGCTCATGGCGCGCGCGCGAGCCTCGGGCGTCCATCAGGTCATCACGATCGGCTCCGGGCTCGATTCGTGCCGGGTCGCGCTCGAGATCTCGGCCGCGGAGACCGGGGTCGGCGCGGGCCTCGGCATCCACCCGCATCAGGCCGGCGAAGGCGGCGACGACGACATCCGGGAGCTGCGACGGCTGCTCGCGGACCCGAACGCGGTCGCCGTGGGCGAGACGGGCCTCGACTACTACCGGGACTACGCGCCTCGCGATCGCCAGCTGACGCTCTTTCGTGCCCAGGCGGCGCTCGCTGCGGAGCTCGGCAAGCCCCTGGTCGTCCATTCGCGGGCGGCGGAGACCGATACGCTCGCGGTCCTCGAGACGGTCCCGGCGGACATCGCAGTGATCCTGCACTGCTTCTCCTCGCCTGGCCTGCTCCCGTCGGCACTCGAGCGGGGCTGGTACGTGTCGTTCGCGGGGAACGTCACGTACCCGAAGGCCGAGGCCCTTCGTCTCGCGGCGGCCCGCGTACCGAGCGAGCGGTTGCTCGCAGAGACCGATGCCCCGTATCTCGCTCCCCAGCCCGTGCGCGGCCGGCGCAACGAGCCGGCGTACGTCATGCACGTGCTCGACCAGCTCGCCAGGGCGCGAGGCGAGGATCGGGACCAGCTCGAGCGCCGGATCGAGGCCAACGCAGCGTCCGTGTTCGGGCTGCCGTGAGCCCGGCGCGTGTCACGCCCAACCGCGAGCTCGGCCAGCACTTCCTCGTCGACGAGAACATCCTCGGCGTCATCGGACGTCTGGCGGAGCTCGGGCCCGACGACGACGTGCTCGAGATCGGGGCGGGCCTCGGCGTGCTGACCCGCTACCTCGCCTCGCGCGTCCGGACGATCCACGCGGTCGAGATCGATCGCCTGCTCGAGGAGCAGCTACGGCAGACCCTCCAGGGGATCGCGAACGTCCGGCTCCTCTTCGGAGATGCCATGACGCTCGACCTCGCCGGGCTCGACCCGGCGCCGACCAAGCTGGTCGCCAACCTGCCGTACGGCATCGCGACGCCCGTCTGCGTGGAGAGCCTCGACGGGCTTCCGAGCGTCACTCGCTGGTGTGTGATGCTCCAGCGGGAGGTCGCCGATCGCTTCGTGGCGGAGCCGGGGACACGGGCGTACGGCGCCGTGTCGGTGCTCGTGCAGCTGACCTGCGTGCGGGTCGGCTTCCATCCCGTCTCGCGGGCCTGTTTCCGTCCGCCCCCGGGAGTGGACTCCGCGCTGCTCGCGCTCGAGCGCCGGACCGACTGGGGCGCGGAGTACAGCGGTCTCAAGCGCGTCGTGCAGGCAGCGTTCGCCCATCGACGCAAGACGCTCGCGAACTCGCTCGAGCTGGCGGGCGTGGCGAGCCGCGCGCAGGCAGTCGTTGCGCTTCGGGCGATCGGGCGGCCCCCGAGCGCTCGCGCGGAGGCGCTTGCGCCAGAGGAGTTCGTGCGCCTCGCGGAGGCTCTGCGTTGACGACACGGCTGCCGGCCGCGGCCAAGCTGAATCTGGCGCTCGTCGTGGGACCGGGACGGAGCGACGGCTACCACGATGTCGCGACCGTCCTCCAGCGCATAGATATCTGCGACTTGCTCGAGATGCGGACGTGCGGCGGCCCTGGAGGTCGAAGGCTTCGAAGGAGACACGCTGGTGCGCGACGCGCTCGAGTGCCTGGCGGCGGAGGCCGGGGTCGAGCCTCGCTGGCGCGTGCGGATCGAGAAGCGGATCCCCGTCGCCGCCGGCCTGGGCGGAGGCAGCGCGGACGCCGCCGCGGCGCTCGTCCTCGCCAACCGCATGCTCCCGGCTCCGCTTGGCGCCGAGCGGCTGCACGCGCTTGCGGCAGCGCTCGGCTCCGACGTCCCGTTCTTCCTGGAGCCGGGACCGAAGCTCGCCGAGGGTCGAGGCGAGCAGCTCGTGACGTTGCAGCTGCCCCAGGACTACTGGACGGTCGTGGCGATCGAGCGGGGCGCCCGCAAACGCTCCACCGGCGGATGTGTACGCGCGGTTCGACGAGCTCGGCGGCGCAGCGGGCTTCGACGAGCGGCGCCGAGCGTTGCTCGAGGCCGTCGCCGCCTGCCGACGGGCCGCGGATCTGACGTCGCTTCCACGCAACGATCTCGCCGTGGCCGCGGGCGACTCGAGACTGCCGGACATCCTTCGTAGCGCGGGCGCGTTTCGCGCCGACGTGAGCGGCGCCGGGCCCGCGAGCTACGGGCTCTTCCTGACCCGGCGCGAGGCCGTCGCTGCGACGCGCCGGCTCCCGCCGGGAGCCCGTTCCTGGATCGCGGCACCCGTCTGGTAACGTCGCCGGCCGTGAGCTTGGTTGCCGCTGGATCGCGTACGGGCGCGACAGAGGGGCGGGCCTCGGACGTGCGACCTGCGCATCCCGCCGCGACCATCGTGGAAGCGACCAGCTCGGAGCCTATACTCGGCCCGGGAGGATGGGCGGCGCAGATCGGCGCGCAGCCGTGTCCTGCGCGCGCCGGATGCTGCTCTCGAGGTGAAGGACGGTCAAATCGCTGGGGCGTAGCCAAGTGGTAAGGCAACGGGTTTTGGTCCCGTGACCGGAGGTTCGAATCCTCCCGCCCCAGCCATCACCGGGGTGCCGTGAACGACCGACCGCTCGCAGCGGTCGTCATGGCCGCGGGCCTCGGCACGCGCATGAAGTCAGGGCGGCCGAAGCACCTGCACGACGTGCTCGGGCGCCGTCTGCTCGACTGGGTGCTGCTCGCGGCGCAGCCGCTCGAGCCGTCGCCGTTCGTCGTCGTCTGTTCCGACGAGACGCGCGAGGAGCTCGAGCGGACGCTCGCCCGAGGGCGTGGGCGTCGTGGTGCAGGAGCAGCCCGCTGGGAACGGGCGACGCGGTCGCCTCTGCCCGGCCCGCGCTCGAGGGCAGCGACGGCGACCTCCTCGTCCTCTCGGGCGATACGCCCCTGCTGACGACGGATCTGCTCGAGGACCTGGTCGCCGAGCACCGTCGTCTCGAGGCCGCCGTGACGGTGCTGTCCTTCGAGCCGGCCGATCCGCGCTCGTATGGGCGCGTGCTGCGCGACGGAGACGGACGGCTGGCCGGAATCGTCGAGGCGGCCGACGCCACCTCGGAGCAGCTGTCGGTGCGCGAGGTGAACTCGTCCATCTACGTGTTCGCGCTGCCGGGGCTCTGGGCCGCTCTCGAGCGTCTCGAGCCGCAGAACGCGCAGGGCGAGCTTTACCTGACCGACGCCGTGCGCGGCCTCGTCGAGGCGGGCGCACGCGGCGCGGCGTATCGCGCGTCTCGAGCGGAGGAGGTCGACGGCGTCAACACGCGGGTGGAGCTGGCCGCCGCGGCCGCCACCCTGCGCGACCGGATCGTCACGGGGCACATGCTCGCCGGTGTCACGATCGTCGACCCGTCGACTACCTGGATCGAAGCCGACGTCGAGATCGAGGCCGACGCCGTCATCCAGCCGTTCACCGTGCTCCGCGGCCGGACGCGGATCGGCACCGCCGCGGAGGTAGGCCCGCACGCCGTCGCCGTCGACGCCGTCATCGGCGCACGCGCACTGGTGGGGCCGTTCTGCTACCTGCGGCCGGGAACGGTCCTCCACGAGGGCGCCAAGGCGGGGACCTTCGTCGAGGTGAAGGCCTCGACGATCGGCGCCGACGCCAAGGTTCCGCACCTCTCCTACATCGGCGACGCCGAGATCGGCGACGGAACCAACATCGGGGCGGGCGCGATCACCGCGAACTACCGTGCCGAGCGCTTCCGTGAGAAGCAACGGACGGTCATCGGCCGCAACGTCCACACCGGTAGCCAAACTGTGTTCGTCCCGCCCGTGACCATCGGGGACGGCGCGTGGACGGGAGCAGGCTCGACGATCACGGAGGATGTACCCCCTGGTGCGCTGGCCATCGCAAGAGCACGGCAAGTCAACAAAGAGGGATATCGTGGGGGAGAGCGACGTGACTGAGCTGACGGCACTGCCAGGACTCGAGGTGCTCGACATGCCCCATCCGTCGGGCGAGCGCGGACCCTGGCTCGAGCGGACGCCCGTCGCCCAGGCTCATGCTCTTCGCGGGCCGTTCTCACCCGGAGCTCGCGCACCGGATCGCGGACGAGCTCGGGCTCGAGCTCGGCAAGGTCGAGCTGAAGACGTTCGCGAACGGCGAGACGTACTGCCGCTACCTCGAGTCGATCCGCGGAGCCGACGTCTTCATCGTCCAGTCGCCGGCGATGAGCCCGAACGATCAGCTCTGGGAGCTCCTGATCATGATCGACGCTGCGAAGCTCGCCTCGGCGCAGCGCATCACGGCTGTGCTTCCCTGGTATCCGTACTCGCGCCAGGACAAGAAGTCGGCTCCTCGCGAGCCGATCACGGCGAAGCTCGTGGCGGAGACGCTCCAGGTCGCGGGCGTCGACCGTGTCCTCACCATGGACCTGCACGCCGGTCAGATCCAGGGGTTCTTCAAGATCCCCGTCGACCACATGACCGCGCTGCCGATCTTCGCGCAGTACTTCAAGGATCTCGGGCTCTCGGGAGACAACGTCGTCTCGGTTTCGCCGGATGCCGGGCGGGCCAAGATGGCCCGCGCGCTTCGGCGAGATGCTCGAAGGCAAGGTCGCCTACCTGAACAAGACCCGGCCGAGCCACGACTCGGCGGCCGCGACCGAGGTGATCGGCGACGTCGTCGGCAAGGTCGCGATCATGAGCGACGACATGATCGTCACGGGCGGCACGCTCCTCGCCGGCGCGAAGGCGCTCAAGGCGGCGGGCGCCGAGGCCGTCTACGCGTGTGCGACCCATGGGCTCTTCCCTCCCGGAGCTCTCCAGAAGCTCGCCGACAGCGATATCGAGCGCATCGTCGTCACCGACACCGTTCCGGTCAACCTGCTCGAGCAACCGGCGAAGCTGCAGATCCTGACCGTGTCCCGGATCCTCGCCGAGTCGATCCGCAACGTCTTCTCGGACGAGTCGGTCTCGGCGATCTTCGCCGGCGAGAACCAACTCTTCTAGCCGTTCCGCGTGTTCATGCGGGTTTAAGGCTGGTTTCTACCGCGATCTTCTACCGCGCAGGACGCCCGTTGCTCAGCCGCGGGACACCCCCGTCATGCTCGACGATGGTCGCGCCGAGTTCGTCGGCGATCTAGCGTCGGCGCCGGAGTTCCCTGTTCGGCACGGACGATCGTGACGCGGCCGGCGCCCGCGTGGTCGGCGAGCTGCTGCTGGGTGAGTCCTCCGGCCTCGCGGCGTGGTCCCGGATGCGGCTCGACGGCCAGCGGGGGACCCCGGCCCCCCGACCCGAGCCCTGTGTGCCGCGAAGTACGACGTCTCACGCGGACACGATTTCTGAAATTCGTATGTGAGAGCCTATTACCCTGGCCTCTCATATCCCTACGACAGGCCAGGAGCTAGCGCCCGGCGAAGGCGGCCGTAGGCGGAGTCGTGCGACGTCATAGCGAACGTATGTTCGCATGGACAGGCCGGGCGGCGTGGGAGTCAGCGGGCCAACGTGAGGGCGGCTCACGCCGCCCCCTTCGCTCGTGCTGCTCCGAGAGCTCCTACCCGGGCCTCCACACACTTGCGTATACGCGCAGGGTCAGTGCCCGGAACATGGCGATCGAGATAGCGGCGACGACGATGGTGGTCATGTGGCGCTTCATGATGTCCTCCTGTTCTCTGGTTTCGGCGTCGGCGTTGGCCGCGCCCTGAACTTCTGAGCCTGCTTCGATCGACGTCGCGGGTGGATGGTCGCCCTCCGCGGTCCTCTCCCAGCATCAGATGGTTAAACACACCGCCTAAGACCGAGCTCGGCTGGTAGACGTCGACGGCGTCGCGGGCCACTGCCCAACCGACGCTACGCCCACGGCGGCCGTGCCGAAACGTGGAAACCCCGCAACTTTGACGCCGGAGCCGATCTCATGACCGGCGCCACCGGTCGTCGAGCCGCGACGTCGAGCCCCCCACGCGGCCAACACGTACACAGCCGTCGCGAGTCCCCTAGCCGTCACTACGGCGCGGCCCGGCCGGGTTCTTGGGCTGTTTCACCGCGGCACACGGCGATCACGAACGACGCGGCCGCCGGCGCGAACCCGGTGGCGCTGATGACGAAGGCCGGCCACGCCGATATGAAGACGACGAGGACGTACCTGCACCTGGCGGGTGTCGTCTTCCGCGACGAGGCGGAGCGGCTCGAGCAGCGGCTCCTCGCGGTAGAAAGTTCTACCGACCTGGGCGAACCTCAGGGCACCCGGCCTGACTAGAGGCGCCTGAACATGCGGGCTCGTGATCCGGCGTGCCCCCCTGGCGAAATTCAACTCTTCTAGCGCCGCCCGTCGGGCGGGCGCGCTGTCCCAGGGCTGCGGCCCTCGGCGAGCGAGGCAGTGGCTGCCGTGAGCGCGGCCTTCGCTTCGGCCATGAGGCGGGAGACGATCTCGGCGGCCGGCGCGACGTCATGTACCAGCCCGGCCGATTGGCCGGTGAAGGGCACGAGGTCGTGGCCACGATTGGCCCTGACCTCCGCGACCAGGCGCGGACCGATCTCTGCCGGATCCACGGACGCTGGGTCGGCTTCGAGCCGATCGACGAGCGGTGTGCGGAGCGCCCGCGGCGCCGGCGGCTCGCTGGACGGGAGCTCCAGGGTGAACGGCGGCATCACGAGCTCGCTGTTCCGCACCTTGACCACGTCCGTCGCGTCGGAGGCCAGGATCCTGTTCTTCCACTGCGGATCGATCGACATCTCGGCGCTGGCGAGGAACCGGGTGCCGATCATGACCCCCTGAGCGCCCAGCGCGAGGGCTGCCGCCAGGCCGCGGCCGTCGCCGACGCCGCCCGCGGCGAGGACGGGCACGTCACCGGCCAGGTCGACCACCTGCGGCACGAGGACCATGGTCGCGACCCACCCGGAATTGCCGCCGGCCTCCCAGCCCTGTGCGGCGAGCACGTCCGCACCCGCCTCCAGGGCGAGCGCGGCGCTCCGCACGTCTCCCACCTGCTGGATCCATCGCGCACCCACGTCATGGGCTTCCGCGATCCGCTCGGCGGGCACCCCCATGTGGAAGGAGATCGCTGCTGGAGCCGCCTCGAGAATCGCGGCGAACACCTCCGCGTCGAAGGGGCGCCCGGTGTGGTTGATCGCGAACGGCCGGTCGGTCAGCTCGCGCAAGCGCGCCCACTGGGCGCGCAGCTCCTCCGGAGAGCGCACGGCCGTACCGACGCTCCCGAGCCCTCCTGCGTTGCAGACGGCAGCGGCCAGCTCGACCTGCTCCCAGGGTCCGAACGGTGCGAGGACGATCGGAAGCTCCACGCCGAGCAGGTCACAGAACCGTCGTGCTCACCTGGTCGTAAGGATGCCACGGCGAAGTGGCTTTCTAACCTCGGCCGTGAGCGGCGGAGCTCCGGTTCGCGACTAGCAGTATCGCCCGCAGGCGGGGCAGGCGCGCTCTCCGCGAACGACCAGCTGAGCGTCACGCACTCCTCGGGAGGCGCGGCGCCGGCGGCGCGATAGGTGGCGATCGCCGCGGCGTTGTCGGGCTCCGTGCCCACCCACATGCCGTAGCAGCCGCGTTCGCGCGCGAGCTCGGCCAGGGCAGCGACGAGCGCGGTGCCGATGCCCCGCTTCCGATGAGCCGGATGCACCGACAGCTCGTACAGGAACATCTCGGTGCCCTTGTCCGGGTGAGTCGTCTCGACACCGCTGACGAAGCCGACAGGCGCATCGTCCAGAAGGGCGACGAGGAGGTGATGGCCCTCGCTCGACAGGAACGTCCGGGTCCAGGCCATGGTCGGAGCGGCGTCGAAGAGGTCGGAGCCGGCGAGAACGACGTGCTCGTCGCCGGGAGCGAGGCGCGTGATCCTCATCGACCCATCGTACGAGGGCGAGCGCGCCGGCCGCGGAGCGCCGCCCGCTAGACTTGACGACCGGAGATGGCCGGTAACAAGACCGTCAAGCTCGAGGTCATGGTGCGCGAGAGCACGGGCAGCCGTGAGTCGCGTCGCCTGCGCCGGGAGGGCCTCGTGCCCGGCGTGCTCTACGGTAGCGGCGCGCCGCGTGCCTTCTGCGTGGACGAGCGCGAGCTGCGCAAGGCGCTCACGGGCGGCCACGGCATGCACGCGATCCTGGACGTCATCCTCGACGGGCACGGAAAGGCGCACCACGCGGTGCTCAAGGACTACCAGCTCGATCCGCGCCGCTCGACGGTCATCCACGTGGATCTGCACGAGGTGCGGCTCGACCGTCCGATCCAGACCCAGGTGGTGATCGAGCTCGTCGGGCAGTCGCAAGGCGTCTCCGTGGGAGGCGTGCTTCAGCTCGTCACCCGCGAGATCGCGGTCGAAGCGCTGCCGATGGAGGTGCCCGATCGCCTCGAGCTGGACGTCAGCGCGCTCGGGATCGGTGACAGCGCGCGGGTCGAGCAGATCGCGCCCCCGGCCGGCGTGACGTTGCTTGCCGACCCCGACACCGTCGTCGCGACCGTGCTCGCCCCGACCGTGCTCACGGTCGAGGAGGAGGAAGGCGTCGAGGAGGAGGAAGGCGTCGAGGTCGAGGGCGAGGAAGAGGGAGAGGCCGAAGCGGCCGGCGCTGCGGAATCCGGCGAGAGCGAGTCCTCGGAAGGCGAGTAGCCGCTCGTGCGGCTGTTCCGTCGTAGCGACGGAGCGTCCACGCTCGACCTGCTCGTCGCGGGTCTCGGCAATCCCGGTCGCGAGTACCGGGACACGCGGCACAACGTCGGCTTCATGGTCGCCGACGAGCTTGCCCGCAGGCACGGGGCCAGCTTCCGATCGAAGTTCTCGGGGCTCGTCGCGGACGTGCGAATCGACGGGCGCCGAGTCGCGCTGCTCGAGCCCCAGACGTACATGAACGAGTCCGGCGGCTCGGTGGCTGCGGCCGCACGCTTCTATAAGGTGCCGCCGCCGTCGCTGCTCGTCGTGCACGACGAGGTCGATCTCCCGCTCGGACGCCTGCAGGTCCGGCTCGGAGGCGGCCTCGCCGGTCACAACGGTCTCCGCTCGATCGCACGCCAGCTGGGGACGCCGGACTTCCTGCGGCTCCGTATCGGCGTGGGCCGGCCCGAGCGTGGGGATCCGCGGCCCGTGGCGGACTTCGTCCTGTCGCCGTTCGAGGCCGAGGTCGACGTGGACGGGATCGTGGCGCGGGCGACCGACGCGGTCGAGGCGGTGGCCGCCGACGGCGTCGAGGCGGCTCAGCAGCGCTTCAACGAGCGGCCCGGGTAACAGCCGGCCGAGGCACCGACGCCGCAGCCTCAGTCGCTGAGGCTCTGAGCCGCTCGGCGTAACGGACGGAAGTGCGGCGGCTACGATGCCGGCGCGGAACCCCGTTCCGTCGCCGCGGAACCCTGTTCCGTTACCCGTCATGGACCCGCTCGACAATCGCCGACGCACCGGTGTTACAGGCCGTCGCGGCCGAGCTCGCCGAGAGCGAGCGGCTGCGTGCGTTCGCGAGCTCGAAGCGGGGCACGGCAGCACGGGTCTCCGAGCCTCTCCTGCCGGTCTTCCTCGCCGCGCTCTGGCTCTCCCGCCGCGAGGCGGGAGTCGAGGGCCCGCTCGTCTGCCTGCTTCCGGAGGACGCCGACGCCCGAGACGCCGCCGATGCGGCCGGCTGGTTCCTGGGCGCCGAGCGGGTGGGGCTGCTCGCCTCGCGGGGCGTCTCCTACGAGAGCGGGCTCGCGCCGCCCCCGCATCTCGTGGGCGAGCGCTTCCGGGCGCTCGACGTCCACGCCGCCGGGGGACTCGTCTGCGTGTCGGCGCTCGGGTTCGGCCAGGGCCTGCCGAGACCTGAGGCGCGTGCCGAGACCATCCGCATCGCCACGGGTGACGAGCCGGGAGTCGAGGGGCTCGCCGAGCAGCTCGCCCTCGCCGGCTACGAGCGCGTCGAGCGTGTCGACGAGCGCGGCCAGTTCGCCGTCCGCGGCGGTATCGTGGACGTCTTCCGCTCGACCGGCCGCGAGCCGGTCCGGGTCGAGCTGTTCGGCGACGAGGTCGAGCAGATCCGGGCGTTCTCGCCCTTCACCCAGCGGACGCTCCACGCGCTCTCGGACGCCGTCGTCTACCCGGCAGCCGAGCGACGGCTGGACACTCTGGACCTCGAGCTGACGCACGCCGACTCCGGCAGCGTTCCGGACGACCTCGTGCCGCCCATCGGGCGGTGCGACCTCGTCTGGGAGATCGACGAGGCGCGCGCGATCTGGCGGGAGGAGCTGGGCTACGAGGTCTGGGCTCGACCGCGCGAGCCCGATCGACCCCCTCCCGAGCGGGCAGCCGTTCGCGTTCGAGGCGCAGCGGCCGGCCGTCGCCGCGCGGGGCCTCGCGGAGGCCGAGAACGACCTCGGCGGGTTCCTGCAGGCGGGCAATCGCGTCGTCGTCGCGTTCGCCCACGCGGGCGAGGCGGCGAGGACGAAGGCCATGCTCCGCAAGCTCGACGCCGAGCAGCTCGAGGCCGGACGGCAACTCCCGCGCGAGGCGGGCCTGCTCTTCGCCGTCGCCCCGGTGCGCCGCGGCTTCGTCTCGCGGGAGCTGGGAATCGTGCTGCTCCCGGACACGCAGGTGTTTCGCAAGCGGCCGCCGCGTGCCGACGCGCGGCTCGGGCGCGCGCTCCAGAGCTTCGCCGACCTGCGTCCCGGCGACTTCGTCGTCCACGAGGACCACGGCGTCGGCAAGCTCCTCGGCTTCGAGACGAAGACCGTCGCCGACGTCACCCGCGACTACCTCTTCCTCGCGTTCCGGGGCGAGGATCGCCTCTACGTCCCGCACGAGCAGATCGGCAAGGTCTCGCGCTACGTGGGCGCGGGGGCCGCGTCGCCTGCCCTGTCGAAGCTCGGCGGCAAGGCGTGGCAGAACCTGAAAGCACGGGCGCGCGAAGGCGCGCGGGAGCTTGCGGGCGAGCTGCTCGCCCTGTACGCACAGCGCCAGCGGGTCGCAGGGATCCCGCTGGACGTGGACGGCGATCTCGTCGAGGAGCTCGAGGCGAGCTTCCCGTACGAGGAGACACCCGACCAGCAGCGCGCGATCGAGGCCGTCAAGGAGGATCTCGAGGCTCCGCGGCCGATGGACCGGCTCGTCTGCGGCGACGTGGGCTTCGGGAAGACCGAGGTCGCCGTGCGGGCGGCATTCGCCGCGGTCGCGAACGGCAGGCAGGCGCTCGTGCTGGCTCCGACGACCGTGCTCGCCCAGCAGCACTGGAACACGTTCCGGGAGCGCTACCGCGACCTGCCTGTCGGCGTCGAGATGGTGTCCCGCTTCCGCCGGCCGGCGCGAGGTGAAGCGCGTCCTCGGCGAGTTCCGCGACGGCCGAGGTGGACGTCCTGATCGGGACACATCGCGTGCTCTCGCGCGACGTCGTGCCGAAGGATCTCGGCCTCGTCATCGTCGACGAGGAGCAGCGCTTCGGGGTCGCCCAGAAGGAGCTCCTGCGCCAGCTCCGCCTCGAGGTGCACGTGCTCGCGCTCTCGGCCACTCCGATCCCGCGCACGCTGCACCTCTCGCTGGCCGGACTGCGCGACATCAGCGTCATCGAGACGCCTCCGCGCGGCCGCCGACCCATTCGCACCCACGTCGGCGACTACGACGAGGAGCTGCTGACGCTCGCGCTTCGGCGCGAAGCCGAGCGGAAGGGGCAGTCCTTCTACCTCCACAATCGCGTCGAGACGATCGACGAGGCGGCCGAGAAGCTGCGGCAGCTCTGCCCGGAGCTGCGCTTCCTCGTCGCGCACGGCCAGCTGCCGGAGCGCGAGCTCGAAGAGCGCATGCTCGCATTCCTCCGCGGCGACGCGGACGTCCTCGTCTCGACCACGATCATCGAGTCGGGGCTCGACATCCCGCAGGCGAACACGCTCATCGTCGAGCGTGCCGACACGCTCGGCCTCGCCCAGCTCTACCAGATACGCGGACGGGTGGGACGCAGCGACGTGACGGCCCACGCGTACCTCTTCTACCCCGACTCGCGCGAGCTGTCGCCGGAGGCGCGTGCGCGCCTCGCCACGATCGCCGATCACACCGAGCTCGGCGCCGGCTTTGCGATCGCGATGCGCGACCTGGAGATCAGGGGAGCCGGCGACCTGCTCGGAGCGGAGCAGTCGGGTCACGTCGCCGCGGTCGGCTTCGAGCTCTACGTCGAGCTGCTCGGGGAGGCGGTCGCCGAGCTCAGCGGCGCCCGCCGCCCGATCACCCGGCCCGTCCGCGTCGACGCGGCGATCGACGCCTACATCCCGGCGTCGTACATCGGCGCCGAGGCGGCGAAGATCGATCTCCACCGTCGCATCGCCCTGGCCGAGTCCGAGGACGAGCTGCGCGAGCTGCACGCGGCGCTCGAGGATCGCTTCGGGCCCGTGCCGAGCCCGTCGAGCACCTGTTCTCGATCCAGGAGGCGAAGCTGAAGCTCGCGCGTCTCGGAGCGGACTACCTCGTCTTCCGCGGCGGCCGGGCCACCGTCGGTCCGCTCGTGCTCGGCTCCGCCGAGCTCCGCGGGCTGCGCTCTGCTGCTCCGATCGCCGTCTACACGAGCTCGCGTCGGGAGGTGTCGCAGCGCGTCGACGACCTCGGAACGGCGGTCGCGCTCGTCGATGCTATTCTGGCTCTGGCCGCTTGAGCGGCATCCCATCGCCTGCATGCGTTCCCCTCGGCTCGTCATTCTGTCCCTCCTGGGCGCGGCCCTTCTCGTGCTCGGCGCCGCCTGCGGCGGGGGCGACGACGACGCCGCCCAGACGAACGGCTCCGACAACCCCGACATCGAGGTGCCCTCGGACGCGGTCGCCGTCGTCGCCGGCACGTCGATCCCGAAGGCGGACTACGACCGCCTCTTCGCCCAGGCCGAGAACGCATACGAGGCGCAGCAGCGCGAGTTCCCGGCCGCCGGCACGCCCGAGTACGAGCAGCTCAAGAACCAGACCGTCGAGTTCCTCCTCGACCGAGTCATCCGGGAGAAGGAGGCGGAGGCGCTCGGCATCGAGGTGACCGACCAGGAAGTCGCCGACCGGCTGACCGAGCTCAAGCAGCAGTTCTTCGAAGGTGACGAGCAGAAGTACCAGGACGAGCTGGAGGCGCAGGGCGTGACCGAGGAGGACGTGCTCGCCGACCTCCGGGCGCAGCTCATCTCGCAGAAGATCTTCGACCAGGTCACCGCGGACGTGACCGTCACGGACGACGAGGTTCAGCAGTACTACGACGACAACGAAGAGCAGTTCACGACGCCGGAGAGCCGCGAGGTCGCCCATATCCTCGTCGACGCGAACGACAAGGAGCTCGCCGACGACCTCTACCAGCAGCTCCAGGACGGGGCCGACTTCGCGGAGCTGGCGAAGGAGCACTCGACCGACACCGCCTCGGCCGAGCAGGGCGGACAAGCTCACCGACGTCCGCGGCAGCTTCGTGCCCGAGTTCGAGGACGTCGCGTTCGCGCTCGAAACCGGCGAGATCGGCGAGCCGGTGAAGAGCCAGTTCGGCTGGCACATCATCACCGCGCTCGAGGACACGAAGCCGGAGGCGACCACGCCGTTCGCGGAGGTGAGCGACTCGATCCGCGAGCAGGTGCTCGACGAGCAGAAGGACGCGCTGATGCTCGAGTGGGTCCGGGACGCCCGCGCGAAGCACGCAGCCACGATCGGCTATGCGACCGGCTTCGAGCCGGCGACGACTGCGACGCTACCCGACTTGACGGGCGCCACCGAGACCGGGTCGGCCGCCGAGACCGGATCGTAGGCTCACCCGCCGTGACGGGGGGAGAGGGCCTCGGAGCAGCCGTCGCCGATCTCGCCGCGCTCGCCGAGCGCCTGCGCCGCGACTGCCCGTGGGACCGGGCCCAGACCGCCCGGACGATCGTCCCGCACACGATCGAGGAGGCCTACGAGGTCGCCGACGCCGCGCTGGCCGGCGACGACGGCAAGCTCCTCGACGAGCTCGGCGATCTCCTCTTCCAGGCCGTGTTTCTCGCGCTCCTGCTGGAGGAGCGTGGTCAGGGCGACCTCGCCGAGGTCGCCAGGCGGATCCATGTCAAGCTCGTGCGCCGCCATCCCCACGTCTTCGAGACGCCCGGCGAGCTCGACACGCCCGGCGACGTGAAGAGCCGCTGGGAGACGTTGAAGGCCGAGCAGGAGCAGCGGGAAGGGATCTTCCACGACGTTCCCGAGACGTTGCCGGCCCTGCTCCACGCCCGGAAGGTGCAACGCCGGGCGGCGACGGCCGGCTTCGACTTCGACCACGCCGTGCACGCCCTGACGGATGTCGAGAACGAGCTCGCGGAGCTCCGCGACGAGGTACGTCCCCGTGCTCCAGAGACCGAGCCCGACCCGAGAGCGGCCGCGGAGCTCGGCGATCTGCTCTTCGCCTGCGTCAACGTCGCCCGCCACCTGAACGTGGACCCGGAGCTCGCGCTGCGGCAGGCGACCGGTCGCTTCGTGACACGTGTCGAGCGCGCGGCGGCGCTCGCCGCGACGGACGGCCGGGAGTGGGTCGCTCTGCCGGTCGGAGACCAGGATCGGTACTTCGATCGCGCCAAGGAGGAGGAATGAGCGCGATCGCCGGCGTGCACGCGCGCCAGATTCTCGACTCCCGCGGGAACCCGACCGTCGAGGTCGAGGTTGTCCTCGCTTCCGGATCGCGGGGCCGGGCCGCCGTTCCCTCGGGTGCGTCGACCGGACGCTTCGAGGCGGTCGAGCTGCGGGACGGCGACCCGAGCTCCTACCTCGGCAAGGGCGTCCTCCGCGCCGTCGAGAACGTGAACGGAGAGATCGCAGCGTCGCTCGAAGGCAGCGACCCCTCCGACCAGCGGGCGATCGACGAGCGCCTCATCGACCTGGACGGAACCGCGAACAAGAGCAGGCTCGGCGCGAACGCCGTCCTCGGCTGCTCCCTCGCGGCCGCGCAAGCCGCGGCCGACGAGGCTCGCATGCCCCTCTGGCGCTGGCTCGGCGGCGAGGGCGCTCACGTGCTGCCGGTCCCGCTCATGAACGTGGTCAACGGCGGTGCGCACGCCCAGAACTCGCTCGACTTCCAGGAGTTCATGGTCGTCCCGGTCGGAGCTGTCAGCTTCTCGGACGCGCTGCGCACTGGGAGCGGAGGTGTTTCACCATCTCAAGGCCCTGCTGCACGAGCGCGGGCTCGCGACCGGCGTCGGCGACGAGGGCGGCTTCGCCCCGGACGTGGGCGGGACCGAGGCGGCGATCGAGGCGGTCATCGAGGCGGCTCGCCGCGCCGGCCATGCGGATCGCGTGGCCATCGCGCTCGACGTGGCGTCGACCGAGCTCTTCGACGACGGGGCCTACCGGCTCGAGCGTGCGGGCAGCACGCTCCCCACCGAGGAGCTGATCGAGCTGTACGCAACGCTCTGCGAGCGCTACCCGATCGTGTCGATCGAGGACCCGCTCGCGGAGGACGAGTGGGAGGCGTGGGCCGAGCTGACGCGCCGCCTGGGCGACCGGATCCAGCTCGTCGGCGACGACCTCTTCGTGACGAACGTCGATCGGCTCCGACGCGGAATCGACGAAGGGGTGGCGAACGCGATCCTCGTCAAGGTGAACCAGATCGGGACGCTGACCGAGACGCTCGACGCGATCGAGCTCGCCCGCGCGAGCGGCTACGCCGCGATCATCTCCCACCGCTCGGGCGAGACCGAGGACACGACGATCGCCGACCTCGCCGTCGCGACCGGCGCCGGGCAGATAAAGACCGGAGCCCCGTCACGCAGCGACCGTGTGGCGAAGTACAACCAGCTCCTGCGCATCGAGGAGGAGCTCGGCGGGCGTGCCGTCTATCCCGGAGCCGACGTGTTCGCCGCCGGAGGCAGTCCATCTAGCCGCCCGCTCCCGAGCGCGGTCCGGTGACCCGGCGAGGTCCCGGCCGTCGGCCGCGCTACCGTTGACGGTGTGGACGCATGGCCGCCGGCGCACCAAGATCGTGTGCACGATCGGACCCGCGTCCGAGGCGTCCAGGGTCGTCCGGGCGCTCGTCGACGCCGGGATGGACGGGGCTCGGCTCAACTTCTCGCACGGCACCCACGACGATCATGCCCGCCGTGCTCGTGCGGTCCGCGAGGCGCAGGCGGAGGCGGGCAGGCCGCTCGCGCTGATCGCCGACCTTCAGGGCCCGAAGCTCCGGCTGGGCCGTCTGCACGACGCCCGCGTGCTCGAGGCCGGAGAGCAGGTCACGGTCACCGGCGAGGCCTCCGCGGCCGATGGCGAGCTGCCCATCGCGCCACCCGTCCTCTCGGAGGTGCTTCGCCCGGGTCACGACGTTCTGATCGACGACGGGCTCGTCCGCCTGCGCGTCGAGCGCGTGGTCGGTGGCAAGGCCAGCTGTACCGTGGTCGTGGGCGGAGCTGTCTCGGCGAGCAAGGGCGTCAACGTGCCGGGCGTCTCGATCCCGGTGCCGTCGCTGACGGAGAAGGACCGGAAGGATCTCGAGTTCGCCCTGACGCTCGGCGTGGATTTCGTCGCGCTGTCCTTCGTCCGCTCGGTCGAGGACGTGCGCCAGCTCCGCGAGTTGCTGCACGGGGCCGGCTCGCAGACCCAGGTCATCGCGAAGATCGAGAAGTCCGAGGCGCTCGGCGATCTCTCGACGATCATCGAGGCCTCGGACGCGGTCATGGTCGCCCGGGGGGACCTGGGCGTCGAGATCGGCCCTGAGCAGGTGCCGCTCGTGCAAAAACGCATCATCCAGTCGGCTCTCGAGCACGGGAAGCCGGTGATCACCGCGACGCAGATGCTCGAGTCGATGCTGGCGCGCCCCGAGCCGACGCGCGCCGAGGCGTCGGACGTGGCGAACGCGATCCTGGACGGCACCGCGGCCGCGATGCTCTCCGGCGAGACGGCAGTGGGGCGCTACCCCGTGGAGAGCGTGCTGGCGATCGACCGTATCGCCCGCGCAGTCGAGCCGAGTCTCGGCTACCGCCACGAGCTTGCCGCCACTGCCGAGCAGCCGTTCCCGACCGTGCGTGACGCCGTGACGAACGCAGCGTGCGACATCGCCGAGCTGCTCACGGCCGCAGCGATCCTCGTGCCGACGTTCTCGGGCCGGACCGCCTCCGGTGTCGCCCGCCACCGGCCCAGGCGACCCGTCATCGCCGTGTCCCACCGAACCTCGGCCTTGCAGCAGATGGCGCTCGAGTGGGGGGTCGTTCCCTACGAGATGGAGGAGTGCCAGGACGTCGAGCATCTCTGGGCACGCAGCATGGAGGCAGCCCGCGCGACCGGAATCGTCGTTCCCGGTGACCGGGTCGTCATCACGGGCGGTACCGCGGTCAACGTTCCCGGCTCCACGAACCTGATCAAGGTCGAGACGGCCTGAGCCTTCGCGTTCGCGAAGGAGGGCGGCGGGCTGTAGCGAAGCCTGCGGCGTGCGAAGGCTTCTCTGGCTCCGGCTCCCGCGCCGTTTGCATGTCGGACGGCTGCTCGGCGTGGCCGTTATCGCGGCGATCGCGTTTGCCTACGTGCAGCCGATCCGGGCGTATATGGCCGCCCGCGACGACATCGACGCGCACCGGGCGCAGCGTTCGGCGCTCATGCGCCAGCAGGCGGCGCTGCGCCATCAGCTCGAGCAGGTGGAGACCGATGCGTTCGTCGAGCGGGAGGCCCGCCGCATCGGCCTGGTTCACCCGGGGGAGACGCTCTACGTCGTCAACGGCGTCCAGAAATGGAAGCGGGCCGCCTCGGGGCGTTGACGAGCGCCGGGCCGTAGAGGCCGGATGTATCCGGCCCCTACACTGCCACCGTGGACGACCGTGCCGTCGTCGAGTGGCAGATCGGGCGCCCGACACGCGCCTTCCGCGGGGTCGCCTGTCGCTGCCCGCACGGCTTTCCGGCCGTCTCCGAGCAAGAGGCGTTGCCCGCGGGGGGCTCGCCGTTCCCGACGACCTTCTGGCTCACGTGCCCGTGGCTCGTCGCGGCGATCTCTCGTGTCGAAGCGGCGGGAGGCGTCGAGCACTTCTCGCGCATCGCGGCGGAGGATGCGTCGCTGGCCCGGAGCCTCGCCGAGGCCGATGCCGAGCAGCGGCGTCTCCGGCCGGAGCTCGACGTCGGCATCGGCGGCAGCCGCAATCCGGGCAAGCTGAAGTGCCTCCATGCGCACGGCGCCTTCGCCCTCGCTCGCCCCGGATACGAGCTCGGCGAGCGAATCCTGGACGCCGCCGGCGAGCGCTGGTGCCCCGATGCCCGTTGCGGGCAGGCGGTCACGGGCCGTCACGGCCCCGGTTCGTGATCGACCCCGCTCGTCAGCAGTGGGCCGAAGGCGCGAAGCGCCTCGACGCCGAGCAGCAGGATCCGGTGCGCCACCGACAGCTCTGGGCGCTCGTCGACGCGATCGTCGACGAGCTGAGGCGCCGCATAGGGCAGCGCTTCACGCTCGACGAGCTGGTGGCGTTGCACTCGGGGGCCGCCGAAGACTGGGCGCGCGAGGTCGTCTCGGAGTGGCTGCCCGCCGAGCCGCGTGTGGGGCTCGCCGACGTCACGCTCGTCCTCGACACGGCCTTCCACGTGTACGCGCGTGGAGCGTCCGACTATCGCCCCTGAGCATCTGGCACGGCCTCGCATGGACGATTCGGCCAAGCCGGAGCGACGCGACCCTAGAATCGGAGTCCCGTGGATGAGCTGCCGCCGCTGCCGCCGGAGACGGGCACCCGGCCACCGCGGGGCGAGCGACCCGAACGGGGCCGCCCCAGCCGTCACCGGGCTGTCAGGCGCTGGGCGTTGTGGCTCGTCGCGCTCGTCGCCGTCTTTCTCGCCGGCCTCGTGATCGGCCGGGCGATCGAGGACGCGCCTCAGCCGGGCGGCCAGCAGACGGGCGTCCGCACGCTCCAGCCCTCGACGCTCGCTCCAGTCGAGACTGTCACGGTCACCGTGAGCGGCGGCTGAGCCGCGCTATCCGGCCCCGTACGTCGTCGCTCAGGTCGAGCGATCGACCTCTTCCGAGGCCTCGAGCAGACCGGCGCCTACCACCGCGAGGGCGGAGAGGAGGCTGATCCAGATCCCGATGCCGCGACCGGCGCCGAGAAACCGGTCCGGGATGTCGATCAGCCGCACGAGCACGAGGATCGTCCCGAGCGCTCCCAGGCTCGCGACCGCGGCGCCGACGGGAAAGACGGGCGGGAGGTCGAGCCCCGTGGCGCGCAGCAGGAGGAGCACGAGCACCGCCAGGCCCGTGAAGAACACGAGCTTGCCGATCGTTCCCGTGTGCCAGCCGATGACCGCGACCGTGGCGATCTCGCCTTCGGACGAGTACCAACCGGTGAACGCGCTCACGGCGAGGAGCAGGCCCGCGACCCACGAGAGGGCTTCGCCCGGGCCGGAGATGCTCCTGACCGACGGGACCGACGGCCGTCTCGAGGCAGCCACGAGGTCTAGTGCTCCGTCCCGAAAGTCGGCTTGCGCTCCGGCGGCTGCAAAGCGTCGCCGTGCTGTGTCCTCGGTCGCGCCAATACTTCAAGTCCAGTATTGACGCTCCCTGCGTCCTTGCCCGGCTCGCTTTTCGCGCGCCGGAGCATCAAGGGACTTCCGGGACGAAACACTAGATCCCGAACACGGACTGGATCTGCTCCCAGATCGTGACACCCAGGAACAGCGCCAGCATGAAGAGCGCCCCGACCAGGATCCAGAAACGGCGCTTGGCGCGTTTCACCTCGAGCCGTTGCTCGATGCGCGCCAGCCGTTTGCGGCGGTGCCGCCTGAACTCGCGGTGGACGACGAACGGGTCGTCGATCGGCGGCGTGATCTGCTCGCTGCGCGCCTTGTGAGCACGTGCCGGGGCCATCAAGCGCCGAATTCTGGCGGGTCCGGAGGACGGATGCAAGCCGAACACGCGCTTTCACGATTCGGCCACCGGCGCGATCGACCATGATGCGCGGATGGAGCAACGACGATTCCTCCGCATCGGCCACAAGGGCGCGGCCGCGCTCGCTCCTGAGAACACGATCGGGTCGCTGGCGGCGGCGATCGAGGCCGGGGTCGACATGGTGGAGTTCGACGTCGTCGACGCTCCGGACGGCACGCTCGTGCTGGCCCACTCGCACGAGGAGATCGAGGCCGATGCCGCGACGCTCGACGAGGCGCTCGCCTTCCTCGGGTCAGAGGCTCCCGCGGCGCTCGAGCTCGACCTCGACCTCAAGTGGCACGGCTTCGAGGCGCAGCGTCGCGGACGCGCTCCAGCGGCACGGCCTCGTCGAGCGCTCGATCGCCTGCTCGTTCTACCCGGCGAGCCTGCGCGAGCTGCGGCGGTGCGAGCCCGGGCTGCGAACGGGTATCTCGTATCCGCTCGACAGACGGGGGCTGGCGCGACGGCGGGCGCTCTCGCCGGTGATCCAGGGCGGGGCGGCGGTGCTGCGTGCGGCACTTCCGCATCGGATCGGGCGTATGGTCAAGGCGGCGGAGGCAGGCTCGGCGATGCTCCACTTCGCGGTGCTCTCGCGCGCGACGGTCGAGCGCTGCCACCGGCTCGGCGTTTCGGTCTTCGCCTGGACCGTGGACGACGAGGAGCTGCTCGCCCGCGTCGTCGCGACCGGCGTGGACGGGGTGATCACGAACGATCCGAGGATCTTCGGCGCGGGCGCCGAATCCTCGTAGGCGTGTCTCCGCGGTCGGTAGCATGCCGGTACAGGATGCGTCGTCTTGCAGTGCTTCTTTGCTTTCGGGCTCGCCACCGTGGGGGCGCTCGTTCCCGTGGTCCACGGCCAGGAGGAACCTGTGCCGGGCGCGACGACTGCGCCCGTCACGACCGAGCCGCCGCCCGCGCCTGAGCCGCCGCTGCCGCCTCTGCCGCCGCTGCTGATCCCGGACGGGGTGACGATCGGCTCGTCCTCGGTCGGGGGCCTCAGCGTCGACCAGGCGCGTCTCGTGGTCGAGACAGCCTTCGCCCAACCCGTCGAGATCGTCCACAAGCGGCTTCGCTGGCGCGTCGCTCCGGCACGGCTCGGCGCGAAGGCTCGCGTCGAGGCAGCGCTCGCGCGGGCTCTCGTGGCTCCTCCCGGATCTCAGGTCGAGCTCGTCGTGACGGTGCAGGGCCAGGCGGTTCACGAGTACGTCTCGAAGCTCGAGCGGCGGGTCAACCGGGCAGCCGAGGGACGCGAGGCTTCGTCTCGTGAAGCTCCGTCCGCGGATCTCAGAGGCGCGCCCCGGACTGCGCGTCGACCGCTACCCGACGGTGGCTGCGATCGTGCAGGCGCTCCGAGCGCACGAACGAGGCCCGGTGCAGGTCGAGACCGACCCGGTCAGGCCGAAGGTCACGCAGGCGAACTTCGGGCCCGTGGTCGTCATCCGGCGAGAGTCGAAACGGCTCTTCCTCTACCGCGCCGAGAAGCATTGGCGGACGTTCGGGGTCGCCACCGGGCAGGCCGCCTACCCGACGCCGATCGGCCGCTTCTCGATCGTCACGATGCAGCGCAACCCGTGGTGGTATCCACCGGCCTCCGACTGGGCGGAGGGCCTGGAGCCGGTCCCGCCTGGTCCGGGAAATCCACTGGGGACGCGCTGGATGGGCCTTTCCGCCCCGCTCGTGGGTATCCACGGGACGCCCGATGCAGCCTCCATCGGCTACTCGGCGTCGCATGGCTGCATCCGCATGCTCGTGTGGGAGGCGGAATGGCTGTTCGAGCGCGTGCGCGTGGGGACGACGGTCTTCATCGTCCGCGCCTAGATCGGGCCGAACGCTCGTCAGAGAGCCGCTCTCACCGCTTCAGTACTGTGTGGGAGATGCGCCCGCGGGGCAAGCTCCTGCTCATCGTCGCGGTTGTCGGCCTCGTCGCAGCCCTCGCCGGACTGCTCGGGTGGCGCATGGCCGCCAAGGAGGAGGGAAAGGGCCTTGCCGCGGCCGCCGCTGCCGGCGAGCGTCCGCTCGCGCCCGACTTCGAGCTCGAGCAGCTGAACGGCGACGGGGGCTTGTCGCTTTCCTCGCTGCGCGGCCAGGTCGTCGTCCTGAACTTCTGGGCCTCGTGGTGCCCTCCGTGCCGGGAGGAGGCGCCCGTGCTCCAGGACGGCTGGGAGCGCTACCGTGAACAGGGTGTCGTCTTCATCGGCGTCGACGCGAACGACCTCTCGAACGACGCGCGAGAGTTCATCGAGGAGCACGGGATCACGTACCCGAACGTTCACGACGGCCAGGGTGCGACGCTCGGCCGCT
The DNA here is from genome assembly GCA_963838105.1 of uncultured Thermoleophilia bacterium. Lineage (GTDB taxonomy): Bacteria > Actinomycetota > Thermoleophilia > Gaiellales > Gaiellaceae > CAWJNF01. The sequence goes on along the minus strand of CAWIQC010000018.1, from coordinate 33,859 downwards.
TCGGCATCCCGGCGCTGCCGGAGACGATGTTCATCGACCGGGACGGCCGCGTGGCGGCCTACGTCGCCGGGCCCGTCGACGCCGCGGCGCTCGAGCAGAGCATCGAGAAGGCGCTGGCGCCGTGATCCGCGCCTGCGCCGTCGTGCTCGCCCTCCTCGTCGGGCTTGCGCTCGCCGCGCCGGCGCTCCCGAGCGAGGAGCGTCCCACGCTGGAGGAGCTCGAGAACGAGGTCAACTGCCCGACGTGCAAGACGACGCTCGCTCTCTCGAATGCCCCTGTCGCCGACCGCATACGGGCGTTCATCAGCGAGCGGATCGCCGCCGGCGACACGAAGAGCGAGATCAAGGCGGCACTCGTCGGGGAGTTCGGCGAAGGGATCCTGGCCGCGCCGCCCAAGGAGGGATTCAACCTGCTCGCCTGGGTGCTTCCGCTCGCGGGGATTGCGTGCGCCGCGGCGCTGGTCGGCGGGCTCGCCTGGCGCGCGGCAAGGTCCGGTGCCGCGGCGTGGCGCGGCACCGAGCGACCCGTCGCTGAACGGCCGCCGGCCGCTCGATGCGGAAGCCGAGCGCCGGCTGGACGAGGAGCTCGCCCGCTTCGACGGTTGAGCGCGCGACCGACCCCTGCTGGCCGGTTCCGGCTCGCGCGCGGCGGGCACGCGTCGAGGGACTAGGCGAGACCGGCAGCCGATGGTAGGCTCTCGCGCGTGGCAACGATCCTTGTTGCCGGGGTCGATCTCTTCTTCCGCGGCAAGCTCGATGCGGCGCTCGGCGGGGCCACCGGCTCGTCACGACCGAGAGCATCGATCCGCCCGACCTCGTGATCGTCGACATCGCGCGCGTCGACCCGGGCGAGGTCGCCGACGCGTATCCGGACACGCCGATCCTCGGCTTCACGAATCACACGGACACGGCCGGGCTCCGGCGAGCCGCATGCCGCCGGCTTCGACCGCGTCGTCGTGCGCTCGGCGCTGGCAGAGCAGGCGAAGGACCTCGTGGCCGAGCTCGTCGGCTGACGCCTGCTCGAAAGGCAGCGGCAGGCGGGCGTCGAGCTGCCGGTGGGCGTCCCGGAGCCTGCCGCGCTTTCCGTTGCCACCGCCGCGCGGCCCGGGGCAGCGGCTAGACTCAGCCGCGGATGACCTACATCATCGCCGAGCCCTGTCTCGACATCAAAGACCGGTCGTGTGTCGACGTCTGCCCTGTCGACTGCATCCACGAGGGCGACCGGATGCTCGTCATCGACCCGGAGGAGTGCATCGACTGCGGCGCCTGCGAGCCGGAGTGCCCGGTCGAGGCCATCTTCCCGGAGGATGCGCTGCCGGAGAAATGGGAGCCGTTCGTCCGGATCAACTACGCGTTCCCCGAGGGCATGGACGTCGTCAACCAGCTCGCCGAGACGTACGCGACCGAGCACAACGTCCAGAACCCGCCGCTCGACACCCGCTAGCTCAAGCCGGCTCTACCGCGTCCGCCTCGGCCGCGCGTCCACCGGCGTCAGTCGTAGCTCGACCGGGATGCCAGCGCTCGAGCCGCGAGCGTCGCTCCGAGCCGCGACCAGCGCAGCACTGCGGCGGCGAGCGGCCAGAGCGCGAGCGGCTGCCGCCGCGAGGACGAAGCCGCCGACGGCCGGGCCGACGACGTAGCCGACGCTCCCAGGAGTCTGGCCGAGAGCGCCCAGTAGCGGCCCTCGAGGCCGCTCGCGGCACGAGGTCGGCGATCGAGCGCGACCGTGTTCGGGCCGTCGAAGCACTCGCCGAGCCGCGAAGACGACCGCGGCGCAGGCCGAAGACGAGCGTCGCGGCCGCTCCCGCCTCGAGCCAGGCGCCGCCGGCCTCGACGACGAGCCATGCGACCGCCCAGAGCGCCGGCATGCGAGCGCGAGCGCCCGCATGCGCGGAGCGCCCCTCGAGCGCCTTCGCGACCGGGAGCTGGCAGAGGACGAGGGCGAGCATGAGCTGGCCAGGAAGATGAGGCCGATCGACCTGCTCGCTCACCTCCGGCCTCGTTCGTCGCGAACACCGGCAGCAGCTCGAGCTGGGCGTTGCCGACCGCGATCAGCGCGACGTTCAGCGCGATCAGGCCCATGAACGGACGGTGCCGGAGAAGGCGATCGCGGTAGCCCGCCGCGGCCCGCTTCGACCCGGCGGCCGGCCGGCGGCAGCCTCGGAGGTCCGGGATCCACGCGAGGACGAGCGGCGTAGCAGACGAGCGTGGCGGCGACGTTGACGAGGAAGAGCACGGTGAACGTTCCCGGCTCGTCCGTGCTGGCGATCAGGCCGCCGATCGAGCCCGCCCGAGTCCGAGACCCAGGTTGAGGAAGCCTCGCTGGAGGCCCCAGGCCGCGTGGCGGCGCGCGGCCGGCGCGAGCCGCGCCGAGGAAGGTGAGCTGCGGCGGGCCAGAAGCCGCCGCTGCCGATTCCGACGAGGAGCGCGGCGACGAACGCCGTGCCACGGCTCGCGGACGAAGCGGGAAGAGGCCGTACGCCGACGCGCCGAGCACCGCGAGCGCCGGCGACGAGCGTCCGGCGCAGGGCCAACGCGGTCGACGAGCCGCTCCGATCAGCAGTGCCGGACGACGAGGCCCGCAAGCACCGATCGTCGGCGACGACGAGCCCGGCCGATGCCGAGCCCGAAGCCGCGCACGTTGTGCAGGTAGATGACGAGGAACGGGTAGGTGACGCCTGTGCCGAACGCGTTGACGAGAGAAGCCGAGCCTCGAGCGTCCAGACGACCCGGGTGCAGCCGCGGGTCGGGCTCGACGCTCGGCGCGCCCGGGCACTCGATACTGGCCGGTCGCGCCTCACACCTTCCGAGAGGCTCGACCAGACCTCGAGCTTCTGCCGGACCCGCTCCATGACCTCGTCCGTGAACTCGGTTGTGCTCGCGTGGCCGCCGAGGTCGGCCGTGCGCGTGCCGGCCGCGACCGCCTCGAGGCTCGCCTCGCGAATCGCTCGGCCGGCGGCCTGCGCGCCCGTGGCGTCCATGTGGGTAAGCAGCGCCGCGCCGGCGAGGATCATCGCGAGCGGGTTGGCGACGTTCTTGCCGAAGAGGGCCGGAGCGGTGCCGTGGGCGGCCTCCGCCATGATCGCCCGCGGCGCGTAGTCGTCCCCGAAGGCGACGACGAGCGACTCCGACCCGGCGATCGACCCGAACAGCGGCAGCACGAAGTCGCTCAGGATGTCGCCGTCGCGATTCAGCGCAGGGATGACGAGCGGATCGCCGGCAGAGGCCAGGAGCAGCGCGAACGTCGCGTCGATCAGCTGCGGCTCGTACGGCACCTCGGCATGGCGGGCGGCCGCCGCATCCATCTCCTCCTTGAGCATGCCCTCGTAGATCGGGCTGACCGTGTACTTCGGCCCGCCGAACACCTTCGCGCGCGTCCGCGCCGCGTGCCGGAACGAGAACTCGGCGACGGCGCGACAGACGCGACGCTCGATGCGCTCGGTCCGGAAGGCGACCTCGTCATCGCCGTCGCCCTCGCGCCATTCGCGGGCGCCGTAGGCGTCACCCACCGCCATCCGGACGACAGAGATCGGTGCGTGGACGCCGCCGACCGGGGTCACTCCGGGAATCCGCCGGCCCGTGCGCACGATCACGTGTCCGCCGATCTCCTCTCGGAGGATCCGGTTGGGGCTGCCGACGTCACCGCCTCCCTCCGGCGTGATCGTCGCCGCCTTGAGACCGAGCCCCGTCTCGACGATCGCGCGCGCGGCCTCGTGGACGACCTGATTCTGCGTCCGGCGTCGCGACGCGAGCGACAGGTCGAAGTGCCGGAACTCGAGCTCGAGGCCGACGACGTCGGGCGCGAGGACCCGCAGTGCCTCCCCGAGCAGCTCCTGGCCGGTCTCGTCGCCTTCGAGGACGGCGATCGCCCGCGTGTCCACGACGTCCAGTCTACGGCCGGACGTTCTCGGCGCGCCCGCTCCCGGACTGCTCGGATGCGATCTGGCGCCGGCTGGAACATTCGTGAAGGACGACCGGTCGGAATGGCGAAACTCTTGCGATCGTTATGCGAGTACGAGGTGAGGTATGCGTACGCTGAACGAGATCAAGCAGGAGCTCGATCAGGCTGCTGCGCGCCGGACCGAGCTCTGGAAGGAGCTCGCCGAGACGGGCGCGGACGAGGCCAGGTCGGCTGAGGTCGCGGCGCTCTCCGAGCGCATCGAGTCGCTCTTCCAGGAGGCGCGGATCGTGAGGAGCCGCACCCGCTTCGGCGCCCAGGAGGCGATCATCGCCCGCGCGCGTGCGGAGGAGCGGCTCGACAGAGAGCTGGCAAAGGTCGCCTGAGGCCGTTCGCCGCGCCGCGGCGACGCGGTAGTTCCGCCCGCGGCCGCCTGCCCGCCTCGCGTCGCCGTACCTGCCGGTTCGCGGACTCTAGGATGAGCCCGTGGCGGCGTCGATCCGTGTCGGGACGTGCTCGTTCGCGGACGAGGCGCTCACGCGCTCGTACTACCCGCGCGGCATCCGCACCGGCGCAGAGCGGCTGCGCCACTACGCGACACGCTTCGACACGGTGGAGGTCGACTCGACCTACTACACGCTTCCGGTCGCGGAGTACGCGGAGCGCTGGGCCGCCGCCACGCCGCCGGGGTTCGTCTTCCATGTCAAGGCCTTCGCGCTCATGACCCGGCATCCCGTGCGCGCCGCGCAGCTTCCGCCGGACCTGCGGGAGGTCGTCGAGCCCGACGAGCGCGGGAGGGTAGACCGCCCGCCCCGCGAGGTTCGCGCGGAGGTGTTCGCCCGCTTCCGCGCGGCGCTCGAGCCGTTGCGCACGGCCGGCAAGCTCGGCGGGATCCTCATGCAGTTCCCGCCCTACGTCGTCCCGCGCCGCGAGTCCTACGACGACATCGCGTGGGCGAAGGAACAGTTGGGAGGCGACGGGATGCTGGTCGAGTTCCGGCACGCGGCCTGGCTCGACGAGGCTGAGCGCGCACGGACGTTCGCGTTTCTCGAGAGCGTCGATGCGTCGTACGTCGCGGTCGACGCCCCGCGCACGGGCGGCCGAAACGTGTTGCCCACGATCGTGACCACGACGTCGCCCGTTGCCTACGTGCGCATGCACGGGCGTAACGCGTCGACATGGAACCTGCGCGGAGGAAGCGCCGCGGAGCGATTCGACCATCTCTACGCGCCGGAAGAGCTCGAGGAATGGGTGGCGCCGTTGCGCGAGCTCGGAGCGGCGTCGGAGCAGGCGTTCGTCCTGTTCAACACGAACGGACGGAGCCCGGCTCCCGGCGCAGGGGAATTCGAGCTCCGAATGCCGGGCGAGGCGAAGGAGAGCGAGTGGATCGCGCAAGGGCCCGCGAACGCCGAGATGCTGCGCGATCTTCTGCGCTCGTCCGGGGTTCCGGTGAGCGAACCGGGAGGCGCAAATAGCAGCGCGTGATGGCCGACTCGGTATTCGTCTATGATCTCCTGCGCAGAGCTCGAAATCGAGGAGGATCGAGTTGGCACGAAAGACCGTACTCGTCTGTGACAATTGTGGTGCCGAGGTTGGCGAAGGAAAGGGCGCCACGCTTCGTCTGACCTATTCCGATGCCCGTCGCGGAGCGAAGGTCGCCGATCTGTGCGACGACTGCGCGGGCGGCACGCCGGGCCGCTCGGCGGCACGCCGCGGCCGCCGGCCGAAGTCGGTCGCCGGCTAGCGATTCGGTCGACCCCGGGTGGGGCGGGCGGGGGAGACCCGGCCCCGCCCGAGCCGCGTGCGCTAACCCGTCCCGCCGTCGGCACTGTCCCGGCTCGAAGCTAGGATGGACCGGTGCCGCTGACCCTGCTCGTCGGGCCGGCGAACGCCGGCAAGGTCGCGGGTCTGCTCGATCGCTACGTCGCCGCGCTCGACCGGGACCCGTTCCTCGTCGTGCCCAACCGCGCCGAGGTCGAGCGGGTCGAGCGCGACCTGCTCGCACGGGTGCCGGCGCTGCTCGGGGGCTCGGTCGGGACGTTCGACGACCTCTTCCGTCGCGTGACGGGACTCGTCGCCGCCGCGCCCGGCCGTGCTTTCACCGGCGCAGCGCGCACTCGTCGTCGCCCGGGTGATCTCGCGGACACGGCTCCATCGGATGGCCGCTTCGGCGCGCTTCGGCGGCTTCGCCGAGGGCCTCGCCGATGCGCTCGCCGAGCTCGAGGCGGCCCTCGTCGACCCCGGTGACGTCGACGACGACCTCGGCGCGCCTCTTCGCGGCGTACCGGTCGGAGTGCGAGCGCCTCGGCGCCGGCGACCTCCAGGCCCGGCGGCGGCGGGCGGCGGAGCTCGTCGCGTCCGATCTCGGAGCATGGGACACGGCCCCCGTCCTGGTCTACGGCTTCGAGGACCTGAGCGGCGTCCAGTGGCGCCTGCTCGAGGCGCTCGCGGCGCGCACCGACGTCTGCGTCTCGCTGCCGTACGAGCCGGGCCGAGCCGCGTTCGCGGCGCTGGAGCGCACGGCGGACGGATCTCGCTGCCCTCGCGGGCCCACGTCTCGAGGAGCTCCCACCGCAGGGGTGGTACGACTCGCCGTCGCTGGCGCGCCTCGAGCGGGTGCTGTTCACGGATGCGGACGGCGAGCCGCGAGCCGCTCGACGGTGGCGTCCGCTTCCTGCGAGGCGGCCGGGACGCGCGCGGCGCTCGAGCTCGTGGGCGCCGAGATCCTCGGCCTGCTCCGCGACGGCGTCCCGGCGGAGGAGATCGCGGTCGTGTGCCCCTCCGTCGAGTCGAGGCTCGCGCCGATCGAGACCGCGTTCGGGGCCCTCGGTGTGCCGCATGCCTTCGAAAACGTCCTGCGTCTCGGGCGCACGCCCCTTGGCCGTGCGTTGCTCGGCCTCTGCCGCTTCGCCTGGCTCGAGGGCGACAGGGCCGATCTCTACCGCTTCCTTCGCTCGCCGTACTCGGGCATCCCGCGCCAGCGCGTCGACATGGTGGAGGGTCGGTTGCGTGGCCGGGCCGTGTCGGCGCCGGCCAGAGTCGAGGAGGAGACGCTGAGGTTGCTCGGTCATCGCGTCCCGGCGCTCGATCGGCTGCGCGAAGCCGACGGTCCGCTCGCGGGCGTGGGCGCGGTCGCGTCGGGCATGCTGGTGGCGGCGTGGGGGCTCGAGCGGCCACCGCTCGAGGATGCTGCCAGCCTGGATCTCCGGGCCGAGGAGAGCATCCGTCTGGTGCTCGGCGAGCTGGAGGGCTGGCTCGGCGTCGACACCGCGCCCGAGGAGCTGGTGAGGACGCTCGAGCAGATCACGGTCGCGCCGCGTCCGCCGGTCGCGGGCCGGGTCCGTATCCTCGACCTGCTCCGCGCCCGCACTCGGCGCTTCCGCGTCGTGTTCGTGCTCGGCCTCGAAGAGGGGGTCCTGCCGAGACGGGCGTCGGACTCGCCCTTCCTGACCGACGAGCAGCGCCGCCGCTTGGAGGATCGGGCACCGGGCAGGCGGCTGCTTCGCGCGGATGCGCTCAGCCGAGACCGTTACCTCTTCTACACGGCGTGCACACGGCCCTGGGAGCGTCTCTACCTCGTGCGGGAAGCTGCGACGGACGAGGGCCGGCCGCTCGAGCCGAGCTCGTTCTGGGAAGAGGTGCGTGGCCGCTTCGCACACGCGGACGTCGAGCGCTTCACGGCGAGGCGGCCGCTGTCGGCGCTCTCCTGGGAGCTTCACCTCGCTCCGACCGAGCGCGAGCGCCTCCGGGCCGTGGCAGCGCTGGCGGGCCGGAGCGAGCCACAGGCGCGGGCGCTGGCGGCGGCCGGTGGCTGGGAGCGCCAGATCGAGCGGGCGCTCGGGGCCTTCCAGCGTCCGACGAGGCTCGCGAATCCGGCCGTGCTTCGCGTGTTGCGCGAGCAGACCCGCTTTTCCGCGACCGAGCTCGAGAAGTTCGTCGACTGCTCGTCGATGTGGCTGGTCGAGCGGGTGCTCGACCCCAAGACCATCGATCCCGAGATCGACGCGCGTCTTCGCGGCATCGTCGCCCACCAGGCGTTACGGGCGTTCTATGCCGGCCTGCCCAAGCGTTTCGGCGTCGAGACCGTCGACGCGGGCCGGCTCGACGAGGCGGTCGAGTACCTGCGCGCCTGCCTGCGCGAGGCGATCGAGAGCCAGGTCCGCCTCGAGCTCGCCGACGTCGAGCTGCTCGAGCTCGAGGCCCAGCTCGCGCGCGATCTCGAGCTGTTCCTGCGCGCCGAGCTCGAGCTCGGGCTCGAGCTCGTCCCGCGACGCTTCGAGGTGGCGTTCGGGACGACCCGTAGCGCGCCCGAGCTGCAGTCGGGCCTCGACCTCGACGGCCTCACCGTGTCCGGGAAGATCGACCGGATCGACCTCGACCCGTACTCCGCTTCCGGGATCGTCCAGGACTACAAGTCGGGCGAGGCCTTCTCGGCGAGCAGGATCGAGTCGGAGAGGCGTCTGCAGATGCCCCTGTACATCCTGGCTCTCCGCGACCTCGTCGGCCTCGAGCCGCTCGGAGGCCTCTACCGGTCGCTCTCGGGCGATCGCGAGGCCCGGGGCATGGCCCGGGTCGGCGCGAGGCAGTCGGTGCCCGGCCTCAAGGCGACGGACTACCTGGACGAGGAGACCTTCTGGGGCCGGGTCGACGCCGCCGTCGCGCTCGCGCGCGACGCCGCAGGGGAGATCCGGGACGGCGACGTCCGCCACAATCCCCGCTTCGGCGAGTGCCCCGCCTGGTGCGGTGCGTGGCCGATCTGCAGGGTACGACGCGCGTGAGCACGCCGGTGGTCAACCCCGAGCAGGCGGCCGCCATCGCGGAGCCCGGCGTCGTCTTCGTCTCGGCGGGCGCCGGCACAGGGAAGACGACCGTGCTCGTCGAGCGGGTCGTGCTGGCGGTGCTCGAGCGGGGGCTCTCGCTCGACTCGATCCTCGTGATCACCTACACGGAGCGGGCCGCCGGCGAGCTGCGGGAGCGCGTTCGGGAGCGGCTGCGCGCCGCCGGCCGGCGTGATCTGGCCCGCGACGTCGACGGCGCCTGGATCTCGACGATCCACGGCTTCTGCGCGCGCGTGCTGCGCATGCACCCGTTCGAGGCCGGGGTCGACCCCCGCTTCCGTGTGCTCGACGAGAGCCAGGCCTCGGTGCTCGCCGCCGAGGCGTTCACGGATGCGCTGGCGTCGTTTTGCGCCGGACGCGAGCCCGAGCGCCTGGGCCTGCTCGCGGCGTACGGCGCGCGCGGCCTGCGCTCGATGCTCCTCGGCGTCTACGGCCGCCTGCGATCGGCCGGCCGTCCGCTCGGGCTCGCGATCGCGCATACCGGCGAGCTTCCCACGAGGCTCGCCGAGCTGAGGACGGCCTGCGAGGCGGCGGCCGGCGCAGTCGATACGGCTGCTCACGCCGAGCTCGACGACTACCTCGCGCTCGCCGTCGGCCGAGACCCCGGAGCGGCTCCGCCAGCTTCCGGACCCGCCGGAGGCGGCCGGCGGCGACGCAGCCGATGCAGCCGAGGCCGTGCGCACGGCCGCCCTCGAGCACATCGCGGCGCGCGACCGCATACTGCTGGAGGAGCTGCTGCGGGCCATCGACACGCGCGTACACACGCGCAAAGGCCCGCGAGTCCGCCGTCGACTTCGAGGACTTGCAGCTGCTCGCGCGGGACCTGCTCGCCCGGGACGAGGCCGCGAGGACGGAGCTGCGCCTTCGCTTCCGCTCGATCATGGTGGACGAGTTCCAGGACACGAACAGGCTGCAGTGCGAGCTCGTCGACATCGTCGCGGGGAGCCCCGGCGATCCGGGCGGGCCGGTTCCCGAGCTCTTCTTCGTCGGCGACGAGTTCCAGTCGATCTACCGCTTCCGGCATGCGGACGTCGACGTCTTCCGGGAGCGGCGAGCCGCGAGCGACGGCCTTCTCGCGCTGACGACGAACTACCGCTCGAGGCCGGAGGTGCTCGGCGTCGTCAACCATCTCTTCGGTCCCGAGTTCGGCGAGCGCTACGCGCCCCTCGAAGCGGGCCGCCTGTTCCCCGAGCCGCTCGGAGGCCCTGCCGTCGAGCTGCTCGTGACCGACAAGGCGAGCTACCGCGACGCGGAGATCGGCTGGCGAGTCGCGGAGGCGCGGCACGTCGCGCGCCGCGTTCAGGAGCTTGTTGCCGAGGAGAAGTGCGCGCCGGGCGACGTCGTGCTCCTGTTCGCGGCGGGGACGAGCGCCGAGGCGTACGAGGAGGCGCTCCGGGTAGAGGGTCTTCCGACTCACCGCGCGACCGGCCGCGGCTACTTCGGCCAGCAGCAGGTCGTCGATCTGCTGGCCTACCTGCGGCTTCTCCACAACCGCTACGACGACGAGGCGCTCCTGACCGTCCTTGCGTCCCCGCTCGTCGGGGTGTCGAACGACGCGCTCGTCCTCCTCCGGCGCTCGGCCGGCAAGCGGCCCCTCTACTGCGGCCTCGAGCAGGAGCTACCGGAGAGCCTGTCGGAGCGCGACCGGCGCTGGCTGTCGGCCTTCCGGCAGCGCTACGAGCGTCTCGCCCGGCTCTCGGTGGCTGCCGGTCTCGAGCATCTGTGCGACCGTATCGTCGCCGAGCACGACTACGACCTCGCGGTGCTCGCGCGCTGGGACGGCCGGCGGCGGTACGCGAACCTCAGGAAGCTCGCGCGGTTGGCCCGGTCCTACGAGGAGCTCCGCGGCCGCGATCTCGAGGGCTTCGTCCGCTTCGTCCGAGATCAGCAGCTCGTCGGCGCACGGGAGGTCGAGGCCGTGTCCGAGGAGGAGGGCGCCGAAGCGGTGCGGTTGATGACGATTCACGCGGCCAAGGGCCTCGAGTTCCCGGTCGTCGTCGTGTGCGACGCCGGCCGCACGTCCGTCCAGGCTCAGCCGGACGAGATCCTCTGCCTACCGGACGGCCGCCTCGGAATCAGCGTTGCCGATCCCGCAAGCGGCAAGCGGGTCGGGGTCTTCGGCTACGACGAGATTCGCGAGGCCGAGCGCGCGGCGGAGGAGGCCGAGGTACGCCGCCTCCACTACGTCGCCATGACCCGTGCCATCGACCGGCTCATTCTCGCCGGCTCGCTCGATCCGAGTCGCCTGGACAGGTCGCGTAGCCTCATCGGCTGGACGCTCGACCGGTTGGGCGCGAATCTCGACCAGGAGCAGCTCGAGCTGCCGGGCGGCGAGAAGATCCTCCTGCGCGTCGATCGCCGGGCGGAGGCGACCAAGCCGTCGCCGCCCGAGCTCGAGCAGCTGGAGCTTTTCGAGCCTGGCGCGGCGGGGGAGCCGGCCGCCGCGTTCGAGCTGCGGCCGCTCCCGGCGCGTGCCGGAGCCCGGGCCGGAGCGCATCCGTCGCCTGTCGTACAGCGCGCTGGCGCTCCTGGAGCGTTGCTCGTATCGCTTCTACCTCGAGCGCTTCGTCGGGCTCCGCCCGGACGAAGACGCCGGTGGCGGCGGCGGCGCTGCCGGCCTGAGCCCGGCGGAGGTGGGGAACGCCGTGCACGCGCTCCTCGAGGCGGGCGCAGGCCCGCAGGCTGCGAGAGAGCACCTGGCTGCGCCGGCGTACGCCCATGCTCTCGACGAGGATGTGGAGCGCGTGAGCGCTCTGGTCGCTGCCTGGCGCGCGTCGGTGCTCGCAGCGGACCTGGCCGGTCGCGTCGGGATCCGCCCGGAGCTGCCGTTCGCCTTCGAGCACGACGGCGTGCTGCTCCACGGGCGCTTCGACGTCTTCTGGCGCCAGGGCGAGCGTGCGCTGGTCGTCGACTACAAGACGAACCGGCTCGGCGACCTGACCCCGGACGAGGTCGTCGGGCACGAGTACCGGATCCAGCGGCTCGTCTATGCGCTCGCAGCGCTGCGCGCCGGTGTCGAGGAGGTCGACGTGATCTTCAGCTTCCTCGAGCAGGCCGAGCACCCGGTCGCGGCGAGGTTCACGCGCGCCGACCTGCCCGCGCTCGAGGCCGAGCTGTCGGCGGCGATCGCTGCGGTTCACCGGGGCGAGTTCCGGCCGACGCCGCACGAGCTCGCCTGTCCGGGCTGCCCGGCGCTCGACCGGGTCTGCGCCGGGCCACGACTCGGCCTGGGGCCGTCGGACGACGTCGGGCTCGTGGCGGAGCCGGCTGCCGGCACGCTGGCCGCCACGTGACCGAGCCGTCAGGTGGCCCGGAGCTACGTTCACGAGGCCCGACGGCGGGTCGGGCCACGCAGGGCTCGGATCAGGCCGGTCATCGAGCGGCTCGCGGCCGACCATCCGGACGCCGTGATCGCGCTGCGGTTCCGCTCGGACGTCGAATTGCTCGTGTCGGTCATGCTCTCGGCCCAGACGACGGACGTGACGGTGAACCGCGTTACCGAAACGCTGTTCCGGAAGTACCGGCGACCGGAGGACTACCTGGCCGTACCGGTCGAGGAGCTGGAGCGGGACATCAGGCCGACGGGGACCTTTCGCCAGAAGGCGAAGAACATCCGAGGCACGATGCGCAGGCTGATCGAGGAGTACGACGGCGAGGTGCCGACCCGTCTCGACGAGCTCGTGCGCCTACCGGGCGTTGGCCGCAAGACCGCCAACGTCGTCGCGGCCGAGCGTGGCGCGACGCAGGGGATCGTCGTCGACACACACGTGCGGCGACTCTCGCAGCGGCTCGGCTTCACGCGGCACGACGACCCGGCGAAGATCGAGCGCGATCTCGTACGGATCGTCCCGCGTTCCGATTGGGCGAGGTTCCCGCACCTTCTCATCTGGCACGGCCGCCGCGTCTGCGTCGCCCGTGGCCCGCGCTGCGACCTCTGCGTCCTGACCGATCTCTGCCCCTCGAGCCGAGTCGACGCTTCCGTCACGCCTGCGTGACGCACTCGCCACACTGCGCGCGAAACGCGTGCGGCTTTGCCCGCTACGGTCCAGAGGTGCGCTCGGTCGAGCTCGCCATCTACGCGGATGCGCTCGCCGCGGAGGCGGCGGCACTGGCGGCGCGTGTGGAGCAGACCCACTCACGGTTGCGGCAAGCCGCGATCGAGGAGGAGGCCGCCTCGGCGCTTCCGCCCCAGGTCGTCGGGCGGCTACGGGCACTCGGCCTGCTGGTCGGTGGAAGCGTCGCAGACGGCCCGGCCGAGCTCGCCCGCCTCGGCCTCGACCTCGAGGCGGTGCTCAAGCTTCAGGCCTGGGTCGAGCGGCAGCTCCAGTCAGCGCGCGACGGCTCGGTTCCGGCACTGCGCGAGGCCTCGTAGGCGCCGGCGCGGCTGCCGCGACCGCGGACCCGTGGCAGGTTGGCCGCCTGACGTCGGCAGCCGTCGGCCCCATCCGGCCGGGGGTCGCCCGTGCAGGCGGGCCGGATGGATCCGCGCCCCTACGGCACCGCGCGTTCGCCCTCGCCGGTGCCGAGCGCGGCGAGGTAGCGCTCGGCGTCGAGGGCGGCCATGCAGCCCGATCCGGCTGCGGTGACGGCCTGGCGGTAGACGTGGTCCTGCACGTCGCCGGCCGCGAAGACGCCGGGGATGTTCGTCTCGGTCGTCTTGCCCTTCGTCAGGATGTAGCCCTCGTCGTCCATGTCGAGGATGCCCTTGAAAAGGGCCGTGTTCGGGTCGTGACCGATCGCGACGAAGAGCCCGTCGGTCGTCACGTCGGTCGTCTCGCCGGTGCGGACGTTGCGAATGCGGACACCGGTGACGTGGCCCTCGTCGACGCCGAGCACGTCGTCGACGACCGAGTCCAGCACGAACTCGATCTTGTCGTTCCCACGAGCCCGGTCGACCATGATGGGGGAGGCCCTGAACTCGTCCCGACGGTGGACGAGCGGCACCCTGCGGGCGAACTTCGTGAGGAACGTCGCCTCCTCCATCGCGGTGTCGCCGCCGCCGACGACGACGACGTCCTGGTCCTTGAAGAAGGCGGCGTCGCATGTCGCGCAGTACGAGACGCCCCGGCCCTGCAGCTTGCGCTCCGACTCGAGCCCGAGCTGCCGCGCGGTCGCTCCCGTCGCGACGATGATCGTGCGAGCCTGGTACTCGTCGTCGCCGACCCAGACGCGGAACGGCGTGCTCGAGAAATCGACGCGTGTGACGTCGTCCGTGATCAGCTCGGCGCCGAAGCGCTCGGCCTGCTGGCGGAACTCCGGCCATCATCTCGGGGCCGAGGACGCCGTCGGGATAGCCCGGGTAGTTCTCGACGTCGCTCGTGATCATCAGCTGGCCCCCCCAGGAGAAGCCCTCGATCACCAGCGGATGCATGTTCGCCCGCGCGCAGTAGAGCGCCGCCGTGTACCCGGCCGGCCCGCCGCCGATCACGATCACCTCACGCACGTTCTCGCTCACCCTCGTCCCTTTCGTCGCCGTCTGGCCGCGATCTGCCTACTTATGAAAACGCGCCGTGGGGGCCCTCTGTTCCGCTGTCTACCCGGCGCAACCGCGATTACGCCGTGCACCAGCGTCGGTCAGGCGGCGTCGAGCACGCCGTCGTCGCCGGCCTCGCCGGGTGCCGGCGGCGGCAGGGACGACGGGACGCCCGGCACCCGGGCCACGAGCTCGGCGGCCTGGGGTGAGCGCGTGGAGTGCTGGATCGTCTCGAGCTCGGGCAGCTCCTTCGCGATCCGGACGCCGAGGTCCGGGAACCGGCGCGCGGCCGGGAGGACGCTCCGCTCGAGCGATCCCACCGCGTTGTTGTACGCGGCAACCGCCTGATCGAGCCCCCGACCGGCCTTCGCGAAGTGGTCCGCGAACGTGGCGAGGCGCTCGTAGAGCTGCTTGCCGAGGTCGGCCACGTGGCGTGCGCTCTCCGCGACCTTCTCCTGCCGCCAGCCGTACGCGACGACGAAGAGCAGGCCGATGAGCGTGCTCGGCGTGGCGAGCACGACCCGCTTCTTCCAGGCGTCTTCCTGCAGCGTCGGATCCTGGTCGAGCGCGGCCGCGAAGAACGGGTCGCCGGGGATGAAGAGGACGACGAAGTCGGGCGACGCCTCGAACTGGCCCCAGTACGCCTTGGCGCTGAGCTTCGTCACGTGCTCGCGGAGCTGGCGCGCGTGGTCGCGCAGCTTCGCCGTGCGCACGTCGTCGTCGGACGCCTCGAGGGCTTCGAGGTAGGCGGAGAGGGGCGTCTTCGCGTCGACGACCACCTGCTTCGCGCCGGGAAGGTGCACGACCAGGTCGGGGCGCAGCGTCTGGCCGTCCGCCACCGCCGCCGTCTGCTCCTCGAAGTCGCAGTACGGCAGCATCCCGGCTGCCTCGACGACCCGCCGGAGCTGCATCTCGCCCCAGCGGCCGCGCACGGTCGGCGCGCGCAGCGCGGTAACGAGGCTGGCCGTCTCGAGGCGCAGGCGCTCCTGGCCGTCGGCGAGGGACGTCAGGTACTCCCGCAGCGCGCCTTCGGCCTCGGCGCGCTCGTCTCGAGCTTGCGAACGCCACCCTCGAGCTTCTCCATCTGCTGCTTCACGGGGCCCACGACCTGCTCGATCGCTCTCCGGCTCTCCTCCAGTCCCTGACGGTTGCCGAGCTGCAGGCGCTCGACCGCATCGGCGGAGAGCGCGCGCACCGCGTCGGTCACCTCCTCCTTGAACGCCGGCCGCTCGGAGGCGGCCCTGCGCTCGAGCTCGAGCGCGGCGTCGAGCACCGTGAGGCGCGTGCGCATGACGAGCCAGGCGGCGGCGGCGCCAACCGCGAGCCCGACGAGGAGAAGGACGACTTCCAAGCTCTCACCTGCCTTTCCGTGGGCAGGTCAAGGTAGCCGAGCCGTCGGACGGAGCGGGAGAAAATAGCCCCAGAAATGCCAAATCCGGCGAGCCCGAGGGCTTACCGGATCTGGCAAGGCGGAGCCTATACGCGCACCGGAGCGCCCGTCAAGGCGCCCCGCCCACGAATGTGCGCAATTTGCGACCTTTTTGTGGCCGGCTGGTGTCCCGGCGCCGAGCCCGGCTAGGCAGACGTCCGGGGCGCTGCCGCCCGCGACGGCTTCCCCGAGCGCGAGCCACGGAGCACCGTGCCCACGTAGATGATGATGAGCACGATCGCGCCCACGGCGCCCTGCGAGCGCACGTCGCCCGTCTCCTTCTCCACCCACTCCTGCGGCGTCGTCCCGCGAGCCTCTTCGAAGGCGGGCACGTCGACCCCGCGGGCGAGCGCGGCCCGCTCGTAGTCGTCGAGGAAGCCCCCGACGGGGGGGAGCTTGCAGAAACGTCATCGCCGCGGTGACGAAGAGCACGATCACGAACGGGAGCGCGAGGCGCACGCCGAGCGGCTTTCGCATGAGAACGAGGAGCGCTGAGGCGAGGCCGAGCACCGCGGCGGGGAGGATGAAGAGCGTGACGCCGACCCAGCTCGAGTAGCCCTCGCTCGCGACGACGTACATGAGCCGCGCGATCGACGCGGCGGCGAAGCCGTACGCGATCAGGACACAAAGTGCGCCGATTCTGGGGATGATCACGGCCGTTCCAGTGTACGCGGCGACCCGATCGTCTACGGTGACCAGATGGAGGCGTTCTTCGGGCCGGAGGGCCGGCTGGCGGCCGCGCTGCCCGCGTTCGAGCCGCGCGCCGAGCAGCTCGAGCTGGCGACCGCCGTGGCCGAGGCGCTCGAGTCGGGCGAGCACCTGCTCGCGGAGGCCGGCACCGGGACGGGCAAGAGCCTCGCGTACCTCGTGCCGGCGCTCGCCTCCGGCAAGCGGGTCGTCGTCGCGACCGCGACGAAGGCGCTGCAGCAGCAGCTGCTCGCCAAGGACGTTCCCGCGGCAGCCGTCGCGCTCGACCGTCCGGTGGACTGCGTCCTCCTCAAGGGCAGGGAGAACTACCTCTGCCGGCGGCACCTCGACGGCCTCGCGCTGCTCGGCGGCTCGGCCGGCGCGCTCTTCCGGTCGGCGGAGGACGCCGAGCAGTACGAGGAGCTGCGCGGGTGGATCGAGACGACGGCGACGGGCGATCGCGCCGAGCTCCCGTTCGAGCCGAGAGCGTCGCTGTGGGCCGAGCTCGCCGTCGGCGGCGACCGCTGCCTCGGGCGCAAGTGCGCCTCTCGCGCCATCTGCTTCTCGGAGGCCGTCCGCGAGCGGGCTGGGTCGGCGGAGCTCGTGATCACGAACCACGCGCTCTACCTCGCCGACATCGCCGTCCGCTCGCGTGCCGTCAGGGCGGGACTCGACGATCCTGCCCGAGCACGACGCGGTCGTCTTCGACGAGGCTCACCGGCTCGAGGACGCAGCCTCCAACTGGTTCGGCGGCCGGGTGTCGCTCGCCGGCCTCCGTCGGCTTGCCCGCGACGTCGAGCGAGCCGCCAGAGAACGGAGCCAGCCGGCGCCCGCTCGCCTGCTCGACGAGATCGAGACGCTCGGAGCAGACCGTCCTCGGCTCGCTCGAGGCTCCCCGCGGTCGCAGACGACTCGGTCCCGACGACGTCGACGGAGCGCTCGACGGCGTCGCCGCGCTGGCGGCGGCCCTGGCCCGGCTCGAGGAGACGCTGCAGGGCAGCGGTGAGGAGGCGGACGCGCTCGGTCGCCGTGCCCTCGGCGCCGCGCTCGACCTGGAGACCTGCTTCGAGCTCGATCCCGACCGCGTCTCGTGGGCAGAGGCCGGGCGCGGTCTCGTGGGCGCCCGTCGACGTCGCCGGCGTTCTGCGCGACGTGCTCTGGGACACGGGACGTGACGGCGGTGCTCGTCTCGGCGACGCTCGAGCCCGACTTCCTGGCGCGGCCGCCTGGGTCTCGACGACGCCCGGGCGGTAACGCTCTCTTCCCCGTTCGACTTCGCGGAGCAGGCGCTCCTCTACGTGCCGGCCCGACTCCCCGAGCCGCGCGCGCGCGACTACTTCGACCGGCTCGGCGCCGAGGTGCTCGCGCTCTGCAGGCTCTCGCGCGGGCGTGCGCTCGTGCTCACGACCTCCTACCGAGCGCTCGAGGAGATCGCGACGCGTGTCGCGCCGGAGCTCGAGTACCCGGTCCTGTGCCAGGGAGACGCGCCCCGCGAGCGGCTGCTCGAGCAGTTCCGCGACGAGGTCGACTCCGTGCTCGTCGCGACGGCCACGTTCTGGCAGGGCGTCGACGTGCCCGGTGAGGCGCTCTCGCTGCTCGTGATCGACAAGCTGCCGTTCGCGCCTCCGGACGACCCGCTCGTCCAGGCTCGTTGCGAGCGGATCACCGCCGAGGGCGGCGACTGGTTCGGCGAGTACTCGGTGCCCGCCGCGATCCTCCAGCTGCGCCAGGGCTTCGGGCGCCTGATCCGCAGCCGGGAGGACCACGGGGTCGTCGCGATCCTCGACACGCGCCTGCGGACACGAGGCTACGGTCGGCGGTTTCTCGCGGCGTTGCCGCCGTGCCCGGTCGTGTCCGACCTCGACGCTGTCGGGCGCTTCTTCGCCGCCACGAGCGTCTGACGATGGCTTCCGGGGCCGGGCGGGCTGCTTGCTACGCTCAGCGTCGTGGCCAAGAAGAAGCCGCGCACTCCTCCGCCGCCGCGGCCCGTCCAGGCGCCGCGCGCCGGCACCACGTCCACCAAGGGACCCCGCGACCCGCGCAAGACGAGGCTGATGTTCCTCGGGCTGATCGCCGCGATCGTCCTGATCGCGGTCGCGGCCGTGCTCGCGATTGCCCTCGGCGGCGACGACGAGGCCGGCGCGGAGGTCACGGCCGGCGGCGTGCACGACGGAGACGTTCCCCGAGCAGGGGCGCGAGCACGTCGAGACGCTTCCCGCCGGCTACGAGTACAACTCCTTCCCGCCGACGAGCGGCAGCCACAACCCGGTGCCCGCGATCTACAACGTCTACGGCGATCCCGTCGATCAGATGCTGCTCGTCCACAACCTCGAGCACGGCGCCATCGTCGTCCAGTACGGCGACCAGGTGCCGCAGTCCGAGATCGACAGCATCGTCGCGTGGTACTCCGAGGACCCGAACGGCATCATCGTGGCGCCGCTGCCCGAGCTCGAGGACAAGATCGCAGTGACGGCCTGGACGCAGCTGATGACGTGCCCGGCCTTCTCCGAGGAGGCCTTCGACGAGTTCAGCGAGTCCTACCGCTTCCAGGGCCCCGAGCGCTTCAGCCCCGACGCGATGCAGCCGGGCACAAACTGAGCGGCAGCGCATAATCCGACAAGACGCCGGGGTGGCGGAACGGTAGACGCGGGGGACTTAAAATCCTCTGCCCCCAGGGGCATGTGGGTTCGACTCCCACCCCCGGCATTCCGATTTGCAGGGATTTTCAGGCGGAGCGCCCAGGCGTCCGGGAGCGCCGGACAGGGGTGCGGGTACAGGTCGGCGCGCACTGCACGACGCTACAGTGGCGTCGTTGCCGTGGTGCTGGTGACCGGGATGTCTGGGACGGGCAAGTCGGCGGCTCTCGCCGAGCTCGCGCGCAGAGGACATCGCGCCGTGGACACCGACTACGGCGCGTATTCCGAGGAAGTGCCGTGACGAGCGAGATCGGATCCTCAACGACTTGGCGAAGGTTGAGCCGCTGCTGCGCGCGGGTGCAACGGCTGAGATCGACACGCGTGCGCCGCTCGACGAGGTAGTGGACGCGCTCGAGCGCATCGCGGAACACTGTCGGGCCCAGCATCAAAAGGTGGATGTCGTCGCGGCGGCCGTGCGGACGAGCGAAGGGGCCTTCCGGCCATTTAAGACTCACTCAAACGAGTGAAGTTCGATCACGCTAATACCACCTGCCTTTCGCGAAGCCGCCGAAGGCGACGAGCCCCACGACGGCGATGATGATCCCGATCCAGACGCTCCACACGATCGCTAGCACGATTCCGACGATGACGAGGATGCCGCCCAGGCCGATGCCGGCGGAACCCGCTCGGGTGTCTGCTGCCATTCCGTACTCCTCTCGGTCAGTGATTCGCGGTTCAGCCGCGTATCAAGCGTTCGGGTGGCAGCCGCCGTTCTGCGAGTGCGTCAGGGCCGCTCGTGATCGGGCCCCTGGGCGCGACCGTCGACACGCCGGCCGAACCTGTCTTCTTTCTCGGTGCCGAACATCGATTCGTCGGTCCCGACGTCGATGCAGTCGTCCGCGAGCGTGCTGATCTTGTCGCCGTCTCGATCGACCAGGTAGGTGCTACGCCACCCGGTGGGTTTGCGAACGCTGGCCATCGGCACTGCCCTTCCCCAATCTCGGCGTCCGCAACCGCCGTGTTACGCGCGGACCGCCGGGCGCGGCAGACGCGGCGGCTGGTATCCGGGGACTCGTTGGTGATCCAGGGACTCGTTGTTTGCCATTGGCCGTAGGCGGGAAAGCCCTTGTCGTAGACGGCGCCAATTCATGTGGGGCCATCGTCAGCCTCGGCATGTGGGACTGCGCCAAACCTCGCTTTCCGGAGATACCGGAAGCCGTCGCAACAAAAGGAGATCCGATGTCCGAGATCGACAGTCCGCGTGCGCTTTTCCTGCACGAGCTCGGCGACATTCTCTACGTAGAGCGGGCCCTGGCCAATGAGGCACTGCCGAAGCTGATAGGCGAGGTCCAGGACGAGGAGTTCACGGCCGGACTTGAGAAGCACCTCGAGGAGACGCGCCAGCATGTCCGGAACGTCGAGCAGGTGTTCGAGGTGTTCGACGAGGAGCCGCACACCGAAGAGTGCGTCGGCTTCGAAGGCCTGAAGAAAGAGCACGACGAGTTGACAGAAAAGACCCCTGCCGCTCTTATCGACTTGGTCGATCTCGGAGCCGCAGCCCGGACCGAGAACTACGAGATCGCAGCCTACGAAGGACTGAGGCGCATGGCGAAGGCGCTCGGCGAGGACAAAGCCGTCGAGCTCCTCGACGAGAACCTCGCCGACGAGAAAGTCACGCTACGCGAGGTCGAGAAGATCGCCACCCGGATCAGCAGCGAGACCATCAAGGCCGCGAGTGCTACGTAGTACCACTGACGCGGGTTCCTGAGCTAGCTCGGTATGCCCCACCTACTTCTACGGCGGGCATCACTGTTCGTTCTCTCGTGAAAAGGGGTAGCCATGGGGCACACCTACCAGGGAGGCCCCATGGCTACGTCACATCGTAGTGGAGTCGAATCGCGGCGGCACAAAGGCGGCACCAAGACTCCCGCGAGGCCCAAAGCGAGATCCATCAGCGCGTGGCAGTCCACCCGTTGGACTCGACCCGCGTCCAAATCAAGGAGAGATTCGTGACCGACTTGCAGGTTGAGTCCGAAGGCGCCGTCCGCGAGGCGATGGGGCAGGCGGTGGAGAAGAGCAAGGAGACAGCTCAGCAAGGCATGGAGAAAGCGAAGGAAGCCGCCGGTGAGGCGCGCGGCATGGTTGCCGGGCAGATCGATCAGCGGTCAACGATGGCCGGCGAACGGGCCAGCACGCTAGCCGGGGTGGCCCGGCGTGTGGCCGGCGAGCTTCGTGGAGAGGGCGAGGACGAGACGGCGCGGTTCGCTGAGGCGGCGGCGGAGCGGGCCGAGCGGCTCGCAGGATATCTGCGCGGCGCCGAAGGTGAGACGTTTCTGCGTGATCTCGAGAGCTTCGCTCGGCGCAGGCCAGTAGTGGCGGCCGCCGCTGGGTTTGTTGCGGGGCTTGCAGCGTCACGTTTTGTCAAGGCGTCGGCGGAGCGGCGTGCGCTCTCCGGCCACGGCCAAACGACAGACGGAGAAATGGATGGCGAGGACCGGCCGGCTACCGCGCCGGCTGAGTTCTTCGGGCAGGCGCAGGCCGCGAGGCTGTAGATGGCATACGAGCAACAGAACGGGCTGCGAGAACAGCCCTTAGGGGAGCTCTTCAAGCGGCTCTCACAGCAGGTGTCCACCTTAGCGCGTCAGGAGGTGGAGCTCGCGAAAGCCGAGGTCGCCGCCAAGGGACGTGTCCTGGGACGAGCCGCCGGGTTCTTTGGGGCTGCGGGCCTGCTTGGGTTGTGTGCGTTGGGCGCGCTGACGGCGATGTTGATCCTGGCTCTGGCTGAGGCGATTCCGGCTTGGGCGGCGGCGCTTGTCGTGACTGTGATCATGGCCGCCTTGGCGGGTCTGTTGGCCCTGGCGGGCAAGCGGCGTCTCGACCAGACCGGTGCCCCGGTGCCGACGGAGGCTATCGAAAACACGAAGGAGGACCTGAAATGGGCGAAGACCCAGTTGCAATCAAGCAGGAGATAGAGCAGACGCGCGGCGAGATGGGAGAGACAATGGACGCGATCGGCTACAAGACCGACGTCCGCGCCCGCACCGGGGACTACGTCTCCGACAAGAAGGACAAGGTGGCAGGGACGGTGTCCGGCGTCAAGGACCGTGTCGCCTCGACCGCGTCCCGCGTTGTGCCGAGCCGCGAGGGCATCAAGCATCAGTCACAGCGGGTTGCTAGCAGTGCTCAAAGCAATCCGGTTGGGATGGCGGTAGGCGCTGCCGCAGTCGGCTTCCTGGTCGGGATGCTGGTTCCTGCGACGCGCATCGAAGACGAGCGGGTCGGCGGCATTGCCGATCAGATGAAAGAGAAGGTCTCCGATGTCGGGCATGAGGCGCTCGAACGTGGCCGGGAGGTTGCCCAGGACGTGAAAGACTCGGCAGTGGAGACCGTTCGCGAGCGTGGACACGAGGAGACCAAGGAACTCGCGGCGAACTTGCGGGGCGACTCGTCGGAGCAGAACGATGCTTCAAGCTCACAGGAAGTGCCCCAGGCATCGGTCTCGAGCCAGGCTGGCTAGACCACAGGCGAGGGAAGGCCGGCCGGACACACGGCCGGCCTTCAGCCAGACTCGACGCCTGATTCCTGACCTTCGAGCCTGACAAGTCGGGCCCTGAGATACGCCGCAGGACGGCGGAGCGTAAGAACGAAGTAGGTTCATCGCCCCGGAGCTGGCGCGGTCGCCGCAGCCCGTAGCCCGCTCCGGGGTCTCTCGCGGCTACTCCGATGAGATCGCGCGATCGGTGAGGAGCCGACCCATTCGCGACTCGATACGCTCCCGGCGATGACGGACGTCAGTCCTCGTCGCTTTCCACAACCACCCCGCCACGGCCGCGCTCGCGCGCGACCAGGCAGCCGCGCTCGAGCAGCGGCTCCGCGACGCGACCGAGGACCCGGCCTCCCTCGGAGCTGCCGACAAGATCAAGAGCGTGCTCGCGGGCGAGGAGCCGCGCGTGACCCTAAGCGAGGCTGAAGGCGCCTCGCTAGTTGCCGTGCTCGCACTCGCGCTGCCCGACCTCGACGAGCCCCTCCGACAGCTCTACCTCGGCCTCAGGAACGAAGCCCGCGACGAGCAGGCGTAGCACCCGCGGGGCGTCCGGAATCCGTGGGGAAACAGGGAGACAAGAGACAGCGGCAACTGGCGCGACGTAAAAGCCGCAAAGACGAGACGCGCGCAATAGAACGCACGCGGAGGACCTGATCCCCGCAGCCGGTCCGCCAGTGTTACGGCAATCAGCGAGGTTCCGACTGACTGCCATATCGTCGCCGTCGCGGCGAGCGGGCTTCAGATCGTGTGGTCAGCGATGTTCACAGGTGAGGCATCCGTGCCGCGCAGTTGGCACAGTAGGTGCCATAGCATTTGGGATGGTCGGCGTTCGGCTCGCCGTGTCGGTAGATCCTGACGTCGACGATCGAGCTACACCGGATGCAGCGCCATACGTCTCGCCTGTAGATAGCCAGCTCGAAGGCGTGATCGAGATTCACGCTGCCCTTCCCATCGTCTCTTCCTTGTCTTGACTGTGCCCGCACCGGCTTTGTTCCCGCGTGGGTTCGGACGGGCGCCCGGTCGAGCTGCCGCCGTGCTAACGCGCTGCTAACCACGGGAGCTACAGGCTGGACGCGACCCCGAGACCGACCGGCGGGATGCTTCGGCACGATCGAGGGTCGCTCCCACGGGAGACTGCGGGCGCCGTGGCCGCGCGCCGAACACGGTCTTCGCGAAAGGCACGCGCGGGTCGAAGGTCTCCAACGTCACAGAGTCAATCGACCTGGTACTAAACATCGTGCCCCTCGCTTCCGGTCGCTTGTTTTCACCAACGACGGTATGCCCACTTGCTTGCGGAACGCTTGTGACGCACTGGAGAAACGCTGAGCGCGTGGCACCACCCGTTGACGGGCCCCCAAGGAGGATCCTCTGCCCCCGGGGCATGTGGGTTCGACTGCCATCCCCGGCATGTGCGGCCCTCGCCCTGGCGGTGCTGCTCGTGGCGGCGGCCTGCGGGGGCAGCGGGGTCGAGGCGCCGACGGCAGAGACCGTTGCCGGTACGGCGCTGCGCGCCGACGAGGTCGTCTGCGGGGCTCGACCGTCCCGTCCACGTCGCGGTCGCTCCGGGCGAGCCGGACCGGCTCTACGTCGTCGGCCAGGCCGGTGTCGTCAGCATCGTCGAAGGAGGCCGCATCCTGCCCGAGCCCTTCCTGGACCTGTCGGCGCAGGTGCTGACGGGCCCGAAGGGCGAGCTGACGGAGCTCGGCCTGCTGTCGATCGCGTTCGCGCCCGACTACCCGACGCGCGGACGCTTCGCCGTCTTCTACACCGACCGGGACGGCGACGTGAACATCGTCGAGTACCGGGCGGAGCAGGGCCGCGTGGTCGACGGCTCGGCGCGCGTCCTGCTCCTCGTGCCCAAGGAGACCGAGCGCCACTTCGGCGGTCAGCTGCAGTACGGGCCCGAGGGAAAGCTGTACGCGGCGATCGGCGACGACGCCGGCTCTCAGGTGCATCCGCAGTCGCTCGAGGAGGGCGATTATCTCGGCAAGGTCGTGCGTCTCGACGAGCGACGGCTGGACCGTGGTGGCCTACGGCCTGCGCAATCCCTGGCGGTTCTCCTTCGACCGCGAGACCGGCGACCTCTGGATCGGCGACGTGGGGGAGAACGGCGTCGAGGAGATCGACCGGCTTCCCGCCGGCACCGGCCTCGCCAACCTCGGCTGGGACGGCTTCGAGGGCTACGACGAAGTCGTCTGGGACGAGGGCGGCCACAACGAGCCGCGCGGCCCCGGGGAGCTCGTCTGGCCCGTGGTGACGTACACGCATCGAGTCGGCTGCTCGGTCATCGGCGGCTACGTCTACCGCGGCTCTGCCGTCCCGAGCGCTTCCGGGCGGTACTTCTACGGAGACTTCTGCAAGGGAGTCGTGTGGAGCATCGACCCGGCCGATCCCACGCGTGTGCGGCGGGAGCTCGCCCTCGGCACGGCGCTCGCCTCGTTCGGCGAGGACGGGGCGGGCGAGCTCTACCTCGTCGCCCGCACCGGTCGCATCTTCAGGCTGGCGGCGGGGGAGTAGGTCACCAAAGGGCCGGGCCGCAAGCCGGCCCCCAGGGATCGTCCGGTTAGGCGACCTGCGAGCGGTCGCCCAGCGTCGCCTCGACGGTGAGCTCGCTGCCGTCGCGGAGAACGGTGAGGCTCACGACGTCGCCCGGCACGCGGGCACGGAGCTCCGAGACGAGCTCCTCGGCCGATGTCACCGAGGTGCCGTCGATTGCAGTGATCAGGTCGCCTTCAGTGAGCCCGGCCGCGTCTGCGGCGGAGCCGGCTGTCACCGAGACGACGCGCACGCCGCCTTCGGCCTGCTCGGAGGTGACGCCGAGAAGCGCATGACCGGCCTCGCCTCGCTCGACGAGCTGCTCGACGATCGCGCGGACCGTGGTCGACGGGATAGCGAAGCCGAGCGAGTTGGCGCGGGTGTCCGGCGGGAGTCCGGCGGAGTTGATGCCGATGACGCGGCCCTCGGCGTCGACGAGGGCGCCGCCCGAGTTGCCGGGCGAGATCGGCGCGTCGGTCTGGATCAGGTCCATGTACGGAGAGCTTTCCTCGAGGCTGCGGTGGAGGGCAGAGACGATGCCGGCCGTGACGGTGTTCTCGAAGCCGAGCGGGTTGCCGATCGCGAGCGCGAGCTCGCCGACACGCGGCAGCTCGGTCGCGAACTCGGCCGTGGGGAGGTCTGTACGGTCGACCTCGATGACGGCAAGATCGGTCTCCGGGTCGGTGGCGCGAACGCGGGCCGGGACGCGCTCGCCGCTCGCGAGCTCGATCTCGACGGCGGTTGCGCCCTCGACGACGTGGTTGTTCGTGACGATGAGGCCGTTCGGGCCGTCCCAGACGACGCCGGAGCCCTGGCCGCCGCCTTCGCCGGTCTGGACCTGCACGGAGATGATGGACGGCTGGAGGCGCTCGACGAGCGAGGGGATGAGATCGAGGTTCCCAGTGGCGAGAACGAGGGGCTCGGCGGCGGCGACCTGCGTCTCCAGCAGGCCCGGCGGAGCTCGTCGCCGATGCACCGCATCCCGCCGCGAAAGCGGCCAGCGGGAGCGCGACGGCGACCGGAAGCAGCAGGCGTCGGTTCATACTTACCTTCTACCCGTTGCAGCATTCACCGCTCGTTGCCGGCGGTTAAGGCCGCCGAACTACGGGTTAAGGAGTGCGAACGCCGGCCGTCTCGAGGGCCACGCCGTGGAGGATGTCCGTCTCCGAGATCTCGAGCTCGTCGAGCTCGAAGAAGCCGACGATCTCCGCGATCGCGAGCGCTCCGGCGCCGATCACGGCCGCCCGCTCCGGCTCGATTCCCGCGCGCCGGCGGAGCTCGGCGACCGGGGTCGCGGCGAGGCGTCCGGCCTCGGCGCGGATCCAGGCGGCCGGGAGACGATGCCCGTGCAGAACCTCCGGGTCCTCCTCGTCGAGGCCGAGGTGGAGCGTTCCGAGCGTCGTCACCGTGCCGGCGGCTCCGATGCCGTGCGCCGGCGGCGCGTCGAGTGGAATCTGCTCCATGAGCAGCCTGCGAACGTGGAGGACGAGCGCCTCGGTATCACAGGCCTCGAGCGCGTCCGCGCGCGCAAAGCGCTCCGCGAGCCGCACGCAGCCGATGTCGAGGCTGGCGTGAAACGTCAGCCCGGAGGCGTCGCCGATGACGATCTCTGTCGAGCCGCCCCCGAGATCGACGATGACCGTCGGCTCCAGGAGCGGGCGGCCCGTCGAGACGCCGCGGAACGTGAGCAGCGCCTCTTCCTCGCCGGAGAGCAGGCGCGTCGGCAGGCCGAAGCGCTGCTCGACACCGTCCAGGAACTCGGCCCGGTTGCCTGCGTCGCGGACGGCGCTGGTCGCGTAGGCGAGCGCCCGCTCGGGCGCGTGGGCGTCGATGAGCTCCCGGTAGCTCTCGAGGCAGGCGTGGACGCGAGCGACCGCGTCCGGGCGCAGCTCCCGGTCGCCGTCGACGCGCTCGCCCAGCTTCGTGATCGTGACGCGCCGCTCGACCTCGTGCACGACGTCGTCCTCGACGTCGGCGACGAGCAGGCGGGTCGAGTTCGAGCCGAGATCGACGACGGCGACACGCGTCACTTCGACGCGCGTCACTTCGGTGACGTCAGCCAGCGGTACGCGCCGAGCAGCCGGCGGACGTCCTCGAGGGCCCAGAGGAGGACCCCGGCGCGCTCACGCGAGGCCTGGAGTCGGGCCAGAGCCTCGTTCAGCAGCTCGGCCTTCACCGCAGCCGTCTCGCTCCTGGCGGCAAGCGCCGCGACACGTGGCGGGAGCTCGGCCGAGACCGCCTGGAGACGCCTTGCTGAAGCGGCGGAGCGAGCGGAGCATCCGCATCGTGGCGACGAGCGCGACGATCGAGGCCGACAGCACGAGAACGCCGAAGACCGCGCAGCAGACGATCGTCCACCAGGGCACGCCCGCGATCGTAGCCGGGCGGAGCCGGCCCGCGGCGACCGAGCCTCCGATCGGTGGCTATACTGGAGGCCGCGACGCGGGGTGGAGCAGCCAGGTAGCTCGCCGGGCTCATAACCCGGAGGTCGCAGGTTCAAATCCTGCCCCCGCTACTCGAAAGGCCCTGGAAACGGGGCCTTTTCGTTTGTCGGCGCTCGCCGCCTCCGCGTCACTTTCTACCCAACTTTCTACCCCGAGTTCGCCCCGAACAGCCGCGCCTCGGCCCGCTCCACGACGCCGGGGAACGTCACTTGCGCCGCGTGCAGATACCGTTCTGTGACGGCCGCCTGCGAGTGACCCGCCCGGCTTGCACGTACATTGCCGGCGCCCCCGACGCGGCCGTGTGCGTCAGCGACGAGTGCCGCAGGTCATGAAACGCCCGCACCGGCTTCGTGATGCCGGCGTGCTCAGCGCCGTGCGCATGTACCGCTCACCTTGCTCGGATCGCCGGCGTCCCCTTCGTCGGAGGGCCGAAGACGATTCTCGTCTCCCTGGTAGGCCGAGCGGCGCCAGTGCTCGCCGAGGAGATCGACGATGCGCGGCCCCGAGCTCGAGCGTGCGCCTCGACGCATCACTCTTGGGGGTCGTGAACTCGCCGCGGACGAAAGCCTCCCGGACGGTGAGGCGACCCGCCAGGAGCTCGACGTCCCGCCAGCGCAGCCCGAGCAGTTCTCCACGGCGAAGCGCCGTCCCGAGCGCCGTGAAGGTGAGCGCCGCGCGAGCCGCCACCACGGCTGCTCAGCCTCGTCGGCCGCCCCCCAGAGTTCCTCGTATGCCGCCCACAGCTTCGCTACCTCGACCTCGGTCAGAACGGCCATCTCGGCGCGACGCAACTTCGGTCGGTCGACCGCCTCCGACGGGTTGCGCGGGATCAGCCGCCACCGAACGGCTCGACTGGAGCATCACGTTCAGGAGCAGCAAGTGGTTCGTGATCGTTTTCGGCCGAGGCTGCGGCGCTTGTGGCTGATGTAGTGGTCGATATCTCCGGCTCGATCGCAGCGAGCGGCGTCGTTCCGAAGAACGGCCCGAGATGGCTGTCGAGGGCCTGCCGTAGCCCTCTACCGTCGTCCGCTTGAGGTTGCTGCCGCACGTACTCGCCCATGAAGCGCTCGGCGTATTCGTGGAACGTGAGCGGTACTGGCCGGCGCCACCGCTCGCGCTCGACGAGGTCGAGCCGTACGCCGATCCCGCGTCCTTCGCCTCCGTCCAGCCCCGCGACTCCGGGCCGAGCGTCTCCATCACCTGTAGGCCGTCGACGTCCTCGAACTTGATCCGCCAGACGACGCCGCGGGCGCCCTCGTATCGGATGACCGCCGCGCCCCTAGGCATGAGCGCCTCGCTCGGCTGTTCCCCAATTGGGAATGGAGCGCCCATCACGCCTCCAGTCGCGCGATGTCGATGTCGATGATCGCTTTCCGGATCTCGGCGATCCGATCGCGGATCTGCTCGGCCTCCTGCTCGAGACGCCACACGCTCGAAGTGACGGGCCCGACGGCCTCGTAGCCTGGCGGCCCCTCCACCGGGTCGTCGTCCTCTGACGCCTTTCTCCACGCGTCGATGTCCCAGACGAGACGCTCGAGCAGGTTGTACGCCTGATGGAGACCTCGTTGGCCTCAAGGTGCTGCGCCTCGGTGGGCAGCGTCGGAACCTTGGTCGTCGTTGGCATGAAACCTCCTCTCAGCGCAACGGCCCCGGACCGGGGGTGATGGACCCCGGCCGGGGCCGGCGCCAACGTACAGCCTCTCCAGGATGCGTGCCATCACTCACGCGCCGACAACGATACGCCGCCCGCCGGGTGAGCGCAAGAGCTAAGATGTCATCGCCTCGGAGTAGGCACGGTGGCCGCAACCCTGAGCCGCTCCGGGGTCTTCGCGTGACCGCCGCCGACGGACGTCAAGGCGCCTGCCCGACTCTCGGCCGGTGCCGCCGATAACTCACGCCGGTCGAGCCCGCCTGCTCGAGCCCCTCAACCCACGCGACGATCGCCGACTCGCGGAACCTGACATAGCGCCCGAGCCTCACGTGCGGGATGAGACCCGCCCGAGCCTGCTCAAGCGGCCAACCCTTCGGCACGTTCAGGAGCTCGGCGACCTGCTCGGCGTCGAGGAGGCGCTCCGCTCATGACCCAGCCCGCCTACTCGCCTCACGCCTCGCGCGGGCCACGGCCGCCCTACCCTACGCCGGCGAGGGTCATCGGTTTCGACTCCGCGATCGGAGGGTGGTTTCGCGCTCGGGAACCGGGCGGGGGTGGTTCCCCCGGCACCCCCTTTAGGGGGCCGGGAACCACCCCGTCCCCGAGGCAGGTGGTTCCCGGGGTGGTTCCCACTCCGGGAACCACTTGTCAGGCGTGGTCATCGCCCCTCATCTCGGCGGACGACTTGAGCACCTCCTGCCGGTTGACCCCGACTCCTTACAGACCTCGTTCGCGCTAGCGTCGGGATGGTCGGCGAGGTAGGCGGCGACGCTGCTCGCGGGCTGCCGCCAACGACGTTGAGGCGGACGCTCCTCTTCGAGATCGAAGTCGGCGCGGTAGATCGTGGTCGGGCCAGCTTCGGCTTCGCGATGTTCGGCCTGGATCTCGCGCTGTCCGTCGGTGCGTTTCTTGACCGTGATGGCCGATTCCCAGTAGCCGCCGAGGTCGGAGCTGCCGCGCATCCGGTTGCCTTCGTGGCCGACGTGGTGTACGAACGCGACGGCCGCGCCGCTCTCGTCGCGGAGGTCGCGCATGAAGTCGAGCACGGGGCCGAGCTCCGTTGGGCGTTCTCGTCTACGTCGGCGCCCTTGAGCCGGACGAGCGGGTCGAGGAAGATCGCGCGTGGCCGATCGCGGTGCCGGCGCTGAGGAGCGCCTCTTGCCATTTCGGGTCGTTGAGGCGGACGCGCCGGTTTGCGGCGACGTGGAGGCTCGCAAGGTGTCGCGGTCTGGGCGTTACCGCGCAGGAGCATGTCGAGGCGTCGCCAGAGCGCCGCTCGTCCTGACTCTTCGAGCACGACGATGACGGGCCCGGGCTCGGGGATTGCGAAGGCGCCGAGGGCGGGGCGGCCGGTGGCGATGGCGCAGGCCAGTTCGAGCAGGAGCCACGTCTTGCCGACCTTCGCCGGCCCGTAGATGGCCGTGATCGCCTGCTCGGCGATCAGTTGGTCGACGAGGAACGGGTGTGGCCCAGGATCGGGCCCGGCGAGCAGGTCCGAGGCCGCTCGAGCCAGCTGGCTGGATCGTCAACCACCATCGGCCGAGGTGCGATGCTCGGGAGCGCCGCTTCGATCGCTGTCTGCTTAGCGACCGACTCCGGCTGCCCGTTGTCGAGCGCAGTCTCCCGCAACGCAGCGGCGGAGCACCTCATCGGGATCGGCCACGATCATCGTGCGCAGGTCATGGCCATCTGCGGTCGGCCTCGACGCGGAAAAACGCGAGCAGATCTTCCCGCTCGGCGATCCAGACGAGGAGCACCCCGGCGATGCGACGAAGCTCGCGGTTCTCGCCGCGCAGCCGCATCGGCTCCGGGTCGGTCGCCCGTAGGAGTTCGACGATCTCTGGCGGGAGTTATCCGCCGACCATGTGCTCGAGAATCGGGCGTTCGGACCGCGATCGTCTTCGCAGCGAGAGGGCGACCGCGCGATTTCGATGCGCTAGCAGCATACGAAATGCTGGTCATGCAGCCCACCGCTCGATTGCGCGTTCCTCTCTGGTGATTTCGTGTTGGAGCCAGCGACCATGTAGGTCGAGCAGGGTCGCGTACTCCCTCGGTGTGAACTGCTCTCGCCAACCTTCGATCAGCCGGACGAGGGCGACCTGAGCAGCTTGGAGCCCTGCTGTCTTGGCTTCTGAGGTTCGTTCTTATCGTCGGATATGGTTCTCATTGGTTCTCTTTCCGCGCACGCCCTTGTGCCCGCTACGGCGGGCGTGCGCTTCTCTAGGGCGCCGACAGGAACGATCTCGTCGGCGGGATACTCGGACGGGGCCTGCAAGTGCTCGCGCAGTGCAACCCGGATCTCGGCGGAGACGCTTCGCTCGTTCTTCGCGGCCCGTTTCACAAGCGCACACTTCAGGGGCGCATCAACGAACGCCCCTACGATCACGCGGTTGCTTGCTGGCCCGTTCAACTCGTCGTTCACCTCAAACCTCCATTCTCGAAAGACCTCGAAGCTGATTCGGGCACAAAAAAACCCGGCGCTAGGCCGGGCTCGTCATAGTTATTTGTGTAACCCCCCGTCACATCACGCCGTAGCCCTTGCCGTCGTCGATCGAGAAGCGCACTCCGCCCTCGCACTCCTCGTCGGAGAAGCCCAGGTCCTTCTTGTACAAGGTGTCCATCTCTGCTTCTCTATTTCCGCGATCCAAGGTGTAGTGGTCAGGGTCGTCATAGTCGACGTAGTCCGGATGCTGCGCTGCGAGCCTCTTGCCGAGGGCTGGTGCCCTCCTTCGCTCCGCGGCGAACGCCTGGATGGCGTCGAAGTCGCCCGACCGCAGAAGCCTTAGCCACTCATCGCGGTGTTCGGCCGGTAGGTCATTGGCCTGCGCCTCGGCCAACGCTCGGAGTCGCGCTACCTTCTGCTCTCGTCGCTCAGCAACGGGCTTGTATCTCCCCTTCTGCTTTTTCGCGACCGACCGCGCATAGCCAAGTTTTTCCTCCGCGTTTCCGTAAAGGTGGACTACGCGTTGCCGCTAGACATCCATGCGCTCGGCTATGTAGTTCCACGCATGTTCCTCCTCACGACGGAGGCGGTAGACCAATAACTCACGGCCGGTCAGGACCTTCTTGGCGTGTTGTCGTCCGCCCGTCGCGGCTCAGCGGCTCTCGTGGAGTAGGATGAAGTCCGTCGTTCTTCAAGACGCTTGAATCTTAGCGCGTTGTTTCGACGGCGCCTTAGCGCGTTGTTTCGACGGCGCCGCGGGTGACTGGCCGGCGGTCTTGTTAGATTCTTTGTACCTACTAAATTCGGAGCGCAAGTGTCGGTGACCGAGGAGCACACGCAATACCGTCTACGTCGGAGTGTTCTCCTGCCACCGCGAGTGCGAGAGAGTCTGTCCAGGTG
The DNA here is from genome assembly GCA_963838105.1 of uncultured Thermoleophilia bacterium. Classification (GTDB taxonomy): domain Bacteria; phylum Actinomycetota; class Thermoleophilia; order Gaiellales; family Gaiellaceae; genus CAWJNF01. Next base: position 1,382 of record CAWIQC010000018.1, on the reverse strand, counting down.
GCGGAGCGCAACCACCGCTCGCTTTCGGGCGAGATCCAGTACGCGTTGTCTCGACACCTCCAGCACGGGGATCCGTGCAATTCGGGGGACAACGACTCGGACGGCCTCGCCGAGTCCGATCTGTCCTGCCGCCGGCCGGTAGGGTGATGGCGATGTCGTGGGAGCCAGTTTCCTCCCGTCGCGACGATGACGACGACTTGGGCGGAACCCGTAGCGTCGACGGCAGCGTAGCCACGGAGGACAGCTCGAAGTCGGGACGGGTCCGGCTAACGGTGGCAAAGCCATCCCGTTGACCGATGAAATCAGGGCCAAGGGCCGTGAGGCACAGCGGCGGAGGCGCGAGGAGGCGGGGAGATCCGCAAGCGGGAGCAGCTCGAGCCGCTGGCCCTCAAACGCCTGGGCGAGCTCTTGTTGCGGGCTGACGACGCGGTGGCGCAGCGCGCGATCGCCGACTACTTCGACCGCCGGCCGGACACGGCGAAGATCGTTCGGCAAGACTCCCGGTCGCTGCATGTCACCGCGACCGTCAACGACCTAAGAGACCTCTCGGACGCTGACCTTGAGGCGCGCTTGGCGGCGCTGCCGCCGGCCGATACAGGCTGATCGTCAGCGCGCCGGTCTGCCCCAGACCCTGCGGGAAGCCACACCACCTGTCGGGGGACAGTTCCCAACCAGACGGGTGCCAGCACGTCTGGGGGAGCCAATGGTTGTTGTTCGTTCTCTCCAGATACACGGAAAGCAAAGGAGCAGAACGGATGACCACCAACGTGAACGGCAAGCCGAGCGGCTCGCACTCGTCGGGGGCGCTCGGAGTACTACCGGCAGGAGAACCGGGGCGAACTCGCCCGAGTGCGATCCCCAAACGCATTTGTGCTCGCGCGGATGAGCTACGGCGCGATCGGCAGGGACTCCGGCCGGCGTGCGAAGCGGTTGCGGGGACGGGGGTCGTACCGATCGGCGGCCCGCCGGATCTGTAACGATGCGTCCGTGCGGCCGGGTGTCAGCACGACGACGATCGACTTCGACAGCCCAGAGCGGTTCGTGTCGTTGTGACGCGCGCTCGGTGTCGTGGGCTTCGGGCTCAACCAGATGACGCTGCAGCCGGGTCAGCGGGGCCGGATCCACCGCCACCGCGAACAGGAGGAGGTGTATCTCGTCCTGCGCGGGGTTTTGACCGTGGCTTTCGAGGACGGGGAGCAGGAGTTGGGTAGTGGCGAACTGATGCGGGTGGCTGGCGAGGTGCGCCGCCAGCTTGTGAACCGCGGCCCGGATCCGTGTGTGATCGTGGCAATGGGCGCGGCCGGGGAGCATGTTGGCCGTGACGGAGAGGCGTTCACCGACTGGTCAGCAATACGTACTCGGGGCCCCAAGAAGGTACACAA
>CAWIQC010000017.1:0-32771 GCA_963838105.1 uncultured Thermoleophilia bacterium | reverse complement strand
ATCTGAACAGCGTGTGGGTCGAACGACCCACACCGCCGTGAGCGAACTTGGGTCATTCGACCGACGCGGATCCCTCATCCCCACCGCACAGTTCCGCTACTCGCCCTTTACCCGCCGTCAACCGGCGCGCAACCAGGGAGGTGTTTCCTCTAGGCATCGACCGGACGCGATCCGGATACCAGCAAGGAGGACACGCAGTGAGCGCAACGATGGACAAGGTCAGAAACGGCGTCGACACGGACCTGTCATGTATGGGACGCTGGACGCGATCAAGGCCCAGCCGGCAGCTCGGCAAGTTCCAGTTCCGCGCCGACGAACCGCTGGATCGACGGCGCGCACAACCGCTCGACGATTCGCGGCTTCTACGGCGCGGGCCAGGAAGATACGACGCGCACGGCACGAGTTCCAGCTCGACTCGGGCGAGCCGGCGGTCCTGCTCGGCACCGACACCGGCCCCAATCCGGCCGAGTATCTCCTCCACGCGCTGGCCGGCTGCCTGACGACGTCCCTCGTGTACGTCGCCGCAGCCAGGGGCGTCCGTCTCACGGAGGTGGAGTCGACCCTCGAGGGTGACATGGACGTACAGGGCGCGCTCGGCCTGGACGACGACTATCGCAACGGCTTCGAGCGGATCCGCGCGACCTTCCGCGTGAAGGGCGACGCGCCGCCGGAGAAGCTCCAGGAGATCGTCGCGCGGGCGCAGCGGCGCTCGGCCGTCTTCGACATGGTCACGAACGGCGTGCCCACGCAGGTCGAGGCGATCGTCGAGTAGCAAGACCACAACCGGTGGCCGGGGCGTCCTGTCCCGGCCACCGCCATGAGGCCTCTCAAGGAGAGCACCATGCCGATCGAGCTGCAAGCCACCACAGAGCCTGGCGTCCGCCTCGTCGCCCTGGCCGAGACCCTGGCCGAGGACTTCGCCACCCGTGCGGGTCAGCACGACAAGGAGGGGAGCTACCCCTTCGAGAGCATCGAAACGCTCAAGGCCGCAGGGTACTTCGGCGCCCCGATCCCGGAGGAATTCGGCGGCCTGGGCGTCACCTCGGTGCACGACGTCGTCGTCGCCTCGAGCCGGCTCGCACGCGGCGACGCCTCCGTCGCGATCGGCGTGAACATGCATCTCACCGTCCTGATGGCGATCGTGCGCCGCTGGCAGGTCGCAGCGCGAGGCGGGCAACGAGCGGCGCACCGCGGCCTTCGGCGGCTTCCTCGAATGGGTCGCCGAGGACGGGGTCGTCCTCGCCGCGGCCGTGAGCGAGCCGGAGCCAGGACCTGACCCGGCCGTCCACGACCGCCGTACGCACCGAGTCGGGCTGGACCGATCGACGGGAGCAAGGTCTTCTGCACGATGTCGCCGGCGGCCACCGTCCTCTACACGGCCGTCTCCTTCACCGACGACGGTGGGCGGGAGCGCTACGGGTACGCGCACGTGCCTCACCGCCACACCGGGGGTGATGGTCCACGACGACTGGGACGCGCTTGGGGATGCGGGCATCCGGGAGCCACTCCGTGACCTTCGAGGGCGTCGAGCTCCCTCCGGCCGCGCTGCGCGGCGGCTTCGACGCTGGGCCGACCCGATTCCCTACATGGACAGCAACCTCACCGCCCGTCTGTTCCACGCATCCTCCTCGCTCGGTATCGCCGAGGGCGCCTACCGCGCCGCGACGGGCGGGCTGACTCGGCGAGGCGTGGGGCTGGACGCGCCGCGGACGCAGATGCTCGCCGCCGAGAGCTCGATCGACCTGTTCGCCTGCCAGGCGGCGATCGCCCGCGCCGCGTCCCTCGTGGACGAGCACTTCGCGGCGAACCCCGATCGAGACGGTACCGACGAGGAGTCACCGCGCTCTTCGCCGAGGTACAGACGGCGAAGACGTTCCTCAACGACGTGGCGACACGCGTCGTCGACCGGGCCCTGGCCCTCTCCGGGGGTGCCGGCTACCTGAACGGCAGCCCGCTCGCCAGGGCATACCGCGACGTCCGCGCCGGCGCCTTCATGCACCCGCTGGGCGCCAATCGCGCCTACGACTTCGTCGGCCAGGTCGCACTCGGCCTCGGGCCGGGCCTGCGCTGAAGGGCCCACCGACATGCGCGCCGGCAGGCACTCGCTCGACCTGCGGGCAGCCGGCGTGGCGAGCGTCATCTGCGCGGCCGGCTTCCGCCGTGCCTACTCGTGGCTCCGCGTGCCGGTGCTCGACGCCGCCGGCGAACTCGTTCATCGAAGCGGGGTCACGTCCTCGCCGGGGCTGCTCGGACTGGGTCTACGGTTCAAGCGCACGCGCAAGTCGCACTTCATCGCGGCAGCGGGGAGGACGCGGCGCACCTTGCCCGGGTGATCGTCCGGGGCCGGCGCGGTGCCGCGGGAGCTTACAGCTGAGCAGGCGGGACTCCGAGACGTCTCAGGTCCGCTCTCGGGAGCGGAGACGTCGGCGCGGTCAGGTTGTGCTCATAGCAGCTTGTAGCCGCTGATCCCGCGCGTGCCTCTAGGATCGCATCCCTTTCCGCCGAGATCTCGGCCTGCCCTTCAACTCCTGAACCAGCGTCGCTTGTAAGCGCACCACTTCGCGTCTGTCGCCCGAGGTGATGCTCGTCCTGACCTCGAGGTGATGCCCATCCTGTTCGAGCTCTTCACGGGTCATTCCGGTCCGCGCCCTGAGGGCGCTCAGGGGAATCTCGACGGTCTCCGCTGCGTGAGAGGCTTCGCCGCCAGCCGCGTCTAGTTCGGCCTGGAAGAGTCGATGCAAGGTGATCTGTCCGGAGGTCGAATCGTCAGTCCGTTCCGTGCGGAGCCTCGTGAGCTCGCGATTGAGTCGTCTCGTGTCCGTGCCGAGCCGATCAGCTATGTGAGCTAGCGCTCAGCGCGGCTCTCGTACGCTCGCTCGTGGAGATTTTTGAATGCGGGCCGGCCGGATCGCTTACGAACGTGAGGTCGCCCCGCGTGTTGTGTCGCTAGCTCGATCGCCTCGTCACAATCGGCAGCGATCGCCAACGGTCGATCGTCAGGCTTGGGACACCTCGAGCACTCGAGGGTTAGGACGACGGAGGAGCGCTCGACGGTGCGGAAGACCGGGCGGCGGTAGCGAAGCTCTCCCGGACTGCCTGAAGCTGAACCTCGGAGGCGGCATCCGCCGCTTCGGTGGCCGAGCGACGTTGCTCCGCGACCTCCGAAGCCGCCTTCCGCGACCCGTTGACGTCATCGATCGCAGCCTGCAGTTAGGAAGCCCTCGCCCCGCCCGCGTGCAGCGACATGGTCGTGCCGATGGACTCACGCGCTCGACTCGACTCATGCGCGCTGTCAGCACGCTTTGCAGGTCGAGGAGGCCCGCTCCGTCCGGTCGCTGACCGTGAACCGATCCGGAGCCGACGCCGAACGCGCGACCTCTGGCGCGGTGTTGGCAGTCTTACGTTGCCGTCAGAGGTCGTCGACTCAGCAGCGAGGTGGCCATTCGTGGCCTCCTCATGGCGGCCGACACCACGACGCGCAGCTTGCGGGCGAGGAAACTAAAACCAGCGGACATGGGAATACTATCATCAAACGGCTACCGCCCGTGCCGACGATCGTGTCGCTGAAAGACCCGGCGGAATTCCTGGCACGCCTACTTGATCACGCCTGGCGCCTGCTGCGCGTAGTTGAACGGAGGTTTCGATGCCGAGCATGGGCGGCGAGCTCGCCGACGGGCGGCGCCGAGCGGCTCGGATCAGGAGGGACAGTTCGCGAATTGCCTGAGGACGGCCTCTCGAATGAGATACGAGATGTCGGACGACGCCTTGGGTTCCCCCGTCTCCAGGTGTGCTTTCTCCTGACGATATGGCGTTAGAAGCTGCGCCTACTCCACGCGTGGCGGGAGGGGCTAGAACACCGGGCTCTCGCGCCACGTGCCCCAGACGCGGCGCAGCACGTCGCACATCTCGCCCATGGTGACGTCCGCCTTTGCGGCGTCGACGATCGCCGGCATGAGGTTGACGCCGTCCTGCCGCGCCTCCTGCTCGAGCCGGGCGAGCGTCGCCTCCGCGCCCGCAGCGTCCCGGCGCGTGCGCAGCTCGAGCACCCGCTCGATCTGGCTCCGCTCGAGCTCGGGGTCGATGCGCAGGATCTCGAGCTCGGCGGCGGCGTCCTCCTCGTAGGCGTTGACTCCGACGATCCGCCGCTCCCCGCGCTCGACCTCGCTCTGGAAGCGGAACGACGCGTCGGCGATCTCGGCCTGGAAGAAGCTCTGCTCGATGGCCGGGATGACGCCGCCGAGATCGCGGATGCGGCCGAAGTAGTCGTAGGCCTGCCGCTCGAGCTCGCCGGTGAGCGCCTCGATGTAGTACGAGCCGCCGAGCGGGTCGGCCGTGGCCGTCACGCCGGTCTCCTCGGCGAGGATCTGCTGGGTGCGAAGAGCGATCTTCGCCGCGTGCTCCGTGGGGAGGGCGAGCGCCTCGTCGAAGGAGTTCGTGTGCAGGCTCTGCGTGCCGCCGAGCACTGCCGCGAGCGCCTCGATCGCCGTCCGCACGATGTTGAGCTCCGGCTGCTGCGCCGTCAGCGACACCCCGGCGGTCTGGGCGTGGAAGCGCATCCGCAGCGAGCGCTCGTCGGTGGCGCCGTACCGCTCGCGCAGCTCTCGCGCCCAGATGCGTCGGGCCGCACGGTACTTCGCGATCTCCTCGAAGAAATCGATGTGGGCGTTGAAGAAGAACGACAGCCGCGGCGCGAACTCGTCGACCGCGAGGCCCCGTCGCAGCGCCCACTCGACGTACTCGAACCCGTCCGCGAGCGTGAAGGCGAGCTCCTGCGCGGCCGTCGATCCCGCCTCGCGGATGTGGTAGCCCGAGATCGAGATCGGGTGGAAGAGCGGCATCTCGCGGGCGCAGAACTCGACCATGTCGGTGACGAGCCGCATCGACGGCTCCGGCGGGAAGATCCATTCCTTCTGCGCGATGTACTCCTTGAGGATGTCCGTCTGGGCCGTGCCGCGCAGTGCCGCGCGCGGAACCCCCTGCTCCTCGGCCAGGCAGACGTAGAACGCGAGCAGGATCGCGGCCGGGGAGTTGATCGTCATCGACGTCGAGACGTCGCCGAGCGGGATGCCCTGGAAGAGAACGCGCATGTCGTCGAGCGAGTCGACGGCGACGCCCTCGCGCCCGACCTCGCCGAGCGAGCGCGGGTGGTCGGAGTCGTAGCCCATCAGCGTCGGCATGTCGAACGCGACGGAAAGCCCCGTCTGGCCATGCTCGAGCAGGTAGTGGAAGCGCTCGTTCGTCTCCTCGGCGGTGCCGAAGCCCGCGAACTGGCGCATCGTCCACAGCCGCCCGCGGTACATCGAGGCGTACACGCCGCGGGTGAACGGATACTCCCCGGGATCGCCGAGGTCGCGCTCGTACTCGAGCCCCCCGTTCTCCGGCGTGTAGAGCGGCTCGACCGGAACGCCCGACATCGTCGTGTCGGGGGCCTTGCGATCCTCGGTCGTCGCCATGGGCTAAGGGTACGCCAACTTTCTCGTGGCAATACGAACGAGTACACTGACGACCTCGACCGATCAGGGGGTGCCCATGGCGATCGTGGACCTGATGGGAGTCCAGCTCGTGAGCGTCGAGCCGGAGGCCACGGTGGAAGCGGCGATCGGCAGGATGCTCGAGGCCGGCATCGGCTCCGTCGCCGTGTGTGACGGGCCGCGGCTCGTCGGCATGCTGACCGAGCGGGACGTGCTGCGGCTCGCCGGCGGCGGCGCCCGGATGGACGAGCTCGAGGTGCGCCAGGTGATGACGACCCACCTCGTCACCGTCGAGCCCGCCGACGACGTGCTCGACGTCGCCCGGCTGATGAGCGAGCACCGGATCCGTCACGTCCCGGTCGTCCACGGCGAGAACCTGCTCGGGATCGTCGCCATGCGGGACGTTCTCGACGCGCTCGCCGAGCGCCTCTTCCTGACTCACGACGAGGGCGTTCGCGAGACGGTGCACGAGCTGCTGAAGCGGAAGCACCCGGCCGTCACATGACCACGCCGGAGACCCTGCTCGCCTGCTCGGGCTGCGGCAGCGCGACCCCGCCGCTCGAGTCGGCCGAGTTCGGCGAGTGGTGCGGTGGAGCACTCGACGAAGCCGAGCAGCGGGTACCGGCAGGCCTCCTGCTCTGCCCGGAGTGCCGGGCCGCCGAGGCGCCGCACGACGAGCTCGGCGGCGGCTGAGGCTGCACTGGCCGGCAAACGGCCCGGAGCGGGCGCGGAGCTCATCCTCGTGGGGGGCGACGTTCGCGCCATGGACGCGGCCGCCACGAGGGCGAGCGGCCTAGCGATCGGCCGCGGCCGCCTGCTCGCCGTCGGCTCCGACGACGACGTCCTCGCGCTCGCCGGGCCTCGCACCGTGGTCGAGCCTCTCGACGGGCGCGTCGTCCTTCCGGGGCTCGTCGACCCGCACAACCACCTGCTGGCGACGGGCGCGCTGCTCGGCAACGTCGAGCTCTACGACTGCCGCTCGATACGCGACGTGGTGGAGCGGATCGCGGCCCGGGTCGCGCACGCAACGCCCGGCGAGTGGGTCGTCGGCCGCGGCTGGGACGAGAGCCTCCTCGACGAGCGGCGCCACCCGACCCGGCACGATCTCGACCCCGTCTCGCCCGCGAATCCGGTCGTCATCCACCGGGTCTGGAACCGCCTCGTCGCGAACTCGGCTGCCCTCGCGGCCTGCGGGATCTCCGCCGGGACGCCCGAGCCACCGGCCGGCCTCTACGCCGGCGGCTTCGAGCGCGACCCCGGCGGCGAGCCGACGGGGCTCTTCCGAGACGCGGCGAAGGAGCTCGTGCTGCGCCACGTCCCGGCGCTCGACGAGGAGAACCGGGTGACGGCCATCGAGCGCGCCTGCCGCGCGTACAACGCGGTCGGGCTGACCACCGTGGCCGAGCCCGGCCTCTACCCGTACGAGATGGACGCTTTCGGCCGCGCCCGCGAGCAAGGCAGGCTCACGGTGCGGACCGACATGCTCGTCGCGGGCTGGGGTTGGGCGGCCGCGGCCGCCTGGTCGACAGGCCCGCCGCTGCCCGAGGACGGGCTCGAGGAGCGGATCGGCGGGCTGGAGGCCCGGAACGGCTCGGACGACGACCTGCTCCGGCTCGGCGGCGTCAAGCTGCTGCCCGACGGCGGGATCGGCGACCGCACCGCGCGGCTGCTGGAGCCGTATGCCGACTCCGGCGCGAGGGGCGAATGGGTCGTCGAGCCCGAGCGCCTGCGCGAGCACGTGCGCTTCGTGCACGAGGCGGGATGGTCGCTCGACGTGCACACGTGCGGCGACGAGGCCCAGGAGGTCACGGTGCGCGCAATGGCCGAGGCGCAAGAGGCGAGCCCGAAGCCGTGGCTTCGCCACCGCGTTCACCACGCGTACCTGCCGACGGCCGACGCGCTTCGCCAGATGGCCCGCCACCGGATTGCCGCCCTCGTCTCGAGCCCCTTCCTCGCTCATCTCGGCGAGAGCTTCGTCGGCTCGCTCGGCCAGGAGCGGGCGGCGACCATGATGCCGATGCGTGACGTACCTCGACGCCGGCGTGCCGCTCGCGGGCTCGTCCGACTCGCCGATCACGACGTTCGATCCCTGGCAGGGCGTCCAAGCGGCGGTCACGCGCCGCACCGTCGCCGGTCGCGTGCTCGGCGACGCCGAGCGCCTGACGCTCGACGAGGCGATCCGCTCGTACACGACCGGCGCCGCGGTTGCGCTCGGGCTCGAGCGGAAGCTCGGCACCCTGGAGCCCGGCAAGCTCGCGGACTGCGTCGTGCTCGACCGCAACCCCTGGTCGGTCGACCCCGAAGAGCTCACCTCGGTCCGGACGCTGGCGACCATGCTCGGCGGCCGTTGGGTGTACGACGAGCGCTGAACGGCGTCGCGGAGGACCTCGGCACGGGGCTCCGCCCGTTCGAGGACGCCAGTCCGCGGTCGCGACTGTGTGACGCGCGAAGAACGCAGCCAGATCCTCGGCCAGGCCGCGTGGGTTCTCGACCTGCAGGAGATGCGTCGCGCCGGGGAACTCGAGCCGCGCCCCACGTCGCCATCCGGTTTCCCGGCAGGCGTTAGCCGGCCGGCTCGGGCACGCAATCGCAGGTCAGCCGAACCATCAGCTCGACGCCTGCTCGTCGGTCAGCCGCTGTTCCCGGGCAAGCGTGCGCCAGGTGTCGAAGCTCAGCGCGAGCGCGATGGCGGCACGCAAGAGCGTCCGCCGCCGGCCGCGGACGCCCCACCCGGCAAGCAGAACCTCGGCCGCGCGCTGCCAGTACTCGTGGTAGGGCGCCATCACCGGGTGCTCGCGGGCGTCGGCGAGGACGTGCGTCATCATCGCCTCCGTACGCCGGTGGTGAGCGTACGCCTCCGCGAGCGCCGCTCCTCAGGCGCTCGCCGCGGATCTGCGATCGCACGCCACCGCTCCAGGTCGGGAGCGGGGTGACGCTCGAAGTACTGGCCGCTGCACGCGCGCGCGAGCGTGAGCTCGTCGGGGAAGTGTCGGTAGACTGTCACGCGTCCCACTCCGGCGCGCTGCGCGATCTCGGTCACGGTAGTGGCCGCGGGGCCGATCGTCTGGTGGAGCTCGATCGCGGCGTCGACGATCCGCTGCCGTGTCTCGTCCTGTCGCTCGGCACGGCGCTTGAGCTGGTACGCACGGGCCATCGACAATCATGATACATGAAGTACCTTGAAACTTGACAAGACGCCCCGCCTCGAATGTAGCGTGCGCTCGTCAATCGTGAAACATAGCGTTTCACCAAACTAGAAGGAGCGGCAAATGAGCACAACCACCGGCACCGCGCTCGACCCGATCGCGCTCGCCAGGGACGAGGGCGAGGCGCTCTGGTTCCTCGGCACCCTGGCGACCATCAAGGCCGCGAGCGAGACGACCGACGGCCGTGTCGCCGTGATCGAGCACCTCGCACCGCAAGGCCGCGGCGCGCCGCTGCACGTCCACCGGCGCGAGGACGAGTGGTTCTACGTCACCGAGGGCGAGTTGACCTTCTGGGTCGGCGGCCGGGTCATCGAGGCCGGCGCCGGCTCGTTCGTGTACGGCCCACGGGACGTCCCGCATACCTTCGTCGTCACGTCCCCGCAGGCCCGCTTCCTGCTCGTCACGGAGCCCGCTGGCTTCGAGGGCTTCATGCGAGCGCTGGCCGAGCCGGCACGGACCCTCGAGATCCCTCCGCCGGCCAGCGAGCCGCCCGATCTCGAGCGGCTGGCGGCCCTCGCCGCCGACTACGGCATCGAGATTCTCGGCCCGCCCGGCATCCCGGGCTGAGCTCCGATCGGATCCAGACGGGGCGTCTCGGTCGTGCGACCGCGGCGCCCCGTTCCGTCGAGGCGGTCAGACGGCCCGGCGCCTCCCCCACGACGGGGTGTGAGACGATGCCCGCCGTGATCCACGATCCGGCAGCCGAGACGATGCCGCGGCCGGAGCTGCGTGCGCTCCAGTCGGCTCGACTCGAGAAGCTCGCGCGCTACGTGTACGAACGGGTTCCCTTCTACCGGCGGGGGCTCGACGAGCTCGGAGTCGATCCGGCCTCGGTGCGGTCGCTCGACGATCTGGCGAGGCTTCCGTTCACGCGCAAGACGGATCTGCGCGACCACTACCCGTTCGGGCTCTTCGCGGTGCCGCAGACCGAGCTCGCCCGCGTTCACTGCTCCTCGGGAACGACCGGGACGGCCGACCGTCGTCGGCTACACGAGCGGCGACGTCGAGCTCTTCGCCGAGGTCAACGCCCGCTCGCTCGCCATGGCCGGCGCGGAGCCCGGGATGATGCTCCACAACGCGTACGGCTACGGGCTCTTCACGGGCGGCCTGGGCCTCCACTACGGCGCCGAGCGCCTCGGGATGACCGTGGTGCCGGTGTCGGGGGGAATGACCGAGAGGCAGCTCACGCTGATCCAGGACTTCGAGCCGGCCGTGATCGCCTGCACGCCGAGCTATGCGCTGACGCTGTCCCAGGAGTTCGCCGCCCGGGGTGTGAGCCCCGACGAGCTCTCCCTTCGCTTCGCGGTCGTCGGCGCCGAGCCGTGGACGGAGTCGATGCGGACGGCGATCGACGCCGGCCTGGGTGTCCGCGCGTCGAACATCTACGGGCTTTCCGAGGTGATCGGGCCGGGCGTCTCCTGCGAGTGTCACGAGGAGCGGGCCGGCTCCCACGTCAACGAGGATCACTTCTTCCCCGAGATCGTCGATCCGGACACGCTCGAGCCGCTGCCGGAGGGGGCGGAGGGCGTGCTCGTCTTCACCACGCTGACGAAAGAGGCCATGCCCGTGATCCGCTACTGGACCGGCGATCTGACGAGCCTCAGCTCCGAGCCGTGCAGCTGCGGCCGCACGCTCGTCCGCATGGCGCCGATCAAGGGCCGCACGGACGACATGCTCATCATCCGCGGGGTCAACGTCTTTCCGACCCAGGTCGAGCACGTGCTCGGCCAGGTCGAGGAGCTGTCGCCGCACTACCAGCTCGTCGTGAGCCGCGAGGGGACGCTCGACGAGCTCGAGGTACGGACCGAGGTGACGGAGACCTTCTTCCGGGCCGTCGGGGTGGAGCTGCTGAGCGACGAGGCGATCGCCGCCGACCACACGCTTCGCGCGGTCCGCGATCGCGTCACCTTCCTCATCAAGGACACGATCGGCTGCACGATGCAGGTGACGCTCGCCGCGCCCGGGTCGCTGCCGCGTTCCGAGGGAGGCAAGCTGGCGCGGGTCTCGGACACACGGCCGCGCGACTAGCGTCGGCCGGTCAGAGCCTGCCGCTCGCCGGCGGACCAGCCGCTTCGCGAGGTCGAGCACCGGGACGATCGTGAACGCCGCGACGGCGACGATCAGCCAGGTCGCGAGGCCGGGTCAGCCGGACGCCGCCGGGAGGAGCGGGTGCCCGGCCTCTTGCCAGGCGAGCATCCCGCCCTCGAGCTCGACGACGTCGGTGAAGCCGAGCGCGGCGAGGGTCCGCGCTGCCGTTGCGCTCATGTTGCCGCTGCGGCAGTAGAGCGCGAGCGGCGTCGAAGGGTCGGGCAGCTCGCCCTGGCGAGCTTCGAGCTCGTCGAACGGGATCGAGAGATCGGTGCCGGCGATCGAGCCCTCGTCGGGCACGTGGACGTTCAGGCTGATCCGGTCTGGCTCCGCGAGCGCAGCGGCGAATGTCTCCGGGCCCACCGCCCGCGCGGGAAGCGCCGAACCGTCGCCGTCGGAACCGCCGCCGCACGCGACGAGCAGGAGCGCCGCTGCAAGGAGTGCGCCGAGCAGAGCCGCACACCGGATGGGGCGAGCCCGCAAGCCGTCCACTCCGCCACGGTAGCGCCCCTGCGATTCTCGTGGTTGGCCATGAGGCAATCGCCGACGATCACGTGCGACCAGGTAACGGTCAGAGCCTCCGGCGCTTCGCGTCCCAGTTGCGCTCGAGGTTGTCGATCAGGGCAGGGCTGTACAGGCAGTGGGCCTGGTCGCGGGCGTAGCCCGCCATGTAGCGGCGGAAGGTGTCGAGCGGCTCCTGCCCGACGCGCAGCGCCCGGCGGTTCGCGAGCAGGCTCGTCATCCCGGCGCTCGTCAGCTCGGCGGCGGAGCGCTCGACGGCGTGCTCCATCGCGTCCGGGGGCACGACCTCGTCGGCGATCAGCAGCCCCTCCGGGCTGTCGGCCGGAAGCTCGCGGTTGAAGAAGATGGCCTGCCGGGTGAGCCGCTCGCCGACGAAGCGCGGCAGGCGCAGGTCGGCGCAGCCGGGGATGATGCCCTCCTTGCGGGCCGGCAGGTTGAAGTAGGAGCCGGACTCCGCGATGACACGGTCCATGACCAGCAGCCACTGGCAGGCGCCGCCGATGGCGAACGTGTCGACCGCTGCGATCCACGGCTTCTCCCGCCGGTTCTCGAGCCCGACCTCGTCGAACGCGCCCAGATCGTGACCCCGGTACATCTTGCTGACGGCGCCGAGCTCGCGCTCCAGCATGAACTCGAGCAGCGAGATCTTCCCGTAGTACAGGTGCGTGAGGTTGATGCCCGACCCGAAGATGCGCCGGCCTGCGTACTTCGGATGCGTCGCCGGCGCCCCCCGGAGCACCCCGATCTGGATCTCGTCGTCGAGCAGGACGAGGTCGACGGCGGTCTCCAGCGCGGCGGTCGAGACGTCGTCCTCCGAGTTGAGGAAGGCGTGGTTCTGGATCGTCACGTGCCCGACGTTGCCTGCACGGTCGACCCGCATCGGCCCCAGGTCGACGCTCCCCAGGCGCTCGAAGTCGCCGAGGAGGGCGAGCGCCTCCGCCTTCGGCTGCGACATCGCGTGCATCAGGTGGAAGCCCATCCGGGGATCGGCCAGAACGTGCGCGATGAAGACGCCCTGGTCGATCTCGAGGCCGCGTTTGTCCTTCTGGGCCAGCTCCCGCTCGGCGTCGATCTCGGCCCGCGTCGGGAGCAGCCCGGGGTAGCGCTCCGCGGCCGCGTACGCGAGCTCGGAGACGCGCAGCTGCCGGCGCAGCCCGTCGGTCAGCTCGTCGTAGATCGAGGTGACGCTGTCGCCCAGGCGCTCCTCGAGCCCCGCCGCCACCTCAGACCGCCTGCAGCTCGCCGACCGGCAGCGCGCCGCTGACGACGCGACCGCCCTGGACGACCGCTTCGAGGTTCTCCGGCTCCGTCAGCGAGCGGATCCGCTCCAGCGGGCTCTCGCGCAGGACGAGCAGATCGGCGAGCTTGCCGGCCTCGAGCGTCCCGAGCTCGTCTCCGAAGCCGATGACACGCGCCGCATCGCGGGTCGCCGTGAGCAGTGCCTCCTGCGGCGTCATGCCGACCTTCTCGACGTACGTGCAGATCTCCTCGAGCCCTCCGCCCTGCGGGAAGTTGGCCAGTCCGGAATCGCTGCCCGCGATGATCGTCACGCCGGCCTCGAACGCGCGGCGGATCGCCTGGACGTGCACCTCGTTCGTCCGGCGGTGGCTCATGACGACGTCTTCGGGTATCCCGAACTCGAGCCCCTTCCAGGCGAACGCGGTGTAGAGCGCGAGCGTCGGGCAGAGCGCGACGCCGTGCTCGAGGAGGGCCTCGAGACCCTCCTCGTCGAGGAAGATCCCGTGCTCGACGGTGCGCACCCCCGCGCGTGCCGCCTTGACGATGCTGCCCCGCGACTCGGCGTGGCAGGCCACCGGCTTGCCCTTGTCGGCCGCCTCCTCGCAGATCGCGTGCAGCTCCTCGAACGACATCGTGTCCCGGTCGGCCGGGCACACCGGGTTGAAGCCGGTGCCGCTCGCCTCGGCCTTGATCCAGTCGACACCGTCCTTGACCTGCTTGCGGACGGCTCGCCGCGCTTCCCACGGCCCGGTGACGAGCTCGGTCAGCGCCGCCGCGTACTGCTCCCGCCGGAACAGGTGCGTGGGATGGAAGTCGCCGAGCCCGCCCCACACGGAGATGATCTGCTGCGAGGCCTTCAGCCTCGGCCCCGGTAGCCGCCCGGCCGCGACGGCGTCGCGGACGACGACGGCGATGTTGCCCCGCGTGCCGACGTCGCGACCGCAGGTGAACCCGAGCCCGAGCAGCTTCGCCGCGTTGACGGCCGCATCGATCGCAGCCTGCTCGAGGGGCCGGGCGAGCTCGATGTCGTACGTGTCCTTGACGAAGTCGTAGACGAGGTGCACGTGTGCGTCGCAGAGGCCCGGAATGATCGTCCGACCCGCGCAGTCGACCACGTCGTGACCGGGCGGCAGGCCCGCCGCAGGCCCAACCCACGCGAGCCGCTCGCCTTCGATGACGACCGCACCGTCCGCGATCGGCGCCTCGCCGGCGCACGTGACCACGGTCGCGTTCGTCAGAGCCGTTCCCATCCGCGCATCCTCCCAGCTGGCCTGCGGGCACTCTCGCAGCACGCGCGCGCGTCTGCAATGCAGGAACGCCGTGTGGGAGTATTGGACCGTGAGCGTCCCCTTCCTGACGGTGGAGGAGCTCGCCGCGCAGATTCCTGACGGTGCGAGCGTCGCAGTGCCGGCCGACTACTCCGGCTGCGCGATGGCCGCCGTGCGCGCGCTGATCGGCCGGGGCGTCCGCGAACCTGGAGCTCGATCACCGTGCCCCAGGCCGGCTTCCAGGCCGACATGCTGATCGGCGCCGGCTGCGTGGCCGTCGTGGAGACGTCCGGTGTCACCCTCGGCGAGTACGGCCAGGCGCCGCGCTTTCGCGAGGCCGTATCGACGGGGCTCGTCACGATCCGTGACTCCACCTGCCCGGCGATCCACGCCGGCCTGCAGGCGAGCGAGAAGGGCGTGCCGTTCATCCCGTTGAGGGGGATCCTCGGCTCGGACCTCCAGGCTCATCGCGACGATTGGCGCGTGATCGACAACCCCTTCGCCGAGGACGACGAGATTCTGCTCCTGCCCGCGATCCAGCCGGATGTCGCCCTGTTCCACGCGGCCGTGGCGGATCGGGACGGCAACGTGTGGATCGGCGTCCGGCGCGAGCTCATGACGATGGCCCACGCGTCGCGCCGGACGCTCGTCACCGTCGAGGAGATCGCCGAGGATGATCTGCTCGCCGACGATCGCACGGCGGCCGGCACGATCCCCGCCCTGTACGTGACCGCGATCGCCGAAGCGCGGGAGGGCGCCTGGCCGGTCGGGTCTCCGCGGCTGCTATCCAGCCGACGCCGATCACCTGCGGCTCTACGCGGAGCTGGCGAGAACCGAAGAGGGCTTCGCACGCTACCTCGACGAGCACGTCCTCGCGCCCGCGAGTGGGATGAGCTACCGGCCCGAGGAGCTCATGATCACCGCGATCGCGGGGCTGCTCGAGCGTGCGAGCCATGTCGCCGTCGGCGCGACGTCCCCGATCCCCGCGGCAGCTGCCTTGCTTGCCCGAGAGCGCTCCGGGGGTCACATGCGCGTCTCGCTCCTCGGCAGCGCGAAGCACAACTTCTTCACCGACGGCGGACGAGAGCTGTTCGACTGCGCCGCGCAGGGACGGATCGACGTCTTCTTCCTCGGCGGTCCGCAGATCGACGGCGCCGCGAACATCAATCGCGTGGGCATGGGCGGCTACCCGCGCAGCGAGCCTCGCTTCCCCGGCTCGTTCGGCTCGGCCCACCTCTACTTCCTCGTGCCGAGGGTGATCCTCTTCCAGCCGGAGCACTCGCTCCGGACGCTGGTTCGGACGAGTCGACTTCGTCAGCGCCCCCGGTGTCAGCCCCGCCGGGGTCTACCGGCCCGGCGGGCCGGTGGCGCTCGTCACAGGTCGCTGCGTCTTCAGCTTCGACCGCGCCGCGGCCCGCTTCCGGCTGGAGACGCGTCCACCCCGGGCAGACCGTCGAGGACATCCGTGCGAACACCGGCTTCGACTTCGACGTGGCGGACGCCGTGCAGGCAACGCCCGAGCCCGACACGGCGACCCTCGCGCGTCTCCGCGGCGACATCGGCCGAGGGCTGGCGGAGACGTACCCCGCCTTCGCCGCCCGCGTCCTCGGGGTCGCCGCTTGACGTCAGCCCGGCCCGAGCGCCGTGCCGACGCCCGCCGTTTGCCGCGCCGGTCGAGCGGGTATCGAGCTAGCAGCGGTTCGTTTCACCTATCCAGGAGGGTCCATGAGCGTCGTGGTGCTGGTCCTGCTCGCCCTGCTCGTCGCAGCATTCATCGGGCTGGGATTCGTCGTCAAGTGGCTCTTCATCGTCGCCATCGTGGCCGCGCTCGTCTGGCTGATCGCGTTCTTCGTCGGCGGCGCCCGGTCGCGGGGCGTCTGACTCGACAGCCGGCAACAACCGGGGTCAAGTCTTGCATTCGAACATAAGACCAGGAAGTCGCCCTTCCTAATGTTCGTTTGCAAGACTTGACCCCGGCATTGGGCCCTCAGGCTCACACGGCTCCCTCGTAGCACGACTCCAGGTAGGCCTGCCTCGCGGCCGCGTCGCGTCGCGAGCGCAGGTAGCTGCTCCAGGCCTGCTGCTCGTGCCACACGGCGCCGAGCTCCCACACGCAGAAGGTCGGACGATGCGTCCCTGCGACCGGCCAGGGGCGGAAGCCGGGATCGTCCTCGCCGGCCTTGGCCCACACGGTCTCCCAGAGCTCGTTGTCGTTGCGCCAGGTCGAGACGAGAAGGAAGTAGAACCCCGTCCCGCAGCGGTGGAGGATGATGAAGCCGAGATCGCCGGGGAGGGCGAGCGCGCCCGCAGTGGAGGCCGCTGTCAGGCGCCTCTCGAGCCAGCTCCCGGATCTCGTCCGGGACGGGCGTGCCGGCCGGAGCGATGTCGTACCACTTCAGCACGGCGTCTCCGAGCTCGAGGGGCGACGCCGGCTGGATGAGCTTCGTGATGTGCACGTAGCCCGGTGCGACCTCCCCGCGCCGGTCGAGCACGCTCACCACTCGTCCTCCGCCCGCGCGAACTCCATGACCCAGTTGGTCTCCCATGTTTCCCCGTCGTCCTCGGAGAACGCCTGCTCCCAGCGCGGCGTCGGCGTCGTGACGCCCGACCACGTGAACCGAACGAGGATCGGCCGACCCTCGAACGTGTCCGCTCCCTCGAAGACGCCGGCGTCTCCGGAGAACGAGCCGAAGACCGGCGGGTCGAGCACGCCCGGACGGCGGCTGTCGGCCCAGTAGATCGACCACAGCTTCGTCGCCGGGTCGAAGAAGCGGAACGACATCCCGACGAACCCCCCGTCGTGGTCGGTGCGGAACTCGTCCTCGTTCCCCAGCCCGTCGAGCAGCGGGCGCGCGACGCTCGTCGCCTCGAACTCCTCCCACTCGTCGGAGCCCGCCAGCCGCTCGCGCAGCCGCCGGTTGTGAACCGTCCACCGCCCCATCCAGAAGTCGAAGTCCCGTGCCGTCGCCTCCGCCTGCAGCGCTGTGCTCATGCCGACCTCCTCGTTCCAGGGGTACCGGATGACCGTAGCGTGCAAATAGGGCGAATTACGCCCTCTATCTGTGGTTCACTGCCTGTGTGCTCGCGCCGACCTCGCGCTTGCTCGAGCTGCTCGAGCTCCTCCAGGAACGGCCCCTCACGACCGGGCGGGAGATGGCCGAGCACCTGGCGATCGACGCGCGAACCGTGCGGCGCTACGTCGCCGCTCTCCAGGAGCTCGGGATCCCCGTCGAGGGCCAGCGCGGCGTCGGCGGCGGCTACCGCATCCGCCCCGGCTACCGGCTGCCGCCGCTGATGCTCAACGACGACGAGGCGGTCGTCGTCGTCCTCGGGCTCGTCGCCACGCGTCGCCTCGGGCTCGCGAGCGCGGCTGAGGCCGTCGACGGCGCGCTCGCCAAGCTGCACCGGGTGCTCCCCGCCACGCTGCGCCGCCAGGCCGAGGCGCTCGAGTCGACGCTGGGGTTCACCGCGGCACCGGTGGACGGGGCGCCGGTGACCGGCGAGGCGGTCCTCCTGCTCGCCGACGCGATCCGTCGCCGCCGGCGGGTCCGCACGAGCTACCGGGCGTTCTCGGGCGAGCGCACCGAGCGCGAGCTGAGCCCGTACGGCCTCGTCGTCCACTCGGGTCGCTGGTACCTCGCCGCCCATGACCACACGCGCGACGATCTGCGTACGTTCCGCGTCGACCGGATGCGCCATACCGCCGACGTCGGCAAGCAGGCGGTCGAGCCCCCGAACGCCTTCGACCCGGTGGCGCACGTCCGCCGCTCGCTTGCCCGGGTCCCGTGGAGATGGGACGTCGAGGTGCTGCTCGCCCTTCCGCTCGACCAGGCGACGCCACGCCTCCAGGGCACGCTCGCCGAGCTCGACGACGCGGACGGAGAGACGCTCCTCCAGATGCGGGTCGGCTCGCTCGACTGGATGGCCAGCGTGCTCGCCGGGCTCGACTGCGGCTTCACCATCCGCCGGCCGGAGGAGCTTCGCTCGAGCGTCCGCGCGCTCGCGACGCGCCTCGCCGAGCGAGCGTAACCAGCCGGCGCGTCGGAACCAGGACGGTGTAGGCTCATACCGTTGGCTGCGATGCTCGAGCGTGTTCCATGGTGACCGCCGCATCCCGCTCGAACGGTGGGGCAGCGGTCGACGAAGCTGGCTCGTCGCTCTACGAGCGGGCCGTCGACCGCGTGCTCGCGATCCCGGAGCGGGTGACGACGGCCGACGAGGGCAAAGCGCTGCTTGCCGCCGACCAGCGCGTGGAGGCCGTCACGGACAAGCTGCAGAAGGCGGTCGTGTTCGCCGTGCCCGTGCTGCGGGCGCTGAGCAAGGGGTCACGGTTCAGTGGAATGCCATGGGCCCTCGTCGCCTCGACGACGATCTCCGTCGGCGTCACGGTTCGCGCCGGGGTGCGTGAGGTTCAGGTGCTCCGCGCGCTCGTCGCGGACCGTGTCGAGCGAGAGACGGCCCGGCCGGCCGACGGGACGCTCGTGAAGAAGCTCGCGGTCGAGCTCTACCTCGACCCCGGCAACGAGCCCGATCTGTCCGATCGCCGGCCGCGATACGGGAGTCTCGTGACCCATTGGCTCTTTCGCGGCGCGATCGGCCGGGATACGCGAAAGACGGCGACGAAAGCCCTCGAGGCGGCCGAGGAGCTCGACGTCCAGCCGCTCGTCGCCAGGTGGAGCGAGCCTACCGCCGCGTCTGCCCCGCCGGTGGCCAACGGCCACTGACGGGACGCGCGGCGGCGCTCAGGTCCGCTGAGCGGCGAAGCTCTGCGGGCTACCCTCCGGCGACCTTCGAGGCCGCGGCCTCGAGCGCTGCGGAGTCCGGAACGGCGCCCTCGGGGGTCATCTTGTCGACGACCTCCGGGATCGCGGTTGCGAGGGTCGCCTTGACCTCCTCCGGCGTCGTCCCCGCCTCGGCGGCGAGCGCCGAGATCGTGTCGCTTCCCAGCGCCTTCTCCACGGTTTGCCCGTCGACGGCCTGGTTCGGCCCGGTCCCGACCCACGACTTCGCCTGCTCCTCCGCACCGGCGCCCTTGAACTTGTCGATCAGCCCCTGGAGGCCTCCGCTGCCGGCGGCGGTGCCGAGCAGCCCTCCGAGCACGGCCCCGAGGCCACCCTTGCCTCCCGCTGCGCCGCCAACAGCCTTGCCGCCGATGGCGCCGATGACCCCCATGAGCGCGGGACCCGCCCACTCGGGCAGATCGATCGCCTGATCGCCCGACTTGCCGAGGATCGAGTTGAGCCCGCTCTCGATCATGTCGTCCACGCCGGCCATGCTGCCTCCTTCGAGCTGTTTGTCACGCGCAGGGTAACCGTGGCAGGGAGATCCTGTCGGCCGCGATTTGCAGGAACGATGGCGGCGGACGCCCGTCAGGCGCCTTCTCCCAGTGTCGCCTCGATGCCGCGGAGGTCGCCCTCTTCGTCGACGAGGCGAGCAACGTCGACGAACCCGTTGCGCGCCAGGTCCACCTCCAGCAGGTCAGCTTGCGTACCGCCGAGCTCGAGCAGGAGCGCGCCGCCGCGGCGGAGGAAGCGGGGGCTGTCGGCGATGACGCGCCGAAGGATCCGGGTGCCGTCGTCGCCGCCGTCGTAGGACGCGGGGGACTCGAACGCGAGGGTGTCGCGCTGGAGCAGTGCCAGCTCGGGCGTCGGCACGTACGGCACGACGCCGGTCACGACGTCGGCATGTCCTTCGAAGGCACTCGGCACGGGAGCGAACAGATCGCCGCAGTAGGCCTCCACGCCGTTGCTTCTCGCGCAGGCGACGGCCCGCTCGTCGAGGTCGGACGCCACGACCCACGCGCCCGGCCGGTTCACGGCCAGGGTCTTGGCGATCGCCCCGGTCCCGGTGCAGAGATCGATCGCCGAGCCGTTCGCCGGCAGGCGCTCCACGGCGCGACGCGCGAGCGGCTCGCTCTGCCAGCGTGGAACGTAGACACCGGGATCGACGCGGATCTGCAACCCGCAGAACACAACACTCCCGGTGATCCAGGCGAGCGGCTCTCCCGTGAGGCGACGCCTGACGAGCGAGTCGAGAAGCTGAACGTCCCCGGCCGCGCAGGCGAGGAGCTCTTCGGCCTCCTCCTCTGCGGCGACGAACCCGCGGGCCGAGAGCCGTGCGGCAAGCGCCTCGAGCTCGCTCGGCAACGCCACGTTCGCAATCAGACCAGGTTCGAGCCGGCGAGGACGTCGCGATGCCACGCCGTGCGAGCAGAGCCTCTAGGGCACCAGATCGATCTCGGGCGGGATGGGAACCTCGGGCACCTCGACGCTCGGTGGGAGCTCTGGCGGCGGTGCGGCGGGGAGCAGAGGGGCGCTGGCGACCGGCGGCAGCTCGACCTCCGGCGGGAGCGGCGGTACCTCGACGTCCAGTGGC
Source organism: uncultured Thermoleophilia bacterium (assembly GCA_963838105.1). Taxonomy (GTDB): domain Bacteria; phylum Actinomycetota; class Thermoleophilia; order Gaiellales; family Gaiellaceae; genus CAWJNF01. The sequence continues at coordinate 12,602 of CAWIQC010000017.1, read as the reverse complement.
GGCACCTCGATCTCGGGCGGCAGCGGCGGCAACTCGACATCGAGCGGCGGCAGCTCGATGTCCGGCAAGGCCGGCGGAGGCTCCTCCGAGGGCAGAGCGGGCAGCTGGGGCGGGTCGACGCCGGCTGGCTGGGGCCGCACGTTCGGTTCGTTGCCGGCCGCCGTGTCCTGAGGCGCCTGCGGCGTCGAGCTAGACGGGAGTGTTGGCTCGATTGCGCCGCCGCCTTCCGTTCCGGGCGACCCGGCAGCGCCGGGGCTGGTTGGCTCGGACACACCGGCACCGCCCGCCGGCGGCGGCGTCGGCCGGTCGTGGGGTGGCCGCACGATGAGGGTGGGCTCGGGTGCGCGTAGAGGAGGGGGTTGCGCGGCGCGGACAGCCCCACTCTGCGAGCGCGGCGCCACGAGTACCGGCGCGCTGGCGGCGTCTCTGTACGCCTGCGGATTCGAGTCGCGAGGGACGGAGGCGGCGGCCATGACGGTCGTTGCGACGGCGACGGTCGCGGCGAGCTTGGCCGCCGAGCCGCCGCCGGCGAGTGACTTCATCGCTGCTGTGACGGCGCCAAAGCCGAAGCCGAGGCCGCCGAGCCGCCGCCGCTGGCCCGGATCGGCGGGGGAAGCGAGGAGGCTCGCGAGCGAGCGTCGGGCACGGAAGAGCAATGTCTCCACGGCACCACGGCTGAGCCCCAGCTCGAGCGCGATCTCGTGGTACGAGAAGCCTTTCCACTCCCGGAGCAGGATCGCCTGCCGCTGTGGCTTGGTCATGCGGGCGAGCGCGTCCTCGAGGCCGGCGAGCTCGTCGTTCTCGGCCGAGGAGGCAGGAACGGCAGCGAGCGCCTGGGGATCGCGGAGGATCTCGAAGGCTTGCCGGCGCTTGCGCGCGTTCCGCCGGTTGCGGCAGACGTTCAGGGCGATCGCGTACAGCCAGCTCGGCTCGTTCCGCGGAACGATCCCACGCCGGAGCGCGCGGAGGGCATGGAAGAACGTGGTCTGGACGGCGTCCTCGGCTTCCTCCCTGGCTGTCGAGCCGTCGAGAGGCAGAACCGAAAGACATCCGTCGCTGTAGCGCTCGTAGAGGCGGGCGCTGCTCTCGGCAGCGGTCGCCTCTGCGCGGGTCAGTCGTGACGCCGCGCGTCTGCGCGACAACGGCCATGGTGCTCGCCTCTCCGCAGCAGGGTGGACGAGTTGCGCTTGACGGCTCCATATACCCGAACTTCCGCGATGTCAACCATCGGCCCGCGCTGCAGCGCTCTCCCGGGAGCGCGCTCCTGCACCGCGTCGGCGCAAGTTTTGCGCTCCTCGCCGTTCTTTGGGGGCGTGGCGGGCAATGGGATTCCCACCGACGGTGCGTTGGCGACGGCCGGGCGCGAGGGACGTCTCGCCCGTGTCTTCGGGGTAGGACGCCTCGCCGCCGCGGGGCGCCCTGTCGGCGAGCTCGGCCAGCGCTTCGGGGCCGACCAGGCTCGGTCCGGGGCCGAGCTGTGGGCTGCCTACCTCGCAGCGGTGCCGGACGCGGTCGTGCTGATCGACGAGCGCGACCGGGTGCTCGAGTGGAACGCGGGTGCCGAGCGGATCTTCGGCTACCGCCGCAGGGAGGCGCTCGATCGTGACCTCGGCGAGCTTGTCCTCCCCCTCCGCGACCGCACAGGAGACCGGCAGGCGTTCGCCGGACGAGGCTGGACGAGCAGGACGGAGGGCCCTGCGGCGCCCTCCCTCCTGCTCGCCGAGCCTCGACCGGTCGGCGGCCTGTTGGCCCGCTGCCTCGAGAGCTGTGAAGGCACGAACGCCGGCGGTCGGGTCGAGCTCGTCGCCCGCCGCGCCAGCGGTGAGGAGTTCCCGATCGAGGTCGTCGCTCGCTCGTGTCGAGGAGAGTCCGCTCCGCGTCCTGGCCGTGCTGCGGGACGTCACGAAGGAGAAGCAGCAGGAGGAGGCGCTGCGGGCGAGCAGGAGCGCCTGGCGAGCGCTCTTCGAGGCGAATCCGAACGCGATGTGGGTGCATGACCGCGAGACGCTTCGCTTCCTCGCAGTCAATGAGACCGCCTGTCGCCAGTACGGGTGGAGCTGCCCAGAGTTCCTGGCGATGTCGGTTACCGATCTCGGGCCATGGGAGCAGGAGCCCCCGGGGGACGAGTCGGTCATGGCCGCCGGAGATGAATTCGCGTCGCCCCGGCTTGTGCGGCACGTGCGCGAGGACGGGACGACGCTCGCTGTCGAGATCTCCGCGCGCGCGCTCGTCTTCGAGAATCGGCCGGCGCAGCTCGTGCTCGCGCACGACGTCTCCCAACGCCGCCAGCTCGAGGAAACGCTGGCCCGGGCCGTCAAGATGGAGGCGATCGGCCGTCTCGCAGGAGGGGTTGCGCACGACTTCAACAACGTTCTCGTCGTCGTCACCGGCTACGCAGAGCTGATCGCTCGTCGCACCGACGACGTGGCCATCCTCGAGGCGGTTCAGGCAATGAAGACCGCCGGCGAGCGGGCAGCCGGGCTGACGCGCCAGCTCGCGGCCGTTTCCCGCCGCCAAGCCCTCGTGCCGAAGCCGCTGTCCCTCAACGAGGTCGTGCGTGGGCTCCGCCCGCTGTTCACCCAGCTCCTCGGCGCCGACGTCGCGCTCGAGTTCTCGCTCGCCCGCGACGCGCCGACGGTCCTCGCCGATCCCTCCCAGCTCGAGCAGGTCGTCCTGAACCTGGTCGTCAACGCCCGTGACGCGATGCCCGACGGCGGGCGGCTCACGATCGAGACGCACGCGCACTCGCTCTCGGGGAGGCTGGCCGACGAGCGCTTCGACCTCCCGCCGGGCCGGTACGCCGTCCTACGGGTGTCGGACACCGGAGTCGGGATGGACCGAGAGACGCTGGCGCGCATCTTCGAGCCGTTCTTCACGACCAAGTCGGAGACGACCGGGACCGGGCTCGGGCTCGCCACCGTGTACGGGATCGTCAAGCAGTCGGGCGGCGACGTCTGGGTCTACTCGGAGCCCGGCGAGGGCACGGTGTTCAAGATCTATCTGCCGGAAGCCGACGGCGACGCAGACATCGAGACCACCGAGGTCGATCGCGATGCGCGCTGCCTCGCGGACAAGGCACGATCCTGCTCGTCGAGGACGACGCAGCGGTCAGAGGGCTCCTGGAAGCGGCTCTCGCCGAGGACGGGTACACGATCGAGTCGACGGGCGATGCCGAGGGAGCTCTCGCGGTTCTCGGCCGGAAGCCGGTCGACCTCCTCGTTACCGACGTCGTCATGCCCGGGAAGTCGGGCCGGGTGCTGGCCGACGAAGTGTGCGCCCGCTCGCCCCGGACGCGGGTGCTGTTCATCTCAGGCTACGCCGGCGATGCGCTTGTGGCTCGCGGCGTCTCCGAGGACTACGCGTTCCTGTCGAAGCCCTTCGACGTCGAGGAGCTCCTCGTCACGGTGCGCAAGGCGCTCGGCCGCGCATGAGGGTCAGTCGTCCTCGATGCGGTCGAACCTCAGGCCGCTCGAGCCCTCGCCCACGCCGGCTCCCTTCCGGCGCGCCAGCCAGAGGAACGTCGCGCCGTCGACCCAGCGCGTGTACTCGAACTGGCGGGAGAGCCGCAGCGCCGCTGCGCGGCACCTCCTCCTCGAACAGGCTGAGGTCGCTGCGCTCCGGCTCGAGGATGCGGCCGAGCGGCCGCGAGAAGCCGGCCTGCTCGCCCTCGTCGAGCAGCGCGGCGGCGCGCCGCAGGCGGACGTCCGGCTTGGTCGGGTCGATGCGTTGGGGCTGGAACGGGATCCAGTAGTCCGGCACGGTCGTCGCGAGCAGATAACGCGCCTCTCCGGTCGGCTCTTCGGGCGGCAGAGGCACCGGGTCCGGCCGCGCGTTCTCGTACAGCTCGGCACGGTTGAGCGACGCCGCCGGCGATGCTCGGGCGCCAGTCGCTCGACCGCCCAGACGAGGTTCGTCAGCTCGTCGCGCAGGAAGACGACCTCCTCGACCGGGTCACCGTGGAGGCTGGCCGCGAGCACGGGCGGGAGGAACAGCACGTCCTCCGCCGGCCGCCGCCCCGTGAGCGGCGACCCCGGCCCGGTCAGCGCGAACACTCGCCACGCCGGGTGGGCCCCCGCCGACGAGCTGTAATGCGGGACGAGCGTGCGCTCGCCGAACGCGTCCGTGACGACGAGCGACTGCGCGCGGAAGAGCGCGCCCGGGACGGCCTCGACCGGGATCATGAACCAGTCGTTGCCGTAGGTGAGCGCGAACTCGACGAGCAGCAGGCGCAGCAGCTCGTCCGGGTCGCCCTCGATCCGGGCCGAAGTTCGACCCGGCCGTCCTCGAACTCCCACCAGCGGTCGGCCGCCATGCCCGAGTAGCGCACCGGCGAGGGTATGACCGTTCGGATGACGCGTCTCCGGACTGCGGATCGCTCGGCCTGGACGCCGAGCTTCAGCGCCGGGATCGACGTCGAACGAGTACCACTCGAGCGTGCCGCCTGGATACTCGGGCGCCGCGAGCGCGACCTCGCCGCCGGCCATTCGCGCCGAGACGGCGAAGGAGTACTCCATCCGCTCCGAGACCCACGCCGGCGGCGCCGACGGCGCATCCTGGCCTGCCGGCGCCACGCTGTAGCGCGCGTCGAACCAGTCGAGGAACGCGATCGCGGCCTGGAGGGCCTTCGGCCGGTCGGCGGCGGGCAGCGTCGGGCGGGGCGGAGCTTCGGCGGCTTGCCGCCCGTGGGCCGACGGTGGGCCGCAGGCGCCTCGTAGACGCGGAGCCCGTCGGGGACGCGGCCCGCCATCAGGCCGAGGTAGCGCGCGCCGGCCCGGTCGCGATCGTCCGCGGGCGGGGAGCAGCGCGAGCCTGGGCGCGGCGACGTACGCCTGCCGACCCGCCGCGGAGACCTTGAAGCGCTCGAGCAGCGCAGGAAGTAGAGGCCGGCCTCGGCCGCGAGGCGGAGATCCCGGCGCGGGTCGCCGGACCTCGAACGGGCTCGCGCTCGACGAGCGCCTCGAGCGGGATCGTCGGTCCGGTACGGCTGCCCTCGGCTTGCCGTTCGCGCCGGCGTCGGAAGCGCGCGAGCGGCGAGCGCTCGAGGCGCAGCGCGCGCCTGCACCGGCGTCCCGGCGTCCTCGGCCTGGAACTCGCCCGTCTGCCACTGGCGCGCGAGCAGCCACAGCGGATCGTGCGTCGCGCGCCTGCAGCCCCGCGTCGATGTCCTCCCGGCGCGAGAACGGCTCGATCCGCGTCCAGAACGTGATCGAGGGCACTCAGCTCACCGCCCTGGAGAAGTCCGTCGAGAGCGTCTTCGCCCGCGAGGTTGGCAGTGACGTAGATCGCCGGCAGCGCGCGCTGGAGCAGCGGCGTCGCCGCCGAGCGCCTGCGGGTCGAGCGCGCGCAGCTGCGCGAGCTCGAGCGTCTCGAGCAGGTCTTCTCGAGCGTCTCGAGCTCCCACCGCGCGGTGCCCGGCGGCGCGACGGCGAGCAGGACGGCCTGCGGCGGACGCGCGCCCGGGGCATCGAAGTTGAAGGCGACCCCGGTCGTGACCTCGGCGACGGGCACGGTCTCCACCCACTCGTCGATCACGAGGCCGGCGAGCGGCTCCGCCGGCTCGAAACGGGCGCGGCAGGTGCACGACCAGCGAGACCTTGCCCGGCGGGAACCCGCGCGCCCGCGGGCGGGCGTAACCCGACCCAGCGCTCGCCCGCGACGAACGGCAGCTGCGCGACCTTCAGGTCGAGCGCGGCCTTGCGCGCGAGCGCGCCGGCGTACGCCGAGAGCGGCCGCGAGCCGCGAAGCGCCGGGCCGCACGCGGCTGACGCCCTGCAGCCACGAGAGCGCCGCGCAGCGGCTCGCCGCCGAGCAGCGCGTTCGAGGCTCCGAGAGCCTTCCCGATCTCCGCCGCGTTCGGCGGGGCGGACGAGCGGGAGCACCCGGAAGCCTCGGCCGAAGACCGCCTCGAGCCGCGCCTGCGGATCCTCGGCAGCCTGGGCCTTCTCGAGCCGGCGGCGCGGCTTCCTGCTCCACCGCTCCGGCCTGGGCGAGCAGCACGGTCGCGATCCGCGGGCTCGTCGCCCCGGGCGGAGAGCGGGACGGCTTCGGGCAGCCCGAGAAAGACGAGATCGACGAGGCGCTCGCGCAGCGCATCGAGCCGCTCCTCCGACGGCTCGGCGCCGGCCGCCGCCAGCTGGGCGGCGAGGGCGTCGCGGGCCTGCTGCAGCGACGCCACCGCGCGGCCGGCGCGGGCCTGGAGCTCGGCGCGCATCCACGCCGGTCGGCGTCTCCGCCGCTCGCGTGGACGAAGTCGCGATCGTCGAGCGCGCGGGCGCCGAGGATCGTCGACCGGAAGGCGGCGTTCAGCTCGAGGAGCTCGCCGAGGCCGAGCTCGGCCGGCTGCGTCTCCGGGACGCGCCCGTAGCTCGAGGCGGACGCGCGCGCCGGCCGGGATCTCCGGCGGCGCGGCGCGCCGGAGGTGGTGCTCGAGCAGCCGCTCCAGGTCCGAGGCAGTCCCGGCTCGCTCGAGGCGCTCAGGTACAGCACGTCCGTGCTCGACAGACCGAGCGGCGTCGAGCCGCACGTCCTCGACGCGCGGCCAGCACCTCGCCCTTCGTCGTCGAGGAACTCGGCGCTGGAGACGGACGTCCTCGACGTCGCCGACCATCTGCTCGAGCCACGCGTCGAGCGTTCGGCTCGGCCGCCCGGCGCGCCGCGCGCAGGTCGGTCGGCAGCCGGCCGGCCCCGGCGCCGCTGAGGACGACCAGCAGCCGGTGCGTCAGCGCGATGCCCGGACGCGGCGTCTCCGGGAACTGGAGCTCCGGCGGCTGGATCTCGCCGTGCGCGACGGCGTCCACGGTCGCCGCGGCGCGCGGCGGGATTCCCGCGCACGAGCTGGTAGACGCTCTCGGCGGTCAGCGCGTCGCTCGAGCGCGTCGAGCGCCTGGTCGAGCGCGGCCAGCTCCGCGTCGAGCGGCGGGCCGGTCGTTGCCGGGCGGCACGTTCACGCCGAGCCGGTCGAACGGAGATGCCCGTGTCGTGGAGCAGGCGCACGAGCGCCATCCCGTCGGCCACCTTCGCGGCCGCCAGCGGCCTCCAGCTCCACCAGGCCCGGCCGTGGGCGCGAGCTGCCACCGGTCGCGGGCTCACCGCAGCTGGAAGTCCATCGCGATCTCCGCCTCCTTGATCGCGTTGCAGCCGGTCCGGGCCCGGCGGCAAGGCCAGCGCCTCGTTGAACAGCTGCATGGCGAAGTACAGGTACGCCGAGCCACGAGACGCGGCGGAAGCCGGCGATGAAGCGATCGAGCTGGCGGTCGTGCAGCCCGCGCTCGAAGCGGTAGCCGAGCAGCGCGCCGAGCTGTTGCCCCTGCGCGCATCGCCGTCGAGCAGCCACTCGGCCAGGCGCACGCGACTCGAGGAGAGGTCGATCGGCGAGCGGCCCGCGCCGTTCGTCGCCGCCCGCGTGCGCGAGGTAGCCGCTCCGCAGCACGGCCGCCGCCGATGCCTGCGCGATCGACGGCGCGTGGATGAACCCGCCCGGCTCGCGCGCGGCGAAGAGCGGCGCGCCGTCCTCGCCCGGCGGGGCGACGGCACCGGCGTGCGCGGCGACGGCCGCAGGTCGTGCACCCAGCCGAAGCCGCCGAGCGCGAGCCCGCGCGGAGTCTGCCTTGCGGAGCTCGTGAGCCGCCGCGTCGCGAGCGACGGTGATCCACGCGTCGAGGCGGTAGGCGCAGAGGTCGAGGCAGCCGCTCAGCTGCCGCTCGCAGCGCGTCCACCGGCAGCGTCTCGAGGTGAGCCGAGGCTCGCGCGGAGCTCCTCGAGCGCCGCCGCCTCCGGCTCCTCCGCCGCGGTCAGCGTGTGCAGCTTCGATCGCGAGCGTCGCGTCGCGTCGTAGCGGCGCGCAGGAGCGTGCGGCGTGGGCGTCGGCGTGGCGCCGCCGAGGATGTCGACGAGCACCGGCTCGCGGTGGCGCTCGTCCGGCAGGCGGCCCTTGCGGATGAGGATGCGCTGCGCCGTCGTCGCGTAGGCGAGCAGGACGGAGTGCCGCAGGAGCAGGTAGAGCAGCGCGTCGAGCGCCCTCCGCCGGGAAGCCCGCGGGCAGGCGCTCGTTCGAGGATGTCGTCGAAGCTCGCGGTGCGCAGGAAGGTGATGTAGTTCTGGCTCAGCGTGAGCGCCCGGGCGCCTCCGCCCCACGCGACGACGAGCGGACCGCGGAGGTCGACGGCGCTGTCGGCCGGGAATGAGGTCGAAGAAGCGCTCCTGCCACGAGCAGACGCCGGACCGGAGCGCCGAGTCCAGCCGAGCGCGAAGGAGCTGCGCGTGGCTCGGAGGTGCGCGCTCGAGCGCGCTCGCGAAGACGGGCTATCGGCGCGAAGAACTGGCCGTCCATCGCCAGCCGCGCGCGGTAGCCGACCGAGGCCGGGCTGCATGCGCAGCATCTCGACGAGCGCATTCGCGTCGTCGTCCCCCGACGAGTGCGCGGAACGCCCGCCAGCATGCCCTTCCACACTCCGCGCAGGAGGCGCAGGCTCCGGACGAAGCGGCCCGCGCTCGGCGGGCGACGCGGCGAGCAGGTCGAGCGACATCGCGGGCAGCAGCCCGTACGGCTGGCGGCCGGCGCGCAGCGGTCGGCAGCGGGCCGAGCTGGCGAACGAAGTCGAGGAAGTAGCGGCGCGCCGCGTCGAGCTGCTCGGCCGAGAACGTCGCGGGCTGCCCGTCCGGCGAGCCCATGATCTGGTCGAGGTAGTAGCCGCCGGTCACCGGCCAGAGCGCCGTCTGGAGGTGGCGCGCGTCGAGGTCGTCCGTGCGCGCGGCGCCCTCGACGCCGGAGAGCACGCGGCGCGTTGATGCCGAGCAGCCGAGCGGCGAGCGCAGCCGTCGGAGCCCCTCTTCGCCGCCGCCGGCACGCTCTCGAAGCTGCCCGCCGCGTCGCGGTCGCCGCGGCGTGAAGCCGGAGCTCGCCTCCGCCGTGTTGTTCGTCGGCGTCCCGGGCGCGAGGAACGCGAGGCCGCGGGTGTAGCGGTGCGCGTCGAGCAGCGCCTCGAGCTCCGTCGCGGCCGCCGCCGGGCGCGAGCGACGAGCGCACCCCGAACACGAGCAGCGTGTCGAGCTTCGTGTCGACGAGCTCCGGAGGCAGCAGCGATCCGGATGCCCATCCCGACCTTCTCGGCCGCGGCGAAGTCGACGAGCCAGCGCATGCCCGCGTCGAGCGCGCAGCTCGTCCGGCCCCGCGTCCGGCAGCGGCGTCGTCGTCGAAGGTCGGCCCGACCGGCAGCTGCTTGGCGATCGGCGCGCCGACCTCGAGCAGGACGCGCTGGCCGCCGTGGTAGCCCATGACGATCCACCGGTCCGGCAGCCGCCGCGCCGCTGACGGCGCCGGGACGTCCGGGTCGCGCCGCGGACCCGGAGCCGGGAAGACCGGCGGCGTTCTGCGGACGCTCCTTCAGGTTCGTCGGCCGGAGCTTGCGCGCGATCCACTCGGCCCGCCGCCTGCCGAAGCGCTCCGACGAGCTGCGTCCAGGCGAGGCGCTCGGCCTCGGTGATCCCTCGTCTCGGCCACGCGAGCCGCCAGGCCTTCCTCCCCCACTCGATCTCGGCCGCCGTCAGCGCCGGCTCGTGGCCGTCGAGGTGCAGCTCGTCGGGGTAGACGCGGACGAGCAGCTGCGGCTGCCCGTCGCGCGTGACGAAGCGCGTCTGGACCTGGACCGGGAGCAGCGCCACCGGCAGGAGGCGCCGGGCAGCGCGCCGAGCAGGCCTGATCTCTCGAGCGTCTTCATGTCGGCGGCAGGCAGCTGTCGCGCGTGGATGGCGATCCGCACCGGGCGCTGGCGCAGGATCGCCGGCCATGTGCGCGCCGTTGAAGCCCCAGCCGACGCCGCCCGGGCTCGCTGACCGGCGGCGTGCGCCGCCGACAGCGGCAGGTGCGCGCCGGGCGCCGTCGCGAGTGTCGGTCCACGCCAGGTCGTTCCACGTGTCCAGCGGCGTGGCTGCGGTCCTCGTCGAGCCCGAAGCGCGGCGCGGTCGGCTGCTCCTGGATGACGAAGAACCAGCCGGGGTCGCTCGCCGCGCCGCGCGCCGCCGTCTCGGTCAGGTCGAAGCCGAGGAAGGTGATGTCGGGGTCGATCCGGCCGCGGAAGAGCGGCAGCTGCTCCTCGTCGCCGAGCGCCTCAGCGGTCTTCGCCTTGACGGCGTAGATCAGCGCGTCGGGGTAGCGCTGCAGCAGCTCGCCGCGGATCAGCAGCACGAGCTGCTCGTCGCCCGACGCCGAAGCTCTCGCCGAGCGCCGCCGGCCGGGTCCCAGGTGTGGATCGGCGGCAGCTGGCCGATCGGCTCGGCGGCTCGCCGCGCGTGTCCCAGAAGCTGCGGAAGTAGCGTCCGCGCAGGTCGCTCGGGAACTCGCGCCACAGCAGCTCGCGGCGAGCTCGTGGTTGAGCCCGACCATGTACGCCTCGATGAAGCGCGGGTTGCTGTGCAGCAGCGTGACGGTGTCGGGCACGATCGTCGCCGACGCCGGGGAGCAGCAGCTCGGGCGAGAGGTCGCGCAGCGGCTCGTACATCGGCTGCGGGAACGACGGCGCGACAGCACGCGGTCGCCCGGCGCGACGGGCGGCGGGACGAGCCGCCTCCGCCCGGAGACGCGCGCGTAGAAGCGCGCGCGGCGCCGTCTGCTGCGGGTCGAGCTGCGCGACCAGCTCGGCTTGAGCTCGCGCTGAAGCGCGAACGGCGGCCGCGGCGCGGATCGAGCGGCTGCCGGGAAGCGCCCGACGTAGACGCGCACCGCGGACGGCGGTCGAGGTAGCGCGAGGTGCGCGCCGATCGCCGTCCGCGGCAGCCGGTTCACCTGCTGCGACCAGCCCGTCGGTGACGAGCGCCGGCGTGCCGGCGGGCGGGCCGACGGCGGGCACGAGCGCTGCCGAGCCGCGCGGCGACGCGCGGCACGGCAGCGGCGTCGCCGGGGCCGCGCCGCACGGCGTGCCCGCCGGGCGCACGAGCGGCGGAACGGCGCCGAGCTGAACGAGGCCGGCAGGCCCTCGGCCGCGAGCCGCGCGCGCAGCGTCCGCGGCGACGTGCGCATCCGCGTCTGCGCGGGGCCGAGGAACTGCACGAGCCGGCCGGGCGCCATCGGCTCGCACGCGCCGGCGCACGACCGAGTCGAGGACGGCGACCGCCACCTCCATCCGCCGCTCGAGCGCGAGACCGCGCGCGGGTCGCCGAGCTGCTCCCACGCCGCGGCCACGAGCTGCTCCTGGCGCTCCTGCACGACCGCACGCCGAGGCCGGCGGCGGCGCGCAGCGGACGGGTCGAGGTTGAGCTCGCGCAGCCAGGCCGGCGTCTCGCCGCGTCGGCGGGGACGGTCGGCGCGCCGCCTGCCAGCCGCCGTAGACGGGCGGCGTGACGACCGGCTCGCCGCGCTCGAGGTTCAGCAGGTCGCGCAGGCGCGGTCGGAACTGCGGGTCGGCGCCGGCCGCGTGAGCTCGCCGGGCGCGACGCAGCGCGCCCTCGAGCTGGAGCACGCCGAGCGTCGGGCAGCCCGAACGGCTGGTCCCGACCCGCAGCGGGCGGCGGCCGACGTCGGCGGCGACGGCGCGGCCTGCAGCCGGCGGGCGAGGCTCTCGAAGTCGCCGCCGGTGCCGGTGCGCGAACTCCCAGGGGTAGTAGACCGGCAGCTGCACGCCGTCGCGTCGTCGCGTCCCAGGCCGGGGCGAGCCGGTCCTCGTCGGCCGGCCGTCGACCTCCAGCGCCGAGCCCGGCCTTGCGCCCGGCCTCGAACGCGGGCACGACGCACGCGAGGTAGCGCGTCGCCGGCTCGAGCCGCCGCGGGCAGACGAGCCGCGAGAGGTTCCGCTCGGGCCGCGAGCCGAGCATCTGCTCGACCGGCTCGATCGGCTCGGGCTCGACGCACCTGCGCGTGCGCCCACGCCCACGACTCGGCCAGGTCGGGCAGCTCGCTCACCGGCACGTCGAGCATCGGCAGCGGCGCGTCGCCGTCGGGCGCAGCGCGCATGTCCGCCGCGTCCGGCGCACCACGACGAGCACGAGCCACGGCCGCAGCCGCCCGTTCGCGTCCGGCGGCGGCGGGCGTGAACAGCCACGGGAAGTCGGGGGCGTCGAACTCGATGCACGCGAGGTAGTTCGGCTCGAAGTCGGCCGGTGCCGGCGAGCGGGTCGGTGCGGATGACGACGCGCGGGTCGACGCCGGTCGACGTCGCCCGGGCCGTAGAGCCGCAGCGGGACGTCGACGCGCGTCGCGTCGTTGACGCGCAGCCCGACCGGCAGCGCGACAGCGGCCGCCGCCGGTCCGCGCGAGCACCGGCGCGAGGTTGTCGGGTGTGTCGAACGCGTGCGCCGCGCCCTCGCGGACCCACGGCAGGTACTGGTAGCGGCTCACGCACCGCCCCTCGCCGGCGCCGGCTCCCCGCCGGGCAGAGCCCGGCTCCGCCGGCACCTGACGCAGAGGAACGCGCGCACGTCACGGCTCGACACGGGACGGCTCACGCGGGCACCTCGGTCTGGAACGCGGTTAACGACTTGCAGCGTGCCGCGGGCCTGCGGATTGTCCATCAGGTGACGCTGGAGCGCCTGCTTCACGGCGGCGTGCGAGGACTGCCTCGAGCCCGTCCATCTGCACCGAGCCCAGGTCGGCGACGCCGGCGACCGTGAAG
>CAWIQC010000016.1:0-247687 GCA_963838105.1 uncultured Thermoleophilia bacterium | reverse complement strand
GCGAGCGCGTCCACCGTCACCGCATCGGGCTCGACCCCCCGCACGTCGCAGAGAGCGAGCTCGGCACCGCTCGAAGCCAACAGACGGCAGACACGCTCGCACAGCCCGGGCAGGTCGGCACGCGCGATCGGGCCGCGCACGGCGAAAGCTACCGTGGTCGGCCCGGCGCTCGTCATCGGGATAGAGACGGCCGGGCCGGGGAGAAAGTCATCTGGCCAAGCTGTAGATATATTTGTTGACACATATATATGCCTATGATTAGATAACGAGCATGACGACGTTCGAGGTCGTGGCGGAGCCGGCGCGGCGGCAGCTCCTCGACGTGCTGATCGCGGGGCCGACCGCCGTCGGCGAGCTCGCCGTGAAGACGGGACTGAGCCAGCCGAACACCTCGCGGCACTTGCGGATCCTGCGTGAGGCTGGGCTCGTGCTCCGGACGCCCGACGGCCAGAGGCGGCTGTACGCCTTGCGCCCCGGGGGTCTCGCGGAGCTCGAGCTGTGGCTCGCCCCCTACCGAGCCCTCTGGAGCGACGGGCTCGACGCCCTCGAACGGCACCTCGATGAAACGGAGTGATCGCGTGACCGACGACGCTGACGCAGTTCTGACCGATGATCGCGGACGTCCGCTGCTGCGCTTCGAACTGGTGCTGGAACATATGCCTGAGCGCGTGTGGCGAGCCCTGACCGAGCCTGGAGAGCTGGCTACCTGGCACCCGAGCCCGTTCGAGCTCGAGCCGGTAGTCGGTGGAGCCGTCAGCTATGGCAGGGCGGACGACGGTGAGGCCGTGCCCGACGGCGAGATCTCCGAGTACGACCCTCCACGGGTGCTTGCCTACAGCTGGGGCGAGGATCTCCTGCGCTTCGAGCTGCACCCGCGTGACGGCGGCTGCCTGCTGGTGCTCACCCACGCCTTCGACGACCGCTTTAAGGCCGCGCGCGACGCCGCCGGCTGGCATCTGTGCCTCGCAGCCCTGTCGTCGTCGCTCGATGGCGAGGATGGACAGGGAGGCAGCGATGCCGAAGGGCTGCCGCTGGGCTGGCAGGGGCTGAACCGCCAGTACGAGCGCCGTTTCGGGATCCCGCCCGAGCAGGCGACGCCGCCTCCCGGGCGCTGAGGGCGCGTACCAGCGTCACGCGCGACCGATAGTTCTGCAGGCCGGGAACGTCTGATACCCGGTGGTCGTTAAACGCGTGGGAGGTATGGAAGCCGAATGACGTTGGACACCCGCACACGCTGGCTGGCACTGCTCGTGCTGTGCCTCGGCAATCTCATGATCGTCCTGGATACGACGATCGTGAACGTCGCGTTGCCCTCGATCCGAGACGACCTCGGGTTCTCCGAGGCCTCGCTCGCCTGGGTGGTCAACGCCTATCTGCTGACGTTCGCCGGGTTCCTGCTGCTCGGCGGTCGGTTCGGTGACCTGTTCGGGCACCGGCGGCTGTTCCTGATCGGGCTGACGGTGTTCACCGGCGCATCGCTGGCCTGCGGGCTGGCCGGGTCCGGGGAGTTCCTGGTCGCCGCCCGCGCCGTGCAGGGCCTCGGCGGGGCCGTGGTCGCGGTCGTCGCGCTGTCGCTGACCATGACCATGTTCTCCGAGCCGGCCGAGCGGGCCAAGGCGATGGGGTTCATCGGCTTCGTGGTGGCCGGCGGCGGCAGCCTCGGGGTGCTGCTCGGCGGCGTCCTCACCGACGCGCTGGACTGGCACTGGATCTTCCTGGTGAACATCCCGATCGGCGTGCTGGTGTTCGTGATGTGCCTGGCGCTGCTGCCGGCCAGCCGCGGGCCGGCGGACGGTCGGCGGCTGGACGTCGGCGGCGCGGTGACGGTGACCGCGGCGCTGGTGCTGGCCGTCTACGCGATCGTGAATGGCAACACCGTCGGCTGGACCTCGCTGCAGACCCTCGGCATGCTCGGCGCCGCCGCCGTGCTGTTCGCGGCCTTCGTGTGGATCGAGGCGCGGTCGCCCGAGCCGTTGGTGCCGCTCGGGCTGTTCCGGCTGCGCAGCCTGGTCGCCGCGAACATCGTCGGCATCCTGTGGGCCGCCGCGATGTTCGCCTGGTTCTTCATGTCCGCGCTGTACCTGCAGCTGGTGCTCGGCTACAGCCCGCTGGCGGTGGGCCTGGCCTTCCTGCCCGCGAACCTGATCATGGGTGCGTTCTCGCTGGGGTTGTCCGACAAGCTCGTGCTGCGGTTCGGCACCCGGCTGCCGCTGGTGACCGGGATGACGTTGGTGGCGGTGGGCCTGGCGCTGTTCGCCCGCGCGCCGGTCGACGGCAGCTTCGTGGTCGACGTGCTGCCGGCGATGGTGCTGCTCGGCCTCGGGGTGGGGATGGCGTTCAACCCGGTGCTGCTGGCCGCAATGGGCGAGGTCGACCCCGGCGACGCCGGCCTGGCGTCCGGGGTGGTGAACACCTCGCTGATGATGGGCGGGGCGCTCGGGCTGGCCGTGCTCGCCAGCGTGGCCGAGGCGCGGACCGGCGCGCTGCGTCCAGTCGGCGCCGACCCGCTTGTCGCGCTGACCGAGGGCTACCACGCCGCGTTCCTGGCCGGTGCGCTGTCCGCCGCGATCGCCGCCGCGGTGCCCTGGTCGATGCTGTTGCGCGCCGGTGCCTCAGCCGGCGCGCACGGCGGAGAGCACGTCGGCACCCCCGCGGGCTGCCGAGGCCGACTAGCGGCTTGATCCGGTGATTGTGGTGCCGGCGGGGACGGCAGAGAGCGACGGTATCGGCCGCCATCCGGCGGTGCCACGGTTACCGGTCAATTAGCGATCAATCATCTGGCCCGCCCGGATGGATCAGCGAGCGGCCGGCGCGCGCCTGCGGCCCAGGCCAGCACGATGCTCGCGTAGCCATGCGATCCGTGCTCGGCCAGTTCGCAAGCCTCGATCGATCCGCGCCGCCCCGAAGCAGGGCTCCAGGACCGCGCGCATGTCGTTCTCGTCGACGTTCGGGCTGGGGAACGTCTTGCCGCCGACGAGATAGCCACGAGAGCGGCGGAGGGCGGCCGTCAGGAGCGTGCCGCCGGGGCGCACCAGGCCGGCGATGCGCGCCATGTAGGTCGCCCACGTGCTCGGTCGTCGGTCGCCGAATCGGCGCAGTACGCGCTGATCACCGTCCCGTAGGGCTGCCTGTCGCGTTCCCCCAGGGGATCGGCACGCCGCACGTCGACCTGGAGCATCGCCGTGATCTTGGCGCGCGTGATCTCCTCGCGCTCGCGATCTGCTCTTCCGTCGGGGCAGGCAAGGCCTTCGCACTCCAGCGTGTAGCGGACGAACGGACGCCAGTCGTGGGCGGCGGCATCGCGCGCGATCCAGCGCTCGATCTCGCGCAGGTTCGCCGGCAGGTAGTCGCCGAGGTGGATCTCCGACGCCTTGCCGGCCGCCAGGAAGACATGATGGAGCGTAGGCCCGACGCCGAAGAAGAGCACGGGCTCGCCGGGCGCCGCGTCCCTCATGGCGTCGACGAAGAACGCGATCGTCCGGCGTTCGTCCGGCTCGACGGCGCTGTAGTAGTCCGCCAGGTACTCCCTCGGCACCCAGTCGTCCTCGAAGGCGGCATAGGCGGGCGCACCGCGGTGCCTCCCGGGCCTTCCGGGCATCTCGCGCAGGAACGCGTACGCCAGCGGGCGAGCCCGTACTCGTAGGCGGCGGCGCCCAGGTTGGCGCCGCCGAGGAAGATCGAGCGCGTCGTTGGCGGAGACCGTTTCGGTGAGCAGGGCGGCGCCGAAAGCGCCGGCGTAGTACGGCGCCTCCTTGGCGAACTCGGTGCCGACATAGCCGACGCGGCCGCGAGCTCTGCGCGCGCGCACGCTCCCGGTGCGGAGCGTCACGAGGTCGTACGCGGCCTTCGACAGCACGTTGGTGCTGGTGCCGGTCTCTCGAGCAGCGCCCAGTTCGCCCTCAGGTTCGCGCGCAGTCCGGCCCCCCAGGCCACGTAGGTGCTGGCCAGGAACAGCAGGAGCACGTGGTCGGCGCCGCGGTGGATCTGCGATGCGACGAGCAGGAGTCCGGCCGCCGTGGCGACTGCGTCCAGCGCGTAGGTCGAGGCCGCGGTGGCGCCGAGGGTGACGATCCAGCGCTTCGTTGCGAAGGCCCGCGTCGCGTTCGGTAGAGGCCGGCCGACGGCTGCGCGCAGCGTACGGCTTCGCCTGTCGCGCCGACGCGACTGGCGGGAGCGGTGGCTTCCGGCGCTTTCACGGTGTCGCTCCTTTCTAGGGCCTGACGGCGCTAGCGTACGTACGGTACGTATGTAGATACCTATGGTACGTACTCGACAGCGGATGTCAAGTAAGCTGGATACGTACCGTCCGCACGAAAAGGGAGGGCGGCTCATCGCCGCGACAGCAGCGCGGGCGCTCGACGCTCCCGAAGCAGGAGGCGCGCCAGCGCTACGTCGAGATCGGCGAGCTCGTCGTGCTGGAGCAGATCCGCAAGGACGCCGAGCTGCTCGACAGCGACGCGATCGCGGTCGGCCCGTTCGCCCGCCTCGACGCCAACGCCGTCGCCGCTCGCGACGGCAAGACGCGCGGCGCGATCACCAACCTGTTCGGCAGCCAGGCCGCCTTCCAGGCCGAGACGATGGCGCTGGCGCTCAACGCGGGCGACTGGATCGAGCCGATCGAGTTTCCGGCTCCGGCCGACTTCCCCACGCGCCGAGGCGTGGGTCGACGCCTTCTTGGCCGGCCAGTCGGCGCGCGGGCCGCAGCACGGCGCCAAGCCGACCGTGAACTACGGGTTCCTCTGGGCGCTCTGGCTCAGCACCGTGCCCTACGGCCTCTGGAGCGAGCAGATCAGCCGGCCCAGCATGGAGGAGTACGTGCAGTGGCTGGCGCGGCTGGAGGAGGTGCTCGCAGCGAGGCGCTCGACCATTTCGGCATGGCCCTCCGCGACGGGCACGACGGTCAACGACCTCGCCTGCGCGATCGCCAGCATGATCGAGGGCGTCTGGCTCAACCAGTGCCTCACCGACCAGCCACCCCTCCGACCCGTCGGAGCCGATCGCCACGGCTCTGCGCCGCTCGGGCCGCCTGCTGTGGCGTGGGGCGACGGAGCCTCCGAGCGATCCGGCGAACGGCTAGCCGGCCGGGAGGCGATGGCCGCCGCGATGCGTTCGCGTCCCGGCCGACGCCGTGGAGCATCGACGAGGACGCCGCATAGAGGAAGGCGAGACCGACGAAGAAGAGCCCCGGCTTGTCGTGCACGATGCCGCGCTCGTGCCGTGGGCCGTGCTCATCGAGAACGGGGAGGTCATCCAGGAGAGTCGGGATCGAACCCCGTGCACCAGACGACGTTGGCGACCTCGAGCACGCGATCGTTCTCGAGCAGTGGCAACCCGTCGCGCACGCCGACGGTCCTGGGCACGCGCTCGACTCCCGCGGCCGCGAGGTCCTTCGGCTTGGTCCGCACGAGCGGCATGCCGTGACTCAGGACCTTCGAGCGCACCTTCCTGCCCACCGGCGTGCGCACGGTCAGGACACGGTGGAAGGCGCCGCGCAGAACGAGGTCGGCGAGCACGTATCGTGCCGCCAGGCCCTCGATCCGAAACGGGACGTGGCCGGGGTGCCTCCCGGAGAGCCAGGTCGACTGGTGGCGCGCCAGCTCGAGCGCGATCTCGGCTCCCGAGTTGCCCGCTCCCACGACGAGCGTCCCGCCGTCACGCAGCTGGGAGGGATTGCGGTAGTCGCCGGAGTGCAGCTGCACGATAGCCGGGTCGAGCTCGTCGGCGAAGGCCGGCCGCCGAGGTTTCTGCCAGTTCGACATGGCGACGACGACGTTGTCGGCCTCGAACCGCAGATCGCCCGCCCTGAGGACGAAGCCGCTGCCGTTGCGCGCGAGCCTGTCGACCCTGACGCCTGTCCGGACCGGCAGCTCGAACCGCGTCGCGTAGGTCTCCAGGTAGTCGGCCATCCCGTCCTTGCTCGGAAACGAGTGGCGGGCGGCCGGGAAGGGCAGCCCGTCGAGCCCGTTGTGGCGGGCGGGCGTGAACAGGCGGAGCGAGTCCCACCGCGCCCGCCAGGAGTCGCCGACCCGCTCGTTGGCGTCGAGGATCGCGAACGGAAGCCCGTGCCGCTTCAGGTGGTAGCCGACCGAGGCCCTGCCTGGCCGGCGCCGACGACGACGGTCTCGACGTGCTCCGGCTCGCGCGTGTCGTGCGTTCTGCTCGACATGATCGCCTCCTGCTCGTCCAAGTCCTCAGCAGGAAGCTACGCGCGCTCCCCCGCGCGCGCTATCGGGAGTTCTCCCCATGCGGCGAGCCCGTTCTGCATCGCGAACAGCGCCGCGCCGGCGCGAGTGGACACGCCGATCTTCGCGTACGCGTTCTGGATGTGGCGGTCGGCCGTCTTGGCCGAGATTCCGAGCGTGCGTGCGACCTGCTTGGTCTGCAGGCCGTGCGCGAGGAGCCCGACGACTTCGGCCTCGCGCTCGGTCAGCCCCGCCGGCCGCTCGACCCGCCGGGCCGGCTGTCCGGCCGCCTCCAGCACGGCGGCGACGGCGTCGGCATCGAGCCGTCCGGCACGCGCCTCCTGGCCGAGAGCCTCGGCCGCCTGTCCGGCGATGAGCGGCTCGCGATGCGGTCTGTGCTCCGTCATCGCGTGATAGGCGTCTGCGGCGGCGAGCACTCGAGCCGGAGGCGTCAGCGCGGCGGCCGTCGCTCCCCGGTGGTATCCGGAGCCGTCGAGTCGCTCGTGGTGGGTGGTCGCGACCGGGGCGAGCGTCGCGAGGAACGGCGAGCGGCTGAGGACGCGCTCGGTGTGATAGGCATGCAGCCTGACCTGCTCCCACTCGGCCGGCGTCAGCGGCGCGGGCTTCCGCCAGGTGAGCACCGGCACCGCGACGCGGCCCACGTCGTGGACGAACGCGCCCGCCGAACGGTGACCAGGTCGGCTTCGTCGAGACGGCACTGCCGCCCGGCCGCTGTCGCCAGCGCGGCGACTCCCGCCGAGTGGCCGACCAGGTACCGAGACCCGAGATCGGCGAAGTTCCCCATTGCGGCCAGGGCGCGGTCGATCGCCTCGCCCTCCAGCATCACGCGAGGGCTCGGCTCGCACGCGATCACGTCCTCCCAGACCGAGGCGCCGGGCTCGAGCGCGAGGATCTCGGCGGCGTCGTCGGAGAGCCGAGTGGCGATCGCCGGATCGAAGGCGCCCCCGGCTCGCTGACGGATGACCCGTGCGGCAAACTCGTCGCCGCCGAGCATGCGCTGGAACGCGGCATCGCGGGCCACGTGCGCGATCCGCACCGGCAGCGGGATCGCGTCGCCCTTCGCGCTGCTCACCCCCCCTTGCCGTCCCAGCGCTCGGTGAAGTGGACGAACAGCGCCCGGACGGAGGCGGACAGACCGAGCCGGTCGCTCAGCATCTCCCCGACCTCGCAGAACGCGGCACGAGGCGCTTGAACTCCCTGGCGGCGCGCGGGAGCTTGCGCGCGGCCACGACTGCGCGCACCGGCTGCGCGCGGTCCGGAGGAGCCAGCGCACGCATGATCCCGGCCATCGACTCTGCCCGCGACCCGAATCGCGACGGGCCCGCGTGTGCCGTCAACGCGTCCTCGCCGCCGAAGAGCTCGGCGGCGGTCTCCGCACCGGCCGTGCAGCCCACGTAGGCAAGCAGGCATACGTAGTACGCCTCCGACGCCGTCTCTGGGTCGACATCCAGCCGCTCGCTCAGCCGCATCGCGAACAGCGCGCTCTGGAGGCCGTGCTCGAGCGGCACGCCGATGCCGAGGTCGGTCGCCAGGGACAGCGCCGCGACGACCTCAGCGGCGCGGATCCGCTCGCCGCTTGCCGGCGATTCGTGCGCCACGAGGGAGACGGTACCCGAGGCGGATCCGCGATTCTTGACATGTGACCATTTAGTCACGTATCATGGCGCCGTGACCGATGACGACCGCGTGTTCAAGGCGCTTGCCGACCCGACACGCCGCTTCCTCCTCGACCTCCTCTTCGCGCGTGACGGCCGCACGCTCACGGAGCTCGAGTCGGGGCTGGAGATGACGCGCTTCGGCGTCATGAAGCACCTGCGCGTCCTCGAAGACGCGGGCCTCGTGGTCGCGCGGCGGTCGGGCCGGGAGAAGCTGCACTTCCTGAACCCGGTTCCGATCCGGCTGATCCACGACCGGTGGATCGACAAGTACACGGAGCGCCAGGTGTCGGCGCTCGCAGACCTCAAGACGGAACTGGAGGCAACGGCATGACGACGGCGACGGAGACCAGGGTGACCGACCCAGGTCTACCGGGTCTACATCAAGGCGACCCAGCAGGCGATCTGGGACGCGATCACGAAGCCGGAGTGGACGCAGCGGTACGGCTACCAGGGAATCGCCGAGTACGACCTGCGGCCGGGCGGCACCTACCGGGGGCTCGCGCCCCCGCACATGCTGGCGATGGGGTTGCCGGAGGTGGCCGTCGACGGCGAGGTCCTCGAGGCCGACCCGCCGCGGAAGCTCGTCCAGACGTGGCGCTTCCTGTGGGACGAGGAGATCGCCGCCGAGGGCCCGACGCGCGTCACGTTCGACATCGAGGAGGACGACGGCGGCGTGACGAGGCTGACCGTGACGCACGAGCTCGAGAACGCGCCGAGAACGGCCGCGCAGCTGGCGGGCGTCGGACGCGATCCACGAGGGCGGCGGCGGCTGGAGCTGGATCCTCAGCGACCTCAAGACGCTGCTCGAGACCGGCGCGGCGCTCGAGGGCTGACGAGTGTCACCGGGTGGAGGCCCTGCGCGAGCCGGGCCTCCACCCTCGACCGCGCGCACGCGGTGGCGCGCTCGAGCAGCAGGTCGCGCACGCGTACGTTGTGGGTGAGCGACGCTGCTCGCTCGAACTCCTCACGCGCCTCGTCGAGCCGGCCCAGCTTGACGAGCAGGTCGCCGCGCACGCTCGGCAGGAGGTGGTAGGCGCTGCAGCGCCGGCTCCGACCTGAGGGCGTCGACGAGCTCGAGGCCCTGCCGCGGGGCCGAACGCCATCGAGACCGCGACCGCGCGGTTGAGCTCCACGACAGGCGACGGCGCGAGCTGCGCGAGCGCGTCGTAGAGCGCGGCGATGCGCGCCCAGTCCGTCGCCTCGGGGGTCAGGGCCCGCGCGTGACAGGCGGCTATCGCGGCCTGGAGCGCGTACGGGCCGAGCGCGCTCCCGAGCTCCTCGGCACGCTGAAGCGCGGCGAGACCGCGTCCGATGAGGAGCCGATCCCAGCGCGCCCGGTTCTGGTCGAGCAGCAGGACGGGCTCGCCGGACGGGCCGACACGAGCGCGCAGGCGCGAGGCCTGGATCTCCATCAGCGCGACGAGGCCGTGGACCTCCGGCTCGTCGGGCGCGAGCTGGGCGAGGATGCGGCCGAGCCGGAGCGCGTCCTCGCAGAGCGCGGGCCGTATCCAGTCGGCGCCGGCGGTCGCCGTGTAGCCCTCGTTGAAGATGAGGTAGACGACCTCGAGCACCGACTCGAGCCGGGCGGCGAGCTCGGGCCCGCGGGGGACCTCGATCGGGACACGTGCCTCCGTGAGCGTTCGCTTGGCGCGCACGATCCGCTGGGCAATGGTCGCTTCCGGGACGAGGAACGCGCGGGCGATCTCCTCGGTCGTCAGGCCTCCGACCAGGCGGAGCGTGAGCGCGACGCGCGCGTCCGTCGAGAGCACCGGATGGCAGGCCGTGAAGACGAGGCTCAGGAGGTCGTCGCCGATGTCGTCGTCCAGGTCTGCGTCGAGATCCGGCTCGGCCCGCTCCTGCTCGAGCTCCAGCTCGCGACCGAGCTCCTGGTACTTGCGCTCGAGCCGCTCCCTCCGGCGCAGGAGGTCGATGGCACGGTGTTTCGCCGTGGCCATGAGCCAGGCGCCCGGGTTGTCCGGGACGCCCGACTCGGGCCACTGCTCGAGCGCCGCGACGAGCGCGTCCTGGGCGAGCTCCTCGGCAAGACCGACGTCGCGCACGATCCGCGCGAGACCGGCGATCAGCCTGGCCGACTCGATCCGCCAGACGGCGTCGATCGCACGATGCGGGTCGGACTCCTTCACGGCTCGCGGATCATCAGCCGCCGCGACGCGAACCAGGTCGCCGCGACTACTGCTTCGCCTCGACCTGCGCCCGCAGGCGCTCGTTGGCCTCCCTCAGCTCGGGCGTGATCTCGGCGCCGAAGTCCTCCGTCTCGAAGACCGGACGCAGCTCGATCTCCGTCCCACCGTCGAACGGCGCGCGCTTGAGCCATTCGATCGCCTCGTCGAGCGACTTCACCTGCCAGAGCCAGAAGCCGGCGATCAGCTCTTTCGTCTCGGCGAAGGGCCCGTCGATCACGGTCCGCTCGCCTCCGGAGAACCTGACCCGCACGCCCTTCGAGCTCGGGTGAAGCCCTTCGCCGGCGAGCATCACGCCGGCCTTCACCAGCTCCTCGTTGTACCTGGTCATGTCGGTCAGGAGCTCCTCGGCTCGGCATCACACCGGCCTCGCTCTCCGCATTCGCCTTGACCAGCACCATGACTCTCATCGTCGTCTCCTTTCGGGAGTTGCCTTCAACCTAGCCTCTACCTACCCGTCGAACGGGCTTGCCCCGAAATCGACACGGCTAACCAGCGCGACGCCTTCGCCGGCATGGTCTCTTGACACCGTGTGGCACCATCTTTGCGTGGGCACTGGGGCGAGGGGACGGCGTCGGCCTGTCTGGCGCGACGGCGAGACGTGGCTCGATCCGGACGAGATCCAGTGGTTCGGCGAGGTTGCGCGGTCCGTGCGTGCCGCGGTGGCGCCGCAACCGCTCCTGGCCGGCGTCGGCGGCGGGACGGTGGCGTTGCCGGGCGTCGGCCTGTCGGCCCGGCCGTCTGCTGCGCGCCGCCCCGGTACACCGGCGGCGACCCGGCCCGTCGCGGCGCCGTCGCCTGGCAACGCGCTTCCTGCCGAGCGTGACGGTGCTCGTGACCGCTTCGGCCGTGGGGCCGGCGCTCCTCGCGATCGAGGCCGCGAAGCCTGAACCTCTGCCGGCGGCTCCCCCGGCTCCATCCGGTCTGGCGGTGCAGCCGGCGCAGGACCTGACGCCGTGGCTCGACCTGCGCGCGGCCGGGTCCGCGGAGCTGCCGGCTGCCGAGCAACCGGCGGCCGAGCCCGCCGCGCAGCGGCCCGACAGGCCGGCGATCGCGTGGCGCAATTCGCGGGCGGTTGGCGTCCCGCACAACGGCCGGCTCGTGAACGGCGTGCGCCTGCCGGTCGCGGGGCCCGACTGGGTCACGTGGGATCCGGTGCTCCACCGTGTGCCGAACAGGGCGGCTCGGCTCGCCGGCACCGACAAGCTCGTGAGGCTCGTGCTCGGCGTGATCGGCGAGTATCGCCTGGCCCACCCGAAGGCACCGAAGGTCGTCATCGGCGATCTCAGCCGCGTGCGCGGCGGCGAGATCGACGAGCACGTCTCGCACGAGAACGGGCTCGACGTCGACGTCTACTACCCGCGACGCGACGGGAAGCTGCGCCCGCCGAGGACGGTCTCGCAGATCGACGCGCGGCTGGCCCGCGATCTCCTCGATCGCTTCGTCGCCGCCGGCGCCTCGATCGTCTTCGTCGGATGGTCGACGCCGCTCCGCGGGCCCGGCGGGGTTGTCGTGCCCTACCCCAACCACGACAACCACATGCACGTCAGGATCGCTCCTCCGGCTTGACGGCGACGAGCATGCCTGCTGCCGATCGTCGCGCCCGCTTCCGGGAGCTGCATGCGGGTGACCGGCTGTTCGTGATGCCCAACCCCTGGGACGTCGGCTCGGCGCGCCTGCTCGAGGCGTCCGGCTTCGAGGCGCTCGCGACGACGAGCGCAGGCTTCGCCTGGTCGCTCGGCAAGCTCGACGGAGCAGTGTCCCGCGCCGAGCTGGTCGAGCACGTGGCGATCCTGGCAGCCGCGACGAGCCTGCCCCTGAACGTCGACAGCGAGCGCTGCTATCCGGAGGATCCCGGCGGCGTGGCCGAGACGGTCGCGCTGCTCGCCGATGCCGGCGCGGCGGGCTTCTCGATCGAGGACTACGACCCCGCCACGGGCCGCATCGACGACGTCGAGCTCGCCGCGGAGCGGGTCGCCACGGCCGCGGAAGCGGCGCACGGCCTCAGCTCCCCGCTCGTGCTCACGGGCCGGGCGGAGAACCACATCCGAGGCGTCGACGACCTCGACGACACCATCGCCCGGCTGATCGCCTATCGGGACGCGGGCGCCGACGTCGTCTACGCCCCGGGCCTCGCGAGCATCGACCAGATCGCGGCCGTCGTCGAGGCGGTCGGCGTACCCGTGAACGTGCTCGCGCTGCCAGGCGGGCCGAGCGTTGCCGAGCTAGCAGCCGCGGGCGTGCGCCGCGTGTCGACGGGCGGCTCGCTCGCCCGAGCCGCCTACGGCGCGCTGATGGCCGGAGCGCGAGAGCTGCTCGCCGACGGGACATCAGGCTACGCCGCGGGCGGCGTCTCGAACGACGTGCTGGCGGAGGCGTTCAGGCCGGGTGGGGGCGGAGCCTGACGCGCTCCCGGGTGGCCGGGCTTCACGTGACGCGGCTCCCTCGGCGAAACGCCTGCACGACGTTGTCGCGGAGCACCTTCTGAGCGGCGGCGTCGCCGATCCGCGCCCGCAGCTTCGGCTCGAAGGTCCCGTAGACGTAGCTGTTGTCGCGGTCGTACTGGAACTCGACCGGGTTCACGTAGACGGATGCGTCGGCCGTGACCATGACTCGGTCGCCGAAGCCTGCGTCCACCATCGCCTCGATGCGGTCGAGCATCGACTCGTCGTCGGTCGGCCCGTTGAAGAACGGGTCGCTGGCGGCGCTGATCGCGTCGTACTGGATGAAGGCGCCGAGCTTCGCGAGCTCGATGTGGTCCTCCACCGGCGAGGGCTGCGCATGGCCCCAGATGAACCTCCCGGGCAAGCGGAAGCCCTCGCGGGTCAGTGTCTCGATGACCGCCATCGTGGCGTCGGTGAAGGGGCTGTGCAGCGAGATCGTGCAGCCGGCCTTCTTCGCGGCCTGCGCGGCGGCCCGGTGGATGCGGGTGTCCGTCGGCGTGGGGCCGTTCTCCGGCGTCGCGATCTTGATCCAGTCCGCCCGGATCGGCGTGCCGTCGATCCCGAGCGTGAGCTCCCCGAGGAAGTGCTCGGCGATGTCGTGGATCGTCATCTGCGCGAACTGCGCCGGCAGCAGGCTCTTGTAGATGCCCGTCGGGCAGAGGATCGTCATGCCGGTCTGGCGCGAGACGTCCCGGAGAAGCAGCACGTTGCGTCCCGACACCGATGTTCGTCCAGTCGACGAAGAGATCGACGCCCTGACCTCGGAGAACCTGGACGTTCGCGAGGATCAGCTGCGTCACCGCGCTCCAGTCGACGTCCATGTAGCCCGGGTCGGTCGGTCCGAGGAAGTCGACGAAGAGATGCTCGTGCGCGAGCGCCCGCTCGATCTGCGCGCCGTCGACGGGGCCCGTGACGCTCTCGAGCAGGGTGCCGGACGCCGGTGGAGGCCCGGATTGCGGGCCCGGGGCCGGTGGGTCGTCATCGGCCGGGCGCGGCGAGCGCCGTCTCCGCGGCCAGGGCCGAAGCGAGGCCGAGGCCGGCGACGGTTCCCGCGGCGCGGCGCAGAAAGGCGCTTCGGCTGACCGCTGAGTCGAAGCTCTCGGGATCGCAGTACGGACACATCACAGCCTCCCTCTCGTCGAGCTGTTCGGCGTGGTGCCCGACCCTAGGAGGGCGCGCGTCGTCCTGTCAAGGTGGCCGGCCCACGACAGAAGAGGCGGAAGGCGCTCGCGCGATTTCGGCCGACCCGCCCGGCGACGTCCGCTGTCGCCCAGCTAAAGTACAGGCAATGGCTGCAGGCAAGCGGCAACAGACGATGGCGAAGATCCAGCGTGAGCTCGCGGTCAAGGAACGCCGCGCGCTGAAGCAGGAGAAGAAGGCCGCCGCTCGGAGGGCGAAGGCCGAGGGCACCGGCTCGGACGCACCCGGCCAGGACACACCCGGCCAGGACCAGGACATCCCCGGCGCCGACCAGACCTGACGCGCCGGCGGCACGCGCAAGGGCCTATCCGGCCTGACCCCAGGCCTCGCTAGCGCGAGACCACGCGACGGTAGCGCCAGACCGCCAGTGCCCCGAAGACGGCCGTGATGCCGATAGACCAGACCACGGCTCCCCAGACGTCGTTGCCCGCGGGGGTGCCGAGGAAGAGCGCCCGAGCGGCGTCGACCATCGTGGTGAACGGGTTGACCTCGGCGACCTTCTGCAACCAGCTCGGCATCGAGTCGACCGGGACGAAGGCCGACGAGACGAAGGTGAGCGGGAAGATGACCGTGAAGCCGATCGCGTTCGAGGCCTCGGGCGACGACGAGGAGAGGCCGATGAACGCGAAGACCCACGAGAACGCGTAGCCGATCAGCAGGATCAGGCCGATGCCGGCCAGGATCTCCGGCACGCTCGTCTGGAACGAGAAGCCGACGGCGAGCCCGACGCCGATCATGACGGCGAGCTGGAAGGCATTCGTGGCGACGTCGGAGAGTGTCCGCCCCGTCAGCACCGCGGAGCGTGACATCGGCAGCGACCTGAAGCGGTCGATCAGTCCTTTCTTCAGGTCCTCGGCGAGCCCGAGGGCGGTCACGAAGCCGCCGAAGGCCACCGACTGCACGATGATTCCCGGCATCAGGAAGTCGACGTAGTCGTAGCCCGGCGTCTCGATGGCGCCGCCGAAGACGTAGACGAAGAGCAGCACGAACATCACCGGTTGCACCGTGAAGCCGATCAGCAGATCTGGCTGGCGGCGGATGCGAAAGAGGCTGCGCTTGGCCAGGACAAGCGTGTCCGAGGTGGCCTCGGCGATGCCGCTCACCCGCGCCTGCCCTTGCGTGCCTTCGCCTCGTCCTGCTCCTCGTCCGGCTCGACGGCATGCCCGGTCAGCTTCAGGAACACGTCGTCGAGCGTCGGCCGGCGCAGCGCGATGTCGTCGATGCCGACACCGGCGTCGTCGAGTCGCCGGACGGCCTGGGCGATCGCGCCGCGGCGCCGGCGAAGCGGCACGCGCACCGTGCCGTCCTCGACGAACGGGCTCCCGTCCGCGATGGCGGAGAGCGCTGCGATCGCCGCGTCGCTCGAGCCCTGGTCGTCGAGGCGGACCTCGAGATGGTCGCCGCCCACCTGCGCCTTGAGCTCGCCGGACGTGCCCTCGGCGATGACGCGGCCATGGTCCATCACGGCGATCCGGTCGGCCAAGCGGTCGGCCTCGTCGAGGTACTGCGTGGTCAGCAGCACGGTCGTCCCGCGGGCGACCAACGCCTCGATCCCTTGCCACAGCCCCATGCGGCTGCGAGGGTCGAGGCCGCTCGTCGGCTCGTCGAGGAAGAGCACCGGCGGCCGGGCGACCATCGCGGCGGCGAGGTCGAGCCGGCGGCGCATGCCGCCCGAGTACGTGCGGACGAGGCGCCCGCCGGCATCGGAGAGCTCGAAGGCCGCGAGCAGCTCGTGCGCCCGCTCGCGCGACGGCCCGCGGCCGAGGTGGTAGAGGCGGCCGACCATCTCGAGGTTCTCGAAGCCCGTCAGGTTCTCGTCCACGGCCGCGTACTGGCCGGCGAGCCCGATGCGCTCGCGCAGCCTCGCCGCGTCCCGGACCACGTCGAGGCCCGCGACCCGTGCCGTACCGCCGTCGGGCGAGAGCAGCGTCGTCAGGATCCGGACAGCTGTCGTCTTCCCGGCGCCGTTCGGACCGAGGAGGCCGAAGACGCTCCCGGCCTCGACGAGCAGGTCGACACCGCGGAGCGCGACGACGTCGCCGTAGCTCTTGCGCAGCTCCCGTGTCTCGATCGCGACCTCGCCGGACACGTCACCAACCTACCGGAGCACAAGACCTCCGCTCGCGGAGAAGCGCCGTGGGTCGACTGCGGTCCAGCTACGCAGCGCTGATGTTCTGGTTCAGCCGGAAGAAGTTGGTCGGGTCGTATGCGCGCTTGAGGGCGCTGAGCCGTTCGTACTTCTCGGGCCCGTAGGCTGAGCGCACACGCTCCTCGCCCTCGTCGCTCATGTGGTTGATGTAGCCGCCGCCCGTCGACCACGGCTGGAACCTCGCCCAGAGGTCGCGCGCCCAGTCGACGTGGCCGCCGGGATTCTCGTCGCCGGCCTCCCAGACGGAGACGACCGTCACCATGTACGCGGCGTCGCGGCCACCGAACGGCGTGGCATCCGTGGCGACGCGCGCGACGGCTCCGCCCATCTGGTGGAAGAGGATCTGGGTCAGGGGGCCGAGGAAGCTGCCCGCGGCTTCGACGGCGACGTCGATGGCGGCATCGTCGAGCGTTCGCAGCCATTCGGACTTGACGTAGACGTGGCGGCCGGGCGGGTACGTCTCGTCGATGAGCTGCTGCAGCACCACGTACGGCGTCGGCTCGACGAGATCGGCCGCCGGTGGGCCGTACTCCCGTAGCGGGCGTAGCGCGCGCTCACCGTCCTCGACCGCGCCGACGTAGCAGGGGACCACGGCGAGGGCCGGTTGGCCGTGCAGCGCCTCCGGGACGAAGGGCGCCGGAGGCGCGGTGATCAACGCGATCGTGATCGTGATCTCGTCGCTCGCCTCGGCGGCGAAATCGCGTGTGTGGCGAAGAGCGTCCGCGGCGCGATCCAGCGGGTACAGCAGCAATCCGGCGAGCAGCGGCCCGACGCGATGGAGGCGGTACTCGAACAGCGTGACGATGCCGAAGTTCCCTCCACCGCCGCGGACGCCCCAGTAGAGATCGGCGTGCTCGTCGGGGCTCACGTGCAGCACGCGGCCGTCCGCGGTGACGAGGTCGACGGAGAGCAGGTTGTCGGACGTCAGCCCGTGCGCCCGCCGCAGCCAGCCGATGCCGCCGCCGACGGTCAGGCCGGCGATTCCCGTATCGGACACCTCGCCGCCGGTGGTCGCGAGACCGAACGCCTGCGTCTCGCGGTCGAACTCGCCCCACGTCAGGCCGGGCTGGGCGATTGCCGTCTCCGCCGCCGGATTGACATGGATGCCTTTCATCGGCGTACAGTCGATCACCAGGCCGTCGTCCACGATCGAGTACCCGGGGATGCTGTGGCCGCCGCCGCGCACCGACGCAGGCAGACCGTGCTCTTGCGCGCACGCGATGGCCGCGAGCACGTCCGCGGTGCCGGTGCAGCGGGCGATGACGGCCGGTCGCCTGTCTATGGCGCCGTTCCAGACGCGTCGGGCAGTCTCGTAGCTCGGGTCGCCCGGCTGGACGATCTCCCCGCGAAACGTGCCCCGCAGCTGCTCGATGACGCCTTCCGAGACCGTCGCGGCCATGCCGGCGACTGTACGACCTGGCGCCGAATGTGTCAACGCCGTCCGCCCGGCGTGGGCCCCGCCCTGGGCTTCAGGCGATGAGGCGCTTCTGGAGCCGCCAGACGGCCAGGCGCCACATGATGAGGGCGAAGGCGACCAGCGCCAGCCAGTGCCAGAGGTCGGCCGTCTCGAAGCCGAAGACCGCGTGCCGCACGAGCTCGACGCAGTGGTAGAGCGGATTCAGGTTCGCGAGCGCCTGGGCCCAGCCGGGCAGCTCGTCGATCGGGAAGAACGTGCCCGAGACGAGGAACAGCGGCGTGATCACGGCGCTCGTCACGTAGTTGAAGTTGTCGATGCGATCGACGACGCCGGCGATGAACACGCCGAAGCCGGCGAAGCCGAGGCCCGTGAGCAGGCCGATGAACGGGACGAGGAGCATCCCCCAGGTCGGGTCGAGGCCGAACGCCATCGCCACGAGCAGCGGCGCCATCCCGTACACGGCCGCGCGGATCGAGATCCACAGGATCTCGGCCGTGACGAGCTCCTCCGTGTCCACCGGCGCCGCCAGGATCGCGTCGTAGGTGCGCTGGAAGCGGTGCTTGACGAAGACGCCGAACATCGCCGGGAACACGGACGAGAACAGCACCGCGGTGGCGACCGTCCCCGTGGCCACGAACTCGACGTAGTCGACGCCCTGCACGGTCGAGACGAGCGTTCCGAGGCCGAGCCCGAACGCGAGCAGGTAGATCGTCGGCTCGAGGATCGACGAGAACGTCGTCGCGCGCCAGTAGGCGCGGAAGTTCGTGATGTCGCGGCTCATCACGCCCGCGATGGCGGCGGGCTCGAGCCGGTGCAGCCGCCGCGTCACTCGACTTCCTCGCCGGTCAACAGCACGAACACGTCCTCGAGGTTGGCTGCGCGCCTGACGCCCTCGGGCAGGGTGCCGTTCGCCGTCTCGGCGCCGAGGATCGCGACGGCCGTCCCGGTGCGACGCGTGCGGAAGCCGCCGGCCTCCGCCTCGGCCTGCACCTCCGCCAGCCGGTCGGGCGGTCCGTAGACCTCGACCACCTCCCGCCCCGCGTGCTCGCTCGACGAGCGCTCCGGGGCGGCCGCGGGCGACGACCTGACCCTCGGCCATGATCGCGACCGTGTCGGCCAGGCGCTCGGCCTCCTCGATGTAGTGCGTCGTCATCAGGATCGTCGTGCCTTCGGAGCGCAGCTGGTCGATCAGCGCCCACAGCTCCTGGCGCACCTGCGGGTCGAGCCCGACGGTGGGCTCGTCGAGCAGCAGCAGCCGTGGCCGGTGGACGAGGGCGCGGGCGATGAGCAGGCGCCGCCGCATGCCGCCCGAGAGCTTGTCGACGGGCGTGTCGGCGCGGTCGACGAGGTTTGCCGTCGCGAGCGCGCGGTCGACCGCGGCCCGGCGCTCGGCCCGCGGCACCCGATAGAGGCGAGCGAACACCGCCAGGTTGTTGCGCGCGCTCAGCTCCACGTCGAGGTTGTCGAGCTGTGGCACGACGCCGCACTCGGCCCGCGCCTGCTTCGAGTCGCGGGGGAGCGTGTACCCGAGCACCGTGAGCTCTCCCTCGTCGGCGATCGCCTGCGCGGTCAGCATCTTCATCGTCGTGCTTTTGCCGGCGCCGTTCGGGCCGAGCAGGCCGACGCAGGTTCCCTCGGGCACGTCGAGGTCGAGCCGATCGACGGCCGTGAGCTCGTCGAAGCGCTTCACCACTCCGCGCAAGCGGATGGCGAGCGGCGGGCTCGTCCCGGGCTCCTCGGCGGAATCCTCCATGAGCCACCGAGGATAACCAGGGGCATCTCGTGCGCCGCAGGTTGGCGCAGATTGTTCCATCGCTGCCGCGGCGGCGACGCTCTTCCTCTCCTGAGCTGAGCTACAGCTCCCCGGGCCGGGCGAAGCGGTAGAAGAAGGGCCCGGTACCGGCCTGCGAGACCGCGAAGAGGAGCGGGAGCGTGTCCTCGAGCGCGCGGGCGCTGTCGAGCCCGCCTGCGTTCACCGGCTCGTAGCCGGCGTCGCGGATGAGCCGCTCGGTGAGCTCGCGGGCCTCCTCGTCCGCGCAGTAGAGGCAGCCGGGCGCCGTGTCCTGCCGCGAGATCTCGTCGTAGATCGCCGCGAAGTTGAGGTTGAACGCTTTCGCGACCGGCCCGCCGGTGATCGACTTCACCTCGTGCGCGAGGGACGGGAACGGCGGCCGCTCGCCGCGGAAGTGGTTCGTCGCGTCGATCGCGACCTTGCCCTCGATGCCGCTGACGTTCCCGAGCGCGTCGGCGATCGCACCCGACGGCACGGCCACGAGGACGGCATCCGCCGCCGAGACGTCCCCGCCGCCCGAGCCGATCTCCTGCACCTGGTGGCCGCGAGCGCGCCACAGCTGCGCGAGGCCGCCGCCGACGTTCCCTCTACCGATCACTGCGATGTTCATGCCGCCTACAACGGCCGGCCCGCCTGCGGGATTCCCGCCGGCGCCCGACGGGCGCTAGAAGCTCGTCGGGGCGAGGCGCTCGGCGAGGGCCTGCAGGATCTTCGACTGGATCTGCGGCGAGGTCGCCAGAAGCGAGCTGAAGTCCCGGTGCGACACGACGAGCGCCTCGATCGGCGTCGTCGCGGTGACCGTGGCGTTGCGGGGCGCGTTGTGGAGCAGCGCGATCTCGCCGAACCAGTCGCCGGGGCCGAGCTTCGCCACGACCTTCCCCTTCCTGGAAACCTCGGCCTTGCCGCTGACGAGGACGAAGAACTCCTGCCCGTACCTGCCCTCGCGAACGACGACCGTGCCCGCGGGCAGCTCGACCTCGTCGGCGAGCGTGCCGATCTGGCTGAGCTCGCGCTTCGAGCAGCGCGCGAACAGCGGCACGTCGGCGATCCGAGCGAGCTTCGCGTCCTTGCGCATCCGCATGGGGCCGAACTCTAGAGCAAGACCGGGGTGGAGGCTCGTGCGGGTCGGAGCGCCGCTCGGCGGCTGTAGCATCGGGCGGCATGACGGAGCAGCGCTTCGAGCTCGGTCGCGAGCTCCGGGAGGACGGGCGCTGGGTCCGCCAGACGAGTGCGTTCCAGGGCTGGGTAACCGCGGACGGCAGCTCGGCCTTCCCCGCCGAGGCGGGGAGGTACCACCTGTACGGCAGCCTTGCCTGCCCGTGGTCGCAGCGTGCTGTCATCGGACGCCTGGTGAAGGGCCTCGAGGCACGTGATCTCCGTGTCGTACGCGGACCCCTACCGCGACGCGCTCGGCTGGGCGTTCACGGGCGGAGAGTTCGTGGACCGGCAGAACGGCTTCGCGTACCTGAGCGAGGCGTATGCGGCGACCGACCCGGGCTTCGACGGGCGTGTCACGGTTCCCGTCCTATGGGACATCGAGACCGGCCAGATCGTCAGCAACGAGTCCGGCGACATCCTGCGCATGCTGAACTGCGCGTTCGGCGACCTCGCCGAGAGCGACGTGGATCTCTACCCGCCCCCGCGACGCGCAGAGATCGACGCCGTCAACGCGCTCGTCTACGAGCACGTCAACAACGCGGTCTACGAGGCGGGCTTCAGCCGTGACCAGCGTGTCTACGAGGAGGCGTGCGGGCGGGTGTTCGCCGCGCTCGATCAGCTCGACGAACGGCTCGGTTCCAGCCGCTACCTCGTCGGCGATACGCCTACGGAAGCCGACTGGAGGCTCTTCCCGACGCTCGTTCGCTTCGACACCGTGTACTACCTCCTCTTCAAGTGCAACCGGCGGCGGATCGTCGACTATCGGAACCTCTGGGACTACGCGCGCGACCTCTATCAGATGCCCCGTATCGCCGAGACCGTCTCCCTCGAGCAGATCAAGCGCCACTACTACACGACGCACGACATGATCAACCCGAGCCGCCTCGTGCCGGTCGGCCCCGACATCGACTTCCTGGCGCCGCACGGTCGCGGGTAGCGCCGGCCCCGCTGCCGTCGGCCGGCGTCAGGCGCCGGGTGCGAGCAACGTGGCGAGCTCCGCGGCGTCGTCGAGCCTCTCGAGCCCACCGACCGTCTCCACAACGAGGGTGCGGCGCTCGTCGCCGAGCACGCCGCGGCCGAGCTCGTGGAACTTCGCCTCGATCTCGGCCCAGCCCTGGGCAGGCCGGTCGCGGGGGAACTCGATCCCTCGCGAGACCGTCGCACCGCCGGCGAGCTCGATCTCTACGCGCTGCACGATGCGCTGCTCCTCGAAGAACGCGCGGTCTGCCTCGTGGTCGTGCACGATCCGCGTGCGGGCGAGCAGGCGCCCGATGACCGGATCGGCGAGCTGTGAGTCTGCGTACAGCTCCGGCGCTCGTGGCACGCCGGCGATCGTCGCGGCAACCGTGTACGGCAGCGAGAACTGCGCGTCGACCGCGCCCGCCGGAGCGAGGTCGCCGATCAGATTTCCCCACGGCGTCGTGATCGTGACGCTCTCGACCAGCTCGGGGTCGACGGCGTGCTCGGCGACGAGATCGCGGGTCGCGACGTAGGCGGGATGGTTGATCCCGATGGAGGGATGCAGCTTGAACTCGACCTCCCGCGTCAACCAGTCCTCCCCGAGGCCCTCGACGATCCGCTCCGGCTCGAAGCGGTCCGAGCCGGCCATGCTCCAGAAGCCGAACTCGCCGTCGAGTGCCCCGAGCCCGCCTCGGAAGCCGCGTCCGGCGGACAGGGCCGCCATCAGCCCGGCCATGCAGACCCAGCCCCAGCCCTGCTTCACCTCGCGCATGGGGCGCGTGTCCTCGACGGGGCCGAAGTACTTGTAGACGGACGGCACCGTCGCGTAGGTGGCGGTGACGCCGAACGCGACGTCCATCTCCTCGGCGGAAAGGCCGAAGCAAGCGGCCCGCCGTGGCAGCGGCGGCGAACGGGTGGAACTGCTGGCCCCACACATGGCGCGCCCGCTCCGGCGAGGGCTGCATCGACATGGCGATGCGCGTCGAGACCTCGTAGCCGACGGCGATCGCGGCGAGCAGCTCCCGTCCCGAGGCCCCTCGGTGCTCGGCGAGCGGCAGGCCCGCGCCGACAGTGGCGAAACCCGGGTGGACGACGGCGAAGACCATGTCCTCGTAGTCGAGCGCGAAACCGAGGTTGCCGTTGGCGTACGCGGCGAACGGGAGCGAGATCCGCGCGCCGTCGCCGATCACCGTTCCCTGCTCGACCCCGGCCCCGAACTCCTTCGCGACCCCGACGTGGAGCTGCCCGATCCTCGTCTGCACGCCGCCGAGGCAGCAGCCGAGCATGTTCAGGACCGCCAGCTCGAGCGTGCGGACGAGGTCGTCCGGCAGGTCGTCGAAGGTCGTCGCCGCCGCGAACGTCGCAAGGCGGCGGGTGACGTTCGAAACCGTCATCGAGCGGGAACAGGTCGCAGTGAAGGCCGACACGGGACCAGGCGCGAGGCGGCGACAGGTTCGTAACACCGCCGTCACCTCGCGGCTACCCAGCTCGTGCTCACGGGCCCAGATCATGACCGCAACTGCGACAGAAGGGAGAGGGTCTTGAGCTTCATGAAGACAATCATTCTCGGATCGACGCTCGCGGTGGCGCTCGCGATCCTCGCACCGGGCGCGAGCGCGCGGATCCCAGACAGCGCCGATCGGGTCCCGCCGCTGGTCCAGGTACAGCTTCTCGCGCTCAACGACTTCCACGGAAACCTGGAGCCCCCGGCAGGCTCGGCAGGCCGGATCGGCTCGGTCGTCGCGGGCGGCGTCGAGTACCTCTCGACCCACGTCAAGACGCTGGAGGCCACGAACCGGAACACCCTCGTCGTAGCGGCCGGCGACCTGATCGGGGCGAGCCCGTTGCTCTCGGCGCTCTTCCACGACGAGCCGACGATCGAGGCGATGAACGAGCTCGGCCTCGACCTCAGCGCCGTCGGCAACCACGAGTTCGACGAAGGCACGACCGAGCTCCTCCGCATGCAGCGGGGCGGCTGCCATCCGGTCGACGGCTGCCAGGACGGCGACGGGTTCACCGGTGCGGACTTCAAGTACCTGGCGGCGAACGTCGTCAGCGAGAGGAACGGCAGGACGCTCTTCCGTGGAACGGAGATCAGGAAGTTCGACGGCATCAAGGTCGGCTTCATCGGCATGACGCTCGAAGGCACGCCGACGATCGTCACGCCGTCCGGCGTCGCCGGCTACGACTTCCTCGACGAGGCGGACACGGCCAACCAGGCCGTCCAGGAGCTGAAGCGCCAGGGCGTAGAGACGATCGTCGTGCTCATCCACGAGGGCGGCATTCCGACGGGCGGGTTCAACGAGTGCCCGGGCATCTCCGGCGCGATCGTCGACATCGTGAACCGCACGGACGACGAGGTCGACCTCTTCGTCAGCGGTCACACGCACGCGGCGTACAACTGCGTCATCGACGGCCGGCCCGTATCGAGCGCGGCGTCGTTCGGGCGCATCGTCACCGACATCGACCTCACGCTCGACCGGGCGACGAAGGACGTGGCGTCGATCTCCGTCAACAACATGATCGCCACCCGCGACGTCGCCGCCGACCCGGCTCAGACTGCGCTGATCACGAAGTACGCGGCGATCGCCGACCCGCTCCGCAACCGCGTGATCGGGAGCATCACCACCGACATCACCCGGACGCAGAACCCGGCGGGCGAATCCGCGCTCGGCAACCTGATCGCCGACGGTCAGCTCGACGCGACCTCCCCGGTCGGCTTCGGCGAGGCCGTCGTCGCATTCATGAATCCCGGCGGCATCCGGACCGACCTGACCTTCGCGTCGAGCCCGGCCGGCGAGGGCGACGGCAACGTGACCTACGGCGAGGCCTTCACCGTGCAGCCGTTCGGCAACAGCCTCGTCACGATGACGCTCACCGGCGCGCAGATCGACACGCTGCTCGAGCAGCAATTCGACAATCCGGCACTCGGTCAGAGCCGGATGCTGTCGGTGTCGAGGGGCTTCACCTACACGTGGAGCTTGTCTGCGCCCACCGGCGACAAAGTGTCGAACATCGCCATCAACGGCGTTCCCGTGTCTCCCTCGACCACGTATCGGGTGACCGTGAACATCTTCCTCTCCGACGGAGGGGACAACTTCGTCGTCCTGAGCGAGGGAACCGATCGGCTGGGCGGGGCCGTGGACCTCGACGCGCTCGAGGCCTACTTCATCGCCGCGGGCGGGCCGGTTGCGCCGCCGGCGCTGGACCGCATCACGCAAGAGCCCTGACGGACAGTGGGCACGGGGGGCCGGACGGCGATTCCGGCCCCCCGGCCCTTGACCTCGAGAAGGTCAATCCGCGGGCTGGGCGCCGCCCGCCTGCACGAGCCCCGACTCGTACGCGAGCACGACTGCCTGGACGCGATCGCGGAGCTGCAGCTTCGCCAGGATCCGCGTCACGTGCGTCTTCACGGTCGCCTCGGAGACGAAGAGCTGTCCACCGATCTCGGCGTTCGAGAGGCCCTTGGCGATCAGCTGCAGCACTTCGAGCTCACGTTCGGTCAGCTCCGCGAGCTCCGGCGGGCGGCCCTGGCCCGGGGGAGGCCGGCGGACGTACTCCTCGATCAGGCGTCGCGTGATCGACGGCGCCAGCAGCGCGTCGCCCGCGGCGACCGTTCGCACCGCGTCGGCGAGCTCCTCCGGGCGGACGTCCTTCAGGAGGAACCCACTCGCGCCCGACTTCATCGCCTCGTACACGTACTCGTTCATGTCGAAGGTCGTGAGCATGAGCACGCGTGGCGCGTCGGGCGAATCGCCGAGCCTGCGAGTGGCTTCGATGCCGTCGAGCTCGGGCATGCGAATGTCCATGAGCACGACGTCCGGCCGCAGCTCCCTCGCGAGCTGCAGCGCCAGCCGGCCGTCCTCGGCCTCGCCGACGACCTCCATGTCCGGCTGTGCTTGCAGGATGAGGCGGAACCCGCCTCGGACGAGCGCCTGGTCATCGGCGATGAGAACCCGGATCATGCGGCTCCTTCCAGCGGCAGTCGGGCGCGGACGACGAATCCGCGTACGGGGTGCGGCCCGGCCTCCACGGAGCCGCCGTAGAGCGATACGCGCTCGCGCATGCCGGCGAGCCCGTGGCCGCCCGAGCCGTTCTGTCGCTCGGGCGAGCGCCCGTCGTTCGAGATCTCGAGCTCGAGAGCGTCGCGCAGGTACCGCACCGTGACCCACGCATGGGCGGGCCCGGCGTACTTGAGCGCGTTCGTGAGCGCTTCCTGGACGACCCGATATGCGGCGAGGTCGAGACCGGGCGCGAGCTTGACCCCCTCGCCCTCGACGGTCAGCTCGACCGGAAGCCCGGCGAGGCGCGTGCGAGCGACGAGCGTCTCGAGGCCCGCCATCCCCGGCTGCGGCTCGAGCTCGGCCTCGGACATGTCGCTGCGCAGGATCCCCAGCAGACGGCGGGTCTCGGCGAGCGCCTCCCGGCCCGTTTCCTCGACGGCGAGAATGGGCTCGCGCGCCCGCTCCGGGTCCTGCGCGAGCAGCAGCCGGGCGGCGCCTGCCTGGACGGTCATGACGGAGACGCTGTGGGCGATGACGTCGTGCAGCTCGCGGGCGATGCGCGCCCGCTCTGCGGCGACGGCCGCCAGCGCCTGCGCCTCCGGCTCGTCCTCGAGCATCGAGGCGCGCCGCTCGAGGTCTGCCTCCCGCTGAGCGCGACCGGAGAGCGTGTAGCCGGCGAGCCACGGGCCGATGCTGAAGAGGGAGGTGAAGATGAGGTCGCCGAGGCCGAACGGCTCGGAATCGCGCCAGATGACGACGAGGAAGACGGCGTACCCGACCAGCCCGGCAGCTGCTGCCCGGGCCGGCGGCCGATCGGAGCCGATCCGCCAGAACGCCGCCAGGATCGCGCAGATCGTCGTAATCGAGTCCTCGGTGGCCGTCGGCTCGACGAACGCTGCGACGGCGGCCACGACGAGGACGGCGAGGCCCGCCAGAGACGGCGAGAAGCGAACGAAGAAGAACGGGAGCGTCATCCCGAGCGCGAGCGCCGCCGTGGTGGCCCGGTCGGTCCCGACCCGGCCGCTCCAGGCCTCGGCCTGGGCACCCAGCAGCAGCACGGTGGCGAACACGAAGTCCGCGTTGGCGCGGAGGCGGTCGAGCATGGCCGCCGTCCGACTCATCGCCCGCTCCCGTGAGGCAGCTTGGCATGCACGCGAAAGCCGCCCTCGCTCTTCGCCCCCGCGTCGAGCGTGCCGCCGCACACCGCGACGCGCTCTCGCATGCCGACGAGCCCGTGACCGGCGCCGGCCCCGCCGTTCGGCCGGGTTCCCGCGTCGTTCTCGACCTCGACCTCGAGCGCGCTCGACCCGTAGTGGACGGCGACGCGGGTGGGCACGAGCCCGGCGTGCTTGCGCACGTTCGTGAGCGCCTCCTGGACGATCCGGTACGCGGCGAGGTCGACTCCGGGGGCGATGTGCCCCGCCTCGCCGGCGACCGAGAGCTCGACCGGCAGTCCCGTGGCCCGCACGTCCTCGACGAGCGACTCGAGGTTCGCCATCGTGGGCCGGGCCTCCAGCGCCTCTGCGGCCATGTCGCGGCGCAGCACCCCGAGCAGGCGCCGCATCTCGGCGAGGGTCTCCCGCCCTGTCTCCTCGATCGAGAGCAGCGGCTCCTCGGCGCTCTCCGGATCCTGGTCGAGGAGCAGCCTGGCAGCCCCGGCCTGGATGGTCATGACGCTGATCGAGTGGGCGACGACGTCGTGCAGCTCCCGGGCGATCCGGGCGCGCTCCTCCGCCACGGCGGCCACAGCGCGGGCCTCACGCTCCCGCTCGAGCCGGGCCGTGCGCTCGTGCAGCTCACGCGCGCGCAGCTCGCGGGTGCGGAGCACCTGACCGGCTACCGCGGCCGCGCCGAAGATCAGCGTGATGAAGAAGAGGTCGACCCAGGTGAACGACCCGATGTTCGTCTGGATCAAGACGACGACCGCGAAGAGCGCCGCGAATCCCGCGACCGCGCGCGGACGGTCGTTGTGCGCTCCCAGAGACCATGATGCGAGGATGCCGCCCAGGAACGAGAAGTCGTCCTCGATCGCCTCCGGGACGAAGAAGGAGGCGACGCCGAGTACTCCGGCGACGAAGAGCGGGACCGCCAGCGGGAAACGCTTGCGCCAGAGCAGCGGCAGGCTCCAGAGGAGCCCGATGACGACGAGGGCGCCCTTTGGGCCCTCGATGTCCCAGGTCCAGATGACGACCTGCTCCGCGATCGCGACGCCGACGACGAGCAGGTCGCCTGCATGGTCGCGAAGCAGCGGCCAGAGCCGTCTCATGCAGTGAAGGTAGCGCCCGGGGCGGGCCGGCGCGTCCGCCCCGGGGCTGGTCTGCGTACGACCTGAGTCTGACCTTCGTCGCGCTCGTACGAGCTCAGACGGAACGCTGGTAGGCGCGGAAGGCCCGCGTAGCGAGCCACGCGCACGCGAGCGCGAAGGCGAGCAGGTAGGCGCCGTGGGTGAGGACGTAGGCCCCAGTCGGGGCTCGCGCTCACGGCCTCGCGGCCTGCCTGCGACCGCCCACTCGAGCGGATTGAAGCGTGAGACGTCCTGGATCCAGCCGGGCATGAGCTCGCGCTGCATCCAGGCCGTCGAGAGGAACGTGAGCGGCAGGAGCAGCATCTGCACCGCACCGACGACCGACTCCTCCCTGCGCACGAGCAGCGCGAGGCCGATCGAGAGCGCTCCGAACGCCGCACCGAGCAGCACGGCCGCGGCGATCAGCACGACGACACCGGTCACGCCGCCGGGGAAGCTCGCGCCGATGGCGATCCCGAGCCCGACCACGATCAGCGACTGGATCACCGTGATGATGGCCTGCTGCGCCAGCCCGCCGGCGATCAGCGCCCCACGGCTACGGGCGAGACGAGGAGGCGGTCGACGATCCCGCGTTCAGGTCGTTGATCACCCCCATACCGGCCCAGCCGCCCGAGAACAGGGCCGTCACCACCACGATCCCGGGGTGAAGAAGTCGACGTACGAGCCCGTCGTGAAGCCGGGAATGTCAGCGACCTGCTGAAGACGGCTGCTGAAGAGCAGCAGGTAGACGAGGGGTTGCGCGAGCGTGACCCCGATCCACCAGGGCTGGCGGGCGAGTCTGCGCAGGTACCGCAGGCTCATGTACCAGGAGTGGGTGATCGCTGTCGTCATCGTGAGACCTCCTTGTTCTCGGCGTCCGCCTCGCCGAAGGCGTGGCCGGCGTGCGCAGGTAGACGTCGTCGAGCGAGGGCCGGGCGACGGTGACCGCGGCCACCTGAACTCGCCGGCTCTCGAGCGCCGCGAGCACGCCGGCACGGCGGCTGGCGCCCTCCTCGACGCGCGCACGGAGAGTGCGGCCGTCGAGGCGACCTCCCGCACTCTCGGGAGGCGCTCGAGCGCGCCTGACGCCCGTCCGTTCGTCTCCGGCTCGGCGAGCTCGACCTGGACCGAATCGCCGCTGAGCTCGGCTCTTGAGCCCGTCGGGGCTTCCTTCGCGCCACGCGCCTGCCCCGATCGACGATGACGAGCCGCGAGCGCGAGCCGGTCGGCCTCCTCGAGGTAGTGGGTCGTGAGCAGAATCGTCAGCCCCTCCTCGCCGGCCAGGCGCTCGATCTCGGTCCACATGTCGCCCGGATCTCCGGGTCGAGCCCGGTCGTCGGCTCGTCGAGGAAGAGCACGCGCGGCCGGTGGACGAGGCCCATGGCGACGTCGAGGCGCCGCTGCATGCCGCCCGAGTAGCGTGCGGACGACCGCTCCGCCGCATCGGCCAGACCGAAGCGCTCGAGCAGTCCGCCGACGCGCGGCCGAGCTCGCGCCCGCTCAGCCCGTGGATCCGGGCCTGGAGGGCCGAGGTTCTCGCGCCCGTCGCCTCGCGGTCGACGCCGAGCGCTGCGCGACGACGCCGATCGCGCGGCGGACGCAGTCGGGCTCACGCAGAACGTCGATCCCGGCGACGCGGCCTCGCCGTCGTCGGGTCGCGACAGCGTCGTCAGGATCTTCACCGCGGTCGACTTGCCGGCCCCGTTCGGGCCGAGCAGGCCGAAGATCGTCGCCGGCCTCGACCGTGAACGAGCGCCGTCGAGAGCACGGACCCCGCCGGGATACGTCTTGACGAGGTCGCACGCAGTGATCGCGTTGTCCATGTCGTCCCTCCGAGTCGGTACACTTGTCTTGACTACCATATCTCTTGTGAATCAAGATATCAGACAATCAAAGAATAGAGCAAGCGCTGCTGGAGGAGTTCAGCCGCGCGGTACGTACCCACCAGAACGCGCAGGAGGCCTTCGACGAGGCCGCGGTCGAGCGGCTCGGGATCAACCGCAGCGACGGGCGCTGCCTCGACATCCTCGACCAGCACGGCCGGCTGACCGCAGGCCAGCTCGCGGAGGCGAGCGGGCTCTCGACAGGTGCGATCACGACCCTGCTCGACCGCATGGAGCGCGCCGGCTATGTACGCCGTGTGCGCGATACGGTCGATCGCCGCCGCGTGCTTGTCGAGCTCACCGACGAGGCGCGGCGCCGGGCCCTAGAGATCTGGGGCCCGATCGCCGAGGAGGCGATGGCCGGCCTGCAGGGCTACAGCGACGACGAGCTGACCCTGATCGTCGACTTCCTCCGGGGCGGGAGCGAGTTCCTGGGCCGGCACCTCGCGCGCATCAAGGCGCTACCGCCGGACGAGCCCCCGCCGGCCGCGGAATGAGGGTCCGGGTTTTGCGCGACTCTCTAGGGCTCGGGCAGGATCCCGGGACGGAACGGCTCGACGCCGACGACGTGGCGTACGCGGGTCGGCTCGACGATCATCATGATTCGGCGCTCGCCCGGGATACGCCAGCCGTAGTGCTCGGTTCCGACGTACTTCTGCGCCAGCCGGTCCATGCTGCGATCGGCCTCTTCGCCCTCGACGAACCGGATGACGCGGCCGCGGATCTCGACGCGGTCGTACGGGTTCTCGCCGTCGATGTGCGAGAGCGACACGCGCGGGTCACGGCGCAGGTTCTCCTCCTTCACGCGGCCGATCGCCGTGTTGAACATGACGTGGTCACCCTCGAGATCGATCCACATCGGCGTGATGTGCGGCGAGCCGTCGCGGTTGATCGTCCCGAGATGCCAGAAGTTGGGCGCCTCGACGCGCTCGCGCACGTCCTCGCTCAGCTCCACCATGGCTCGTCCTCCTTCGCTGGTCGCGCACGATTGTAGGGCGGGCCGGGCGCCGCCATTCCCGCGCGATCGCCGATGATGCCGCCGTGAGCTCGGACGGAGATACGGGCGGGCGACTCTCCCTGACGAACGTCCGCCTGCCGGATCGAGGACGGGCCGACGTGCTCTGCGAGGGCGGTCGGATCGCGACGATCTGCGAGCCGGGCAAGGCGCCCGAGACAGAGCAGCACGTGGACCTCGGCGGTGCTCTCCTTCTGCCCTCCCTCGTGGAGGGCCACATGCACCTCGACAAGACGCTCCTCGGCGCTGCCTGGGTCCCGCACCGCGGCGGGCGCAGCGTGGCCGAGCGGATCGAGGCGGAGAAGGCGATCCGGCGCGAGATCGAGACGCCGGTCGCAGAGCGGGCACGGCGGCTCGTCGAGCAGGCAGTCGCGTTCGGGACGGGTCGCATGCGGTGCCACGTCGACGTCGACACAGAGGTTGGCCTCGATGGCCTCGAGACGCTCGTCTTGCTCCGGGACGAGGTGGCGCACCTCCTCGACATCCAGCTCGTGGCGTTCCCGCAGAGCGGCGTCGTCTCCGCGCCCGGCGTGGCCGAGCTGCTCGACGAGGCGCTCCGCGCCGGTGCCGACGTCGTCGGCGGCGTCGACCCGATCGGCATCGACGCCGATCTGGACGGCCAGCTCGATGTCGTCTTCGGCCTCGCCGAGCGGCACGGCGCTCCTATCGACATCCACCTGCACGACGCCGGGGAGGCTGGCGCCTCCGAGCTCGAGGCGATCGCGTCCCGCACCGCCGTCGGCCGGGCTCGAGGGGCGCGTGGTCGTCAGCCACGCCTGGGCCCTCGGGGAGCTCGACGAGCGAGCCTTCGAGCAGACGGCGCACGCGCTCGCCGCGGCGGGCGTCGCGATCATGACGAGCGCGCCGGGCTCCTGGCCGATGCCGCCTGTCAAGCGCTTGCTCGCCGAGGGCGTCGAGGTCTTCGCCGGCAGCGACAACGTGCGCGACGCCTGGTCGCCGCTCGGCAACGGGGACATGCTGGAGCGGGCCGCCCTCGTCGCCTATCGGCAGGGGCTCGCATCCGACGACGACCTCGAGGTCTGCTTCTCGCTGGCGACGGAGCGCGCCGCGGTCGCGCTCGGGCTGGCCGGCGACTACGGTCTCCGGGAAGGGGCGGCGGCGGACCTGATCGCTGTCCGGGCAGAGGGTCTGCCGGAAGCGGTGGCCGCCCACCCGCCCCGCGCTCTGGTCGTCAAGCGCGGTCGCGTTGTTGGGCGGGAAGGGTGCATCGCATCGTGATGGTCTCCAGGCGACCTCGCGCACCTACACTGGCCGTCTGCGATCCGGACGCGCCTTCATCGCCAGAACGATCCGGGCCGTCACCATCGTCATCGGCGACGGCCGGCATTCCGCGAGGGCTGCGGTGGGGTGGCGCGCTCGGGCTTCTGCCCGTACCTGGACCGTTCGACGAGGCCATGCTGCTGCTCGTCGGGGGAGTCCTCTGGCTGTTCTACCGCGAGCGCCTGAAGGAGGCATGGCAGCAGGCCTACCGGCCGC
This sequence comes from uncultured Thermoleophilia bacterium, assembly GCA_963838105.1. Taxonomy (GTDB): domain Bacteria; phylum Actinomycetota; class Thermoleophilia; order Gaiellales; family Gaiellaceae; genus CAWJNF01. The sequence continues at coordinate 215,822 of CAWIQC010000016.1, read as the reverse complement.
GTCAAGCCACTTTGTAAACTCGGAGCGTGTTCGAGAGAGCGCAGGCGCGCGTGCTCCCGGTCGTCGGTCGCGCGGCAGAGCAGGGGCCGCTCGTCGGAGTCTGCTGCAACGCCTGCCGCACCTGTACGACGACGAACCTGCTCGCCCTCGCCGGCGCGTTCGGGGCGGGTGCCGTCGCTTTGCTCGTTCGACTCGCCGGCCAGGCTCGCCAGGCCCTCCGTGAGACGGGACTCCGCGTAGGCTCGAGCTCTGCGAAGTGCAGCTAGGCCAGGCTCTCCACGGCCGCGACGATCTCGGCCGCGCCGGGAATCGTCTGTAGCTCGAGATCCTTCTGGTACGGAATCGGCCGGTGCGGGGCGCCGACGCGCACGGGCGGCGCGTCGAGATCCCAGAAGCCGTGCTCGGCGATCGAGGCCGCGATCTCCGCGCCGAGGCCGCAGAAGCTCACCGCCTCGTGGGCGACGACCACGCGGCTCGTCTTCGCGACGGAGGCGAGGATCGCCTCGAGGTCGAGCGGGTAGAGCGTCCGCGGGTCGATTACCTCGACGCTCGTTCCGTCCCGCTCGAGCTGGCTCGCCGCGCGCACGGCGAGCGGCACCATCGCCCCGGTCGCGACCACCGTGACGTCGGTGCCCTCGCGCACGACGGCCGCCTTTCCGAGCGGGATCGCGTAGGGCTCCTCGGGAACGGGCTCGGCCTCGGCGAAGAAGAGCTGCTTCTGCTCGAGGAAGATGACCGGGTTGTCGTCCCGGATCGCTGCCGCCAGCAGCCCCTTGGCGTCGTGCGGGATTCGAGGGCATGACCACCACGAGGCCCGGCAGGTGGCAGAAGAGCGCCTCGAGGCTCTGGGAGTGCTGCGCGGCGAGGCGCACGCCGCCGCCCGACGCGCCGCGGACGACGAGGGGGATTCGCGGCGTCCCGCCCATCATGAAGCGGAGCTTCGCCGCCTGGTTCGCGAGCTGGTCCATGGCGACGGTCACGAAGTCGGAGAACTGCAGCTCGACCACGGGCCGCATCCCGGTCAGCGCCGCTCCGACGCCGGCGCCGACGAAGCCGCACTCGGAGATGGGCGTGTCGCGCACCCGGTCCGCGCCGAAGCGCTCGTACATGCCCTCCGTCGCCCGGAAGACTCCGCCGACCTTGCCGACGTCCTCGCCCATGACGAAGACGGTGTCGTCGGCCTCCATCTCCTGCCAGATGGCCTCGCGCACCGCCTGGGTGAACGTGAGCGCTCGCTCTCCGGCCGGCGCCGGGACCGGGTAGTCGGCCACGTGCGAGGCGTAGACGGCGGCCTCCATGTCGGCGGGGTCTGCGGGGTCGTCCGCGAGCGCGCCGGCGATCGCCGCCTCGACCTCGGCCTCGACCTCGCCGTGGAGGGCCGCGATCCCGTCGGCGTCGAGCTCGCCCAGCTCGGCCAGCAGGGCCTCGAAGCGGGGCAGCGGGTCGCGGGCCTCCCACGCGCGCACGAGCTCCTGGTCGCGGACGTCCGGCAGATTGGCACGCATCGAGTGGGCCATGCGGCGGAACGTCTTCGCCTCGATCAGCGACGGGCCGTCGCCCCGGCGGGCGGTTTCGACGTGCCGTGCGGCCGTCTCCTCCACCGCGAGGAGGTCGTTGCCGTCCACGATCTCGCCGGGCATCCCGTAGCCGGCCGCGCGCACCGCGATGTCCTCGACGGCGCGGCCGTCACGCCAGCCGACGGAGAGCGCGAACTGGTTGTTCTCGCAGACGAAGACGACCGGCAGCTCCCAGGTTGCGGCGAGGTTCATCGCCTCGTGCGCGGCGCCCTGGTTCGCGCCCCCGTCGCCGAAGAAGACGACGGCGACCTGGTCCGATCCGCGCAGCTGCGACGAGAGAGCGGCTCCGACGCCGATCGGAAGCGGCGCGCCCACGATCCCGTTGCAACCGAGGATGTTGAGCGAGAGGTCGGCGATGTGCATCGAGCCGCCGAGGCCGCGGCAGTAGCCGGTTCGCCGGCCGAGCAGCTCCGCCATCATCGCGTGCAGGTCGCCGCCCTTGGCGATCACGTGGCCGTGGCTTCGGTGATGGCCGACGACGTAGTCGTCCGGCCGCAGCACCGAGCCGACGCCCACCGCCACCGCCTCCTGGCCGACGCAGCTGTGCGCGGTGCCCGACGATCTCGCCCGCCTGGAAGAGCTCGGCTGCGCGCTCCTCGAAACGCCGGATGCGCAGCATCTGCCGGTGCAGCTCGCCGAGGGACGCCCGGCCGGGCGGTCGCTCGGCCCAGAGCGGTCTCTCCAAAGGAATCGCCACCCGATGAGGGTACCGTGCGCCGGAAGCTGCTTGCTACAGTCGCCGCCCAGCGTCGCTGACTTCCACGATCGCAAGGAGCCCGCATGAGCCTCGCCGACGACCTGGCCTACACGAGCGTGAGCGAGCTCGCCTCGCTCATCCGCGCCCGCCGCCTCTCACCGCTCGAGGCCGTGGACGCCTTCGCCGAGCGCATCGAGGAGCGGAACCCGAGCCTGACGGCGTTCGTGTACCTGGATCTCGACGAGGCGCGCGAGCGAGCTCGTGAGGCCGAACGGGCGCTGACGTCCGGCGAGGAGCTCGGGCTCCTGCACGGCGTGCCGACGGCGATGAAGGACCTCTTCGACTTCAAGCCGGGCTGGCCGGCGACCCTGGGCGGCATCCGGGCGCTGCGGGACTGGCGTCCCGACCTGACCTGCCTCTACGTCGAGCGGGTCGAGGCCGCGGGCGCGATCGTGCTCGGCAAGACGAACAGCCCCGTGCTCGGCATGCGCGGGGTCTGCGACAACCCGCTCTTCGGGCCCTCCCGCAACCCGTTCGACACGAGCCGCAACGCGGGGGGCAGCTCGGGCGGGAGCGCGGCGGCAGTGGCCGATGGGCTCGTCCCGTTCGCGGAGGGAACCGACGCGGGCGGCTCGATCCGGATCCCGGCGGCCTGGTGCGGGGTCTACGGCTACAAGGCCTCGTTCGGCCGTGTCCCGTACGTCATGCGGCCGAATGCGTTCGGCCCGACGACGCCGTTCCTCTTCGAGGGGCCGATCACGCGGACGGTGGACGACGCCGCGCTCGTGCTGACGGCGATCGCGGGGCCCGACCCGCGCGACCCGTTCTCGCTGGACGAGAAGCTCGACTTCACGAGCGCCACGGGGCGGTCGCTGGACGGGATGCGGATCGCCTACAGCGCCGACCTGGACGTCTTCCCGGTCGAGGAGGCGATTCGCCAGACGGTCGGCGAGGCGGTGCAGGCGTTCACGGAGGCGGGGGCGTCCGTCGAGCCGGTGCGTATCGGTCTGCAGCGGAGCCAGGGCGAGCTCTCCGATCTCTGGTGCCGGCTCGTGCTCACCCTCACGCTGCCGGTGCTCGCGGACATGAAGGAGGGTGGTCTCGACCTCCTCGGCGAGCACCGCGACGACCTGCCGCCGCTCTACCTCGAGTGGGCGGAGCGCTGTGCCGACTACGATCTCAGCGACCTCTCTCGCGACCAGGCCATGCGCACGGAGGTCTACGACGCCGTCGAGGGCGTGCTCGCGGACTACGACCTGCTCGTCACGCCGACGCTTGCCTGTATGCCCGTCCCGAACCGGGACGACGGCGACACGACGGGCCCAACCGAGATCGACGGCGAGCCCGTCGACCCGCTGATCGGCTGGTGCCTGACGTACGTCACGAACTTCTCGGGCCACCCGTCCTGCTCGATCCCGGCCGGCCTCGTGGACGGGCTACCCGTCGGGATGCAGATCGTCGGGCGCCGGAACGCCGACGCCGACGTCCTGGCGGCGAGCGCGGTCTTCGAGCGGCTGCGGCCCTGGCAGCAGGACTACGAGCGCTGCATGAGCCGGCCGCTTGCCGGCGCAGGCGTGGGCTGAGAGCGAGGCGAGCATGGAGCGATCCGATCCGGTTCGCGCACAGGTCGGCGCCTCGTCGAGCGAGACGTGCCCGGCCGTGCGCCGCCGGCCGGGGAAGGCGGTCTGATCGAGCAAGAGGAGATCGGTGCGATGGAGACCCACGTGGTGAGGGGCGGCGGTGGCTTGCGGCTTCACGTGCGCGAGTGGGGCAGGGCGCACGGGCCGCCGATTCTGTTCGTTCACGGCTGGTCGCAGAACCATCTCTGCTGGGCCGGGCAGTACGAGAGTGCGCTGGCCGACGAGTTCCGGCTCGTGGCCTGCGATCTCCGCGGCCACGGTATGTCAGAGGCGCCGCTGGAGCCTGAGCACTACACCGACGACCGGCTCTGGGCCGACGACGTCGCGGCGATCATCGACCGGCTGCGACTCGACCGGCCTGTGCTCGTGGGGTGGTCCTACGGCGGCGCGATCGTCTGCGACTATGTGCGCGCGCACGGGCAGGGTCGAATCGCGGCGATCGATCTGGTCGGTGGCGCTGTCAACGACACGCTGATCGGCCCGGGCGTCCTCGACCATGTCGCGGACGCCACCGCGGACGACCTGCCGACCAGCATCCGAGGCATGCGCGCCTTCCTCCACGCCTGCTTCGCGAAGCCGCTCTCGGCCGACGACTTCGAGACCGCGCTCTGCTCGAACATGGCGGTGCCGGCGCGGATCCGCGCCAATCTGCTCGCGCGCGCGACGACCTACGACGACGTCCTGCCCGATCTCAGGGTGCCGGTGTTGGTCACGCACGGCCGGGCCGACTCGGTGACGCTGCCGGCGATGGCCGAATACGTCCTCGCGATCTGCCCGGTCGCGGAGGTCTCCTGGTACGAAGGAGTCGGCCACGCACCGCACCTGGAGGAGCCCGAGCGCTTCAACCGCGAGCTGGCCGCGCTGACGCGCCGCGTCTGGGCCTGATGCGCTCCGGCCTCTAGATGATTGATCTGCAATTGACCGGCAACCGTGGCACCGCCGGATGGCGGCCGATACCGTCGCCTGAGGCCACGCTCGTGGCTCGCACGTACCTACAGGTACGCACGAGCCATGATCGTGCCCTCATGCTCGGTCTCTGCCGTCCCCGACGGCACCCCAATTGCCGATCAACCATCTAGCCGCGGACGCCTGCCGTGAGCTCGGCGAGCCGCTCGAGCCGCGGCAGGATCGTCTCCGCGGGCTCGGAGGGAGCCGGAAGAGGACGCGGTCGACGCCGGCCTCGGCGTGGCGCTCGAGCGCCTCCGGCTCCTCGCGACTGCCGAAGACGGTGACGCTCGGACGCGGCCGCCCTGCCTCCTCGGCCAGCCGCCGCAGCTCCGCGATCGGCTCGCGCAGATCGTGACCGAGCAGGCCCGCGGGCATCCAGCCGTCGCAGTAGGCGACGACCCGCTCGAGCGCGCCGGCGCGCTCGGCTCCGAGCAGAATCGGCGGATGGGGCTTCTGCAGCGGCTTGGGGTCCTGCCAGATCCGCTCGAAGCGGACGTGCTCGCCCTCGTAGGAGGCCTCCTCGCTCGCCCAGATCGCCTTCATCGCCTCGACGCGCTCGCGTGCGACGTCCCAGCGTGTCGCGAAGGCGGTCCCGTGGTTCGCCATCTCCTCCCAGTTCCAGCCGCCGCCGATCCCGAACACGAAGCGACCGCCAGATAGCACATCGAGGCTCGCCACCGACTTGGCGAGCACGATCGGGTCGTGCTCGACGATGAGGCAGATACCCGTGCCGACGAGGAGACGCTCGGTCGCCGTGGCCACGGCCGAGAGCGCGACGAACGGGTCGTACGTGTGCCAGTACTCCCGCGGCAGCTCCCGGCCGCCGCCGTGCGGCCAGCGGGACTTCCGCGCCGCCGGGATGTGCGTGTGCTCCGTGACGAAGAGCGACTCGAAGCCGAGCTCCTCGAGCGCCCGCCCGAGCTCGACGGGATGGATCGCGTACGCGGTCGGGAAGATGAAGACGCCGACGTCCACGGCGGCCGATGGTATCCGCCGGCTCCGCGTGCTGCGATGTTTCCTCGCCGGCGGCCACGGGCAAGGGCCTCCAGGAGACGCAAACGACATCAGGAGGTCACGGTGATCCTCAAGATCGATCGGCTCGCCATCGAGCTGCCCATGGCCAAGGAGCCGGATCCCGACGCTGCCGCCGCCGTCCAGGAGCTGCTGGGCGGACGCTTCGGCGAGATGTCGACGTTCATGAACTACACGTTCCAGTCCTTCAACTTCCGCGGCCGGGAGAAGGCGAAGCCCTACTACGACCTCGTCTCGAACATCGGCGCCGAGGAGTACGGCCACATCGAGCTGGTCTCCGCCGCGATCAACGCGATGCTCACCGGAGCCAGCGAAGACGGCGCCGTGAACGGCGACGTGGGGACGCCTCTGTCCGGCGTCAAGAGCGCGCGCAACTCGCACCACTACATCGTCAGCGGCCAGGGCGCGCTCGTCGCGAACTCGCTGGGCCAGCCGTGGCAGGGTGACTACGTGTTCAACTCGGGCGACCTCGTCCTCGATCTGCTGCACAACTTCTTCCTCGAATGCGGCGCGCGCGCGCAGAAGATCCGCGTCTACGAGATGACGGCAGCACAAGAGCGCGCGCGAGATGCTCGGCTATCTCCTCGTTCGCGGCGGCGTCGCACCAGGTCGCCTACGCGAAGGCGCTGGAGCAGCTCACGGGCGCGACGGTGACGAAGATGCTGAACGTCCCGAACATCCCGAACGCGAAGTTCCCGGAGACCCGGAAGTGGGAGAAGAAGGGCCTGCACCGGCAGCTCTATCGCTTCAGCCCGAGCGACTACGAGCAGATCTCGTCGGTGTGGGTCGGCCCGCATCCGGAGGACGGCAAGGACGTCGAGGTGCTGGACGAGATACCGGAGGGCGCCCCGCGGCCCGACACGGCGGAGCAGCCGCAGATCGGCGTACCGGGCTACGACATGAGCGAGCTGGCGGAGATCGCGACGCGGATGATGGCCACGCGCTAACGCGCGGCCTGAGCGAGGATCGGAAGCGGCCGGGTCACGCGACCCGGCCGCCGATCCCGGGCGGAAGAAATATAAAATCGCGGTCACGGCGCGGAGGAGCCCGCGCGTCTCGACCCGGGAGGTGTACCCCATGGCGCTGACGAAGGCCGCGATGATCCAGTTCACGGGCCACGCCGAGAAGGCGGAGAACATCGCGAAGGCCCGAACCTACATCGCCGAGGCGGTCGCGAACGGGGCGAGCATCGTGTGCCTTCAGGAGCTCTTCAACACGATCTACTTCTGCTACACGGAAAACCCGGACTTCTGGAAGCTGGCCGAGGAGATCCCGGGCCCGACGATCGACGAGATGTGCAAGATCGCGGCCGAGCACAGGATCGTGCTCGTGGCCCCGATCTACGAGAAGGCGCTCAAGGGCGAGCTCTACAACACCGCGGTCGTGATCGGCCCCGACGGGCAGATCATGGGCAAGTACCGCAAGTCGAGCATCCCGCTCGTCAAGACGGCCAGCCTCGTCGGCAACGAGAAGTACTACTTCAAGCCCGGCAACCTCGGCTTCCCGGTCTGGCAGACGCCGTTCGGCGTCAACGTCGGCGTCATGATCTGCTACGACCGCCACTTCCCCGAGCACGCCCGGCTGCTGGCGCTGAACGGCGCCGACCTCGTGTTCGTGCCGACGGCGACCGGCGGCATGTCGCGCTACCTCTGGGAGATCGAGCTGCAGGCGCACGCGATCGACAACATCTACTACGTCGGCGGCGTCAACCGGGTCGGCTTCGACGAGGGCGGCGCGACCACCCAGAGCTACTACGGCGCGAGCTTCTTCACCGACCCCAAGGGCAAGATCCTGTCGCAGGCCGGCGAGGAGAAGGACGAGATCGTCTACGCGGAGATCGACACGGCGATGATCGAGGACCTGCGCAACGAGTGGGGCTTCTTCCGAGACCGCCGGCCCGACATGTACGCGGAGCTCTCGTCGTAGGGGCCGGATCTCATCCGGCCCGAAAGGACCTGCAACGATGCGTGTGCTGATCACGGGCGGAACCGTCGTCACGGCGGTCTCGACGTACGAGGCCGACGTGCTCGTCGACGGCGGGCGGATCGTGCAGATCGGCGCGGACCTCGACGTCCCCGGCGCGGAGCGGATCGACGCGGCCGGGAAGTACGTCTTCCCCGGCGCGCTCGACGTGCACACGCACCTCGAGACGCCGTGGGGGGACAAGTACGTCACCGCGGACGACTGGCGCGCCGGCTCGATCGGGGCGGCCTGCGGCGGGACGACCACGATCGTCGACTTCGCGCTCCAGGCCAAGGGTCAGACGCTGCGCCAGGCCATCGACGGCTGGCACGCGAAGGCGGAGGGCAAGGCCGTCGTCGACTACGGCTTCCACGCGATGATCATGGATCTCACGGACACCGTCCGCGCGGAGATCCCGCGGATGATCTCGGACGAGGGGATCCCGAGCTTCAAGGTCTTCATGGCCTACAAGGGCGTCGTCCAGGCCGACGACGAGACGCTCCTGAAGACGATGCTGACCGCGGGCGAGCACGGCGGCCTCACGATGGTCCACGCCGAGAACGGCGACGCCGTCTACGTCATCCAGGAGCGCTTCGCCGAGCAGGGCAAGCTCGGAGTCGAGTACTGGCCGCAGAGCCGCCCGCCCGAGCTCGAGGCGGAGGCGGCTCACCGGGCGATCGTGCTCGCCGGGATCGCGAACGCGCCGCTCTACATCGTCCACGTCTCGAGCGCGCTGGCGGTCGACGAGATCGCGCGGGCGCGGAGCGCCGGGCGTCAGGTCTACGGCGAGACGTGCCCGCAGTACCTCGTCCTCGACGAGGAGCGCTACGCGCGCCCGGACGGCGCCAAGTGGGTGATGGCGCCGCCGCTCCGTCACCGCTCGAACCAGGAGCCGCTCTGGCGCGCGCTCGCAAACGGAACGCTGCAGACGGTGGGCACCGACCACTCCGCCTGGCCGCTCGGCGGCTACAAGGATCAGAGCCTCGACGACTTCCGCTTCATCATCCAGGGCGCGCCCGGGATCGAGGAGCGGCTGTCGACGCTCTACACGTTCGGCGTGGAGGCCGGCCGGCTCAGCTTCAACCGCTTCGTCGAGGTGACCTCCACGGCTCCCGCGAAGCTCTTCGGCCTCTATCCGCAGAAAGGCGACGTCGCCATCGGCTCCGACGCGCGACCTCGTCGTGTGGGATCCCACCGTCGAGTGGACGCTGGCGCGGGAGAAGCTCCACGGCAACACCGACTACTGCACCTTCGAGGGCCTCGAGGTGCGGGGCGCCCCGGCGGTCGTCCTCTCGCGCGGCCGCGTCGTCGTGCGCGACCGCGAGTACGTCGGCGGTGAGGGCGGCGGGCGCTTCCTCCACCGCGCCCCGTTCACGCCGCCCTAGAGACCACGCGGAAGGAGTGTCATGACGCAGACGACGGCAGGTTCCAGCGTTCGCGAGCGTTACGCCGAGACGACCGCGAGGTCGGCGGCGCTGTTCGAGCGCGCGACCGCGTCGCTCCCGGGCGGCAACTCGCGGACGACGATCTTCATCGACCCGTACCCGTGCTACGTCGAGCGCGGCGAGGGCTGCCGCATCTGGGACGCCGACGGCAACGAGCGCATCGACTTCATCAACAACTACACGTCGCTGATCCTCGGACACTCGCATCCCCGCGTGGTCGAGGCGCTGCAGGAGCAGGCGGCCCGGTTCGTCAGCGTCGCGGCGCCGAGCGAGCTCGAGATCGAGCTCGCCGAGGCGATCAAGGAGCGTCTCCCGAGCATCGACCTCATCCGCTTCGGCAACTCGGGGACCGAGGGCACGATGATGGCGATCCGTGCCGCGCGGGCGTTCACGGGCGCTCGAAGATCGTGAAGTTCGAGGGCGGCTACCACGGAACGCACGACTACGCCGTGGTCGACGCCGGGGCGGCCGGCGCCGCCGGAACGGGCACGACGACGCAGGGCGCCGGCATCCCGGAGGCGGTTGCGATACGGTCGTCATCGCCCCGTTCAACGACCCCGACGCGACCGAGCGGGTGCTCGCGGCGCACCGGGACGAGCTGGCCGCCGTCATCGTCGAGCCGGTGATGGGCGCGGCCGGCGTGATCCCCGCCGACGAGAGCTTCCTCGTCTTCCTGCGCGAGCTGACCCAGAGCCTCGGCGCGCTGCTCGTCTTCGACGAGGTGATCTCGTTCCGCGTCGGCTACGGGGGCGCCCAGGGCCGTTACGGCGTCCGGCCCGACCTGACGACGATGGGGAAGATCATCGGCGGCGGCCTGCCCGTCGGCGCCTTCGGCGGCCGCGAGGACGTGATGTCCCTGTTCGACCCGCGCCGTCCCGGGTACCTCGTCCACGGCGGCACCTTCAACGCGAACCCGTTGACGGCGGCGGCGGGCCTCGCGACGCTCGCCGAGCTGACGCCCGAGGAGTTCGACCGCCTCGAGGCGCTCGGGCAGGAGCTGAAAGGCAAGCTCGAGGCCGCTGTTCGCGCAGGCCGGGATCGCGGCCCACGTGAACCAGATCGGCTCGCTGTTCAACGTCCATCTCAGCGGGTCGCCCGTCGTCGACTACGCGGGCGCCCAGGCCTCCGACCGGGCGCTGCTCTTCGAGCTCTACATCGCGATGCTGAATCACGGCGTCGCCTTCACCGGGCGCGGCATGGGCTGTCTGTCGACGCCGATGGGCAGCGCGGAGATCGACGCGTTCGTCGAGGCCGCGCGGGCCGGTCTGGCGGATCTTGGTCTTGTGTGAGGGGCTGGAGCTCGTCCGGCACGTCGCAGGCATGAGTCGACGTTCGTCGAGGTTTGGAGAGGCGCCCGCTGTGGCGGGCGCCGTGGTTGCCGTCCGTCGCGATGCCGCGCTCAGTCCGATCAGGGGCGGCGGCCACAACGGCGCGCGCTGCAGCGCGCGCCTCTCGAGAGCCGAGCGGCATCGAGGGGATTACCTCGGCCGCCTGAGCGACCCGCGCCAGCCGAGAGAAGCACGCGAGCACCCAGAAGGAGACGCAGACAGATGAAGTTCGGTGTCAGCTTCGGTGATGCGCCTGTGAGCCGGTCGCTCGAGCTCGTGGAGCTTGCCGAGCAGTCGGGCTTCGACCAGGCCTGGGCGTGGGACTCGCACATCCTCTGGAGCGAGACGTACTCGCTGCTCGGCTACCTCGCGGCGAAGACCTCGCGGGTCGAGTTCGGCACGTGCGTGACGAATCCACGCACCCGTGACGCGACGGTGCTCGCGAGCGCGTTCGCGACGATCCGCCAGATGCTCGGCGGGAGGCGGATCATCTGCGGCATCGGCAAGGGCGACAGCTCGGTGCGCCTGATGAAGCGCGGGCCGGCGAAGCTCGCCGACCTCGAGCGGACGGTCGACATCGTCCGCGGGCTCGGCCGCGGCGAGGCCATGGAGATCGACGGCGTTCCGGTGCAGATCGGCTGGACGAGCGGCGAGACGCCCGTCTACATCGCCGCCTACGGCCCGAACGCGCTACGTCTGGCGGGTCGCAAGGGAGACGGGGTCATCTTCCAGATCGCGGATCCGTACTTCATCGAGTGGGCGCTGCAGCACGTGCGGGAGGGCGCGGAGGAGGCCGGCCGCGACCTCGACGGTTTCACCGTCCACTGCGCCATCGTGTCCTACGTCTCCGACGATCTCGACGAGGCGCGCGAGCAGTGCCGCTGGTACCCGGCCATGGTCGGCAACCACATCGCGGACACGCTCCGCTATCACGACCCGAACCGGATCCCGAACGAGCTGCGGGATTTCCTCGAGCGGCGCTCGAGCTACGACTACCGCGTCCACGCGGAGCAGGGCACCGAGCACTCGAAGTACGTCCCGGACGAGATCATCGACCGCTTCTGCGCCATCGGCTCGGTCGCTGCCGTACGCGAGAAGCTCGAGCAGCTCGCGGCGCTCGGCGTGGGGGAGATCAACCTCTACCCGCACGTCGGCGGGTTCGAGTCGGTCGTGGAGGTCTACGGGCGCGAGTACGTGCCCGCGCTCGGGACGGCCGGGGTCTCGTAGGGCCGGTCCCCGACCGGCCCTAACGCAAGCCTGGGGGTTCTCGTAGGGCCGGTTCCCGACCGGCCCGGGGCGCTCCACCCGCGGCGCTTCGCGCCGTGTGCGGCTACGCCGCGAGCTCGAGGTTGTCGAAGGCGCGGATCAGGTCGGAGCCCGAGAAGCCGCCTCTCGCGTTCTTCTCGGCGCGCGGCCCGACCTCGCCTTCGAGCAGCAGGTGCCGAGCCTTCGCTCGCGCGCGCTCGAGATCGAGCCCGGCGCGCCTGGCGAGTCGAACGCCGACCTCGCAGGGAGGCTCGATCCCGACGCCGTGCTCGCCGGACGAGGAGGTCGGCCACGGCGACGAGCGCGGCGAGCGGCGTCGAGGGCATCTCCCGGTCGTGGTCGCCGATCGCGATGACGAGCGCGTCCGGGTACTTCCAGGCCCGGCCGAGCACCCCGCCCAGCTCCGCGTGCGTGAACCCGAACACGTCCGGCTCGATGTCGCCGAACGGCCGCTCGGGTGTCGCGAGCTCGATCGTCCGACGGAGCCCCACCTCGCCGTAGAGCGAGAGCACCCCGAGGCCGACGTTGTGCACGAGCCCGGCCGCCAGGGCCGTCTCCGCGTAGATGCTCGGGGGTGCGAGCTCTCGTGCGAGGACGCCGACCCGGATCGAGTGGCGGTGGATCTCGCGTCGCACGGCGACGAGGCCGTCGTCCTCGGCCGCGAGGAGCCGCAGGGTCGGCGCCGCGACGGCGAGCATGCGCACCATCCGGGTGCCGAGACGTGTGACCGCAGCGGGCAGGTTGGTGATCGGGTAGCGGCCGGCGGAGGCGGCGCTGTTCGAGATCCGCAGCAGCGCCGCCGCGAAGCTCGCGTCGGCCGCGGCCGCGCGGGCGATCTCGGCACGGGTCGAGCCCTGCAGCCGGCACAGGTAGGCGACGCGCGCGAGCGCCTCCTGGGAGCCGAGGGGCAGCGCGACCGCCCTGCTGACGAAGCCGTCGCGGAGCTCGCGCGCGAGCCGGGCGCGCAGCTCGGCGCCGATGTCGCCTCCGTGGGGCGGGGCTGTTCGGGTCCGGGTTCGCGGCGGTCGGCACGGTCCTCTACTAGGGAGTTTCGTTCCAAACGAGCTGAGTCTCATCCTTCGCGCGAGGGATCTTCGGGATTTCCGATCCCCCGGGCGAGGGAAGTTCGGTATGAAATGAGGCGCGCGCCAGCGTCGGTCGCAGGCCCGTGCCTCCTTCGGTTCGCGGACGGCCATACCGTTCCCGGGTGTTACACGCCTGTAACGCAGGCCCGTTAGGACTCGTCGCACACGAGCGCGTATCGTTCCGACAGACCGCCGAAAGCGAGGATGCGCACATGCGGGTGAGCGACGACCCGCGAGTCGGCACTCAGCTCGCGGGGTACCGGGTCCAGGCCCTGCTCGGTCGCGGTGGTATGAGTGTCGTCTACCTCGCCGAGGACGTCCGCCTGAGACGCAACGTCGCGCTCAAGCTCCTCGCCTCCCACCTGGCCGAGGACGCGACCTTCCGCGAGCGCTTCCTGCGGGAGTCCCAGCTCGCGGCCTCGATCGACCACCCGAACATCGTCCCGATCTACGAGGCCGGAGAGCTCGGCGAGCTGCTCTTCATCGCCATGCGCTACGTGGAGGGTGCGGACCTCAAGGAGCGGTTGCGGCACGGCCCGCTCGAGCCGAGGGAAGCGATCGGGATCCTCGCCCAGGTGGCGAGCGCTCTCGACGCCGCGCATGCGCGTGGCCTCGTCCATCGCGACGTGAAGCCCTCCAACGTGCTGCTCGACACCGGCGCCGGCCTCGACGGCTCGGACCACGCCTACCTCGCGGACTTCGGCCTCACGAAGCGACTCACCGACGAGAGCGGGACCGGCGACGACGGCCACCTCATGGGGACGATCGACTACGTCGCCCCCGAGCAGATCACCGGCGAGGACGTGGACGGGCGCGCCGACGTCTACTCGCTCGGCTGCGTGCTCTACGAATGCCTCGCCGGCGAGCCGCCCTTCCAGCGCAAGTCGGACGTCGCGGTCGTGTTCGCGCACCTCGAGGGGGAGCCGCCGCCGCTCAGCGCCGAGCGGCCGGAGCTTCCGGCGGCCCTCGACGCGGTCATCGCCCGCGCGCTCGCCAAGGATCCCGAGCAGCGCTACTCGACCTGCCGCGAGCTCGCGCGGGCCGCGGTGGCCGTCACCGTCGACGAGGCGAGCCGGCTGCTCGCGGACGTCGCAGCGCGAGCGGCGGCGGACCGAAGCGACCTGGGGAAGGTCGAGGCCGAGCTCGCAGGAAAGGTGATCGACCTGCAGCTCGTGCGCGAGCAGGCCCGCGTGCTCGAGCGGACGCCGACCCCCGCTCGTGTGGCAGCCGAGGGCGTCTGCCCGTTCAAGGGCCTGGCGAGCTTCGAGCCGGCCGACACGGACTACTTCTTCGGTCGCGACCGGCTGATCGCAGAGCTCGTCGCCCATCTCGTCGGCGCGACCTTCCTCGGCATCGTCGGGCCGTCCGGGAGCGGGAAGTCGTCCGTGCTGCGGGCGGGCCTGCTGCCCGCGCTCGCGGGAGGCGTGCTGCCGGGTAGCGATCGCTGGCGGCGGGTGCTGATGCGGCCGGGGGAGCGGCCGGTGGAGGAGCTGCGGCGGGTCCTCGTGTCGAGCGCGAGGGATCCACTCGCGGAGGCGACGACGCGGACTCGGCCCGGAGGAGCGCCTGCTGCTGGCGGTGGATCAGCTCGAGGAGCTGTTCACGGCCTGCGCCGACGAGCGGCAGCGCGCCACATTCGTCGACATGCTCGCCCGGGCGGCAGCCGACCCGGATGGCCGTGCCGTCGTCGTGGTGGCCGTGCGAGCCGATTTCTACGGGCGCTTCGCCGCGTTCCCGAGCCTGGCGGAGCCGCTCGGCGCCAACCACGTTCTTGTCGGGCCGATGCAGGCGTCCGAGCTGCGCCGGGCGGTCGAGCTGCCGGCCGGCCGGGTCGGGCTGCGAGTCGAGCCCGAGCTCACCGATGCGCTCGTGGACGACGTCGAGGGCGAGCCGGGGGCGTTGCCACTGCTCTCCACCGCGCTGCTCGAGCTCTGGCAGAAGCGGCAGGGCAACACGCTGACGGCGGCCGTCTATCGCGAGTCCGGGGGCGTGCAGGGCGCCGTCGCCCGACTGGCCGAGGGTACCTACGCGCGTGTCCCCGACGAGCAGAAGCCGCTCGTGCGCGCCATCATGCTGCGCCTCGTCGGCGAGGGCGAGGGCGACGCGGCCGTGCGCCGCCGCGCGCCGCTCGCAGAGCTCGATCTCGAGCGCGATCAGGACGCCGCGCAGCGTGCTGGGCACGCTGGCGGACAGCCGCCTCGTCACCGTCAGCGAGGGCAGCGTGGAGGTCGCCCACGAGGCGCTCCTGCGCGAGTGGCCGCGGCTGCGCGAATGGATCGAGGAGGACGCGCAGGGCCGGCGGTTACGCCGCCAAATCACCCAGGCCGCAACCGAGTGGGAAGCGGCCGGACGCGACCCGAGCGAGCTCTACCGCGGCGCCCGCCTTGCCGCCGCCCTCGACTGGAGTACCGACCACGCCCTCGAGCTCAACGAGCTCGAGCGCCGGTTCGTCGCCGAGAGCCGCGAGGCCTCCGAGAAAGAGACGAAGCGCGTCCGCAAGACCAACAGGCGCCTGCGCGGCCTCCTGATCGGCGTTGCGGTCCTCCTCGCAGCAGCCGTCGCCGGCGGCATCTTCGCGGTGTTGCAACGAGGCGAGGCGCGCGACGCCGAGACCGCCCAGCTCGCCCAGCGTCTCGGCGCCCAGGCCCTCGTCGAGGAGGACCTCGCCCTCTCGCTCCTGCTCGCCCGCCAAGCGGTGGAGCTCGACGACACGCCTCAGAACCGCGGCTCACTGCTCGCCGACCTCCAGCGCGTTTCTCCCGTGGTCGGGATCATGCACTCCTCACGAGCCGACCCCGACGACGTGCTCCGATTTCTCGCCGTCAGCCCGGACGGGGGGACTCTCGCGGTGGGTGGAGCTTCCGGCGAGCTCCTCTCGCTTCGACACGGAGACGTACGAGCTGGTCGGCCAGCCGCTCCTGGTCGGCGGCCGATCCCGAAGTCGGCATTGGGGACGAGGGGGCACTCGCGTACAGCCCGGACGGACGCACGCTCGCCGTCGGCGTCGACGAGCGTCTCTCCGCCTTTTCGACGCGCGGACGGGCGAGCAGCTCGCGGAGACGAGCACCGAGTCACGTCTCCCGCCTGGCGTTCACGAGCGACGGGTCGCTGCTCGTCGTGCTCGATCGCCGCCCGTTCGCGCCGCGTCGATCACGTCCACGACGCTGCGACCCTGGAGCCGATCGGCGCCCCGATCCTGCCGGCGCCTTCGCGGGCGCGTTCGTCGCCGGCTGGTTCTGCCTCACCGAGCTTCGCCATCACACCCGACGACCGCTCGATCATCACCGCGTCCGAGGCCGGCGAGCTGGCCTGGTGGGACATCGAGACCGGCGAGAAGACGCGAACGCTCTCGATCGCGGACAGCTCACCGCCCGTCGCGCTGGCGCTGAGCCCGGACGGGCTGACGGCGGCGGTCGGTGTCCCTGGCGGCATCCAGCTGATCGACCTGCCCGCCGGAGAGCGTGCGGACCGTGGCCGGCGGTGCGACCGGGCGCCCGAACTGGCTGGTGTTCAGCCCGGACGGCGCGACGGTCGCGGCGACCAACCTCGACGGGACGGTCACGCTCTGGGATGCCGAGTCGGCCACGGTGCGCGAGACGCTGCGCGGCCACTCGGGGTCCGTCCAGCAGGCCGCCTTCAGCCCCGACGGAGCAACGCTCTACACGGCCAGCCACGACGGAACCGCCATTGCCTGGGACCTGGCCCGTGACCGCGGCGTCGTGCGCCCGTTCACGTTCACGAGCGACCTGGTTCCGGACGACCGCGTACGACACCCATCCGGGCAGGTTCAGCCCCGACGGCCAGCTGATCGCGGTCGGCCTCGAGGGCGAGGGCCTCGCGCTCTTCGACGCGCGCACGCTCGAGCAGGTCGGGGCGCCGCTCTCCGGCACCGGACGGTGAGGTCATGTCCCTCGCCTTCTCCCCGGACGGGCGAACGCTCGCGGCCGCGACCCGCGAAGGCCAGCGCGACCCTCTGGGACGTCGGATCGCGGTCGCTGCGCCTTGGGCCGTTATCGCGCGAGCGGCACCGCCTACGGGAGCGTCGTGGGCGTGAGCTTCGTCGCGGACGGAACGACGCTCGCGGTCGACCGGCCTCTTCGGGCGTGGCGCTCTGGGACATCGCAACCGGCGACCCGGCCGGCCACCTCGCAAGGCTCTCGGCAACCCCACAGCGACGTGGCCGTCAGCGCCGACGGGGCCCTCGTCGCGTCCGCCCAGATCGATGCCGGGGGCGCAACGGTGTGGGACGTCGCCCGGCGCGAGACAGTCGCCAGCGCGAGCGCCTTGGGCGGGTTCTTCTCCCAGGCCGTCGCGCTGAGCCCCGACGGCCGCCTGCTCGCGGTCGGGGGCTTCAGCAACGACGTCAGCATCTGGGACGTCCCGACCGAGACGCTCCTGCACGAGCTCTACGTGGGCGGCGCGGGAGCGTTCTCGCTCGAGTTCACCCCCGACGGGCAGGATGCTCGCCGTCTCCGGCATCGAGCCCACAGCGTCCCTCTGGGACGTCGCAACGGGAACCCAGATCGGTCTCGAGCTCCCGAGCGGCGGTGCCGGCAGGACGGCGCTCGACCTGTCCGCCGACGGGCGACAGCTGCTGATGACCTCGGTCGACGGCCAGGCAGCCGTCTGGGACTTCGACCCGGAGTCCTGGAAGCAGCGCGCCTGCGCGATCGCCGGCCGCACCCTCACGCCGCGAGGAGTGGGAGCAGTTCCTCCCCGGCCGGCCCTACGAGCCTGCCTGCAACCGGCTGAGCGAACCGGCCTGTCACGCATCTGTTGCGGGCCTGAAACACCGGGGGCGCAGCCTTCATGTCGTTCCACGTCAACGGAGGAGCGATGAGGAGTACTCTGACGACTCGAAGCACCGGCCACCCGCCCTTCCGGCGTCTCCTCGCGCTGGGCCTTGCTTGCGCGGTGCCGTTGGCCGCATTCGCGTGCTCCGGCGGCGACGACACCACGGCGGCGGAACCGCCGGCAGCGCCCGGCACCGCCGGCACAGCGCCAGCGCCGAACGCCTGCCGACGAGGCGGCGACGGCGAACCCAGTCGATGCCGCAGCAGAGGAGGTCGCCGCCGGTTTCCTGGAGGCGTTACGGCGCCTTCGACGCCGACCGGGCGATCACCTATCTGGCCGAGGACTGCCGACTCTCGGCGCTGCGACAGCTCGCTGGGTGCGACCGGTGGCGTGTACCGGGTGCCCCCGAGGACGAATTCCCGCTGCGTTCATCTCGCCTGGTCGAAGCCGTGGGCTACAAGCAGATGCTCCAGACCCGTGCGAGCAAGCTGGCGCGAGCTCAACCTCCGGTCACCGAGCTTCGTTGCCCCTTCGATGTCCACTCCCTCAGGTCGGACGAGATCGGGCTGGGTGCCCTACGAGCGGCAGTTACTGGTCGATCTCGACCGTCCGTGATGGAGAGATCGCCAAGCTTCGTGGACGCTCTCGATTACGGAGTTCTCACCCCAGGTGTGGGAGCCGTTCGAAAGGTGGGTGCGGCAGCGCCTATCCGGAGGACGCCGCCATCATGTCACGGCCCGAGTGACATGGGGGTGGAGTCGATTCAGCTCTGGGAGCAGCGAACGCGCGAGTACGGGC
Organism: uncultured Thermoleophilia bacterium; assembly: GCA_963838105.1. GTDB lineage: Bacteria > Actinomycetota > Thermoleophilia > Gaiellales > Gaiellaceae > CAWJNF01. The sequence continues at coordinate 197,250 of CAWIQC010000016.1, read as the reverse complement.
GAGAGAAGCTAGCGAGCGTACCGATCGTCGTGCACACGATCGCCCTGAGCTCGCGCCGCCGCCTATCCGGGAGGTAGCATCGGTGCCCGTGAGTAGCGCTGGCGGAAGGCTGGCGCACGACCCGACTCGACGCGGAGAGCCGCAGGTCGCGCAGTGAGACCAGCGAGCGATCCGCGCTATCCGGGCGCGGTCGCGGTCCGCGCGCCGCGCTCCGCTGTCAGGCGCGCATCGACCAGGTGAAGTGCGTCAGCGTCGCCGGCGGAGCGAGGCCGCCCGGGCGCAGGCCCCTGCGGACGAGCAGCGTCGGCGCACCGGCCTCCTTTGCGAGCCTCAGGCGAGCCGCGCCGAGTCCCTCGCGGTGCCAGCGCTCCGACAGCCCGACGACGAGCACGCCGGCGTCACGGCTCGCCTCGAGCATGCCCTCCTCGCCCGGCGGGATCGAGCAGCGGCTGAGCCGAGACGCCGAGCACACGCTGGACGGCGAGCGACGCATGCGAGAGCAGGCGGCTCGCGTCCCGCTTGCCCTGCTCCGGCGAGGCGGCCGCGCCCGCGAGCTGGAGCGGGACGCCCGCGGCCCGCGCGAGCCAGGCGCCGAGCTCCACCGCCGCCCAGTCGTGCTCGGCGCCGCCGAAGGGGACGAGGACAGCACCCTCCCGCGCGCCTCCCGGGCCACGAGCAGCGCCACGTCGCAGGGCGCGTCGGCGAGCACGGTCGCGAGCTGCTCGCCGGGAACGCCGTCGGCGAGCAGCTCCGCCGGAGCGTCCGCGAGCAAGAGGTCGACGTCGAGCTCCGAGGCGAGCCGCGCCAGCTCCTCCCCCGGCTCGTCGGAGGTGAACGATGCCGCCCGAGCCACGCGGCCTCGCGCCTCGATCCCGGCCCGGCGCTCGTCGAGCCAGGCGGCGGCCGGCCCGAGCTCCGATGCCTCCTGCACGACCCTGGCGAGGATCAGCGCCCGCGGCGGCTCTCTGGCGAGCGGCTCGGCGACGGACAGCAGCGCGGCGAGCCGCGCCTCGTCGAGCACGGCCACGAGGATCGACCGCTCGGCAGGCTCGCCGGCGCGCGTCGGTCGCCGTCCTGGACGCGTCGAGCGCCGGGTCCTGGCGCAGGATGGCCCGCTCGAGCTCCTGCAGCGCGGGGCTCGGCTCGACGCCGAGCTCCTCGACGAGCGTCCGGCGCGCCTGCTGGTAGGCGTCGAGCGCCTCGGCCTGTCGGCCAGACCTGTACAGCGTGGTCATGAGATGCCCGCGTAGCCGCTCGCGAAGCGGATGCTCTGCGGTGAGCGCCTGCAGCTCGCCGACCAGCTCGCGGTCGCGACCGAGCGCGATGTCCGCCTCGATGCGAAGCTCGAGCGCGGCCAGGCGAACCTCCTCGAGCCTCGCGATCGCGGCCTGGGCGAAGCTCTCGTAGCCGAAGTCCGCGAGAGGCGGGCCCCGCCAGAGCGAGAGCGCCTCGCGCAGCCGCGCGGCCGCGTCGGCCGGCCTGCCGTCTGCGAGCAGGCCCCGTCCCTCGTCCACCAGCCGCTCGAACCGCCGGAGGTCCAGCTGGTCGGGGTCGAGCCGGATCGTGTAGCCGGGCGAGTGCGTGACGAGCACGTCGTGTGGAAGCGCCCTGCGCAGACGCGAGATGGTGACGCGAAGGGCGGCCGCAGTGCTCTCGGTCGAGTCCCCGCCCCACAGCTCCTCGATCAGCAGATCGCCCGTGACCACCTCGTTCGCATGCAGGAGAAGCAGGGCGAGCAGCGCGCGCTGCTTCGGTCCGCTCAGCGAGATCTCGGCGGTCTTCGTCCCACACCTCGAGCGTTCCGAGGATCCGAAACTCCACCTGGCTCCTCCCGGCCGAGGACGCTACCAGCTGTTACGGCCCTGTTACAGCCGGGAAACCGGCCGGCTCGATCATCGGGCAGGTAACCCGCTACGCGGAGGGTCTTGCTTCAGGTCGACCCACACATCGGTTCCGAGCTCGCCGGCTACCGGCTCGAAGCGCTGCTCGGCCAGGGGTCGCAACGCGATCGTCGTACCTCGCCGAGGACGTGCGGCTGAACCGGCAGGTCACGCTCGAGCTGCTGAGCCCCGAGCTCGCCGCCGACGAGCACGTTCTGCGAGCAGTTCCTACGCGAGTCTCGGCTCGCCACGCTGCTCGATCATCCCGGGATCGTCCCGGTGTACGAGGCCGGCGAGGTAGACGGGCGGCTGTACGTCGCCATGGCCTACGTCGAGGGCACCGACCTGGCGAGCCTGCTCGCGCGAGGAGGGGCGGCTCGAGCCCGAGCGCGCGCTCGCCGTCGTCACCGAGCTTGCCGACGCCCTCGATGCGGCGAGGTGGGGCCGGGGCCTCGTGCACGGGAACCTTGGGCCTGCGCGAGGTTCTCGTCGCCCCGACCGAGACGCTGCTTCTGACTCGCCGGTCTTCGGCTTGAGCGACAGGAGCTACCCGCCGGAGCGGGTTGGCCGAAGCTGCCCGCCAGCTTCGGTACCGGTCGGCGTATCCGGCACCCGAGCAGATCCAGGGAAGGCCGGTCAGCCCGCGTACCGACGTCTACGCGCTCCGCTGTCTCCTCGTCGAGTGCCTGACCGGCTCGCCTCCCGTTCGCCGGGCGTTCGCCCGAGGCCCTGTTGCGCGCGCATCTGTACGAGCCGCCCCCGTCCGTGAAGGCGGTACGGCCTTCCCGCCGGAATCGACCGCGTGATCGGGAAGGCGATGGCGAAGTGGCCCGAGGAGCGCTACTCGACTTGCACCGAGCTCGCCGCCGCCGCACAGGCAGCAGTTGCCGGGAGAGCCCAGTCCGGGCAAGCGCGCGGCTCGGGTCTCGCCCGTCACCTCGACCTTCACCGGCGCAGACGGCGCCTGCCGCAGCCGCCGGCGTTCGAAACGGAGGAGAACGAGGTCGGTGCTCCCACCACGCTGGGCGGCGCGGCTCGGCACGACGCGATGGAAGGCGATCGCGACGATCGGCCTCGTGGCTCTGCTCGCCCTCGTTGCCGGCGCCGTCTGGCTCGTCGGTCGCGACACAAGCGATGCGCTCTCAGCGGAGCCGGCGCCGCCCGCCGCCGAGACCCAGGGCGAGGTCGCCGCGATCGGCGAGGACACACCCTCCTCCGAGTCGCCTGAGGACCAGCCACCGGGCGAGGTCGGAGTGCACGACGCAGGTGGCGAGGCATCGACGCGAGCCCGCCGAGCGACGCCTCGTCCGAGCCGGTCCTCTCGCGTCTCCCGGGCTCGCTGGTTCGGATCGATGCGAAGACCGGGAGAGATCCTGGCGAGGCTGGCGATCCCGTCGCCGAAGCTCCTGGCCTCGGATGGCCGCTCCGTCTGGGTCTTCAGCGACGACGAACCGGGAGACAGGCTGATTCGCATCGACGCAGCAACGAATGCCGTCACCGACAGCTTCGACGCCGATGTAAGCGCGGCCGGCGGGGAGGCGGCGACCGAAGGATTCCCGCCTAACCAGCTGGCCGTGGCCGGGGGAAGCGCTTGGCTCAGCGTCGACTGGGGTCCGCTCTATCGCTTTACTCCGGGCGCGAACGCCGGCGAGGCAGCCCCGCTCAGCGGATCGGTCTGCATGGCCGGTCGCGGCGGCGGGCTCGCTCTGGGTCCGAATCGGGGAGGGAGGCGGAAGTCTCCTGCGAGAGTGGATCCGGTCGCCGGGCGGATACTGGCGGGACCTCGCACCTATCGACCACGTGGTGGCGGCCGCTCCCGGGTTCGTGTGGGCGCTCGACGACCCCGGGGACCAAACCCGGGCCTCGTTCGCATCGATACCGAGACGAACGCAGTCGCGCCGCTTGGTGACGCGCCGGGCTGGCCTTGGCTGGATTACGACTTCGCGGTCGCGGACGGAGCCCTGTGGGCATCCGGTCCGCAGCCCGGCACGATCGTCCGTCTCGATCCCGTGACCGGGGAGGTGGAGGGGGAGATCGATGTCGTGCCGTCTCCGGGCCCGATCGCGGCCGGGGGTGGCGCCGTCTGGGCTGCAAGCCGGAATGCGTGGACCGAGGCCGCGTACCCCTCGTCGTCGAACGGCACGCTCGCGCGCTACGACATCGAGACCGGCCGGGTGGAGAGGATCGTCGTCGGCGGAGCGGCCAACGATCTCGTCTTCGCTCGCGGCTCCGTCTGGGTGGCAGTGCCGGAGCTCGACAGCGCCGGCTCTCTAGTGCCCGTGGACTGGGGACTCGTCGGTACCGACAGGCTTTTGCTCACCGTGGATCGTGTCCCGTTCTCGTTCAGCCTGCAGGCCGGGGATAGCTGGGAGCGGTTCGGCAGCACCTCGATCAACAAGTACATATCAGGGGGCCAGGATGCAGAGGCCATCATCTTCTGGAACACCCTCCCCTCCGACAAGAACACCAATCGGTGCGCGCCTCTGGTGGGCGCGTCGCTCGCCGATCTCGCAGCCGCGGTGGCGTCGGCGCCAGGGACCGAGCTCGTCGCGGGGCCTTCCGATGTCACCGTGGGCGGGCGGGCTGCGAAGCATGTGGTGCTCACCGTTCGCGAGGACGTCGGCTGCGACCCGGGGTTCTTCTTCACCTGGCCGGCTTGGGACGGAGGTGCGTTCTGGCTGGAAACAGTGCCCGGCGACACGATCCGCGTGTGGATCGTCGACGTGGACGGGACGCACTTCGTCATCGAAGCCGAGACACAACCGGAGGCCGGCTCCGAGATCGAGCAGGTCGAGCAGGAGATCCAGCAGTTCGTCGACTCGATCCGCTTCGAGGCGGCATGACCCGGCTCACCCGCTGGCTCGTCGCGTGCTGCCTGTGTGCCGGGCTGCTATCCGCGCTCGCCTGCGAGGGCGCCGACACGAACCCGACCGCGGGCTCGCCAGCGGCACCGACCCAGCCACCGGCTCCGGCCCCGCCGCCTGCCGCCGAGCCGCCGGCTGAACCGTCGCTGGACGAGGCTGAGGCCCGGCGGCAGCCGTCGTTCCGCCAGTTCTCAGCGTGGCTCGAGGCCTTCAACAGCGGCGATCGGGAGCAGTACGGAGAGTTCCTGGCCGACCACTTCCGGGCTCGGGTTACGGGCTGCCCTTGGAGGCCCGGAGGGGGTACTGGACGGCGAGATGGGGTTCCGCGAGCTTACCGGCGGGTTCGAGCTACGCAAGCTCGAGGAGGTAACGGCCGACGAGATCAGCGGCTTGCTGCAAGAGCGTGCGTCGGATCAGTTCGCCCACTTTGAGCTGGCGGTCGAGGCCGGCGACGCCCCACGAGATCGTCTACCTGGACCCTGCGACGCCGTCGCCCGGCCGGCGGAGTTCGCCATCGAGCGGCTCCCCGAGGCCGAGGCCATCGCGGGTTTGGAGAACCGGCTACACGAGGACGCCGCTACGGACCGGTTCAGCGGCGCGGTGCTAGTCGCCAAGGACGGTCGCGTTCTCTTCAGCAAGGCCCTCGGGCTGGCAGATCGCGAGCAGGGTATTCCGAACACCCTCGAGACGCGCTTTCGCATCGGGTCGATGAACAAGATGCTCACCGCGGTGGCGAGCTCTCCAGCTGGTCGAGGCCGGCAAGCTCGAGCTCGACAGCTCCGCTTGGTACCTATCTCACCGACTACGCGAACGAGGACGTCGCCGCCAAAGTCACGATCCACCACCTGCTCACCCACACGGGCGGCACCGGCGACATCTTCGGCCCCGCAGTTCGACGCCCAGCGCAGAGACGCTGCGGACGCACGGTGACTACGTGGGGCTGTACGGCGACGCGGGCGCTCGAGTTCGAGCCGGGCAGCCAGTGGGCCTACAGCAACTACGGCTTCGTCCTGCTCGGCGCCGTGATCGAGGCCGTGATCAGGGCAGAGCTACTACGACTACGTTCGAGAGCACATCTACGAGCCCGCGGGCATGACCGGGACCGGATCGGCGCCCGAAGACCGTGCGGTTCCGGACCGGTCGATCGGCTATATGAAAGAGCCGGGAGCGACCGGGTGGGTCCCGAACACCGACACGCTCCCGTATCGCGGTACCTCGGCCGGCGGCGGGTACTCGACGGTCGGGGACCTCGCCGCTTCGCCGACGCCCTGCTGAGCCACGAGCTGCTCAGTCCCGACTCCACGGAGCTGCTGATCACCGGAAAGGTCGAGCCGTTTCCCGGTGCTACGTCCAACTATGCGTACGGATTCGACGATCTCGAGGCGCGGATGGGAACGGCTGGGTCGGCCACGGCGGCGGCGCGCCGGGCATGAACGGCGACCTGAGGATCTATCCGGAGTCCGGCTACGTCGTCGCCGTGCTCGCCGAACCTCGACCCGCCGGCGGCAGAGCGGATCTCGGAGTACCTGGATCCCCGGCTGCCGACCGAATAGCCATCGCTGCGCTGTCCCGAACGAGCCACTTGGCAGCGGCACGCGCACCGAGCGACCATGACGGGGTGGAGCCGCCGATCGGCCATCAGGACGTGACGACTATCATGATGCTGCTCGGCGACATCCAGACCGACGTGCGGAGGATCCGGGTTTTGTTGGAGGAAGATGATGGCGAAGAGGAAGAGGAAGCTCCCGAAGATGACGCCTGAGGAGCACGCGCAGCGCGACGAAACGCAGCGCCGTGTCCGGGAGCGGATCGCGTACCACGAGGCGAAGGCGCGGGAGGAAGAGGAGCGCCGCGCCGCCGAGCGTCGCTGAGCTCAGCTCTCCTCGAAGATCCGCGGACCGTGCCCTTTCGGGCTATCGCCCCCCTTGCGCGCTCTGGGCCGGCGCGAGCGGCGCGAGACGCCGCCCCCGGACGAGGTCGGCGGCGATCTCGCCGATCAGCGTAGCACGTCAGGTTCGTGTTGTTCATGACGTTGTCGGGAAAGATGCTCGAGTCGGCGACCATGAGGCGCTCGACGCCGTGGACGCGGAGCGTCGGGTCGACGACCGTGCGGGCATCGCCGGCGGGCCCCATGCGGCAGGTGCCGACGGGATGCTGGGCCGTCCCGACGCCGGTGAGGACGATCTCGCGCACCGGCCGCCCGGCCGTCAGCTCGCGGGCGCCGTGACGACTGAACGCGGGGCGGCGAGAGCGCCTCGCGGAGGAACGCGAAGCCGTGCTCGAAGCGCTCGAAGTCCGCCTCGACCGAGTTGTAGCGGTGGTCGATGCACGGTGGCTCGAACGGGTCGGCGCTGCGGGCGAGCACGGAGCCCTCGGCCTCCTGGCGGTTGAGGCAGACGACGATCGCGGCGGTGCCGTCGACCTCGTCGAGCGGTATCGGGAATGCCTGCCACTCCGGCTCTCCGCCCATGCCGATCGGCCCGCGGCAGTTCGTCAGGAAGAGCCGGCCGACGCGCTCGGCGAGCGCCGGCGCGTGGAAGCTGAGCGCGCAGTTCGGGTGGTCGAGGAGGTTCCGTCCGACCGGAAGATCGTGGACGGGCTCGATGCCGGCCCGCGCGCAGCTCGCCGGCCGGACCGATCCCCGAGCGCTGCAGGATCGGCGGCGTCGAGTAGACGCCTGCCGGCGAGGACGACGAGGTCGGCGCCAACGTCGACCGGGCGCCCGTCGGGATCGACGTAGCGGACTCCGGTCGCTCGCAGGCCGTCGAGCAGCACGCGGTCGACGTGGCAGCCCGCCCGCAGCACGAAGTTCGGCCGGCGCCGCGCAGCCCGCACGTACGTGACGAGCGTGCCGAGACGGACCTCGCGCAGCCGGTTCTGCGGCCACGGGCCGACGCTGGCGACCGACGCGTGGGGCGCGTTGAGGTCGGCCTCGTACGCCATGCCGAGGTCGGCGCACGCCTCGACGAACGCGTGGTGGACGGGATCCCAGTGGCGCTCGACGTAGCGGCGGACGGCGATCGGACCGGAGTCGCCGTGGAGCGGGTCCGAGCCGAAGTCGAGGTCGTTCTCGAGCTCGACGAAGTAGGGAAGCACGTCCTCCCAGCTCCAGCCGGGGTTGCCGTAGGCGGCCCAGCGGTCGAAGTCGAACGGCGCTCCTCGAACGGCCACGCACCCGTTCACCATCGACGAGCCGCCGACGAGCTTGCCCCGCGCGAGCCGCACGCGGTGGCCGTTCGGGAGCGTCTCGTTCCAGTAGCCCCAGTCCAGCTCGGGGATCCCGGCGGGGAGCCAGTGCTGACCGCCGCTGACCACGAACAGCGGCGTCAGCTCCTCCTCGTCCGGGAAGTCGGGGCCGGCCTCGAGCAGCAGCACCCGCCGACCCTCGTCCTCGGAGAGCCGGGCTGCGACGACGCCGCCGCTCGAGCCCGAGCCGACGACGACGACGTCGAAGTGCTCCACGGTGGCCGGGTCGCTCAGGCCGTCGGTAGCGGGTCGCGGACGACGCCGCCCGGCCTGGCGCCCGTCGCCCGCCCGTCCCGCCAGACGGCCTCGCCGGCGACCCACACGCCGAGCACGCCGTCCGGCGTACGCAGCGGATCGTCGTAGGTCGCGTCGTCCACGTAGCGCGCCGGGTCGAGGAGGACGAGGTCGGCGCGCTTGCCGGGCTCGATCCGGCCGCGGTCTGCGAGCCCCAGCCTGTCGGCGGCGCGGGCGGTGAGGCGGGCGACGGCCTCCTCGACCGGCACCAGGCCGTCGCGGATGGCGAAGCGGCCGAGGAAGCGTGGCGCGGAGCCGTACAGCCGGGGGTGGGGTCGCGCGCCGAAGATGCCGTCCGAGCCGACGAGGTGCAGGCGGTGGGAGGCGATCTTGCGCACCGCCTCGTCCGAGGCGTAGTGCTCGATCATCGTCACGTCGAGCGCCGACTCGACGAGCAGCGCGACGGTCGCCTCTCGCGGATCCGCGCCGCGCTCGTCCGCGAGTTCCGTCAGCGTTTTTCCGACTGCTGCCTCGTTCGGCGACGCCGCGTTCGCGATCACGATCCGTTCGGGCCCGAGTGTGGCGAAGGTGTTCTCCCAGCCCGGGACGCCGTGCTGCATGTCGTGCATGATCTGCGCGCGCTCGGCTGCGTCCTGCAGCCGCTCGAGGGTCGCCGAGGCGCCGCCCTCCTGCGCCCATGCCGGGAGGAGGGCCATGAGGATCGTCGAGCCGGCGCCGTAGGGGTACTGGTCGAAGGAGAGGTCGACGTCTGCGCTCGCGCGGTCGAGCAGCTCGAGCAGCGGGTCGATCAGCGCCTCGTCGGCGAGCGACTTCAGGTGCGAGAGGTGCAGCGGCGCGCCCGAGCGGCGGGCGACCTCGATGAACTCGCCGATCGCCTCGAGCACCTGGAGGCCCTCGTTGCGCACGTGGGGGACGAGCGGCGCGCCGAAGACCGCCGCCTCCTCGGCCAGCGCGACGAGCTCGTCGGTGTCGGCGTAGGCGCCCGGCAGGTAGATCATCCCGAAGGAGAGCGTGCGCGCACCCGCCTCGAGCCCCGTGCGCACCTCGCGTCTCATCTGCGAGAGCTCGTCGGGCGTCATCGCTCGCTTGGCGATGCCCGTGACGTAGTCGCGGATCGCGTTGTGCCCGGCCGAGGGCACGAGCGTCGTCGCGGGCCGCGTGCCCTCGAGCCAGTCGAGGTACTCCGCCGAAGGTCGACCAGGGCCATTCGTCCGGGCCGGTGCCCTCGAGCCCGCGGAGGTAGGCCTGGCGCTCCGACCGCCGCTCGGGCGTGACCGGCGCCGGCGGCAGGCCGTCCGGGTTGATCAGCTCCGTCGTGAAGCCCTGCCCGATCTTCGGCTCGAGCAGCGGGTCCGTGTGGGAGCGCAGCGCCGAGTGCGCGTGCATGTCCACGAAGCCCGGGCAGAGCATCATGCCCGTCCCGTCGACCTCCTCGGCCGCGCCGGCGGCGCCGAGGTCGGTCTCCACGGCGGCGATCCGGTCTCCGCTCGACGCCGACGTCCGCCCGCCTCGGCGGACCCTCGCCGGGGTACACGTCGGCGCCGCGGATCAGGAGGTCGAAGTCGATGGGGCACTGTATCCGGACGTCGTACAATCGCCCGGTGATCACGAAGTTCTCCGTCCTCTACGTGGGCCACATCGAGCTCGAGGACGTCGGACGCGACGGGACGCCTGCCGACGAGCGCCGCTATCCGAACGAGCGGCTGGTCGAGGCCTACGCAACGGTCAAGGAGCTCGCCCAGCTCCTCGACGGGCTCGGCTTCCACTGCCTCTGGACGGCCGAGCACCACTTCCAGCGCGAGGGGTACGAGGTCTTCCCGAACCTCATCCTGCTCAACACGTGGCTCGCGACGCAGACCGAGCGCCTCAAGCTCGGCTGCGCGTTCAACGTGCTGCCGACGTGGCACCCGATCCGGCTCGCCGAGGACTTCGCGGTCGCGGACATCGTCACCGGCGGCCGCGTCGTCTTCGGCATCGGGCGCGGGTACCAGACGCGCGAGGTCGAGTCGCTCGGCGCCCCGCTGCTCGACCAGGACGCGAACCGCGAGCTCTTCGAGGAGGGGCTCGAGCTGCTGCGCAAGGCCTTCGACGAGGACTCGTTCTCCCACCAGGGCAAGCATTTCCAGGTGCCGGCTCCGGTCGAGTTCCGGGGGAGGCCGCTGACCGAGGTGACGCTCGTGCCGCGGCCGATCCACCGGCCCGTGCGAGATCTGGCAGGCGGTGTCGAGCGGGCGCTCGGTCGGCTTCATGGCGCGGGAGGGCATCAACGGCATGGTCACGCTCACCGGCGAGGTGCTGCTCGACGAGTGGATTCGCCTCTACCAGGCGGAGGCGGCCGCCGCCGGCCGAGAGCTCGAGCTCGGCGAGGGGCTCTGCTGGGGCGTCGCCGTCTACCTGGCGGAAAGCGACGAGGAGGCGATCCGCCGCATGGAGCCCTTCCACGACGAGCGCTACAAGTGGTTCGAGCCGTTCGGGATCGTGCGCTACACGGACGACGAGGGCAGGCCGTGGGGCTCCCCAGGCGCGCCGTCGGGCTCGCCGTCGCTGCGCGACGGGGTGGCGCAGAAGGCCTGGCTCTGCGGCACGCCGCAGTCGGTGATCGAGACCATTCGGGAGATCGAGGCGCGCTACCCGGGTCTCGACCAGCTCATGATCCATCTGCCCGAGGGCATGCCGCCGGGAGAGTTCATGGAGCAGCTTCGGCTCTTCGCCCGCGACGTCATGCCCGCGTTCGAGTGCGAGGATGCCCACGCACGTCTGAACCGAGGAGGGACTGCGATGGAGCTCGAGGAGTACGCGGCACAGGACGGCGTCGGGCTGGCGGCGCTCGTACGCGGCGGCGAGGTGACCGCCGCCGAGGTCGAGGAGGCGGCGCGCCGGGCGATCGCCGCGGTCGAGCCTGCCCTCCACGCGACGGTGGGCGAGCTCTACGAGTCCGCCTTCGACGCCTCGAGCGAGGGGCCCTTCGCGGGCATCCCGATGCTCATGAAGGACGTCGCGCCCCACCTCGAGGGGCAGATCGTCCAGGCGGGGAGCCGCCTCACCGGCGAGGGCGTCCGCTGCCCCGCGGACACGCACCTCGGGCAGCGGATTCGCGCGGCCGGCTTCCGCGTCATCGGCCGGACGCGCGCGCCCGAGTTTGCCTTCAACGCCACGACGGAGCCGATCGTCCACGGACCGACATGCAACCCGTGGGACCTGGAGCGCAGCGTCGGGGGCTCGAGCGGCGGGGCGGCCGCCCTCGTCGCGGCCCGCGCGCTGCCGATCGCCCACGGAACGGACGGGGGCGGGTCGATCCGGATTCCCGCGTCGCTGTGCGGGATCGTGGGCCTGAAGGCGACGCGCTCGCGCATCCCGGTCGGCCCGGGGCTCTGGGAGGGCCTGCACGGCATGTCGCACGACTTCGTGCTCACCCGCACCGTGCGTGACACCGCCGCCGCCCTCGATGCCCTGCACGGGCCGGGACCGGGGGACAAGTACCTGATCCCGGCGCCCGAGCGGCCGTACGCGGACGAGGTGGGCGCCGACCCGGGCCGCCTGCGGGTGCGCTGGACGACCGCCGCCTGGTCGGGCGGGTCGGTCGACGCGGAGTGCAGCGAGGCCGTGGAGGCCGTCGCGCGCACGCTCGACGGGCTCGGGCACGACGTCCAGGAAGGTACGCCGACGATCGACCCCGAGGTCCTCCACCGGGCGCTCGTCGTCGCCTGGGCCGCAGGCCTCGCCCAGCGCGCCGCCGTGCTCGAGCGCGCGCTCGGCGTCACGGCGAGCGAGGCGAACCTCGAGGCCTGCACCCTGGCCATGCTGCGCACGGTCGCGCGGTCTCGGCCGTCGAGCTCCTCGACGGCTACGGGGACTGCAACGCGGTGGGGCGGGCGATCGGCGCCTTCTTCGAGGACGTGGACGTGCTCCTGCTGCCGTCGGCGGCCAAGGTTCCGTGGAAGCTCGGCGAGCTCGACCAGAACGACGCGAGCCTCGACGGGGACGCGTGGGTGCGCAAGCTGTTCACGCACTACGTCCCCTTCACGGCCATGTTCAACATCACGGGCCAGCCGGCGATCAGCCTGCCGCTCGCCTGGACGGACGCGGGGCTGCCGGTGGGCGTCCAGCTCGTCGGCCGCTACGCCGACGACGCGGCGCTCGTGCGGCTGGCGGCGCAGCTCGAGCAGGCGCTGCCCTGGGCCGACCGCGCCCCGCCCATCGCCGCCGACGCGCCGGCGCAGGCGGCGGCCTGACGCGGCTGCGCCGTGGTTGACGGACGGAAGCAGCCGCACGAGAATGGCGCGCGGTGAAGCTGACCCCGGTCGAGAAGGAGCGCCTGTGGCTCTTCCTCGCCGCCGAGCTGGCGCGGAAGCGCCGTGCGGCGGGGCTGAAGCTCAACCATCCGGAAGCGGTCGCGCTCATCTGCGACGAGGTGATCGAGGCGGCGCGCGCGGGGCGCAGCTACGACGAGGCGCGTGAGGCCGGGCAGGCCGCGCTCGGCGAGGACGACGTCCTCGACGGGGTCGCCGACCTCGTCGACCGCGTCCAGGTGGAAGGGTTGTTCGAGGACGGCACCCAGCTCGTGACGCTCTACTTCCCGATCAAGAACCGGGCCGGGCCTAGCGCATGATCCCGGGCGAGATCGTCACCGGCGGGCAGGAGGTCGAGGGCAACGCGGGGCGGCCGACGCTCGAGCTCGAGGTCACGAACACGCTCGACCGGGCCGTGCAGGTCACGTCGCACTACCACTTCTTCGAGGTCAACCGGGCGCTGCGCTTCGACCGCGAGCCGACGCTCGGCATGCGCCTCGACGTGCCGGCCGGGATGGCGGTCCGGTTCGAGCCGGGAGAGACGCGGACGGTCAGGCTCGTGGCGTTCGGAGGCGCGGGCGTCGCGCGTGGCTTCAACGGGCTCGTCGACGGCGCCGCCGGCGATCCGCAGGTGCGCGCCGCCGCGCTGGAGCGCGCCCGCGCGGGTGGGTTCCTCACATGACGTTCCGGCTCGACCCCGACCTCTACGCGGCCATGTACGGCCCCGCGGAGGGCGATCTCGTCCGGCTCGGCGACACGAACCTGTTCGCGCGTTGCGAGCGCAACCTCGTGCCGATCGGCGAGGAGGCGCTGATCGGCGCCGGCCGCAACATCCGCGACGGGATGCTGGCCCAGCCCGGTAGCTCGAAGGAGTCCTCGCTCGACGTGTGTATCACCAGCGCGTTCGTGCTCGATCCCGTCCTCGGCGCCGTGAAGGGCGACATCGGGATCAAGGACGGGAAGATCGTCGGAATCGGCAACGCGGGCAACCCCGACGTCATGGACGGCGTCGACATGACGATCGACACGACGACCGGAGTCGTGCCCGCCTACGGGCTCATCGCGACGCCGGGGGCGATCGACTGCCACGTCCACATCCTCGGCGCCGAGATGATGGCCGACTACCTCGCGCTCGGCTACACGACGCTGATCGGCGGCGGCATGGGGCTCGTCTTCGACGTCGGCACGAACCCGCGCTTCTCGCTCGAGCGCATGATGGACGCCTTCGCCGCCTGGCCGATCAACATGGCCTTCATCTCCCGAGCCTCGTCGAGCGCGCCTCCGCTGGAAGCCTTGCTCGAGTGGGGCGCGTCCGGGTTCAAGATCCACGAGGACCTGGGCGCGTACCCGGCCGTGATCGACCAGACGCTGCGGGTTGCCGACGCGCACGACGTCCAGGTCATGATCCACACCGACTCGATCAACGAGTCCGTGTCGCTCGAGGACACGATCGCCGCGATCGCCGGCCGGACGATCCACGCCTACCACGTCGAGGGCGCGGGCGGCGGGCATGCGCCAGACCTGCTCGAGATCGTCTCCGAGCCCTACGTGCTGCCGTCCTCGACGAACCCGACGAACCCGTTCTCGTCGTCGGCCATCAAGGAGCACCTCGACATGATCATGTCGGCGCACCTGATGAGCCCGGCGATCCCCGAGGACGTGGCGTTCGCGCAGTCGCGCGTGCGGCCGGAGACGATGGCCGCCGAGGACGTCCTCCACGATCTCGGCGCCATCTCGATGATCGGCGCCGACTCGACGGGCATGGGGCGGGTCGCGGAGACCGTGCGCCGCTGCTTCCAGCTCGCGCACCTGATGAAGGAGCGCGCGGGCGAGGGGGACGAGGTGCGCGACGACAACGAGCGCATCCTGCGCTACCTCGCGAAGGTCACCATCAACCCGGCGATCGCGCACGGCATCGACGCGCACGTGGGGTCGCTCGAGCCGGGCAAGAACGCGGACATCGTGCTCTGGCGCCCCGGCTGGTTCGGCGTCAAGCCGGAGGTCGTGCTCAAGGACGGCTTCATGGTCACGGCGAACGTCGGCCACGGCAACGGCTCGACGATCGGCGTGGAGCCGATGATGCTGCGGCCGTCGTTCGGGAGCTACGGCGATCTCCCGCGGCGCCTCGGGCATCTCTTCGTCTCGCAGGCGGCGATGGAGAACCGCGAGCTCGACCGGCGGGCCGCACGGTTCCCGCCTCGTGCCCGTGCGCGGCCTGCGCTCGCTCGGGAAGCGCGACATGCTGCGAAACGACGCGCTGCCCGAGGTGCGGGTCGACAAGGAGAGCTTCGCGGTGACGGTCGACGGGCGCGCGGCGACGGTGCCCGCGGCGACGAGCGTCCCGCTCTCCCGCAGGTACCTGCTCGTATAGAACCGTGGGGGAACCCATGGTTCCCCCACGGACCCCCTCCTTGACTGTTCACGCGTTGCTCGCGGTGAAGCCTCACCGGGCGAAGCCCGGCGAGGCCACGACGACCAAGACGCCGCCGACGAGCACGGGCGGCCGAGACCGGCTCCGAGGCATCCGATGCTGCCCGCCCGCCCGTCGTCATCCTGTGAGCCCGGTTCCTCGGGGCGCGTAGCCGCGCACCGCGGGCTCCTCGCGCTGCTCCAGCTCGCCGACTCGGCGTTCCCGACGGGCGCCTTCGCGCACTCGGACGGGATCGAGGCGCTCGCCGCCGACGGGCTGGTGCGCGGCGGGGCCGAGCTCGAGGCGCTGCTCGCGGCACATCGCCGGCTCTCGCTGGCGCGAGGGGATGCGGCGCTGGTTCGGCGGGCGTGGCAGGCGGGCGCCCGACAAGACGCCGAGGGGCTGCGTCGGGTGGCCGAGCTGGAGCTCGCGGCTCGTCCGGCCGGCGTCCAGCGCGAAGCCGCGCTCGCGGTGGGCGGCGGCCTGCTGCGCGCCGCCGGGGCGGCAGCGCTCGCAGGCGAGTCGGCCCGCGTCGAGTGGGTCGCCGAGTCGCTGGCCGGCCGCGCGCCCCGCGCCGCGGTGTTCGGGGCTGTCTCCGAGGCTTACGGTGCGGGCGAGAGGCAGGCCGCCGACGCGTATGCGTACACCGTGCTCGCCGGCATGGCGGGCGCGGCGGTCCGGCTGGGCCGGATCGGGCCGGCCGAGGGGCAGGGGATTCTCCGGCGCGTCTGTGCCGGCGAGGCTGCGGAGGCGGCTGCGGCGGCTCCCGTTCCCTCGCCGGCCGCCGAGGGCGACGACGACCCGGTCTGGTTCGCTCCGCTGCTCGACGTCGCAGCGATGCGCCACGAGCTCCTCGACGTGCGGCTGTTCGCGTCGTGAAGCAACCGGGCGTCCGGCACACGCCGTCCCTCCGAGTCTCCCGGGACGGTGTCGCGGCGGCCTCGTCGGGGAGCTTCAGCTGGATCGTGCACCGCCGCCGGACGCCGGTCGCGTTCCTCGCCACGCCGCTCATGGCGCTCGGCGACGGCGAGGAGCTGCACGTCTCCGTCGAGGTCGAGGCGGGCGCGTCCGCGGCGCTGACCGGCCAGGGCCCGACGACGCTGCTCCGGACCGGCCAGCGGGTCGTCCAGCGCTGGCAGATCCGTGTCGGCGAGGACGCCCACCTCACGCTCCTCCCGTGGGTGACGATCCCGTTCCCCGGCTCGCGCAGCCGAACGGAGGTCGAGGTCGAGCTCGCCGGCGGGGCGTCGCTGTGCGCCTGGGACCTCCTTGCGGTCGGCCGGGTGGGGCGCGGAGAGCGCTTCGTCTTCGACGAGCTGCGCTCCTCGTGGCGCATCACGCAGGCAGGACGCGCCGCTGCTCGACGAGCGCCTGCTCGTCCGCGGCGGAGATCGAGCGGCTGCGGAGGCCATGCTCGCGGGCCGCAGCCACGTCGGCTCGCTCTTCCTCGCCGGCTTCGCCGAGGAGCTCGTGCCGCTCGCGCTCGTCCGGGAATCGCTCGACACGTCGCTGGATCTCGCCGGCGCCAGCCGCCCGGCGCCCGGCCTCGTCGTCGCGCGCGCCCTCGAGCGCTCCGCCGACCGGCTCGAGCAGGCGTTCTGGCCGCTCGTCAGCGCGGCCAGAACGGCCGTGGCCCTTCCTCGGCTCGATCCCGGCCATGTCGCCCGGCGCTGGTTCGGGACGGGGCCCGTCTAGATTAAGCCACGTTGAGGGGTCTGACCCCGGGGGTCAGACCCCATGAAAATCAAGACCATCGTGTGCCAGAAGGTGCACGGGTCCGTGTCGAAACGCGCGCGGGCGGGTACGATCCCGGGCCGTGGAGCTCGACGGCAGGAACGCGCTCGTAACCGGGACGAGCCGTGGCATCGGTCCGCACATCGCGCGCGGGCTCGCGGCCCTCGGCGCGCGCGTCCTCTGCCACGCGACGGCGCGAGGAGGACGCGGGCGAGCGGGCGGCGGAGATCGGCGGAGTCGCCGTCTGGGGAGACCTCGCCGACCTCGACGGCGTGCGCTCGCTCGCCGCGCAAGTCGCGAGCGAGGCCCCGGAGCTGCACGTTCTCGTCCACAACGCCGGCGTCCTGCACTCGGGGCGGATCGACGACACGACGCCGGAGGACTTCGCCGACACGCTCGACGTCAACCTCCGCGCGCCCTTCTTCCTGACCCAGGCGCTGCTGCCGCAGCTCAGGGCGGCGGGTGGAGCGCGGGTCGTCGTCGTGTCCTCGCGGGCGGGCGCGCTCAACGAGGGGATGTCCGGCGGGAACATGGCCTACCGGATCTCGAAGGCGGCGGTCAACGCCTTCGTCTGCAACCTGGCCGCCGAGCTCCGCTCCGACGGCATCCTCGTCAACGCGATGCATCCCGGCTGGGTCCGAACCGACATGGGAGGCCGCAGCGCAGCGGTGGCGCCCGAGGACGGGGCCGACACCGTTCTCTACCTCGCCACGCTCCCGGATGACGGGCCGAGCGGCAAGTTCTGGTTCGAGCGCAGGCAGATCGAGTTCTAGTGGAGCGACCACTAGGCGTGGGGATCCTCGACGAGATCGTCGTCGCCCCTGGCAAGGCGCCACGGCTCCTCGAACGGGATCCAGCAGCCCGACTCGGGCTCCAGAAGCAGAAGGCCGCAGGCCTCGCGGAGGAGCTCGCGGAGGAGCTCCGCAGCCTGCAGGATCGGCTCTGGGCCGAAGACACTCGCTCCGTCCTGCTCGTGCTGCAGGGGCTCGACACGTCGGGGAAGGACGGCACGATCAGGCGCGTCTTCACGGGAGTCAACCCGCAGGCCTGCCGGGTGGCTTCGTTCAAGGCGCCGAGCGAGGCGGAGCTCGAGCACGACTACCTCTGGCGCGTGCACGCCGCCTGCCCCGGCCGCGGCGAGATCGGGATCTTCAACCGCTCCCATTACGAGGACGTCGGCGTCGCCCGGGTCAAGCAGCTCGTTCCGGAAGCGGTGTGGCGGCGTCGCTACCGGCACATCCGCGAGTTCGAGCGCCTGCTGACGGACGAGGGCACGACCGTCGTCAAGGTGTTCCTCCACATCTCGAAGGACGAGCAGCGCAAGCGGCTCCAGGCACGCCTCGACGAGCCCACGAAGACGTGGAAGTTCCGGCGCGCCGACCTCGACGACCGCGCGCTGTTCGACGACTACCTCGCTGCCTACGACGAGGCGCTCGGCGAGACGTCGACCGAGTGGGCCCCTTGGCATGTGGTACCGGCCGATCGCAAGTGGGTTCGCGACCTCGTCGTCGCCACGCTGCTGGTGGAGACGCTCCGGCGGCTGAACCCGCAGTACCCGCCGCCGCCCGCCGATCTGGCGGGGATCACGGTCGAGTAGCACGACCCGTCCTAGAATCGGCGCGTGCCGGCGACCTTCACCGAGTTCCTCGCGGGCGAGGTCGCGCTCGTCACCGGAGCGAGCCAGGGCATCGGGCGGGCGATCGCGGTCGCGCTCGCCGGGCTCGGCGCCGACATCGGCCTCGTCCAACGCGGCGACGCGGCGGAAACCGTGGCGGAGATCGGCGCGCTCGGTCGGCGCGCGCACGTCGTCCGAGTGGATATCGGCGATCCCGACGCCGCCGAACGGGCCGTTGCGGACGTGGCCGCGGCGCTCGGCCGCATCGACGTCTGCGTGTGCAACGCCGGCGTCATCGGCCGCGAGCCGGCCCTCGACACCACGCTCGAGGAGTTCCAGCGCGTCCTGGCCGTCAACGTCATCGGCGCGTTCGCGGTATCCCGGGCGGCGGCGCGCGCGTTCCTCGCCGTCCGGCGCCGCCGGACGCATCGTCCACCTCGCCTCCGTCACGTCCTTCCACGGCTCGGTGCAGGCTGCGGCCTACTCGACGAGCAAGGGAGCGGTGGCGCAGCTCATGCGCTCGGAGGCGAACGAGTGGGGGCCGCTCGGCATCCGGGTGAACGCCGTCGCGCCGGGCTGGGTGCAGACCGAGATGACCGCGGCGCTGCGAGAGGACCCGGTGCGAAACGCCGAGCTGCTCCGCCGCATCCCGCTCGGACGCTGGGCCAGCGAGGCGGAGGTGGCAGACGCCGTTGCCTTCCTCGTCTCGCCGGCGGCCCGGTACGTCCACGGCCATGTGCTCGCGGTCGACGGCGGCTACCTGTCGCGGTAGGCGTACGTATAGTCCTCGCCACACGACTCCCAAGGAGGAAGCTGCCATGCCCCTGATCGAGGTGAAGCTCTACGACCGACGGGTACCCGATGCCGAGTCGGAGAAGCGGATCATCGAGGAGATGACCGAAGCGCTCGTGCGGGCGACCGGGGACGAGGGCGTGCGTCAGCACACGTGGGTGGTCGTCCAGGGCGTCGCGCCGACGGCATGGGGCATCGCGGGAACGCCGGGCTCCTGACCGCGAGGGCGTCGCGACCTTCATGCCGGGGCGCCGTCCGGCGCCGGCTCAGGGCTCGGACGCGGCGAGCTCGAGCGACAGCTCGAGCGGCTCCGCCCCGGGCTGCACCGCCTCGGTCTCCTTCGCGTGCATGAGCATCGTGCGGACGATCAGCTTCGCCCGCGCGAAGTTGTCGATCTCGGTGGGCACCGGAGCCGCCTGGCGGCCGAGCGCGTAGGCGGCTGCGTTCCGGCCGATCGCCCGGTAGGAGTCCAGCGTCAAGAGGGGGGCCATCCCGAACAGCTCGAGGTTGTCGAGCGGCTCGAGATCGGCGCGGTGGATGACCGCGGTTCCCTTCGACTGCAGGCCCACGGCGATGCGCGAGCCGGAGAGCCGCGCGCCGTCGTGACCGATGAACGCGACGTCTGAGCTCCGGCGCACGCGCACGATTCGCGGCCGCGCGCCCTCCGCCCGCACACCGTCCACGAGCGCCGACAGGACGGCCTCGTGCGGAAGGCCCCCGATCGTCTCGCGGATGCCGTCGAGGTACGCGGGGCCGAGCGCGAGCACGACTTCGTCAGGCGCGGTGCCGGCGGCCGCGTCTCCGCGCACGACGAGGCGGGCGCCGTGGCCGTCGGCGACCGCGAAGCCACGCGCGTCGAGCTCGTGCGGCAGCCGTTGCAGCCGCCGCCAGCGCTCGCCCTCGAGCCTGTAGCCGGTTCCCGGGCCCGCTGTAGTCGTTGGGCTCGTTCACGGCCGACTCGACCTCGAAGCTCGGGCTCACGATGGCCGATGTCTGCAGATAGTCCGCGCTCAGGCGCAGGCGCTGCATGCCGAGCACCGCCTCCGCGACCTCGGGGAAGCCCCGGCGGTCGAGCGCGAGCGCGACGTCGAGCGCCGAGATCGGATCACCCAGCACCCGGTCGCCGGCGAGGACGTCGGCGGCCCGGTTGCGATCGGGGAGGTCGCGGCTGTCGTAGCCGGTCGTCGCCAGCTCGACCTCCTCGTCGGTGACGTCGGGGAAGCCGAGCTCGGCGAACACGGCCTGTACCGCCAGGGCGCCCTTCTCGCGGACGCGTACCGCGTCCTCCTCGGCGAGCGGCTCGAGCCCTGCGTCGACCTGCCAGTCGCGCTGGATCGTCAGCCAGTCGTCGATGTCGTTCGCGTCGTAGTTGCCGCCGCCGAACATGTTGTCGTAGCGCGGCATGACGCTGTAGCCGGAGGTCACGAAGTCCGTCCCCGGCAGGAACTGGCCCATAAGCTTGGCCGTCTTGCGGATCTCCGAATGGGACGAGATCGCGTCGTTGCCAGACGCGACCTCGAGGTCGAGCCACGCGGCGAGCAGGTTCTCGGCGAGGATCTCCCTCGTCCCGGCGGGGATGGCCATGGCGAGCGCGACGGTGCTGATGCCGCCGTTCTGCACGCCCTGCGCGCCGGCGGCGCGAATCGTGCAGAGGCACCGCGCCTCGAGGTAGAGCATCGAGCAGCCCTGGGCATGGCCCATGAGCGCTTCGGCACCGGCGCCGGACGTGAACCGCACCTTGATTCCCCGCGAGGCGTACGCGGACGCGAGGAACCCCTTCGACCAGGGCGTGTCGTCGCCGTCGACGAAGCATGGCTCCGTGCCGTACACGGAGAGCGTCTCCGAGTACGTCGTGAGCCCTTGGATGCCGAGCTGGAGGTTCCGCCTCTCCTCGACCGAGCACTGGGTGATGACGCCTGGGCGGCCGACCTGCGCGCCGACCAGTATCGCGATCGCGTTCAGTGGGGCATAGCGTGCGACGCCGACGGTCGTCTCCACCTCGGCGAAACCGCGGGCGGCCGCCTCGGCGGCGTCGGCGGCCAGGAGCGCCGGGCTCTCCTTGCGGTTCGTCACGTGCGCCTGGTTGGCCGGCCGGCGGCGTGCGCGGAGCCGCCTGAGCGCGAACATCATCTCCACCGGCTCGAGGATGGCGACCACACGCGCGAGCCGGGCGGGCGTCAGCCCGCGGGAAAGGCGGACGAGGTCCTGGCGTGGGACGTCGACGTCGACGAGCCCGCGGGCGAGCTCTGCGTCGGAGAGCGCCATCGCCTCCGCGGCGACGTCGAGGTCGAGGCCGTGCTCGGCGATGAAGCGGTCGATCACGTCGAAGTCGGCGGCGGGCCGCCCGTCCATCTCGACGACTCGGCCGTCCTCGACGACGAGGCTCGGCTCGGGATCGTTTGCGCTCGCCATGGCGACGAGCCCGAGCTCCGGCTCTGCTCCGACGAGCGTCTCGCGGCGGACGTCGCGGGCGAGCCTGGCCTTCGGCGCGGCGCGACTCGGTCATGGCGCCCGGCGCGCGAACAGCCCGCGCGACCCGTAGGCGTCGCTCGCCTCCCGCACGAACGCGGCCACCGTGGGGGCGGCGTGCTCGCGCTCGAGGCGTTCGGCCCAGCGTTCGAGCTCCTCCGGGGACGAGCGGCCCGGCCGGAGCGCGGTGTAGATCTCGAGGATCTCGTCGTCGGGGACACCGGTCAGCTCGGCGGCGCGCTCGATGCTCGCAGCGAGCTGCGCGCGACCGGCGGCGCGGGCGATCTCCGCCTGCAGGCGGAGGGTCTCCGGCGTCGCACGCATGTCCGTCGACGACAGACGTCCCGCCCGCAGCGCCTCGAGCGTGACGTCAGACAGGCCGAGCCCAGACGGTGTCCGGACGAGGTCGGGTCGGCGGGCGCCGAGGGGGTAGGCCGACCGCGGATCGCCCTCCGTCATCCCGGCGGCCAGCCTACCGGAAAACGATTGCCCGGCTCAACGAGTCCCCGTGCACATTCGTCACACACACGCGACGAAATTGGCACGGTCCGTCACACACGTGTAGGGGGTCTGACCCCCGGGGTCAGACCCCTCCGAAGACTCGCACAGATCAGCGAGGAATTCGGCACGCCTCGTCACAGACGTGAGAAGCGGATTCTGTAGTACGGGGCAGGGCAGCCCGGCGCGGGGGACCTACGCCGCCGGCAGGACCTGGCGCAGGACGCGCAGCGCGTTGCCGCCGATGATCCTCGCGGCGTCCTCCTCCGAGTATCCGCGGGAGAGCAGGCCGGCGGTGAAGACCGGCAGCGTCTCGACGCGGCGCAGCCCCTCCGGGCCGAGATGGTCCTCGGCACCGGGGCCGAGCATGAGGTCGGGAGCGAACTCGACGTAGTCCGGGCCGAGCGCCACGGAGTCCGTTCCGACCAGCGCGGCGATGTGGTCGACGTGGTCGAGGAGATCCTCGAGCGTCGGCTCCTCCTCCGCGATGAAGTCGCCGATGAAGCAGACGCCGACGTAGCCCCCCGTCGCGGCGAGGGCGCGAATCTGCTCGTCCGTGAGGTTCCGCGGGTGGTCGCACAGCGCTTTCGCGTTCGCGTGCGAGCAGACGACGGGCCCCTGCGCGATGCCGAGGAGGTCCCAGAACGGTGCCTCCGCGAGATGCGCGACGTCGATGACGATGCCGAGCCGCTCGAGCTCTCGCACGACGCCCGCACCCGGGCCGGCGAGCCGGCGCGGAGCGGCCACGCCGACCCCGTCGGCGAGCTCGTTCGCGCCGTTCCAGGTGAGCTGGATCGAGCGCAGTCCGAGCCCGTGGTAGGCGTGCAGCGACGCGATCGCCCCTGCCGCCCCGCCTCCGAGGACGGGCGCGAGCCCCTCGAAGTGGAGGACGAGCGCAAGCTGATCGTGCAGCGGTGCCTCGTCGAGGTCGGCAGCGGTCGTGACGATTCGCAACGCGGGGCACGCCGCGACCTCGGCGTGGGTGTCCTCGATCATCAGGCGCGCGCACGTCGCGGGGTCTCCGCCGCAGTCGTAGCCGCCGGGCACGTCGCCGCCGACCGCGAGGAACTGCACCCGTACGCCCCCCTCGCGCAGGCGCGGGAGGTAGTCGCCGGCGAGGGGCGCCGGCTCGCCCGCCGCCCGCCGCCGCCGCACGTCCATCGCGATGTCCGTGTGGCACTCCACCACCGGGTGCGTGCGGTGGAGTCGACGAGCCTCCTCGAGGAGATCCGGCTCGCTCATGGGCTGCCACGGTACTCGTCCGGGTGGTGGCGGCCGTGGTAGGAGATCGTCGTCGTCAGGAGGCCGACGAGCGCCACCCCCGGCCCGACCGCGCCCGCGAGAAGCTGCTCCCGCGTGAGCCCGGCGTCGATGGCCAGCGCGCCGACGGCGACCCAGACGCCGGCCGCGATGGCCGGCAGGAGCAGCACGATGACCTGCCAGTCGTGCCACGGCCGCCCGCGCCTGCGCCACAGCGCGTAGTCCCAGCACGCGAAGACCGCCGCCACGGCGCCGGGCACCGGTCCCAGCACTGCCCGCTCCAGGCTGTCCAGATCGCCCCAGACGTACGGCGCCGCCGCCACCCAGATGGCGACGGCAACCGCCGCCACCGTCATGTACGAGGGGAGGACCGACGTGCCCGGGGGATGCTCCACGCGCGCAGTCTGACGGCTCGCCCGGACCGGACGGCCACGACGCACGGCGACGACGGCCCAGGGCCCCGGGCGAGCGCCCTCGTCAGCGGGTACGCGAGAAGCGATGGACGGCCTCGAGGAGCTCCCGGCTCTTCTGCCTCGCGGCCTCGGGATCGCCGGCTCGCGAGCGCGCCGGCGACACAGTGCTGCACGTGGTCGTCGAGGATCCGGAAGGCGAGGCTCTCGAGCGCGGTCGTGGCGGCCGAGATCTGCGTCAGCACGTCGATGCAGTAGCGGTCCTCCTCCACCATCCGCTCGATGCCGCGGACCTGGCCCTCGATGCGGTGGAGCCGCTTGACGAGAGCAGCCTTGTCCTGTGCGTAGCCATGCGTGGACCCGTGCGCTGCGGCGGTGTCGCTGGTCATGCAGCCTCCCTTGTCACGGTTGATACCTTCTTCGCCCGCCGGTGTCGGAGCCTGCTCTCTGGGGCTGCGGAAGCGGCGCAGCCGCAACGAGTTCCCGACCACGAACAGGCTGGAAGCCGCCATCGCAGCCGCGGCGACGATCGGGTCGAGCAGGCCGCCGATCGCGAGCGGGATGGCGGCGACGTTGTAGGCGAACGCCCAGAAGAGGTTGCCCTTGATCGTGGCGAGCACGCGGCGTGAGAGGCGGATCGCATCCGCGGCAGCGCGGAGGTCGCCCGAGACCAGCGTCACGTCCGCGGCCTCGATGGCGATGTCCGTGCCCGTCCCGAGCGCGAGGCCGAGGTCCGCCTGGGCGAGTGCCGGGCCGTCGTTGATGCCGTCGCCGACCATCGCCACGATCTCGCCCGTCTGCTGGAGCCTCCTGATCTCGGCCGCTTTGCCGTCGGGCAGGACGCCGGCCAGCACCCGCTGCACGCCGACCTCGGCGGCGACGCGGCGGGCCGGTTCCTGGGCGTCGCCGGTCAGGAGCACCGGCTCGAGCCCGAGCGCTCGCAGTTCCGCGACCGCCTCGAGGCTCGTGGGCTTGGTCGTGTCGCGGACGACGAGCCGGGCGCGATCGACTCCGTCCCAGCGAACGACGGTGCCGGTGTCGCTCCGCCGAATCTCGACGTGCTTGCCGTCGACCGACCCGGTCACGCCGACGCCTGGAACGCTCCGGAACTCGTCCACGTGCGGCAGCGCGCCGAGCTCGGCCCGAGCAGCTGTCGCCACCGCGCGCGCGACGGGATGCTCGCTCGCGTCCTCGACGGCACCCGCGAGCCGCAAAGCCTCGCCGCGGTCGGCCCCGTCGAGAAGCACCACGTCGACGAGGTGCATGCGCCCTTCGGTGACGGTACCGGTCTTGTCGAGAACGACCGTGGTGACGCGCCGCGTCTGCTCGAGCACCGCCGGCCCCTTGATGAGGATGCCCAGCTGCGCGCCACGGCCCGTGCCGACCATGAGTGCCGTCGGGGTGGCGAGACCGAGAGCGCAGGGACAGGCGATGATGAGGACGGCGACGGCGGCGGTGAAGGCGTCGGACGCGTCGCCGGTGATCGCGAGCCAGCCGACCAGCGTCGCCATCGAGATGGCGATCACGATCGGCACGAAGACGGCGGCGACGCGGTCGACGAGCCGCTGGATCGGCGCCTTGCCGGCCTGCGCCTCGGCGACGAGGCGGGTGATGCGGGCGAGGGCAGTGTCGGCTCCCACCCGTGTGGCTCGAACGACGAGCCGGCCGGAGAGGTTCACCGTCGCGCCCGTGACCTCGGAGCCCGGGCCCACCTCGACCGGGACGGGCTCGCCGGTGAGCATCGACACGTCCGCGGCCGAGAACCCGTCCTCGACGATCCCGTCCGTGGCGATCCTCTCGCCGGGCCGCACGACGAAACGCTCTCCTCGCTGGAGATCGGCGATCGGCACGCCGACCTCCTCGCCGTCGCGGAGGACGCGGGCCTCCTGCGGCGCGAGGCCGAGCAGAGCCCGAACCGCGCTGCCGCTGCGCCGCCGCGCCCGGGCCTCGAGGAAGCGTCCGAGCAGGATGAGCGTGGTGATCACCGCTCCGACCTCGAAGTAGGTGTCGGCGTCGTCGTACGCGACGAGGGCGACGATCGACCACACCAGCGCCGCGAGCGTGCCGAGCGAGACGAGCGTGTCCATCGTGGCGACACGGTGGCGCGCGTTCAGCGCCGCGGCTCGATGGAACGGCCAGCCCGCGACCAGGACGACGGGAGCCGCGAGCGCGAGGGCTACCCATTCCCATCCGTCGAACTGGGCGGCGGGGACCATTGCGATCACGGCGAGCGGCACCGTGAGCGCGGCGGCGCCGCAGAGCCGCAGGAGCGCCGGGCGGAGCCGGTCGCGCTCGGAGATCGTCGCCTCCCCGGGCAGCGACGCGTCGTAGCCGGTCTCCTGGACGGCGCCGAGGAGGTCGTCGAGCCGGACGACGGCCGGATCGAAGCGCACGGCGGCCTTCTCCGTGCCGAAGTTGACGCTGGCCTGGACGCCGTCCAGATCGTTCAGGCGCCGCTCGACGCGTACAGCGCACGAGGCGCACGACATGCCCTCGATCTCCAGGTCGACCCGTGCCGGATACGCGGCAGCCATGGGCTCATTATACCCATACCCGGATGGGGTATAATTACGGCGGCGGAGGAGGTTCTTCGCCTCCGGATCCGTCCGAGGTCTCCTCGGGAGGCTCCGATGGGCTGCTTCCCGCGCCGGCTGCCGCGTCGTCGTCTCCGTCAGAGGCGCTCGCATCGCCGCTTCCGCTGCCCCCGGCACTGCTGCTGCCCCCGCCGCTTTCGCCCGAGGGGGCGCTCTCCGGCAACTCCGGCCCGTACTCGACGATCGAGTTCTCCGGCAGGTAGCGCACGAGGAAGTCCTCGTCCCGGGTGAGCTCGTCGCCGCGGTACACCCTCCGCGTGTACCCGACCGTGAAGCCGGTGATGCCGCCGGACTGGATGGTGGTCTCGGTTCCCGGAGGAAGCGAGGGGTTGTACACCCGCACGGTGGTGGCAGACGTGTACGCGTAGGGCTCGCCCGTCTCCGTCTCGACACGCCGGCCCAGCTTGGATGAGTAGAACTGGACCGTGATGAACGTGTCGCCGGCGATCACCTTGACCAGGATCCCGGCCGGCCAGTCGTTGCGGAAGATCAGCTCCGGCCCTCCCCACGACACCGTCGCCTCGCGGCCCATCGGGTAGCGGGAGATGTAGAACTCGTGCGGCGTATGGGCGATGAGCTCGAGCCCGGCGAAGAAGGCGGCGTTGTAGAACGTCGTCGCCACCTGGCTGACGCCCCCGCCGATCGCGTCCACGAGCCGTCCGGCGGCGATCATCGGCGCGAGCAGGAAGCCGCGCTCGGCGGTGCGCTCGCCCAGCGCCTCGTTGAGCGAGAAGCGCCGGCCCGCCTTGATGACGTATCCGTCGAGGATCTGCGCGGCTCGCTGGATGTTCGTGACGCGGGGCGCGCAGCACGGGTACGGCGTGGTGAACTCCGACACGAGCGTGCGGATCTTCTGGGCCCGTGCTTCGCGAGTCGTCAGGTCGGGCTGGCTCGGCTCGAAGACCGCTTCCACCTGCGGCGTGCCGATCCCCGCGAGAATCGCCGCCGCGCTCTTGCGGGCCGATAGCGCCCTGCCGTTCTTCGATGCGACGACGCGCACCCGCTTGCCGACGAGCCTGAACGTCGCGTCCTTGGGCGCCCGCTCGAAGCGCCTGAAGGCGGCGTGCAGCGGGCGCTCGAGCGGCCCGGCGGCCAGCAGGACATCGATGTGGTCGTCGCGCGCCTTGAAGCGAAGCGCCTCGCGCAGGACGTCCGGTTCGAGCTCGAGGCGGCGCTGCTCGTGGACGACGACGGGCGGCTGAGCGAGCAGCGCGTCCGCGGTCGCCTTCGCCTCCTCGGCGGCCGCGTCCGTGATGGCCGGCGGGACGTCCTCCAGGACGAGGGTGACGCTGTCCGGCAGGCTCGACAGCGTCGCGACGGCGGCGTCGAGGTCCAGCTCGCGACCGAGGCGCGAGCGTCGAACGACCACCTCCTCGCCCCTGATCTGGACACGGGCCGAGCGCGCCTTGCGCTCGACCTTCTTCTCGACCCGGTCGAGGACGCCGTCGAGGCGGTCGAGGTCGACGGTGAAGCTCAGCGGGATCCCGATCGGGTCCGTGAGACCGAGGCGCGAACGCAGTCGGCTGAAGGTGTCGCGGCTGCCGAGCGCCACTGCGAGCGCGGCATCCACGTCGGCCTCGGCCCCGAGCTCGGCGCCGGAGGTCTCGAGCGAGCCTCCGTCGTAGTTGAGCGCGATCGGCTCGGCCGCCACGCTGCGCTCATGCTCTTCGAGCCGCGACCGGGCATCGGCGACGCTGAGGCCGCCGACGTCCACGCCTCCGATCTCGACGCCCGGTGGCAGGTGCCCCGCCTCGGCCCGGGCGAGGAACGCGCCGATGCCTGCGAGCGCGCCCAGCGCGACGATCGCGGAGATCGCGGCGACGCGCCAGGTCGAGCGACCGGCACGGCGTCCGTACACGGTGTAGGCCCGCTCCGCCATGTATCGGACACAGGGTAGGCGTCCCGGCGAACGGATGGCCGATGAAGGCGCCTGGTGTCGTCTCGGGTCAGCCCGCTCGAGCCGAACGGGCGCGCCGAGAGGCGGACGACGCCTAGCTGATGTGCCTAGACCGAGCGAGCGCCGACGACGCGGCGGACCTCGGCGAGCGTCGTCCGGCCTGCGAGGCAGTGGCGGAGCCCGTCGGCGAGGAGCGTCCGAGTGCCACCGTAGGCGGCCGCGCCGTCGATGTCCGAGGCGTTGCCGGTCTCGAGGATGCGACGCATCGGCGCCGACACGGAGAGGACCTCGAAGAGCCCGATGCGGCCGGCGTAGCCGCCGTCGCACTCGGAGCAGCCGCGCGGCTCGTAGACACCGACGAACGGCGACGCGGGCAGGTAGGTGTCGCCGAAGCCGGACGCGATGAGCGATGACCGGCCGGCCTCGTAGGGCTCGCGGCAGCTCGGGCAGAGCCGCCGCGCAAGCCGCTGCCCGACGACGCAGGTGAGCGTCGCGGCAAGCACTTGCCGTTCGATCCCCGCAGCCGTCAGGCGGGCAACGGCGCTTCCGGGAGTGGGCGCGTGGAGTGTGGAGAGAACGAGATGCCCGCGCAGAGCGGCCTCGACCGCGGCGCGCGCCGTGCCGGGGTGCTCGAGGTCGTCGATGAGCAATATGCCGGGGTCGGATTGCAGGGCCATACGCAACGCCTTGCCCTGTGCGGACCTGCCCTCGACTGCGATGACGGCTCGCGAGGCTTCCTCGAGCACGTCGAGAGCCGTGCGGAGCGTCGTCGTGCGACCGCTGACCGCAGGCCCGACGGCGAGAACGAGGCCCTGGGGCTGATCGAGCGCTGCGCGCAGCGCCGCGACCGCCTCCGGTCCCAGTCCGAGCTGCTCCAGGTCTGCGATGTCCTCCGCTTCGGCGCGTGCTTCGGGTACGACGAGTGCCGTCGCGTCGGGATCGGGCTCGACGAGCGTGACGTCCGGCTCGACCGACTCCTCGGGCTCCTGGCCGGCCGCTTCTTCGACCGGCGTGGCGGGAGCGTCCGTGCTCTCGTCCGGCTCGAGCGAGTCTTCGGCCTCGTCGGCCATATGGCTGCCGCCCGACCACAGCTCTCCCAGGCTCGGCAGCGGGAGCTCCGACGCCTCGGCGTCCTCGAGTGAGGCTTCGCCGTCAGGCTCGAAAGCGACGGTGTCGTCCGTCGCCGGAGCATCGACCTCGGTGACTGCCTCGTCCGCAGGATCGGTCTCGCCGGGTGCCTCGTCGGCGACGACCGGCTCCTCGAGCTCGGGCACGACCGGTATCGCGTCTTCGAGAAGGCTGACCGGCGCCGCCCCGTGCTCGTGTGCGGAGGTCTCGGGAAGCAAGCCGGACACGTCGAGCCCGAGCGGCTCGGCGCCGAGCTCGATGTCGTCGAGCTCGTGCTGCTGGGCGAGCACGCGGGCGAGCTCCGTCTGGGATATCCACCCGCGCCCGGCGATGACCGTGCCGAGCCACATGCCGGTCTCCTGCTGCTCGAGCAGGACCTCGACCAGCTGTCCGGGTGTGAGCAGGCCTTGCTGTAGGAGCATCGTGCCGAGCTGCTGCCCGCTGTCCGCGGTCATCGCGGCGATCATCTCGTTCGCCGCCGCCACGACCGGATCGGAGTCGCCGTCCGGGCCGGCCTCGTACGAGCTCGGCTCCGGGATCTCAGCGCCGGCGACGGCGGGCTCCTCGTCGCTCTCGGCCGGCGTGGGCGCGGGCTCGGGATGGTGCTCGTACCGAGGCCTGAGTTTGAGCCACAGTGACCAGGGTCGCTCGGGCTCCGCCTCGACGTTGTCGGCCGCGGGCTGGTCGGCTTCCGAGAGGTCGGGCTGCGAGACCTCTAGCCAGGAGGGCAGACGCTCTTCGAGCGCCGGCACTTCGAGCGATCGAGCTCGTCGAGCGCCGGCAGAGCCTCGTGCTGCTCGAGCTCGGAGTCCTCCGGCTCGTTCTCGGAGTCTCGGCCGTCTGGACGGTGGAGCTCGGTGGCCTCGGTGTGGTCTGGCGCGGTCTCGACGGCGGGCCGGTGCCAGCGGCGAGCCACGAAGGCTCGGGGTCCGGCTGCGAGGTGTCTGCCTCGGCGTCCTCGTGCTCGGGCGTCGCCTCTGCTCCGACCTCGGGCGCCGGCTCGGGCGCGTCGGTCGGCGCCGGAGGCACGACGCTCAGGCGCAGGAGCGGCTCGCCCGAGGCCTCGACGAGCGGATCGAGGGCGGGCGAGGCGGCGGGCTGGTCGAGCAGCGGCGGCTGGGTTTGCGCCGCTCCGTCGGGGTCGATGACCGCGAGGACACGCTCGACGGCGGTTTCCGTGGCGACTGCGACCCGGACCTCGTGGTCGATCGCGCTCGGCAAGTCGGCGAGCAAGGGCGACGTGGGATCCGAGGCCGCGACGAGCACCGTCTGCCCGTCCAGGACCGCGAGCGGCACGCAGCGGAAGTAGCGCGCCAGCTTGCCGGAGAGCACCAGCTCGGCCCGGCTCTCGCGCGTGGCGGTGTCGAGGTCGACGAAGTCGAGCCCGCTCTGGTCGGCAAGCGCCCGGGCGAGCGCCTCTTCGGTGACCCAGCCACGGCGAACGACGATCTGACCGAGCCGCTCGCCGGTCACTTCCTTCTCGTCGAGGGCCTCGGCGAGCTGATCGGCGTCCAGGAGCCCTCCGCGCAGCAGCAGAGCCCCGATGCGCAGACGGCGAGGATCGAACGACAGGGAGGCTTCCATCATGCCGGGTTATCGGCACGATGGGCGATTGGCTTGACCCCGCCGAGCGAAGCGGCTCAGGTACCGGTCGCGGCGGCCTCGAGCCGGGCCGTAACTCGCGTCCGGGTCGTGAACGCGAGCCACGCGACGAGAAGGCCGAACGCGAGCACGATCGCCGGCCCGCCCGGCACCCGGGTCACGCCCTGCATCCCCGCCCCGACGAGAGCGGCGCACGGGATCGTCATGATCCAGGCGGCGACGATGTTCCCGGCCACTCCCCAGCGGACAGCCGAGAAGCGCTTCGTGGCGCCCGCGCCGAGCACCGAGCCCGAGATCGTGTGCGTCGTGGAGACGGGGAAGCCGAAATGCGCCGTCAGGTAGAGGATGATGCTCGTCGACGCCTCCGCGGCGAACCCCTGCGGCGGCTCGAGCTTCGCGATCCGCTGGCCGAGCGTGCGGATGATGCGCCAACCGCCGGCGTACGTGCCGGCCGCGATCGCGCCGGCTGCGGAGACGATCACCCAGATCGGCGGGCGGTCGAAGTCGGCGCTCAGATGGCCGGAGGCTACGAGCGCGAGGACGATGATGCCCATCGTCTTCTGCGCGTCGTTCGTGCCGTGCGTGAACGCGAGGAAGCTCGACGACACGAGCTGGGACCTGCGAAACACGTGGTTGACCAGCCCGGGCGGCCGCCGCCTGACGATCCAGAGGAACACGACCATGAGCAGCGCCGCTCCCGCCATGCCGAGGACCGGCGCGGCAAGGGAGGGGATCAGCACCTTGTGCACCAGCCCGCCGCTGATGAGCACGTCGAACCCGTGCGCCGCGACCGCCGAGCCGGCGATGCCGCCGATCAGCGCGTGGCTCGAGCTCGACGGAAGCCCGAAGTACCACGTTGTGAGGTTCCAGCTGATCGCGCCGATGAGGCCGGCGAGGATGATCTCGAGGGAGATGGCGGTGGGGTCGACGATGCCCGTCGCCACGGTCGCGGCCACCTGGAACGACACGAAGGCGCCGGCGAAGTTCAGGATCGCTGCCACGATCACGGCGACGCGCGGGTGCCACGCGCGCGTCGAGATCCCCGTCGCGATCGCGTTCGCCGCGTCGTGGAAGCCGTTCGTGAAGTCGAAGAAGAGCGCAACCCCCACGACGGCGACGAGCAGAAGGGTGACGTCTCCCACGCGGCGGCTGCTCGGCTAGAAGCGATCGATCATCAGGCGTTCTTGACGACGATGTTGCCGATCACGTTGGCGACCGTCTCGCAGGCAGTCCACAGCGTCCTCGAGGGCGTCGTAGATGTCCTTCCAGCGGATCACGAGCAGCGGGTCGATCCCGGGCGAATGGAAGAGGGACGCGATGGCGTCGCGGACGACCAGGTCGGCCTCGTCCTCGAAGCGCTTCACCTCGACGAGCGCCGTCTCCGCTCCGCGAGGGTTGCGCAACGCGGCGAGCCCCGCGGCCAACGCTTCGCACGCGGCGGCGAGGATGCGGCACTGCTCGATCGAATGTCGGCTCGGCGTCTCGACCCCGTAGAGCCCGAGCAGGTCGCTCGCGTGCTCCATGTGGTCGACGACGTCGTCGAGCCTGGTCGCGAGGTCGTAGATGTCCTCCCGGTCGAAGGGCGTGACGTACTGCGTGTTGAGCAGCGTGATGATGTCAGCCGTCAGGTGTCGCCGACGTGCTCGAGAGCCTTGACGTCGTCCTGGACGGCAGTGGGGTTAGGCCACTCGTCGAACCGCTCTCGACCATGCGCGCAGTCTCGAGCGCGTTCCGGCCGGCGCGCTCGAACAGATCGTAGAAGCCGGTCGACTTCGGCAGGATGGAAAGGCGCACGTGGCTCCTCCGGTGAGGCGGACATGACGTCCCAGGATTTGTACCCGCTGGTGAGACGAGACGGCCGCGTTACCCGCGCAGCAGCCGGGCCACGAGCGCCTCGTCGAGCTGCGCCACGCACCACGTCCGCAGCGGCGAGAGCATCCGCGGGCTGGGATCCGAGCACCCCGACGCAGCGGAGCCCGGCGGCCTTCGCGGACGCGATGCCGACGGCCGTGTCCTCGACTGCGAGCGCATCGGCCGCGTCGACCCCGAGGAGCTCGAGCGCCCTCAGGTAGGGGTCGGGATGGGGCTTCGAGCGCGCGACGTCCTCGAACGCGACGACGGCCGAGACGGCGCCGTCGAGCGCCGCGCCGGCCAGGATGGCCTGCACCTCGATGCGGTAGGCGCCGGAGACGATGGCGACGGGCACCCGCTCCGAGGCCGCGATCACCGCTCGCCGGGCCTCCTCGGGCACCGTGCGGCCGTCCGCGACGAGCTCGAGAAAGCGCGCCAGGCGCTCGGCCAGCAGTCGCTCGGCATCCGGAAACTCCTCACCGAGCCAGAGGCGGACGACGTCCTCGTCGACATGCCCCACGAGCCGGGAGAAGTACTCCTCGCGAGCGACGGGCTTGCCCTCGCGCGCGAAGAGCTCGGAGAAGAGCTCGAAGTAGAGCTCCTCGTCCTTCGAGATCGTGCCGTTCAGGTCGAAGCAGATCGCGCGCAGCCGGGCCGCCGAGGCGCTAATGCGATGGGGAGTCGAACTCGCGGAACTCGCCCGTGACGAGGTAGTTCGTCTGCTCGCCGATGTCGACGGCGTTGTCGCCGATGCGCTCGACGCAGCGAGCGACGATGATCATCCGCATTCCCCACTCCTGGCGCGAGGAATCTCCCGACAGCGCCATCACATGGTCGATCACGCGCCGGTTCGTCCGGTCGATGAGCTCGTCGAGATCGGCGAGCGAGCGCGCGCGCTCGATGTCGCGCTGCGAGAACGCATCGAGCGCGATACGGGTCATCTCCTCCGCGCGCGAGCCCATCTCCTCGAGACCTTCGACGAGGCCGGGCTCCTGGTGCAGCTGGGCGCTCAGCTTCGTCAGCTTGGCGATGGTGACGCACTGGTCGCCCATCCGCTCGAGGTGGATGTTGTTGTGGAGGATCGCGAGCACGAGCCGAAGCTCGGAGGCGACCGGCGTCTGGGTGGCGAGCAGCCTCTCGATCTTCCTCTCGATGTCGAGGTACCGCTTGTCGATCTCCTCGTCGAACGCGATCACCTCGTCGGCGAGCTCGACGTCCTGTGCTTCGAGCGCGTTCATGGCGCCGCGGATCGCCCGCGTGGCCAGGCTTCCCTCCTCCTGGAACGCGGCCTCGAGCTCGTCCAGCTCCTGATGGAACTCGGTTCTCATCGTCTCGCCCATCTACCCGAACCGCCCGGTGACGTAATCCTCCGTCCGCTTGTCGGACGGGTTGGTGAAGATCTTGGTCGTGTCGTCGTACTCGACGAGCACGCCGGTGCGCTGCTTGCCCTCGTCGGTGACCTCGACGCTGAAGAACGCCGTCCTGTCCGCCACGCGG
Source organism: uncultured Thermoleophilia bacterium (assembly GCA_963838105.1). Lineage (GTDB taxonomy): Bacteria > Actinomycetota > Thermoleophilia > Gaiellales > Gaiellaceae > CAWJNF01. Next base: position 162,959 of record CAWIQC010000016.1, on the reverse strand, counting down.
GCCGCCTGCTGCATGTTGTGGGTGACGATGATGATCGTGAACTCCTGCTTCAGCGTTGCCATCAGATCCTCGATCGCGGCCGTCGAGATCGGATCGAGCGCCGAGCAGGGCTCGTCCATGAGGATGACGTCCGGGTCGACCGCGATGCACCTCGCGATGCAGAGCCGCTGCTGCTGACCGCCCGAGAGGCCGTAGGCGTTGTCCTTCAGCCTGTCCTTGACCTCGTCCCACAGCGCGGCGTGCTTGAGCGCCCGCTCGACACGCCCGTCGAGGTCGTCCTTCAGGCCGAGCACGCGTGGCCCGAATGCGATGTTGTCGTAGATCGACTTCGGGAACGGGTTCGGCTTCTGGAAGACCATGCCGATCCGCTTGCGCACCTCGACCGGGTCGATCTCGGCGCCGTAGAGGTCTTGCCCGTGGTACAGGATGGTGCCTTCGATGCGCGCGCTGAGAATGAGGTCGTTCATCCGGTCGAAGCAGCGGATGAACGTGCTCTTGCCGCAGCCCGAGGGCCCGATGAACGCGGTCACCTGCTTCTCGCGCACCTCCATCGACACGTTCTTGAGCGCGTGCGCCTTCCCGTAGTACACGTTCACGTCGGCGCAGTCGAAGACGATGCCGCCGAGCGGCGAGGCGCTGGAGGAAGCGGTGAGGCGGTCGACCTGCAGATCCCGGATCTTACGCGGGTCCGTCTCCGTCTCGGCTTCGGTCACTGGATCACCACCTCTGCTGATAGCGGTTGCGCAGCCAGATCGCGACGGCGTTCAGGCCGAGGAGCATAACGAGGAGGACGATGATCGCGGCCGCCGCGAGCGCCTTGAACTCGTCCTGCGGGCGCGCGATCCACTGGAAGATCTGGATCGGCAGCGCCGTGAAGGAGCCGAGGAGGGTCGGGTTGAAGCTCACGAACGCGACGGCGCCGACGAGCAGGAGCGGCGCGGTCTCTCCGATGGCCCGCGACAGCGCCAGGATCGTGCCGGTGGCGATACCGGGAATCGACGCCGGCAGCACCTGCTTGGAGACCACCTGCCACTTCGTCGCGCCGAGTGCGAAGGCGCCCTGCCGAATCGAGTCGGGCACGGCCCGGATCGCCTCGCGCGCGGCCACGATCACCGTGGGCAGGACGAGCAGCGTGAGGATGAGGGCGCCGGCGAGGAGCACCCGGCCGAGGCCGATGCCGCGGACGAGAAACGCGAGGCCGAGGATCCCGTACACGATGGAAGGGACGCCCGCGAGGTTCTGGATGTTGAGCTCGAGGAAGCGGTTGTACCAGCGGTCCTTCTTGGCGTACTCCTCGAGGTAGACGGCGGTGCCGACGCCGAGCGGCACCGTGAAGGCGAGGAGCAGCGCGCCCATGTAGAGCGACGCCAGGATCGCCGGGCGGGCTCCGGCCTCCTCGGGATTGATCGAAGGGCCCTCGGAGAGCAGGGTCCAGCTCAGGCTGGGGATTCCGTCGATGAGAACGTCGATGAGGAGCGCGGCGAGCATGGCAAAGCCCACGACGAGCGAGAAGAGCAGGAAGAACAGGAACAGGCGCCCGACCAGGCGATCCCAGTCGCGTCCCTTTCCGAGCGCCACCGCCGGCGCTGCAGTCGCCTCGGCGCTCATTCGTAGACCTCCCGGTACTTGCGCACGAGCCGGATCGCGAAGATGTTCATGACGAGCGTCAGCACGAACAGCGCGAGGCCGACCGCGAAGATCGTCTTGTACTCGATCGAGCCTGTCGGCACGTCCCCGAGCCCGGTCGCGCCGATGAACGCGGTCATCGTCTGCACCGCTTCCGTCGGGTTGAACGAGAGGTTCGGCTGCCCGCCCGCGGCAAGGTAGACGATCATCGTCTCTCCGACCGCGCGCGAGATCCCGAGCACGAAGCTCGCGATGATGCCCGAGATCGCCGCCGGGACGACGATCCGGGTCGCCACCTTGTACTTCGGCGCGCCGAGCGCGTAGGCGCCCGGCCCGCAGGTCGTGCGGCACCGCTGACATGGCGTCCTCGGAGATGGAGGCGACGGTGGGGATGAGCAGGACGCCGATCACGAGGCCCGCGCTCAGCGCGCTGAACGTGCCGACGTCGATGCCGATGTCCTGGAGCAGCGGCGTCATGAAGAGGAGCGCGAAGTACCCGAAGACGACTGTCGGAATCCCGGCCAGCACCTCGAGGGCGGGCTTCAGCCACTTCCGCACTCCCGGTTTCGCGTACTCGGAGAGGTAGATCGCCGCGCCGAGGCCGAACGGGATCATGATGAGCGTGGCCCAGATCGTTACGGAGATCGTCCCGGCGAGGAGGGGGAGGACGCCGAAATCCGGGGGCTCGAACAGTGGTGCCCAGCGGTCCCCGGTAATGAAGTCGATGAAGTCGATCTCCCGGAAGAACTCGATCGCCGGCTCGAGGAGCGCGATGACGATGGCGATCGTCGTCCCGACCGAGACGAAGGCGCAGGCGACCAGGGACCACTTGATCGCGTCCTCGCCCCAGCGCCGCTTGCGGGCGCCCAGCCGGTGAACCGGCTGGGCGCCCGCGTCGCTGATGCCGTTCGTAGCCACGATCTCGCTGGTTCTCGTTCTCTAGCCCTGCGCGGCAGCCAGCGCTTCCTGCGAGGCGGCGAGCTGCTCGTCGTTGAGCGGGATGAAGAGCGCAGCCTCGCTGATCTCGGCGTTGTTGTCGAGCAGGTACTGCGCGAAGGCGGCAACCTCGGGCCTCGCGAGCGACTCCGTCTTCACGTAGACGAAGAGCGGCCGTGCGAGCGGCGTGTAGCTGCCGTCCTGCGCGGCCTCCGGGCTCGGGGCGACACAGCCCCAGCCGCCGTCGATCTCGACGGCGTTCAGCCGTGTCCTGATTCTGCTCGTAGTAGGTGTAGCCGAAGTAGCCGAGCGCCGCCCGGCTCGCCGGCGACCGCGCTGGACGATGACGTTGTCGTCCTCGGTGGCGTTGTAGTCGGCCCGGCTCGCCCCCTCCTCGCCGTTGATGACGTCGGTGAAGTAGTCGAACGTCCCGGAGTCCGTGCCCGGCGCCGCCGAGCACGAGCTCCTGGTCGGGGAAGCTCGGGTCGACCTGGTTCCAGTTCGTCACCGTTCCCTCGGCCTCGGGAGCCCACATGGTGTTGAGCTGCTCGACCGTGAGACAGGTCGCCCAGTCGTTCTCCGTGTTGTTACGACCACCGTGAGCGCGTCGACCGCCACCTGGAGCTCGACGTACTCGATGCCGGCGGCCTCACAGGCGGGCCCTTCGGCAGGATCCTCCGTGTCGATCGGCCGCGACGCGTTCGAGATGTCGGTCTCGCCCGCGCAGAAGCGCTCGAAGCCGCCGCCCGTCCCGGAGACGCCGACCGTGACCTGCACGCCGGGATTCTCCTCCTGGAAGAACTCCGCTGCGGCCTGAACCAGCGGGCCGACCGTGGAGGAGCCGTCCACCTCGATACCGCCGGACAGATCGGCGGCCGGCGGCTCGGCGGCACCGGCGGTCGGCAGCAGCCGTGCTCGGCGGGCGGCTCGGCGGCGGCTCAGCCGGCTCGGCAGGCTCGGCCGGCGCCGCCGGCTCCGCGGCTCTCGTCGTCGCCGCCGCAGCCGGCAGCGAGGACGGCGAGGAGTGCGACCGCAAGCGCGAGAATCGCGAAGGAATACCTTCGACGAGCGTCCCATTCGTCTCCTCCCTCTCCACTCGAGTTGTGTACCTGCGGCGATTCTTTCGAGGCCCGTTTGGGCCGTGGGAGGCAGGACGGTGAACGTCCTGTGAAGATGTGGTGACGCGCCGACGGGCCTGCGGCGATGCGCCGTCAGGCGAGCGGGAGGCGACAGCGAATCGTCAGCCCGGCCCCCCGGGCGCCCTCGGCGTCCACCGAGCCGCCGGCCGCGGTGACGACGTGCTTGACGATCGCGAGGCCGAGCCCCGTGCCGCGTGAGGCTCTGGCGCGGTCGGTGCGGTAGAAGCGCTCGAAGAGCCTCGGCAGGTCGCGCTCCGAGACGCCGATGCCGGTGTCTGCGGCCTCGAGGATCGCCCCGCCGTCCTCGTGACGGACCGAGAACGTGAACGACGCGCCGGGCCCCGCGTAGCGCACGGCGTTCTGCAGCAGGTTGCCGGCGACGACGCGGAGCATCCGAGGCCGCAGCGGAAGCTCGATCCGCGCATCGCCCTCGAGCGCCAGAGAGATCCCGGCCCGCTGCGCGCGCTCGGCGTTCTCGTCGATGATCTCGCGCAGAATCGGGAGGGCCGGCGTGTACCCGAGGGTCACGACCTCGCGGCCCGTCTCGAGCTCCGAGAGGAACAGCACGTCGTCGATGAGCTCGCGGATCTGCTCGACCTCCCCCTGCGCCTGCTGCACGAGCTCCTCCGGGTCCGAGCCGGGCAGGGTCGCCGTCTCGAGCAGGGCCAGAATGCGGGCGAGCGGCGTGCGCAGCTCGTGGGAGACGGCGGCCGTGAAGCCGGCTCGGAGCTCCTCGTAGGCGGCCAGCTCGCCGGGCTCGGTGAGGTAGAGCAGCGTCTCCTCCCGTCCGTCGACGTCGTAGGACACCGAGAACGGCACCCGCCGGGAGTCGGGGCGGAGCAACCCCTCCGGCAGGGGCATGCCCTCCTCGAGACCCTCGAGCGCCTCCCGGGCGCGCCGGCTCGCGGCCACGACGAAGCCCTCCGTGTCGAGCACGAGGACGATCTCGCGGCTCTCCTCGACCAGCCGGCGGCCGCGCTCGGCGGCGACGCGCAAGTCCTCGGTCGTCTCGCCGACCCGGTCGGGACGGCCGGGTGCTCGCTTCATACTGTGAGCATATGGCGCGCGTCTTGATCGTCGAGGACGATGAGGTGATTGCGCAGGGGATGGCGCGTCATTTGCAGGCGGCGGGGTTCGATCCGGTGTGGGTTGGGAAGGGTGAGGCGGGTTTGGCTCGGTTGCGTTTCGAGCGGCCTGATGTGTGTGTGTTGGATTTGATGTTGCCGGGGTTGGATGGTTGGAAGTTGATCGAGACGGCGCGTGAGGAGGGGATCGGGACGCCGATTGTGGTGGTGTCGGCGCGGGGGACGGAGCATGATCGGGTGCATGCGCTGGAGATCGGGGCGGATGATTATCTGGTGAAGCCGTTTTCGATGAAGGAGTTGGTGGCTCGGGTGCGGGCGGCTGCGCGGCGGGGGGTGCGGGCGCAGGAGGAGCATCGGGGGGAGCCGATCGAGATCGAGGAGTTGGTGGTGGATCCGCGGAACGTGCAGGCGTTCGTGGATGGGGAGAATTGCGAGTTGACGCCGACGGAGTTCCGGTTGTTGTATGCGTTGGCGTTGGAGCAGGGCCGGGTCGTGACCCGTGACGAGCTGCTGCAGAAGATCTGGGGACGCAGTGCCACCCACCGGGACCGGACCGTCGACGTCTTCGTCCGCCGCCTGCGCGCCAAGGTCGACGCCAGGTCCGGCCGGCACAGCTTCATCCAGACCCGCTACGGCGTCGGCTACAAGGTCGAGGCGGCCCCGAAGTAGGGGCCGGATCTCATCCGGCCCGCGAGCCCGGTGCCCTCGCTGGCGGCCGCCGGCGTACACCAACCGTTCACCGCGCGTTCACCATCACGCCACCCAACCAGCGGCGCCAGGGGCCATCATGGAAGCATGCCCCGCGTCTTGATCGTCGAGGACGATGAGGTGATTGCGCAGGGGATGGCGCGTCATTTGCAGGCGGCGGGGTTCGATCCGGTGTGGGTTGGGAAGGGTGAGGCGGGTTTGGCTCGGTTGCGGTTCGAGCGGCCTGATGTGTGTGTGTTGGATTTGATGTTGCCGGGGTTGGATGGTTGGAAGTTGATCGAGACGGCGCGTGAGGAGGGGATCGGGACGCCGATTGTGGTGGTGTCGGCGCGGGGGACGGAGCATGATCGGGTGCATGCGCTGGAGATCGGGGCGGATGATTATCTGGTGAAGCCGTTTTCGATGAAGGAGTTGGTGGCTCGGGTGCGGGCGGCTGCGCGGCGGGGGGTGCGGGCGCAGGAGGAGCATCGGGGGGAGCCGATCGAGATCGAGGAGTTGGTGGTGGATCCGCGGAACGTGCAGGCGTTCGTGGATGGGGAGAATTGCGAGTTGACGCCGACGGAGTTCCGGTTGTTGTATGCGTTGGCGTTGGAGCAGGGCCGGGTCGTGACCCGTGACGAGCTGCTGCAGAAGATCTGGGGACGCCGCCAGACGCGGCGTGACCGCACCGTCGACGTCTTCGTGCGCAAGCTGCGCGACAAGGTCGACCGGCGAGCGGTCGAGCACAGCTTCATCCAGACCCGCTACGGCGTCGGCTACAAGCTCGAAGCGCGCCGAAGGCGGCGCTTCAGAGCCTAGGGGCCGGATCTCATCCGGCCCGCGAGGCCGTGGCCAAGGACGCCTCGGCTCTGCGCGCTCCCGCGTAGAGCGGCTCGACCTCGACGCGGTTGTCGTGGAAGGTCGGCGCGCCGGCCATGTCCGCGTCCCGCTCCGGCGTGGTTGCGTTCGCGTTCGCGCCGCCCTCGACGAGCTTCGGCCAGTGCGACTTGTGCATGAACGCGACGCCCGGGCGGGCCGCGTCGTTCACGCGGGCCTGGCCGACGAAGGAGCCGCGGTCGTTGTGGATCCGGATGCCGTCTCCGTCGGAGAGGCCGCGCGCCTCGGCGTCCTCCGGGTGGAGGTGCACGGTGACCGGGCCCATCTTGCTCCGGTGCCAGTCGATCGAGCCGAACGTGGAGTTGAGGAAGAAGCGTCCGGCCGGCGCCATGAGCACGAGCGGGTATCGCTCCGCCAGCTCCTCGTCGAGCACCTCGTGCGGAGGCACGAAGCCGACGAGCGGGTCCTGGCCCTCGCGGCCGAGCGCCGCCGAGACGAGCTCGACCTTCCCCGACCCGCGTCGGGAACCCGCCGTGGGCGAACGGCGCCGTCCCGCGCTCGAAGCCTGCGGCCGCGCATCCATCCCCGCTCGCCGAAGCGCGGCGAGCGTGACGCCTCGAGCCCGCCAGCCGTCGGTGTCGAGCAGCTGCTCGGCCAGCTCGAGGTCCGAGTCGTACAGCCGGGGATGCTCGAGGCCCATCGCCTTCGCGATCGCGCGGAAGACGTCCGTGTTGGGACGGCACTCGCCCGGGGGCTCGATGGCCGGCTCGTTCCACTGGACGTAGAGATGGCCGTAGGAGCCGTAGATGTCGTGGTGCTCCGGCTGCATCGTGACGGGCAGGACGACGTCGGCGAAGTCGGTCGTGTCGGTGAGGCGCTGCTCGAGCACGACGGTGAAGAGGTCGTCGCGCGCGAGGCCGCGGCGCACGCGCACCTGGTTCGGGTTGCTCGCGGCCGGGTTCGCGTTGAAGACCACCATCGCCGCGATGGGCGGGTCCGCGGTCTCGGTCAGCGCCTCCCCGAGCCGCGACATGTTGACCGTGCGGGCCGGCGGCGCCGGCAGATCGGGCGGAGAGACGACGCTCGCGACCGTGGAACGGGAAGTGGTCGCTCGTCAGCGACAGCGCGCCGCCGCCGACGTGCCGCCAGTCCCCCGTCACCGCCGGGATGGCGAGGACGGCGCGGATGGCGGCGCCGGCGCCGCCGTGGCGCTGCATGCCGAGCCCGAGCCGGATCGCGGTCGGCCTCGTGTGAGCCAGCCGCCGGCCGAGCGCGCGCACGACGTCGACGTCGAGCCCGCAGACCTCCGCCGCCCGCTCGACCGGCCACTCGGCGAGCCGCGCCTCGAGCTCCGGCCACCCGACCGTGTGGCGCTCGAGCCAGTCGATGTCGGCTGCGCCCTCGTCGAGCACCGTGCGCATGAGCCCCAGCGCGAGCGCGGCATCGGTCCCCGGCAGCGGCGCGACGTGCTCGTCGCAGCGGGCGGCCGACTCGGACCGGATCGGATCGACGGCGACGAGGTGGGCCCCGCGGGCACGGGCCTCGAGCACGAACTTCCACATGTGCACGTTCGCGTTGAGGGGATTCGTCCCCCAGAGGATCACGAGCTTCGCGTCGACCACGTCCTCGGGGTCGTAGCCGACAGCGGCGCCGAGCGTCGCGTCGCACGCGGCATGGGCGGCTGCGGAGCAGAGGTTCGTGTGCAGCTGCGAGGCCCCGAGGTGGCGGAACAGCCGCGGCCCGAGCGTCCAGCCCTGGATGTACCCCATCGTGCCCGCGTAGTAGTACGGGAGGATCGACTCGGGCCCGTGGCGCTCGATGGCGCCGCTGGAGGCCCTCCGCCGTCAGCCGCAGCGCCTCCTCCCACGTGATCCGCTCGAAGCGGCCCTCGCCCTTGCGCCCGACGCGGCGCAGCGGATGCAGGAGGCGGTCCGGCGAGTAGACGGCGTCGAGGTAGTGGTTGACCTTGCCGCACAGCGCCCCGGCCGTGAAGGGGTGCTCGCGGTCCGCCCGCATCGCCACCGCCCGCCCGGTGTCGTCCACCTCGATCTGCCACGAGCACGTGTCCGGGCAGTCGAGCGGGCAGAATCCGCGCACCACCGTGGCCGCCATGCGGCGACGGTAGCAGACGAATCGTGGGGAACCCACGAACCCGCCGACCAGAGTGGTACCGAGGCCCGCTACACGAACGCCTGCACCGCGGCCGCGATCCCCGCGATCAGCAGGGCGATGCCGATGCCGCGCACGAGCTGCCGCTCGGAGAGGCGGCCCGTCAGGCGGGCGCCGAGCAGCGCGCCCGGGACGGAGGCGCCGGCTCCGACGGCGAGCAGCTCCCAGTCGGGCGCCGCGGACGGCAGGTGGCCGAGGAGGCCGGCGGCGCCGACGAGGACGCCGACGGCCAGGTTCGTCCCCACCGCCCGCTGCGGGGTCTCGCCCACGAGCCGGAGCAGGGCCGGCATGCGCAGCGCTCCGAGGATGAGGCCCACGAAGCCGCCGAGCAGCCCGATGACGGCACCCGAGATCACGGCCGCGCGGATGTCGAGCGGGCGCGCCGGGGTATCCGCCGGCTGGGAGGGGCGGCGCCAGCGCAGCAGGTCGGCGCCGCTGTAGAGGAGCACGACCGCGATCACGAGCAGGAGGGCCGTCTCCGGGACGACACCGGAGAGGTAGCCGCCGAGCACCGCACCGGCCACGGAAGGCGGGGCCATCCAGGCGAACAGCCTCCAGTTGATCCGCCCGGCCCGGATGTGCACCGCCGACGCGGTTGCCGCGGCGACCCCCGAGATCGCGATGTTGGCGGCGCCACCCGCCGCCGCCGACGAGGCGAACGCGAGCACCACCGGCAAGCGGATGTTGCCGAGCACGAGCCCGACGAGGCCGCCCACGACGGCGACCGCGAAGGCCCACAGCCCGAGGAAGACGAGGTCGATCGGGCGAGCGTACAGACCTGTGTACTCGTGCCGCCTCGACCGGTTGACGACTCTTCACCATCCGGACACCACGCCGTAGCCCAACCGCGCGAGGCGCTTCGCCACACTCGAAGGGAACGGTCAGCCAGCGGGAAGGTGGGCAGATGATCGTCAAGGCACGACCCCTCCTCTGCGAGCTCCACGCGCACACGACCTGGAGCGACGGCACGTTCGCCCTTCGCGAGCTCGTGGACCTGTACGGGTCGCACGGCTTCGACGTCCTCGTCGTCACCGACCACGTGCTCCGCAGCGACGACCCGTGGCCGGCTCAGAACCCCGAGGGCTCGCACGTACACGAGCTCAACTACGGCCGCTACCTCGACGCGGTGCAGCACGAGGCGCGGCGGGCCCGAGCGCAGTACGACCTCCTCGTCGTACCCGGTCTCGAGCTGACCTACAACGACCCCGAGCCCGACCTGGCCGGGCATGCCCTCGCGATCGGCCTGCGGTCGTTCGTCTCCATGGACCGCGGCCTGACCGAGGCGATGTCGAGCGCGCGAGCGGAGGGTGCGGCGATCGTCGCGGCGCATCCGCACGGCGGCGACGCCGAGCTGCGCCCGGACCGAGCCACCCGCCGCTTCTGGCGCGAATGGCGGCTCATGGGCGGCCTGATCGACCGGTTCGAGCTGTTCAACCAGCGCGAGGTGTTCGGCTGGGTGGCGAATGCCGGGCTCCCCTCGGTCGCGTCAGGCGACTTCCACCGGCTCGAGCACCTGGCCACCTGGAAGACGCTGCTCCCGTGCGAGAAGTCCGAGGCGGGGGTCGTCACCTACCTGCGCTCCTCGCGGCCGGCCTACATCACGAGGCTCGATCGCGGTCCGAGCCTCGCGGCCGCCTGACCCGTTCCGGCAGGACGCCGACGCAGCGGAGCGAAGACCGAGCCCGAGCGGCCGATTCGGCCGTACCATGCATGCCGTGGCAGAGGTCGAAGAACGAGCGAGGGCCGGCGCACGGCTCCTCAACAGAGAGCTTTCCTGGCTCGACTTCAACGCGCGCGTGCTCGAGCTGGCGGCCGATCCGGAGGTGCCGCTGCTCGAGCGGGTGAAGTTCTGCTCGATCTTCGCCTCGAACCTCGACGAGTTCTTCATGGTGCGCGTCGCCGGGCTGCTGCGACAGCACGCGTCCGGCATGTCCCGCCGGGGCCCCGACGGGCTCACGCCGCGCGAGACGCTGGCGCGGATCCGGACGCGCGCGCTCGAGCTCATGGGCGAGCAGTCGCGGGTCTGGGCGGAGGAGCTCAAGCCGGCGCTCGCCGAGAACGGGATCCGGGTCGGCACCTGTGCCGACTGCTCGGACGACGAGCTCGCCGAGCTGACGGGGCTCTTCGACCGGGAGCTCTACCCGGTGCTCACGCCCCTCGCCGTCGGGCCCGGCCAGCCGTTCCCCTACATCTCCGGCCTCTCGCTGTCGCTCGTCATGTTCGTCCGCGATCCCGAGACGGGCGAGGAGCGGTTTGCGCGGGTCAAGGTCCCGGAGACGCTGCCGCGCTACGTGCCCGTCGGCGACCGGGGGCTCCTGCTGCCCGTCGAGGAGGTGATCGGCCACTGCCTGCCCTGGCTCTTCCCGGGCATGGAGATCGCCGAGCAGGCCGTCTTCCGTGTCACGCGCGACGCCGACTTCGAGGTCTCCGACGAGGCCGACGACCTCCTCGAGGCGGTCGAGCTCGAGGTGCGCCGCCGCCGCTTCGGTGACGTCGTCCGCCTCGAGGTCTCGTCGTCGATCTCGCCGGCCCTGCTCGCGCGCCTGCAGGACGGCCTGGACGCCGGTGCCGACCAGGTCTACCCGATCGAGGGCAAGCTCGATCTGGCCGATCTCATGGAGATCGCGGCGCTCGACCGGCCCGAGCTCCGCGACGAGCCGTGGGTGCCCGTCACCCAGCCGAGGCTCGCTCCGTCGAACGGTGGGCGGGACCTCCTGGCGGAGATCCGTCGCGGGGACATCCTCATCCAGCTTCCGTACGACTCGTTCCTGACCAGCGTCGAGGCGTTCGTCCGCAACGCCGTCAAGGACCCCGACGTGATCGGCATGAAGTCGACGGTGTACCGGACGAGCGAGGACTCGCCGGTCGTGCCGGCGCTGATCGAGGCCGCCGAGGAGGGCAAGCAGTCGGTGTGCCTCGTCGAGCTGAAGGCCCGCTTCGACGAGCGGCGGAACATCGAGTGGTCGAGAGCGCTCGAGCAGGCCGGTGTCCACGTCGTCTACGGGTTCCACAACCTGAAGATCCACGCGAAGACGACGCTCGTCGTCCGACGAGAAGGCGACCAGCTGCGCCGCTACGTCCACGTGGGCACCGGCAACTATCACGCCCGCACGGCGCGCCTCTACGAGGACTTCGGGCTCTTCACGGCGGACGAGGACATCGCGGCGGACCTCGCCGACCTCTTCAACCATCTGACGGGCTTCGGCCGCCCGCAGCGGTTTCGCAAGCTGTTCGTAGCGCCGTTCAACCTCCGAGCGCGTCTCATCGAGGAGATCCGAGGGGTCGGCGCCGCGGCAGCGGCCGGTAAGCCTGCGCGCATCCGGATCAAGGTCAACGCGCTCACGGACGAGGCGATCATCGAGGAGCTCTACGCTGCTTCGCAGGAAGGTGCGCAGATCGACGTCATCGCACGCGGCATCTGCTCCCTGCGCCCGGGCGTCCCCGGCCTCTCGGAGACGATTCGCGTCCGCTCGATCGTCGGGCGCTTCCTGGAGCACAGCCGGGTGTTTCATTTCGAGGCGAAGAAGCACGAGACGTACCTGCTCGGCAGCGCCGACCTGATGCCCCGCAACCTCGACCACCGCATCGAGGTGCTGATCCCTGTCGAGGACCCGAAGGCCCAACAGGAGTTGAACAACGCCTTCGAGACCGTCCTCGCGGACAACACCCAGGCGTGGGCGCTCACAAGCGATGGGACGTGGGAACGCGTGCGACCCGCCAAGGGTGAGCGTCCTGCCGGCACCCACGCGGCGCTGATGCGCCGGGCCCTGACCGTAGCCGCCGGCGCCCCCGGCGCGGCGCCCGCGCTGAGTTAGATGGTTGATTCCACGATCCACGCGCGGCCGGATGCGCCATCTGGCGCGTCTGGGCCGCTTCCGTCTGTCTGGAGGCCGTGCGGCCTCTCGACAGACCCGTGCGCTTCGCGAGGCCGGGGCTTGCCGAGGCGTCCAGCCTCGCCTGCGCCCCGGCCTCCGTCCCAGAGCGGCCAGCTGACGCCCCGGCGGAGGCGGATCTCGTGGAATCAACCATCTGGCGCTCTCCGAACCGGTACCGAACCTTCTCCAGACGGTAACCAGGTTGCCCCGAGAACAGCCGACTGCCCGGCGAGAATGGCCGCGTGCCCGTCGGCGTCATCGACATCGGCTCGAACACCGTGCGGTTGCTCGTCGCCGCGCCCGACGGTTCCGCCGTGCGGTCGGTCCGGGAGGAACGGGCCGTTCTCGCCCTCGGCGAGGAGGTCGAGCGCTTCGGGCGGCTCTCGAAGCCCAAGCTCGAGGAGACGGCGGCCCGTGTCCGCGAGTACGCCGGGATCGCACGCGCTCACCGCTGCAGCTCGGTCGAGGTGATCGTCACCGCGCCGGGCCGCCAGAGCGAGAACTCGCCGGCGCTCGTCCGTATCCTCGAGCGCGCGGCGAACGCGCCGGTGCGGGTGCTCTCCCCGGCCGACGAGGGACGGCTTGCCTACCGGGGCGCCGTCGCTCAGGCCCGCGGCGAGCTGCCACAGCGCGTTGCGGTCTGCGACGTCGGGGGCGGCTCGACGGAGATCGTGATCGGCTCGGCGGCCGACGGGCTGGAGCTGTGCACGTCGCTGGAGCTGGGCTCGCTCCGGCTGACGCGGCGCTTCCTCGAGGGCGGAGCCTCGAAGAAGGCGCTCGCCGCGGCGCGCCGCGACGTCGAGGAGCACTTCGAGGGTCTCGAGCCTCCCGGCGCTGACGGAGCGCTCGCGTCGGGTGGGAGCGCGCGTCGCCTGCGCCGCCTCACCGGGAAGCGCCGCCTCGACGGGCAGGACCTCGCCGCGGTCGTGAAGACGGCCGCCAGACGTGGGCCGGCCGGGCTCGCGGCCGATCTGGACCTCGATCCCGTCCGCGCGCGGACGCTCCTCGCCGGCGCGCTGATCCTCGCAGAGGTGCAGCGCCGGATCGACCTGCCGCTCGAGATCGCGCGCGGCGGCCTGCGGGAAGGCGCGGCGTCCGCGCTGCTCGACGAGCAGCTAGCCGCGTAGCCGACCCGCCCGAGCAGCAGCGGAGCGCCGCTAGGGGCTCCGGCAGATACATCGCCGGCGCGAAGCCGCTCGCCGTCCGGCTCGAGGATCCAGACGCCGCCCTTCCGGCACGGTCGGTCGGCCCCGATGAGGCCGGCGATCACGTCTCCGTGCGTGCAGACCAGGGCCGTCTGTGCAGTCCAGCTCGCGCAGGAGCGCGAGCGTGCCGGCGACAGGGACTCCCTCGGCGAGCTCGGCGCGCTCCTCGATCGGGAGCGACAGGCGAGCCGCCAGCGGCTCCACCGTCTCGACGCAGCGGCGCGTCGGGCTGGATGCGATGCGCCCCAGGTGGTACTCGTCGAAGGCCGCGGCGAGGCCCGCGGCCTGAAGGAGTCCGCTCCGCGTCGAGCGGTCGCAGGCAGTCGTCGTCCCTGCCAGGTCTCGCGCGTGCCGGCGCTGGCGTGCCGCAGAAGCAGGATCGCCATGCTTACGCCGAGGACGCGAAGCTCTCGAGTAGCCCGCGGTCGTGATCGTACGTCAGCCCTGCGGCCGCTCGTCGAGCCGCAGCCAGCGTGCCTCGTCGATCTCCTGGTGTGGCACGAACTCGCCGCGGAGCGGGCGCATCACGTACCAGCGCACGACCTTCGGCCGCCCCTTCGGGTCGATGTAGCGCGTCTCGCCGAGCTCGCGTTCGATGGCGCAGGACAGCCCGGTCTCCTCCTCGACCTCGCGCAGAGCGCACGCCTCGTCGGTCTCCCCGTCGTCGGCCTTGCCCTTCGGGAACGTCCAGTCGTCGTAGGCCGGGCGGTGGACGAGCAGAACCTCGACGCCGCCGTCCTGCGCCCGCCAGACGATCCCGCCGGCGGCCCGGACGGGCTCTCCGCTCAGCTCCACGCCTGGCGGCCGCTGCGCTTGAGCCGCCTCCAGGCCTTCGGGAAGGCCGCCCGGGCGTCGCGCTTCCGCTCCCGCTGGCGTTCCACGAGCTGCCCGATGGCGAAGCCGGTGGCGGCGCCCCCGACCTCGCCGACCAGCGCACGGAGGCGTTGCTCGGCGACCACGGCGTCCTGGTGCTCGCCGAGCACGTCCTGGAACGCCTTCGCGTCGCGGAGGAAGCGGGCTGCCGGCTTCCCGGTCACGGGCTCGGCGAGCTCGGCCGCGTAGCGCGCCCGCTTGCCGCGGATGCGCAGCTCGTGCAGAGCGTCGTCCGGCGGGTCCGGTGCGAGCGTCCGTGCCGCCTTGCGCAGCTTGCGGAACTCCCGGGCCGCGAGATCCCGCAGCGGCTGCTGGTCGGGGCCGAGCTTCGGGTCTCGCGACCGCCTCCTCGAGCCGGTCGAGCAGGGTCATGTAGCGGTCCGAGTCGAGCGCCTCGAGCATGGAGCTGCGAGCGTCCGTCGCGCGCGTCTTCGAGCTGGTGGAAGACCCTCCCGAGGACGCGCCGCTCGCCGGGATCGAGGGCGTGCGCGTCGCTGCGCAGGTGGTCGATGAGCACGTCCAGGTCCCGCACCGGGCCCAGCACCCCGCCGAGCCAGCGGAGCTCGAGCCGCAGCGCCTCCGCCCAGTCGGCATCGAGCAGAGGACGGCCCGTACGGAGGAACGCCCGCAGCCGCCTCGTGGCCACGCGCATCTTGTGGAGCTCCTCGGGATCGCGGCCGAGCCGCGTTCCGGCATCGTGCGCCACGATGGCCCGGTACTGGGTCTCGAGCATCGCTTGCAGATGCTCCGCCGGAGACGCGTCGCGGCCCGGTGCCGGGCGCTCCGCCGGCCGTTCGAGGTCGAGCGCCTGAAAGAGCTTCGCGCGGCCGTCGCCCTCGCCGGCGCCCGAGGCCACGGAGCGCCTTGCCGAGCTTCTGCGAGCCCCTTCTCTGTCGCCCTCGACGAGCTCGACCTCGAGCTCGCGGAACGAGCGAATGATCTTCCTGTCGGCCATGACCGAGACGACGTCGATCGTCACGTCGGCGACCGCGCCGGTTGCCGCATCCGTGCGGATCCCCGAGCGCTTGGTGCGGAGGACGGCGACGGGCTGGAGGGCGTGGCCCCGTGCGTACGCGGCGAGCAGCTCGGCCATCTCGGAGGGCACCTCGCTCGGGGGGCCGGGCAGCTCGAGCTCGAGACGGTCGGCCCCGCGTGGCAGCTTCAGCTGCCAGAGCCCGCGGCGGTTCTCCACGCGCCGGCGCAGCGTGACGCTCGAGCGGGCGAGGCGGTAGTCGGGCGTGTCGTGGTAGGTCGACGTGAAGGTCCGGTCGGGGAGTGCCGTCCCCGGGAGCTCGGGTAGCCGGAACGAGCCGTCGACCGACAGCTTCAGCTCGCGCTCCAGGTGCTCGGTCACGGCGCTCAAGGGTCGCCCATTCTACGCACCTGCTTCACGGACACGCGCCGGTCCTCCCGGAATCCCGGCGGCGCCGGCCCCAGCCGTCCGGCCAGGTCGCTCTCGCCACCCTTTCACGAGTTGTTCACCGACCCGACGACCACTGCCGGTCGGGGTGCTTGGACACTGGCCACGACGTCCTCGAGCGACCCGAAGGAGGAGTTCGTGTTGCGACGGAAGACAGTTCTGGCTGCCGTCGGCGCGGCGGTGCTGGTCGGCGCGGCGGCGGCAACGGCGGCGATAGCGCCGATCAAGGAGTACACGGTGCCGCTGACGCCCGAATACTCCATCAAGAAGATCATCAGCGCGGGCGACACCGTGCCGGAGACGAGCGACCCGACCAAGCAGTACCAGATGGTCGGGATCCCGGACGGGCTCGGCGCCCACGGCAACCCGGACGGGACGACCACGGTGTTCATGAACCACGAGCTCCCTGCGGCGACGCTCTCCGAGCCGGTGCTCGGCGACCCGCTCAACCGGGGGGCGATCGTCTCGAAGCTCATACTCGACGCGAGCGGCAACGTCCTCTCGGGCGAGCGCGCATACGACTGGGTCTTCCACGAGAACGTCTTCCACGGACCGGCGCCGGAGGTCGGGAACACGACACGCCCCTTCTCGCGCTTCTGCTCCGGGTCCCTCGCCGGGCCGGAGGACGGCTTCGATCGCTACATCTACATGACGAACGAGGAGGAGGGCACAGCCGCGAACTCGCACGACGGGCTCGGGGGCCTCACCGTGGCGATCTTCGACAACGCCATCCACACCCTGCCGAAGCTCGGCCGCTTCGCCTGGGAGAACTCGCTCGTTCAGCCGCACACGGGCAACGCCACGGTGATCATGTCGATGGAAGACGGGCCGGCCGCCCTCGATCCGGCGGTCGAGAACAGCCAGCTCTACGTGTACATCGGCAAGAAGCAGCGCGCGCCCGGCTCCAGTGCCCTGCGCCGCAACGGCCTCGACAACGGCAAGCTGTACGTCTTCCGCTCGCTGGATGCGACCAAGAACAGCGAGCTCACGTTCCAGAACGGCACCATCGCCGGGGAGTGGGTCGAGATCCCCGGGGCCGAGTTCATGGACGAGACGCAGCTCGAGGCCGCCAGCGACGCCGTCGGCGCGATGACCTTCGCACGGCCCGAGGACGGCGCCTTCAACCCGAAGCACCCGAACGAGTTCTTCTTCGTCACCACGGGGGGCGCTGCCGGCGCCAACGAGCTCGGTCGCCTGTATTCGCTTCGAATGGCGGGGGGCAACCCAACGCTGACCGTCGTCTACAACGCGGACCAGGTCGTGGCGGCAGGCGGCGACATCGCGATCAGCCCCGACAACATCGACGCGAGCAGCGCAGTACCTGATGATCAACGAGGACGGCACCGACCCGGGAGCCGGCCGGTGATGGCCGCGAAGGACCGCGACGGCTCGATCTGGCGGTTCCGGATCGTCAGCGGCAAGCCCGGGGTCGACGTCTCGAGCGCGACCCGCGTGGCCGAGCTCGACCCGCCCGGGCGCAACGGCTCGCCGCCAGACGCGGAGGTCGGACCCGGCGTCTGGGAGACGAGCGGCATCATCGACATGTCGCACATCTGGGGCGCCAACACCTGGCTCTTCGACGTCCAGGCGCATCCGCCGACGCCGGCGCCTGCTGCCAACACGGTCGAGGACGG
This sequence comes from uncultured Thermoleophilia bacterium, assembly GCA_963838105.1. GTDB lineage: Bacteria > Actinomycetota > Thermoleophilia > Gaiellales > Gaiellaceae > CAWJNF01. The sequence goes on along the minus strand of CAWIQC010000016.1, from coordinate 145,473 downwards.
CCAGCTCCTGATGATGGTCCCGGCACCCTGACCCACGTCCCACCGCTCGAGCGAATGACGGCGTCCCGTCCGCGGGGCGCCGTCATTCGTGGGCCGGTGGACGGCTCGACACCGCTCGTTCACCACACCGCAGCCCCGCGCCCGGGCGACGGCGAGTACGGTCGAAGCGTGAGCACTCCTCTCGTGATCCTCCCGCCGAGCGACGATCGCGAGGGGCGTGCTCCAACCGAGCCCTCCACCGACCGCGGCTGCGTGACCTGCGGGTACGGAGTCGCGGTCGATCCCCCTCCGCCGGCCTGCCCGATGTGCGGCGGGCGGCGCTGGGTACTGCGCAGCCGCGCGGCGTAGCACGAGCGCCTCAGCCGGCTCGGTACGCTCTCCCCCGATGACGGTGACCCTTCCCGACGGGGCGGAGCTGGAGCTCGCCGACGGCGCCACCGGCCTCGACGCGGCGCGCGCGATCGGGCCGAAGCTCGCCGAGCAGGCGGTGCTCGTGCGGCTCGACGGGCGGGTGCAGGACCTCCGGCTGCCGCTGCCCGACGGGGCCGCGATCCAGATCCTGACGACGCGCGACAGGCACGACCCGGACGCCCTCGCGGTGCTGCGCCACTCGGCCGCTCACCTGCTCGCCGAGGCGGCCCGCCGCCTCTATCCGGGGACGAAGGTCGCGATCGGGCCGCCGATCGAGGACGGCTTCTACTACGACTTCGAGTTCCCCGAGCCGATCCACGAGGACGACCTGGAGCGGCTCGAGGAGGAGATCGGCAGGGAGATCGCCGAGGGCCGAGCCTGGGAGCGCCTCGACGTCGATCGCGACGAGGCCCGCCGTCTCTTCGAGGCCGAGGGGGAGCCCTACAAGGTCGAGCTCGTCGACACCGCCGACGGGCCGATCTCCTTCTACCGCCAGGGCGACTTCACCGACCTCTGCCGCGGGCCCCACCTCCAGAACGCGGCGCCGATCAAGGCGGTGAAGCTCCTCTCGCTCGCCGGCGCCTACTGGCGCGGGGACGCGACGAAGCCCCAGCTGACCCGCGTCTACGGCACCGCCTTCTTCGACCAGAAGGACCTCGACGAGCACCTGCATCGCCTCGAGGAGGCGCCGCCGCCGCGACCACCGGCGGCTCGGCCGCGAGCTCGACCTCGTCCACTTCGACGAGCACTCGCCGGGCTCTCCGCTGTGGCATCCGAAGGGGATGGTGATCTGGAACGCGCTCGAGGACGTCCGCCGGCGAGAGAACGCGGGACGCGGCTACCTCGAGGTCAAGACGCCGCTCATGTACGACACCGAGCTGTGGCAGATCTCGGGCCACTGGGAGAAGTACCGGGACAACATGTTCCTCATCCCACAGGAAGAGAAGACCTTCGGTCTCAAACCGATGAACTGCCCGGGCCACATGCTCCTGTTCGGGAGCCAGATCCGGAGCTACCGCGAGCTGCCGGTGCGCTTCGCGGAGGCCTCGACGCTCCACCGCGACGAGCCCGGCGGCACGCTGCACGGGCTGCTCCGCGTGCGCCACGTCACCCAGGACGACGCCCACATCTTCTGCTCGCGCGAGCAGATCGAGGACGAGATCTTCGGCTGCCTCGACTACGTCGCCTTCCTCTACGACCTGTTCGGCATGGACGCGCGCTTCGAGCTGTCGACGCGTCCCGAGAACAAGCTGGGCACCGACGAGGAGTGGGACTTCACCGAGGCGGCGCTCCGAGACCGCGCTCGAGCGAAAGCAGCTCGCGTACGAGCTGAACGAGGGCGACGGCGCGTTCTACGGGCCGAAGATCGACCTCCACATGACCGACGTGCTGGGCCGCTCGTGGCAGATGGGCACGATCCAGCTCGACTCGCAGATGCCCCAGCGCTTCGGTCTCTCGTTCGTCGGAGCCGACAACCACGAGCACACGCCCTACGTCATCCACCGGGCGCTGCTCGGCTCGCTCGAGCGCTTCATCGGCATTCTCATCGAGCACTACGGCGGCGACTTCCCGGTCTGGCTGGCGCCCGTGCAGGCCCGGGTCGTGCCGGTCGCCGATCGCCACCGCGACGCGGCGGCGGCTCTGCAGGGCGAGCTCGCCGCGCGTGGCGTGCGCGCGGACGTCGACGCCAGCGAGGAGACGATCCCGAAGCGCATCCGGGCGGCCGAGCTCGAGAAGATCCCCTACGTCGTCGTCTTCGGCGACAGGGAGGCCGAGGGCGACACCCTGGCGCTCCGCGTCCGCGGCGTCCCGGACGTCTCCGTCTCGGAGCGGGCGGCGGCCCTCGACGAGATCGCGCAAGCTGCTACCCTGTGAGACCTGCAAGCAGGAGCGACGTGTTCCTCACCTCCGGGGCCCTCGGCCTGTCGGAGGTTCAACCGAGAACCGCTGAGGAAGGTCGGCTGCTGCGCGCAGCCGTCTTTGTTTGTGTTCACGACGAGGAGGAGCAGCAAGACTTGGTGATAGCGCTTTGAGGTCGCGTCGGCCGTTCGAGCCGGTCCGGCCCGTCGTCGCCCAATCTCGGATCAACGAGCAGATCCGTGTCCCGCGCGTCCGGCTCGTCGACTCGGACGGGACCGCAGATCGGGATCAAGCCGAAGGACGAGGCGCTCGAGTACGCCTACTCGAAGAACCTCGATCTCGTCGAGGTGGCCGCCCAGGCAGACCCGCCGGTCTGCAAGGTCATGGACTACGGCAAGTACCGCTACGAGCAGGAGCAGAAGGCCAAGCTCGCGCGGAAGCACCAGTCGCAGGTCCACGTCAAGGAGATCAAGTTCCGGCCGAAGATCGGCGTGCACGACTACGAGACCAAGAAGGGCCATGTCATGCGGTTCCTCGGCCAGAGGGCGAAGGTGAAGGTTACGATCATGTTCCGAGGGCGGGAGACCACGCATCCAGAGCGGGGACACGACCTGCTCATGCGGCTCGCCGAGGACGTCAAGGAGCTGGGCACGATCGAGGCGCAGCCCATCCTCGACGGACGCAACATGGTGATGGTGCTGGCGCCGACGAAGGCGCCGGGAAAGGTGGAGCAGCCCCAGAATGCCTAAGCAGAAGACGAAGTCCGCTGCGAAGAAGCGCTTCAAGGTGACCGGCACCGGCAAGCTCCTGCGCCGCCACGGGATGAAGAGCCACAACCTCGAGAAGAAGTCGGCGAAGCGCAAGCGCGCCTTCCGCCGCGACCACGCCGTCGACGGATCCGACGCGCGCGAGGTCCGCCGGCTGCTCGGTCAGTAGCACGAGAGAGGAGGGGAGCGATGCCGCGCGTCAAGCGATCCGTCCACGCCCGCAAGAAGCGCCGCAAGGTGCTCGAACGAGGCGAAGGGCTACTGGGGCCAGAAGCACCTCTCCTACCGCAAGGCCAAGGAGCAGCTTCTCAAGTCCGACGTCTACGCCTACCGCGACCGGCGCACGCGCAAGCGGAACTTCCGGCGGCTCTGGATCATCCGGATCAACGCCGCCGCCCGTGAGCAGGGCCTCTCCTACAACCAGTTCGTGGCGGGCCTGCGCAAGGCGGAGATCGAGCTCGATCGCAAGGTGCTCGCCGACCTCGCCGTCCAGGATCCTGCCGCGTTCGCGAAGGTCGCCGAGCGCGCCAAGGCTGCCCTGAACTCGTAGGGGCCGGATCGCATCCGGCCCGCGGCGCCGGCACACCCGCGCCGCCTCGCGTGAGGTTCTGCGCGCCTGCCCGGATAGTCCTGTGCAGGCTACGAGAGGAGGCACCGATGCGGTGGGCAGTGTGGCTCGCGGCGGCGGGAATCGCCCTTGTCAGCGCGGGCACGGCGAGCGCCGGCTGCATGGCGACGGTCGGGCTCAGCCCACAGCCCGACGTGGCTGCGGGAGAGACGTGGACGGCGAACGTCCAGGTCTTGCAGCACGGACAGACGCCGATGGCCGATGCGACACCGTCGGTCATCATCACGAACGCAGCCACCGGCGAGGAGCGGACGTTCCCGGCGACGCTCGACGGATGCGGAGAACGGCGTGTATCTCGCCTCCGTGGTCTTTCCCACGGCCGGCTCCTGGAGCGTGGCGGTGAACGACGGCTTCCCGGTGGCGGAGTGCGCCCGACGCACACGTTCGGAACACATTCGATCGCCGCGGCGGCGCCGCCCTCCGAGCCGCCGGCTGCGGCGGAGCCCGCAGCGCGGCGGTCACGCCCGCCTCCGGGGCCGGCGCAGGCGACGACGCAGGTGGGTCGGTGGCCCTGCCGCTCGGCCTCGGCCTCGGTCTCGGCCTCCTTGCCGCCGTCGGTGCGACGCTTCGCCGTTCGGGCGCGCCGCAACCGCGCCGCAGGGCTCGCCTGAGCCCCGATCGGGAAGAATCTCCGGGCGGCCGAGTCGGCGCCGCCCGGAGATGATCACATCGGCCTCGAACCCGCGTCTCAAGCTCCTTCGCAGGCTGCAGACCAGGCGCGGTCGCGAGCGGCTCGGCCTGTTCGCCTGCGAGGGGGAGGATCTCGTCGAGGCGGCGCTCGACGCCGGGCTCGAGCCGGTCGAGGCGCTCCTCGACGCCTCCCGCCCGGCGCTGGCGGAGCGGCTGCCCTCGGCGGAGCCGGTGGAGCCGAAGCTGCTGGCCGCGGCCTCCGAGCTCGGGCATCCGCCGCGCGTCGTGGCCGTGTTCCGCCGCGCCGACCTGCCGCGCCTCGGTGCGGGGCCGGTGCCACCCGCCGGCCTCGCGCTCTGGCGCGTCGGCGACCCGGGCAACGTCGGCGCGCTGCATCCGCTCCGCCGCCGCTCTCGGCCCGGCCTTCGTGTGCCTGTCGGAGGGCTGCGCCGACCCGACGGGCCCGAAGGCGTTGCGTGCCTCCATGGGCGCCGTCTTCCGGCTGCCGGTCGGTGGCTTCGCCGAGGCGCCGGGGCCCCGTATCGCGCTTGTCCCCGGCGGCGCGACGCCGATCGCCGAGCTCTCGCTCGGCGACGGCGCGACGTTCGTCCTCGGCGCCGAGCGGGACGGGCTGCCCGCTGACGTCGTCGCTGCGTGTGACGCGAGGGCCACGATTCCGCTGCGCGAGGGGGAGGAGTCGCTGAACGTCGCGGTGGCCGGCGCGATCGCGCTCTACGAGCTGCGGCGGCGCGGCTGACTCGACCTGCGCGAGGCGACGCCTCGGGCCGACGTCTCACCCGGGTCGCTGGGCGATCCAGACGGTGTCCTCGCCGCCGCGATAGCGACGCCGATCGAACCAGCCGTAGCACTCGATCCGCTCGAACCCAGCACGCACGAGCACGTCTCGCCAGCGCTCCGGCGGCAGCCAGGCGAGCGGCATCGTCGTCTCGCCGCTCTCGCCGCGCACCGACAGGTCGAGCCGCCGTTCCTCGGGCCGCCAGTCGGCCCGCTCCCAGATGCCCGGCTCGCGCTCGAGCCAGCGCCCGTTCGTCTCGGCGATGTCGGCGTCGCTCGGCGCGAACACGTCGAACACGAGCCGGCCGCCCGGCTCGAGCAGCGCGAGCGCGGTGCGCAGGCGCCGAGACTCGCTCGTCGTCGGTGTGCAGGTGGAGGTAGGCGCGGAACGGGCACGTGACGAGCCGGACGCGCTCGCCGACCGGCGGCCGGCGGAGATCGCCGAGGCGCAGGTCGAGGAGGCCGGCCACGCCGGAGCGGTCGCGCGCTGCCGGCAGACGTCGAGCATCCGCGCCGACGAGTCCACGCCGATCACGGGGATGCCGGCCCGGGCGGTCGGGATCGCGATCCGCCCCGTGCCGACGCCGAGCTCGACGACCGGGCCGCCCGCTGCGATCGCGGCCTGGACGTAGAAGTCGACGTCCTCGGTGACCCGCCGGCTCCAGTCGTCGTAGATCCCGGCGATCGGGTCGTACGGGTTGGCGCCGGCGCCGGTCGTGTCGGGCTGGAGGGCGTCCACAGGGCCGATGGTAGTCTCAGCCGCATGGACGTCCAGCTCCTCGAAGCCGAGGCGCTGAGCGCGATCGCGGCTGCCGGGACCGCGGACGAGCTCGAGCAGCAGCGCGTTCGCTTCCTCGGCCGCAACGCCGAGCTGCCGCAGGCCCTGCGTCAGGTGCGCGACCGCGACACCGGGATGGCTCTCAACGCGCTGCGCGGCCGCCTCGAGGCAGGCCTTCGCGGCGCGGCGCGAGGAGCTCGACCGGGAGGCGCTCGACCGGCGGCTGCGCGAGGAGGTCGTCGACGTCACGCTGCCCGGAGAGGGCGCTCGGCGGGGACACCTGCATCTCATCACGCAGATCCGGCGCGAGGTCGAGGACGTCTTCCTCGGGCTCGGCTACCAGCGTCGTCGACGGCCGCGAGGTGGAGACGACGTACTACAACTTCACGGCGCTGAACCTGCCGGCGTGGCATCCGGCCCGCTCGCCGCTCGCCTCCGTCTACCTGGACGAGGAGACCGTCCTGCGCACCGAGACGTCGCCCTCGCAGATCCGCGTGATGGAGGTGGAGCAGCCGCCCGTCTACGTCGTCTCGCTCGGCCGCGTCTACCGGCGCGACACGCCCGACGCGACGCACGTGCCGATCTTCCATCAGGTGGAGGGTCTCGCGGTCGACCGCGGGATCACGCTCGCCGATCTCAAGGGGACGCTCCTCCACCTCATGCGCGCGCTCTTCGGCGAGGAGCGCCAGGTTCGCTTCCGCACCCACTTCTTCCCGTTCACGGAGCCGTCGATCGAGCCGGACGTCTCGTGCTTCCTCTGCGACGGCGAGGGCTGCGGCGTCTGCAAGCACTCCGGCTGGATCGAGATGGGCGGTTCCGGCATGGTCGACCCGACGCTCTACGGCTTCGTCGGCTACGACCCCGAGGAGGTGTCGGGCTTCGCGTTCGGGCTCGGCCTCGAGCGGATCGCCCTGCTTCGCCACGGTCTGCCCGACCTGCGCCAGCTCTGGGAAAACGACCTGCGCCTCCTGCGCCAGTTCTGAGCCATGAAGGTCCCGCTCTCCTGGCTGCGTGAGTACGTCCCGTTCGAGACGCCGGCCGCCGAGCTCGCGCAGCGGCTGGCGGTCGCGAGCGCCGAGGTCGAGCGGGTGTACCGGGTCGGTGTCCCCGACGAGGACGGCAACCTCGGCCGCTTCCTCGTCGGCAGGGTCGTCGAGGCGGGCAAGCACCCGAACGCGGACAAGCTCCAGCTCTGCCGCGTCGACGTCGGCGAGGCCGAGGCGCGCCAGATCGTCTGCGGGGCCTGGAACTTCGGGGCCGGCGCGACGGTGTGCGTGGCGCTGCCGGGCGCCGTGCTCCCCGACGGGCGCACGCTCGAGCGGGCGAAGCTCCGCGGCGAGCTCTCCGACGGGATGATCCTCGCCGAGGACGAGCTCGAGCTCGGGCCCGACCACACGGGGATCATCGTCCTCGATGACGGCCCCGAGCCCGGGACGCCGCTCGTCGATCTCATGCCGGTGCGCGACGACGTGCTCGAGCTCGAGGTGACCGGCAACCGCCCCGATCTGCTCTCCGTCTACGGCCTCGCGCGGGAAGTAGCGGCGCTGCTCGACCGCCCGCTGGCGCCGCCGCCGGGACGCGACCCGCCGCGCGAGGGCTACGAGGCGGTCGAGATCGAGATCGCCGACCTCGAGGGCTGCCCGCGCTACGTCGGCCGGCTCTTCCGCGGCGTCGCGATCGGCCAGTCGCCGCTGTGGCTGCGCTCGCGGCTCGTCCGCTCCGGGGTACGGGCCATCTCGAACGTCGTCGACGTCACGAACTACGTCATGCTCGCCCTCGGCAGCCCGCTCCACGCCTTCGACGCGGAGCGCCTGGCCGGAGGGCGCATCGGCGTCCGGCGCGCCGAGGCGGGCGAGAAGCTCGTCACCCTCGACGGCGTCGAGCGGGCGCTCGAGCCCTCCGACCTCCTCATCACGGACGCGCTTCGCCCCGTGGCCATCGCCGGGATCATGGGCGGCCTCGAGTCCGAGGTCGCCGAGACGACGACGGACGTCCTGCTCGAGGCGGCGAACTTCGAGCCGGTCGGCATCCTGCGCACGTCCGAGCGGCTCGGCCTGCGCAGCGAGGCGTCGAACCGCTGGGAGAAGGGCGTCGATCCGCACGTCGCAGGGCAGGCCTCCGTTCTCGCGACCCAGCTGCTCGTCGAGACGGCAGGCGCACGCTGGGTGGGTCACGCGGACGTCGGCGCGCGAGCTCCCGTCCCGGCCGGTGACGCGCCTTCGGCCCGCCCGCACGGATGGTGTCGTCGGGCTCGAGATCGACCCCGGCGAGCAGCGCGGCATTCTCGAGCGGCTCGGCTTCGAGATCGCCGGTGAAGGCGACGAGTGGCGAGTGACCGTCCCGACCTGGCGGGCCCGCGACGTCACGCGCGAGATCGACCTCGTCGAGGAGATCGCACGCTTCAGGCTCGACGACGTCCCGTTCACGCTGCCCGCGCGGCGCGCGATGTTCGGCCGCCTGACGCAGGATCAGCGCCTGCGCCGCCTCGTCGAGGACGTCATGGCGGGCTGCGGCTTCTCCGAGGCCTACACGTGGAGCCTCGTCGCGCGCGACCCGCACCCGGACGCGCTGCGACTCCCTGTGCCGCTCTCCGCGGACCACGCCGTCCTGCGCACGACCCTCGTCGAGGGCCTCGTGGGCGCGGCGCGCCACAACGCGGATCTCGGCAACGACGCGATCGCGCTGTTCGAGGTGGCGCGGGTCTACCTGCCTCCTCCCCCGGGCGAGCGGCTTCCGGAAGAGCGCTGGCGCCTCGGAGGCATCTGCGAGGGCGGCTACTTCCGCGCCAAGGGCGCCGTCGAGGCGCTGCACGAGGCGCTCGGCATCGAGGCTCGCTTCGAGCGCGGCGTCGGACGTTGCGTGGCTCCATCCCGGGGCGGCGGCCCGAGTGGACGCGGGCGTCGTCGGCGAGCTGCACCCGGCGCTGCTCGAGGGCTCCTGGGGGATCTTCGAGCTCGATCTGGCGACGCTCTTCGCGGAGGTGCCCGAGCTCGTTCTCTACGAGGACGTCGTGACCTACCCGGCGCTGCGCCAGGACCTCGCGTTCGTCGTGCCGGGACGTGCTCGCCGGCGACCTCGTGCAGACCGTCGCGCGAGGCAGCCGGCGGGGAGCTGCGCGAGGCCCGGGTGTTCGACGTCTACCGCGGCGCCCAGATCCCTGACGGGAGCAAGTCGATCGCGCTCCACGTCGCCTTCCAGTCCTCGGAGCGGACGCTTTCGGACGAGGACGCAGGAGAGCTCCGCGAGCGCATCGTGGCGCCGTCGCGAGCGCCTCGGCGGCGAGCTCAGAGCCTAGCGCGGCATCGCGCGGTCGAGCGGAGCCTCGGGGGCCAGTCAATCGATGCCGCGATCTCGCGCCTGAGCCGACTGGGCGTTCCGAGCGGCCGCCTGATCGGCGGAGCCGATCTCGCGCCATCGCCCTCAGATGGCGCGCCCGCCCTCGCGCCAGACGGGGCCCTGCGTCAGGACCGGGCGCGTCTCCGACTGGACGCGCAGCACCTTGCAGCGAGCCCGGCGATCGTTCGCCTCGTCGAGCCGCTCGAGCGCGCGGCGGGCCATCTCGGCGACGCGCCGTAGCCGAACCGCCGGGCGGCGCGGAAGCGGAACGCCGGGCGGATCCCCTCGTGGAGGAACGGGTTGGCCGGCCCGAGCAGGAGCGCGGCCCGCTCCATGTCGGCGGAGGAGACGAGTCGAGACCTCGAGCCAGAGGTCCGACCAGTCGGCCGGGAAGCGCCGCGACAGTCTCGTCCCAGGCCTCGGCGAGGCTGGGCGCCGCCGCGGCTCCGCGCCGCGGGAGCACCTGGAAGGCCGCCGTGCCAGGCAGCGAGAGCCGCGCGTCGATCCCCTCCGCGTCGAGGCGTTCGAGCGCTCGCGCGGCAGCGTCGCGGCGGGGCGCGCCCGATCCCGCCGCGGTCGACCGTGACCCGGAACGCCTTGCCCGACCGACCGGGCGTGCAGCGGAGCGAGGACGAGCGCGGCCCGATCCGCCTGCGACGCGTCGCGACGGTCACGAGAACGAGCGCCTCCGACCAGTTCGCCGGAAGGCTGTCGAGGATCTCGTCGAGCCGCTCGCCGAGAGTCACGAAGCCGATTCTACGAGGCCGTCGGCCCCCCTGCTAGCGTGAGGCCCGTGGCAGGGGTCGAGCAGAAGGGCCACGCCCTCTCGCACGAGCGGCTCCTTCTCTTCCTCCGCGAGATGCTGCTCATTCGCCGCTTCGAAGAGAAGGTGGAGGAGCGCTTCCGGGCCGGAGACCTGGCCGGCTTCCTCCACGTGGCGATCGGCCAGGAGGCGGTCGCGGTCGGCGTCTGCCGCGCGCTCGAGGACGGCGACGTCATCGCCTCGACCCACCGTGCGCACGCGCATGCGCTGGCGCAGGGCATGCACCCGAACGAGCTCATGGCGGAGCTCTACGGCAAGGTCGAAGGATGCAGCCGCGGCTACGGCGGCTCCATGCACCTGTACGACGTCGAGCACGGGCTCATCGGAGCGAACGCCGTCGTCGGCGGCGGGCTCCCCGCCATCACCGGCGCGGCGCTGGCCTTCAAGCTGCGCCGCGAGCCGCACGTCGCGGTCGCGTTCTTCGGCGACGGCGCGACGAACATCGGCACCTTCCACGAGTCGCTCAACCTCGCGCAGCTCTGGCGGGTGCCCGCCATCTTCGTCTGCGAGAACAACGGCTACGCGGAGTCGACTCCCGGCCTGGCAGCAGCTCCCGATCGAGGATCTCTCCAAGCGCGCCGTCGCCTTCGGCATGCACACGATCGTCGTCGACGGCCAGGACGTCGAGGAGGTCTACCGGGCGGCCCGGCGCGCGACCGCCTACGCGCGCGACGAGGCGAAGGGGCCCGTCTTCCTGCTCGCGAACACGTACCGCCTCACCGGCCACTACGTCGGCGACCCGCAGGTCTACCGGGCCCGCGAGGAGGTGCGCGAGGTGCGCCAGACGCAGGATCCGATCGACAAGCTGCGCGCGAAGGTCGCCATCCCGGACGAGGAGTGGGACGAGCTCGAGCGCGACGTCGCCGAGATCGTGGCCGCGTCGGTCGAGTTCGCGCAGAACGGCACCGACCCCCGGCCGGAAGACGCCCTCAAGAACATCTATGCCTGACACGCTCCTCGCCGGCCGTGCCTGAGACGACCTATCGCGAGGCCGTCCGCGACGCCATGTCCGAGGCCATGCGGCGCGACCCGGACGTCTTCATCATGGGCGAGGACATCGCCGAGATGGGCGGCTCCATGGGCGTGACCCAGGGCATGCTGCAGGAGTTCGGCGCCGAGCGCGTGCGCAACACGCCGATCTCGGAGATGGCGATCGTGGGGGCGGGCATCGGCGCGGCCATGCAGGGCATGCGCCCGATCGTCGAGATCATGTACCAGGACTTCACGACCCTCGCGATGGAGCAGATCGTGAACCAGGCCGCCAAGCACCGGTACATGTCCGGCGGCCAGCTGAAGGTTCCGCTGACGATCCGGACGCAGGGCGGCGCGGGCTGGTCGCCGGGAGCACAGCACGCGCAGCAGCTCGAGGCGTGGTTCGTCCACGTGCCCGGGTCTCAAGGTCGCGTTCCCGTCCACGCCGGCCGACGCCCGCAACCTGCTCTGGAGCTCGATCTACGACGACAACCCGGTGCTCTTCTTCGAGCACAGGCTGCTCTACCCGATCAAGGGCGAGGTGCCCGAGGAGATCGAGCCGCTCGAGTTCGGGATCGGCAGGCTGCACCGCGAGGGCGAGGACGTCACCGTCGTCGCCACCGGCCGGCTCGTCCACGAGGCGCTGAAGGCGGCGGCCGAGGCCGAGGCGGACGGGATCTCCGTCGAGGTCTGGGATCCCCGCACGCTGCTGCCGCTCGACGAGGACGGCCTCGTCGAGTCGGTGCGCAAGACGAGCCGCTGCGTCGTCGCGCACGAGGCCGTGACACGCATGGGCTGGGGGGCCGAGGTGGCGGCGATCGTGCAGGAGCGCGCGTTCGACTACCTCGACGCGCCGATCGAGCGGGTCGGGTCGAAGTTCTGCCCGCTCCCGTTCGCGCCCGTGATGGAGCAGTTCGTCGTCCCGCACGCGGCCGATGTCCTCGCGGCGATCCGCAGAACCGTGAGCAGGGAGTCGTAGGGCGGCCATGGCGACCGAGGTCACGCTCCCGCGGCTCGGGCAGGGCATGGAGTCCGGCACGATCGTGCGCTGGCTCAAGTCGGAAGGCGACGCGGTCGACCGCGACGAGCCGCTCTACGAGCTCGACACCGAGAAGGTCACCCAGGAGGTCGAGGCAGGCGTGTCGGGCGTGCTGCTCAAGATCCTCGCGTCCGAGGGAAGCGAGATCGAGGTCGGCAAGCCGATCTGCGTGATCGGCGAGGCCGGCGAAGAGATTCCGTCCGACGCTGACGCGTCGACGGAGAGTGACCCGGCGCCCGAGGCCGGCGATGGTGCGGCGCCACCGGGACTGGAGATGGCGCGGCCGAGCCGGAGGCGCAGGACGAGGCGCTGGCCGCCAGCGCCGAGGCGCCCGCTCCGGCTCCGGAGCAGGAGGACGAACGGGAGGAAGGCCGCGAGGCCGCCGCAGCCGAGGCGGAGGCCGAGCCTGCTCCGGCGGCTCCGTCGCCGGCAGGCGACGGAGCGCGATTGAAAGCGTCGCCGCTGGCGCGGCGTATCTCGAAGGAGCGCGGGATCGACCTGCGCCGCGTCACCGGGACCGGCCCCGACGGGACGGATCGTGGCCGAGGACGTCGAGCGCGCGGCCGCCGCGCCGCCGTGGGAGGCGAAGCCCGTCCCGCTCGAGGCGGCCGCCGAGACGATCGCGCTGACGAGCATTCGCCGGACGATCGCCAGGCGCCTCTCCGAGGCGTGGCAGGCTCCGCACTTCGCGGTCGCGCTGTCGGTGGACATGCGCCGCGCGATCGAGCTGCGCGAGCGGCTCGTCGAGCGAACCGAGGAGGGCGAGCCGCGGCCGACCTACTCGGACATCCTGACCAAGCTCGCCGCCCTCGCGCTGCTGCGCCACCCCGACGTGAACGCCCACTACGACGGGTCCGAGATCCACCGCTTCCGCACGGCGAACGTGGGCATGGCGGTCGCGATCCCGCAAGGCCTCGTCGTGCCGGTCATCAAGGGCTGCGAGCAGCTGTCGGTGCCCGAGATCGCCGCCGCGCGGGCGGACCTCGTCGCGCGGACGCGTTCGGGCAACCTGAAGCCGGACGACCTCGAGGGCGGCACGTTCACCATCTCGAATCTCGGCATGTACGGGATCGAGCGCTTCTTCGCCGTTCTCAACCCGCCGCAGGTGGCCATCCTGGCAGTCGGCGCGATCGAGGACAGGGTGGTCGCCGAGGAGGGCCAGCCCGTCGTCCGTCCCCGCATGGAGATGACGCTGTCGTGTGACCACCGCGGCCTCGACGGGGCGACGGCGTCCGAGTTCCTCGGCACGCTCAAGTCCTACCTCGAAGAGCCCGGCCTGGCCCTCTGGACCGGACTCGGTAGCCGATCGCGCTGACGAGCGTTCACCTCGACTCGAGGAGACCCTGCATGGAGTGTGACGTCGCCGTCCTCGGTGGCGGACCGGGCGGCTACACGGCCGCCATCCGCGCGGCTCAGCTGGGAGCGCGGACCGTCTGCATCGAGAAGGAGCCCGAGCTCGGCGGCACGTGCCTCCGCGTCGGGTGCATCCCGACGAAGGCGTGGGTGCAGACCGCCCACGCGCTCAAGGAGGCCGAGGAGACGTTCGGCAAGCTGGGCGTCAGGGTCGGAGAGGCCGAGCTCGACTTCGCCGGCGGCGAACGCCTGGAAGGCGGCGGTCGTCAAGCAGCTGACGCAGGGCGTCGCCGGCCTGTTCAAGGCCAACGGCGTGGAATGGGTCAAAGGCACGGGACGCTTCAAGGACGCGAGCACGATCGCGGTCGAGGGGGGAGAGGACGTCTCGTTCGGGCAGGCCGTCGTCGCGAGCGGCTCCTATCCGCTACGCCCGCCGATCCCGGGCCTCGACTCGCCCCGCTGCGTCGACTCGACGGGTCTCCTCGCCCAGGAGCAGGTGCCGCGCCGACTCGTCGTTCTCGGCGGCGGGATCATCGGCTGCGAGTTCGCGTCGATCTTCGCCCGCTTCGGCTCGGAGGTGACGATCGTCGAGCTGCTGCCGAAGCTCATCCCGCAGGAGGACGACGAGGCCGCCGAGGAGCTCCGCAAGCACTTCGCGCGACGCGGGATCGCGATCCACCTCGAGTCGAGCTGCGAGAGCGTCGAGGAGCGCGAAGGCGGGCTGCTCGTGACGTTTGGCGGCGGCCAGACGGTGGAATGCGATCTCATGCTGGTCGCGACGGGTCGCGGGCCGCTCGTCGAGGGGATCGGGCTCGAGGCCGCCGGCGTCGCATTCGACGCCAAGCGCGGGATCGCGACCGACGAGCGGCGTCGCACGAACGTCCCGAACGTCTACGCGGTCGGCGACTGCGCCGGCTACTGGCAGCTCGCGCACACGGCCTTCCGGGAGGGCGAGGTCGCGGCCGAGAACGCCTGCGGCCACGACGCGGTCGTCGACAACCGCGGCGTCCCGAGGCCGATCTACACCGACCCCGAGATAGCCGCCGTCGGCCTGACCGAGCGCGAGGCGCGCGAGCAGCACGGCGACGACGTCCTCGTCGGCAAGTTCCCGTTCGCCGCCAACGGCCGAGCGCTGATGCAGAACGCCACCGACGGCTGGGTGAAGTCGATCCACGAGTCCCGCTACGGCGAGCTGCTCGGGCTCGTGATGGTCGGTCCGCACGTCACCGACCTGATCGAGGCCGGCGTCGTCGCCCTCGACGCGGAGTCGACCGTGGAGACCGTGGCCGACGGCATGACCGCGCACCCCACCCTGTCCGAGGCGATCAAGGAGGCGGGGCTCCTCGCCCTGGGGCGGGCGATCCATCTGCCGAATCGCAAGCGGGCCACCGCGAGCGCATAGACTTTCGGGCCGAGGTCGGTCACCGATGAAGCTGAACACACGCGAAGCGATCATCGGCATCATCACCTACCGCGTTCTGAAGTACATGGTGACGCGGAAGTTGACGACGAAAGGGGGCATCGTGGCAACGAAGAAGAAGAAGGCGGGCATCGCCGCGGCGATCGGAGCGCTCATCGGCGTGCTGTTCTTCTGGCGGAAGAAGAAGACGAGCTCGGCCGAGGTCTGAGCCGGGAGCGCAGGTCCACGCACGCGTCAGGGGCCGGATCTCGTCCGGCCCCCTCGGCCCCGTTTCTCTAGTCAGGGAGCTGTTCCCAACGGACGATCTTGCCGTCCTCGACGGTGAAGACCGCCGTGTCCACGGTCGACGGGGACGGGCACGCGAACGTTCCGCGCTGATCGAGGAGAAACGTCGCGGTGACGCGGTTCTCCTCGCTGGACAGCGCGATGATCTCGCCCTGGCAGAGCAGGCTCGCGTTGAAGCGGGTGGCGTCGGCCTCGGTGCGCAGGACGACCTCCTCTCCGGTGCCCGACACCGCGATCGCGTCCGCGGCGAAGAGCGCCCCCGCGTCGCCGTTGAGGCCGTGGTTGAGCGCGTCGCTCCACGCGCGCACGACCTCCTCCGCCGAGGCGCCGCCGCAGCCGGCTGCGCCCGACGAGGAGGACGAAGGCCACGACCCGGCGGGCGTGCGGCCGTTGCTCTTCGCGGCGCGTCGCAGCCCGCAGGATCGGCCCCGCGGCCGGGTCAGCCGAGCTCCCGAGGAACGACGAACGCGTCGAGCGAGGCCCTCCCCGGCCCGAGCTCCGACCAGCGGGCGGCGGGGGACGAGAGCGAGGCGAGGGCGCCGGTCGGCACCTCTGCCGGGAGCGGCCGGCCGGCGCCTGCGAGAAGCGCGAGGAGCTGCTCGGTTCCAGGGTTGTGGCCGACGAGCAGCACCGACTCCACCGAGTCAGGTATCTCCCGGAGACGCGCGAGGAGCTGGCCCTCGGACGCGCCGTAGAGGCGCTCGTCGAACGCCACCTCGGGCTGACCGAGCGCCGGCGCGACCCGCTCGAGCGTCTGCCGCGCGCGCAGCGCCGTCGAGCAGATGACGAGGTCGGGCCGGATGCCCTCGCGCTCGGCGTAGCCGGCGATGCGCTTCGCGGCCTTGCGCCCTCGTGGTGCGAGCGGCCGCTCGGCGTCCGGAAGGGACGTCTCGTCCCAGCTCGACTTCGCGTGCCGGAGGAGGTAGAGGCGCTTCACGCCCCGTATTCTGGCGGCTTCGGCGACGTCCGACGCCCGGCCCCGGCCACCGGCGATCTCTGTCGTCCGATCAGGCAACGGTCTCGGGGTGTCCGGCAGGCGGGCGGGCTACAATCGCCGCTCGTGATGGCAGCCCCGTTCGTGCACCTGCACGTCCACTCCGAGTACTCGATCCTCGACGGGGCGTGCAGGATCCCGGATCTCGTCGCACGGGCGGCCGAGCTCGACATGCCGGCGGTGGCGCTGACCGACCACGGCTCGCTCGCCGGCGCGGTCGAGCTCTACCGGCACTGCGGCAAGGCCGGGATCAAGCCGGTGATCGGCTGCGAGGTCTACGTCTGTGACGACCGGAAGGCGCTGACGAAGGGCTATGCGCACCTCACGCTGCTCGCCGAGTCGGACGAGGGCTACGAGAACCTGATCAGGCTCGCCTCGGCCGGCTACCTCGAGGGCTACTACTACAAGCCGCGGGTCGACTGGGAGCTCCTGTCCCGTCACGCGAAGGGCCTGATCGCGCTGTCGGGCTGTCTCTCGGGGCGGGTGTGCAAGGCGCTCGAGCGCGGCGCCGACGCCGAGGCCGAGGGAGAGCTCGCCCGGCTCGTGGACGTGTTCGGGCGCGACCAGGTCTTCGTCGAGCTCCAGGATGCGGGCCTGCCGATCCAGCAGGACGTCAATCCCCGGCTCGTCGCGCTCGCGCAGAGGACGGGGATCCCGCTCGTCGCCACCGGCGACATCCACTACCTCCGCCACGAGGACGCGACGGCGCACGAGGCCCTCCTCTGCATCCAGTCGGGGGACACCCTCACGAACCCCGGCCACTGGCGGTTCGAGACCGACCAGTTCTACTTCAAGACGCCCGACGAGATGCACTCGCTCTTCGCCGGACACCCGGAGGCGCTCGCGCGGACGCTCGAGATCGCCGACCGCTGCGCGGTGACGATCGAGCTCGACCGCATCCTGCTGCCGACGTTCCCCACCCCTGACGGGAGAGACGCCTTCGAGTTCCTCGTCGAGCAGTGCGAGCAGGGCCTTTCGAGGCGGTACGGGCAGGAGACGCCCGAGCTGCGCGAGCGCCTCCAGTTCGAGCTGAGGACGATCCGCGAGATGGGCTTTGCGGATTACTTCCTGATCGTCGCCGACTTCGTGGGCTTCGCGCGCAGGAACGGCGTCGGGGTGGGGCCGGGCCGCGGGTCGGCCGCGGGCTCCCTTGTCGCGTACTGCCTCGA
This sequence comes from uncultured Thermoleophilia bacterium, assembly GCA_963838105.1. Lineage (GTDB taxonomy): Bacteria > Actinomycetota > Thermoleophilia > Gaiellales > Gaiellaceae > CAWJNF01. The sequence goes on along the minus strand of CAWIQC010000016.1, from coordinate 128,213 downwards.
GATCACGGACGTCGACCCGCTCCGCTACGACCTCCTCTTCGAGCGCTTCCTCAACCCGGGCCGCAAGACGATGCCGGACATCGACATCGACTTCACCGTCAACGGCCGCGACCGGGTGATCGACTACGTCGCCGAGAAGTACGGCCGCGACCGCGTGGCGCAGATCATCACGTTCGGGACGATGGCGGCCCGCGCCGCCGTGCGCGACGCCGGGCGCGTCCTCGACATCCCCTACGGCACCGTGGACAAGGTCGCGAAGCTGATCCCCGAAGGGCCGAAGGTCTTCCTGGACGACAACCTGAAGCCCGGCGCCGAGCTCCGGCAGGCGTACGACGCCGACGAGATCGTCCGCCAGATCGTCGACCTGGCGAAGCCGCTCGAGGGCCTGGTGCGCCAGGACTCGATCCACGCTGCCGGCGTCGTCATCGCCGACCGGCCGCTCGTCGACGTGGTGCCGCTGCAGCAGAAGGGCGTCGGCGCGGAGGTCGTCACGCAGTTCGCGATGCAGGACGTCGAGGCGCTCGGCCTGCTCAAGATGGACTTCCTCGGGCTCAGGAACCTCGACGTCATCGACACCGCGCTCGAGCTGATCGACGGCGCCGACGCCCGCGACCTGGCGCAGCTTCCGCTCGACGACGCGAAGACCTACACGATGCTCGCCCGGGGAGACTCGAGCGGCGTCTTCCAGTTCGAGTCGTCCGGCATGCGCGAGGCGCTCCGCCAGGTCAAGCCGACGGAGTTCGAGGATCTGATCGCGCTCGTCGCCCTCTACCGGCCGGGCCCGATGGCCTACATCCCCGGGTACGCGAAGCGCAAGCACGGGCAGGAGCAGGTGTCCTTCGCCGACCCGCGCCTGGAGCCGATTACCGGCCCGACCCACGGGATCTGCATCTACCAGGAGCAGTACATGGAGATCGCCAAGCAGCTGGCGGGCTTCTCGCCTGCCGAGGCCGACGATCTCCGCAAGGCGATCGGCAAGAAGATCCACTCGCTGATGGCGTCGCTCAAGGACAAGTTCGTCCAGGGCTGCGTCGCGCAACCGCGTCGACCCGAAGGTCGCGGAGCAGCTCTGGAAGGACATGGAGCAGGCGCAGGACTACTCCTTCAACAAGTCGCATGCGGCCTGCTACGCCCTCATCGCGTACCGGACCGCCTACCTCAAGGCCAACCATCCGGCCGAGTACATGGCGGCGCTCATCTCGTCGGTGATGAACACGAAGGACCGCGTGCCCTTCTACGTCTCCGCCTGCGAGGAGATGGGCATCGAGGTGCTGCCGCCGGACGTCAACGTCTCCGCCTCGGACTTCGCCGTCGTCGAGGGAAAGATCCGCTTCGGCCTGAACGCCGTCAAGAACGTGGGCGAGAACGCGGTCGAGGCCATCATCGCCGCGCGCGCGGCCGCGGGCCCGTTCGTGTCCCTCTGGGACTTCTGCGAGCGCGTGGATCCCCAGGTCGTGAACAAGCGCGCGCTCGAGAGCCTCGTGAAGAGCGGTGCGCTCGACTCGACGCGAGGCTCCCGGCGGGGGATGCTCCACGTGCTGGAGCAGGCGCTCGCGCTCGGCAACCGCTACCACGCCGACCGGCTCACGGGACAGGGCTCGATCTTCGACCTCGGGTCCCCGGACGCCGAGGTCGACGCGAGGCCCGTGCGCCAGCACCAGCCCATCGCCACGGACGAGTTCGACAAGCCCGAGCTGCTGGCCCTGGAGAAGGAGTCGCTCGGCCTGTGGGTGTCGGAGCACCCGCTCCAGGGTGTGCGCGAGGCCCTGAGGCGCAAGACCGATCTGCCCATCGGCGAGCTGGCGAGCCGCCGCGACGGCGACTTCGTGACCGTGGGAGGCATCGTCGGAGCCATCCGCACGGTCACGACGCGCAAGGGCGACCCGATGGCGTTCGTCCGCCTCGACGACCTCTCGGGCTCGACCGAGGTGATCGCGTTCAACTCCGCGTACGCCGCGGCGCGGGAGCTCCTCGAGGCCGACCGGGTGCTGCTCGTGAAGGGCAGGGTCGACCACAAGGACGGCGAGACGAAGCTCGTCGCGGTGGAGGTGAGCGCGTTCGACGCGACCTCGTGGGAGACCCGGAGGTCGGAGGTGCGGCTGCGGGTGGACGCGCGCCGCGCGGGCGCGTCGGTCATCGGCGAGCTCGCCGCCGTCGTCCGCGACTTCCCCGGGGAAGCCCGCGTCGTGGTCGACCTGGAGATGAGCGAGGGCCCGCGCACGTACGTGCTGGGGCCGTCCTACACCGTGCGGCCCGAGTCCGACTTCTTCGCCGAGGTGAAGGCGCTCCTCGGCGAGGCAGCCGTCGTCGCCTAGCCGGCGCCTCTCGGATCACTCTTCCGGCGCTGCGACCCCCCGACCGGGGAGGGCACGCTGCCCCTTCCGGGGGATCGACAATCGACGCCCGCGGCCGTTTCCTCCGTGTAGCAAGGGCTTAGGCCCACGGATCAGGGAGGATCCCATGGCCAGTGTCGACTTAGAGCTCGAGGGCCGGCGCCTAACGGAGGAAGAGCGTGTCATCCAGTGGCGGCTCGAGGAGCTCGAGCGAGCAGGCTACGACCAGGTGGATGCGCTCGAGCTGGCGCTCGCGGGCGACGTCGATCTGCACCGTGCCACGTGGCTGGTGCGCAGCGGCTGTCCCCACGACGTGGCGTGCCGCATTCTGCTGTAGGAGGCGTTTGGCGGGTCGCCGGGGCACGGGGCGGGCTGCCCGTCCGAAGAGGGCGTTAGCCTGCCCGGGAATTTAAGGAGACGTTAAGTGTGCGCGCGCCCGTGAACCGACGTGCGGCGGGGGCGGGAACAGCGAGTAGGATCAGATACAGACAGGCATGCCAGCCACCGAGACAGACGTCGTCCAGGAATCCGAGCTCGCCAGAGTCGTCGACTGGCGCCTGCGCGCGCTGCGCCGAGCCGGGTACGGGGACGAGGGCGCTCAGGGCATCGCCGAACGGGTCGAGATCGATCTCCACCGCGCGATCGACCTCCTGCGCAGCGGCTGTCCCGAGGAGACCGCGCTCCGCATCCTGCTCTAGCGTGGGGGTACCCACGGTTCCCCTACGGGCCCCCTCCTTGGCCGTTCACGCGTGTCTCGCGGTGAACCGTCGCCGGGCCTCCGTCTCGCGCGTCTGACAAGTCCCGAATAGCCCTCCTGCGAGAATGAGCCGCGTGACCGAGCTGCTCGCCTCCATCCCGAGCCCCGGCCGCAGCGTGTTCGAGATCGGCCCGCTGACCCTCCGTGCGTACGGCCTGCTGCTGCTGGCGGGGATCGTGGCGGCGCTCCTCCTCTCCGGCAGACGGTGGGTCCGGTGGGGCGGCGACTGGGACCTCGTCGTGCGTTGCTCGATGTGGGGCGTCGCCTGGGGGATCGTCGGCGCCCGCCTCTACCACGTGATCACGAGCTGGGACGAGGTCCCGGACGAATGGTGGGGCGTCTTCGCGGTCTGGAAGGGCGGGCTCGGTATCTGGGGCGGCATCGCCGCGGGCGTCCTGGCCGGCGCGATCGTCGCCCGCCGTGCGGGCGCCAACGTCCCGCTGCTCGCTCGACGCGTTCGCCCCGGGGATCCTGCTGGCGCAGGTCATCGGACGCTTCGGGAACTACTTCAACCAGGAGCTGTTCGGCAAGCCCAGCGACCTGCCCTGGGGCGTCGAGATCGACCCCGAGAACCGGCCCGCGGGCTACGAGCAGGCCGACACGTTCCATCCCGTCTTCTTCTACGAGAGCCTCTGGAACCTGATCGGGGTGCTCGGCCTCGTCGCTCTCGGCCGCCGCCTGAAGCCAGGTGGGATCTTCTCGCTCTACGTGATGTGGTACGCGCTCGGGCGCCTCGCCTGGGAGGAGCACCTGCGCATCGACCCGTCGCACCACATCGCCGGCCTGCGGCTGAACCTGTGGATCGCGATCGGCGTCTTCCTCGTCGGCCTGGCCGGCCTCGTGTGGACGCAGCGTCGCGAGGGGCCCGTGGCGGCCGAGGCCAGCGTCCGCGCGGGAGGCTAGAGTCGCCCCGGTGAGCGCGCTGCCGGTTCGCGAGCTCGAGCTCGATCTCGACGCGTTCGAGGGCCCGTTCGACCTCCTGCTGACGCTCGTGCTCAAGGAGGAGCTGCCGCTGGCAGACGTGCAGGTGGCCGAGGTCGTGCTGGCGTTCGTCGAGCGCTGGGCGAGCGCGGCCGGTGACGAAGGCCATGCGCCGTCGCTCGAGGCCGCCGGCGAGTTCCTCGTCCTCGCCGCCGCGCTGCTCGAGCTGAAGGCCCGGGAGCTGTTCTCGGACGACGGCGAGCTCGGGCTCGAAGACCTCGATCCGGACGAGGCCGCCGCCGAGCTGGCCGAACGGCTCGCCGAGTACCGGCGCATCAAGGCCGGCGCGACCTGGCTGGAGCAGCGGCTGGCGGAGGAGTCCAACCGCTTCTTCAGGCTCGGCCCGCCGCCGCTCGCGCCGAGGCCGGAGCGTCCGCTCGCACCGCAGGAGGCGGCAGCTCTTGCCGCCGCGCTCCGAGCCCTCGCCGCCGAGCCTCCCAGTCCCTCCCTCGCCCATCTGGCGCTCGAGCTGCCGCCGGTCGAGCGCTTCCTCGACCGCTTCCGCGCGCTCGTGCGCCGCCGCGACGGCTTTCGCTTCGACGACGAGGTCGCCGCGCTCTCCCGTCTCGAGCAGGCGGTCGCGTTCGTCGCCCTGCTCGAGCTGCGCAAGGCCGGCGAGGTGCGCCTCGACCAGGCCGCCCCGTTCGCGCCGATCGCCGTGTCCGGGATCTCGCCGGATCGGCAGCGCGCGCTCACCACCGCGTAGCCGCCGGTCCGCGCCTCGAGCGTTCTCGCAGTCCGCCCCGCTCGCTAGGCTCCGCTGGAGGAGAGGCGTGATGGCTGGCGAAACGGACGACGTGGGATTCCTCGGCGAGTCGCCGGCTGCCACGCTGCCCCGCCAGCTCTACGTGGTCGACAGCCCGATCGACCGTCTTGCGCGCACGGTGGAAGGGCTGCTCGTAGTGGCGCCGAGGCCGCTGGCGCTCGAGGACCTCGCCGAGGCTGTCGGCGACGACGTGGAGCGGGTCGAGACGGCGCTCGGGCTCGTGGCCGCACGGTTCCGCGAGGGTCGCAGCGGGATCGTGCTCGAGCATGTCGCCGGCGGCTACGCGTTCCGTGCCGCGCGCGAGGCCGCCGAGGCGTGTGCGCGCCTCGTCGAGCGGCCCGTGCAGCGCGGCCTGTCGCAGGCGGCGCTCGAGACGCTCTCGATCGTCGCGTACTGCGGGCCGTCCTCGCGGCCCGAGATCGCCCGGATCCGCGGCGTCGCAGCCGACTCCGCCGTCGAGGGGCTGGTCGAGCGCGGCCTCCTCGCCGAGGCGGGGCGGGACGCGGACGGCGGAGCGATGCGCTACAAGACGACGGTGCTCTTCGAGCGGGTGTTCGGGCTGACAGACCTCGCCGAGCTCCCCGCGCTCGACGATCTCGCCGGCGACGCGACGGAGCTGCGCGAGCGGCTCGAAGCGGTCGCGGGCCGCCGGGGCGCGTAGCCGGGCACAGGCGGGCCGGTCGGGGACCGGCCCCTACGAGAGTGCGACGTTCGGCCGATGCGCCGCGGCTTCGGCCGCGCCGCGTCACCGACGCGTAGTCGTTCGGCCGGACGGGCCGGATCGGGGATCCGGCCCCTACAGGCCTCGGATGATGTTCTCGGCCTCGTCCCGCGTGAAGGCTCGGAGGGTCTCTGTCGTGACGTTGCCGTCCTTCGTGATGCCGACGAGGATCTGCGTCGCGGTCTCGTCGTCGGGCGCCTCGAAGATCTCGACGACGTCGTAGCGCCCGAGCGTGACGAAGACGTCGATCAGCCTGCCGCCGCGCTTCTCGATCTCGCGCTCGCCCTCCTCGAGGCGGTCGCGCCACGCCGGAAGGCCTCCAAGGCCCCTCGACGTCCACTTCATGAGCGAGATGTACACGGGCATGGCCGCGTAATCATGCACGCTTGGGGTACGAAATGCGGATCAATGCCTACCTCGCCAGGGCCGGAGTCGCATCGCGGCGTGGCGCCGAGGAGCTGATCCGGTCAGGGCGCGTCGGAGTCAACGGGCAGGTAGCGGAGCTCGGGACGATCGTCCGCCCGGACGACCGGGTGGAGCTGGACGGGCGGCCCGTCGCGCCCGAGCCGCTCACCCATGTCCTGCTGCACAAGCCCGCGGGCGTCGTCACGACGGCCCGGGATCCGCAGGGACGGCCGACGGTGGTCGGCCTGGTGGCCCATCCGCTACGCGTCGTGCCGGTGGGCCGGCTCGACGCCGACACGACCGGGGCGCTGGTGCTCACGAACGACGGCGCGCTGGCGCACCGGCTCGCCCATCCGCGCTACGGCGTCGAGAAGGTGTACGAGGCGGAGGTGCTCGGCGTGCCGGACCCGACCGACCTCCAGAGGCTGCGGGAGGGCGTCGAGCTGGAGGACGGCCGCACCTCGCCGGCGAGCGCCCGCCTGCTCGCACGAAGGCGCGAGCACGCGATCGTGGAGCTCGTCCTCCACGAGGGCCGCACCCACCAGGTCAAGCGGATGCTCGAGGCCGTCGGGCATCCGGTGCGCCGCCTGCACCGTTCTCGCTATGCCGGCCTCGACCTCGGCGGGCTCGCTCCGGGCGAGTGGCGCGAGCTCTCCCGCGCGGAGGTCGCGCACCGCACTGCGCCGGCCTCGGTCGCGGCAGCCGCGGCGAGCCGAAGGCGTCAGGGAGCGACGAAGTCCCAGCCGCTCGTAGGCGAGCGCGAGCGTCTGCGAGGCGATCGCGCCCGCCTTGCCGGCGCCCTTGGCCAGGAGCGCCCGCAGCTCGGCCGGATCCGACCGCAGCTCGGCGTAGCGCGCCTGTATGGGCGTGACGAGCTCGACGACGGCTTCCGCGACGTCGGCCTTGAACGCGCCGTAGCCCTGCGCGTCGTAGCGAGCCTCGATCGCCTCGGGCGCCTCTCCGGTCGAGGCGGCGAGGATCTCGATCAGGTTCGTCACGCCGGGCTTCTCGGGCGAGCGGACGACGTCCTTTCCCGAGTCGGTGACGGCCGAGCGGATCTTGCGGCGCAGGCTGTCGGGCGGCTCCAGCAGCCGCAGGACACCCGCGTCGGTCGCGGCGGACGTCGACATACGGCTCGTCGGGTCCTGGACGTCCATGATCTTGGCGCCGATCTCGGGGTACGTGCCCTCGGGCACCGTGAAGGTCTCGCCGAAGCGGTTGTTGAAGCGCTGGGCGATGTCCCGAGCAAGCTCGAGATGCTGGCGCTGGTCCTCGCCCACCGGGACGGCGTCGGCCTGGTAGAGGAGGATGTCGGCCGCCTGCAGGACGGGATACGTGAGCAGGCCCACGCCGAAGCCGTGCTCCCTGGCCGACTTCTCGCGGTACTGCGGCATGCGGCGCAGATCTCCGTACGGCGTCATGCATTCGAGCACCCAGGTGAGCCGCGGGTGCTCGGGCACGTGGCTCTGGACGAAGAGCGTCGAGCGGTCCGGATCGATCCCGCAGGCGATCAGGAGAGCGGCCAGGTTCAGCGTCGACTCGCGCAGCTCCTCGGGGTCCTGCGGGACGGTGATCGCGTGCAGGTCGACGATCGGGTAGAAGCAGTCGGCCTCGTCCTGCTGCGTCACCCAGCGTTGGATAGCCCCGACGTAGTTCCCGAGGTGCTTGTCCCCGGTCGGCTGAATGCCGGAGAGGATGCGCATGGTGGCGCGTGATTCTCCCATAGGCGGAACTACACTGAAGCACCATGGCCGTGGTCGACTCCGCCTGGTCGCCCTCCTCCTGGCGAGGCCTTCCGGCTCGCCATCAGCCCGACTGGCCGGACCAGGAGACGCTGGCGGTGGCGCTCGGCGAGCTCGCGCGGATGCCGCCGCTCGTGTTCGCGGGCGAGGCTCGCGCCTTGCGCGAGTCCCTGGCCGAGGTCGTCGCGGGGCGGGCGTTCCTGTTGCAGGCCGGCGATTGCGCCGAGTCGTTCCACGACCCGAGCGCGCCGACGATCCGGGAGAAGCTGAAGATCCTGCTCCAGATGGCGGTCGTGCTGATGTACGGCTCCACCCTTCCGGTCGTGAAGGTCATGCGGATCGCGGGACAGTTCGCCAAGCCGCGCTCGGCGCCGACCGAGCGGGTCGGCGACCTCGAGCTCCCGTCCTTCGTCGGGCACATGATCAACGGCGAGGACCCGACATTCGAGGCTCGCACCCCCGATCCCGCGCGCATGGTGCGCGCCTACCACCAGTCGGCCGCGACCCTGAACCTCCTGCGGGCGTTCACGAAGGGCGGCTTCGCCGACCTCATGCGCGTCCACGAGTGGAATCAGGCGTTCGTGACCGACTCGGCCGAGGGCCGGCGCTACGAGCGGACGGCAACCGAGATCGAGCGCGCGTTGCGCTTCATGGCTGCCTGCGGCATCGACCTCGCCAGTGAGCGGCAGCTGCACGAGGTGGACGTCTGGACGAGCCACGAGGCGCTCCTGCTCGACTACGAGGAGCCGCTGACCCGCAAGGACTCGACCACCGGCGACTGGTACGACTGCTCCGCTCATTTCATCTGGATGGGCGAGCGGACCCGTCAGCAGGACGGCGCCCACGCGGAGTTCTTCGCCGGGGTGCACAACCCGGTCGGCGTCAAGCTCGGCCCGGAAGCGGCGCCCGAGGATGCCGTCGCGCTGTGCGAGCGGCTGAATCCCGACCGCGTGCCGGGGCGGCTCACCCTGATCGCGAGGATGGGCGCCGAGCGCGTCGACCAGCTGCTGCCGCCGCTGTTGCGGGCCGTCCGCGCGGCGGGCCATCCGGTCGTGTGGGTCTGCGACCCGATGCACGCGAACGGCTTCGTGACGGCCTCCGGCGTCAAGACGCGTCACTTCGACGCGATCATGGCCGAGATCGAGGGCTTCATCGCGTGCTGTCGCGCCGAGGGCGTCTGGCCCGGCGGCGTCCATCTCGAGTACACGGGCGAGGACGTGACCGAGTGCCTCGGAGGCCCGTCCGGCGCCGTGCTCGAGGAGCAGCTCTCCCAGCGCTACGAGACGCTCTGCGACCCGCGGCTGAACGCCCGCCAGTCGCTCGACGTCGCGTTCCGGCTGGCGGAGCTCATGCGGCAGGCCTAGCTGACGGTGGCGGTCGAGCGGCTCGCCATCGTCGGCACCGGGCTGATCGGTGCCTCCGTCGGGCTCGCTGCCCGCCGCGCGGGCGCGCAGCGCGTCACGGGCTGGGATCCGGATGGGCGCGCGCTCGCAGTGGCGGCCGAGCGGGGTGCCCTGTCAGACGCGTGCGCCTCGCTCGAGGACGCTGTCGAGGGCGCCGAGCTCGCCGTCGTCGCCGCACCCGTCGCGACGCTCGTCGCCGAGGTGGCGGCGACGCTCGCCGCCAGTCCCGAGACGTGCACGGTCACCGACGTGGGCTCGACCAAGGGCGGTGTCTCCTCGGCCGTCGCCGACCGCGTGCGCTTCATCGGCGGTCATCCGGTCTGCGGCTCGGAGGCCCGCGGCCCGGAGCATGCGAGCGCGGAGCTCTTCCAGGGCGCGACCTGGTTCCTCACCCCGTTCGCGGAGACGGCGCCGGCCCGGTACCGCCTCGTGCACGGGTTCGTCGCCTCGCTCGGCGCCGTGCCGGTGGCGGTCGACCCGCATGCGCACGATCGGCTGCTCGCGCTCACGAGCCATCTGCCGCACGCGATCGCCAACCTGCTCCTGAACCAGATCGGCTCGACGCGCGTCGATGGGCACGAGGCGCTGGCGGCGGCGGGCGGCTCGCTCATGGACATGACCCGTGTGGCCGGAGCGAACCCACGGATCTGGGTCGACATCTTCCTCGACAATGCGGACTCGCTGCGGGCGGCGCTCGCCGAGCACCGGCGGCGCGTCGAGGAGCTCGAGCGGGCGCTCGAGGGGCGCGACCCCGGCTACCTCGCACGCTGGATCGGCGAAGCGGCCGTGAACCGCCGCCGCCTGCTCGAGCAGGCCTACCCGGATGCCGGCGCGCTCCACCGCCTCCAGGTGCACGTGCCCGACCGGCCCGGCGTGCTGTCGGGAATCACGCAGGCGCTGGGCGCCGAGAAGATCAACATCGAGGACTTCGACCTCACCCACATGACCCCCGAGCGCGGGGGACGCTCGAGATCCTCGTGTCCGGCGAGAGCCAGGCGCACCGCGCCGCCGAGCTGCTCGAGGCCCAGGGCTACTCCGTCATCGTGGCTGCCGAGTTCGAGGAGAACGAATGACCCCGGTGGCCGGCCAGGCGGCGAGCGGCGTGAGGGTGGAGCCGGCCGTAAGCGTGAGGGGGGACCTCAGAGTCCCCGGAGACAAGTCGATCTCCCACCGGGCCGTCCTGCTGGGAGCGATCGCCGACGGCGAGAGCGAGATTCGCGGGTTCGGGCGCTCGGCCGACACGCTGTCGACGGTGCACGCGGTCGCCGCGCTCGGGGCGGCCGTGAGCGACGGCAACGACGTGATCCGCGTCGGCGGCGTCGGGCTGCGCGGGCTCCGACCGCCGGGAAGCCCCATCGACTGCGGGAACGCGGGCACCCTGATCCGCCTGCTCGCCGGCGTGCTCGCCGGAGCGGGGGAAGCTTCGAGCTCGTCGGCGACGAGTCCCTGTCCCGGCGGCCGCTCGAGCGGGTCGCGGCCCCGCTGCGGCAGATGGGCGCCTCGGTCGAGACGACGGAAGGTCATGCTCCGCTCCGGATCGAGGGCGGGGTGCTGCAGCCGATCCGCTTCGAGTCCCCGGTGGCGAGCGCCCAGGTCAAGTCGTGCGTGCTGCTGGCGGGGCTCTATGCGAACGGCGGCCCGACGACGGTGGTCGAGCCGGCCCCGAGCCGCGATCACACCGAGCGCATGCTGCAGGCTGCCGGGGCCCGTGTCGCGCGCCGGCCGCTCTCGGCCAGCGTCTGGCCGCCGCAGGGTCTGGCGCCGCTCGACATCGACGTCCCGGGCGACTTCTCCTCGGCGGCGCCCTTTCTGGTGGCCGCCACGCTCCTGCCCGACTCGGAGCTGCGGCTCCACGGCGTCGGCGTCAACCCGACGCGCATCGGTTTCCTGCACGTGCTCGAGCGCATGGGCGCCCGGATCTCCGCCTACAACCGGCGCAGCGTGGGCGGCGAGCCCGTCGCCGACCTCGAGGTGCGCTCCGCAGATCTCACCGCGACGGACGTGGAGCCGGCCGAGGTGCCGCTCCTGATCGACGAGCTACCGCTCTTCGCGCTCTGCGCCGCACACGCACACGGCGAGAGCGGGGTGCGGGGCGCGCAGGAGCTGCGCGTCAAGGAATCCGATCGCATCGAGTCCGTCAGCCGGGCGCTGCGCGCCGTCGGCGTGCGCATCTCCGAGCGCCCGGACGGGTTTCGCGTGCGCGGCGTCCCGACCCGACCGCACGGCGGCGCGGCGGTGGAGACGGACGGCGACCACCGCATCGCGATGGTGGGGGCGCTGGCCGGCCTGGCGTCACGGGAGGGAGTCGAGGTGCGAGACGCGGAATGCGTCGGCGTGAGCTTTCCCGGCTTCTTCGAGGTGCTCGACTCGCTCGCGCTACGGTGAGGCTGCCCAGAGAGTGATGATCGTGGCGATCGACGGTCCGGCCGGCGCCGGGAAGAGCACGGTCGCCCGCCGGCTGGCGGAGCGTCTCGGCTTCGCGTACCTCGATACCGGGGCGACGTACCGCGCGCTGACGTGGCTCGCGCTCGCACGCGGCCTCCCGCTCGACGACGGCTCCGCTCTGGCCGAGCTCGCCCGTTCGCACCCGGTCTCGTATACGTCCGGGACGGTCGAGATCGCCGGCTCGGACGTCACGGCCTCGATCCGCGAGGCGCGGATCGAGCAGGCGGTGTCGAGCGTCGCGCGGCACGGCGAGGTGCGCGCCGTCATGCGGGAGCTCCAGCGCTCGCTCGCGGCCGAGCGGGACTCGGTCGTCGAGGGGCGCGACATCGGCTCTGTCGTCTGCCCCGCCGCCGAGGTCAAGGTGTACCTCGTCGCCGACGTGGCGGAGCGCGCACGCCGCCGGCGCGTCGAGCGCGGGGAGGAGGCCGGCGACGTGGCCGTGGAGCTGGCCGATCGCGACGCGCGCGACTCGGAGCAGATGGCGCCGGCCCCCGACGCAGAGCTCGATCGACACGACCGACCTGAGCGTCGAGCAGGTGCTCGAGCGGATCGAGGCGCTCGTCCGGGCGCGGAGAGCGGCGTGAGCGACCAGCGGGACGGGCCGCTGCGGGACGCGCTCGTCCCCCTCGTCTGGTGGACGGTCGGGAAGGGCGTCTTCGGGACGCTCGCCTGGACGGCCGGGCGGCTGAAGGCGTACGGGCGCGAGCGGGTGCCTCGCGAGGGCGGCGTCGTGCTCGCCATGAACCACTTCAGCTACATGGACCCGGCGGCGTTCGGGGCGGCCTGTCCGAGGCGGATCGTGTACGCGGCGAAGATCGAGGCCCATCTCCTGCCCGGCGTGGGCCAGCTCATCCGCTCGCACGGCACGCTGTCGGTGCGGCGAGGGGAGTCCGACAGGGACGCGCTTCGGCGCATGCGCGAGACCGTGCGCGACAACCATCTCCTCGGGATGTTCGTCGAGGGGACGCGCCAGCGCAGCGGCGTCCCGGGCGAGGCGAAGCCCGGTGCCGCCATGATCGCGATTCACGAGGGCGTGCCGGTGCTGCCCGCCGCCGTCCACGGCTCCCAGTACTGGAACTGGAACCTCGAGCCCGTCTCGGTCGCCTTCGGGGAGCCGATGCGCTTTCACGACTATCCCCGCAGCGCCGCCGGGTACCGTCGGGCGACGGAGGAGCTCATGACCGAGATCCACCGGCTGTGGGAGTTCCTCGTCCTCATGCACCGGCTGCGCCGGCCGAACGCCACGCCGCCGCGACGGGCGGACCGGAGCGCCGGTGATCGCTCACGTCCTGGGGCGGCGCTCGCAAGGGAGGCGCCCGTTCCGCGCGAGCGTGTCATCGCCGCGGAGCCCGGCTTCGCCGGGCGGGCGGAGCGGCGGAGCGTGAGCGCGTGATCGGGAGCGTCGCCGTGGTGGGCTTCCCGAACGTCGGCAAGTCGACGCTCGTCAACCGGCTGACGGCGACGCGCGAGGCAGTCGTGTTCGAGACGCCCGGCGTCACGCGTGATCGCAAGGAGGTGGTCTGCGAGTGGAACGGCGAGCGCTTCGGCCTGATCGACACCGGAGGCGTCGACGTCGCCGACTCCTCGCCGATCACGCGCCAGGTGGCCGAGCAGGCCCGGCAGGCCGTCGACGAGGCCGACCTCGTGCTGCTCGTCGTCGACGCGAAGGCGGGAATCACGCCCGGCGACGAAGAGGTGGCGGACATCCTGCGCCGGTCCGGCAAACGGGTCGTCGTCCTCGCGAACAAGGTCGACGACCCGCAGCGAGACCTGGAGGCGGTCGAGTTCCACCGTCTCGGGCTGGGCGAGCCGTTCCCCGTCTCGGCGCTGCACGGGCACGGCACCGGCGACCTCCTCGACCTCGTCGTCGACGAGCTCCGGCGCCTCCCGCCGGCGGGCCGCGCGGAGGTCGGCGAGGAGGCCATCCGTGTCGCGATCCTCGGCAGGCCGAACGTGGGCAAGTCGAGCCTCCTGAACGCGCTGCTCGGCGAGGAGCGCGTCGTCGTCTCGGAAATGCCCGGCACGACGCGAGATGCGATCGACACGATCCTCCGCCGTGGCGACACGACGTTCGTGCTGGTCGACACGGCCGGGCTGCGGCGCAAGCGCCGGCACAGGCAGGAGATCGAGTACTACTCGGAGCTGCGGGCGCTTGCCGCCGCCGAGCGCGCCGACGTCGCGCTCGTCCTCGTCGACGCGGCGGAGGGGCTCGTCGACCAGGATCTCACCGTCGCCGACGTCGCTCGCAAGGCGGGATGCTCGACGATCGTCGTGCTGGCGAAATGGGACATCACCACGATCGCGGTCGAGGACGTGAGGGCGCTGCTGGAGGCGCGCCTGCGCCAGCGACCCCCGCTCGTCACCGTCTCGGGCGCCACGGGCCGTAACCTCGGCCGGCTGCTCGACCGCATCGAGGAGGTCTTCGCGAAGCACACCGGGCGCGTCGGGACGGGGGAGCTGAACCGCTTCCTCGGCGACCTTCGCTCGGCCAGGCCCGGGCCGGCGCGCAACGGCCGGCGGCTCAACCTCCTCTACGGCACCCAGGTGGAGTCCCGTCCGCCACGCTTCCGGTTCTTCGTGAACGATCCCGGTCTTCTGACGCGCGACTACGCCTACTGGGTCGAGAACCGCGTGCGCGATCGCTTCGCGCTCGCAGGGGTCCCCGTCGTGATCGACTTCGTACGTCGGAGCTGAACAGTGAATGTCCTCACGTTCCTGGGACGTCGCTCATCGTGGGGAACCCCTGGTTCCCCACACCCCCCTCCTCATGTTCGAAGAAGGGGGTTCACGGGGGAGTTCCCGTGGTCCCAAGGGAGGCAAGCGAGCGACGCGCAGCACAGTACAACCCAGTACGGGCAAGCGGCGCGAGCGCAGCATCCCGCCGCCAGCGGCGTCAGCCGTCGGCGGAGCGCGGCTCCGCCGCGCTCGAGCCGAAGGCGGCCAGGGACGTGAGGGTCGTGGTGATTGGAGGAGGGTCGTGGGGATCGGTGTTCTCTACGCTCCTCCGCGACCGCGGCCATGAGGTCACGCTCGCCTGCCGAGACCCGGAGCAGGCCGCCGCAATCGCCGCGACGGGCACGAATCCGCGCTACCTGCGCGACGTCGACCTGTCGGGGATCTCCGTCACGACCGTCCCGGAGGCGCCGGTGGCAGGGGCCGACCTCGTCGCCGTCGCCGTGCCGAGTCGCGCCTTCGCCGAGGTGACACGCGAGCTGCCGGGACGCTGCCCCGTGCTCGTGCTGACGAAGGGGCTCGACCCGGAGAGCGGCCGTCGCCTTTCCGAGCTCGTGCGGGATCGGCCGGTCGCGGTCCTCTCGGGCCCGAACCACGCCGAGGAGATCGGGCTCGGGCTTCCGGCGGCGACGGTCGTCGCGAGCGCGGACTCAGGTCTTGCGGTCGAGCTCCAGCACGCGCTCGTGTCGCCTGCCCTCCGCGTGTACGCGAGCGAGGACGTGATCGGGGTGGAGCTCTGCGCCGCCACCAAGAACGTCATCGCTCTGGCCGCCGGCGGGGTCGACGGTCTCGAGCTCGGCGACAACGCCAAGGCCGGCCTCATCAGCCGCGGCCTGCGCGAGCTCGCGCGCCTCGGCGGCGCCTGCGGAGCGCGCCCGGAGACGTTCTCCGGGCTGGCCGGCATGGGCGACCTCATCGTGACGTGCTGGAGCCGCCACAGCCGCAATCGCCGTGCCGGCGAGCTGCTCGTGCGCGGTCTGACGCCGGAGCAGGCTCTGGCCGAGATCGGCATGACAGTCGAGGGCCTGACGACGGCGCCGGTCGTCCGCGACCTCGCCCGCGCGCTCGGGATCGAGCTCCCGATCACGGAGGCGGTCTGCCACGTGCTCGAGGGGACGGCACCGCTGGGGCTCGTCTCAAGCCTTATGGCACGGGAGCCGACAACCGAGTAGCTACTGTGGAAAGCGTGCGCACCTCCGTCCGGGTCACCCTCGCGGGCCTCGCGGCCGCCGCGCTCGCCGCCTGCGGCGGGGGAACAGGCACGCCCGGCTCGGGAACACCCGCCAGCGCAGAGCTCGTCGCGGACGGCGTTCCCGTCTACGTCGCGATCGACGGCAACTTCGACTCGGAGCAGTGGACGGCCGTCGAGGAGCTCCTCCAGCGCTTCCCCTCGGGCGCCGAGGCGCTCGACCGGCTCTTCGCCGAGCTGGCCGAAGGAGGCGTCGACTTCGACACCGAGCTCAAGCCGGCGCTCGGCCCCGAGGTCGCGATCGCGCTCACCGATCTGCCGCAGGAGGGCGATCCGCCGGCCGTGCTCCTGACCCAGCCCGCCGATCCCGCCAAGTTCGAAGCGCTCCTGGCGCGGTCCGACGAGCCGCCGGTCTGGCGGATCGTGGACGGCTGGTACGTCGTCGCCGACGACAACGCGGCGATCGAGGCCGCGCTCTCCGACGGAGAATCGCTGGCAGCGTCGGACGCCTTCGCGTCGGCCATGGAGGACCTTCCCGGCGACGCTCTCGTGCGCCTCTACCTGGACGGGCCCGCCCTGACCGAGACGGTCCAGGAGGCCTCGGCGCAAGGTGCGGTCGGAGCGGCAGCGCTCGGTCTCGACGCGGCCATGCTCGACTCGGTAGCGCTCGCCCTCTCGGCGGAGCAGGAGGGGATCCGCCTCGAGGGGGTCGCGCGCAGCGAGGGCGGGCCCGAGCTCGAGGCCGGGCCGTCGGAGCTCGTCGACGTCGTCCCCGCCGATGCCCTCGCATTCGGCGCCGTCAACGGTCTGGACGACGGTGTGTCGAAGCTGCTCGCGGCCGTCTCCGAGACGACGCCTGAGCTCGCGCAGGCGGAGCTCCTGCTCGGCATCTCGCTCGAGGACGACGTCGTGCCCCTCTTCGCCGGCGAGAGCGGCTTCTACGTGCGGGCCGGCGAGCCGATTCCCGAGGTGACGCTGCTGCTGTCCCCCGAAGATCCCGAGGCGGCGCTCGCGACGGTGGACAAGCTGCTCGCGGCGGTGGCGGCGTTCGGGGCGCTCGGCGACGAAAACGGCGCGACACAGCTCCCCGCGGAGCCGGCGACGGTCACCATCGCCGGCGTCGAGGCGAAGCAGGTGCAGCTCGGCAAGGACGTCACGCTCACGTACGCGCTCGTCGACGATCGGCTCGTCCTGTCGACGGCCGAGCAGGGGATCGCGGGCGTCGCCGAGGACGGGCCGAAGCTCGCCGACAGCCCGGCCTTCGACGAGGCCAGCGAGGCGGCAGGCCTCCCCGACGAGGCGCTCGGGCTCGTCTACCTCGACCTGAACGACGGCATTGCGCTGCTCGAGGGGCTCGACGCGCTCGACGACGCCGATTCGGAGTCGATCGCGAACCTGCAGCCGCTCCAGTACCTCGTTCTCGGCGCGAGCGGGAGCGGGGACGAAGCGCGCTTCGCCGGCTTCCTCGGGATCGGCTAGCCGAAGCTCAGGCGGCGCGGCGCACGAAGAGGCCGGCCGCGGCACGCTCGTCGATCGCCCGCTCGGCGCCGGCGATCCTGACGACGAGCTGCCCCGCCTCGGGCTGCGCGCTTCGCACCTCGACCTCCGTGCCGGGCACGAGCCCTTCGTCGTAGAACCGGTGCAGCAGAGGCCCGTCGTGCTCGGCGAGCCGTACGATCGTGGCACGGGCGCCCGGCTCGAGGTCGGCGAGCGCGGTCAGCTCGCGGTTCTCGGCCTGCTCGACGGCCGGGTCGACCGGCCAGCCGTGCGGGCAGCGGTCGGGGCTGCCGAGCCGCTCCGTCATCCGTTCGATCATGTCGTCGCTGAACGTGTCCGCCAGCTCGTCGGCCTGCTCGTGGGCCTCGCCGGCCGTGTAGCCGAGGAAGTCGGTCAGGAACCGCTCGATCAGGCGATGGCGGCGGATGACGCGCTCCGACGCCTCGCGGCCGGCCGGCGTGAGGATGACCTCCTTGCGCTCGCCGCGCTCGATCAGGCCGTCGGCCTCCATGCGCTTCAGCATCTCGCCCGCGGACGCGCGCGAGACGCCGAGCATGTCGGCGACACGGGCGGCCAGCGCCGGCGAGTCCTTCACGACGGGCCCGTACTCGCCGACGGGAAAGGCCAGGAAGTAGATCGTCTCCAGGTAGGTGTCGGTCGAGTGACCCTGCGCCATCCCGGAGTCGATTCTATCCGCGGGCTGGGGCCTGTCTGGGTTCCGGGCCATCGCTACGCTGCGGCGGTGAGTCGCTACGCGCTCGTCTATCCGCTCGTGACGACGCGGGCGCTCGATCGGCCCTTCACGTACCTGGCCGACGGCCTCGCGGTCGGCGACGTCGTGTCGGTTCCGTTCGGCCGCTCGCGCCGCCGCGGGGTGGTGGCCGGGCTCGCCGACAGTGCGCCGGAGGGCGTGGAGCCGGTGGCCGTGAACGGCGTGCTGGCGCATGTCCCGCCGGCGCTCGTCGAGCTCGCGCTCTGGATCGCCGCCTACTACGGATCGACCCCGGCGCGCGCGCTTGCGCTCGTCGCTCCTGCGACACCGCGCCGCCGCGGCCAGCCGCGACGCCCCGCCGTCGCCGACTTGCCGCACGAGCCGGTCCCCGACGAGCTGACGGCCGCTCAGGAGCTGGCGCTCGAGCGCGTCACGGCTGCGATCGGGGAGGGCGGGCGGTTTCTCCTCTACGGCGAGACCGGCAGCGGCAAGACGGAGGTGTACCTGCGAGCCTGCGCCGCGGCCCTCGAGCAAGGCCTCGGCGCGATCGTGCTCGTCCCCGAGATCGCGCTCACCGCACAGGCCGTCGCCCGCTTCCGCGCGCGCTTCGGCGACCGCGTCGCCTGTCTCCACTCGGGGCTCAGCGAAGCCGAGCGCCGCGACGAGCGCGAGCGCGTCGCCGCCGGCGAGGCAGCGGTCGTCGTCGGAGCTCGCTCGGCGATTTTCGCTCCGGTACCCAGGCTCGGCGTCGTCTGCGTCGACGAGGAGCAGGATCCCTCGTACAAGCAGGACGCCGACCCCAGGTACGACGCCCGAACCGTGGCGGTACGGCGCGCGGCGCTCGAGCACGCCGTCTGCGTGCTCGGCAGCGCCACCCCCCGTCCGGAGAGCTGGGCGCTCCTCGAGCGTCTCGAGCTCGGGCAGCGCCTGGGAAGGCGGCTGCCCCCGGTTCGCGTCGTCGATCTGCGCCGCGAGGGCGGGTACCCGCTGTCGGCGCCGCTCCTGGCCGAGCTGCGCCGCGTCGCCGAGGCTCGCGGGCGAGCGATCCTCCTGCTCAACCGCCGTGGGATCGCGCCCGCGCTGCACTGCCGGGCGTGCGGGCACACACCGCGCTGCCCGCATTGCGACGTATCGCTCGTGTTCCACGGAGACAGGCGACTCCACTGCCACCACTGCGGGCTCGCCGCGCAGGCGCCCGCGCTCTGCCCGGCGTGCGGCTCCGCCGAGGTCGCCCGCCTCGGTGCGGGTACCGAGCGGCTCGAGGCGGAGCTGGCCGTTCGGGTCCCGGAGCTCGAGCGCTTCCGCCTCGACGCGGACACCGCCGCCGCCGACGGCCGCCACGGGCGTATCCTCGAGCGCTTCGCCGCGGCCGAGGGCGCCGTGCTGCTCGGTACGCAGATGGTGGCGAAGGGACATCACTTCCCGCGCGTCGGCCTGGCGGCGGTCGTCGATGCCGACGCCGGGATGCTCCTCCCCGACTTCAGGGCCGAGGAGCGTGCGTTCCAGCTCCTGACGCAGCTCGCGGGGCGCAGCGGCCGCGACGGCCCGGGCCGCGTGCTCGTGCAGACGTTCACGCCGGACGCGCGGCCGGTCGCCCTCGCAGCACGCCACGCGGTGGACGAGTTCCTCGCCGGTGAGCTCGAGCGGCGGCAGGAGCTCGGCTACCCGCCGTTCAGCCATCTCGTCCAGGTGGTCGCGTCCGGCCCGGCCCCGGAAGGGCCTGCCGCGCTGCTCGCCGAGCTGCGTGCCGGCCTCGAGGGGACGACGCGCGGCGACCAGCTCCTCGGTCCGGCGCCCCTCCTGCGCCTGCGCGGCCGCCACCGCGCCTCGCTGCTCGCGAAGACGCAGCGGCCCGGGGCGCTCGGCGCCAGGGCTGGGAGGCTGCTCGCTGCCGCCGCGCGGGCCATGCGCCGGGACGGCCTCACGGCCGCCGTCGACGTCGATCCGCAGGGGTGGTAGGGGCTCCGACGGCCGGCGCTACACTGGCTTCCCGATGGCCCGCGAGAAGCAGGACGACGAGTCGCCTCAGCGCGAGGCGCTGGAGCGCGAGCAACGGCGCCGCTACCTCTTCGCCAACGTCCGCCAGTACCCGGATCCCGTCCTGCGAACGCCGGCGCGCGAGGTGACGGAGTTCGACGAGGCGCTCGCCGCCCTCGTCGAGAGGATGATGCGGGTCATGCAGACCGCGAGCGGCATCGGGCTCGCGGCGCCGCAGCTCGGCGTGCTGCAGCGGGTGCTCGTCTACCAGGCCGACGAGGACGCGGAGCCCGTGGCGCTCGTCAACCCGCGCATCCTGGAGAGCTCGGAGGAGCGCGACACGATGGAGGAGGGCTGCCTGTCCCTCGACGCAGCCGGCGTCACGATCGACATCGAGCGCCCCGTCCGCGTGACCGTCGAGGCTCGCTCACCCGTGGGTGACGAGCTACGCATCGAGGCCGAAGGGCTCGAGGCTCGCGTCCTGCAGCACGAGTCCGATCACCTCGACGGCGTCCTCATCCTCGACCGCGCGTCCCCGGAGCAACGGCGCGAGGCACTCGGCAAGCTCCGCCCGCAGCCCGTGCTCAGCCCGTCGCCGTGAGCGGCTCGTTCGGGGTCAAGTCTTGCATTCGAACATAAGGGCACGTTCGTCCAGACGCGCGTGCTCGATTGCAAGACGTGGCCCGGGGCGTTCCGAGCCGTGAAGCTCGTCGTCGCGGCGACCGCGGCGTTCGGCGCTGCCGTGCTCGAGCGGTTGGCGGAGGCACACGAGGTCGAGCTCGTGCTGACACGGCCCGATAGGGCGCAAGGACGTGGCCGTCGGGTCGGCGCGCCGCCCGCGAAGGAGGCCGCCGAGCGCCTCGGCATCCCGGTCGTGCAGCCGGAGCGCCTCGACGAGGCGCCCGGCACGGCGCCCGTGGTCGTCGTGTGCGCGTACGGCGTGCTCATCCCGGTGGAGCTGCTCGAGGAGCGTCTCTGGCTCAACGTGCACCCGTCGCTTCTGCCCCGCTGGCGCGGTGCGGCGCCGGTCGAGCGGGCGCTGATGGCCGGAGACCGGGAGACCGGGGTGACCATCCACCGGACGACGGCCCAGCTGGATGCGGGGCCGATCGCGGCGGCGCGCTCCTTCCCGATCGGGCCGGAGGACGACGCGGGCGCCGTGTACGAGCGGGCGGCGCCGCTCGCGGTCGAGCTGCTCGACGAGGTGCTCGCCGGCTGGCCCGACATCGAGCTCCGGCCGCAACCGGAGACGGATGTCACGTACGCGGAGAAGATCGGCCCCGCCGACCGTGAGCTCGACTGGTCGCGATCGCCCGACGGAGATCGTGAACCGCGTGCGGGCTCTCTCGCCGCACATCGGGGCACGCGGTGTTGTCGGCGGGCGCGTTCTGACGGTCTGGAAGGCTCGCTCCGCCGGCCCCGGAGCGGCGCTCGTCGAGGACGGCGTCGAGCTCGTCGAGGTTCAGCCCGAGGGTCGCACGCGAATGACCGGCGCGGAGTACCTGCGCGGCCTGCGCGCCTGAGCCGTGTCGAATTCGACACGATCGAGCGACGCCAGCGACGCACTCTGCGCGCAACGTGTACGGATTTGCGCGTTACGATGAACATCGGGTGGAGGACCGGGGTGGCCCCGCAACGCGGCCCGGGGGCACGATCACGTACGCCGTCTGCACGATGAGCCGGGAGGAGAACGAGGACGTCGTCGACGCGCTCGGCCTCGAGCCCGACGACCTCGGCGCCGACTGGCCGCGCTTCAGGCATCCGAGCCGTCCGCAGTTCCTGCTCATGCTGCCGCACCGCCACGGCACGAGCGGCTTCTTCGTCGCCCGTGTCAGGCGGCCGTACGATTAGCGGCCGTGACCTGGAACGACTGGACTCGCGGGGTCGAGATCGCGCCGTCGCTGTACGCGGCTGACTTCATGCGCCTTGGCGACCAGATCGAGGCGCTCCTCGCCGCCGGCTGCCGCATCTTCCACGTCGACGTCGGCGACGGGCAGTTCATCCCGCCGATCACGATCGGGCCGATCGTGGTGCAGTCGGTCGCGCCGACCATCCACCAAGCCGGTGGCAGGGTCGACTGCCACCTGATGATCGTGGAGCCCGAGCGCCACTTCGAGCAGGTCAGGGAGGCGGGGGGCGACAGCGTCACCTTCCACGTCGAGGTGTGTGACGACGTGCCGGCCGCGGTGGCGCGAGCCCGGGAGCTCGAGCTCGGGGTGGGCATCGCCTTCAACCCCGACACTCCCGTCGAGACCGCGGCAGCCTTCTCGACGGAGGTCGACCTCCTGCTCTGCATGAGCGTGCATCCGGGCTACTCGGGCCAGCCGTTCCTGCCGGAGTCGCTCGCCCGCCTGGAGCGGTTGCGCGAGCTCGCGGGCGAGGACGTCCTGCTCCAGGTCGACGGCGGCATCGGGGCCGCCAACGTCGCCGAGGCGCACGCTGCCGGCGCCGACGTGCTCGTGGCGGGGAGCTCCGTCTTCTACGGTGGCGACCCGGCCGCCGCCTACGCCGACCTTGTCCGTATCGCCGGCTGACGCCCGTCAGCTCGAGCGGGCGCTCGAGCTGGCCGAGCGCGGTCGGGGCACGACGCGCCCGAACCCGATCGTCGGCGCCGTCGTCGTGGCCGACGGCGAGGTGGCGGGCGAGGGCTGGCACGAGCGCAAGGGGCTGCCGCACGCCGAGGTGATCGCGCTCGAGCGTGCCGGTCAGCGCGCGCGGGGAGCCACGCTGTACGTGACGCTCGAGCCCTGCGCGCACCACGGCGCTACGCCGCCGTGCGCGGACGCGGTCATCGCGGCCGGTGTGGCACGAGTCGTGGCCGCCGCCGGCGATCCGAACCCGAAGACCAACGGCCAGGGGTTCGAGCGCCTGCGTAGCGCGGGCATCGAGGTCGAGCTGCCCGGGGGCGAGCTCGAGTGGCACGCGCGCGTCCAGAACGAGGGCTACCGCACCTGGGTCGCCGAGGGCCGGCCCTTCGTGACCTACAAGGCAGCGGTCACGCTCGACGGCAAGGTGGCCGCGGCCGGCGGCGACGCGCGCTGGGTCTCGGGTGAGGAGAGCCGCCGCCACGTGCACGAGCTGCGGGCCCGTGCCGACGCCGTCGCGGTGGGCATGGGCACCGTCCGCGCCGAGAATCCACTTCTGACCGCCAGAGACGTCGGCGCCGAGCGCCAGCCGCGCCGGCTCGCGTTCGGCGAGGGGCCGCTGCCGCGAAGGCTCCGGGCTCGAGCTGCGCACCGGGCCGCTCGCCGAGGAGCTCGCGGCACTCGCCTCGGAAGACGTCCAGTCGCTCCTGCTCGAGGGTGGCCCGACGCTGGCCGCCGCGTTCCTGCGCGCTGACCTGATCGACAAGTTGCTCCTCTTCGTGGCCCCCAAGCTCGCCGGCGGCGCCGATGCTCCGTCGCTCTTCGCCGGAGCAGCCGCCGAGCGGATGGCCGACACGATCGGGGTCGTGCGGCTCACGTCGGAGGCGGTCGGAGAGGATCTGCTCGTGACGGCGTACATCCACGAGCCTTAAGGGCCCTGCCCGCCGGCTCGAATCTACAATCGACGGCATGGGTCTCGCTTTCCTGCGCGGCCGGCGTGCCCGGGAGCGGGAGCGCGGACGGCGGCGAGCCTACATCGAGGGCTACGCCTTTCCGGCGGCGCTGCGCGACAAGATCTCGGAGCGTTACCCGGAGCTCAGCGACCGCGAGCTGACGACGGTGATCGAGGGCCTGCGCGCCTGGTTCCTCGCCTGCCTCTACGCCGACGGCAAGACGCTCGGCATGCCCTCGCGCGCGGTCGACGTCGCGTGGCACGAGTTCATCCTGCTCACACGCGACTACCACGCGTTCTGTGACGAGGCGTTCGGTCACTACCTCCACCACAGCCCGGCCGTCGCGATGGACGAGCCGGTGGACGCCACGCTCGCGCGGACGGTCTCGGTGCTCGATCGCCATCCTGTCGCCTCGCCGATCGGGCTCGCGTACGGCCTGCCGTTCCTGTTCGCTCTCGACGCGCAGCTCGGGATCGAGGACGGCAACCGCTGGACGGAGGGAGAGATCGACGCCTTGCGGCAGACCGGTGACGCCTCGGTGGCCGGCTGGTCGAGCTGGTCGGACGGCTCCGGCGGTGCCGACGCAGGCGGGGTGAGCTGCGGCGGGGGCGGCAGCTGCGGAGGCGGCGGCGGCTGAGGAACGCCCGGGTCGCGGCCCGGGCCTGACGCGGCGCGAGCTCGTGCGTGCCGGCCTCGCCGGTGCCGCGGCAGCCGCTCTCGGGTCGTGCGGTGGCCAGCGCTCGACGCCCGCTGCCGCAGGCGCGGGAGCCGAGCATCGTGGTCGTCGGCGCCGGCCTCGCAGGGATGACCTGCGCCTACCGCCTGCACCGGGCGGGCCTGCGGTGCACGGTGCACGAGGCCGACCTCGCGCCGGGAGGCCGCGTTCGCACGCTCCGCGGCTACTTCGCGGACGGCCAGCTGGCGGAGTCCGGCGGCGAGTTCGTCGACTCGAACCATGCGGCGCTCTGGCAGCTGATCGCCGAGCTCGGCCTCGAGCTGGACGACCTCTGGTCGGCGGCTCCGGGCGGCGCGGAGGTCTTCCGGCTGGCGGGACGTCCGTACTCGATGGCGCGCGCTGACGAGGAATGGCGGTCTCTGTTCGATGCCGTTCAGGAGGACGCTGCGGCGGCCGGCGCTGACCCGCGCTTCGACGGGAGCACCGAGGCGGCGCGACGGATCGACCGCATGTCGGCGGCAGAGTGGATCGACGCCCGCGTCCCTGGCGGCCGCGCTTCCCTCCTGGGCGCCCTCCTCGACGTGGTCTGGACGACCGAGTCGGGCGTGGACACCGGGGACCTCTCGGCGCTCACGGTCGTCCGCGCGCTTTCGGAGTCGCCCCGGGTCGCGTTCTGGCCCGTCGGCGATTCCGATCAGCGTTTCCGCGTGCGCGGCGGCAACGACCAGGTCGTGGCCGGGATGGCCGAGCGGCTGCCGGGCGGCTCGCTGCGCCTCGGCTCGGCGCTCGTCGCCCTGCGGGCTCGGGACGAGGGCGGGCTCGTCTGCACGTTCGAGGAGGACGGCCGCCTGACCGACGTGCGCTGCGACCGGGTCGTGCTCAGCCTGCCCTTCACGGCGCTGCGCGAGGTGGACACGACCGCCGCCGGCTTCCAACCGCTCAAGCAGCGGGCGATCGCCGAGCTCCCGCTCGGGACGAGCTCGAAGCTCCATCTCGAGTTTCGGAGCCGCGTGTGGCTCGACCACGGCCTGAGCGGCTGGACGCAGACGAGCCGGCTCCAGACGACGTGGGAGGAGACCGTCGCCCAGCCGGGAAACGGCGGCGTGCTCGTCGTCTACAACGGCGGCAGTCTGGGAGCGGGCTGGCGGCCGGCGCCGCCTCATGGTCCCGCCGACGCTGAGGCTGCCGCCGCGGCGGTCGGCGCGCTCGACCCGCTCGTGCCCGGGCTCGGAGACGCGTGGAGTGGGCGCGCCTGGCTCGACTTCTGGCGGGCGAGCCCGTGGCACCGCGGCGCCTACAGCGTCTACGAGGTCGGGCAGACGACGCGCTTTCGGGGGATCGAAGGCGTGCGCGAGGGAGCCATCCACTTCGCGGGCGAGCACACGTCTCTCGCCTTCCGCGGCTACATGGAAGGCGCTGTCGAGTCGGGAGAGCGCGCGGCCGCGGAGGTCGTCCACGCGCTCGGTCGGGACTAACCTAGGAGGATGTTCACGGGCATCGTGCGAGAGCTCGGCATCGTCGATGCGGCCGACGGTGGCCCCGAAAGCATGCGCCTGCGTGTCCGTGCGCCGCAGGCGGCCGCGCAGGCGGCGGTGGGCGATTCCGTCTCGGTGAACGGCGTTTGCCTGACTGTCACCGAGGTCGACGGCGATGCTCTGTCGTTCGATGCCGTGCCCGAGACGCTCTCCAGGATCCACGCTCGCCCGCTTGCGGGCGAGCGTGGAAGTCAATGTCGAGCCCGCGCTGCGTGCCGGGGAGCCGCTCGGCGGGCACATCGTGCAGGGCCATGTCGATGGGGTGGGGAGGGTGCTGGCCATGCCTCGCGAGGGGGACGGCGCCCGCCTGGAGGTGGAGGCGCCTCCGGGAGCTCCTGCGCTACTGCGTGGAGAAGGGCTCCATCTGCGTCGAGGGCGTCAGTCTCACCGTCGCGGCGCTCGCGCCCGCAGAGCTTCACCGTGGCGCTGATCCCGCACACGCTCGAGGTCACCACTCTCGGGGGGCTGGCTCCGGGCGACGAGGTGAACCTCGAGGTCGACGTGCTCGCGAAGTACGTCGAGCGCCTGCTGGCGGCACGCGACGTGGCGTGACGGGCGATACTACGACGATGGCGACGCTCAGGGCAGAAGAGCCTTCCCCGTTCGCCACCATCGAAGCGGCGATCGAGGACATCCGCGGCGGCAAGCTCGTCGTGGTCGTCGACGCCGCCGACCGGGAGAACGAGGGCGACCTCACGATCGCCGCGCAGTTCGCCACGCCCGAGGCGATCAACTTCATGGCCCGGGAGGCGCGCGGGCTCATCTGCCTCGCGCTCACGGGCGAGCGTTGCGACGAGCTCGGGCTGCCACCCATGACCCACCACAACGAGACGCCGCACGGCACCGCGTTCACCGAGTCGATCGAGGCGCGCGAAGGTGTCACGACCGGCATCTCCGCCGCCGATCGCGCTCGCACGATTCAGATCGCGATCGACGCGACGAAGGGCCCGCGGGACATCGTCAAGCCGGGCCATGTGTTCCCGCTCCGGGCGCGCCCCGGCGGCGTGCTCCAGCGCGCCGGCCAGACGGAGGCGGCGATCGACCTCGCCCGCCTGGCAGGGCTGATCCCGGCGGGCGTGATCTGCGAGATCATGAAGGACGACGGCACCATGGCCCGCGTGCCGGATCTCGTGCCGTACTGCCGGCAGCACGGCCTGAAGATGATCACGGTCGCCGACCTGATCGAGTATCGGCACCGGACGGAGAAGCTCGTCGAGCGCGCGATCGCGGTTCGGCTCCCGACCGAGCACGGCGAGTTCATCGCCGTCGCCTTCCGGGAGACCCTGACCGGGAAGAACCACGTCGCGCTCGTCCGGGGCGACATCGAGGGGGCGGAGAACGTGCTCGTCCGCGTCCACTCCGAATGCTTGACCGGGGACGTCTTCCATTCGCTGCGCTGCGACTGCGGCGAGCAGCTGGACCTCGCCATGCGCCAGATCGCCGCCGCCGGCGAGGGTGTGCTCCTCTACATGGCCCAGGAGGGCCGTGGGATAGGCCTGCTCAACAAGCTGAAGGCGTACGAGCTGCAGGAGAGCGGGCTCGACACCGTCGAGGCGAACCTCCAGCTCGGCTTCCCCGCGGACGCGCGCGACTACGGGATCGGGTCACAGATCCTCGCCGACCTGGGACTGACGACGATTCGCCTGCTCACGAACAACCCCCGCAAGATCACCGGCATCGAGGGCTTCGGGCTCCGGGTCGTCGAGCAAGTCGCCATCGAGGTGCGACCGAACGAGGAGAACCGGGCCTACCTGCAGGCGAAGCGCTCGAAGCTCGGTCACCGGCTGCATCACCAGGACCTGAAGGATCTCGACCTCTCGGAAGACGCCACGTGAGCGAAGGCGTCGAGGTCACGCCGAGCCCCACTGTCGCCGAGCATGCGGCGGCGGAGCTTCGCGTGCCCACCCCGCTGAGGATCTTCGCCGGGCGTCCGAACGGCGCGCGGCGCTCGATCGGGATCGCGGTGAGCCGCTTCAACGGCGAGGTCACCCAGAAGCTCCTGGACGGAGCGCTCGAGACGCTCGAGGAGCTCGGTGTCGCCCCGGAGGCGATCGAGGTCATGCCCGTCCCGGGCGCCTTCGAGCTGCCGCTCGGGGCAATGGCGCTCGCCCGCTCGCGCCGCTACTCCGCCGTCATCGCGCTGGGCTGCGTCATCCGAGGCGACACGCCGCACTTCGAGTACGTCTCGTCGGAGACGGCAAGCGGGATCCAGCTCGCGGCGCTCGAGACGGGAATCCCGGTCTCGTTCGGCGTGCTCACCTGCGACACGAGCGAGCAGGCGCTCGCCCGCGCCGGGGGCGAGCACGGCAACAAGGGGGCGGAGGCTGCCCGCTCGGCCCTCGAGATGGTCGAGTCGCTCGCCCAGCTGCGCAGCGCGACGTCGAACTGACCTCTCTTCGGTGCGCCGCCCGGGGCGGCGGCAGCTATCATCCGGCGGCGATGTCGAAGGTCTGTGCAGTCTGCGGCAAAGGCCCCTCGTTCGGGAACAGCCGGAGCCACTCGATGGTGGCCACGAAGCGGCGCTTCGAGCCAAACCTCCAGCGCGTCCGCGTGCTGCTCGACGGCGTCGCCCGCCGCGCCTACGTCTGCACCCGCTGCCTGAAGGCCGGCAAGGTCCAGAAAGCCGTCTGAGGCGTGTAGAGCCGGATCGCATCCGGCCCGCTGCCGTCTGAGACGGGTTTTGGGTCGGGGTCAGCGATCCCCCCGGTACCGGGCCGCATGCGATGCGGCCCCTACACTGACCCGCATGATCCGGGTCGCCATCGTCGAGGACAACGACGTCTTCCGCGAGGCGCTGGAGATCCTCCTCGGCCTGGACGGGGACCTGGAGGTGGTCGCCGCGGCGGCCGACGGCCGGTCGGGGCTCGCCGCGTGTGCCGAGCGGCAACCCGACGTCGTCGTGCTCGACTACCGGCTCCCGGACATCGACGGCGTCGAGACCGCTCGCGCGATCCGGGCGGCCTGCCCGGACGCTTCGATCCTGGCCCTCACGGCGGCGGCGGAGGGCCCGCAGGTGGACGCCCTGCTCGCCGCCGGGGCGGTGGGGTGTCTGACGAAGGATCGCGAGCTCGACGACATCGTCGCGGCGGTGCGCGGCGCCCACCGAGGGCATGTCGAAGCTCGCTGAGCCGGCTCTGGCCGTCCAGCCCTTCGCCGGCGCGCGCCTCGAGCCCTCGCAGGGGCCCCACACCGTGGCGCCGGAGCGGCTCGGCGCGTCCGTCGAGACGCTGTCCGGCGTCGGGCCGAAGGCGGGTGCAGGCCTCCGAGCGCTCGGGCTCATGACCGTTCGCGACCTCCTGTTCCACCGGCCTCGTCGCTGGGACCCGCCGGCGCCCCGCCGTGGCGTCGCCGAGGTCTTCGCGGGCCAGGAGGCGACGGTCGACGTGGAGGTCGTGCGCGTCGGCACGCGTCGCGGACGCCGCCGTGGGCTCACGATCGTCGAGGCCCTCGTCCGCGACGAGACCGGCTCGCTCAAGGCGCTCTGGTTCAACCAGGCCTGGCTGACGGACAGGCTCGAGCCGGGGACGCGGGTGACCCTGCGCGGCGAGCTACGGCGGGGCAGCTTCGTCGTGCACGACTACGACCTCGACGGCACCGGCGACCTCAGCCTGCCGACGCCGGTGTACCGCGCCAGCGAGGCGATCTCGTCGAAGCGGCTGCGGGACCTGATGGCGCGAGTGCTGCCGCTCGTCGGCCATCTGCCCGACCCGCTGCCGGCCGTGCTCAGGTGCGGCCGCTCGCTCCCGCTGAAGCGCGACGCCGTGGCCGCCCTTCATACCGAGCCCGATCACGCCGAGGACGCTCGGCGACGGCTCGCGTTCGAGGAGCTGCTCGTGCTCCAGCTCGGCCTCGCGCGCCGGCGATTCGGTGGAGGTTCGCGCTCCGGCGCAGCCGCTCGGCAGCCCCGGAGACCTCGCGGGCCGCTACCGCGCCGCGCTCCCGTTCACGCTCACGGAGGCGCAGGAGCAGGTCGTCGCCGAGATCGACCGAGACCTCGCCCGCGACGTGCCGATGGAGCGCCTGCTGCAGGGCGACGTCGGCTCGGGCAAGACGGTCGTCGCGCTCTACGCTCTCCTCCGTGCCGTCGAGCACGGCCACCAGGCCGCTCTCATGGCGCCGACGGAGACGCTGGCGGAGCAGCACTTCCTGACCGTGGAGCCGATCTGCCTCGAGCTCGGCGTCCGCTGCGTGCTCGTGACGAGCTCGGTCCCGGGGCGCACCCGCACCGCGGTGACGGCGAGGCTCGCCTCGGGCGAGGCGGACCTCGCCGTGGGCACGCATGCGTTGATCCAGGAGGGCGTCGAGTTCCGCTCCCTCGCCGTCGCCGTCGTGGACGAGCAGCATCGCTTCGGGGTCGAGCAACGGGCGGCGCTCGCCGCGGACGGCGGCGGCGCCTCGCCGCACCGGCTCCACATGACGGCCACG
The DNA here is from genome assembly GCA_963838105.1 of uncultured Thermoleophilia bacterium. Classification (GTDB taxonomy): domain Bacteria; phylum Actinomycetota; class Thermoleophilia; order Gaiellales; family Gaiellaceae; genus CAWJNF01. The sequence goes on along the minus strand of CAWIQC010000016.1, from coordinate 98,378 downwards.
CCGATCCCGCGGACGCTCGCGCTGACGGTCTGGGGAGACCTCGCCGTGAGCGAGATCACGAAGCCGCCGGCAGGCCGCCGGCCGATCGTCACGCGCTGGATCACGCATGAGCGCTCGAGCGAGGCCTACCAGCGCCTGCGCGCGCCTCCTCTCGGAGGGCCGGCAGGCCTACGTCGTCTGCCCGCTCGTCTCGCCGTCGGAGTCCATCGAGGCGAAAGCGGCCGAGGCCGAGGCGGAGCGGCTCGGGCACGCGGAGCTCAGGGACTTCCGGGTCGGCTGCCTGCACGGGCAGCTGCGGCCGCACGACCGGCGTCACGTCATGGACGCGTTCGCGCATCGGCGAGCTCGACGTGCTCGTGGCCACGACCGTGATCGAGGTCGGCGTGGACGTTCCGAACGCCACGATCATGATCGTGCAGGAAGCGGATCGCTTCGGGCTCGCCCAGCTTCACCAGCTGCGCGGCCGGGTGGGGCGCGGCTCCGAGCAGTCGTACTGCCTGCTCGTGTCCCGTCCGAAGGAAGAGCTCACCGACGCCGCGGTCGAGCGCCTCACGGCTCTCGTCGACACGACGGACGGCTTCGAGCTCGCCGAGGTGGACCTCGACCTGCGCGGGGAGGGTCAGTTCCTCGGCACCCGACAGAGCGGCCTCTCCGACCTCCGCTTCACGCGCCTGCGCTCCGACCGCGCTCTCCTCGAGCAGGCCCGTGACGTCGCGCACGAGCTGGTGGACGTCGAGGGCCCGCTCGACGAGGAGGTCGTGAGGATGTTCGGCGAGGGAAAGGCAGCGCTCGCCTGAGGGAGCCGACGGCTCTCAGCGCACGCCGGCGGCGACGATCTCGACGCCGAAGCGCGGCAGCACTTCGCCCATCTGGGCCGGATCGAAAGCCTCCTCTTCGGTCGGCGCGCCGGGCCGATCCACCGCCACGCCGACGTCGCGGAAGAAGGGCTCGATCCCCACCGGCTCGTCGATGACGAGCATGCGCGAGTAGCCGTCGGACGTATTGCGGAACCCGTGCGGGGCGTGCCGTGGGATCGTGAAGGATGTCCGCGGGCCGGCCACGATCTCGCGTACCTCGCCGTCGACGACGCAGGAGAACGTGAACTCGCCCTCCAGCACGTAGAAGAACTCCTGCCAGCTGTGCGTGTGCAGGGGAGGGCCGAAGCCTGGCGTGGAGAGGACCTCGTAGACGGTGTAGCGCCCCTCCGTCTCGTCGCTGGTAGCCTTGCCCGTCACGTAGTCGCCGTCACGGCCGATGAGGAGAGTCTGTCCCTCGTCGGCACTTCGGTGAATGACTTCCTGGGTCATCGTTCCTTCTTTCCGTTGTCTGCTGCGGCGGTATTGCCACGGCGTGCGGCGTCGTTGCGGCGCCGCAGGTCGTCGACGAGCGTGCGTACGGCCCACGCGAGCGCGAGACCGATCTCCTCGCCCTCGAGGCCCGAGTCCTCGCGCAGGGAGAGCCATGCCAGCATGTTCTCCAGGTAGCCGATGACGGCCGCTGCACGGCGGGCTTCCTCCGGCGGTAGGTTGTCGGTGACCTCGCGCAGGACCTCCGAGATCACTTCGAGACGGCGAGCGCGTCGCGTGGCACGTACCGTGCGGCCGCCCTCGGTCAGCACCATCGCCCGGACGAGCCCGGGATGCTGGTCGAACACCTTCGGGAATCGCAGTGCGTTCTCCACGAGGCCATCGATGTCTTCTGCAAATGGCATTCCGCCGAGAACGCGCTCGTTGATCCAGTGCGCGGCCCCCTCGAGGAGCTGTTCGTGGTCCGGGAAGTACCGGTAGACCGTGCGCAGTGACACGCCGGCGTCGGCGGCGACCTCGGGCATCGAGAGCTCCGAGGGCGATCCGTCCTCCAGCTGCGCCGACCACGGCGCGCAGAATCAGCTCCCGCGTCAGCTCCGCCTGCTGCTCTCTCAGAGACCGTGCACGTGTCGACATGGCACAAGGATGTCATATCGGCAGAGACATGTCAAGTTGACATGATCCTGTCACCCTGGTGCTGCGGTGCCTGCTATGCCACGGGCATGAGGATCATCGCCGGCTCCCGCAAGGGCGCGCGCATCTTTGCCCCGAAGGGCGCCGCCACGCGGCCGACCTCCGACCGCGTGCGCGAGGCAGCGTTCGGCCTGATCGGCCCGCTCGAGGGCGCGCGCGTCGCCGATCTCTACGCCGGCTCGGGCGCGATGGGCCTCGAGGCGCTCTCCCGCGGGGCCGCCCGGGTCGTCTTCGTGGAGACCGACCGGCAGGCCCTGGCGGCGATCGAGCGCAACCTCGAGAAGCTCGGGCTGACCGGCGCGGAGCTCGCTCGCGAGGATGCGCCTCACCGCCTCGCCGCCGATGTCCGTGAGGGTAGGCGCTACGATCTCGTGCTGATCGACCCGCCCTACCGCATGCTCCCCCAGGTCCTCGCCTCGCTCTCGCCCCACCTCGCAACGGTTCTCGCACCGGACGGCCTCGTCGTCGTCGAGTCGGACGCCCGCGAGACCCCGGAGCTGCCGCTCGAGCTCCGGACGAGCCGCCGCTACGGCTCCACGCGCCTCACGTTGTTCGAGAGCCCGTCGTGAGTGCCGGCCGATCCGGTCGTCGCGATCTGCCCGGGCACCTACGATCCGGTCACGAACGGCCACCTCGACATCATCGGCCGCGCGGCCGCGATCTTCGACCGCGTCGTGGTCGCGGTGGTGCGCGAGCCGCCGCACAAGGCGCCGATGTTCGGGATCGAGGAGCGGGTGCAGTTCATCCAGGACGCGCTGCCCGATGCCGGCAACGTCGAGGTCACGGAGTTCTCGGAGCTCGTGGTCGATTTCGCCCGCCGTTTCGGCGCGGTGACGATGGTGAAGGGGCTGAGAGCGATCTCTGACTTCGAGTGGGAGTTCCAGATGCACCACTTGAACAGGACGCTCGCGCCGGAGATCGAGACCACGTACCTGATCGCCGACTCGCAGTTCAGCTTCGTCTCCTCGTCGAGCGTGAAGGAGATCGCGTCCTTTGGTGGAAACGTTGATTCCCTCGTCCCGGAGGCGGTCGCGCGGCGGTTCCGAGAGCTCTTCCCGCAGCCGAAGCCCGGCGCTCCCGTAAGCCCCCAGGAGTAGACTGGAGCACCATGGACGTCCTCGTACTCATCGACAAGCTCGACGACCTCGTGCACAACGCCAAGGCCGTGCCGCTGACCGACCAGGTCCGGATCGACCGCGAGGAGATCTACGACATCCTCGACCAGATGCGGGCGACGATTCCGGAGGAGATCAAGCAGGCTCGCTGGATCGTCAAGGAGCGGCAGGAGATGCTGGCCGAGGCGAAGCGGGAGGCCGACCGGATCCTGGGGGAGGCTCGCGAGCAGGCGGCTCGTGAGGCGTCGCAGACGGAGATCGTGAAGCTGGCCGAGCGCCAGGCGCAGGAGATCGTCGACGACGCGCGGAGGCGCGAGCGCGAGATCCGTCTCGAGACCGAGGACTGGGCCGACGGGATGCTCTCGAACCTGGAGCAGAACCTCGACAAGTTCCTCGGCGCCGTCCGCCGCGGCCGCGAGCGCCTCCACGAGCGCTCGCAGGAGTCGGTCATGGTCGGCTTCTCCGACGACTCGAACCCGCACTAGGTCCAGGTCTGCGCGGAAGCGGCGCCCCTCGCGCTCGGGCGACGACCGCGATCGCCGCGTAGACGGCGAGCTTCGACGAGGTCGCCGAGCAGGCCGCGCACGGGCAGCACCCGGCGGAGTTCAGCTCCGAGGCGTGCACCGCGTCCACCCAGTGGGGCCCGCCCCAGCTCAGGTCGAACGGTGTACGAGTGGACGACGTGGGCCCAGATCAGCCAGGCCGCCCAGCGGCAGATGCCGTAGAAGAACGAGGCTCGGTAGAGCGCCAGCAGCGCCGTCTCCGGGAGGTAGCGCCCCGCCCAGCCCCAGAACGGATCGGCGACCGCGATCGTATCGCGGAAGTACGCGCGGGTCAGCACGCGCCAGCTCAGGAGCGCCCAGACGACGAAGATGCCGTCCCAGACGAAGCCGAGCCCGCTGAAGTACGCGCCGGCGTCGGTCAGGCGACCGGTCTGCCCGGCGTAGGCCCAGGCGCCGACGGCCACGAGATCCGTGGAGAAGGGAAAGAGCAGCATCGTGCCGACCGTGTCGCCGATGTCGGTGAGCGCGTGCGCCCACTGGCCGACGAGGAGGCTGATCGCCCAGATCCGCTTCCTCGTCACGGCCAGGGCGACGGCGGCGAGGACGACGCCGAACATGAGCGAGTGGGTGAAGCCGACTCCCGGCCAGCCGCGATGGAACTGGGCCGGGTTGTCGGCCTTGAGCTCGAGGCCGAACAGGTCGATCCCGTACACGAACCATTTCGACAGGAGGTCCGGGGCGTAGGAGCCGAGCAGGAGCGGCACGAATGCGATGCGCCGCCCGAGGTGCTTCTGGATGACGTACGGCTCGAGATCGTGCGCCGCCCAGCTCATCTCCGGAGCCGCCTCCAGAGCGCCGGCAGCACGCAGACGGCGAGCATGAGGAACCCGGCGCCCCCGACCCACGAATAGAGCAGCACCGGGAACGCGACGCCGAGGCCGACGTACGCCACCCCGGCGGCCAGGTAGAGCAGCAGCGTACGGCGTCCGGGAGTGATGGCTGAGCTTGCCCGACCCGGGCCGCAAGGGTCAAGGCGGCTCGCTCGCTCGTGTGAGCGTACCACGAGACAAGATGGTGCGGGCTGTTCGCTACCCTCGGCTCATGACCAGCTTCGACCTTCGCCGGGCGCGGCTGCGGCCGGGCGAGCAGTACAGGGCTACCCTTCCGGTTCGCCTCGAGCCGCTCGCCTACGGTGGCCAGCGCTATGCGCCGGCCGAGGCCGAGCCGGACGCCGAGCTGACCGTCACGCGCACGCCACAGGGACACGTGCTCGAGCTCGTGTTCACGACGCGCCTCGAGGGGCCGTGCGTGCGGTGTCTCGAAGCAGCCGCGGTCGATCTGCCCGTTCGCGCGCGCGAGTACCACGAGCAATCAGCGGACTCGGAGGAGCTGAAGAGCCCCTACCTGGTGGACGGCCGCGTCGACCTTTCGGCCTGGGCGCGCGACGCGGTCGCGCTCGCGCTCCCGGACAAGATCCTCTGCCGCGAGCAGTGCGCGGGGCTGTGCGGAGGCTGCGGCGCCGACCTCAACACGGAGCCGTGCCGTTGCGGACCGCCCGAGCCCGACGATCGCTGGGCGAAGCTCGCCGAGCTGCGCGAGCGCCTCGACGCGCAGACGTAGACGGGCACGTGGCGGGCCGGATGGGATCCGGCCCGCACGAATGTTCGGGCCGGTCGGGGACCGGCCCCTACACCGGCGTATGACCGTGCGTTACCGGCGTAGGGGCGGGTCCCCGACCGCCCTTCGGCCGAATGTTGTCGATCCCGCCTCCGCGGCGCGTGGTAGGGGCCGGATGGGATCCGGCCCCTACATGCGCGCCTGCCGCCAGCCGGCTTGCGCCGGCCGCCGGCAGTCGTTCGGTATAGCTGCCGGCTGAAAGCCGGCAGCTATACTGCCGCGATCTCATGGCCGTTCCGAAGCGAAAGACCTCGAAAGCGCGCCGCGACAAGCGGCGCGCGAACTGGAAGCTCCCGGCGCAGGCGCTGGTCGAGTGCCCGCAGTGTCACCAGCCCAAGCGACCTCATCACGTCTGCCCGACCTGCGGCACGTATCGCGGCCGCGAAGTCGAGCCGCTCGACGCTCCCGCGCCGTAAGAGGGTACGCGTGGCCGTCCGAGTCGCTGTGGACGCGATGGGCGGTGACCGGGCGCCGGACGAGATCATCGCCGGGGCGCGGGCGGCGTCGCGCGGACGGGATCGAGCCGATTCTCTTCGGCTCCGAGGAGGTCGATCCAGCCGCTCGCCCCGGACCTCGAGGTCGTCCACGCTCCGCAGGTCGTCGGGATGCACGAGAAGCCCGCCGACGCAGCGCGCGAGAAGCGCGACAGCTCGCTGTTCGCGGCCTGCCGCGCGGTCGGCGCGGGGCGAGGCCGACGTGGTCGTCTCGGCCGGCAACACCGGGCGCGATGCTGGCCGCCGGGCTGCTCGAGATCGGGCGGCTGCCCGAGGTGAGCCGGCCCGCGATCGCCGCGCCGCTTCCCGCGCGCCGCGGGCCCTCGATCCTGATCGACGCCGGCGCCAATGCGGACGCCCGCCCGGAGCACCTGCTCCAGTTCGCCCACATGGGCACGATCTTCGCCGAGGAGATCATCGGCATCCGCGACCCGAGGTCGGGCTGCTCTCGATCGGCGAGGAGCCGGAGAAGGGCAACCGGCTCACCCGTGAGTCGCACCGCCTGCTGTCTGCGGACGGAATCCGCTTCGTCGGGAACGTCGAAGGGCGGCTCCTCCTGGAGGGCGCCGCGGACGTCGTCGTCTGCGACGGCTTCACGGGCAACATGTCGCTCAAGGTGCTCGAGGGGACGATCCGGACGGTGCTCGAGTCGCTCCGCGAGGAGATCGTCGCCTCGCAGGCGCGGCAAGGTCGGCGGTCTCATGATCCGCCCGGCGTTTCGAGGCCTGCGCCGCCGGCTCGACCCGGACACGTACGGCGGCGGCTACCTGCTCGGCCTCAAGGGCCTCGCGGTCGTCGCGCACGGCAACTCGTCGCGGCCCGCGATCGTGAGCGCGATCCAGCTCGGCGCCCGAGGCGTGAGCCGCCGGCGTCGTCGGGCGGATGGCCGAGCGGCTCGAATCGCGCGCCGTGGCGGCCCATCGGTGAACATAGCCGGCGCCACGTGGTAGCATCCGCCGCCGCTACGGCACCTGACGACAAGGGAGAGAGGAGACATGGCAGCTTCGCGCGAGGAGATCTACGAGCGGGTCAAGGACGTGCTCGTCGAGCAGCTCGGGGTCGACGAGGCCGAGATCAACGAGGCCGCCTCGTTCCAGGAGGATCTCGACGCCGACTCGCTCGACCTCGTCGAGCTGATCATGGAGCTCGAGGACCAGTTCGGAGTCAAGATCTCCGACGAGGACGCGCAGGGAATCCAGACTGTCGGCCAGGCTGTCGACTACATCGCCGCCCGTAGCTGAGAAGGAGGCCGCCGCGGCCGGCCCGGCCGAGCTGCTCGAGCCTGATCGAGGGGCTGCCGGCCGGGCTTCGCGAGCGCGCCTTCACCCACCCGTCCTTCGTCGAGGACCGATCGCGCTCGTACGAGCGCCTCGAGTTCCTCGGTGACAGCGTCCTCGATCTCGCGATCGCGCAGGAGCTCTACGAGCGCTTCCCGGACTTCTCCGAAGGGCGGCTGACGAAGGCCTGGGCGTACGTCGTCAGCCGGAGCGAGCTGCGCCGACGTCGGACGGCTGCTCGGGCTCGGAAGCCGGCTGTCGCGAGGGGATCGAGCCGGGCGCCGGCGAGCCCGGAGCTCGAGCCGCCTGGCAGCGCAACCGCAACGTGCTCGCGGCGCTCGTCGAGGCGGTGCTGGGCGCGCTCTACCTCGAGCACGGGTTCGAGCCGCATCCGCGGGCCGATCGTGCAGGCGTTCGCCGAGCGCATCGAATACGCGGTGACGACGCCACGTCGACTACAAGACCGAGCTCCAGGAGGAGCTCGCGCGGCTCGGCCAGCAGGTCGTCGTACACGGTCCTCGAGACCGAGGGGCCGCCGCACGAGCGCCGCTTCACGTGCGCCGCGCTGATCGACAGCGAGCAGCGCGGGATCGGCACGGGGACCTCGAAGAAGGCCGCCGAGCAGGCGGCCGCGCGCGAGGCCCTCGAGCACGTCATCGCGGCGAGCGGGCGCCCGGTAGAGCACGGCGTCGGCGTCCGCGCCGGGGCCGTCGTCAGGACGTAGCCCGCGCATGTATCTGCGCTCCGTCAAGCTGCGCGGCTTCAAGTCGTTCCCGGACGCGGTCGAGGTCCGCCTCGAGCCGGGCGTGGCCGTCGTCGTCGGCCCGAACGGCTCGGGGAAGTCGAACGTCGCCGACGCGATCGTGTGGGCGGCGGGCAGCCTGGCGCCGAGCGCTCTGCGGGCCGAGAAGCCCGAGGACGTCCTCTTCGCGGGCTCGTCGGGCCGGCCAGCCTGCCGACCACTGCGAGGTCGAGCTCCTGTTCGACAACGCGACCGGGGACGGGCCGCTTCCGTATGCCGAGATCTCGGTCGCGCGCCGGCTCCAGCGCGGCGGCGAGGGTCAGTATCTCGTCAACCGCGCCGCCGTTCGCCGGGCCGACGTGCTGGAGCTGCTCGCCGGGGAGGGGCTCGGCCACGAGATGCACGCCATCATCGGACAGGGCCGGGTCGAGCAGGTGCTCTCCTCGAAGCCGGCCGAGCGACGGGCGCTCATCGAAGAGGCCGCGGGGCTCGGCGGCTTCAAGCATCGCCGCCATCGCGCCGAGCTGAAGCTCGAGCGAGTCGCCGTCCAGGTGGATCGGGCGCGCGCGCTCGAGGAGGAGGCCCGGAAGCGGATCCGGCCGCTGGCCCTGCAGGCGACGGCGGCGCAGCGAGCCGAGCGGCTCGCGCACCGAGGTCGAGGCCCTTCGCGTCCGGCTCGAGGCCGCCTCGCTCGCCGGCCTCGAAGCCCGGGCGGCGGAGCTCGAGGGGCGCCGCACGGAGGCCACGCACGAGCGTCAGCGTCGCGACGAGCGACTCGAGGGCCTGCTCGGCGAGCGACGCCGGGCGGAGGAGGAGCTCGAGCAAGCCGCCCGCCGTCACGAGGAGGCGACGGCGGCCCTCTACCGCTTGCGAAGCAGCGTCGAGCGCCTCGAGATGCGCTCCGAGACGGCCACCGAGTCGGCCCGGGTGCTGCGCGACGCGGCCGGTCGCCTGCAGCGGCTGGCCGCCGCGCCGCGCGACGACTCGCCGCTCGACGAGCTCGCCGCCGCCGAGGCGGAGCTGCGAGAAGCCGGGGCCCGTTCGCGCGCCGCGCTCGAGGAGCGCGAGAGCCTGGAGAGCTCGGCCCGGCTCGCGGACGAGCGGCTTGCCGCGCTCGACCGCAGCCTCTCCGAGCGCGAGGGGCTGCCGCCGTCGGCGCGCGTGCTGGCCGACGCGGGCCGCAGCCTCGCTCTCTCTCTGCTGGACGTCGATCCGGGGTACGAGAAGGCCGTCGCCGCCGCGCTCTTCGGCCGAGCGTCTGCCGTGCTGGCCGACGGACCGCTCGACGCGTTCGAGCTCGCGGAGCGCTCGCGGCGCGAAGGGCTGGGCACGCTTCGTCGCCCTGGTCGCGAACCGCGCTCCGAGCTCCGGGCGAGCGCGCGCCCGCGCTGCCGGCCGCGGAGCCGCTGCTCGCATACGTCCGCGCGGCCGAGGGCGGAGAGCCCGTCGCCGCGCTGCTCGAGGGCGTCTGGGTCGTCGAGCCCGACGAGCTCGTGCGGGCCGAGCGCGGAGTGGCCGTGACCCGCGAGGGCCACGGCTTCGATCCCGATCCGGGGCGAGCTCTGGTTCGCGGGCGAGGCCGCGGAGAGCGTCATGATCGAGCTCCACGCCCGCCAGCGAGCGCTCGCCGCCGAGGCCCGGCGGCTGCGGGGAGAGGCGAGCAATGCTGCCGCCGCGGCGGCCGACGTCTTCGAGCTCGAGCGGCTGGCTCGCGAGCGCGTGACTCGGGCGCGCGCCTCCGTGGCGCTCATGCCGCCACGCGTCGACCCGGCGGACGCGCAACGCGCGTCGACGCTTGCGAACGCGGCCGAGCGCCTCGCCTCCTGTCTCGACGCGGCGGTGCGGGCCGGATCTCGCTTCGAGGCGCCGCTTCGCGGCCGAGTCGACGCCGGCGCCGCGGCGAGCGCGAAGGCCGGCGAGGAGCTCCGCCTGCTCGGCGCTCAGGAAGCCGACTTGCGTCGGGCCGCCACGGAGGCGGCCTCGCGGCTCTCCGAGCTCGACGTCGAGTCGGCCCGGCTCGCGGCGGAGCGGGCCGAGCTCGATGCGGCGACTCCCCGAGGGGGTCGCGCCCGCCGAGCTGGACGAGCAGGAGCTCGAGGAGCTCGCGGTCAAGCGCGACCGGCTCGAGCGGCGTCTCGTCACGCTCGGCCAGGTGAACCCGCTCGCCGCCGAGGAGCTCGAGCGCGAGCGGGAGCGCCTCGCGCGAGCTCGCCGAGCAGCGTGACGACCTCGAGCGCTCGCTGCGAGAGCTCGAGAAGCTGCGGGCCGAGCTCACCGAGACCCTCGAGACCCGCTTCGCGGAGACGTACGCAGCCGTCGAGACTCATTTCGCCGAGGTCGCGGCCACCCTCTTCCCGGGCGGTGCGGGGCGCCTCCTGCTGACGATCCCCGAGGAGGAGGGAGACGGAGCCCGGCGTCGAGGTCGAGCTGCGACCGGCCGGCAAGAAGATCACGCGGCTCTCGCTTGCTCTCCGGAGGAGAGAAGTCGCTCGGCGCGCTCTCGTTCCTGTTCGCGCTGTTCCTCGCCCGCCCGTGTCCCTTCTACCTGCTCGACGAGGTCGAGGCCGCTCTCGACGACACGAACATCGGCCGCTTCGTCGATCTGCTGCGGCGCTACTCCGATCGGGCCCAGTTCATCGTCATCACGCACCAGAAACGGACGATGGAGGCCGCCGATATCCTCTACGGCGTGACCATGGCCGGCGACGGGGTCTCGCAGATCGTCTCGAAGCGCCTCCGCGGCCAGCCGAAGCTGGAGGCCGTCGGCGCGTGACCCGCACGTGGGCCGAGCTCCTCGGCGACGAGGAGCCCGGGGACGAGGACGAGCCGAGCCGAAGCGCCGGCGTTTCCGGCGCCTGCGGTCGGGTCTCTCGAAGAGCCGCCGGGCCATCACGACAGGGCTCACCGGCTGGCGCTACGACCCGTCCGACCTCGAGACGTGGGAGCAGCTCGAGGAAGTGCTGATCGGGGCCGACGTCGGCGTGGAGACGACGCAGGAGATCGTCGAGCGGCTCGAGAAGCTCCGGCCGAAGACGAACGAGGTCGTGCTCGACGGCCTGCGCCGGGGTGCTCGCCGAGCTCGCGTCCCCGGAGGAGGCTCCCGCTCGCCCTCGACGCGCGGCCCGCCGTGATCCTCGTCGTCGGCGTCAACGGCACCGGCAAGACCACGACGATCGGCAAGCTCGCGAGCCGGCTGCGCGAGTCCGGCCGCTCGGTGATCGTCGCCGCGGCGGACACGTATCGCGCTGCCGCAGACGAGCAGCTCGAGATCTGGGCCGAGCGCGCCGGGGCGGACTTCGTCGGCTCCACCCGCGGCGGCGACCCCGCGGCCGTCGCATTCGACGCGATCGAGGCGGCGCGAGGCGCGCGGGCGCGACGTCGTCATCGTCGACACGGCCGGCCGGCTGCACACCCAATCGGGCCTCATGGAGGAGCTCGCCAAGATCCGCCGCGTCATCGCCGGGCGCCTCGAGGGCGCCCCCCACGAGACGCTGCTCGTCGTCGACGCGACCACCGGCCAGAACGGCGTGCGCCAGGCGCAGCTGTTCGGCGAGGCCGTCGAGGTCACCGGCGTTGTCCTGACGAAGCTCGACGGCACCGCGAAGGGTGGCATCGTGATCGCGATCGGCCACGAGCTCGGCCTACCGGTCAAGCTGGTCGGCGTCGGGGAGAGCCTCGACGACCTCCAGCCCTTCGACGCCGCCGACTTCGCGAGCGCGCTCGTCGCGGACGACGAGGACTAGAGCTAGGCCCTTAGTAGTCGTCCTCCGGGTCGCCGCGCGACAGCTCGCGTCCCAGCTCCGCCCAGTCGTCCTCGTCGTCCTCGGGCTCCGCGTCGTCGCCGAGATCGGCGGGATCGAGGACGGCCGCGCGCTCGACGTCGACGAACGCCTCGATCGCCTCCCGGGCCAGGTCGGCCGGCGGGACGCCGCGCGCGGCAGCGTCACGCCGGAGCTCGGCGATGGTCTCAGGTTCGAGCCAGACCTCGAGCCGCTCCAAGGTCATCGGGGCCTCCACCCGGATCTCGGCGTCGGGAGACCGAGAGTGTGCCAGACGACGCGCACGTCTGTGCCACCGCCCGAGGGGCTCGAGGTGGCGTGGCTACACTTCGTCGGCTCATGTTCGACTCGCTCTCCGACAAGCTCCAGGGCATCCTGGGAGGCCTTCGCGGCCGCGGGATCCTCACCGAGGAGGATCTCGACAAGGCGCTGCGCGAGATCCGCCTGGCGCTGCTCGAGGCCGACGTCAACTTCAAGGTCGTCAAGGAGTTCCTGGCACGCGTCAAGGCTCGCGCGCTCGGGGCCGAGGTGACGAAGAGCCTCACGCCGGGCCAGCAGGTGGTCAAGGTCGTCCACGACGAGCTGACCGAGCTGATGGGCCAGGGGAGCTCGAAGCTCGCCTTCTCCGGGCGGCCGCCCACGGTCATCCTGCTCGCCGGCCTCCAGGGCTCGGGCAAGACGACGGCGGCTGCGAAGCTGGCGCTCTTCCTGCGCAAGAAGGAGGGCAAGTCGCCGGCGGTCGTCGCCTGCGACCTGCAGCGGCCGGCGGCGATCGACCAGCTCGAGGAGCTCGGACGGCAGATCCAGATTCCCGTCTACCTCGACAGGCGCGCGCAGCGACCCGGTCGCCGTCGCCGCGCAGGCGCTCGAGAAGGCCCGGGCCCAGGGTCGCGACGTCGCTGATCGTCGACACCGCCGGCCGCCTCCACGTCGACGAGGCGATGATGGACGAGCTCGTGCGAGGTGCGGAACGCCGTGAAGCCGCACAACGTGCTCCTCGTGCTCGACGCGATGACCGGACAGGACGCGGTGAACGTCGCGGAGGCGTTCGCCGAGCGGGTCGCCTTCGACGGCGTCGTGCTCACGAAGCTCGACGGCGACGCGCGAGGAGGCGCCGCGCTCTCGGTGAAGGCCGTGACCGGCAAGCCGATCAAGTTCGCTTCGACCGGCGAGAAGCTCGACCAGCTCGACTACTTCCACCCCGATCGGATCGCGTCGCGCATCCTCGGCATGGGCGACGTGCATGACCCTCATCGAGCGGGCGGAGGAGGCGGCGGAGCAGGACGAGGCGGAGGAGATGGAGCGCCGGCTCCGCTCCGGCCGGTTCACGTTCGACGACTTCCTGAAGTCGTACGACATGATGCGGAAGATGGGATCGCTCCGCAGCGTGCTGTCGATGGTGCCCGGGCTCGGCAAGCAGATGCAGGGCGTCGACGTCGACGAGCGCGCGCTCGAGTGGGCTCGCGCGATCGTGTTCTCGATGACGCGTGAGGAGCGCGCCCGCCCCGAGCTCATCAACGGCTCGCGGCGCGCCCGCATCGCGCGCGGCAGCGGCACCACCGTCCAGCAGGTCAACCAGCTGCTCCGAGCCGCGAGCAGATGGAGAAGATGATGAAGCAGATCGGCAAGGGCAAGACGCCGAACCTGCAGTCCATGGTCGCCCAGATGCGGCGATGAGCAGGCCGTGACGCAAGACGAGGAAGGGAGAGAGATGGCAGCGAAGATCAGGTTGGCCCGCGTGGGCTCGAAGAAGAATCCCATCTACCGGGTGGTCGTGGCGGACTCGCGCTCGCCGCGGGACGGCCGGTTCATCGAGATCGTCGGGCGCTACAACCCGCAGACGGATCCCTCGACGATCGAGCTCGACGAGGCGAAGATCGAGGACTGGGTCAGCAAGGGCGCCGAGATGAGCGATCCGGTCAGGCGCCTCCTGAAGGCCAAGAGCGCCTAGCGGGCGGTCTCGTGGCCGACACGATGGTGGACCTCGTCGCCTACGTCGCGCGGCAGCTCGTCGAGCATCCGGACGAGGTGCGGGTCGAGCGGACGGAGCGCGACGGCGCGATCGTGCTTCGCCTCCACGTCGCGAGCGACGACGTCGGAAAGGTGATCGGCCGCCAGGGCCGCGTCATCCGAGCGTTGCGCACGATCGTGCGCGCGAGCGGGACGAAGCCCGGCGAGCGCCGCCTGCTCGAGATCGCGGAGTGAAGCCGGGGAACGCGTCGCCAGAAGCGCGCTGGGTGCGCGTCGGGCGCGTCGGGCGGGCGCACGGAGTCGACGGCGCATTCGTCGTCGAGGATGCGAGCGAGGATCCGGAGCGCTTCGCGCGTGGCGCCCGGGTCTACGTCGACCGCCAGCCGGCGACGGTGGTCGAGTCGAAGCGAGCCTCCGGCCGGCCTGTGATCCGGCTGGACCGGCCCGTGTCCCGCGGGGCCCTGCTCGAGCTGCCGGCCGAGGAGCTGCCGGCCCTTCCGGAGGGCGAGTTCTACGCGTTCCAGCTCGAGGGCCTCGACGTCGAGGTCGAGACGGGCGGGCTGCTGGGCCGGGTCGTTCGGGTGGTACCGGGCGTCGCGAACGACGTGCTCGAGCTCGACTCCGGCCTCCTGCTGCCGCTCGTCGAGGACTGCGTGCGAGCCGTCGAGCTCGACGCCGGCCGGATCGTGGTCGCGCCGGGTTCGTGTAGGGCCGGTCGGAGGCCGAGCCGGCGGTCGTCGGGCTCGCCTCCCGCCGATCGTGGCCGGGCTCGTGTAGGGGCCGGTCACCGACCGGCCCGAGCCGGGCGGGTGCGCCCGCGCCGTACGATTGGCGCCGTGCGCGTCGATGTCTTCACGCTCGTACCGCAAGCGTTCGCCTGGATGACCGAGCGGCGTCCGCTCGCCGCCGTCCTGGGGACGCAGCTCGAGCTGAACCTGCTCAGCTACCGGGACTTCACGCCGCTCCGGGCCGGGCAGGTGGACGACGAGCCGTACGGCGGCGGCGCCGGCATGGTGCTCCGGGTCGACGTCGTCGACGCCGCGCTCGAGGCGGTCTACGGCGCCGGCGCGCGGCCCCCGCGGGTCATCGCGCTCACGCCCCAGGGACGCCAGCTCGACCAGCAGCTCGTCGAGGAGCTCGCGGCCGAGCCGCTGCTGACGCTCCTCTCGGCTCGCTTCGAGGGCTTCGACGAGCGCATCGTCGACCGCCTCGCCACCGAGGCGGTCTCGATCGGGCCCTACGTCCTCTCCGGCGGGGAGCTGCCGGCGATGGTGCTGCTGGACGCGGTGGCGCGCCGCCTCCCGGGTGCGCTCGGAAGCGAGCAGAGCGCGCTCGTCGAGACGTTCTCCGAGGCGCTCGGGCGCGGCGTCGAGTACCCGCACTACACGAGGCCGGCCGAGTATCGCGGCTGGCGGGTGCCCGACGTGCTGCTCTCCGGCAACCACGCGCAGATCGAGGCCTGGCGGCGCGACCAGAGCCACGCCCGCTCCACTCGCTCGCGGGCAGAGGTCGTGATCGCGGAGCGCGATCGGCTTTCCGCTAGCATTCTCGTTCGGCCCCGGCCGCCTTTCCATGAGCAATTTCATCGAGACCATCGAGCGCCGACAGCTGCGCGAGTCGATTCCGCCCTTCAAGGCGGGGGACACCGTGCGGGTCCACTTCCAGGTGATCGAGGGCCAGCGCCGCCGGGTCCAGGTGTTCGAGGGCATCGTCATCAAGCGCCAGGGCGCCGGGGTGCGCGAGACGTTCACGGTCCGCAAGCAGTCGTTCGGGATCGGCGTCGAGCGCACCTTCCCGCTCCACTCGCCGAAGATCGAGAAGATCGACGTGCAGGCGATCGGCGACGTGAGCCGCGCCAAGCTGTACTACTTGCGCGAGAAAGTGGGTAAGAAGGCGCGCGTCCGCGAGAAACAGCTGCGCTAGCCGTTATCCTCGCCCTGTGGGCACGCCGGCGGGGTCGAGGATGCGATGACGTCGCCTCGCCGCAGCGGCCGCCGGCTCGTCGCGTTCGATCGGCGTCTCGACGCGCGTCTCGTCGCCGGGGCGGACGAGGCAGGTCGCGGCAGCCTCGCCGGGCCGCTCGTCGCGGCGGCCGTCCTGCTCGACTACGAGGACCTGCGCGGTCGCAGGCTCTCCCCGCTCGCGCGGCTGAACGACTCGAAGCAGCTGGAGCCCGAGGAGCGAGAGTCGCTCTTCCTCGCGGTGCTGCGCACGGCGCGGAACATCGCGGTCGAGGTCGTCTCGCCGGGCGAGATCGACCGCTTCGGGCTGCACCGCTGCAACCTCAGGGCCCTGGCCGCCGCCCTCCACGCGGTCGGGCGAGGCGGACGTGCGGCTCGTCGACGGCTTCCGGCTCGGCCCGGCGGCGCCGGCGCACCGCGCCGTCGTCGACGGCGACGAGAAGAGCGCCGCCATCGCTGCCGCGTCGGTCGTGGCGAAGGTCGTCCGCGACCGGACGATGCGGCGCCTCGACGCCCTCTACCCGGCGTTCGGCTTCGCCTCCCATGTCGGCTACATCACGCCGGCTCACTCGGCGATCGTGCGCGAGCGCGGGCCGTGCTCGCTGCACCGCAGGTCGTTCGAGGCTCGCTGCTACGCGGAGTCGGCCGCGGTCGTGCCGTGAACCCTGCCGGCGCGGCCGCCGAGCGGCGGGTGCGCCGCTTCTACGGGCTGCGCGGGTATCGCGTGCTCGCCGCCAATGCCCGGGCGGGCGGCAACGAGCTGGATCTCGTCGTGCGGCGAGGGCGCCGGCTCGTCTTCTGCGAGGTCAAGATGCGCAGCGGGGACGGCTTCGGTGACCCGCTCGAGGCCGTCGGCCGGGAGAAGGCCCGCCGCGTCACGGCGCGCCGCGGAGTCGTTTCTCGCCGCGCATCCGGAGCTCGCCGCCCTCGAGATCGCGTTCGAGGCGGTGGCCGTCAGGCCCGGAGGCATCGAGCGGGTGGCCTTCTCGTAGCAGGTCAGCTTGCGGCGAGCTGCCCACATCGGACCGAAACAGCCGGCTAGGCGCATTCGCTAGCTTAGGAGGCTGTGCCTGAGTCCGAAGCCAGTGGCGACACGGCGCTCGGGCGCTGGACGCTCGCCATGATCCGCTGGCGCTGGGCGGTCGCCGCCGTCTGGGGCCTCCTGTTCGTCCTCTCGCTGTGGGCCATGTCCGGCCTCGGCGATCTGCTCACGAACCGCTTCTCGCTCCCGGGCACCGACACGCATCGCGCCGAGACGATCCTCGAGGAGCACTTCGGCCAGAAGACGACGGGCTCGTTCTCGGTTGTGGCCCAGGGGGCTCCGGGCTCGGCGCCGCAGCTTCTCCCGCAGGTCGAGGCCGCCGCCGCACGTGCCTCGGCAGAGCTGCCGACGAGCGAGGTGGCGGTCGTCCAGCCGGTCGCGGACGACGTCGTCACGGCGACGATCGTCTCGAACCTCGAGCCGGCGGACGCCAAGGGCTACACCGACGCCATGCGCGAGGCGGTCGGCGAGATCCCGGGCGCCGAGGTCTACGTGTCCGGCCAGGCGGCCATCGAGAACGACCTCGACCCGGTCTTCGCCGACGACCTCAAGGTCGGCGAGTTCTTCATCGCCATCCCGATCGCGCTGCTCATCCTCGTCTTCGTCTTCGGGACGCTCGCGTTCCTGCTGCCGTTCATCTTCGCGCTCGCCGCCATCCCGACCACGCTCGGCATCGTCTGGATCTTCGCCAACTTCCTCGAGCTGACGACGTACCTGCAGAACCTCGTGATGCTGATCGGGTTCGGAATCGCCGTCGACTACTCGCTCCTCATCGTCTACCGCTACCGGGAGGAGCTTCGGGCCGGGCGCACGCGGGAGGAAGCCGTGGTGCGCACGATGGAGACGGCCGGTCGAGCGGTCGTGTTCAGCGGCACGGCGGTCGCGATCGGCCTCGCGGTCATGCTCGCCATGCCACTGCCCTTCATGCGGGGCTTCGGGCTCGCGGGCCTCGTCATCCCGACCGTCTCGGTCGTCTGCGCGCTGACGCTTCTGCCCGTGCTGCTCTACCTCCTGGCGGCCAGGCTCGACCGCGTCCGGCTCATCCCGGCGCGGATCGTCGACCGCCGGGAGGCCGCGGAGAACTTCTGGACGAAGCTCGCCCGCACGATCATGCGGCATCCGGCGATCGTCGCCGCGGCGACCTCCGCCGTGCTGGTCGCGCTCGCGATCCCGCTCTTCTGGATGGAGCTGGGGCCGGGCACGAACAAGGGAATCCCGCAGGATCTGGAGGGCGTCCGGGGCCTGAACGTGATCTCGGCTGCGGTCGGCGAAGGGGCGCTGGCCCCGATGGCGATCGTGGTGGACACCGGCGAGGAGGGCGGCGTCGCGACACCCGCTGTCGAGGAGGCGATCGGACGGCTCGAGGACGGGCTCGCCGCCGACCCGGAGACCGCACGCGTCGACTTCGGCGCCGGGCCACAGTACGTCGACCCGAGCGGCAGGTACGCGCGGCTCGACGTCATCGGCCGGAGCGAGTACGGCGTGCCGGAGGCGCTCGACTTCGTCGAGCGGGTGCGGGACGACATCGTGCCGGCGGCCGGCTTCCCCGAGGGCGTGGCCGTGTACGCGGGCGGCGGGCCGCCGAGCGGCGTCGACTTCCTCGACCGGACCTACGGCGCCTTCCCCTGGCTCGTGCTGGCCGTGATCGTGCTCACGTACTTCCTTCTCCTACGGGCGTTCCGATCGCTGATCCTGCCGCTGAAGGCGATCGTCCTCAACGTCCTCTCGATCGGCGCCGCGTTCGGGCTCCTCGTCATCTTCTTCAAGTGGGGCGGCGCGGACGCGCTCGGGCTCATCACGTTCGACCAGATCGAGGGCTGGATCCCGATCTTCGTCTTCGCCATGGTGTTCGGGCTCTCGATGGACTACGAGGTCTTCCTCGTCAGCCGCATCCGCGAGGAGTGGGACGCGGGGCGGTCGAACGAGGACGCCGTGGCGATCGGGCTGGCGCGAACGGGCAGGATCGTCACCGCGGCCGGCGCCATCATGTTCGCCGCGTTCATGGGCTTCATGGCCGGCTCGATTCTCGGGCTCCAGCAGTTCGGCTTCGGCCTCGCCGTCGCGATCGCGCTCGACGTGACGATCGTGCGGGCGCTGCTCGTGCCCGAGCGCGATGGCCCTGTTCGGCCGCTGGAACTGGTGGCTGCCGACGAAGGTGGCGCGCGTCGTCCGCGTGCGGCCCTCGCCGCTCGTGCCGAAGCGGGCGGCGATGCGCGCCACAGGCCGCTAGCGGTCCCGCGACGATTGAGATACCGGCGCGCGTGGAATCGTCGATAGAGGTGGTGACGGAACCCCACCGGAGACGACCGTGATTGCCAGATACGTGGACGATGCGGCGGAGCAGATCCGCCACAAGCGCCGGCGGACGCTCGAGAGCGCGGCGCTGGCCGCAGGCTGCGCGCTGCTGGCCTGGCTCGCGCTCGACTCGGCCTCGCTGGCTCTCGGGCTCGCGGCCGGTGCCGGCTTCGAGGTGCTCGTCGCCGGGTGGTCGCTCCTCTCGCGGCGTGAGCTGATTGCCCGCCTCGCTCTCGAGCCCGATGCCTACGCGATCCCGGAGGTCGAGGCGTACGGCGTGCACCTGACCCGCCCGCGGCACCGGCGGACGCTCGCGCAGAGCATCCGCAAGATGATCAGGGAAGCGCTGCGCCCGGACAGCCTCTACCTCGGCGACCGCGTCCTTCGCTACGCCCGCGACCTCGAGGCGGTGGCGCGCGATCTGCTGACGCCGAACGTCCGAGTGCACCCGGTCAGCGTGGCACGCTGTCGCCGGCTGCTTACCGAGGCGGCGGAGAGCCCGCTCTACAACCCGAAGCTCCCCGCCGAGGAGATCCCGCAGATCCTGCGCCGCATCCGGGCGGGAATCCAGCCGGACGACTCGCAGCGCTAGCGAGCCGGTCGCGGCCTCACACTCGCCGGACGACCTCCTCGAGCGGCTTCCGGTTGGCGCGGCTGCTCCACTCCTCGACCGAGCGCTCGCCTGGTTCCCGTAGCCGGGCCGGGTAGCCGAACGACAGCACGATCGCAATCTCCGCGTCGGCCTCGAGGCCGATCGCCTCGCGCGCGGCGTCCCGGTCGGCGAGCCCGTTCGGCGACGACCCGATCAGCTCGTTCCAGGCAGCGAGCATCATGTTCTGGGCCGCGCGCCCGCAGTCGAACCCGGCGCCGCCGGTCGCGACGACCGCGACGACAAGCGCTGCCGTGCGCACGTTCTCAGGTGCGTAGACGGCCTGGGCGAGCCGCTCGCGGCGGGCGCCGTCCTCGACGACGACGAACTGCCACGGCTGCCTGTTTTTCGCGCTGCCCGACAGGCGGCCGGCGTCGAGAATGCGCGCGATCGACCTGTCCGCCAGCGGTCGGTCGGCGTACGTCTTGACGTCCCGCTTGCTCGCGATCGCGAGGTGGGCGTCCACGGCCGAAGCCTAGAGGCTTGATCACCGGCGTGGCGCCGGCACAGAGGCGGCACAGAGTCGTGAGCCACTCACGCGGGCTTCGCGCGTAGCGTCGAGGGGTGCTCGCGCGAATGCTCACTCACGCCGTCGTCGGGCTCGAGGCCCGGCCGGTCGACGTCGAGGCGCACCTGCAGCGAGGCGTCCCCGCGTTCACGATCGTGGGGCTCCCCGACAAGGCCTGCAACGAGGCACGCGAGCGGGTTCGTAGCGGCGTGACGAGCGCCGAGCTCGAGTGGCCCCTCCGGCGCATCACGGTCAACCTCGCCCCGGCCGGGCTGCGGAAGGAAGGCTCCGGCTTCGATCTCCCGATCGCGCTCGCGATCCTCGCCGCGTCGCGCCAGCTCCCGTCCGAGCGGCTCGATGGTCACGCTGCACTGGGCGAGCTCGGGCTCGACGGGCGCCTGCGGCCGGTGCCGGGAGCGTTGGCCTGCGCCGAAGCGGCGCGCTGCATGGGCGTGCGGCGGATCCTGTGCGCGGCCGAGTCGGCCGCAGAGGTGGCGCTGGCCGGCGTCGAGCCGGTAGGGCTCCGGCATCTCGTCGAGGCGGGCGCGTACCTTCGCGGAGAGCTCGTGCCGCCTGCCGGTCGAGCCGCCGGGGCGATCGCCACGACCGGCATACCCGGATCTGGCCGACGTGCGCGGGCACGAGCGGGCGCGGCGCGCGCTCGAGCTCGCAGCCGTAGGGCGCCACAACGTGCTGCTCGCCGGCCCGCCGGGCACGGGCAAGACGATGCTCGCACGACGCCTGCCCGGGCTCCTCGCCGAGCTCACGCTCCCGGAAGCCCTCGACGTCACGCGCATTCACTCCGTCGCCGGGCTGCTGCCTCCAGGCCGGCCGCTCGTCGGCTGGCCTCCGTTCCGCGCGCCGCACCACACCGCGTCCGCAGCCGCGATCATCGGCGGCGGCGGCGGGCGCGACGTCGTCCGGCCGGGCGAGGTGAGCCTGGCACACCACGGCATCCTGCTGCTCGACGAGTTGCCCGAGTTCAACCGAGCCGTCCTCGAGGCCCTGCGCCAGCCGCTCGAGGACGGGACGGTCAGCATCGCGCGCGTTGCCGGCCGCGCCGTCTACCCGGCTCGCTTCCTTGCCGTCGCGACCATGAACCTGTGCCCGTGCGGCGCGCGCGGCGATCCCTCCGCCGCCTGCTCGTGCACGACGCAGCGAATCTCCACGTACAGAGCCCGGCTCTCCCGGGCCCTCCTCGATCGCTTCGATCTCACGTTGCTGATCCCGAGGGCTCGCTCGCGCGAGCTGTCCGGAGCGCCGGGCGAGCGCTCGACCGCCGTGGCCGAGCGGGTCGCGTCCGCGTCGGCTCGCCTGTCCGCCCGCCCGCCGTCCCTCTCGGCCGCCGCGGGCGAGCTCCTCGACCGGGCCGTCGACCGGCTCCCGCTGTCGGGCCGGGGGCGAGCGCGGGTCGCACGGGTCGCGCAGACCGTCGCCGCGCTCGCGGGAACCGACGAGGTCGAGGCGGAGCACCTCGCCGAGGCGCTCTCCTACCGGGCTCCGGCCGAGCTCGAAGGAGCGGCGTGAACGGCGGCTTCTCCGTCGCTCGCGCTCGGTCGGACCGGCTATCCCGAGCTGCTGGCGGCGATCTACGATCCGCCGAGGCGGCTGTTCCTGCGGGGCTCGCGGCCGCAGCTGCTGGCCGGTCCGTGTATCGCGATCGTCGGCGCCAGGGCGTGCTCGCCGTACGGCGCCCAGGTCGCCCGGGCGCTGGGCCGGACGCTCGCGACGGCCGGGGCGGTCGTCGTGAGCGGGCTCGCCCGCGGCGTCGACGGCGAGGCCCACCGCGGCGCGCTCGAGGCTTGCGGCTCCACGGTGGCCGTGCTCGGCTGCGGGATCGACCGGGACTACCCGCAGGTCCACGCCGGCCTGGCGCGGCGGATCGCCGAGACCGGGCTGATCGTGTCGGAGTACGCGCCCGGGGTCGAGCCGGCGCCGTGGCGATTCCCCGCTCGCAACCGGATCGTCGCCGGGCTCTCTCGCGCCGTCGTGGTGGTCGAGGCGAGGGAGCGCTCCGGCGCGCTGATCACCGCCGAGTTCGCGCTCGAGGAGGGTCGCGAGGTTCTCGCCGTGCCCGGCGAGATCACGTCCGCGCTCTCGGCCGGCACGAATGCCTTGCTGCGCCAGGGAGCCGCGCCGCTGCTCGTGCCGGAGGACGTGCTCGCAGCGGTGGGCCTCGAGACTCCCGCGACCGTTCCGGCCGCTCCGGGCGGAGCCGCGGGCGACGTGCTCTCGGCGCTGCGCGATGCTTCCGACGACGTCGACGGCCTCGCGCGGCGCACCGGCTATCCACCTGCAGAGGTGGCTGCCATCCTCGCCATGCTCGAGCTCGAAGGGATCGTGCACGGGGCTGACGGCGTCTTCCGCGCTGGAATCCGAGCCGGTTGACGCGCTTGCCTACCGGTGGTCACGTACCATCGATCGTGATCGGAGGCTCGGGACGTCTGTTTCGGGGTGAGGCCGCCTCGCCCGGAAAGGAGCGAGATGGGCATTGTCGACAAGGTCAAGCAGGGCGCCGGGCAGGCGATGACGATGGCGTCGCAGGCAGCCGAGCGCGCGAAGGACGAGGCGAAGGAGCTCAACCTCAAGCGGCAGATCAGCAACGAGGAGCAGCGGCTCGGCTCGATCGCCATCCGCCTGGTCGAGCGCGAGGAGATCACGCACGCGGAGCTCGCTCCGAGCGTCGATCGGATCAGTGCGCTGCGGGCTGAGCTCGAGGCGCTCCAGCGCGGCCAGGAGAGCGAGGAGCCGAGCGAGGAGCCCGGCGAGGCGAGCGAGGAGCCGAGCAAGGCGCCCGAGGAGGAAGCGCCGGCCACGTCGTCGCCGGCGAGCCAAGAAGGGCAAGTGACCGGTCAAGGCGCTCCGGCGAAGCTGCTAGGGTCATCGGCAGGAGAGGGGATCCCGGCGAGGCGCCGGGTGCAGATGCGGTGACCTCGAAGTCAGTCGAAGAACGAGAGCGAGTCGTCGTCAGATTCGCCGGTGACTCCGGCGACGGCATGCAGGTAGCCGGCGATCGCTTCACGAACGCGACGGCCGTGCTCGGAAACGACCTGGCGACCCTGCCGGATTTCCCGGCCGAGATCCGGGCGCCGAGGGGAACGCTCCACGGCGTGTCGGCGTTCCAGATCCAGTTCTCCTCGCGCGACATCATGACGCCCGGCGACGAGCCGAACGTGCTCGTCACCATGAACCCGGCCGCGTTGAAGACGAATCTCGGGCTGCTCGAGAAGGGCGGCACGATCATCGCGAACGAGGACGAGTTCACGGCACGGAACCTCGACAAGGCGGGGTATGCGGCGAACCCGCTCGAGGACGGCTCTCTCGACGGCTACCAGGTCTTCCGCGTGCCGATGGAGTCGCTCTCGCTGAAGGCGACCGAGGACATCGAGGGCGTGACGAAGCGGGAGGCGGAGCGGGCGAAGAACTTCTTCGCGCTCGGGCTCGTCTCGTGGATGTACGGCCGGCCCACCGACGTGACCGAGACCGTGGATCGAGAAGAAGCTTCGCCAGCAGGCCCGAGATCCGCGACGCGAACCTGGGCGCCTTCCGGGCCGGCTGGAACTTCGGCGAGACGACGGAGGTCTTCGCCGTCAGGTACGAGGTGAAGCCTGCCCCTGCCGAGCCGGGCGTCTACCGAAACGTCAGCGGCACGGCCGCGCTCGCCTGGGGGCTGATCGCGGCGAGCGTCGCGGAGCGGCCTCCAGCTGCTCTACGCGAGCTATCCCGATCACCCCCGCGTCGGAGCTGCTGCACGAGCTGTCGCGGCACAAGAACTTCGGCGTGCGCACGGTGCAGGCCGAGGACGAGATCGCGGCCGCGAACCTGGCGCTCGGCGGCGCCTTCGGCGGCGGCCTCGGCGTCACCGGGACGAGCGGGCCCGGGATGGATCTGAAGTCCGAGACCGTCGGGCTTGCGGTCGCGCTCGAGCTGCCGATGGTGATCGTGGACGTCCAGCGCGCGGGCCCGTCGACCGGCATGCCGACGAAGAACGAGGCAGCCGACCTGCTGATGGCGATGTACGGCCGCCACGGCGAGTCGCCCATCCCGATCGTCGCCGCCTACACGCCGGCCCAGTGCTTCGACACCGCGATGGAAGCGGCGCGCATCGCGATCCGCTATCGCACGCCGGTGATCCTCCTCACCGACACGTTCCTCGCGAACTCGTCCGAGCCGTGGCTGATTCCGGACGTCGACTCGTTCCCGGAGATCGATCCGAGCTTCGCGACGGAGCCGAACAGCGGCGACGGCTTCCTTCCCTACGTGCGAGACGAGAAGCTCGCGCGGCCGTGGGCGGTTCCCGGCACGCCCGGGCTCGAGCACCGGATCGGCGGTCTCGAGAAGCAGGATGGAACCGGCAACATCTCCTACGACCCGACGAACCACGAGCTGATGACGCACCTGCGGGCGGCCAAGGTCGCGAAGATCGCCGAGGACATCCCGCCGCTCGCCGTCGACGACCCCGACGGCGACGCCGAGCTGCTCGTGCTCGGCTGGGGCTCCACGTACGGAGCGATCCAGGCAGCCGCACGCCGCGTCCGCGCGAGGGGGGGCAGCGTCGCGACGGCGCATCTCGTCCATCTCAGCCCGTTCCCCGCCAACCTCGGCGAGGTGCTCGCGTCCTACGGGAGGGTCCTCGTGCCCGAGCTCAACATGGGCCAGCTCTCGAAGCTCGTCCGGGCCGACTTCCTCGTTCCCGCGGAGGGGTACTCGAAGGTGCAGGGGCTGCCGCTCACGGTCGGCGAGCTCGAGCAGGAGATCGAGAGGCGGCTGTGACCGATGGCGACCGCCGCGAAAGCCGAAAGAAGGCCTGGGAGTCCGACCAGGATCCGCGCTGGTGCCCCGGCTGCGGCGACTACGCGATCCTGAGCACGGTCGCAGGGTTCATGCCGGAGGTCGGGCTGCCGCCCGAGCGGGTCGTCTTCATCGCCGGCATCGGCTGCGCCGGCCGCTTCGCCTACTACATGAACACGTACGGCATCCACGGCATCCACGGGCGCGCGCTGCCGCTCGCGAGCGGGCTCGCGGTCACGCGACCGGACCTCTCCGTGTGGGTGATCACCGGCGACGGCGACTCGCTCTCGATCGGCGGGAATCACCTCATCCACGCGCTGCGCCGCAACGTGCCGCTCAAGATCCTCCTCTTCAACAACCAGATCTACGGGCTGACGAAGGGGCAGTACTCGCCGACGAGCGAGGTCGGCAAGGTCACGAAGTCGACGCCGTTCGGCGCCCTCGACCACCCGTTCAACCCGCTCGCCCTGGCGCTCGGCGCAGAGGCGACGTTCGTCGCGCGCACGATCGACGTCGACCGCGCGCACCAGACCGAGGTGCTGCGAGCGGCGGTCGCGCACAAGGGGACGGCCTTCATCGAGATCTACCAGAACTGCAACGTCTTCAACGACCACGCCTTCGACGCGCTCACCGACAAGGCAGGACGAAGGCCGTCAACCAGATCCGGCTCGTGCACGGCCAGCCGATCCGCTTCGGGCCGGAGGACGAGCGCGGCGTCGTCCAGCGCCCCGACGGCGCCCTCGAGATCGTCGACGTCGCCGACGGTGGGGGAGGACGCCCTGCTCGTGCACGATGCGCATCGACAAGACCCGAGCCTCGCGTTCGCGCTCGCCCACCTCTCCGAGCGCCCGACGGGCCCCACGCCGATCGGCGTCTTTCGCGCGGTCGAGCGCCCGGTCTACGGCGAGGCGATGGAGGCCCAGCTCGAGGCCGCGAAGGCCAAGCTCGGCCCCGGCGATCTCGCCGAGCTCCTGCACGCCGGGCGACACCTGGATCGTTTACACAAGGGGGGCAGGCCCCCCTCGTGGGCCCCCCCTGGCGCTCGCTGCGCTCGCGCTGCGTCGCCGAGCTGGCGACACCGGCGACGAGCAATGTGAACGATCGCTCGTAGCGCGCGCCGGCATCGCAGGAGAGCTGGCGGCCGAGCAGGTGCCCGGCGATAGCGACGGGGATCGCAACGGTATCCAGCCTGCCCGGCAAGCTCGTCGGCTCCCACGATCGCGACGGCGACGGCGATACCGACGAGTCCAGCGCGAGAGATGACAGTGACGGTATCTCGCACCATCGCCGGCTCCATCCGCCGGCGGTGAGCCGATAGCGAGCGGAGGCCCGCTCGTGGTCGTCGAGGTCGTGGGACGCCGGTGGCAGCCGGCCGCGATGGCCGCGCCCCGGCCGGTGGTCGCGTTCCGGTGGCTGCGTGTGGCGGCTCCGGGCCAGCCACCGGGCGAGCCTTTCGAGAACGACGACGCACGACGAGCCCGACCGCGATGCGTAGCGCCGATTCGGGGAGCGTTTTGACCAGCAGCGCGCCGATGGGAGTCCCGGCACGGCCGCGACGAGCGCAGGGACCGTCGCAGACCAGTCGAGGTGGGGCAGGCGCCGTTCGCCGAGGACGAGCACGTTCACGACCTGACCCAGCACGAGCACCAGCCCGACGGCGGCGACGGGATCCACCACCGCGTAAAGGGCGGGTCCCGCGACGAGGGCGAAGCCGAACCCGGTCGCGGCTGCACGGTCGAGGCCGCGCGGAGCCCGCAGGCGGCCAGTCCGAGGCGCCACTCATGCAGGCGGCGGGCCGCTGGCCGCCTCGCGGCGAGGCCCACCGCCGCCGCGCGCGTCCAGCGAGTTCCAGGTCTCGGAGCTGACACCGGCGGGGCGCGCGCCCGCGAGGATCGCCTCGATCGCGGCCGGGCCGATCGTAACGCGTCTTCCGTCCTGGACGGCGACATGTGGGTGGCCTGAACGAGGCTGACGAGCGTCGAGAGCGGATCGAGTGCGCCGCGAGTCCTGGAGATCGGCTCGCGGTAGACGCAGATGTTGGCATCCGGCTCGGACGCCGGCGTAGCCGGCATCCGGCCCGGACGTCGTGCTCCCACGTCGTTTCGCTCTCGAGCAGGGCCGGCCGGTTCTCGATCGACCGTAGGAGGCTGGAGCTGGCGCCGAAGACGAGCCGAACCGAGACTCCGGAGCTCGAGCGCGGAGCCCGGCAAGGACGTCGGAGAGAGTCCGAAGGGCGCTGGCCGGCTCGAAGAACACCCCGACCCCGCCGGCTGAGCGGCCAGCGATGCCTGACGAGAACGTCGTCCGCCACTCCGCATCGTCAGACTCCGCGGATCGACCATCTCGATCCAGACGTCGACCTGGCCTGCGAAGAGATGACGCGCCGCGTCCAGCGGCGACTGGTGTCCGGCTCCTGTTGGAAGAGGAGAAGGTGTCTCGAGGGTGACGTCGGGGCGCCGGAGGCGTCGAGCAGCGTCGTGAGCTCGAGGCCGAGGACGCGCCCGATCGCGGCGAGGATCGGTGGCGACGGCACCGGAGGCGACCAGTCGAAGGGTTGCGCCCGTGCTCGAGAGCGAGAAGGTAGCTCGGAGAGATGTCGATGCGGCGGCAACCTCGCGCATCGAGAGGCCGAGCTGCTCGCGGCGGCGCCGCAGGAGCCCGCCGAGCGGGCTCGGACAGGGGTCCATCCGGTCGGGCACATCGTTAGTATAGCGAACAAACGCAGAATAGATAACAAATCGCGCTGGCCCATGCGGGCGCGAACGGCATGCCGCCTTCTCCCGGTCGAGTGGACCTACGAAAGCAGCGTCGCGTCGAGCGGTGTTTCTGCGCCGGGTTCGACCCGGTAGGCCCGCTTGCCGGCGTGCGGCGTGACGACCGCCTGCAGGTCGGTACCGACGAAGTGGAGCGCCGCCTCGGCGTCGACCGCCATCGCCCGCCGGCAGCTCGCCGCGATCGACCAGGCCGCGGTACACGGGCCGGCGCAGCTCCTCGTCGTCGTAGTGGGGGCAGCAGCTCCCGGGCAGGAGCCCGAGGCCGTCATGGATCGCCGCGAGCTGCGGGCCGAACGAGTCCGTCACCCCGCTCTCGAACCAGCAGATCATGCCCGCGCTCGACCCCGTGAGCACGACGCCCGCCTCCCAGGCCTCCCGCAGCACGCGGTCGAAGCCGTGGGCGCGCCAGATCGCGAGCATGTTCACGGTGTTCCCGCCGCCCACCACGACGATGTCGTGCTCGAGCACGAGCTCACGCAGGCCGGCCGGCGGCCAGGGGAAGAACTCGAGCCGGGTCACCTCGGCGAGACCGGCGTAGAGGTCGTAGATCCGCAGCGAGTCACGTGGATCCTCTGCGGAGGCGGTCCCCACCCAGAGCACCCGCGGTGGCCGGCTGCCGGTCAGCCCGAGGACGTAGTCGCGCACCTGCTCTTCGAGGCCGCCGCCGCCGATCGCGACGATCTGTCGGGCGGTCACGCCGGGAACGACTCGGGCTGGTCGCAGGCGCGGCGCCAGAGGTCGTCGTCGATGTTGCGGCCCGTGACGACGAGCACGACGAGGCCCCCGTCCTCGTCGAGGTGGGGCACGGCCGCGAGCGCGGCGGCCGCCGCGCCTTCCACGCGGACACCGGCACGGGCGTAGGCGCCGACGGCTTCCGCGATCTCGCGCTCCGACACGAGCAGCATGCGGCTCGTGACCTCGCCGAGCACGTCGACCGCGAGCGGGATGGCCACTCGCACGGCGAGCCCGTCAGCGAACGTCGCGCAGCGAGCGGACTCGACGACCTCACCGGCCTCCCAGCACTCGACCATGACCGGAGCTTCCTTCGACTGGACGCCGACACGCTGTGTGCGCGGTGAGCGCTCGCAGAGCTCGAGGCCGATCCCGCCGAGCAGGGCGCCGTTCCCGAGCGGCACGACGACCGCGGCCGGCGGCTCGGGCGCCTGCGCGAGTATCTCCCGTGCGATGTCGCGGTAGCCCTCGTACTGGGCGCGCTCGACGCCGTCCTCGAAGAACGGCAGCGCCCGCCTCCGTCGCGAACGACCGCGCCGCGTCCTTTGCCTCGTCGACGTCGCTTCCGGCGTGTCGCAGCTCGGCGTCGAAGGCCTCGATCATCGCCACCTTGGTGCGCGCGGCCTGCTCGGGCACGTAGACGATCGCCCGCATCCCGAGCCGCTTCGCCGCCCAGGCGGTCGCGGCCCCATGGTTGCCGGTGGAGGCGGTGACGACGGTTTCCGCGCCGTCCGTTCTCCATCCCTCGAGCGTCGGCAGCGCGCCGCGCCACTTGAAGGCGCCGAGCTCGTGGACGTCCTCCCGCTTGAGCCAGAGCGCCCGGCCACCTGCGAGCTCCGGCGCGGCGGGCTCGAGCGGCGTCGGTTCGGATCACGCTGTCAGGGTAGTGCGCCCAGGAGCCGCGCGGGATTCTCATCGCAGACGCGGCCGGCCACGTCCTCACCGAGGCCGAGCACGGCAGCGCGTGTCGGACCAGGATCGATCACGGGCACGTCGCTTCCGTAGACGAGCTGGCCGGGCCCGAGCGCCGCCAGGCAGAGCTCGAGCGCACGCCGCCCGTAGGACGCCGTGTCGAAGTAGACGTTCGGCCGCAGCGCCGCGCTCGGGTCGACCCCCCTGGACTGCAGCCGCTCGAGCTGCGCCGGCGCGCCTCCCGCGAGGATCGCGAAGAGCACGCGCAGCTGCGGAAACCGGTCGGCGTCGCGGAAGAGCCACGCCGCATAGGCGGCCTGCATCTGGGCCGTGTAGTCGACCCCCGCGGCCCACCAGGCGGGCGCGCCCACCGGCGCCGGCCCTCGCGGCGGTCCGGGGTGGACGAAGAGCACCTGGCCGGCCGCCTCGAGCTCCTGCTGAAGAGGGTCGCAACCGGCGATGACCGCCTCGGCCGAGACGCAGGCGCCCGCGAAGCCCGGCAGGCAGCGGCCGGCGGCAAGGGCGAGGAAACGACCGCCGGCCGCCGCGATGACCTCCAGGATCCCCTCGTCGTACGCGTCGCGAAGATCGGGATGGCGCTCGAGCTCGGAGGTAGGCGCGGGAGAGATGAGAGCCACGTCGACGCCGGTGCGATCGAGGAGCCCGAGGCGCTGCTCGGGCAGGTGCGCCGCGAGATCCGTCTCGAAGGGGCCTTCGCACGTCAGCTCGAGCAGCGAGCCGCGGAGGCGCGGCGGCTCGCTCCGGCGCTCGAGCGCCAGGACGAGCCGCTCAGGCCAGAGGTGCTGATGGACGTCGACGGTTCTCATGCCGGGGAGGGCTCGGGACCCGGCAGCGACGGGCCGCTCAACGGCGCTCGTCGGGCGTTCTGCGTTGCCGTCGCCCCCAGCGGATCAGCCGATCGCCAAGGACTCCGAGGGCGGCCGCGACCAGGATGACGAGGAACAGCGGCGAGCTCGTCTCGACGAGGAACCAGTCGACCGTGACGCGCTGGTTGTTCGCCACCGCGAACCAGATGACGAGCGCGAGAACGAGGGCACCGACGAGCACGGCCGGCCGGAGCAGACGTCGCCGGGGGCTCTCGCTTGCTCGGTTCGGGCTCGGATGCGTCGCCATCGGCCTACTCGGCGGCTCCCCCGGCAGGACTGGGAGCAGCCGAGTGCTCCTGGAGCCGGCGACGGGCCGCATCGATGACCTCCATGGCCTCGGCTCGGTTGCCGAAGCCGCGCGTGGCCGTCTTCTTGCGCTCGAGATCCTTGTAGACCTGGAAGAAGTGCTCGATCTCGTCACGGTACTCGGGCTGCAGGTCGTGGATGTCGTGCACGCGCAGCCAGGCAGGATCCTGGCGGGAGGCGCAGATGATCTTCTCGTCGGGGCCCTTCTCGTCCGTCATGTAGAAGACGCCGATCGGCCGGGCGCGGATACGGCAGCCGGGGAACGTCGGCTCGCCGACGAGCACGAGGGCGTCGAGTGCGTCTCCGTCCCCGCCGAGCGTGTCCTCGATGAACCCGTAGTCGGCCGGGTAGCTCATCGACGTGAACAGGCGCCTGTCGAGCACGATCCCACCGAGGTCGCGGTCGAGCTCGTACTTGTTGCGCGACCCGCCTGGAATCTCGACGAACACCACGACCTCCTCGGGCTGCGCCACGGCGCGAACGATAGACCCAGCCGGAGCCGGCGTGCGGGTGGCCAGCCGTACCTGGAGACGCCTGCTAGCGCCATTCCCGCGCCTTCCGGCGCCTGCGACGCTGCCGGCATACAGTCGAACACCAGCCACGCCGGGCGGCTTCATCGGCCCGCCGAGGCCCACACAGAAGGGATCGCCATGTTCGAGAAGGAGAGCCTCCAGGGCGTCGGCATCGGCCGGCCCTACGGCGCGGCCGCGGCCGCGCTCGAGACCCTCGTCGCCGCCAAGCGGCTGCTCGGCGGGCGCCGGTCGGCTGCGGCGACCAGCGGCCGCTAGGAACGCTTGATCTTAGGGCGGCGGCCTCCCGGGCGCCGCCCGCGCCCCCTCCGACCCGGGCCGGCTCAGCCTCCGGCGAGCGCCGGGTCGAGGATCGCGACCGTACGAGCGCCCTCCGCCCGGCGGAGGCGCTGGAACGCCTCCTCGATGCCGTCGAGGTCGGTGACGTGCGAGACCGTAGCGCTCACGTCGAGGCGGCCTGCGGCGACGAGCCCGGCGAGCTCGACGATCTCCCGGGCCGGGTATCCCGAGCCGTAGAACGAGCCGCGCAGCGACTTCTCGGAGAGGAAGTCGATGGCGGGCACGACCGCGTCGACGCCCCGCGGAGCGAGCCCGACGACGATAGCCGTGCCGCCGGGACGGATCGCGTCCCATGCCAGCCGGATCGTCTCGGTGCTGCCGACGACCTCGAATGCATGGCGGGCGCCGCCCTCGCCTGCGATGCGGCGAATCTACCGGGCCGGCTTCTCGTCGCTCGCGTCGACGGCGTGCGTGGCGCCGCGGGCGATTGCCCGCTCGAGCTTCTCGGCGACCCGATCGACGGCCACGATTGGATCGGCCCCGGCGAGCCGCAGGGCCGCGATCACCTGGAGGCCGACACCGCCGCAGCCGATGACGCACGCGCTCTCGCCCGCCTGCACGCGCGCCGCGTTCCGGACGGCGCCGAAGCCGGTGACGACGGCGCAGCCGACGAGGGCCGCGTCGCGGAGCGAGATCCCCTCGGGGAGGCGCACCGCGGAGGCTGCCGGTACGACGCAGCGCTCGGCGAAGCATCCAACGGCCAGGAACTGCTTCAGCGGGGTCCCGTCGGGGAGTCGCAGGCGGGTGGTCCCGTCGAGCATCGTGCCCGGGAAGGAGACCTCCTCGGCGAGGTGGCAGAGGTTGCCGCGCCCCGCCAGGCACTCCCGGCAGACGCCGCAGGACGGTACGAAGGAGAACGCGACGCGATCTCCGGGCTGCACGTGCTCGACCTCGGCGCCGACCTCCTCGACGACGCCCGCTCCCTCGTGCCCGAGCACGATCGGGGCGCGGTCGTCGCCCATGTGGCCGTCGGCGAGATGCAGGTCCGAGTGGCAGACGCCGGCGGCCGCGATCCGCACGAGCACCTCGCCCGGCTGCGGCGGATCGACGAGGACGGTCTCCACGCGGATCGGGGTGCGGACCTCGCGGAGGACGGCCGCTCTCGCCTCGGCGGGCGCGGGTGCGCTCATGCGGTGTGCCCGCCCTCGAGGGCGTCGAGGGCGGGCGGGCCGAGCTGAACCTCGATGCGGGGGGAAGCCGACACCGAGGTGGAGACTAGACGGCATGCCGGTGGCCCGCGGTGGGCAGGTCGCTGGGAGGCGCTCATGCGAATTGGCTCGCTCTCGTGACGGTACTCACGGCCCGACCCGTTGGACGGCCCTCGCAGCGGAGGGCATCCATTCGAACGCGCCGATATCGGGCATCTCGCCACGTGGAGTCCCGTCGATGTCGACCGGCGTCGCGTAGAGCCGGTCCGCGCGATCGACGACGAGCAGCGAGGAGGCGGCCGGCCGCCCCAGCTCATCGAGCGCCGGATCGCCGAGCACGTCCGAAGCGGAGCACGGCGTGCCGGCGATCACCACGTTGCCCACCGACGTCCGTACCTGGTCGCACAGCCGGGTTGGCGTGCCCGTGAGCGCGATCACGTTGTTCGCCACGAGCGGGCGGTGCTCGGCCGGCTTGTCCGCGTACGCGGGCGACAGGAGGATCGAGTTCGCCGTTCCGCGGTTCGCTCTCCCGCCCTGCCGCACGCTCCCGGTCAGGATCGTGTTGTGCTCGATGACGACGTCGAGCGGGACGTTCGTCGCCCGCTTGTTCCCCACCCAGATCGCCGTCTCCGCGCTCCGCCCGGGCGCGAGCGGGTCGGTGGGCAGGAACACGTTGTTGGTGATCGTTACGCGGCGGATCGTTCCGGTGAGGTAGATCTGCGCCGCACCGAACTCGTGGACACCGAAGCGATTGCCGTCGATGACGACGTCGCCGCCGTCCACCAGCTGGACGAGGTCTTGATGGTTGCAGCGCTCCCGATCTCGGCCACAGGCTTCCGACGAGCGCACGGTCGAAGCTGCTCCCCCGTATCTCGATGCCCCTGTTGTACCGGCCGTGGAGGAAGTCGCATCCGTAGCAATCCTGAAAGACAGTGTTCACGATGCTGACCTCGCGCGTCTCACGCAGGCGCACGCAGAACCCTCCCTCGCCGCAGCGCTCGAACAGGCTGCCGGTCACAGCGACGCGCGACGACCGTTCGACGGCCAGGCCGGCAGCATGACCTGTCAGGGCACCGGTGACGCGAAACCCGCTCAGCTCGATGTCTCGGGAGTCGACCACGTCGACGGTGGCGGCCGGCCCGGAAGGCGATGGGCTGATGCGCAGCCCCGACAGCATGACCGCCCGGGTGTGATCGAGGACCACGCGCCGTGCAGTGGCGCCCGGCTCCGCCACGATGGTCAACGGCCTGGCGCTGCGCTGCCGGACGATCAGCTCGTCGAACGAGCGGGGCGCGAGAACGATCGTCCCGCCGGTGGTGCGCAGCCGCGCAGCAGCGGCGGCGAACTCGGCGTCGTCGTCGACTCGGATCGTCGCTCCCGCGTTCGATACGAGAGTCGCGCTCCGTTCCTGCTCGTGCTCGTTGACGGAAGGCGCCGTCGCATTCGCCGGCGCCGAGCCTGCTCCGGCGAACATCGCCAGGCAGGCGGCAGCTGTCGCGAAGTGCCGGCGGTGTGTGTGGATCGAGCGCTGCACCGTGTCCCCCCTCGCTGTGGGCCGCCCTGTGCGGCCTCGGTGCAGCGAGGGTCGATCCGGTCTGTTGCAGCGCTCTTGCCCCCGTCTTACTGCGGCGCGGCGGCACGGGTGTGCGCCCGCGGCTCAGCCGCGAAACGACGCACGGCCGGGCGTCAGTCGCTCAGCTCAGCCGACGCGCTACGTCTCGAGAGCGTCCAGATCCGGCGTCACGCCCAGGCCGGGGCCGGGCGGCGGCGCGATCGTCCCGTCCGAGGCGATCTCGAGTGGCGCCGGCAGCAGCCAGTCGCGCCGCTCGGGCGTCCACGCCGGCGGGTCGAAGGGCACCTCCACGTACGGGCACGTCGAGACCGCGCACGCGACATGGAGGTTCGCGGCCAGCCCGAGCCCGTTCGTCCACGTATGCGGCGTGAACATCCGGCCATGGAGGTCGGCAAGGGCGGCGATGCGTCGGCAACCGCCGATTCCTCCGGCGAGCACCGCGTCCGGCTGGATGACGTCGACGCCTCCGCGCACGACGAGATCCCGCGCCTCGGCGCCGGTTCGCACCATCTCGCCGGCCGCGATGCGGAGCGACGTGCGCCGGCGGAGGAGCGCGTAGCCCTCGAGGTCGTCGGTCGGCAGCGGCTCCTCGAGCCAGTAGACGCCGAGGCGCTCGAGCTCGTGTGCGCACGCGGCCGCAACCGGGGGGTCCCAGCGTGGCGTCAGATCGCCCGCCATCCGCCAGCCCTGGTTCGCGTCGACCATGATCTCGAGCGAGGAGCCGACGGCAGCGCGCACCTCCTCGACCACCTCGACGTCCTCCCGCCAGCGCTCGGCCCGGAACCGAAGCTTGACGGCGCGCACCCCGCGCTTCCGTAGCTCGACGACACGGCGGGCGCGCTCGTCCGCCGCGACGAGCTCACCGGTCGACGCGTAGGCGAGCAGGCGCTCGGTGCGCCCGCCCAGCAGGCGCCAGAGCGGCAGCCCGAGGGCCTTGCCGACGAGATCCCAGACGGCGACCTCGGCCGTCCACGGCCTCCCGCCATGGAAGTCCACCGTCTCGCAGAGCTCGCGGACCACCTCGGTCCGGAACGGATCGACGCCCGCGAGAACGCGCTCGAGCTGAGCGGCGTCCGGGAGCCCGTCCCCGCTCGCGTACCCCGTCAGCCCCTCGTCCGTCCGTACGGCCACGAGCGTCGCCTCGACCTGCTCGCGCGGCACCGGGTCCCAGGCTGCCCGGAACGGCGGGTCGAGCGGGAAGGCATAGCGCCGTGTCTCGACGGCCGTGATCTTCACGGGCCGCCGCCGTCCGCCGTCGACCGTTTCCGGGACGGCCGCGAGGATCCTCATGCCTCCGCCCGGGCCTGAGGAGCCTGCAGGCGGCGCAGCTCGTCGATCGGGATGTGGCAGCGCATGCGGTGGCCGTCCTCGACCTCGGCGAGCGGCGGCTCTTCCGTCACGCAGATCTCCCCGAGGAAGCGCGGGCAGCGGGTGTGGAAGACACAGCCCGAGGGGGGGTCGGCGGCGCTCGGGATCTCCCCTTCGAGCCGGATGCGCGCGCGCGGCTCGCCCTCCGTCGTCGGAACCGCGGACAGGAGCGCCTCGGTGTACGGATGGTGCGGGCCGGCGTACACGGCCTCGGCGGGCCCGACCTCCATGAGCCGGCCCAGGTACAGCACCGCGATCCGGTCCGAGATGTAGCGGACGACACCGAGGTCGTGGGAGATGAAGACGTACGTGACGCCCTCCGCGATCTGCATGTCGGCCAGCAGGTTGAGGATTGCGGCCTGCACAGAGACGTCGAGGGCAGAGGTCGGCTCGTCGCACACGACGACTCGGGGGTCGCCGGCGAAGGCTCGCGCGATCGCGACCCGCTGCTTGAGACCGCCGGAGAGCTGCACCGGCTTCGCGCTCAGCAGGCGGGTGTCGAAGCGCACGGCCGAGGCGAGCTCTCCCAGCCGCTGCTCTGCCTGCGCGCCTCGCAGCCCGCGCAGCTTCGTCAGTGCCCGCCCGATGATGCGCCGCACCGAGAAGCGCCTGTTGAGCGCCGAGTCGGGATTCTGGAAGACGATCTGGATGGCTGCGACCTGCTCCGGGTCGCGCTTGCTCACGTCGGGCGCC
Organism: uncultured Thermoleophilia bacterium; assembly: GCA_963838105.1. Taxonomy (GTDB): domain Bacteria; phylum Actinomycetota; class Thermoleophilia; order Gaiellales; family Gaiellaceae; genus CAWJNF01. Next base: position 62,312 of record CAWIQC010000016.1, on the reverse strand, counting down.
AGTGCCTCGCCGTCGAGCTCCACCGTGGAGCCCGAGTCCGGCGCCGTGAGCCCGAGCAGCACACGGGCGAGCGTCGTCTTGCCGCTTCCCGACTCGCCGACGAGACCCAGCGTCTCGCCGAGCCGCACGTCGATGTCGATGTCCGCGAGCGCCTGGACGTTCTGCCCCTCCTGACGGAACGTCTTGGCCGTATGCGCGAGGCGCACCACGGCCGGCGACCCGTTTGTCCGCGAACGCGCCTCACGGGATGGCGGCGTCGCATGAGGTATCGAGGCGGCCCGCTCGTGGTAATGACACCGGCTCGAGTGCCCGTCGCCTAGCGGATGCAGCGGCGGCTCCTCCTCGTGGCAGATACCGGTCGCGATCGGGCAGCGGTCGGCGAAGACGCACCCGGGGAGGTGCGCGCCGAGCTGGGGCAGGTAGCCGGGGATGGTGTCGAGCCGGTCGCGGTCCTTGCGCAGGCCGCCACGGGGGATGCAGCGAAGCAGGCCCACGGTGTACGGATGGCGTGGGTCGGCGAGCAGCGTCGAGGTCGGGCCCTCCTCGACGAGCCGCCCGGCGTAGAGGACGCCGACCCGCTCGCACATCTTGCGGATGACGCCGAGGTTGTGGCTGATGAAGAGGACGCTCGTGCCGAACTCCTTTCGGAGGCTGGCGATCAGATCGAGCACCTCGGCCTCCACCGTCGCGTCGAGACCCGTCGTCGGCTCGTCGAGGATCAGCAGCGTCGGGTCCTTGGCCAGCGCCATCGCGATCACGGCCCGCTGCTGCATGCCGCCGGAGAGCTGATGCGGATAGCGGCGCATGACCCGGGTCGGGATCCGAGATCTGCACCTTCGCGAGCATCGCGCGCGTCCGATCGAGGGCCTCGTCCTTGCCGGCGCCGAGGATCGCGAACATCTCGGTGATCTGCTCGCCGACGCGGATCGACGGGTTGAGCGCCGCGCCGGGGTTCTGGTAGACCATCGAGAGGTTGCGCGCGCGGAGCCGGCGCACGCCCTCGTTGCTCATCCGCAGGAGATCCTCGCCGCCCACGCGAATCGCGCCCGCGACCACCCGTCCGTTGGACGGCAGGTAGCGCATGATCGCGAAGGCCGCGGTCGTCTTCCCGCACCCGGACTCCCCGACGAGCCCGTACGACTCGCCCTGCCCGACCGACGAGCGTCACGCCGCGCAGGACGGGCCGATCGACTCCCGCGAACGCGGTAGACCACCTCGAGATCCTCGAGCTCGATAGCGGGTGCGGGCGGCTCGGTCATCGCTCGTACGTCTGCGCGATCTTGTCCGCCATCAGGTTGATCCCGATGACCAGCGTCGCGATCGCGAGCGCCGGGAAGAGCACCGCCCACCACACGCCGCCGTTGATGAACTGGTAGTTGTCCGCGATGTCGGCGCCCCAGTCGGGGATGGAGGGGTCCGCCCCGAAGCCGAGGAACGCAAGCGTCGCGATGGTGAAGATCGCGTAGCCGAGTCGCACGGTGAACTCGACGATGATCGGCGCGGTGACGTTCGGGAGGATCTCCGCGAACATGATGTACGGCGAGCGTTCGTTCCGGAGCCTCGCCGCCTGCACGTAGTCGAGCTCGCGCTCTCCCAGCACCGCGGCACGCACCGTGCGCCCGATGATCGGGGCGAAGACGAGGCCGATCACGAGGATAAGCGTCAGGCGCGAGGAGCCGAGCGCCACGACCGCGAGCAGAGCCGTGATGATCAGCGGGATCGAGAGCAGCGCGTCCACGAACCGCATCGACGCCTCGTCGACGAGCCCCCGGTAGTAGCCGGTGACGAGCCCGATCGCGGTCCCGACGACGGTGCCGAGCAGCGTCGCCAGCGGTGCCATGATGAGGATGTCGCGCGCGCCCACGATGACGCGCGAGAGCACGTCGCGGCCGAGGCGATCGGTGCCGAACAGGTGCTCGCTGCTCGGCGCGGCGAGGTCGTTCAGCAGGTCCTCGGCGAGAGGGTCCTGCGGAGCGATCAGCTCGCCGAAGATCGCGCAGATCACCCAGATGCCGAGGAGGACGCAGCCGAGGATGAACGCGGGCGAGCGCAGCAGCAGGCGGATGCGCTCGCGCCGGGCGATACGGGCCTCGTCCCCGTGCGGGATCGTGATCGGAGTGGTGGGGTCGTCGACGGTCGTCATTCGCTGCTCGCGAACCGGATACGGGGGTTGAGAAGCGAGTAGGACAGGTCGGCCAGCAGCGTTGCGATGAGAAAGATGATCCCGACGACGAGAACGCTGCTCTGCAGCACCGGGAAGTCTTTCTGCGTCGCCGCGGTGAATATGAGCCGTCCGATCCCGGGGTAGTTGAACAGGCGCTCGATCACGACCAGCCCGCCGATCAGGTAGCCGGTCTGCGTGGCCACGACGGCGATCGTCGGCAGCAGGGAGTTGCGTAGGACGTGGCGGCGGACGACGGTCCGCTGCGGGAGGCCCTTGAGGACGGCCGTGCGCGTGTAGTCGCTGTCGAGCGCCTCGATCGTGCCGGCGCGGGTGATCCGGGCGATGTAGCCGAACAGGACGATGACGAGCACCAGCGCAGGCAGCGTGAGGTACTTCAGCTGCGTGAAGAAACCGCTCCCGTCGGGCGCGTTCGCGCTGACCGGCAGCAGGTCGGCCCAGAGCGCGAAGACGAGGATGAGGATGATCCCGGTGACGAACTCGGGGATCACGGTCAGCGAGATGCTGCCGATCGTGATCGCCCGGTCGGTCGGCCGGTCTCGCTTGAGCGCGGCGATCACCCCGCCGAGGATGGCGAGCGGCACGACTATCACGAAGGCGTAGGCCGCCAGCTTCAGCGAGTGGACGAGCGCGTTGCCGAGGAGGTCGTCGACCGGCACGCCGAGCGCGAGCGACTCGCCGAGGTCTCCCCGGAAGAAGCTCGAGATCCAGTCGCCGTACTGCGTGAGCAGCGGCCGGTCGGTGCCGAGCTCCTCGTTGAGATTGTCGACGGCGGCCTGGTCCGCGAACGGTCCGAGAATGCGGCGGGCGACGTTCCCCGGCAGGATCTGGGTGCCGAAGAACACGATCACGCTGAGCAGGAACAGCGTGATGACGGCGAGGCCGAGCCGCTTGAGGAGGAACCGTCCCATCCTGCCCCTGCAAGCCTATTGGCTGGGCGGCCGGAGCTCGCTCGGAGCCCCGGCCGCCATGACGATCCGGGTCAGGACGTGAAGCTCGCCTGCGAGAGGTCGAACTGTCCTGTCGCCGCCGAGATCGCGCCCTGCAGGTTCGGCTTGGCCGCCGAGAGGAAGTTGTAGAAGTACGCGAAGACGATCGGCGTCTCGTCCAGGAGGAGCTCCTGGATCTGCTTTGCCACGGCGCGCTGGGAGTCGAGGTCGAGCGCCGCGACGTAGTCGGTCACGAGCTGGTCGTACGTCGGGTTCTGGAAGTGCGCGGAGTTCCAGACGCCGAGCTTCTCCAGATCCCCGTGCAGCGAGGCTGTGAGGTACACGTTGGGGACGGGACGGTGGCCGTAGTCGGTGATGCCCATGACCGAGTCGAGCCAGGTCGAGCTCCCGAAGACGCCGTCGCCGTAGTACGTCCCCGCGTCGGTGATGTTGAGGTTGATGGTGACGCCGATCTGCTCGGCGTAGTTCTTGACGAGCTGCGCCAGATCGGGAATCTCGAATCCGTCCCAGGTGTCGAGCTGGACCTCGAAGCCGTCGCCCATGCCGGCGTCGGCCATCAGCTGCTTCGCGAGCTCGATGTCCTGCACGCGCTGGCCCACCGACGTGTCCGTGGACGGGTACAGGGGCGCGAAGGGGCTGTCGTTGCCGAGATCGGCCTGGCCCTCCCAGAGACCGTCGACCAGCGCCTGCCTGTCGATCGACATCGCGATCGCCTGGCGGACTCGCTTGTCGGTGAACGGCTCCATGTCGGTGCGCATGTGCAGCTGCCGGTGCGTCGCCGTGCGGATGGCGATGACCTGGACGTTCGGATCCTCGAGCAGCGCCTTGCCGCCCGAGACGGAGAAGTGCTCGAGGAAGTCGACCTCGTCGCCCTGGAGCGCGAGCACCATCGCCGCCTCGTCCGCGTACAGCTTGACGTCGAGCCCGTCGGGTAGCGCGGGCGTTCCCCAGTAGGCGTCGTTGCGGACGACGGTCAGGCCGACCTGGGGCGTGAAGCTCTCGAACTTGAACGCTCCCGTGCCCATGAACGTCTGGCCCCACTCGTTCGGGTCCAGGTCGGCCGGGATGATGATGGCGTTGTAGTTCGACGAGCTGACGAGCGTCGGGAAGTTGCCGTTCGGGGCGTCCAGGTTGAAGACGACGGTCGCGTCGTCCGGTGCCTCGATGCCGCCGGGCGAGAGCACGCCGCCGAGTGCGGACTGGGCGTTCGCAGAGCCGCCGTCGGGGTTGATCAGCTTCTCGAACGTCTGCACGACGTCGTTCGCGGTCAGCGGCGTCCCGTCGTGGAACGTGACGCCCTGCCTGATCGCGAACGTCCAGACCGAGCCGTCCGCGTTCGGCTCCCAGCTCTCGGCGAGCCGTGGCTGCAGCTCGAGGTTCTCGTCGGAGAACGACAGGAACTCCCCGGTCACGCCGAGGAGGCCGGCGCCGCCCTCGTCCTGGACGAGCAGCGGGTTCGGCTCCGTGGTGTTCTGGATCAGCGCGATACGAACCGTGCCGCCTGCCTGGGCGGCCGGCTCGGTCGCGGGAGGCGGAGCAGCGGGCTCGGTTGCCCCGGTGTCGGCCGGCGGCGCCGGCTCGGCCGGCTCGGCCGGAGGCGCGGCTGCCTCCTCGTCGCCACCGCAGGCCGCGGCGAGGAACGACACGAGGGGGATGGACATGCCGACGACCGTGCCGCGGCGCACGAACTCGCGGCGGCTGATCTTGCCGGCCTTGTACTCGTCGATGATGTGGTTCTCGAGCTCGCTCCGCTTTCCGCGGACTTCGTCTACCCGCCGTTGCGTCTCGTCCATTCGCCCTCTCCTCTCAAGAATCTCCGGCGTAACCCGTCATCGGTGTGGTCGCAGGACTGTGCGCTCGTTGAGACGATATCGGGGGCGGAGATGTTGGTGTTACGCGAGAGTCTGCGCAAGGGACGTGAGGCGCGCGAGCAGGAGCTCGGTGAACGCCGGGGCGTCGATGCCAACCGCGACCCGGGCATTCGCCGGCGGAAGCGCCCGCCGCCGCCGCATGTCGACGACCGTTCGGCCCCGGCAGAGGCCCGACCCGAGCTCCACGGCGACATGCCGCTCGCTCGTCTCGACGAGGTCCGGGCGGACGAGGGCGGCCACGGCCACGGCGTCATGGATCGGCGAGCCGCCGTGGTCGTAGGCCTCGCCGTAGAAGCCCACGTAGAAGTCGAGCATCGCCGCGGCCGCCGCCCCCACCGGCCCGTGCGCGCGCAGGCGCTCGGCGTGCTCCCGCCCGAGCACTGCCTGGTTCGTGACGTCGAGCCCGACCATCGTCACGTCCAGCCCGCTCTCGAACACGCGTGCGGCCGCCTCGGGATCGGTCCAGACGTTGAACTCGGCCGACGCGGTCATGTTGCCCTCGGCGACGGCGCCTCCCATCAGCACGATGCGGCCGATCTGCGCGGCTGCGTCGGGGTGCCGTGCCAGCAGGAGCGCGACGTTCGTGAGCGGTCCGAGGGCGACGAGCGTCAGCGGAGGCTCGGCTCCCCGGGCCTGCTCGGCGAGGAAGTCCACCGCATGCCGGTCGACGGGCCCGGTGGAGGGCGCGGGCAGGCTGGCTGCGCCGACGCCGCTGTCGCCGTGGGCGTCCTCGGCGGTGACGAGCTCCTGTACCAGCGGACGGTCGGCGCCGGCCGCGACGGGCACGTCGTTCCGTCCGGCGAGCTCGAGCACGGCCAGGGCATTCTCCGTCGTGCGCTCGAGCGTCTGGTTGCCGGCGACGGTCGTGACGCCGCGGAGGTCGAGCTCGGGGCTCGCGATCGCCAGCAGGAGCGCGAACGCGTCGTCGATACCCGGGTCGCAGTCGATCACGATCGGCGTGGCCACGCGCGCATCATCGCGCGGCACGACACGGGAGCGTAGGATCGAGCCTATGGCCGTCGTCCTCGAGGATCGCGCCGACATCACGCTCGAGTGCTTCCGGCGGGTTGCCTGGGACGGTGAGACCGTGCGGATCGCACAGGCTGCCGAGGAGCGGATGGCATCCGCTCGCGCTGCCTTCATGGCGCTCCTCGACGATCCGGCCATCACGATCTACGGGGTGACGAGCGGGTACGGGGACCGAGCCTCCGTGCGCCTCGACCCGGATGCCCGGCGCGCCCAGGCGCGGCGCGGGCCGCGCGGTCTCTCCGTCTCGTTCGGGGACCCGCTGCCCGAGCGGGTCGTGCGCGGCATCGTCCTCGCCCGCCTGGCCAGCTTCCTCGGCGGCCACGCGGCGGTTCGGCCCGCCGTCGCCGAGGCGGTCGCCGGCATGCTCGACGGCCGGCCCCTGCCGGCAGTTCCCTCACGCGGGAACGGCGGCTCGGGCGAGATCATCGCGCTCGGGCGCCTCTTCGCCGGGCTCACCGAGCTCGAGCTCGAGGAGAAGGAGTCCCTCGCGCTGGTCAACGGCTCGCCCTGCTCGTCCGCCCTCGTCGCCGACGCGGCTCTTGCCGCCCGCGGGCGGCTCGCCCTGTGCGAGGAGGTGCTGGCGCTCGCCGCGGAGGCAGTGAGAGCGCCGCCCGAGGCCTACGCGGAGGAGCTCGACGATCTGTGGGGGGACGAGCACGAGGCGGCGGCGCTCGCGCGCCTTCGAGCCCTTCTCGGCGACGGCGAGGGGGAGCGGCGCCCCTACCAGGCTCCGGTGAGCTTCCGGATCGCCCCTCGCGTGCTGGGACAGGCTCGCCGCGCCCTGGCCGGGGCCGAGCGAGCAGCGACGGTCTCGCTCGCCGCCGTGTCCGACAACCCCGTCTTCGTCCCGCCCGGCGACGGGAACGCCGCCCGCATCCTGTCGAACGGCAGCTACCACAACGCCCAGGCGCCCGCCGCGCTCGACGGTCTCGCGGCCGCGTGGGCCGACGTCACCCGGCTCGCCGAGCGCGAGCTCGAGCACGTCGTCCGCGACCCTTCCTGGACGGACGAGCGCCGGCCCGGGGAGCTCTACGCTCTCCTCATGGTGCAGGCTGCGCTTGCCGCCGAAGCGGACGCCGCGGCGCGCCGCACGCCGCTCGTGGCCACCGGCGCGGCCCAGAACGACGTCTCCTCTCCGTCCTTCGTCGCGTGGCGCTCGGAACGGGAGACGGCCCGGTCGCTGGTCTCCGCGCTTGCCGTTCTCGCCGCCGCAGCCTCCCGCTCGCTCGCGAGCTTCGAGCGGCGGCCTCCTCTCGCCCTGGCACCGCTCGTGGAGGAGATCGACGCGCTGGTGCCGCCGGGGGAGGAGCTGCACGGCGACCAGCTCGAGGCGCTCGCAGCCGTCTTCGAGCAGCGGGCGATTCCGGTTGGTGAGCCCGTGTCGGCCCGCGATGGCGCGTGAGGCTCGCGAGGACCGGTTCGGCGCCCTGTCCGGAGCGCGGTTCTCGCGCCTGAGCGTCCCCGCCCTCTCCGAGGTGAGCTTCGAGCGGCTGCGGCTCGAGCGGCTCGAGCGGTTACAGGCCTCGCTGCGCCGGCACGGCCTGCCCGTGTGCCTGCTCTACAACCCGGCCAACATCCGCTACGCGACCGGTGTCGCGCTCATGGACGTGTGGGCGGCGACGACGTTCTCGCGCCACTGCCTCGTGCCGGCCGAGGGCGCGCCCATCCTGTTCGAGTACGGCGGCGCCGTCGAGCAGTCGCAGCGGCTCGTGGACGACGTCCGGCCGATGGCCTACTGGCAATTCGAAGGAGTCCGGGCGCACGAGGTCGCCCGTCGCTGGGCCGCCGGGATGCGCTCCGCGCTGCGCGAGCTCGGCCTCGAGGGCGAGCCGCTGGCAGTCGACAAGCTCGACACGCCGGGCTGGCTCGCGCTCCAGGATGAGGGCATCCGCATCCTCGACGTGAGCCCGGCGACGATCGACGCCCGCGAGGTCAAGACGGGCCAGGAGATCGAGCTCTGCAAGATCAACGGGGCCATCGGGGACGCCATGCTCGCAGCCTTCGAGGCGGCGATCCGCCCGGGCGTGCGCGAGTACGAGCTCCTGGCCGTCCTGGCGGACACGCTGCTGCGCCACCAGGGCGAGGCCGTCTTCAGCCGGCTCGTCGCCTCCGGTACGAACACGAACCCCTGGTTGCGAGAGGCGAGCGACAAGATCGTGATGCCCGGCGACGTCGTCGCCGTCGACACCGACGCGAACGGCTACGAGGGGTACGTGATCGACGTCTCGCGGACGTTCCTCTGCGGCGAGAGGCCGACGCCCGACCAGCAGGACGCCTACCGCGCGGCCCACGAGTGCGTGGTCGGGATGGCCGAGCTCGTCCGTCCGGGACTGAGCTTCGAGGAGCTCTGCTACGCGGCTCCACGGCTGCCCGAGAGGTACCGGGCCCAGCGCTACTCCTTCCAGGCGCACCAGGCGGGGCTCGAGGACGAGGGGCCGTTCGTCCCGTATCCCGAGGACGTCGAGTCGGGCGCCCTGTCCGTTCCGGATCGGGAGCTCCAGGAGGGCATGGTGCTGTGCCTCGAGTGCTACGCGGGCGAGGTGGGAGCGCCGTTCGGCGTCAAGCTGGAGGATCAGGTGCTCGTGACGGCCGACGGGTGCGAGCTGCTCTCCACGTACCCCTTCGATGCCACGCTGCTCGGAAGCCTGTAGGGCCGGATCTCATCCGGCCCGCCTGCACCCTGAGTGGGGTCAAGTCTTTCATACGCACATAAGGCGGGAGCGCCCTTATGCTCTAATGCAAGACTTGACCCCGAGCGTCAGATCCTGCGACCGGGGCGGAACGGCTCGAGCTCGGGCGCCTCGATCCCGTCGAGGACGAGCGGAGCGAGCAAGGCGGCCGTCGCCGGGGCGAGCGTGACGCCGAGCATCCCGTGGCCGGTGGCGAGGAAGACGTTGTCCGCCGCCGGCGCGCGCCCGATGAGCGGCAGGCCGTCCGCGGTCATGGGGCGGAGTCCTGCCCATTCCGCCTCGGCGTGCTCTGCAGCCGGGCGCCAGCCGCCGAAGTAGGGCTCGCAGTCGGCGATCATCGCGGCGAGCCGGCGCCGGTCGAGGACGTCGCTCTTGTGGCCGAGCTCGAAGACCCCGGCGATGCGCACGGCGTCCTTGTACGAGCTGATGCCGACCTTCGCCTCGGCCAGGTAGAGGGCATGGCGCGGCCGGACGGCGCCGCCCGGGATCGTGACGCTGTAGCCGCGCGCGCCGACGAGCGGCACCCGCACGCCCAGCGCCGCGAGCATCGGCCGCGAGGAGGGGCCTGCGGCGACGACGACGCGGTCGGCCGCGAGAGGACCGTCGTCCGTGAGGACGCGCACGCTGTTCTCGTGAGCTCTCATGCCGGTGACCGACACGCCCTCGCGAACCTCGATACCGCGTCCACGGAGGTCCGCCGCCAGGCCGGCAGTCAGCGACTCCGGGCGCACGTGGCGGTCGATCAGCGTGTGCATGCCGCCCGTGATCCGCCGGAGATCGAGCGCCGGCTCGAGCTCGCACGCCTCGGCGGGGTCGAGCGTGGCGATCTGCCCGTCGTAGCCGAAGCGCCCGATCTCCTCGAACATCGCCGCGTAGGAGGCCAGCCCGTCGCGCGTGCGGGCGACGAGGAGCAGGCCGGAGCGGTGCATCTCGAAGTCGACGCCCGCCTCGGCGTAGGCGTCGAAGAGCTCGAGGGTGCGCGCGTTCAGGCCCACGAACGCAGCCACCCCGCGTTCCCAGCGCGCCCGCGATGCGCTGCGGCGGAACAGCCACAGCCAGCGGACGAACGTGGGATCGAGGCTGGGGTGGATGACGAGTGGGCCGCCGCCGGCGAGGAGGCCCTTGAGGCCGGCCGACACCACGCCCGGCGCGGGCAGAGGGTACGTGAAGCTCGGACAGATCCAGCCCGTGTTCCCGAGCGAGGTACCGTGCCCGGCGCGGCCTCGCTCGAGGACGGTGACCTCGGCCCCGCGTGCAGCGAGCTCGTAGGCGCAGCAGAGCCCGACGACCCCGCCTCCGACGACCGCGACCTTCACAGGCGCACGCTACCGCGCTTGTCTGGTTGCGCGGCGGACAGTCAGGCGTTGGCGGGCGCCCGGAGGACAGCCGGCAGGTCGACGGGAATCGCCGTGCGCTCCGTGGCGCTGGCGAGCAGCGCGTCGAGCGTGAACGCGCCGATCACCGAGTCGCTCAGGGTTGGCAGCGGAGGGGCGGTTCCTCGCACCGCGGCCGCGAAGCGCTCGAGCTGCAGGCGGTACGGGTCGACGACCGCGATGGCGTGCGAGGTGGTCTCGAAGGCCCCCCAGCCCGCGCCGCGGGACAGCTCGATCTCGACGATGTCCTCGATGCGCCAGGCAACGGGCAAGAGGAGGCGGCCGTGCGAGCCGCTCAGATCGAGCTCGTGGTCGAAGTCGCTCCGCTTGCTGCTCTCGACGTGCCCGACCGCGCCGCCCTCGTACTCGATCAGGCCGTACAGGCGGTTGACGGTGCCGTAGCGCTCGCTGGTCGTGGCGAGCGCCAGCGCCGTCCGCGGCAGCCCGGGAGCGAAGTGGTTGCAGGCGTCGACGCAGTAACAGGCGAGATCCCAGGGCACGCCTCCTCCGCACTCCGGCCGCTGGCGCCAGTCGCGCGCGGGATCGTCCGGCGAGCTGTCCTCCGGGTCGAGCAGGCTGAAGGCGGCTCGAACGTTGTCGAGCTCGCCGATCGCGCCGCCGGCGAGCAGCTCCTCGAGCTTCGCGATGGCGGGGTGGTGGCGGTACATGAACGCCTCGACGACGAGCGCGTCCGCCTCCCGGGCGGCCGTCCAGATCTCGGTCGCCTCCGCCGCCGTCAGCGCGAGCGACTTCTCGCAAAGGATGTGGCGGACGCCCGCTTCGAGGCAGGAGAGGATCTGCTCGCGGTGCTGAACGGGCCACGTCGCGAGCAGGACGGCGTCCAGATCGTGCTCGCGGATCATGGTCAGGTGGTCGCCGTACGCCCGCTCGCAGCCGTACCGCTGCGCCCAGGCCTCGGCAAGCCCCACCGAACGTCGCAGCACGCGACGATGCTCGCCTCGGCGCATCCCGTGGCGGCGGCGCCGTGGCGCTCGGCGATGCCGCCGCAGCCTACGAGGCCGAGCCTGATCGGATCCGCTGACTCGACCGGGTACGGCGTGGCTGGCGGAGCGCGGGGACATGAGGCCCGCGGACGCTAGCAGAGGGCTCGTGCCCACCCAGGGGTACGATCCGGCGGATGATCGACCTCGACGTGCACGTCCAGATCGCCGACGTCGAGGACGTCCTCTCGTACGTCGATCCGGCGCAGCGCGACTGGTTTCGCGTCCAGGGCCAGCCGCTCGGCCTGCCCGGCTATCCCTGGGTGCACCCGCACTCGTTCTTCCGGCAGGACCTCGAGCACGGGCCGGGGCGGCCGCCGGGCTCGTCCCTCGACGACGTGCGCCGGGAGCTCCTGGACCCGCTGGGCGTTGCGGTCGGCGTGCTCAATGCAGACGACGCCATCCTCGTGTCCCTGATGGCGAGCCCCTACCGGGCTCTCGAGCTCGCCCGGGCGCACAACGAGTGGATGCGGGAGCGCTGGCTCGGCGATCCGCGCGTACGCGGCTCGATCCTCTGCCCGGCGCAGGATCCGCTCGCAGCGGCCGCCGAGATCCGGCGGATGGCGGCCGACGAGCGCTTCGTCCACGTCCTGCTCGTCGGCGGCGCCGAGCGGCCGTACGGCGAGCCCCGCTACCTGCCGATCTTCGAGGCGGCCGAGGAGTGCGGCCTCCCCGTCGCCATCCACTCGGGCGGCGAGGGCCTCGGCCTCGCCGCCTCCCCGGGCGGCGCGGGCGCTCCGACGTTCTACATCGAGTGGCATACCCTCGGCTCGGCGGGCAGCATCATGGCCCACATGGTCTCGCTCGTCGTCAACGGCGTCTTCGAGCGCCTGCCCGGGCTTCGCGTCATCCTGCTGGAGGGTGGCGTTGCCTGGCTGCCAGGCATCCTGTGGCGGCTCGACACGAACTGGCGCGGTCTGCGCGAGGACACGCCGTGGCTCGTGCGGAAGCCGAGCGAGGTCGTGCGAGAGCACATCCGCTTCACGACGCAGCCGCTCGAGCACACGGACGGCAACGACGAGCTGCTCTTCGCGATGCTCGAGGCGGCGGGGGCCCCCGACATCCTCTGCTTCGCGTCCGACTACCCGCACTGGGACTTCGACGACCCCGGCTTCATGCTGCGCCGCCTGCCCGACGCGTGGCGCGAGCCGGTGATGCACGACAACGCGGCTGCCGCCTACGGCGATCGCTTGCGACTGCCCGCCGCCGCGTGAGCGCGTGGCACGAGGTCGGCTCGCTCGCCGAGCTCGAGCGCGACGGGGTGCTGCTGGCACGCGTCGGGGGCCGCGAGATCGGTGTGCTCGCTCGCCCGGATGGGAGCCTCGTGGCGCTGCGCAACCGCTGCCCGCACCACGGCGCGCCGCTCTGCCGTGGGAGCGTCGTCGAGCGTCTGACCGGTAAGCCCGGGAGCTGGGATCTCGCCGAGCACGCCGCGTTGCGCTGCCCGTGGCACGGCTGGGAGTTCGATCTCGGCAGCGGGCGCTGCCTCGACGAGCCGTCGCTCCGCGTCGCCGTCTACCCGGCCCGCGTGGAGGCAGGGCGTGTGCTCGTCGAAGCCTGACCGCTCAACCCGGGGTCAAGTCTTGCAAACGAACATAAGGCAACGGCGGCTCGGTCGGCCCTAATGTTCTAATGCAAGACTTGACCCCGGTCGAATGGCCCGGAGGGTCAGCCCCACACCGCCCGCGCGGTGTCGGCGATCGTCCGGAGCTTGGCGGCCTGGTCCTCGACGGTGAGCGCGTTGCCGACGACGGACGTCGCGAAGCCGCACTGCGGCGACAGCGCCAGGCGCTCGAGCGGCACGATCCGGGAGGCCTCCCGGATCCGTGACTCGAGCTCGGCGACGGTCTCCCGCCGACCGGTCTTCGTCGTGACGAGCCCGAGCACGCAGACGGTCTCCTCGGGAACGTGGGCCAGCGGCTCGAAGCCCCCGGAGCGCTCGTCGTCGTACTCGAGCAGAAGGCGCTCCACCTGCAGCCGCGGGAAGACGCGCTCGGCGAGCCACTCGTAGCCGCCGGACACGAGCCAGCGGCTCGCCTGGTTGCCGCGGCAGAGGTGGAAGCCCCACGTGAGGCCCGGCCGGGGCTGCATGACGAGGCGGTCGAGCTCGAGGCCGAGCTCGAGCCAGCGCTCGGCCGGCCAGCCGCGGCTCGCGTAGAAGTCGCGCCAGGTCGGATCGACGAGCAGCGGATACTGCGGCGCGTCGAGCTGCAGGTAGCGCGCGCCGAGCCGCACGAGCTCATCGACCTCGGCGCGCAGGATCTCGGCGACGTCACCGAGGAAGTCCTCGAGCCTCGAGTATGCACCGCGTCGAGCGCTCCGGATCCCAGAAGTTCGCGAAGAGGCTCGGGCTCGGCAACGTGACCTTGAGGATCCGGTCGGTGCGGCCGCTGCGCGTACGCGAGCTCGGCGGCCGACAGGAAGCGCCGCCGCCGCAGCTTCTCGACGACGGCGATCGGCGGCCGCGCGACCGACAGGTCGCCCAGCTCCTCCGAGTGCCAGTCGCCCCACAGGAACGCGTCGAGGTCCCAGGCTGCGAAGCCGTCGACCGCCGCGGGCAGCTGGCTCTGGAACGAGAGCCGGCGCATCTCGCCGTCGGTCACGACCTCGAGGCCGGCCTCCTCCTGCAGCGCGAGGGCCCAGTCGACCGCCCGGTCCTCGGCACGTCCGAGCTCCTCGGCGGTGATCTGCCCGGCCGAGTGGAGTCGTTGCGCCTCGAGCAGCTCCGGCGGACGCAGCAGGCTGCCGACGACGTCCGTGCGCGCCTCGATCAACGCGCTCCTAGGCCGGCGCCTCGACCGGAGCCACGCTGGGCGGCGCGGGCCCTTCGAGCCATGGCCCTCCTGCCCGCTCGGCCAGATCCGCGAACGTCGTCCGCTGCAGGATCTGAATCGTCGCGTCGCGTACGTCCTGCCACACGAAGCGCAACGAGCAGTCGACCGTCATCGGGCACGGCTCGGGCTCGTGGCGGGTCGCGCAGCCGATCGGCGCGAGCTGCCCCTGGAAGAGGCGAACGACGCGCTCGAGCGTGATCTCGGCGGGAGGATGGTTGAGCCGGTAGCCGCCCGCTCTGCCCACGCTCCGAGCGCACGATGCCCGCGTTGCGCATCACCGGCATGACCTGCTCGAGCACGGAGGGCGGAACGGCCGTGCGGCGCCCGATCTCGTCGATCTTGAGCGGGCCGCCCTCTGCGAGGCACAGAGCCAGAACCGCACGGGTCGCATAGTCGGTCCGGCGGGAGATCCACATCCGGCGTCTCCTTGGTCGGTTCTCTCTTGACGTTACCGGTGGCTTCGTCTACTTTCCGGTTCGGCAGTTATCTCTAGTCAAGTTGACATTTTTTGTCGGGATTATTATGCAGTTTCGGAAAGGAGACGTTAATGGCGAGACGACGGAACGCTGGCGGTGCTGCTTGCCCTCCTCGGCCTCGTGACGGTGCTGGCGGTCGGCTGCGGCGGCGATTCCGGGTCCGATGCCCAGGCGGCCGATCCCGGCCGGTGACGCAGGCGACGCGGCGACCCTCGGCCTCGTGGCCTACTCGACGCCCCGTGAGGTGTACGAGGAGCTGATCCCGCCTTCCAGGACACCGACGCGGGGAGCGGCGTCGAGTTCGAGCAGTCGTACGCGTCCTCGGGCGAGCAGAGCCGCGCCGTCGAGGCCGGCCTGCCGGCCGACTACGTCGCCTTCTCCCTCGAGCCGGACGTGACCCGGCTCGTCGACGCCGGCCTCGTCGCGCCCGACTGGAGCCAGGCCGCGCAGTACGACGGCATGGTCTCGAACTCGGTCGTCGTCTTCGTCGTGCGCGAGGGCAACCCGAAGGACGTCCAGACCTGGGACGACCTCGTCACCGGCGAGGTCGAGGTCGTGACGCCGAATCCGTTCACGTCCGGCGGCGCCCAGTGGAACCTCATGGCCGCGTACGGGGCTCAGCTCGAGCTCGGCAAGACCGAGGACGAGGCGGTCGAGTACCTGCGGCAGCTGCTCGCGAACACGCCGGTGCAGGACAAGAGCGCGCGCGAGGCGCTCGCAGACGTTCGCCGCCGGGAAGGGCGACGTCCTGCTCGCGTACGAGAACGAGGCGATCTTCGCCCAGAACGCCGAGCAGCCGATCGAGTACGTCGTTCCCGACCAGACGATCCTGATCGAGAACCCCGCCGCGGTGACCGTCGACGCAGCTCCTGCGGCGGCCGCCTGGCTCGAGTTCGTCCAGTCGCCGGACGCCCAGCGCGTCTTCGGCGAGAAGGGCTATCGCCCCGTCGACCCGGACGTAGCGGCCGAGTTCGACTACCCGCAGCCGCCCAACCTGTTCACGATCGCCGACCTCGGCGGCTGGCCGGACGTCCGCTCGAAGTTCTTCGACCGCGAGAACGGCATCGTCGCCCTGCATCGAGCAGGAGCTCGGGGTTCCGACCGACGGGTAGCGCCGCATGAGCAGCCAGACAGCCACCGAGTCCCTGGTGACCCCGGCGCGGGGGAGACCCCGCGCCGGGATGCTCACGCTCGGAGTCTCGACGATCTACCTCAGCGTCATCGTCCTGATCCCGATCGCCGCCGTCGTCGCGAAGGCGTTCGAGGGCGGCTGGGCCAGCTTCTGGGAGGAGGTCACGCGGCCCGAGGCGGTCGCGACCCTGAAGCTGACGTTCGCGGCCTCGCTCATCGTCGTGGCGATCAACGCGGTCAGCGGGACGCTCATCGCCTGGGTGCTCGTGCGGGACTCGTTCCGCGGCAAGAGCGTCGTCAACGCCATCATCGACCTCCCCTTCGCGCTGCCGACGATCGTCGCCGGGCTCACGCTGATCGCGTGCTACGGGCCGCAGAGCCCGTTCGGCGTGAACGTCGCCTTCACCCAGGTGGCGATCGCGCTCGCCCTGCTCTTCGTGACGCTCCCGTTCGTCGTGCGCGCGGTCCAGCCCGTCCTGCTCGAGCTCGACCGCGAGATGGAGGAGGCCTCCGCCTCGCTCGGCGCCAACCCGGTGACCACGTTTCGGCGGGTGATCCTGCCGAACCTGACGCCCGCGATCCTGTCGGGCTGCGCGCTCGGCTTCGGGCGCGCGATCGGGGAGTTCGGGGCCGTGATCCTCATCTCCGGCAACATCCCCTTCGAGACCGAGGTCACGTCCTGGTACATCTTCGAGCTCATCGAGGGTGACGCGGCCGCAGGCCGCGGCCGCCGTCTCCGTCGTGCTCCTCGCCTGCTCGTTCGCCGTGCTCGTCGGCGCCGACCTGCTCGAGCGCCGGACGCGGAGGCACGACGGATGAGGCGCTACGGGCTCCGCACCGCGGCTCTCGGCTATCTCCTGCTGCTGCTCGCGATCCCGGTCGGGATGGTGTTCTACCGCATGTTCGAGGACGGTCTCGGCCCGATCTGGGAGGAGCTCACGAGCCCTGCGTTCACGCACGCCCTCCAGGTGACGCTGATCATCGCCGCGATCGTGGTGCCGGCGAACACGATCTTCGGGGTGCTCTGCGCTCTCGCGATCGTGCGGCGCGGCTCCGGGCGCGGCAACTGGCTGCTCAACTCGGTGATCGGGCTCCCGCTCGCGCTCTCGCCTGTCGTCGTCGGCCTGGCGCTGATCCTCGTCTACGGGAAGAACGGCTGGGTCGGCGGCTGGTTCCTCGACAACGGCGTTCGCGTCATCTTCTCGCTGCCCGGGATGGTGCTCGCGACCATCTTCGTCTCGCTCCCGTTCGTCGTCCGCGAGGTCGTGCCCGTGCTGCGGGAGGTCGGGACCGACCAGGAGGAGGCCGCCTGGACGCTCGGTGCGTCCCGCACCGCCACGTTCTGGCGCATCACGCTCCCGGCGATCCGCTGGGGCGTCGCCTACGGAATCGTCCTCACGACCGCCCGCGCGCTCGGCGAGTACGGCGCCGTCGCAGTCGTCTCCGGCCGGCTGGCCGGGTCGACGGAGACGCTCACCCTCCACATCGACGAGCGCTGGCTCGCCTTCGACCAGACCGCCGTCTACACGACCGCGGTCGTCCTGGCCGTGCTCGCCGTCGTCACCCTCATCGCGATGAACCTCCTCGGTAGAAAGGAACGGCTGCGTGGCAATCACGATCCAGCAGGCGACCAAGCGCTTCGGTAGCTTCGTCGCCCTCGACAACGTATCGCTCGCGATCCCGAGTGGGTCGCTGACCGCGCTCCTCGGCCCGAGCGGGAGCGGCAAGTCGACGCTCCTCCGGGTGATCGCCGGCCTCGAGCAGCCCGACGAGGGCCGTGTCGAGATCCTCGGCGAGGACGCCACGAACGTGGCTCCGCAGAAGCGCGGCGTCGGCATGGTGTTCCAGCACTACGCGGCGTTCAAGCACATGACGGTGTTCCAGAACGTCGCGTTCGGGCTCACCATCCGCAAGCGTCCGAAGGGCGAGGTGCGCGCCCGGGTGCACGAGCTGCTCTCGCTCGTGCAGCTGGACGGCCTCGCCGACCGCTACCCCTCTCAGCTCTCCGGCGGCCAGCGGCAGCGGATGGCGCTCGCGCGGGCGCTCGCCATCGAGCCGAAGGTCCTCCTGCTCGACGAGCCCTTCGGCGCGCTCGACGCCCGCGTGCGCAAGGAGCTGCGGACGTGGCTGCGCCGCCTCCACGACGACGTCCACGTGACGACGGTCCTCGTCACGCACGACCAGGAGGAGGCCATGGAGGTCGCCGACCGCGTGGTGCTGATGAACGCCGGGCCAGATCGAGCAGATCGGCAAGCCGCGCGACCTCTACGAGCATCCCGCCAACGAGTTCGTCATGAGCTTCGTCGGCCCGGTGAACCGTCTCGGCGACGGGTTCGTCCGCCCGCACGACATCGAGGTCCGCCTCGAGCCCAACGGCTCCACCACGCGCGCGGCGGTCGAGCGCGTCGTCCACCTCGGCTTCGAGGTCAGGATCGAGCTCGCGCTCGCCGGCGGCGAGCGCCTGTGGGCCCAGGTGACCCGCGACGAGGCGGATGACCTCGCCCTCGCCAGCGGCAGCGTCGTGTTCGTGCGCCCGAGCCACACCCGCGTGTTCGACGGGGCCCCGGCCTCAGCCCAGGGGGCCTTGGCTCAGGTCTGAGGGTTCGAACCCGGCCTGCGGGGGAACCTGTAGCGCGACGGTGCGCAAGAAACACCGATCTCCCGCGCTGTAGCATTCCAGGAGCACTCGGAGGCCTCATGAAGGACATCCTCGTCGTCTGCCCGCAGGAGCGGGACGTGCGAGCAATCCGGGCGGCCGGTCTGGACGAGCGCTTCCGGATCCACTACGCGGGCGCCGATCTCGACGCGAGCGACGAGTTCGACCCGGTGCAGTTCCTCGAGGAGTGCGACGCGGTTGCCGGCCGACGGCGTCGTCGGCACGAAGGATCGCTCGTCCCTGCTCGCGGCGCTGGTCGCCGAACGGCGTGGCCTGCCGGGCCCGACGCCGCGCGCGCTCATCGCCTGCCAGTTCAAGCCGACTGCGCGCGCCCTGCAGCGTGCGACCGTGCCGTCCGCGACGCCGCGCTTCGCGCTGCTCGACGGCCGGCCGCCGTTCGGCCCGCCGTTCTTCGTGAAGCCCGTCGTCGGCCGTCTCTCCCAGCGCGTGCGTCGTATCGACGATCCGCTCGAGATCGAGCAGCTCGAGGACGTCGACGCCTACATGACGGGGTATGCGCGGATCGCCGCGCTGGCCGGTCTCCATCCGGACGCCGTGCGCGGCTTCCTGGCGGAGGAGCTGCTCGAGGGCGACGAGGTCACGCTCGAGGGCTACGTCTTCGAGGGGCAGGTGACGACGATCGGCATCACGGACTCGCGTCAAGTACGAGGGCACGAACAGCTTCGAGCGCTTCGAATACCCGTCCGCGCTGCCACCCGAGCGAAAGGCCGAGCTCACAGAGGTCGCCGCGCGTGTCATGCCGGCGCTCGGCTTCGACGGCGGCTTCTTCAACGTCGAGTTCTTCGTCCCGAGCGAGGGCCCGGCCCGGATCATCGAGGTCAACGCGCGCCTCGCCTCGCAATTCTGGCCGCTCGTGCAGGCGGTCAAGGGCCGCTCGACCTACGAGGCGATGTTCCGCCTCGCCTGCGGCGAGGATCCAGCCTGGGTCGACAGCGCGCCGCGCGGTGTCGCCCTCTCCTACTGCCTGCGCGTCTTCGAGGACGCATTCGTCGAGTCTGTCCCTCTGCCCGAGGACGGCCTGGAGCTGCTCGTACGCCCTGGGCTCTACCTCTCCGAGCAGGGGACGAACGACACCAGCAGCTATCGCCTCTGCATCTTCCACGCCTGGGGGGAGACGCGCGAGGAGGCGGTTGCGCAGGCCCGCGCCCGCGCCGCGTCGCTCTCGTTCGGGCTCATGCCCGTCGCCGCCGGGATCGCGTAGCGAGCCAGTGCGGTGACTGTCACCGCGAGCGGGCGGTGACAGTCACCTCGTGAAAGCAGCGTGCCGGCTGCTAGCCCTTCGACGCCGCGTAGCGCTGCGCGACCTCGTCCCAGTTGACGACGTTGAACCAGGCCGCCACGTAGTCGGGCCGGCGGTTCTGGTAGTTCAGGTAGTAGGCGTGCTCCCAGACGTCGATGCCGAGGATCGGCGTCTTGCCGTCCGAGATCGGGCTGTCCTGGTTCGGCGTCGACGTGACCTCCAGCGTGCCGCCGCTCGAGACGAGCCAGCCCCAGCCCGAGCCGAAGCGCGTGATGCCGGCCTGGGAGAGCTTCTCCTTGAAGGCGTCGAAGCCGCCGAAGGCCTGCTCGATGGCCGCGGCGAGCTCACCCGAGGGCTCCCCGCCGCCACCCGGGCCCATGACGGTCCAGAAGAGCGAGTGGTTGGCATGGCCGCCGGCGTTGTTCCGCACCGGCCCGCGCTTGTCCTCGGGCAGCTTGTCGAGGCTGCGGAGGATTTCCTCCACGGGCTTGTCGGCCCATTCGGTGCCGTCGAGCGCCTTGTTGGCGTTGTCGACGTACGCCTGGTGATGCTTGTCGTGGTGGATCTGCATCGTCCGCTCGTCGATGTGCGGCTCGAGAGCGTTGTAGTCGTACGGAAGCGGAGGGACCTCGAAGGGCATCGTGCGCTCCTTTCGCGTCTCACGTGGATACGCGAGGGAGCCTAGAGCATCGCCTTCTGCTCGCGCCCCGCGAGGACGCCCGCGGCTAGAACGTCGCGCCGTACGGGCAGTTCCAGTACTCGAGCTTCCCGCGGACGCCGATCGGCGTGCAGATGTCCGAGAGATCCCGGCGCCCGTCGAGCTTGCCCTCCGTGCAGGCGCGCCACTCGCCGGTGTCGCCCTGCGGCGTCTGCACGATCTCGCAGTTCGACAGCAGGCCGATCCCTCGCAGGATGGCTCCCTGCTTGATGGCGATCATGAGGCCTATCGCGAGGCCTCCGACGATGATGATGCGAAGCAGCAAACTGGGGCTCCGACGGGTCGCTTGACCCGTGTATCGGCAGCGAGGGCGCCGAACTCGATAGTCCGTCAGGGCCCGGGTGCGCCCTGGTCGGGTCAGGCGTCGGGTGGGGACGGCGCCCGCGGCGGGAGCTTCTCCGCCCTGGTGGCCAGACGCTGCTCCCGAACCGCTCTCATGGGATCGACGACCCTCACCAGCCAGACGACTGCCAGCGCGCCGACCAGCGTGAGCGACAGCGGGCTCACGGGCCCCAGCAGCGCGAGGTTCAGCGCGAGCGCCAGCGACAGGCCGAGGAGAAAGATCGCCATGCGTTACGTTGTTCCTTCGCCGGCGCCCGGCGTAAACCTGCCAGGTAGGTGGGTGCCGACCAGATCGTAGGAACGGCGGACGCGACGACGAGTTCGTGCCGCGTCGAATCGAGGTCGGCGGAATGCCCCGCGGAAAACATGCGAGCGATGCCGCAGCAACGATGGGAGCGTTCGATCGGGCAAGCTGGCTCTTCCGTTGCTAGGAGACCAACGTAGCAAGACCGGTCGGGACTGCCGCGCACCAACCTCCGGGGTGCGGCTCCTCGCACGGGTCGCCCGCGAGGGCACGCCGGTCGACGTGAGGCAGTAGGAGCACAACCGGCTTGCCGGTAGCACACCGGCCGTCTGGTCACCGGTTTTCCGGCATTCGCGGCCGAAGCGTGTAGCTGAAGGAGATCAGAAGTCGATGGTGAGCACCAGGGTCCAGAGCGCGGCGACGTTGAGCAACGCCGCGGTGCGGTCGGTGTCGCCGACGAGCAGCACGCCGATGCCGAGCAGCGCTGTGCCGGTGACCCAGGCGACCAGGTGGCGAAGCCACTCTCGCCGCTGGTGGGCTGCATGCCGGCGGCCTGTGCGCGGAGGTCGGGCTTGTCCGTGAGCATCAGACCGGCTGGCAAGAGCAAGCCGAACACATGACCGAGCAGCAAGCAAGCTCAACGGGTCCTCCCCGGGGCATTGCTCGGGGGTGCTAGTCCGCTTGGCGGAGCAGCGTCTCGGCGACCGGCAGCAAGAGGGGCGGCTCACGCCGCCCCTCGTCCAGGTGACCAGTAGATGAAGCGACGTTACTAGCGAAGTCGCAGCGGCGCGCAACTCGGCTTGGACTTGTTACCGGATGCGTCCCAGGCCTCCACGCAGAAGGAGAACGTTCCCGTCAAGTTCGCGGGTGTCTTCCAAGCGAACGTGTAGACGACGCCCTCTTTGCTCCTGGAGAGCCTGCTGGCGAGCGTCCTGATCACTCTGGCCCTGTCTTTGATGGTGATCCGCTCGCGCGTTTTGGTGCTGAACTGATCCCAGACGCGGTACCGCAGGTTGACCCTCGCTCCGGCTTTGCCTGCGCTTGCGAGTGCCCGCACCGAGGGCGGCCGCTCATCACGCGGAGTCGAATTGCTGCCCGGAGGTCGAAATAGGGGATTACTGCCCGGAGTCGAAAAGCTGCCCAATGATCCAATCGCCTCGCCCGCCGAATTGAGAGCCACGACCCGGTAGACGTAGCTCGATCCAGGCGTCAGACCTTCGAGGCTTCCCGAAACGGTCACCGCGCCCGATCCTCCCGCATAGCCGACCACCGAGCGGCTGAACGTCCCGCCTGTGCCGAAATCGATTCGGTAGTCAGTCGCCAGACCCCGTGCATCGATGGTCGCATTGACAAGTGCCCGAGTAGGCGAGGCCGAGCTGGCATTGCTGCTTCCTACGGTTGGTGCCGCAACCGGAGCCACGGGATGTGTGCGCAAGAAGTCAACGATCCCCTGGCTGTAGGCGCCGACCCGCGTGAACACATCAGGAACCCCGGCCTGACCGCAGATCTCCCCGCCGTAGCTCGTCACTCCCGCCTGCACCGGCAGGCCGTAGTCATCATCGACATAGAGCGGGCCGCCGCTGTCGCCATAACATGTGCCGACACCGCCCGTTGGTGATCCGACGCAAAGCATGGTGCCTGCGACGAACTGGGGACCAAAGACACCACAGGCTGCGTCGGGGGCTATTGGGATCTCCGCTCCGTACATGCGCGAGGTTTGCGATCCGGTCGGCGTAATCTCACCCCAGCCGAGGATCAGCCCCATCGCGCCTGCCTGCCACAGCCTGCTTTCTGCCGCCCGGCCAAGACGTACGCCCGCCTCCGTGACGGGCTTGCTGAGAAGAAGGAAGCCGATGTCGTGGCTGGATCCGGGCGGCCGATAATCGCTGTTTACGAAGATCTGGCTCGCCGGTATCCCTCTCATCCGTGGGCTGTTCAGATCGACCGACCCGACACCCACCGCGACGGCGGAAGGCGACGGAAACGCAAGGCAATGCGCCGCAGTCAACACCCAACGCGCACCAAAGAGCGACCCTGTGCAACCCCCCAACGAGCCGTCCGGATACTGGGCAAGGACAAACACCGTCGACGGCCACACACCCTCGGCGACCGGCCCACCACCAACGACCATTGGCACTCGCAGACGGCCGCGCTCGACGCTGTCGGCCAGCCGGCCGTGCTCGACGCTGTCGGCCAGCCGCTCGCTGGAGCCCAGATCCAACTCAGCCCGTTGCCAACTCCCCGAAGCTTGTGAACCGGAAGCCGCTTGCCCGTATGCCGGGGCCGCCACGACAGCAAGCAGAAGACCAACAAACAGCGCAACGTAACGCCTCGCATTCATCGTTCCTTCCCTTCCCCCGCCCAGTGCGAGGCTTCACTGATCTCTCAATCAAGAGCGGGCTTGCGATCTAGTCGGGCAGCCCAACGATCAGGTCGGTGTCCTGTTCGAACGGCGGGTTCCCCTCGCCGCCAATTTGCTTCCTCTTGGTTTGACTGATGCCTGGCCGATTCGGGACTTGGAGCTGCCGTAACCTCCGGTGCGACCGGCCGGGTCAGCGGCACGAGCGCTGGTAGACGGTGCGGGTCGAGCGCTTCTCCTGTCCGTCGGGAGCGAACGCGGTCATCACGACCGTGTATGTCTGCGAGCCGTAGCGTGCGATCGCCCGGCAGTGCGGCAGCCGGAAGCTCGCCTGCACCGACGTTCCGTACTGGCCGGTCTCAGCGTAGGCGCGTGCCATCAGCGGGCTGTAGGCGGAGAAGCCGCGCCGAAGCTCGAACTCGACCATCACGTTGCGGTCGCAGTCGTTGCTGGGCATGCAGTCGTAGTCGCGGTAGGAGGCGTAGCCGCGCACATCAAGCCGGTTCGGGTTCGAGTAGGTCGACACCGTCGCGCTCGAGACCCAGGCGGTGAAGCTGCCGTAGGCGGGCGCCGCCTGCGAGGCGGACGCGCCGAACAGCCCAACGATGACGACGGCAAGCAGCGCAGCAGCAGACTTCAGCATCTCCAGATTCCCTTTCAGTGTTTGCAGGCAATCACTGTGATCGCCTGATGAATTAAGCGTGTACCTTTCTCACCCCGCCCGCTGGACCCAAGTGGGTCAATTCCTCGGCATGTTCGTAGCCACGATCGAGCACGTCCTGCGCGGGAAGCGCCGGCCGATGCTCGCCTGGCCCGGATCAGTCACACTTCCGTGATGGCCACCGGCCTGAAAGTCGGCGGCGACGTCGAGCAGGCTCTGGAGGGCGTCGGCGTCCCGAGCTACGTCCTCGACACAACGGGAGTCGTCCGCTGGATCAATCCGGCAGCCGAGCGGCTCGTCGGCGACATCCGCGGTCGCCACTTCACCTCCGTCGTCGCACCCGAGGACAGCCGCCGCGCCCGCGAGCTGTTCTCCCGGAAGGTGCTCGGCACCGCCCCGGCCACAGAAGCAACCGGTGTCTTGGTCTCGACCGCCGGCACGCGGGTGCCCGTCGAGCTCAACGCGGTGCCGCTCATGAGCGGCGAACGGGTGGTCGGCGTGTTCGGGCTGGTCGAGGAACGCCCCGACGACAGCCCCACGGCGCCACACCCGCATCTCACCCCTCGTCAAGTCGAGGTGCTTCGTCTTCTGGAGCAGGGCCGCTCGACGAAGCAGATCGCCGCCGAGCTCCACCTCAGCACCGAGACCGTCAGGAACCACATCCGCCGTCTCCTTCGGGCCCTCGGCGTCAACTCCCGACTCGAAGCCGTCGCCGCCGCACGGGCATCATCCCCCCACTGATCGACGCACGAGCCTGCCGAACCCGCAGCGCGGGAGATCGGCTGGCTGAACCCCGCTGACGCCCTCGGGTACCTGGGAGCCTGAATTGACCCGTTCGGGTCACCGACCGGGCGTCTGAGCTGCGGTATCGTCGGGAGTGAGCACATAGCCCGTCTTCCGAACCAGGGAGACGATCGCTAGCTGACACAGGACGGTCTCCCAGCCTCGGGAGACGTCGATCCGAACCGACAAAGCCGCGACGCACTGTGCGGCGAGAGGAGAGCTGCAATGGAACTGGCCACCACAACCAGCGAGACGGAACTGACGACGACAACCGCCACCACGTCGGCCAAGTCCGCGAGTGAGCGCAAGGAGCTGCTCGCCCGCTCCGTCCAGAGCTACGTCGCCCAGGGCTACCGGGTCGAGTCGGCAGCCGGCGACTACGGCGCCGTGCTCGCCAAAGGGCACAAGCCCAACCATCTCATGCACCTGATCATCACCCTGCTCACGGTGGGTATTTGGCTCACCGGCTGGCTGATCCGCATCGCCATGGGCGGCGAGAAGCGGCTGATGATCGCCGTGGACGAGTACGGCAACGTGCTCCCACAGAAGGTCTGAGCACCGATGCGTCTATACCGGAGACCAACGTACATCGTCGCCCTCGGGGGCCTGGCGGCGGCCCTCCTCCTAGGAGGCTGCGCCGCCGTCGGGGAAGAAGCGCAAGTCACTCCAGCCGAGGGCTCGACCACTGCGGGCAGCACGAGCACGGAGAACGGCGAGGGCTCCCAGTCTGTCGCCAAGGTTGGAGACACGCTGACCCTGAAGGGCACGGCCTACAAGGTGACGAAAGTCCGGACTACCACGAAGGTCGGCTCGGACTTCACGGAAGTGAACGCGGACGGCGTCTTCGTGGTCGTGAACCTCACGCTCACGAACACGAAGGACGAGCCTGCGACCATTCTTGAGGACCTCGTGCGCCTCAAGGGCGGCAACGGCAAGGAGTACACCACTGATCTCGATGCGGCGTTCGCAGTTGATAACCCGCTGGTGATCGCCGAGGAGATCCAGCCGGACCTGAGCAAGAAAGTCGTGGCCGTCTATGACGTTCCGCAGGGCGCCGTCGCGGGAACCACGCTTCTGGTCAAGGACTTCTGGACAGACTCGACCGGCCAGATCAACCTCGGGCTGAACTGAGACGCCATGAGGCCCCGACGCGCGCCGCGCTTGAGGAGCACTTCACCGCCTCGGCCTTCACCGCGAACGACGACTGGGTGTTCCCCCATCCCCGTGCTCGGCTCCAAGCCTGGACCCCGCCAAGCTGGGCCGCACCTACATGAGGCCGGCGCTACGCCGAGCCGGCATCCGGGCCGGCTTCCGCCCCTGGCACGACCTACGGCACGCCACATCGTTCAGTTCTCGGCGCGCCGTCAACCCGGGCCACGTGGTCAAGGCTCAGGCCGGGGCACTCGCAGCATGGCCGTGACCGACCGCTACGTGCGGCTCGCGACCTCCCGTCCTCAGCGCGGCCGAGAGGCCGAGCGCCTTGCGCTTCGCCGATCTTCCTGCACGGTTTGCAGGACAGACCGCGAAACGGCACCGGCCGCGTAGACGCTAAGAAAGCGCCGCTAGCAGGGTCTTCGTCTACAGGGCAGGCAGGACTCGAACCTGCAACCCCCGGTTTTGGAGACCGGTGCTCTGCCAATTGAGCTACTGCCCTATGTCCCGCTCGGTTCGGAACCGGATTGTACCGCCGCGCGCGCTCTAGACTCTGTCCTCGTTGGCCGCTCCCCGCCGTCGCTCGCTCGGCGTCCTGTTCGGGCTGCTCGGCGTCCTGTTCGGCGGCGTGGCCGCGTACGCCGGCCTGGAGGGCCAGTGGATCGTCGCCGCAGCCGCTGCGGTGCTCGGGCTCTGGATGGCCGACCTGGCCTTCCGCTCCGTTCGATAGGGCGCATATCCTCTCGGGGCTGTGAGCGTCGACGAGATCGGTCAGCTCTGGCGCCGCTACAAGCAGGCGCCCGACCAGGGGATTCGCGATCGGCTCATTCTCACGTACGCCCCTCTCGTGAAGTACGTGGCGGGCCGGCTCGGCTCGGGCCTGCCGTCTCACGTGGACGAGAGCGACCTCGTCTCCTACGGGCTGCTCGGCCTCATCGACGCAATCGCAGCGCTACGACCCGAATCGAGACGTGAAGTTCGAGACGTACGCGATCCAGCGGATCCGGGGCGCCATCATCGACGAGCTGCGCTCGATGGACTGGGTGCCGCGGTCTGTGCGATCGCGGGCGCGTGATATCGAGAAGGCGATCGCGCAACTCGAGGCTCAGCTGTTGCGGGCGCCGACCGACGAGGAGATCGCGAAGAAGCTGGGCGTGAGCGAGGAGGAGCTCGACGACGCCTTGCTCGAGATCTCGCGCTCGTCGATCGCGGCGCTCGACGAGTTGTGGTCGAGCCCGACGGGCTCGGGCGACGCCGTCGCGCTCGTGGACACGATCGAGGATCCGCACTCCGTCGAGCCCGGGGGTGAGATCGAGAAGACGGAGCTGAAGGAGCTCATCGGCGAGTCGATCGCATCGCTGCCGGAGCGCGAGAAGCTCGTCATCACGCTCTACTACTACGAGGAGCTCACCTTGCGGGAGATCGGCGAGGTTCTCGGCGTGACGGAGTCCCGGGTCTCCCAGCTCCACACGAAGGCGATCCTGCGCCTGAAGGCGCGCCTGGCGGGCGCGCAGTCCCGCGCGGTCCTGTAGGGGCCGGTCCCCGACCGGCCCGCAGCCCGGCGGAATCTGCCCGGCCCACACGTCGGTTTCCGCGTGAGCGGCCGCCACCACCGCGCTACACTCCCCGGGCACCGAGGACTCAAGGAGGAACCTGCTGCAATGCCCGATTCGAGCGCAATCCGCAACGTCGCCGTCGTCGGCCATCGCGGTACCGGCAAGACGTCTCTGGTCGAGGCGCTGCTGTTCCAGGCGGGCGCGACGAACCGGCTCGGGACGGTCGAGCAGGGGACGACGGTCGCGGATTGGGACGAGGACGAGCACCGGCGGCAGATGTCGCTGTCGGCGGCGCTCTGCCACGCGATGTGGAAAGGCGTCAAGCTGAACCTGATCGATACGCCCGGCGACGCGGGCTTCCAGGCTGACACCATCGCCACCCTCAGGGTCGTCGAAGGCGCGGTCGTGGTCGTGAACGGCGTCAACGGCGTCGAGGTCCACACAGGGCGGGTGTGGGCGCGCTGCGGTGAGCTGGGCCTCCCGCGTGTCGTCTTCGTCAATATGCTCGATCGCGAGCGGGCAGACTTCGCAACCGTGCTCGAGCAGGTGCGCGCGCAGCTCTCCGACCGCTGCGTCGCCGTGCAGATCCCGATCGGCCGCGAGCACGAGCTCAGCGGCGTCGTCGACCTCCTGCACATGCGCGCCTACATGAGCGCCGGCGGCGGGAAGGAGGGCGCTCCCACCGACATCCCGGCGGAGCTCGCCGACGAGGCCCAGTCGCGACGGGAGGCGCTGATCGAATCGGTCGTCGAGACCGACGAGGGCATCATGGAGCGCTACCTCGAGGGAGAGGAGATCGCGGGCGACGAGCTGGCCGCGGCGCTCAAAGCTGCTGTCGCGCGTGGCGAGCTCTTCCCCGTCCTCTGCGGCGTCGCCACCCAGGGCCTGGGCACGACCGGCCTGCTCGACCTCCTCGTCGAAGGCGTGCCGTCTCCCGTCGACAGGAGCGAGGAGGCGCCCGACGGGATCGCCGCCTTCGTCTTCAAGACGGTCGCGGACCCCTTCGCCGGCCGGATCACGGTCTTCCGCGTCCTCTCCGGCGAGGTCAAGCCCGACTCGACGCTCGTCAACTCGCGCACGCAGGCCAAGGAGCGCCTCGGCCATCTCCTGCTGCTGCAGGGCAAGGAGCACAACGCGGCGGGGGAGTTCGCCGCGGGCGACATCGGCGCCGTCGCCAAGCTCAAGGAGACGGTCACCGGTGATCTCCTGCTCGCGAGCGACAAGCAGGCAGGCATCGAGCCGATCGCGTTCCCGCAGCCGGTCATGAGCTTCGCGGTGACGCCGAAGGCCAAGGGTGACGAGGACAAGGCGACCCAGGCGCTCCGGCGTCTCGCCGAGGAAGACCCGACGCTCGTCCTTCGTCGCGACGAGCGCACGGGTGAGCAGCTGCTCGCCGGCATGAGCCAGATCCACGTCGAGGTGGCCGTCGGCAGGCTCAAGAGCCGCTTCGGCGTCGAGGTCGACCTGCACCAGCCGCGGGTTCCCTACCTCGAGACGATTCGCAAGGAGGCGCGGGCCCGGCACCGCTACAAGAAACAGACAGGGGGCCGCGGCCAGTTCGGCGACTGCGCTCTCGTCCTCGAGCCGAGGCCGGGCCACGAGGGCTACGAGTTCGTCGACAAGATCGTCGGCGGTGTCATCCCGCAGGGGTTCCGGCCGGCCGTCGACAAGGGCGTCCAGGAGGCGATGCAGCACGGAGAGCTGGCCGGCGCGCCCGTCGTGGGCGTCACCGTGCGGCTCGTCGACGGCCAGCACCACAACGTCGACAGCTCCGAGATGGCCTTCAAGATCGCCGGTTCGATGGCCTTCAAGGACGCGTACGCGCAGGCTGACCCCGTGCTGCTCGAGCCGATCATGGCGGTCGACGTGACCGCGCCCGACGACACGGTCGGGGCCGTCAACGGCGACCTCAACTCGCGGCGTGGGCGCCTGCTCGGCATGGATCCGGTGGGAGGGATGACGACGATCCGCGCGGAGGTGCCGATGTCGGAGATCCTCACCTACTCGCAGTCGCTGACCTCGCTCACGGGCGGTCGGGGTGACTACTCGATGCATTTCCTCCGCTACGAGGAGGTACCCACGCACATCGCGCAGAAGCTCATCGAGGACGCGAAGAAGGCACGCGAGGAGTCGCGGAATTGATCGTCAAGAAGGTCGCCTCGTTCCAGGAGTGCGCGGTCTGCCATCGCACGCTGCTGCTCGGCGAGAAGACGGTGCGCTTCTCGCCGTCCGGAAGCGAGTGGGTCGACGTCTGCGCCCTGTGCACGGACGAGGCCTACGAGCACGGCTGGGTGCGAGAAGGGAGCCCGACCACGCCCGTCGTCCCTGGTGGGCAGCGCCGCCGCCGGCGTTTCTCGGCGATGCGCGGGCTCCTCGAAGGCCGGCGGATCGAGACCGACGCGGAGCCCGACGAGCCGGTGCTTCGCCGTCTCTCCCAGCCCGAGCAGGCGATGCTGCAGGCCGCCGAGCACTTCAACGAAAGCGCCTTCCGGCGCACGGTGGCCGGGATCCAGAAGAGCCTCGGCGACCCACGCGTCAGCTTCCTGCCCCTGTCCGGCACGAACCCGGAGGTCGTCATCAGCGTGGCGTGGGACATCTCCTGGTACCAGTACCGGGTGATCCTCGGATCGGGCCAGCCGGTGCGGCTCGCCGAGCGAGGCTACGAGCTCGACGGTCTCGACGAGCGCTTCCAGGCCTGGAACGGCCTGATGGACGAGAACGGCCGCGTCGTCCCCGACATTCCGAGGTTCTGACGCCGTCCCAGGGCCCTTGCCGCCGGCCGGGCCACTCGTACAATTCGAAGCGTGATCTACTGCGTGATCCCGCCGGAGCTCGAGGGCGAGCTCTACGAGTCGCTCGTCGAGCACTACCGCGACAACCCGAACGTCACGGTCATCGTCGATCGCCGGCAAGGCGCCGATCGCAGGCAGGACACGGGCCGTGGCGGCAAGCGCGAGCTGCGCGATCGCCGTCGCAGCCGGGCGACCGGCACGTTTCTCCCGACCGACCCGCCGAAGGCGGCCTGATCACGCGGCGGTAGGGTGTAGGGCCGGACCGCCTCCGGCCCGTGCCGGCGCGGGCGGAGGGTGTGGAGGAGGGCTGCCATGGACGTGGACGTGGAGACGCACCGGAACCTGATCGGCGGTCTTCGAGCCGGCTGCAGCGAGCGCAGATCGACAACCAATGACCCCGATCGTCGAGGGCCAGAGGACGCCGGCCGGCGTCCGGCCGCATGTGCCGGCGTGAAGGCCCGGCTGTTCACCGACGGTGGCGCGCGCGGCAATCCCGGCCCGGCCGCCTTCGGCTACGTGCTCGAGGCCGAGGACGGGACGGCGCTGGACGCCCGCGGCGAGGCGATCGGAGTGGCGACGAACAACGTCGCCGAGTACCGGGCGCTGATCGCGGGGCTCGAGAAGGCGCTCGAGCTCGGCGTGGACGAGCTCGAGGTCGTGTCGGACTCGGAGCTCCTCGTCCGCCAGATGACAGGCGTCTACCGGGTCAAGAACCGCGGCCTGATGCCGCTTTCGATCGAGGCCGCCGAGCTCGCCCGCCGCCTCGGCCGGGTCAGCTACACGGCGGTGCGGCGCGAGGAGAACGAGCACGCGGACAGGCTCGTCAACGAGGCGCTGGACGCCGCGGGCTGACGGCAGAGCGGGCCGGATGAGATCCGCGCCCCTACGTTTCCCGGCCCAGGCTCGGAGTGAACGCCGGGTAGTCGTCGACGAGCGAGGTGTGGTAGCTGAACAGCCGCGCCTGCCAGCGGTTGATGGCGCGCTGGTAGGCGAACAGCGCCCGCGGGTAGTTGCCCGGTCACGACGATGAAGAGGCCGGCCATCACCCAGACGACGAGCGCCAGGAGCCCGAACAGGCCGAAGACGATCACGTTCGGCACGCTCGTCACGATGCGCAGGAGCGCGGAACGCGGCGTGGGCGTGCCGCTCGGCGCCACGCTGAAGCGGATCTCGCTCTCGGCTCGCGCGTCGAGGGTGAGGTGATCGGTGAGGTAGGCGAAGTAGGAGTAGATGCCGACGATCCAGCCGACCAGCACCGTCATGCGCTCGCGGTCCTCGGCGAAGAACCGGTCCGGCCCCTTCTCCTTGACGAGCACCGCCGTCGTGATCGGCAGGTAGAAGCAGGGAGGCGACCCAGTTGATCGCGCCCGGGATGAAGAACAGCACCAGGATCACGAACCGGAGCGGCACGCCGCTCCGAGCGAAGCGCTCCGGCTGCTCGACGTCGAAAGTGACGTGCCGGGTAGCCATGACGTATCTTCGGCTACCCGGCCGGACGGCACCGCTCGGAGCGACCGCGAGATTGACGGGTCGCTCCGAGCGTGCGCTGCTTGCCGGGACTACCCGACGCGGTTCTCGACGAACGCGATCAGGTCAGCGGTCGGCGACCGGCTGCGCGATCGTGCCCTCCTGGAACTCGAGCACGAACTCGGGGTCGACGCTGTCCTCGAAGGCCTCGACCGCCTCGCAGAGCTCGACGACGACCGGATTGTTGCTGTAGCTCGCGAACCCACCCACGAGCACGACCCCGAGAACGCGCTCCGGGTGCTCGGTCTCGTGTTCTGGCTAGTTGCGGGACGCGACCCAGGCGGTGCAGATCTCGCCGACGTGGCGGTGATCGGTCCCGCAGCAGCCGCCCAGCACGGTCAGCGAGGGGAGCCGCGCGCCAAGCGCCTGGTACTGGGCCGCCAGCTCGACCGGATCGCCCTCGTCCAGCTCTGTCGACTCGTCGAGCTCGGCGTGGCTCTTGCGCGAGGCGTTCGCACGAAGGCCTCGGATGCGGTCGAGCCACGGCGCGCCGGGCTCGAGCACGTCCTCGAAGTGGGTCGGATGGGCGCAGTTGATCATGAAGTAGTCGGGGCCGCCGTCGGTCTCGTCGTCGACCTGCGCGATCGCCTCGGCGAGCGGTTGGCCGCTCGGGAGGCGTCCGTCGGTCTCGAGGGTGAACGAGATGGCGACGGGCATTCCCTTCGCCCGCGCCGCACGGGTCACGCCGATCGCCTCCTCGGCGTACGTCATCGTGATCGCGCACACCATGTCCGCCGCCGTGTCGGCGAACGTGCCGATCTGGACCGCGTGGTACGCCTCGGCCTCCTCGGCGGTCATGAGCGCGCCGGCGACGTAGCCGTCTCCGCGCGGGCCGATGCAGCCGCTGATCACGATCGGCTTCAGGTCGGTCTCGTAGGCATCGCGGACGGCCTCGAGAAGCGCGATGGCCTTCCGGTTGACGAGGTCGAGCTCGTCGAGCGAGTAGCCGAGCTGCGCGAGCCCAGTCGGGGTTTGCGCGCCACGTAGGGCTCTCCAGCACGAAGCCGACCTGCGTGCTCCGCCGCGACCGCGGCGTAGGAGTCGAAGTAGCGCAGCAGCGCGTCGGTGCCGGCGCCGTCCTTGAGCAGGTCGAAGGCGGCGAAGTGCGGGAGGTCGAGCCCATCGTGGTAGATCAGCGTGGTCTCGATGCCACCGTCCGTGAGCATCAGCTCGCCGTCGAGCTGCGGGAGACGGTCACGGTATCTCGCCCCGGTGTGCGTTCGGCGTCGAAGTCTCGCGGGCCATCGTCTCTCCTTGTCGTTGCAGAATCGTTCGATCGTGTCGGGTCTCTGGAGGTACGGTGAGATCCGGCTCGGTGTCGTCTCGTGAGAAGTCTCAGGTCGGCTGGGCCGGTCTCTGAGGCTCGCAGAGAAACGGGCCGGCGGGAATGGGGGCTGCTCGCCTCTTGCGGTTCGGTTCACACTACCGTTTCACCCACGGCGTCATCGTCACCGCCTGTCAGTCGGCGGCCCATATGCGGATGCTTCCAGCCGGCCTCCAGATGATCCGCGGGGCACTTTCAGCTGACGGTCGGGCTGCACGCCGCGGAAGGCCGCCGCCGATCGCCCTCACGGCCGAGGCGGCGCTGGCGGAAAGACCGTTCGGCAGATGAACAAGGAGAATGACATGCCCCGTACCCTCGACCTCGATGACGACAAGACCACGGTCGCACTAGCGGCCGGCGGGATTCTCGCGCTCGCCGTTGGCTGGATTCTCGACTCCCGCCTGCTGGGCCTGCTCGGACTGGCTGCGGCGGCGGCCGGCGGCGGCCTCTATGCGCGTGGGAAGCTCGCCGAACGCAGCGAGAAGATCGAGACGGCCGAGAGCCACATCCGCTCGGAGCTCGACGAGCTCGACCCCGTGGGGCAAGCGCAGGTCCTGAAGGACCTCATGGACCCCGAGTCCTAGCGGCCCGGCGTATGAGGACGCTCGAGCTGAGTGGCAACGCCGACGCCATGACAGCCGGCCAGCCTCTCCGAGCGGTAAGCAAAAGCCCCGCTGAGCGGGGCTTCTTCGAGGAGCGGATGAAGGGACTCGAACCCTCGACCTTCTGCATGGCAAGCAGACGCTCTAGCCAACTGAGCTACATCCGCGTGCGGGCGACAGTATAGCCCCTCCGGAGGCGCTCGGGCCGGCCGCGGCGCAAGGCGGCGGCGTCGGCGGAGAGGGTAGAAACGGGAGAAGTTTGCCGGTCGGGTGGTGCCGTCAACCCCGGGACTGCGTTGATTTCCCCCGACCGGCCGGTCACTGTTCGTCGGGATCCGAGGGACTCCTTCCCGGTCTGACCCGTGCGGGTACGATCGCCACATGCCGACGCTGCTCGTCTTCGGCGCCCGCAACCTGGGCCGTGCGATCTCGCGGCACTTCGCGGCTGAGGGCTGGAACGTGGCCGCGGTGGCCCGCAGCCCGGACTCGCTGTCGCGGCTCAGGTCCGAGGTTCCCGACGCGCTGACGATCTCGGCGGACGCCGGCAAGGTGATCGACGTCGAGCGGGCCTTCGCGGAGACGCGAATGCGCTTCGCGAACGTCGACGCCATCGTCGTCGCCATCAGCCCCACGCTCGGTGGCCGGACGTGGGGCGGAGGCGGGGTCGCGGAGTCCGAGCCGGCGTCGTTCGCCCCCTATCTGGACGACCTGCTTCCCGCGCTCGTCAACATCCTTCGCGTCGGCTCGCGCCTGCTCGCGCAGCAGGGCCGCGGCACGTACGTGCAGATCACCGGCGGGTCGGCGCTCCGGGGCCGTCCCGGCCGGGGCCCTGGGCCGCGGCCGCCTTCGCCTCGCGGGGGCTCATCCAGGCGACGGCGGGCGAGCTGCGCGAGCGAGGCGTGCACGTCGCGCTCCTGGTCGTCGACGCGACGATCGAGAGCGAGAAGACGGCCGAGCGTCTCGAAGGCAAGCCGCCCGAGCTCACCGCCACCGAGGAGGACGTCGCCCGCGCCGTCGCCTACCTCGTCTCCCAGTCGCCGCGCGGCTGGACGCACGAGCTGCAGATCACGCCGCGCGGCGACGTCTGGGTTCCGTAGCGAGCCGCTCGGCACACGGCGGGCCGGATGAGATCCGGCCCCTACAATGACTCGGCCGCGGCGCGGTGGCCGAGAGGTTAGGCAGAGGCCTGCAAAGCCTCGTACAGCGGTTCGAATCCGCTCCGCGCCTATTTATCCCGCAAAGTAGCGAGCTTTTCCGGAAGTCACTCTCTGAACAGCCGTGCGACCTTCGCGGCCTCGCGGCCGACTAGCGCTTTGCACCACACCAACGCATGGTCGTGCGGCGTTCGGTTCACGCTCTTGTCCTGACCCGGAGATCAACGATCGAAGCGAACCTCTCGCCGTGTGTCGCAAGGCAGTAGATGCGCCAGCCCGTAATACGCTTTCCCACGCAGAGCGACCTTCGGCGCTCCCAGTTGTCACGAACGCTAGCGATTCGCTGCCAGACACCAGTCTCTTGGCGGATATCAACATCGAAGTCCGCTATGAGCGTCGACATAGCGCGCTCACCAGGTGGATGGGAGTACCAGAGGTTGGCGAGATGACGTTCGACGTCTGAGTTGAAATAGAAGTCGATCGCATCCGCATCGACGGGTTCCGATAGCTGCACCTCGAGCCATTCGGGTCCCCGCGAAGAGGAACTTCCCTTGCTCGACGTGGCCATCCTGCGGGGCTCCCACCCAGGCGTGCACACCCCTTGTGGTCGGACGGTCCCAGGGGTCCAGCACGTCGGCTGCTCGGCCCGGCACATGCTCCGGGGTGAGCCGGAATGCAAGCGCAGAGCCCGGTGGTCCGCCCCAGCCGTGGCCATCGCGACGCCAGTACGAGAACACGTAGGCCGCGCTGTCGCTGAATTCCTCGGTCCTCTGCGGCAGCGCCCACCCGTCCTCTGCTCGTCGGTCGACTGGACGGTCATCGATATCCGCTGCCACCGAGCGCCAAGTGATCGGACCAAGTGGCCGCTCGCGGCTCGCGCCCACTTCGACGTCATCCCTGTGAGCCGAGAACGCGAGGTGGACGACTCCAGGGCGGAGCTCGCGTTGGTCAAGCTCAAAGGCGACCCAGCCGCCGTGCGGCTGCGCCCCGCAATGAGCGGTACCCCGCGCCAGCTCAGGGCCAGGGAGCCAGCCACCGTCCTCGCGACGATCGAATAGCCGCCAGGACAAGTCAGCTGGCTCCGAGCAGACGAGCCAGAGCTCCAACGTGTCGAGTTGAGGGCCGCTCAGCGGGAGAGAGATCATTCGGGGCCATGCGAGGGAGAGGTGCTCAGTAACTGCGACATGCTCGAGCCGGCCCTCCGACGACGCTTGAACCAGAGAACCGGTTGGCAGCCTGTCGACGGAAAGCGGAACGTACGGAATGTAGTGTCCGCGACGTTCGAGCCTCGTACGGACCTCGTTGAACAGGCTCGGATCACTCATCAACCGCTGCGGTGGAGCATGACGCTGAACCGAGACCGCAAGTGCGGCTCCCACGGCTTCGCCTCCATGTGCGCACGTCAGCATGACCCGAGAGGAGCAGCAAACAACGTGGCTCACACTGATGTCGCGTCCGGCGAGGTACAGATTGTCGAAGTCGCGCGCGTAATAGCACCGAAGGGGTATCTGATAGATCGCCGGCGGATGAACCTGAACACACGGGGCAACATCGGTGTCAAAGAAGCCACCTGGTGCGTGGCGGTCGATACTCCATCCGCCAAACGCGATTGCGTCCATGAAGCGTCCTTGCTCGAGATCCTGCTCGACTAGAACGTAGTCCCCAACGACGCGACGGCTTTCCCGCTTCCCGGGTATCGCGGCAACCCACTCGAGATCGAGATTAGCGTTCCGCTCGCGCCACTCTGGCGCGTTCTTTACATAGTCCCAGACGCCGTATAGCTCGGCAAGCAGAGCGCGCTTGATATCCGGGTTGTCGGTGACGGTATCGAGGGTTCCGCCGTACTCGATCCACCAGAACCCACCGAGAACGGGCGATTGCTGCCAAAGATTGACGGAGCGGTTCTGGGTGAGCTCGTCGTGCGTCACCTTGCGCGCGAACGAGGGCGGTTCAAAGTGCACCGGCCGACCAACGTCCTTACACATGAACTGCATCGTTCCGCCCAGCGTGAGCTCGGTTGGGCGTGGAGGGGCGAGCAGTTCCCCGAAGGTGTCACGACCTTCTTCACCGGCCATTACCTCGGCGCCCGCAAGGTACGCGATCGTTGCATCACCAGTGGCGTCGACAAAGTACGAAGCTTCGAAGTGCCATGCGCGCTCGGAAGCAAGCGTGTACGCCTCGACGGCTGCCAATGTACGGTCGGCTGATAGCTCAACCGCCTGCGCAACAGTGTCGAGGTACAGATCAATGTGCTCCTCCGACTGGACGAGATCGAAGAGGAGCGCAGACCAATGATCAGCGGAACCTGTGGGGTTGCGCCAGAAGTTGAGTAAGAGCAGATCCTCTGCCAGGCCGGACTCGACGAAGTAGCGGTTGTGACTTCCTCCATTCGCCCCCTCGAGGTTGACGCGGACCTCCGTGGAGGCATTGCCCCCAAGGACCGGACGGTCCTGGATCAGAGCGACTCTGACTCCCTCGCGGGCTGCAATCACCGCGGCCGCAATGCCGGCCATCCCGCCGCCGACGACGCGGCGTCGTAGGTGCGTACCTCGCGCCGGAAGTCCCGCCCGGATGTCCGCATGGCCACGCACATCTTCTCATTTGCCGGGGCCGGCCAGGATCGGGTGGAGGTGAGCTCACAACTTTCCCGCCGAGCGATGACCTCTTTCGCGACCTCGTTTGATCGAAACCGAACGGGCGGCTGGGCAGCTCTAGCTGGCTGGTGGAGGGTGTCTCGGTAGCCGTCCCTCCTCGCGGTACTCGCGCACCACAGGTGCGGACCATCGTTGCGCGTTCTCTCGGGTGCCCGTGCGGAACCTCTTCAGCGGTTCGAATCCGCTCCGCGCCCGACGTGCGACACTTGAGCCTTGTCCACTCACCAAGGTGGGACTGGACATGGCGGGTTGCTGGCGACTTGTAGACACATCACCATGTAGACACACGTGCCTAGGCCAGTGCGAGGTGTGCCAGGCGCCGAGCTGCTGGTGAGGAAGCGCCATGGTCGTGACGCGAAGCGGAGGCGACAATGATCATACGAACCGAGAACGTGGCCATGATCGACCGCGGAGGAGGCATCATTTCAGTACCGCTCGTAACGAAGGAGTCTATTGAGAACGCTCAGTTTACGACTGGGATGAGCGTCTATCCGGCCGGAACTGGTGCGCCTCGGCACTCGCACAATTGCGACGAGCAGGTGACCCTCATCGAGGGCACTGGTGAGGTCGAGATCGAGGATGTCGTAACGCCGCTCACGCCGTACGACTCAACGTACATCCGCGCAGGCGTAGAGCACGCCTTTCGGAACAAGGGCCCGGAGCCGATGAGAATCCTGTGGATCTACTCATCCAGCCGGGTGACACGAACCCTCTCGGCAACGGGGGCGACTGTCGCGCACCTATCGCCAGAGGACCGTCTTGGATTACGGGACTAGGGCGTCGCGGGTCAGATACCCGTCAAGCCGCCGTCGACGCAGAAAATCCCCCCGGTGGCGTAGCTGGACTCGTCCGAGGCGAGAAAGACCATTAGCGCCGCGATCTCGTCGGGCTTGCCCGGGCGTCGTAGCGGAATGGTGTTGACGCGGCGGGCCGTTTCGGCCTCGTCCTTCAGGATTGTCGCGACGAGCGGCGTTGCGGTGAAGCCGGGCACAGCCACGTTGACTCGGATCCCGTCGGCCGCATAGTCGGCCGCCATCACCCGGGCGAGACCGATCACTCCGGCCTTGCTCGCGCTGTACGCGTCGAAGCCAGGCGCGCGACCGAAGAGCCCGGTCGGGGAGCCAGTGCAGATGACGCTCCCGCCGCCGGAGCCGAGCATCGCGCGGATCCCGTGCTTGCACGTGAGGAACACACCGGTGAGATTGACGGCGATCGTCGTATTCCATACCTCGATGTCGAGCTCGTGCGCGCGGGCATCGGCTCCGAACAGCTGAACTGCTGCATTGGCCACCAGCACATCGAGGCCGCCCCAGCTGCTCACCGTCGCGTCGACGGCAGCCGCGATCTCCTGCTCGCTCGTCACATCTGCTGGCAGTGGAAGACTGCTCCCACCCGACCGCTCGATCTCAGCGCTCGTCGCCCGTACGGCGGCTTCGTCGACATCGACAATCGCAACCCGAGCTCCTTCCTGGGAAAACCGCAGCGCCGTGGCGGAGCCAATCCCGGATCCGGCTCCCGTGATGAGCGCACGCATGCCCGCCAGCCGCGGCATGCTTACGTCCCCGTCCTCAGTAGCGTACGTACGCTCATCGCGCCATGCGTCGGGGTGGTCGGCGAGGTAGACGACGACCTTCGCGCGCGGTGGCGTCGTCGTGAAGCGCAGCTGCCGGTGGGCGTCAGGCCGGCGGGTTCTCGGCGTACTGCGGCGCGTCGCCGCCGATCTCGTGCCAGCTGGCCTTGTATGCGACCTGGAGGTGAAAGCTCGGTTCGAGCTCAAGGTCGCGCATCAGTCCTGCGGCCACAAAGTACTTCTCGCCGAGGTCGTCATAGAGGCTGGATCCGCAGTTGCTGCAGAAGTTGCGGGGCGCGAACTCGCTCTCGTAGCGCTTGACCAAGTCCTCGCCCTTGGTGAACCGGAAGTTCTCCTTGGCCACCACCGCCCCTGCAAGGCTCGAGCCCGTCCACCGCTGACAGCGAGTGCAGTGACAGTAACCCAGTGCCTCGGGATCCTGAACCTCGTACTCCACGCCCCCGCACAAGCAAGCTCCCTTGAGCGTTTCAGTCATCACGACCCTTTCTCACGTTGGCGTTGGCCGATCCGCGGCAACGCTACCACCGGCAGGCCGACGCGTGCTACCCACTCCCACCCGGTCCCGACCGCGGGTCTAATCAGCTACGGATCCCGACGCATGAACCACACGTGCGGGCCGCCGTCGGGGGCATCAGCGTCCTCAACGACGCGGAACCCGAACCGTTCGTACAAGGGCACGTTGCGGGCTGTCCCAGTCTCGAGAAAGACTCCGGCCTCACCGACCTGGGCCAGCCCGAACTCGATCAGCGCCGAGCCGATTCCGCGACCCTGCATCGTGGGATCAACGGCGAGCGAGTCAAGGTTCCAGAGCGGCTCATCGGGGATCTTCGACTCCATCCAACTCCATAGCGCGTCGAAGCGGCGCGCTCCCTCTCCGGGCGGCGCGTGCCGAATGAACCTGGCCTGCGCCTCCCAGGCGTCCGGCCGATCGGGCGGGATCCAGACGGCCGCACCCATCCCCCTGCCTGCTTCCCACACCATCCCGAGTGGGATCAGAGCCTCGAGGAAGTCCTCGAAGGCGCGGATGAGCCGCTCCTCGAGGTCACCCTCGACTCCCAGCGGCCAGACCGCCACCGGCTCAGTGACCCACGCCCGTCCAAAAACGGACGCCAGTACCGAGAGCCGGTCCGGTGTCGCCTGGGTGATTTCCACGGACGCCAAGCGTATCGTGGCCCTTCAGCGGTTCGAATCCGCTCCGCGCCTCATTCCAACGAGGCAGGGACGCTCCCTCGCTCGTGCGCGGTAGACGGTCGGGATCGGGGCTGGCCCCGATGCGCGCGAGCACCTGGGCTGCGACGATTTGCGGGTGCCTCCGACGGTTCTCACCGTTGACGACCACGATGACCTCCGCGCGTCGGCGCGTGGCTGCGGGCGGAGATTCCCGTAGACGTGACCGTGACCGGAGAGCGACTTCCGTGAAACCTGCAACCGGAGCCGATCTCGAGGCCGGTACGGAGCTTGCCGGCTACCGGATCGAGGGTTTACTCGGCCACGGCGGGATGGGTGTCGTGTATCTCGCGGCCGATCTCGCGCTCGAGCGGCCTGTCGCGCTCAAGTTCCTGCCGGCGGAGCGGGCCGATGACGCCGCCTTCCGCGAGCGATTTCTCCGCGAGTCGAGGCTGGCGGCGTCGCTCGACCACCCCCATATCGTGCCCGTCTTCGCGGCGGGCGAGTCCGAGGGTCTCCTTTACATCGCGATGCGCTACGTGGAGGGGACGGATCTGCGGGCGCTGCTCGAGCGCGAGGGGCGGCTCGAGCCGGAGCGGGCGCTCGCTCTCGTCACCGAGCTCGCGGACGCCCTGGATGCCGCTCACGCCCGCGGTCTCGTCCACCGCGACGTGAAGCCGGGCAACTCCTGATCGCGACCCACGCGGGCAAGGAGCACTGCTACCTCGCAGACTTCGGGCTCACCGGGAAGATCGCTGCTCCCAGCACTCTGACCAATGCCGGTGAGCTCGTCGGCACGCTCGACTACCTCGCGCCCGAGCACATCGCCGGGAAGGCCGTCGACGCCAGAGCCGACCTCTACGCGCTCGCGTGCGTCCTCTACGAGTCCCTCGACGGCAAGCCACCGTTCGTGCGCGATACGCCCTTCCAGGTGCTCTGGGCCCATATGCAGGACGAACCGCCCTCGCTGAGAAGGGGTCGGCCGGAGCTACCCGAGGAGCTCGATCACGTGCTGGCGAGGGCGCTTGCCAAGGATCCCGCAGAGCGCTTCGCGATCTGCGCCGACCTCGTTGCGGCAGCCATCCGAGCGCTGGAGCCGGGCGATTCCACGGAACATGCCTGGGAGAAAGCCCGGGAGGCCCCGGCTCGGCAGGCGGGTGCGCTGCGAACCGGATCTCGGACGGCGTTGCGGGTGGTCGTCGCCGACGACTCGATGCTCGCCAGGGAAGGCCTGGCACGTCTGCTCGACGACGCCGGGTTCATCGTTTCGGGCACGTCTGGAGACGCCGACGGGCTGTTGGAGAACGTGGAGCTGAGCCGGCCGGACGTCGCCATCGTCGACATCAAGATGCCGCCGACGCACACGGACGAGGGTCTCGTCGCAGCGCAGCAGATCCGCCGCGCCTACCCGGAGGTGGGCGTGCTCGTCCTCTCGCATTACCTCGAGGCGCGCTACGCAATGCGGCTCCTCGACGAGTTTCCCGAGCGGGTCGGCTACTTGCTCAAGGAGCGTGTCTCGGACATCGCGGTGCTCGCTGACGCGTTGCGGCGCATCGCCGAGGGCGAGTGCGTGGTCGATCCGACGATCGTCTCGCGCCTCGTGCGCCGCCCGCGGCCCAACGACCCGCTCGCCGAGCTGAGCGAGCAGGAGCGCGAGGTGCTCGAGCTCGTGGCCGAAGGGCGCTCGAACGATGCCGTCGCCGAGCTGCTCGGGTTGACCGCGAGCGCCGTCGAGAGCGATATGGAGCGGATCTTCCGTAAGCTCGACCTCCATGAGTCGCCAGACAGCCTCCGGCGTGCCATCGCGCTGCTCGCTTACCTGCGTTCGTGAGCGCCGCCGCTCGAGCTCCGCCTGCCCGGAGGCGCCCGATTCGCATCGCCGCGTCCTCGCACTGCTCGCGTGTCTTCGCGCCTGACCGGCCCCTCTAGGATCCCGGCAGCCGCTCCACGACGCGGAATCCGAGCCGCTCGTACAGCCTCCAGGCGCGCGTCGGGTTGTCGGCCTGGACCTTCAGCTCGACCGCATCGGCGCCCCGGGCGTGGAACAGGCAAAGCGCCTCTCGCACGAGCGCCTCTCCCAGCCCGCGGCGGCGAAACGACTCCGCCACGCAGAGATCCTTGATGAACGCGCTCGACCAGCACAGCACGGCGCCCGCGAGCCGACCGTCGACCGAGCGGGCGATCCGGCAGGCGGCGGGGTCGAACTCCGCGTCGCCCGTGAAACCCGGCCGCCATACGTCGTACGCAGCGACCTCGCCTCCGCCGTGGCGATAGGCCTCGACGAGGAGGGAGTGCACGTCCCGCGAAGCGGCGTCCTGCCACCCGTCGACACGGAAGCCGGGAGGCCAGCTC
This sequence comes from uncultured Thermoleophilia bacterium, assembly GCA_963838105.1. Taxonomy (GTDB): domain Bacteria; phylum Actinomycetota; class Thermoleophilia; order Gaiellales; family Gaiellaceae; genus CAWJNF01. Next base: position 19,880 of record CAWIQC010000016.1, on the reverse strand, counting down.
GGCGGCTCCGGAGGCCCGTCGAAGTCCCAGCGCATCCGCCAGATCTCGCGCGGCCGGCTTGTCTCCGTGCTCACTGCGAGGAGGGTACCGGCCCTCGGGAGCCGGTTAGTCGGCACGGTTGGACGACCACCCCGTGACGCGGTCGAGGAGGGCCCCGGTGTCCTCGGGGACTCGGTCGCCGCGCCAGGCGACGTGCTGGTCGGGCCGGACGAGCGCGCGGTCGCGTTCGTACAGCTCGCGCGCGCCCGCGACGTCCACTGGCAGAAGTGCGAGCGGGACGCCACGTTCGCGGGCGCTCGCCTGGAGGCGGCGCGCGTCGTCCACCACCGCGCCGAAGCAGAGCAGCGTGAAACCGGCGCCGAGGCGGTCGAAGAGCGACTGCCCGCCGGCGAGGCGGAAATGGGGCGACCGACCGCCGGGGCAGGCGGTCGGCACGTAGACGGCGGGATCGTCGTTCGGGGGCGAGGTTCCATCGGAGGCGACGAGGGGCGAGCCGTCGTAGCGCGCCCCGAGTTGGATGCCGAGCGAGGCGAACTCCTCGCCGAAGGTCGAGAGGAACGCGCTCGCCTCGGCTCGTGCGGCTGCGCCGGCTTCGGTGTCGTCCTCCATCGCGTGCGACACCGGCACCTCGCCGACGTTGCGCGCGAGCCGGTGGGCCGCGTTCGTGTTGCGGATCGCGACCGGCTTTCGCTCGGTCTCGTAGGAGGCGAGGAGGCTCGGCCCGCCCCAGCCGTGCACGGAGGCCGCCAGCTTCCACGCGAGGTTGGCGGCATCGTCGATGCCCGTGTTCATCCCGAAACCACCGGTCGGCGTGAAGAGGTGCGCCGAGTCGCCGCACAGGAACACCCGTCCGCCGCCGAACGATTCGGCGACGAGCGCCTGTCCGGCCGTCCATGTCCCGTGGCCGAGGATCTCGACGTCGAGGTCGCAGCCCGCGCTGCGCCGCACGAGCCTCGTCGCCGTCTCGTCGAGCCGCTCGTGCTCGCTCGCGTCGGGACGCGTCTGGAGCAGGAACTCATCGGCACCGTTCAGCGCGTACAGGAGCGTCCGGCACCCGGGGTTCACGATCCAGTACTGCCAGCATGGTGCGGCCGCGACCCGCTCGTACAGACGCGGGATACGGACGTGCGTGGACACCATCGGGCCGCCGAAGAACGGCTGGTCGAGCGTGCTCTCCCCCTCGTAGCGGATCCCGAGGCTGCGTCTGACGAGGCTCTGCCCGCCGTCGCAGCCCGCCAGGTAGTCGCAGCGCAACTCGGTGCGCTCACCGGTCTCGACGTGCTCCGCCTGAACCCGGACGCCGTCGTCGGCACTCGAGAAGCCGGCGCACTGCCAGCCGTAGAGCAGATCGATCGGGCTCAGGCTCTTCGCGCGCTCGAAGAGGATCGCCTCCACGTACATCTGGTTGGCGCGGTGGATGGGCTCCGGCGCCTGGTCGAGCGACCCAGGGTCGTGGGCACGCTCGAGCTTCTCGTGTGACGACGGCATGCGGATGCGGGCGAGCTCGAAGCCGTTCAGCGTCGTGAAGTAGCCGACGTCGGTGGGGTAGTCGGCCGGCAGCCCCACTTGCCGGATCCTGTCCGCCAGCCCGAGCCGCCGGTAGTGCTCCATGGTGCGGGCGTTGTGCGTGTTTCCCTTCGGGAAGCTGCGCGGCGTCGGGGACGACTCGAGCACCGTCGTGGCCACTCCCCGCTGCGCGAGGTCGATCGCGAGGACGAGCCCGACGGGGCCTCCTCCGACGATCACTACGGGCACCTGACGGGTCTCGGCCATGCGTTCTCGGTCGCGCAAAGGTCAGGTGCGACTGTAGTACGGCGGCGGCCCGGCGCCCTTCGGCTCGGCACGACGCCAGGGGGTCTGACCCCGGGGGTCAGACCCCATACAAGTCAAGACATGAATGTGCCGACTTCGAGACGAGAGTGGGGAGAAACCGCGACCGGGGCCGAGAGCGCATGCTCGTCACGACTGAGGCGGGCACGACTGGAACGCGCTCGAGGGCGTGAGGTGATGAAATGGCGGCTGCAGTGAACGAGCAAACCGGGCTGCGCGGGCTCCCGGCGTGGCGAGCGCTCGAGGAGCATCACGAGGCGACCGGAGGCCGCCACCTTCGTGACCTCTTCGCCGAGGATCCCGCGCGCGGCGAGCGTCTCGCGGCCGAGGCCGAGGGCATCTACCTCGACTACTCCAAGCACCGCGTCACCGACGAGACGCTCGGGTTGCTCGTCCGGCTCGCAGAGGAGACCGGCGTCGCCGAGCGGCGGAACGCGATGTTCCGCGGGGAGCGCATCAACGTGACGGAAGACCGCGCGGTGCTCCACGTCGCCCTGCGCATGCCGCGGGAGCGCTCGCTTCTCGTCGACGGCCGCGACGTCGTCAGGGACGTCCACGAGGTGCTCGACCGGATGGCGGCGTTCTCCGACCGGGTTCGCTCGGGCGAGTGGCGGGGTCACACGGGCAGGCCGATCCGCAACGTCGTCAACATCGGGATCGGAGGCTCCGACCTGGGGCCGGTCATGGCCTACCGGGCGCTCCGCGCGTACAGTCGCCGGGATCTGACGTTTCGCTTCGTGTCGAACGTCGACGGCACCGACATCGCCGAGGCGACGCGCGACCTCGACCCGCAGGAGACGCTCTTCGTGGTCTGCTCGAAGACGTTCACGACGCTCGAGACGCTGACGAACGCCGCCAGCGCGCGCGAGTGGGCGCTCCGGACGCTGGAGGACGACGCCGCGATCGCGAAACACTTCGTCGCCGTCTCGACCAACGCCGACGAGGTCGCGGCGTTCGGGATCGACGTCGCCAACATGTTCGGCTTCTGGGACTGGGTCGGCGGCCGCTACTCGATGGACTCCGCCATCGGCCTCTCGACGATGCTCGCCGTGGGGCCGGACGCCTTCCGCGACATGCTCGCAGGCTTCCACGCGATCGACGAGCACTTCCGCACGGCGGTACCGGAGCGCAACCTGCCCGTGCTGATGGGCCTGCTCGCCGTCTGGTACGCGGGCTTCTTCGGCGCCCAGACCGTGGCCGTGCTCCCGTACGACCAGTATCTCGAGCGCTTCCCCGCCTACCTCCAGCAGCTGGCAATGGAGTCGAACGGCAAGAGCGTCCGGCTCGACTCCACGAGAGTCGACTACGAGACCGGCGCCGTTATCTGGGGTGAGCCCGGGACGAACGGCCAGCACTCCTTCTACCAGCTCATCCACCAGGGGACGAAGCTGATCCCGTGCGACTTCATCGCCTTCGCGCAGTCGCTGAACCCGCTCGGAAACCACCACGACCTGCTCATGGCGAACGTGTTCGCGCAGGCGGAGGCGCTCGCGTTCGGCAAGACCGACGACGAGGTGCTCGTTGAGGGGACCCCGGAATGGCTGGTACCCCACCGCGCGTTCGACGGCAACCGGCCCTCCAGCACGATCCTGCTCGAGCGGCTGACCCCGCAGGCGCTGGGGAAGCTCGTCGCGCTCTACGAGCACTCGGTCTTCACGCAGGGCGCCGTTTGGGGCGTGAACTCGTTCGACCAGTGGGGCGTCGAGCTCGGCAAGGCGCTCGCCGGACGGATCGCCCCCGAGCTCGAGAGCGACATCCCCCCGACGCTTGCCCACGACAGCTCGACGAACGCGCTCATCCGCCGGTACCGGCGGCTCAGGAGAGCCGCAACGCCCTAGGGCCGGATGAGATCCGGCCCCTACACGATCCGCAGAGAACGGAGGAATGACATGGCAACGTCGACGCCGATGCAGCTCGGGATGATCGGGCTCGGCAGGATGGGGGCGAACCTCAGCCGCCGGCTCATGCGGGACGGCCACGAGGTCGTCGTCTACGACGTCAGCGCCGACGCCGTCGAGCAGCTTCAGGGCGAGGGGGCGGCGGCGGCGAGCGCGCTCGAGGAGCTCGTCTCGAAGCTGAAGCAGCCGCGCGCGGTCTGGATCATGGTGCCGGCCGCCTACGTCGACGCGACGATCGAGAGGCTCGAGGGCCTGCTGGAGAAGGGCGACATCGTCATCGACGGCGGCAACAGCTACTACAGGGACGACGTCGACCGCGCGGAGCGGCTCCGGCCGAAGGGCATCCACTACGTCGACGTCGGAACGAGCGGCGGCGTCTTCGGCCTGCAGCGGGGCTTCTGCCTCATGATCGGGGGTGAGGAGGAGATCGTGAAGCACCTCGATCCGCTCTTCGCCACGATCGCGCCGGGCATCGACGGAGCGCCCCGCACACCGGCGCGCGACGGCGAGGCGTCCACCGCCGAGCAGGGCTACCTGCACTGCGGGCCGCACGGCGCCGGCCACTTCGTGAAGATGGTGCACAACGGCATCGAGTACGGCCTCATGGCCGCGTACGCCGAGGGCCTGAATATCCTCTCGAAGGCGAACGCGGGCAAGCAGGAGCGGGAGATCGACGCCGAGACCACGCCCCTGCGCGAGCCCGAGTACTACCGGTACGACTTCGACATCCCCGACGTTGCCGAGGTCTGGCGCCGGGGCTCGGTCGTGGCGTCCTGGCTGCTCGACCTGACGGCGGACGCGCTCGCGAAGTCACCCACGCTCGAGGGCTTCAGTGGACGCGTCTCGGACTCGGGCGAGGGTCGCTGGACGATGCTGGCGGCGATCGACGTGGGCGCCCCGGCCCATGTGCTCTCGGCCGCCCTGTTCGACCGCTTCGAATCGCGCGGCGAGGCCCAGTTCGCCGACCAGATCCTGTCCGCGATGCGCTCCGAGTTCGGCGGCCATGCGGAGAAGGCCGCGACCGACTAGGAGCCCTCCCGACCGGCTCGGCCCCACGCGAGACCATGACCCGGCACGAGATCGAGATCCTGCCCGACGCGGATGCCGTGGCCCGCCGCGGCGCCGCCGTCGTCGCGGAGGCGGCGCGCCGGGCGGTCGCCGCACGCAGCCGCTTCACGTTCGCGGTGAGCGGCGGGACGACGCCGTGGGCGATGTTCGGCCACCTGCTCGCCGAGGACATGCCCTGGCGCTTCACCGCCGTCTACCAGGTCGACGAGCGGGTTGCCCCCGAGGGAGACCCGGATCGGAACCTGACGCACCTCCTCCAGAGCCTCGGCGACGCTCCCGCCGACGTGCACGGCATGCCGGTCGAAGACCCGGACCTCGAAGCGGCCGCAGCGGCCTATGCGGCCGAGCTACCGGAGCGCTTCGACCTCGTGCACCTCGGCCTCGGCGACGACGGTCACACCGCGTCGCTCGTCCCCACCGATCCCGTCCTCGAGGTCGACGACCGTGCCGTCGGCCTCACCGCGGACTATCGCGGCCGGCGCCGGATGACGCTCACGTACGCCGGCCTGGCGCGGGCCGACCGGCTGCTTTGGCTCGTCACGGGTGCGGACAAGGCGGGGCCGCTCGCGAAGCTTCGCGCCTGCGACCCGTCGATCCCTGCCGGGCGCGTCCGGGCAGGCTCCTCGCTCGTAATCGCCGACCGGGCCGCGGCCGGCCTTTCCTAGACGCTCGGCCGACAGGAGCGCGCCCACCGACGCCGAAGAGGCGAGCATGAGCCGCGGACTGCTAGCCCGCCTGCGCTCCTGGCGCTCGGCTCCGAACGAGAGCCCGAGCACCCCGGAGGACCTGGTCGCCGCCGGCTCGTCCGGCGACGAGCTCCTCGAAGGCAACCCGGACGCGTCTGACTCCGCCGAAGTCCCGACGGCGTCGACGAACGGCGCGGTCGAGGCGGTCGCCCCGGCGCCTGAACCGCCCGCCGAGATCCCACCGCCCGCCGAGATCCCGCCGCCCGCCGAGATCCCTCCGATCGCGGCGGCGGAGGAACGCCCCGTGCCTGCTCCCACCCGGCCGTTGCCGCCCTTCCGGCCGGGCACCGAAACACAGGAGCTCCTCACCGAAACCGAGGCGCCCCCGCTCACGCTCACCTTGAGCGAAGCGATCCAGCTCGTGCACGACTCCGGCGGGGACGCCATGGAGCTCCGCTTCCTGCGCCGGGAGCTGCAGCGGCGCGGCAGGGAGGGGAGCGAACCGCCGGACCTCTGGCCCCGCGTCGAGCAGGCGGTGACCGGGCGGCTGCGTCGGGTTGGTCGGCTCGCCGAGGGGCAGCCGCTCACGCTCCTCCGCGACCCGAAGGTCGCGCCTACGGCAGGATCTTCCCCGGGTTCATGATCCCGTCCGGGTCGAAGGCCGTCTTCACCCGGCGCATCAGGTCGACCACGTCAGGGCCGTGCTCGAGCTCGAGGAACCGCGCCTTGCCGTAGCCGACCCCGTGCTCTCCGGTACAGGTCCCGCCGAGGGCGATGGCGCGGCGCACCATGCGCTCGTTGACCGCCTCGACCCGGGCGACCTCGTCGGCGTCCTCGGGGTCGACGAGGAAGAGCACGTGGAAGTTCCCGTCGCCCGCGTGGCCGATGATGGGGGCGAGCAGCCCGGCCTCGTCGACGTCCCTGCTGGTCTCGAGAACGCACTCCGCGAGGCGCGAGATCGGCACGCACACGTCCGTCGCGTACCCCTTGCAGCCGGGGCGCAGCGCGAGACACGCCTCGTACGACGCGTGCCGCGCCTCCCAGAGCCGCCGTCGATCCTCCTCGGCCGCAGCCCACAGGAAGCCGGTGGCTCCGAGCTCCCCGGCGATCTCCCCGACCGCCTCCGCGTCCTCCTCGACACCGGCCGTGGTGCCGTGGAACTCCAGGAAGAGCGTGGGCGCGACCGGGTAGTCGAACCCGAAGCGGCGGTTGACCGCGTCCAGTTGCAACTCGTCGAGCAGCTCGATACGCGCCACCGGCACGCCCAGCTGGATCGTCTGGATCACGCAGGCGACCGCGGCGTCCAGGGTGGGGAAGGGGCAGACGGCGGATGCGACCGCCTCGGGGGTGGGGTAGAGGCGGAGGGTGATCTCGGTGATGACTCCGAGCGTTCCCTCGGAGCCGACGAAGAGGTGGGTCAGGTCGTAGCCGGCCGACGACTTGCGGGCGCGCGATCGTGTCCGCACGATCCGTCCTTCCGCGGTGACCACCGTCAGCGAGAGGACGTTCTCCCGCATCGTCCCGTAGCGGACGGCGGTCGTCCCCGAGGCGCCCGGTCGCGGTCATGCCGCCGATGGTGGCGTCCGCGCCGGGATCCACCGGGAAGAAGACGCCCTCCGGGCGGAGGCGGGTGTCGAGCTGCTTGCGGGTGACGCCGGCCTCGACCGTCGCGTCCATGTCCTCGACGTCTACGCGGAGGATGCGGGACATCCGGGTCAGGTCGACGCAGACTCCGCCCGCGAGCGCCGCGATGTGACCCTCGAGCGAGGTCCCGGCTCCGAACGGGATGACGGGCACCCGCTGCTCGCGGCAGCGGGCGACGACGGCAGCCACCTCCTCGCTCGACTCGGGGTAGACGACGAGGTCGGGCGCGGCCGGCGTGTGCCAGGACTCGTCCCGCGCGTGGCGGTCCCGCTCGGCCTCCGTGCGCAGCACACGCCCCGGAGCGAGGTCGGATCCGAGGGCGGACTCGAGCCGGTCGATCGAGTCGGTTGCCGCCATACGTGGCAGCGTAACGGGCGCCGGCCGGGAGGCCACATACTACGGGCGTGATCCTCGCAGGAGACATCGGCGGCACGAAGACGAATCTGGCGCTGTTCGCCGGCGACGCGCGCGAGCCGATCCAGCTCCAGACCTTCGCGAGCCGGGAGCACACGGGGCTCGAGCCGATGGTGGAGGCGTTCCTCGCGGAGCACCCGGCCGAGATCGAGGCCGCGACATTCGGCATCGCGGGGCCCGTTCGGGATGGCTCCGCGGATACGACGAACCTCGCGTGGCCGGTGGACGGCCGCAGTGTCGCCTCGGTCGTCGGCCTCCGGAGCGTCGGCCTCCTCAACGATCTCGAGGCGAACGCATGGGGCATCGCCGCGCTGGCGGACGACGACTTCGCCGTGCTCAGTCCCGGCGACCCGGCTGCGAGCGGCAACGCCGCGGTGATCTCGGCGGGAACCGGGCTGGGTGAGGCGGGACTCTACTTCGACGGCGTGCGCCACAGGCCGTTCGCGACTGAAGGTGGGCACGCGGACTTCGCACCGCGGAGCGAGCTCGAGGTGGAGCTCTGGCGCTTCCTCGCCGCCGAATACGGGCACGTGAGCTACGAGCGCGTGTGCTCCGGCATGGGCCTCGTCAACATCGAGCGCTTCCTCCGCCGGCAGACGGGCAAGCCACGACCCTACTGGCTCGAGCGGCAGATGGCGGGCGGGGACTCGGCCGCCGCGATCTCGGGCGCGGCGCTCGACGGCAGCGACGCCGTCTGCGACGAGGCGCTCGACCGTTTCGTCTCCATCTACGGTGCCGCTGCCGGCAACCTGGCGCTGAAGCTCATGGCGACCGGCGGCGTCTACCTGGGCGGCGGGATCGCGCCGAAGATCCTGCCGCGGCTGCAGGAGGGCCTGTTCATGCGTGCCTTCGAGGCCAAGGGGCGATTCGACGACCTGCTGGGCAGGATCCCCGTCAAGGTGATCCTGAACGACAAGACCGCCCTTCTCGGCGCGGCCCGACACGCCCTGGGCGACCGCTAGGGTCCGGGGGCGCGTAGCTACGCGAACACGGTGGGGCTGCGGCCTGAGTGGGACTCAGTCGTAGAGCGAGCCCATCTCGCGGGCGACGAGCTCGAACAGGCGCCGATCGTCGTCGTTGAACGCGTCTGTGGTCTCGTCTTCGACGTCGAGTGTGCCGACCACTTGGTCGCCGACGAGGATGGGCACGATCATCTCCGAGCCGGTGGACACGAGCGCCGTGAGGTAGCGCGGGTCGCCCGCGACATCGTTGGAGACAACGGTCTCGCGAGCGCTGATTGCCGCCCCCGTGAGGCCCTGCTCGGCGGGGAAGCGCAAGTGCGCCGGAGGCGCCGGGCCGCTCCAGGCGAGGTTGATCACCTCTGTCGGCGAGACCTCGTAGACCCCGACCCAGCGGCGGCTGGTCGCGGTGCGCACGAGATCGGCGATCCGCTGCGCCCGCTCGCCACGTGGTACGCGCCGCTCAGCTACTGCTCGGACGGCTTCCTGAAGCTCATCGGGCACGGGCAAATATCCTCCGGCGTCCTTTGCCAAGAGCGACTCGTCAACCTCTGGAGGCGACGGCGGGGAACGGGATCGCCTCGAGCAGGGCCGTCAGGAGCCGCTCGTCGCCGTCGACCTCGACGAGCCCCGCCTCGATTGCGTGCTCGGGAGGAAGCAGCCGGGCGACCAGGCCCAGTAGCGGCTCGTTGCCGGTCTCGATCACGAGGTCGGGCGCGGCGGCGGGCCCGTCGTCGACCGCGATCTCGCCGCACGCGAGGCGGACGTGGAGGGTCGCGTCCTCCAGCCGCAGCTCGACGGTGCCCTCGGCGCTGAGCTCGGCGTCCTGGTCGACGTAGGCGCGCAGCGCGACGCCGATCCAGCCCGAACGAAGTGATTGCTCGGGCCGCCGGAGGGTCATCGAGTGCACGCCCCACCGTCCCAGCGCGAGCAGCACCGGCTCGAGCTCGCGGCCGTACGGGGTCAGCTCGTACACGGTGGACCCGGCCGGCGGAGGCAGCACGCGCCGCTCCACGACCCCGCTCTGCTCGAGCTCGCGCAGCCGGGCCGTGAGGATGTTCGTGCCGATGCCGGGCAGGCCGGCGGCCAGGTCGGTGAACCGCTTCGGTCCGAGGACCAGCTCGCGCACGACGAGCAGCGCCCAGCGCTCGCCGACGAGGTCGAGCGCGTGCGCGACCCCGCAGAACTGACCGTAGCTTCGCATCATGCGGTGAGTCTAGCTGGTGTACTTGCTGTAAGAAAGTGTTTACTTGCTTTTTACAAGCTCATGCCCTACGATGCCCGACTCACCCCAAGACCAAGGAGGGCCCATGGCTACGGACGTGGGAACGCGGGTCGGCCGGTTCGTCTGGCACGACCTGGCGACAGGCGACGTCGAGCGCGCGAAGTCGTTCTACGTCGATCTGCTCGGCTGGGAGATCGAGGTCTTCAAGCCCGGCGAGATGGACTATCCGATGATCAAGAGCGGCGGCATCCAGCACGGCGGCTTCGGCCCGGCGCAGGGCGGGGCGCCGCCGCACTGGATGGGGCACGTCCACGTCGAGGACCTGGATACGACCCTCGAGCGCGTGCGCGAGAACGGCGGCACGGTGCTCGTCGACCCGATGGAGATCCCGGAGGTCGGGCGCATGGCGCCGATCGCCGACCCGCAGGGCGCCGTCCTTTCCATGTACCAGCCGGCCGGTGATGTCCCCGATGTCCCCGCCTCCGAAGGCGTCTTCGTCTGGGACGAGCTCGTCGCGAACGACGTCGAGGCGGCGAAGGCCTTCTACTCGGCCACGCTCGGCTGGACGACCGGCGAGATGCAGGGCGCCTTCGGCACATACACGCTTGTCAAAGGGGCGAGCGGCGCCGACGCGGGCGGCATCCTGCCGCGGCCGGAGGACATGCCGCAGGGCCCGGCGTTCTGGCTCGTCTATCTCGGCACGGCCGACGTGGACGCGACCGTGGCACGGGCGACGGAGCTCGGAGCCACGGTGATGGCCGAGCCGTTCGACGTGCCGACCGTCGGGCGGATCGCGATCCTCACCGATCCCACCGGCGCCGCCGTCGGCCTCTTCGAGCTCAGCTCGTAGCGTCACCTCCCTGTCGGGGGCCTGCGAGGCAGGCCCCCGACAGGCCCCTAGACTGCTCGGCGTCATGCGCCAGCGCATAGCTCGCTTCCTCGTCCGGGTCCCCGGCTTCCGCGGCGTCTACCTGAAGGCGCTCCTGCGCACGCTGGACAGGACGCCGCCCTCCAAGCTTCCTCCCGAGCTGCGCCAGCTCAAGCAGATGCTCGGCCAGGTGCCTCCCGCGCAGCGCCTCGACTTCCTCAAGGCGGCAATGAAGGGCGAGCTGCCGAAGCCGGCGGAGCTCAGTCGTGAGATGCGGCGCGCCGCCGAGCGCCAGGCGCGGCGCAAACGGTGATCGCGGTCGCGGGCGGTCTCGGGGCCGCCGTGGCCTACGAGGCGAGGAGGGAGATCCGTTCGACCGTCTCACCGCGACCGATGAGGATCTCGGCGACCATGGCCGGCGGGAACAGCCCGTGCTCGACGAGGCCGGGCTGCGCCGAGAGGCGGGCGGCGAGCTCCGCCGGGTCGTCGACCGGTCCCAGATAGTCGGCGATCAGGCCGCCGTCGGGGCTGCGGGCCGTGTCGCGCAGCTCGATCGGATCGAGCGCGCGGAGCGTCGCAGCCAGGCCGTACTCGAGGAGCTCCACGGGCACGGGTGGGTGCAGCGCCGCGACGATCTTCTCGGAGTGGGCGACGACGACGAAGCGGTCGGCGGCCGCGGCCACGAGCTTCTCGCGCGTGTGCGCCTCGCCGCCGCCCTTTATCAGCCAGCCGTCCGGCGCGATCTGATCTGCTCCGTCGATCGCCATGTCGAGTCGCGCAAGATCGTCGAAATCCCGAGCGGGATCCCCAGCTCGCGTGCCGCCCGCTCGGTGCGCGGCGACGTCGCGACGCAGCGGATGTCGAGCCTGCGCGCGGCCAGCGCGGGGAGGAGGCAGGCGACCGTCGAGCCCGTGCCGAGCCCGACGACCATGCCGTCCTCGACGAGCTCGGCCGCGGACTGGGCCGCGATCTGCTTCTCGCGCTCGACGTCCACGTCGGCATTGTCGCGACCGAGACCCGGCGACGTCCCAGCCGGCTCCCAGACGTACCTGACGTCCGGCTCGCGCTCCTCGTTCTCCGCGCCGTTCGTCAACTCGACGGCCCGGAACCCGCGCTGCTCGTAGAAGCGCCGCGCCTGCACATTGCGCTGGAAGGTCCATAGCTCGAGCCGGTAGGGCGACTCGAGCTGCGCCCGTGCGAGCAGGGCGCTGCCGACACCCTGACCCTGCGAGTCGGGCTCGACGTAGAGATGCTCGAGCAGCTGATCCGCCAGCGCCGCATAGCCGACGACCCGTCCCTCCCGCTCGGCAACCCAGACCGCGCAGTGCGGGAGCACGCAGGAGGCGACCCAGGCGCGGGTGTCCGCCTCCCCGTGGAGCTCCGGGAGGAAGGGCATCGCAACCCGCCGTGCAAGCTGGTGGATGCCGGCGATCACGTCGGCGTCCGCCGATCGGGCCCTGCGGACAGTGAGGTGCTCGACGCCCACGTCTACATCGTCACACGCGCGTGCCTGTTTCGGCACGGTCCGTCACACACGTGTAGGGGGTCTGACCCCATGGGTCAGACCCCCGGGAGGAAGAGGGCCCCGGACGGCGTACCACGGCGTCATGGCGATCGGACTTCTTCACCGCTGGCGCATCCGGCGGATGCTGCGGGCCTGGGCGCGCGGCGAGCTGGAGCACGCCGGGGCACTCGGCTGGCGCTCGGGGCTTCAGCGCTTCTAGCTTCGGCCCAGCCGGCCGACCCAGCGGGCACGCGGACGCTGCCGGGGCAGTCGACGAGCTGCTGCTCGAAGCGGGTGCGCTGACGCGCGATCTGACATAGCGGTTCCTCTAGTCTCCCCCGCGTGGCAGCGCTGTTTCCCCCGCTCGAGCGACCAGGGCCGGGGGAGGCGATCCGCGTCGACGGGCGTGCGCTCTCGTGGTCCGAGCTCGCCACCTCGGTGGCGACGCTCGCGGCGCGACTGCAGGGCCGCGAGCGCGTGGCCGTGTGGGCGTCGCTGCGGCTGGAGACCGCGATCGCAGTCCTGGGCGCGATCCGCGCCGGCGTCGCGGCAGTGCCCGTCAATCCCGGCAGCGGCGAACGCGAGCTCGAGCACCTCGTGGCGGACAGCGCGCCGTCGCTCGTGCTCTGCAGTGCCGGTGAGCAGCTGCCGGAGCAGTTTGCCGGCGTGGAGCGGCTCGAGGTCGACGCCGCCGCCGGCGGCCGTCACGTGCTCCCGCCTGAGCCCGACGCGGACGCTCCCGCGCTGATTCTCTACACGTCGGGCACCACCGGGTTGCCGAAGGGCGTCGTGGTGCCCCGCCGTGCCATCGCCGCCAATCTCGACGCACTCGCCGAGGTGTGGGAATGGACGGCGCGGGACGTCCTCGTACACGGGTTGCCGCTCTTCCACGCGCACGGGCTCGTCCTCGGCACCCTCGGGCCCGCCCGGATCGGCTGCAGGCTGATCCACGTGGGCCGCTTCTCCCCTGACGCGGTCACGCAGGAGCTGGCCGCCGACGGCACGATGCTGTTCGCCGTGCCCACGATGTATCACCGGCTCGCCGCCGCCGCGGAGGAGAACGCGGCGGTGGGGGCGGCGCTGGCGCGGGCGCGGCTACTCGTTTCGGGCTCGGCGGCGCTGCCCGCGCGCGAGCACGAGCGCATCGAGCGGATCTGCGGCCAGCGCATCGTCGAGCGCTACGGGCTCACCGAGACGCTCATGAACTGCTCCGTGCGGGCCTCCGGCGACCGGCGACCGGGCTACGTCGGTCTGCCGCTCCCTGGTGTGGAGCTGCGGATCGTGGACGACGACGGCTCCGTCGTCGTGGAGCCGGACACGATCGGCGAGGTCGAGGTGCGAGGGCCGAACGTGTTCCTCGGCTATCTGAACCGGCCGGACGCGACCGCGGCGGCAATGCACGACGGCTGGTTTCGCACCGGCGACCTGGCCACCCGGGCCGCGGACGGCTACGTCCGGATCGTCGGGCGCCGCTCGACCGACCTGATCAAGACGGGCGGCTACCGCGTTGGCGCCGGTGAGATCGAGGCAGCGCTGCTGGAGCATCCCGCCGTGGCCGAGGCGGCGGCGGCGGGCGAGCCTGACGACGACCTCGGCGAGCGGATCGTCGCCTGGGTGGTAGTCGCCCCGGGCACCCAGCCGACCGAGAAGGAGCTGATCGACCACGTGGCGAGCCTGCTCTCCGCGCACAAACGCCCGCGCAGCATCCGCTTCCTCGACGAGTTGCCGCGCAACGAGATGGGCAAGGTGCTGAAGACGGCGCTCAGGACCGGTGGTGCCCCATCGTAGGGGCCGGATACATCCGGCCCTACTAGCTAGCAGGCATAGACGGGCGAGCCGCAGGAGCGGACCGTCGCCCACAGTGCGTCCTCGCCGACCGCCAGCTCGTAGGCCGGGAACGTCAGCTGGAACGTCGCCGTCACACGGTTCGTCTCCGGGTCGACGCGGGTGATCGTGCGGCTGTCCACGCTGGTCACCCATATGGCGCCGAGGCCTGCCTCCACGTCGTACGCGCCTTCGCCGAGCGGGATGCGTGCCTCGACCTCCTTCGTGCCGGGGTCGAGGCGCCAGAGCTCGCCGTTCCAGAAGTGGGCGATCCAGACCGCGTCCTCGGTGACGGCGATCCCGCTCGGGCCGGGCCCTACCTCGAATGTTTCCGCTTCGCCGCTGGTGGAGACCGTCGTGACGGTGTCGTCGCGTTGGCTCGGGATCCACGCGACGCCATGGCCGAAGGCGACGAACCGAGAATCCATCCCGATCGGTGCGCTCCTGGCCACGTTTCCGGTGCTCACGTCGACCAGGCTCACCGTCTCCGGCTGTCCCTCCTCGGCGGGCGGCTTTACGACCCACAGGTAGCCGCCGCCGAGGCCGAGTGTTTCAACCTCGGGGCGCATCGGCACCGCGGCAGAGCCGGAAAAGCCTTCGACCTCCAGCCGCTTGACGGCGGGCGCTTCATACCCCGCGATCCAGACGCCGTCCGTGTCCGACGCCGCGAGACCGCGTGCCTCAGGCACCGAGTCGATGGTCTCGACGTCGCCACGCGCCTCATCGACCCGCGAGACCGTACCCGCATCGCTGTTCAGCACCCAGACGTCGTCGCCGGCGAGAGCGACCCGCTCGGGGTCGACGCCCACGTCGAAGGATGCAAGTACCTTGCCGCTCGACGGGTCGAGCTCGACCACCGTGTTCGGCTCCACGGTGATCGGGAGCGAAGGTACGGGTGGTGCCGGCAGCGCAGCAACGGTCCGTCCACCTCTCGCAGAAGCACGAATGCGGCCACGCCGATCGCCCCGATCCCGAGCAGCACTGCTGCGAGCAGAAGAGCAGACCTCCAGCGCCGCCCCGGCCTGTCGAGGACCTCCTGCTCGACCGGGCCAGGCGACTCCTCCACGGCGACCGCGTCGGAGAGCTCCGGCGCCTGCTCGGCTGGGGGCGGGGGCTCCGGCACCGCCTCGGGCGGAGGCGGGGCGCTCAGCGCGACTCCGGGCAAGGGCAGCGACCTCGGTGGCATGCTCACCCTCGCCGGCGACACCCTGTTCCGCCTCGAGCCGTGCCGCCGCCGCCGTTGCGCGCACGCTCTCGAGGCGGCGCGCCGCCTGCTCGGTCGGCCCGGCCGGCTCACCGCCGAGCACCGGCCCGCGCCAGAGCGCGAGCGCCTCGCGCAGGGCGTCCGCCGCCGTCTCGGCATCGCCGTGAGCGAGCGCCTCGCGCCCGTCGTGGCTGAGCGACAGGAACCGAAGCGCGTCGAGCTCGTCGGCCTCGACCGAGAGCACGTAGCCCTCCGGCCGGGTCTCGATCAGGCGCCGGTCTCCGCCCTCCCCGACGAGCTTTCGGCGAAGCCCCATCACCTGTGTGCTCAGCCGGCGGACCGCCGTGCCGAGGGCGTCGTTCGGCCACAGCATGCGGGCGAGATGCTCCCGCGGGACGACCTCGTTCGCATGGAGGAGCAACGCGCCGAGCAGCGCGCGCTGACCCGCCGTCAGGGCATCTGCCGGACGGTCGTCAACACGGACTTCGAGCTCTCCGAGGATGCGGAAATCGAACGTCGTCTGGACGGGCATTGCGGGACCGCTCGCACTTCCTAGATCGCCGGGACGGTCTACAGCTTACGCTGCAACGGTTGTAGCGAGCAACCTTCCTCGGAGGTCCCCGTGGCTGACTACGAGGCGGTGATCATCGGCGCCGGTCCCGGCGGCGAGGTCGCCCTCAACACGCTCCTCGCGGCGGGCCGTCGTGTCGCGCTGATCGAGAAGGGCGTGATCGGTGGTGAGTGCTCCAACTGGGGGTGCATCCCCAGCAAGACCCTGCTCCGTCCGACCGAGCTCGAGGGGAATTGCGAGCAGGCGGCCGGCGTCACCACGCCAGGGCTCGACTTCGAGCGGCTGTCGAAGTACCGCGACTACATGGTGGCGAGCCACGACGACTCGACACGCGTCCTGCGCTACGAGGAGCGCGGCGTCACCGTCCTCAAGGACACCGGCCGCATCGACGGCCCCGGCCGGGTAGTCGTCGAACGGGCGTGTCCTCGAGACGCGCTGCGATCATCGTCGCCACCGGCGCCGACGCGGTCGTGCCTCCGATCCCCGGCCTCGCCGAGGCGGGCTACTGGACGAATCGTGAGGCAACCGATCTCACCGAGATCCCGGAGACCGCCGTCGTCGTAGGCGGGGGAGCCGTCGGCATCGAGCTGGCCCAGTTCATGGCCCGCTTCGGGACCCGGGTCACGCTCGTTCAGGGCCCGCAGAAGCTCGCCGACCGGGAGGCTCCGGAGATCGGGGATGCGCTGGCGGAGATCCTCGACGGCGACGGCATCGAGTTGCGGCTCGGCGTTCACGCCCAGTCCGTGCGGCTCGAGGACGAGGAGCGAGTCGTCACGCTCGACGACGGCACCGAGGCCCGCGGCGAAGCGCTGCTTCTCGCGACCGGCCGGCGGCCCGGACACAGGACATCGGCCTCGAGACGGTCGGGGTCGAGCCGGGGAAGCGCGGCATCCAGGTCGACGCGCGCTGCCGGGCCGGCAAGGGGGTGTGGGCGATCGGCGACGTCACCGGGGTCGCTGCGTTCACGCACGTCGCCAAGTACCAGGGCCGCATCGCGGCCGCCGACATCCTGGGCCAGGAGGCGAAGGCCGACTATCGCGCGGTGCCGCGCGTCATCTTCACCGATCCCGAGGTTGCGGCCGTCGGCCTGACCGAGGCGCAGGCGCGCGAGCAGGGGCTCGCCGTCGCCAGCGCGACGATCGACCTGCCGACGTCGATCGCACGCCCCTACACGTACCAGCAGAACCCGACCGGCAAGTTCGGGGTGGTGGTCGATGCGACCAGGCAGCTGCTCGTAGGCGCCTGGGCCGTTGCCCCGCTCGCGGGCGAATGGATCCACACGGCGGTGCTCGCGATCCGCGCCGAGATCCCCGTGCCGGTCCTGAAGGACACGATCGCGCAGTTCCCGTCCTTCTCCGAGGCCTTCGGGGCGGCGCTGCGCAGCCTGCCGGATGCGCCGGCAGGGCAGTGCATGATGGATCACTGCCCGCACCCGATGCTGCGGGACGACGCAGGCGACCTGACCGGTGCTTCGTAGTGGCGATCGTGTTCGCGGCTCGTTAAAGTCGCCCGATGGTCACGTGGTACGAGTTCGCCCTCTGGGTGCACATCTTCGGGGCCGTGATCTGGGTCGGCGGCGGCATCGCGATCCAGTTCTTCGCCATCCGCATCATGCGCACGGACGACCCGATTCGCCTCGCGGGGTTCGCCAAGGACGCGGAGTGGATCGGCACCGGGTCTTCATACCCGTCTCGCTCCTCCTGCTGGTCTTCGGGTTCGTCCTCTGTCGGAGGGCAACTGGGCTACGACTTCTGGTTATCTTCGGGCTCGTCGTGTTCGCGCTGTCGGCCGTGACCGGCACGGCCTTCCTCGGCCCGGAGTCGGGCCGCATCGGCAAGCTGGTCGAGCTGCACGGCGTCGAGTATCCCGAGGTGCAGGCACGCATCAAGCGGATCCTGATGCTGTCGCGGATCGAGGTGGCGCTCCTGGTCGCGGTCGTCTTCGTGATGGTCGTCAAGCCGTTCGCGTAGGGGCGGGTCCCCGACCCGCCCGTAACTCCTTCCGCCAGACGAGCTTGAGGCCCGACCAGGTCTCGTCGACGGCGCAGACCTTCGTGTCCACGAGCCCGAGCGGCAATGCCAGCTCGCGAACGACGTCCTCCGTCATGTCGGTCTCGACCTTCGAGGCCCGCTTCGGCCAGGCGATCCAGCAGGCCCCGTCCGGGAAAATCGCCTCGCCGAGGGCGCAGACGTGCGCCGCGAGCTCGGCGCGTTCGGTCGTGAAGAAGAGAACGACCTCGGCCGGCGACAGGGCTCGGCCGACCTCGACGCGCGCGGGCAGCGGCTCGAGCAGCTCGACCGCATCGCCGGGCTCGCCCATGATGACGAGGCGATCGTCCTCGCGGATACCGAGCTTGCGAACGAGCGGCGTCCCGGAGTAGCCGGCGCTGGACACCCGGGCACTGTAGGCATGCGAGCCTGCGTGCTGAACATCTCCTTAAACCTGGCCGGGAGGGCGTCCGCGTCCCCGCCCGCGGGCGACACTGGGAGATAGCCGACCAGGAGAGACCATGAGACGCTTGCGCCCGATCGCCGTTGTCCTCGCCGTCGTGGCTCTGACCGTGCCCGCCGCCGTCTTCGCGACGGCAGACAGTCGGGACACGGCCGCTCCGGAGCCGCGCGTCGAGTCCTTGACAGCTGCGCTCGTCAAGAAGCTGAGGACGAGCCAGTTCGGCAACGTGCTCGTGACGCCGGGCTTCCAGGCCCTCTACTACTGGACGCCGGAGAAGCGCAACCCCGGTGAGATCCTCTGTACCGGCGCCTGCGCGCGTGCGTGGCCGCCGCTGTACGTGAAGAAGGGCGTCGTCGTACCGCGTAGGATCGCCGGCTTCCGAGGCACGTTCGGGACCATCATGCGTCCCAACGGTCGCCGCCAGCTGACGTACAACCGGCTCCCGCTGTACACGTACGCGCACGAGGGGCCGCGCCAGGTCCTGTGCAACGACGTGGACGGCTGGTTCGTCGTCAGGGTGTAGACCGCGGCCCGTCCAGCGAGTCGGCATGTCCGGCTGCAGGGCTAGACTCGCCTTCGGTGGCGGGCCGGACGCAAGAGGCGCTCTACGCGGCGATCGACCTCGAGCTGTCGTGGTCGGAGGATCAGCTGCCGCAGGTCGAGCGGACGAAGCACGTTCACGCGCTCCACCCCTACCTCGGCAAGTTCGTCCCGCAGCTCGTCGAGGTCTTCCTCGACCGGTACTTCTAGCCGGGCGACTGCGTCTACGACCCCTTCGTCGGGTCAGGGACGACGCTCGTCGAGGCGAACGTCTTCGGGGCGTCGCGATCGGCTGCGACATCTCCGCGTTCAACTGCCTGCTCACGCGCGTCAAGACGCGGCCCTACTCGCTCGGCGCGCTTGAGCTGCGCCTGCGAGGGACGCTTGAGGACTGCGCCGCGCGGACCGAGGACGCTGTTGACGACGGAGCGAGCGCGTGGCTCCGCGCTGGTACGCGCCGCAGGCGCTGCGCGAGCTACTCGCCTACCGTGCGGTCGACGCGACGCTCGACTGATCCACGCGGGACGTCGCGCGCGTCATCTTCTCGCGCGCCGCCCGGTCGGCGCGCCTGACGACGCACTTCGACCTCGACTTCCCGCGAGGCCGACCGGAGTCGTACTGGTGCCACAAGCACAGCGCGACGTGCTCGCCCGGTCGAGGAGGCGGAGAAGTTCCTGCGCCGCTACACGACCGATACGGTGCGGCGGATTCGAGCGTTCGCCGCTGTGTCGGATCGTCGGCCGGTCGAAGTGCTTCATGGCGACGCGCGATCCGTCGAGCTTCCGGCTGCGGCAGACGGGATCATCACGTCACCGCCGTATCCGGGCCTGATCGACTACCACGAGCAGCACCGGTACGCCTACGAGCTTCTCGGCCTCGAGACCGCCGGGATCGAGAGATCGGCCCGCGGCGCGGGGCCGGAGTCGTCGCGCGCGATCGAGAGTTACGTCACCGGCGATCGCCGCCGTCTTCCGCAACGCGCGGCGGTTCATGCCCGCGGGCGCGCCGGTCGTGATCGTCGTGAACGACTGCCGAACCTCTACCCGGAGATCCTCGACGAGCGCGGCCTGATCCTCGAAGAACGACTCAAGCGCCACGTCAACCGCCGCACCGGGCGGCGCGCGGGCGAGTTCTTCGAGGACGTCCTCGTCTGCCGAACCTGCGGTAGTTCGCCGGCCATCGCGCTGATCCAGC
>CAWIQC010000015.1:0-172670 GCA_963838105.1 uncultured Thermoleophilia bacterium | reverse complement strand
CCCCTCCGCGAGCCAGCCGCCGACCCCGAAGTTCGCGTGATCGCCCTTCGGGAACACCCAGCCGTAGCCGCCGGGCACGACACCCAGGTCGACCCACGCGCGTCCGGCGTACTCCGCGCGGTCGAGCGCGTCCCAGTCGCGTTTCCCTCGAGCGCGACGCCGCAGACGATGCCGTCGCCGAGCTCGGCGGCGCGCGCGACGACCCCGTTCGCGCCGTCGGCGCCCACGAGGTACGAAGCGCGAACGCGATCTCCGCCGACCTGCGCCGACACCCCCGCCGGGCCGAGCTCGAGCCCGAAGACGGCCGCGCCGTCGCGGAAGTCGGCTCCGGCGCCCGCCGCCTGCTCGGCGAGGTGCGCGTCGAGCCTCCGTCGCTGAGTCATCTCGATCACCGGGGTCTCGCTCCGACGCGCGAGGCGGCCCCGATACCCGACCCGGACGACGAAGCCGTCCACGACGTGCTCGACCACGGGCGACACGTCGCACGGCGCGTTGCGGAGCGCCCGCCCGGTCAGCCCGCCGCCACAGGGCTTGTCGCGCGGGAAGGCCGCCCTGTCCGCGAGCAGGACGCGCGCGCCTCCGCGAGCGAGGTGGATCGCACCGCCGAGCCGGCCGGCCCGGCGCCCGAGACGAGGACGTCGAAGCGCTCCACGCCAGGTGATCGTAGGCCAGCTAGAGTCGGCGCCCGTGCCGGACAGACCACTACGGCTCCTGGGCATCGGCGACGGGCGCTCGATCATCTTCCTGCGCTGGGCATGGCGGCTCGCGGAACGCGGCCACGACGTGCACATCGTCTCCAGCCGGATCACCGACCGGCCCGGCGAGCTCGACTCGATCACCGCCCACAACGTCCTCGAGCTCTCGCCCCTGACGCGCGTGAAGGGCCTGCGGCGCCTCGGGTTCGGGTCGGCGATCCGGGGCCTCGCGAAGGAGCTGGACGTCGACCTCGTGCACGCGCACTACATGCTCCCGTACGGCTGGTGGGGCGCGTGGGCGGACGTCCATCCGCTCGTGCTCTCGCCCTGGAACACGGACATCTTCACGTACGGCACCGAGACCTGGCGCTCGCGGCGGCTGCTGCGGAAGGCGATCGCGGGCGGCGACGAGTTCGTCGTCTCGTCGCTCGCGAACACGGAGGAGACGATCCGCCTCGGCGCGCCACGGGAGAAGGTGCACCGGATCGTCTGGTACGTCGACCTGCGCCCGTTCGGCCCCCAGCACCGGGACCCGGGGCTGCGCGCGCGCCTCGGCTGGCCGGAGGACGCGCTCGTCATCCTCTCGCTCCGGAACTACCGCCCGAACACGAACCTCGACGTGCTCGTGCGCGCGTTCGCACGAGCGCAGCGGGAGGTGCCGAAGGCGCGGCTCATCCTCGCCGCGCGCGCGGGCCCGACGAAGGCGGAGATCGACGCCCTGCTCGACGAGCTGGATCTGCGGGATCGTGTCGTGCAGGTGTTCGCGCGGCCGGACGAGCTGCCGGCGTACTGCGCCTCCGCCGACATCGGCGTCTCGATCGCGTCCACGGACGCGACTCCGGCGTCCATGGTCGAGTCGATGGCCTCGCGGCTGCCGATGGTGATGGGCGACGCGATCACGATCGACGAGTGGATCACGCCGGGCGAGGGCGGCGAGGTCGTCGACTGCCGCGACGAGGACGCCGTCACCGAGGCGTTGCTGAAGCTCTTGCGCGACCCCGAGCTGCGCCGCACGTACGGCGAGCGGAACGAGCGCGTCGTGCGCGAGCGCCTCGACACCGACCCCGGCGAGCAGCTGGAGGCGATCTACCTGCGGCTGCTCGACGGCGCGGCATGAAGCCGAGCTTCCTCCTCCTCGTCGTCGACTGCCTGCGCGCGGACACGGCCGCCCGCCCGCACCGCGCGCGGCCCGAGCTGAACCGGCTCGTCGCCGACGCAGCGAGGTTCGACGCGGCGTACACGACCTGCCCCACGACGAGCCCGGCGTTCACCTCGATGCTGACCGGGCGCTACCCGGCCGCGCACGGCGTGCGCGCGCTCCGCGGCTCCGCCCTTCCCGACGGCGTCCCGTCGGTCGCCGAGGAGCTCGCGAACGGCGGCTACCGGACGTGGTGCTCGGTGACGGGGCCGCTGCTCGACTCGGTCGGGCTCTTCCGCGGCTTCCAGGTCGCGGACTACCGCGACATCCCGCGCCGCTCCGTCCACTCCGACTGGGGTGCCGACGCGGTCGCGACCGTGCGCGAGCTCGCGACCGGAGACCGGCCGTTCTTCGCCCTCGTCCACGTCTGGGACGCGCACACGCCGCGGAAGTACCCGCGCTCGTTCGACCACCTGAAATACGGCAAGAACGCGTACGAGCGCTCGCTCGCCGGCATCGACTCCTGGGTCGGGCGGCTGCGCGAGGCCGCGGGCGACGCGATCGTGATCCTGACCGGCGACCACGGCGAGAACCTCTTCCTCGAGCCGTTCGGTCTCCGCTGGCAGGGGCTCGCGCGGAGAGTCATGCCTCGGCTCCCGATCCAGAAGTGGTCGCTCGCCATGCTCGAGCGCGGCGTGCGCAGCGAGTCGAAGCGGTTGCTGAAGGTCGCGCCGCGCTACTTCTGGAACCACAACCAGACGCTGCTCGAGTCGCTCGTGCGGGTGCCGCTCGCATTCGCGGGGCCGGAGGTCGCGATGGGGTCGCGCCGCGAGCCGGTGAGCCACGTCGACCTCGCGCCGACGCTGCTCGAGCTCGCGGGCCTGCCCGAGCCGGTGACCGGCTGGCAGGGCACGAGCCTCGCCGAGAGCGTGCGCACGGGAGCCGAGCCGCCCGCGCATGCGGTCGCGATGGAGGTGGGCGTCACTCCGGGAGTCCCGACCGTGCCGCAGCACGCGATCCGGGACGGCCGCTGGAAGCTGATCACGTCGCTCGAGGACGCGCGGGTCGTCGACGCGCTGTACGACCTCGAGGCCGACCCGGGCGAGGGCCGGAACCTCGCGACGACGCGGCCGGAGATGGTCGCCCAGCTCCGCGCGCAACTCGAGCAGCTGGCGGCGCAGAGCGTCGAAGCGGCCCCGATGTCCGACGACGACGAGGCGATCCTCGCCGAGCGCCTCGAGGAGCTCGGCTACCTCTAACCCGTCGCACGTTCGGTCGGACGTTGGGTGTAGGGGCGAGGCATGCCTCGCCCGCGGGCGCCACAGGTCCGCGTGGGCCGGGCATGCCCGGCCCCTACACCTCCATCAATCCGGCTTCGACGCGACCGCGAGGTGGTTCCAGCTGAACTGCGGCTGGAAGTCGACCTGCTCCCAGCGCGCGGCGAGCCACTGCGCCGCGACCGACACCCCGTCGACGACCGGCGTGAACGGCCCGCGCCGATAGCGCCGCAACGCGTACGAGAGCTCGAGCGAGATCGTCGTCCAGACGCCCGAGAGCGGGATCACCTCCACCGGCTCGAACCCCGCTTCCTCCAACAGGAACTTCAGCCCGAACGGCGTGTACCGGAAGAAGTCGCGCGGCACCTCGTGCAGCGGCCAGAAGAGCGGAGTCGTGACGATGATGTGGCCGCCGGGCGCGCAGAGCCGGTACGCCTCCGCCACCGCACGGGCCGGCTGCTCGAGGTGCTCGAGCACTGCGGACATCAGGATCGTGTCCGCGTGGCCGTCCTCGAGCGGGATCTCGTAGGCGCCCGCGATCACGTCCACCGACCCCGGCCGCCGCTTGCTGTCGACGTGGTCGACCCCGACGTGCTCGGAGACGTACGGCGCGAACGCGCCGCGCCAGGGCTTGGAGCCGCAGCCGATGTCGACGAGCCTCCCGCGCGCGTACGACTCGGCCGCATACGCGAGCGCCTGCTCCATGATCCGGTAGTTGATCCGGTTGTGCCGGCCCTCGTTCGGGTGCCCGAAGCGGGTCGGCTTCGTGCCGGGAAAGCGCGGGCGCGCCCTCAAACGAGGCTCGCCCCCTCCATCTCCGGCGGCACCGGCTCGCCGAGCAGCGTGAGCAGGGTCGGCGCGATGTCGACCAGTGCCCGCTCCTCCCCGCGCCCGGCCTCCACGCCGTCGGCGACGAGCAGGTACAGCCCCTCGTGCGCGTGGTTCGCGTCGTCCGGGCCGGTGTCGTTCTCGAACACGTGCACGGTGCCCGTGCCGACCTGGCCGATGCTGCGCCAGTAGAGGTCGCCGAAGTAGACCATGAGGTCCGGGACGATCCCGTTCCGCTCCTCGTACAGCTCCTCGGGCCGGTGCGCGACCGTGCCGATCGGCTTGCCCGTTCTCGTCGCCGAGCGCCTCGAGCTTCTCCTTGATCTCGCCGCGGACGCGCTCGTAGTCCTCCTGCGCGACCGTCCCCTCGGGCTCGCGGCCCGCGACGTTGAGGAAGAGCCGGCAGTAGTACCCGCCCTCGCCCCACGCGGTCGTCCGGCTCCAGTCGATCATGTCCGGGGTGAGCCGCGAGGGCTCCGCGGGCTCCTCGCGCAGCGCGAGGTAGCCCTCCTGCCGCAGCCACTCGTTGACGCAGATCCCGCCGTCGATCCGCTTCGCGCCGTGGTCGGAGACGACGAGCACTGCGGTGTCGTCGTCGGCGGCGCGCAGCAGGCTTCCGACCTTCTCGTCGATACCGCGGTAGTAGTCGAGCATGACCGACTCGAGCTCGTTCCCCGGCTCGTACAGCCGGTGCTCGGGATCGAAGTAGCGCCAGAACGCGTGGTGGATGCGGTCGGTGCCCATCTCGACCATGAAGAAGAGGTCCCACGGCCGCGTCTCGAGCAGGTGCTCGGCGACCTGGAACCGGCGCTCCGTCATCGTCTCGATGTCGCGCAGCACGCGCTCCCGGTCCTCGGACCGGAAGTTCGGTACGTCGACCATGTACTCGCCCACGAGCTCCTCGATCTCCTGCTTCAGTGCAGCCGGGATACGTGTACTGCCGGTTCGTGTCCGGGGTGAGGAAGCACGAGACCATCGCCCCGTTCACCGGCGAGACCGGATAGGTCTGCGGCACGCCGAGCACGATCACGGGGCGCCCCTTCGCCGAGAGGATGTCCCACACGCGCGGCACGCGAACCGAGCGCGAGTCCGCGAACGCCATCGCGTCGTAGCTGTGGTCCTTGCGGTTCCGGAAGCCGTAGAAGCCGAGCGCTCCCGGGCTTCGCGACGAGGTCATGACCGACCACGCGGGAACCGTGATCGGCGGGTCGCAGCTCCGCAGCACGCCGAAGCGGCCGCGCTCGGTCAGGCTCCGCAGGTTCGGGAGCTCGTCGAGCCACTGGTCGAACACGAGCTGCGGCGCGGCGCAGTCCAGGCCGATGACGAGAGCGCGGCGGGACATCGGCGGCCGAGTCTAGCCGCGGGAGCGCGCGGCCCGGAAGGAGTCACTCCCTCGAGCCGCCGCTCGACTGTGGGCCCGATCGGCCGCGCGGCACCGGGGCTACAATTGCCGACCCCGCAGGGATTCCCGAGCGGCCAAAGGGGGCGGGCTGTAAACCCGCTGGCTCAGCCTTCGGAGGTTCGAATCCTCCTCCCTGCACCTCGTGAGGCTCACGCTGAACTTCGGCAAGCACGTCGGCCACGGTCGACTCTCGCCCGAGCAGCAGGAGGTGGTCGAGCGCCTCGAGCGAGACGAGATCACCGCCGAAGAGGCGCGAAAGCTCCTCGGCGGCAGCATCCGGGTCTTCGACGTCACGATCGGCACCGCAGGAGATGACGGCAGCGCGGCGCCCGAGGAGGCTGCCGCTGCGGAGCCCGCGGAGCTGACAGAGGACGAGATCGCCCGCCGACTCGTGGAGCGAATCGCGCAGGAGGTGGACGCCGAGAGCCGCGGCTAGACTTGCCCCTTCGCCCTCTTAGCTCAGTCGGTAGAGCACCTCCATGGTAAGGAGGGGGTCGACGGTTCGAGTCCGTCAGAGGGCTTCGCAGAACTCCCTGCAAATCGGTGTTCGGTTTGTCGATGCTGCCACGGAGGGCCTCGCAGCGCGTAGACGCTATGACCAGTCGGCGCCTCCGCGCAACTCGACGACCTTCCGCTTCCGTGACCTCCAGGTGACGCCAGACACGCTTTCGTCCGGAACCGTGACCGGCGGGCGCCGAATCGACGGTCCTAAACGGCGGCGTAGCGGCGCGGGCTACTGCCCGTTCAGTGCAGCTGAGAGCGCAGCGAGCGTCGCAGGGCCGACGACGCCGTCCTGCTTGAGGCCGGAGGACTCTTGGAAGTCGCGGACGGCCTGCTCCGTCGCCGGGCCGAACTTTTCGTCCACGCTGCCTGTTGAGTAACCGAGATCGACCAACGCGGCCTGCACCTCGCTCACGTCTCCGCTCTCGTCTCCTCTGCGGAGGACAACGCCTTGCGGCAGCGCCGCCGGGCTGGACGTGGTCGGCGTCGTGGTCGTGGGTGTGTTCGTCGGGCTGGTCGTGGTAACGGTGGTCGTTCTCGTTAGCGTTGACGTGGTCGTCTCGTCAGCACCGCTGAGCGCAGGCGCGGCCAGAGTGCCGACTAGGGCACCGCCGATAAAGAGCATCGCCCCGACGACGGCGGCCGCCACGAGCTTCCTGCTCCGTTCACCTCCGAGCCCTTTGGCTCCCCGAGATTCTGGGGGTCCCGAGGCCCCCTCGCGCGGCTCCGGATCACTCGTGCCTCGCTCGCGTGGCTCCTCGTCGCCCGTGGACGGCCCCACATCCGGCTCGATGAACCAGTCGTCCTCCGGCGCGAGGGGCCGAGTGGAGAGCTGACCCCAGCTCATGGTCACGAAGGTACTTCCTCGATCGGAAGGCGCGATGTCCGGCCGCACGCGTGGACACGGTACGTCCGGAGCACAGACCGCTCACCGACGCGCGTGTATACGGGCGGGCGGAGCGAGGAGCCGCGTGCAGGCAACCAAGGAAGCCGCCAACCTTCCGTGCGCCGGTGCGACCACCCGCTCCGCCCCGCAAAGCGTGATCCGCTTCTGCTGTGTCCGTACGACTCACTCTTACGTCGGGATGTGACCCCTTGGCGAGTCTTCTGTAGGCGTTCGCTCACGCGGATCGGGCGATTTGTCGCCATGCCCCGCAGCGAACTTCTCATGCCACTCGCGGGGGTCGTGCGACGTGGTCGCTGAGCGGTTCTGGCTCAGTGCACGTCTCCATGCGCCAGGGAGGATTCGAACCTCCGACCCGCGGATTAGTGGTCCGCCGATTCAGATCTCGGCGTAGGCGGCCGCGTCACGGTTCTGGCCGAGTCCGTGATCGCATGGCGCCGCGGCACGTCGCCGCGTCGAAGCGTGACTCATGCGTCGTAACCGCTTGATCGGCACGAGGGCCAACACCGAAGAGCTCAGAGATTGACTGTGACGTTCATTCAAGGAGGCGTTCGTCGTCCGGACGACGACACCGCATGCGAACGTGGTGCAAACATCGTCTCGTCCACACGCGTCCACGCGCGGTCACTCCTGGGCGTCGGACTCGCTTTCGCACACGATCCAAGCGAACTCGGTCATGTCCACGAACTCCGCTACGCGCCTCGAGTCCATGGCGCTGGGGTCGTTCGGCGTGCCTTGATGTCGGCGGCTGTGGCGATGTCGAGATGCTCAGCGACGTTGCGGCGGAACGCCGAGTTGGTCATGGACAGCGCAGCGGTGCTGCCGAGCTGTCCGCGCGCGGGTGACGCCCCCACTCCGCGCACGGACGCTCGGGACTCGAAGCCGGCCCCGGCGAGCCGATCGTCGTGGGCTGCGATGGATTCCGCCTCGCGCCGGGATCTGTATCCGTGAAAGGACGATTCGAATGACCGAAGCGGACAACCTGTTCGGCGAGGACCACGTCCGGCGCTACCGGGATACGAACGGCGACGTCGGCCACGTGTGGCACGGAGCGACGGTGCTTCTACTCACCACCAAGGGCGAAGCTCCGGTGAGCCGCGCACCACACCAGTCGCCTATGACCGCGTTGGGGACGACTAATGGCGGAGCGCGCGCCCATCCAGGCTGGTACCGAACCTCGCCAACGCGCCGCAGGTCGAGGTGCAAGTGGGGCGCGAGGTCTTCCAGGCGCATGCTCGGACCGCGACGGGCCCCGAACGTCACCGCATGTGGGCTCTCGGTGCCGGACAACACCGACTGGGAGAGGTTTCAGGCGAGGACGGAACGAGAGGTCCCGGTCGTCGTGCTCGAGCGAAAACGCGCCGCCGGACACGAAACGACGATTCGAGGAGGTACACAATGACGACCGTCGCAGGACGAAACGTCGACGCTCTCGCCGAGCAGGCAGGCACGCTGCGCCGTCTCCACACGGGCCCACTGCCGTTGGTCCTGCCCAACGCGTGGGACGTCGCGAGCGCCCGGTTGGTGATGAAGGCTGGATTCCCCGTCGTTGCCACCTCGAGCGGCGCGATCGCCGCGACCCTCGGCTACGAGGACAACGATTCGATGCCGGTGGACGAGGCGTTCGGCGTCGTCGCCCGGATCGCGCGGAGCGTGTCCGTCCCAGTGACCGCCGACGTCGAGGCCGGCTATCGGCTCTCGCCCACAGACTTGGTCGAACGACTCCTGGACGCGGGAGCCGTCGGCTGCAACCTCGAGGACACCGACCATCACGGCGGCGCCGGCCTTGTCGACGCCGACGAGAACGCCGAACGCCTCCGCGCCGTCCGGCAGGCGGCGAGCGAGGCCGGCGTCGACATCGTCCTGAATGCGCGGGTCGACGTGCTCGCGCCGCGAAGGTGATCGCCGCGAGTTGTTCGAGGAGGCGGTGCGAACGCGCGCGCCTCTACTTGCAGGCGGGGGCCGATTGCGTCTTCCCGATACGGCTCGCGGACGACGAGCTGATCGCTGAGTTCGTCCGGCGCGTCGAGGGCCCGGTCAACGTCGTGGGGGCGGGCGCTCCCCCGCTCGCGCGTCTGGCCGAGCTCGGTGTCGCCAGGGTCAGCTTCGCCGGGTTCCTCATGAACCAGCTCTACGCCGCACATGAGGCGAAGCTGTCCGAGATCGCGGCGGAGGCCGCCGCGATCGCCTGACCGCACGCGCTGTTCGACTGCGAGCGATGGATTTCGCCGTCTACCTGGATCTCAACCAAGAAACGAGAAGGAGGCCCAGCCATGAGTAGCAGTACGACAGTCGCCAAGATTGGAAGTCGCGAAGAGTGGCTCGCCGCACGCGAGCAGCTCCTCGTCCGCGAGAAGGAGCACACGCGACTCGGCGACGAACTGGCGCGGCAGCGACGCGAGCTGCCCTGGGTCCAGGTCGAGAAGGAGTACCGCTTCGACACGGACGACGGGGAAAAGGCGCTCGGCGAGCTGTTCGACGGGCGATCCCAGCTGCTCGTCTACCACTTCATGTTCGGCCCGAGCTACGAGGCCGGATGCCCGGTCAACTCGTCGATCGCCGACACGATCGACGGCGTGCTCCCGCACCTGCACGCCCGTGACGTGACACTTCTCCTCGTCTCACAAGCGCCGCTGGAGAAGCTGCAGGCCTACAAGCGCCGCATGGGCTGGCGTCTTCCCTGGGTCTCGACTGCGCACACGGACTTCAACTTCGACCTCGGCTTCTCATACACCGAGGAACAGGCCCGCGAGGCCGTGGCGCAGATGCGGGCGACCGGGCTCACGACTCAAAGCTCCGCGACTGGGCCCGAGACAGGGACCGGGCTACCGCCGATCGTCGAGCACAACGCCCGCGCGACGGGCACCGACGTCGCCGGTTACCTGACCGAGAGCCCCGGCTTCAGCACCTTCGTGCGAGACGACGGCGCCGTCTACCACACGTACTCGACGACGTGGCGCGGATTGGAGTTCCTCATGGGCTACTACCCGATCCTCGACCACGCACCGAAGGGCCGCGACGAGGGCGAGGCCTGGCAGCTCTGGATCCGCCGCCACGACGAGTACGAGAGCGAATGACGAATGCGGTGGAAGGCGACTAACAGGAGCACGAACCGGATACCGCCGCGACCCGTCGTGCACCTCGAGCTCCACACGCCCGATCAGGTGCGGGCGAGCGCCTTCTACGCAGAGCTGCTGTACTGGCGCCCGGAGGTGGTCCGAGCGGCAGCCGGCTCTTACTTGGCGCTCGACACGGGTGGGCACCTGGGCGGCGGGATCGTCGAATGCGGCACGCGGCGGCCGCTCTGGGTGCCCTACGTCGAGGTCGACCGAGTCGACCGGTCGACAGAGCGCGCACGCGAGCTCGGAGCGATCGTGCTGCTCGAACCGCGGGAAGGGCCGTCGGGCTGGCGCAGCATCGTCTCGAGTCCGGAAGCAGGGGAGGTCGCGCTCTGGGAGCCGAAGCGATGAGCGACGAGCGCCAGCTGCTCGAAGCTGCACGGGCAGGCGACGAGAAGGCGTTCGCTCTCCTCGTCGGGCCCTACCAGGCCCAGCTTCGCGCGCACTGCTACCGGATGCTCGGCTCACTCACCGACGCCGAGGACGCGCTGCAGGAGACGCTGCTCCGCGCCTGGAGCGGACTCGAACGCTTCGAGAGTCGAAGCTCGCTCCGTTCCTGGCTCTATCGGATCGCCACCAACGCCAGCCTGCGCATGATCGAGAAGCGGCCCAAGCGTGTGCTTCCGATCGACTACGGGCCGGCCGCCGACCCCCACGCCGCTCTCGGCGAGCCGCTCACCGAGTCGGTCTGGCTCGAGCCGTACCCCGACGCGCGAGCTCGGACTCGAAGCCGCGCTGCTCGGCCCGGACGCGCGCTACGAGCAGCGCGAGAGCATCGAGCTCGCCTTCGCCGCCGCGTTCCAGCACCTGCCCGCGCGGCAGCGCGCCGTCCTGATCCTCCGCGACGTGCTGGGCTTCTCGGCCAAGGAGACCGCCGAGGCGCTCGAGACCACCTCGATCTCAGTCGACAGCGCGCTACAGCGAGCCCACAAGGCGATCGAGGAGCGCGTCCCCGCCGAGACGCAGCAGGCGACGCTGCGCGCGCTCGGGGACCGCGAGCTCCGCGAGATCGTCACGCGCTTCGCAGACGCGTGGGAACGCAAGGACGTCGACGCCGTCGTCGCGATGCTTGCCGACGACGCGCGCCTGGCCATGCCACCGTGGCCGAAGTGGTACCGCGGCCGTGACGCTGTCGCGACCTTCCTCCGCGGCTGGCCGCTCGCCGTGCGCAAGCGCTGGCGGCTCCTCCCGACGGGCGCCAACGGCCAACCCGCCGTCGCCGGCTACCTGTGGGACGAGCACGCGGGCGCTTTCGCACCCGAGACGATCATCGTGCTCACCCTCCGCGCCGCCAGCATCGAGGAGATCACCGCCTTCCGCTCCCCCGACCTCTTCCCGCTCTTCGGCCTGCCCGAGCAACTACCACGGGAGCGGTGCCTCGACGCCGACCGGCGGTTCCACGATCGGCACGCGGCGAGTAGCGAGTGAGACCGGAGTTTGCAGCGCTCGACGCGAGCATCGAGGGCGAGGTGATCCACCCCGAGTCGCCCGAGTACGAGTCCGTGCGAAGACCCGCCTGGGCGCAATACGAGAACGTCCGACCGGAAGCGGTCGTGCGCTGCAGAACGCCGACGGACGTCGCCGAGTCGCTTGCGGTGGCACGCCGCCTCGATTTGGAAGTCGCGCCCCGCGGAGGAGGGCACTGCTTCGCCGGGCGCTCGGCGAGCCGGGGACTCGTGATCGACCTCAGCGCGATGAGCTCGGTGGGCGAGTCTGACGGGATCGCGACGGTCGGTGCAGGCGCGCGCCTGGGCGAGATCGACGACCGGCTGGCGACGGACGGGCTCGCCATCCCGGCCGGCTCCTGCCCTGTCGTCGGAATCGCCGGGCTCACGCTCGGCGGCGGGCTCGGCATCCTCGGCCGCACCTACGGGCTGACCTCCGATCAGCTCGTGCGGGCGCAGGTGGTCCTGGCGGACGGCCGGGTCGTCGATTGCGACGAGCGCCGAGAGGAGGGGCTGTTCTGGGCGTTACGGGGCGCCGGTGCCGGCCAGTTCGGCGTCGTCACGAGCTTCTGGTTCAGAACGGTTCCCGCACCGGACATGACCTGCTTCCGGCTCCTCTGGCCGCTAGCGAAGGCGGCCGACCTGCTCGAGGTCTGGCAGTCGTGGGCACCCTCCGCTCCCGACGAGCTCGCCGCCAGCCTGCTCCTGAACCTCCCTGCCGATCCCGAGCGGCCTCCGACCGCGGCGTTGTTCGGATCGAGCCTGGGCGCGAAGGACGAGACCGAGCGCTTGCTCGAGGAGCTGGTCGTCGGCGCAGGAGAGGATCCGACATCCACCTCGATCGAGCACCTGCAGTACACGGCGGCCAAGCGCTATCTCTGGGAGCACGCTCCCGGCGCCGAGCCGTCGGCCGCGAGTGCAGCCGGCGACCAGACGCAAGCCGCCCTCGCGTTCAGCAAGTCCGAGTTCTTCAGGCGCGAGCTCCCTCGGGAGGCGATCGCCGCGCTCGTCGACCACCTCGGGGCCCGACGAGCTCCCGGTCAGGCGCGCGAGCTCGACTTCACTCCCTGGGGTGGCGCCTACACCCGGCTCGATCCGGATGCGACGGCCTTCCCCCACCGCCGGGAGCGCTATCTCCTCAAGCATGCGGTCAGCCTCGACACGAACGCCTCGACGGAGCGGCAAGACGCCGCCCGCGACTGGCTCACGCGATCGTGGGAGCTCGTCCATCCCTGGGGCTCAGGCGGCGTGTTTCCCAACTTCGCCGACCCCGGACTGACCGACCTTGCGACCGCGTACTACGGCGCCAATCGCAACCGCCTCGTCCGTATCAAGGCGGAATACGACGCCGACAACCTCTTCCGCTCACCGGCACACGAGACGCCCGCCGCCCGCCTGGAGGTCAAGTGAGGAAGCGCCAGAAGCGCCTGCTGTAACTGCTAATTCCGGTCGTAGCCCGGTGTAGTCGTTTGCGCCGCACCGGCCTCTCACGCCGGAGGTCGCGCGTCTGAACGATGCTGCGGAGGGAGTTGCCAAGACGGACGACAGCGCGCGGACACAAAACGGACACATCAGAAACGACACGCGCGACGTCTCGCGACATATCCGTCACGCCTAGATCAGCTCGATTTGCAGGAAAAACTGTGCCGCGAATGATCGCGCGTGTACGCGCGTGACGCTCTCAAACCTCCATGGTAAGGAGGGGGTCGACGGTTCGAGTCCGTCAGAGGGCTCTGCAAAGTCCCAGCAAATCGGGCGTTTCTCTTTCTGATCGCCTTGCACCTGCTCCAGTATGCAGTGGGTATGGAGCCGTTTATGGAGCTTTCAGAATTCGAGTAGGCGGACGGGGCAAGGGAAGCGCGCTACTTCAGCGTCCATTGCAGAGGTAGCAGCCATGCTCGGGTTCGTCGACGACCCGTCGCACGACCGGCGTCTCGCCGCGATAGATATCTGCCCCGAGAGCCTGGCCGCGGGGAGCGTGGTCGTCGCCGTGACGTGGATGTCGGCCGCCAGGCCTTCTCGCGCCTTGGCCCAGTCGTGATTGCTCCATGCCTCCGCATGGGCGCGGGCAAAGGCGACAGCGGCTGATTCTTGATCGACGGGCATCCGTTCCATTTCGGTCGTCGCCGGTGTCTCAACGAGCACACCTCGAAAACGGCAACCAGGAGGATGCATGGACAACCCGCTGATCACGTCCGCACCACGTAGCGGAGGCGACGTGCTGAATACACCCGATCCCCGCCGCTGGTGGGCGCTTGCGCTCCTCTGCGGCGCCTTCTTCATGGTGATCCTCGACGCCACGATCGTGCTCGTTGCACTGCCCTCGATCGGAGCCGACCTCGGCTTCTCTGAGCAGGGCCTGCAGTGGGTGCTGAGCGCCTACGCGCTCACCTTCGGCGGCCTGCTCTTGCTCGGAGGACGGGCGGCCGACCTGCTCGGGCGCCGGCGCCTGTTCATGGCCGGTGTCCTGTTCTTCACGGCGGCGTCGCTCGTGTGCGGGCTCGCCTGGTCGCCGGCGGCGCTCCTTGCGGCCCGCGTGGTCCAGGGCGTTGGCGCCGCGATCATGACCCCGACCGCCCTCTCGATCATCGCGACGACGTTCCCCGACGGCTCCGAGCGAAACAAGGCGCTCGGGATCTGGGGCGCGCTCGGCGGCATCGGCGCCACCGCGGCGTGGCTGATCGGCGGCCCGCTCGTCGACGGCCCCGGCTGGGAATGGATCTTCTTCATCAACATCCCCCTCGGCCTGGCCGCGCTCGCACTCTCGCCCGTGCTCCTGCGCGAGAGCCGGGCGACGATGGCTAAGCGAAGCTACGACCCCGCCGGGGCACTGACCAGCACCGGCGCGCTCGTCCTGCTCGTCTACGCGCTCGTCGAAGCGCCGGACACCGGCTGGGGCGACGTGCGCACGATCCTTTTGCTCGCCGGCTCGGCCGTGCTCCTTGCTGCCTTCGCGCTCATCGAGTCGCGCCACGCCGCACCGCTCGTGCCGCTGCGCTTCCTCCGCTCGCGCACGCTCGTCGGCGCTAACGCGGTCATGCTCCTCACCGGCACCCTCGCGGTCGGCATGCCGTTCGTCCTCACGCTCTACGCGCAGCAGGTGCTCGGCTACTCGGCCCTCAAGTTCGGGGTCGGCTCGGTCGTGCTCGCGGTTGCGGTCACGGCCGGCGCGATCGTCGCTCAGGCCGCGGTCCTCAAGGTCGGCATCCGGCCGGTCGCCGCGGCGGGCATGGCGCTCATGGGCGCGGGGTCGCTCCTGCTCACGCAGGTCTCTGTAAGCGGCAGCTACTTCGGCGACATCTTCTTCGGGCTGCTCGTCTTCGGTCCCGGGGTCGGCCTCGCCTTCGTCACCGCTACGGTCGCGGCGCTCGCGGGCGTCGCCGAGCACGAGTCCGGGCTCGCCTCGGGCCTCAGCAACACGGCCCTCCAGATTGGTGCCGCCATCGGCGTCGCCATCGCCACAACGGTCGCCGTCACCCGCTCCGATGACTACCTGGCGGCCAATGAAGGCGCGAACCCGCTCGTCGTGCTGAACGAGGGCTTCCAGTCCGCCTTCCTGGCCTGCGTCGTGCTGGCCGGGATCGGCACGGCGCTGGCGCTCCTGCTCCTCGGCCGCCCGCGGAAAGCGCCACAGGAGCGGCTCGAGGCCGTCCCTGTTCCCGTCCCGAACGACTGAGGAGCACACAGTGCGACGACCTGCGAGCTCTCAAGTCGGTACGAGCAACGAACACCAAGCAAAGGAGAAGGAGAGATGGGAAAGATCGTCGTGAGCGACAACGTCTCGCTCGATGGAGTCGTCCAGGACCCGGCCGGTGACGAAGGCTTCAGGGTCGGCGGCTGGGTCGGCCTGATCAAGGACCGCCCAGAACTCACCAAGCTCGCGCTCGACGAGGCCCTGGGCACCGAGGCCCTGCTACTCGGTCGTCGGAGCTACGAATGGTTCGCCGCGCGGTGGCCATCGCGGAGTGGCGAGTTGGCGGACAGGTTGAACAGCCTGCCCAAGTACGTCGTGTCCTCGACCCTCGAGAATCCCGAGTGGAACAACTCGACGGTACTCAAGGGCGACGTGCTTAACGAGGTCTCGCGGCTTAAGCACGAGCTCGAGGGGGAAATCGTCGTCCCCGCCAGCTTCCAGCTCGTACACACGCTGCTGGAGCACGACCTCGTCGACGAGCTGCGGCTGAAGGTCTTCCCGGTCGTGCTCGGGGCCGGCGAGCGCCTCTTCGGCGAGACCAGCGACAAGAAAGCCATGCACCTTGTCGACACCCAGACCGTCGAGGGCGACGTCGTTTTCCTCACCTACGAGCGCGTTCGGGACGCCTCTTGAAATCCGAGCGTTCGAGCGCGATCAGGAGGACGAGGTGGGACACTCGGGCAAGCAGGCGAACCTCGGACCGGACCGATTCCTTTCGCGCCCAGCCGGTGTCATGAGTGGTATGCGAAACGAACAGGACCTACGCCGGGAGGTGTTCTTGGAGGACGTAGTGCTCACGCGCGCGCGGGCCGGGGACGCGGATGCTTTCCGCGAGCTCACCGACCCCTTCCGCCGCGAGCTGCAACTCCACTGCTACCGGATCGTCGGCTCGGTCCAGGATGCCGAAGACGGGGTGCAGGAGACGCTACTTGCCGCCTGGCGCGGACTCGAGCAGTTCGAGGGCAAAGCATCGGTTCGCGCCTGGCTCTACCGGATCGCAACGAACCGGTGCCTGAATGTCCTGCGTGGCCGCCGACGCCGTCCGAGGGAGGTTCCAGCCATGGTCGAACCGCCTGAGCCGACGCGCCTGAGCGAGCCGGTGTGGCTCGAGCCGTACCCGGACGTGCTGCTCGACGACCTCGTGGACTCGGCACCGGGGCCGCACGCACGCTACGAAATGCGAGAGACGGTCGGATTGGCCTTCGTGACCGCGCTTCAGCACCTACCGCCCCGGCAGCGCGCGGTGCTCGTGCTCCGCGACGCGCTCGGCTTCAGTGGCGCCGAGGTGGCCGGCATGCTCGACACCAGCGACGCGGCGGTTAAAGGCGCACTCCAACGCGCGCGAGCAACGCTCGACGAGCACGTGTCGGCAGCCGAGCTGGAGGGCGCCCCGACGCCCGGCTCCCGGCGCGAGCGCGAGCTCGTCGGCCGCTTCGCCGCCGCTTACGAACGTGGCGATGTCGACGCCGTCGTCTCCCTGCTCACCGACGACGCCTGGGTGAGAATGCCGCCCCAACCCTACGAGTACCAGGGCCACACGGCAATCGCCGCGCTGCTGCGCGACCGAGCAATCCGACGCGGCGCACAGCTCAGGCTCGTCCCCACACGAGCCAACGGACAGCCCGCCTACGGCGTCTATCTCGCGGACGCGCACGCAGCGATCACGCGCGCCTACGCGCTCATCGTGCTCACGCTCCAGGGCGACCGTATCTCCGCGATGACCTGGTTCGGAGACCTCAGCGTCTTCCCGCACTTCGGGCTCCCACGAACGCTTCCCGACTAGGCAAGCTCCCCGGCCGATTCGCGGACCAAGGAGGTTGAAGGGCTACTGCAATGTTCAGTCGACCGATTCGGGGCTGCCTCCGTCTACGCGGCTAAGGAGCTAACAAAGTCCTACTACTAGGCTTTCCGCATGAAGATCTTCAATCTCAACGCAGACGAGTGGGATCGCACGGAAGAGCGCGAGGGCTGGCGCTTCAAGGACGCCTGGGTCGGCGCGCACACCGACGCCGAGCTGATCGGCGCGAGCATGTACGAGGTCGAGCCGGGTAACAAGCAGGGGCCATTTCACACCCACCACGCGAACGAGGAATGGGTGATCGTCCTCCGCGGCGAGCCGACGCTCCGCACGCACGAGGGCGAGCAGCAGCTGCGCGAGGGCGACGTCGTCGCGTTCCCGCGCGGCAAGGAGGGCGCGCACCAGATCCGCAACGACACGGACGCGCCCGTCCGCGTCCTCATGCTCTCCACGCTGATCGCGCCGGACATCGTCGAGTACCTCGACACGGGCAAGATCGGCGCGCGGAGCGTCGCCGGCGAGCGGATCATCTTCGCTCGCCCCGGGCCTGAGCTCGAATACTGGGAAGGCGAGGACTAAAGCCACTTCCGGCGTACCATCACCGCGATGATTCGAATCGGCTCGATCGTTTTGCGCGTGGACGATCTGCAGCGCCAGACGGAATTCTGGGAGGCGGCACTCGGCTACGTGCGCCGGGACAGCGGTGAAAGCGACGACTTCGTGCTGCTCGCCCGCCCGACGGCGCCGGGCCGAACCTCCACCTCGGCGCCCGCGACCCGGGCACGGACGACTTCGTCATGGTCGGGAAGTGCTTCAAGGGGCTGACGGACGAGCTCCTGACGTGGCAGACGAAGCAGCTGCTCGCGCGCGAGACCGGCCGCCGCGGGATCGCCGTGCTCGTCCGCCCCGAGCTCGTCGTCGAGATCGCACTCGACGGCGTGCAGTCCTCGACGCGCTACGCCGGCGGCGTCGCGCTCCGCTTTGCCCGCGTGAAGCGCTACCGGCCGGACAAGAACGCCGGCGAGGCCGACATGATCGACGACCTGCGCGCCCTGCTCCCGGCCAGGGCCGGCGATGAATTCCAGGCTTCCGGGCCGTCCAAGGAAGTGCCTAATCGAAAAGACGAGAACCCCCAGGAGGAGCGATGAGCAGGCTGATCGTCTTGACGGCGATGACCGTCGACGGCGTCATGACCGTGGAGGAGTGGTTCGTGCCCGAAGGCGACCACATGGAGGCGTCGCTGCGGATGTTCGAGGGCGACACAGCGCTGCTGTACGGGCGCAAGAACTACGAGGGGCTCGCCGCCTACTGGATGGCGGCCGAAGGAGAGTGGGCGGACCTGCTCAACCCCATGCCGAAGTTCGTCGCGTCGCGCACGCTCCAGGAGCCGCTGACCTGGAACGCGACGCTGCTGAAAGGCGAGCTCGAGGACGCCGTGGCGAAGCTGAAGGCGGAGCGCGACGGAGACCTGATCACGAACGGCTGCGGCGAGCTGACGCGGAATCTCCTCGCGGCCGGCCTCGTCGACGAATTCTGGTTCTCGCTGCACCCGGCCGTGTGGGGCAAGGGCGAGCGGCCGTTCTGGGAAGAGGAGAAGCTCCGGCTGACGCTGCTTGGGACGGAGACGTACGACTCGGGTGTGGTGCTGCTTCGCTACGAGCCGCAACGAGCGTGAGGCGAGACCTCAGCGGGTGGCGCCGACGAACACTTGCGCGCGAGATCCCCGGTGCACGACTGCTCGTGCTCGAACGAGCCGCGACCGCGATCCCCGATGCGGTCGCCGGTGAAGTCGCGGCAGCGATGCTTGCACTCCAGGCGCACACGGTCCCAGCGCCAACAGCAGGAGGCCGCCACAGGAGAGCGGTGCGGCCCTCGTCCGGAAAAGGCAGAGCGTAGGGCATGGCGAGCAAGCCCTCGGAACGGTTCGTGTGGGCGGTGGACACCCTGGCGCTCGACCCAGCCGATCGCGTGCTGGAGGTCGGCTGCGGACACGGCGTGGCCGTATCGCTGGTCTGCGAGCGGCTGACCAGCGGACGGATCACCGCGATCGATCGCTCGAAGAAGATGATTGAGATGGCCGCGCGTAGGAATCGCGAGCACGTCGCGGGAGGCAGGGCCGTGCTGAAGACGGCCGCGCTCGAGAAGGCGGACTTCGGGGACGAGCGATTCGACAAGGTCTTCGCCTTCAACGTCGCGCCCTTCTGGCATCAGCCGAAGGAGGCGCTGGGGATCGTCCGGCGGCATCTCGCCCCCGATGGAGCGGTCTATCTCTTCTGGGACGCTCGCCACACGCAGCCCGGCCGAGCTCGCGACCTGGCGGACCGAGCTGAGCGAGAGGATCCGGCTGGCCGAGTTCTCCGTGAACCAAGTGCTGGTCAAGGACCTGCGCCCGGTTCCCGCGGTTTGCGTGATCGGGCGGCCCTAGGCGCGCTCAGCGCGGAGCCTGCGACGTCCCTTCCGGCGCCGTGAACCACCACCGCGCCCGGTCGTCCTCCAGAGGCGGGCACGCCGACTGTGGCTCTGGCTTCTCGGGCTATGCCTGATAGTGCGGAAGGGCTGCGCCGTCCTTCACGTAGGTCAGCGCCTCGGTGACTTCGTACGCGTGGACAGCGGAGACGAACTCCGGCAGCTTGCCTGAGAGTGCTGCGATCTGCTCGCTGCCGTAGAACGCCCCCAGAGCGTGGGCATCGGTGAAGCCGAGGATGAGTGAGGCGTGGAACCGCTGTTCGGTGGGATTGTCGTGCGCGACGTTCGGCGTGTTCCAGAGCCTTCGATTCCAGGGCATGAAGACCTGGGTCCGGAGCTCTCTCAGCGCCCCCGTCCCCGCGAGAGCGGGCACGAGCTCGCCCGTGAGGAACTTTCGGAACGCACGAGTTCTGGTGCCCTCGCGCTTGCGCAGGTAGATCAGGCTACGCGCGCCCACCTTCTCCTCGGGTCGAGCGACGTCGTACCAGCGCGCCGAGCGCGGCGGTCCCGCGTAGAGCAAGGTACGCCGGAACACATTCACTTCGTCCTTATAGGCGAGCTTGGTCTGTTTGCGGCCCCGCAGCGGGGAGAGAGCCGAGGCGAATGTGACCTCGGCGACCCCGTCGATCCTGCGCTCGCTCGGGATGACGGTCTCGACGCCGCTGATGGCCGGCCACAGCCCAGGATTGTTCTCCGCCAGATGGATCTGCCGGTACTCCTCGAATCCCGGGGTCGCCGAGATGATCTTCGAGTGCGGCCCCTTCCAGTAGTCCATGCCCGCCTGCCGCGGTTGATCGGTGCGCATCCACAGCAGAATCGATGAGACGAAGGGCTTCTTCGCGAACGAAGGTGTCGTTCCCACTCTGTTGCCTCTGTTCGTGGGGATGGTCAGCGGTCGAGGAACTCGATGGCGGCGGGGGCGAACTTGTCGTGGAACTGGAAGATGCCGCCGTGGCCGGAGTCGGGGTAGATGATCAGCTCGGATCCCTTGACGCGGCGGTGCAAGTCCTCGGAGAGGACCGAGGGCACCATGCGATCGTTGTCTCCGTTGGCGATCAGGGTCGGGTGGGTGAGCTTCGACAGGTCATGGGGCGTGCCGCGGCCCCACTTCTTGATCGCCTTCAACTGCGTCCGGAACGCCTTGACCTTGATCGGCGCATCGCGGTCGACGGTGCGTTCCTCGAGCCGCTTCACGAACGCCTTCGCTGCGGCCTTGCCGGTGGCGTTGCGGTTGAAGAACAGGAACTCCTTCGGATCGGAGCGGGTCAGGGTCGCTCGCAGCATGTCCCAGTAGGTGATGCCGGCGACCTTGTCGATGTCCTTGCCGCCCTTGGGTCCGGTACCGGTGAGGACGAGCTTGCGGACGAGCTCGGGGTGCTTGACGACGAGGGCCTGGGCGATGAAGCCACCGAGGGAGAAAGAGAAGATGTCGATCTTGTCCAACCCGAGGGCCTTGATGAACGCGTAGGCGTCGTCGGCCATCGCCTCGACGCTGTCGGGTACCTGCCCGGTGGACGCGCCGACCCCCTTGTTGTCGAAGGCGATGACGTGCCGGTTCTTCGCGATGGGGTCGATGATGCGGGGATCCCAGTTGTCCAGCGTCGCAGCCAGGTGCACGAAGAACACGACGGGAATGCCGCCCTTCGGCCCCAGCTCCCGGTACGCGTAGGTCGTCCCACCGGCGGTGATGGTGCGCGTGGGTGCGTTCTTGTACGACGTCACCACGCCGCCTCGCGCTTCTTGTTCCTTATGTGTAGCGCTTACGGTCACGGTCTCTCCTTCCCGCTTGCGGGAGCTCCCCCCCCAGGACGGTTCCTTGAAGAAACTGACTATACCAGGTAGTCAGTTACTTCACAAGACTGACCTGCTATCCTGGAATGCATGCTCAAGCGCACCTACGACGGCCAGGACTGTTCGATCGCACGCGCCCTCGAGGTGGTCGGTGAGCGATGGACGCTGCTGATCGTTCGGGACGCTCTGCTGGGACTGCGTCGATTCGACGAGTTCCAGCGAAATCTCGGGATCGCGCGGAAGGTTCTCGCCGACCGTCTTCGCTGGCTGGTCGACGAAGGAATCCTCGAGCGGGTTCCCTATCAAGAACGGCCGAAGCGGTACGAGTACCACCTGACCGAAAGGGCCGCGACCTTCATGTCGCGCTCGTCGGCCTGCGGCAATGGGGCGACGATTACTGCAGCGAGAAGCCGCCGATGCTCGCGCGCACAAAGAGCGACAAGAAGCCCGTGATCGCCGCGCTTGTCCCGAAGCGCAGTGACCATCTGCGCCTCGAAGAGGTCGAGTTCGTGCCCGGACCGGGCCGCGGCTCCAGGTAGCCAGGTCCTCCAACAGCAAGTCGATCGAGGGGCATTCCTTGGCCCGGCGGCGTCGGAAAGAGCGCGCCGGATCAGCTCCCTCCAGAAAAATGCCGAGACCTGCGAACCCGAAGGCCCACAGGTCTCGACGCGCCGAGCCTTTCAATTCGCCGCGTAGGCGTTCCGCGTCCGCCGACGGCTTCCTGGTCGGCGCCCTACAGGGCCTGCACGGGCTGCTTGCGCGCGCCGCACCAGCGTCCCGGGCGTTCCGAGCTGGAAGCCGTCGTTCACACGAACGAGAGCGCCTGCAATGAGCGCTCTACGATGTGATTTCGTGCAGCGCGACGTCGGAGCCGATACGGAAGCGCCTCTAGTCACGGCGCAGCAGGCCATTTGCGGCCGCGGCGCCCGGATATTCCACAAGAGCCCCGTGGCTGATGCCGGCGCAGCAGGTGGACCACGGATGTAGCCAGTCGCAGCCGGGCAAGCGGCGGTACGACCCCGGGCCGCACTCTGCCCCAGAGGGCGCGGACCGGATCGACTGCGTTCCTCACATTGGACAACACCCATATCCCCGCGTACATCCCGCAGGAGGTCGCCGGAAGCTCCCGCCGGCGACCGGCAATCCCCGCAAGGCGAGCTGGCCCACGATCGTGCTCTCGTTCCTCGCCGATCAGTGCACCACTAGCGCAACTTCTTCAGGGCACGTCCGAGTGCCTGGCCGCCCGCGAGCACGGGCTCGAACAGGTCGCCGTGCTGTTCGACCCGCTCGAGCGCCTCGCGCATCCCGAAGCGGCGCGGCGTCACGTCCTCTGTCAGCTCGTCCCAGCGAAGCGGCGTCGAGACCGGCGCGCCCGGCTTCGGCCGCACCGAGTAGACCGAGGCGATCGTCTTCCCCCGCGCGTTCTGACGGTGGTCGACGAGCACGCCCTCGCGCTTGCGCTTCAGCCATTCGGTCGTGACCAGCCCTGGGTGCCGCTCCTCGAGCCCGCGCGCCACGCGCTCCGCGAACGTGTAGGTCTGCTCGAAGGTCGCTCGGCGCGCAATCGGGACGAGCACGTGAATCCCGTCGGCGCCGCTCGTCTTGACGTAGGACTCGAGCTCGAGCCGCTCGAGTTCCTCGCGGATCAGGTGAGCGACGCGGATCGCGAGCGCGAAGCCGCCGTCGGGCGGGTCGAGGTCGAAGAGCACGAAGTCCGGGCGGTGCGGCTTGTCGACGCGCGAGTACCAAGCGTTCATGTCGATGCAGTTCATCTGCACCATCCAGAGCAGCGCCTCCGGCGAGTTGACGAGCGGGAAGTCGACGAGCCGCGACTCGCCCTCGCGCGGGTAGGTGCGGTAGGTGCGCGTCGCGATCCAGGAGGGCATCCCCTTCGGCGCCTGCTTCTGGAAGTACGCCTCCCCGGCCACTCCGTAGGGCGAGCGCTTCATCGTGAACGGCCGGTTGCGCAGGTGCGGGACGAGCACCGGCGCGATCGCGCGGTAGTACTCGAACAGGTCCTGCTTCGTGATCCCTTCGTCGGGGAACAGGACGCGTTCCGGGCTCGAGAGGCGGACCGACCGCGGCGCCACGCAGCGGGTTGTACCTGTCCGGTGGTGCGCATGTCGACGCGCGCAGGGTCGGCGACGAGGAACGCCCTACTCGGCCTACTCACCGCGGCCGAGCGCCGCTCGCTCGACCGCCTCGCCGGCCATGGCGCGACACTATCCCTCGTCCGTCAGCGTCACCGACGGCCGACGACCTGGGGAGAACTCCCGATTGGCGGCATCGCTGCACGCTCCTACCTTCCCCTTCATCAGCGCGTCGACCGCAGCGAAAGCGGCAGACGCCGAGCAGAAGGGAGGCCATCATGGCGAGCACTGCGATCGCACCGAGCTCGGCGAGCACACGGACCGAGCGCTACCTGGAAGCCGAGCGCAGCTTGTGGCACGCACTACGGGCTCGAGCCACACGAGCGGTTCATTGACCTAGACCACCGGCTGCGCGCCTGCGCGTGCTGGAGGTCGGATCGGGCGAGCCCGTGCTCTTCGTCCACGGCACGGTCGGGCCCGGCGGGTGGGCGTCGTTGATCAGCGAGCTCCCCGGCTTTCGTTCGATCGTCCTCGAGCGGCCTGGCTGGGGGCTGAGCTCAGCGATCGACTTTTCGGGGCAGGACTATGGAAAGCTCGTCGCGGAGGTCCTGCGAGGGGCACTCGACGCGCTCGAGCTCGAGTGGGCGCACGTCGCCGGCGGATCGATCGGCAACGTATGGGCGCTGCGCCTTGCAGCGCGGGACCCCTCCCGGTCCGTCGGGTCGTCCTGCTGGGCGCCGGGCCGATCGTGTCCGAAGCCCGGGTTCCCCGGGGTCATCAGGCTCCTCGCCTCACCCGCGGGCGCGCTGATGGTCCGCATGCCCGGCAACCGTTCCCGGCTGCGCTCGATCCTGCGCCAGTCGGGACACGGACCAAGCCTCGAGGACGGGCGCATCCCAGACGAGTT
This sequence comes from uncultured Thermoleophilia bacterium, assembly GCA_963838105.1. Lineage (GTDB taxonomy): Bacteria > Actinomycetota > Thermoleophilia > Gaiellales > Gaiellaceae > CAWJNF01. Next base: position 148,615 of record CAWIQC010000015.1, on the reverse strand, counting down.
CCTCGACTGGCGCGTGCGCGTGGAGAGTGATACCGACTCGATGCGACACGAGCGCGACATGGTCTGCGCGATCGTCAAGGGGACCTCTTACCGGCCCGGTCTGACCTTCGACGATGCGGAGCTTGCTGCCATCCAACAGCCTACGCTCCACGTGCACGGCACCTCGGACGAAACCGTCGGCTCGGCCGAGAGCTGGCAGCGCGTCGCCGACGCGCTCCCGCGCGGCGAGCTGTGCCTCGTCGAAGGCGCCGGTCACATGCCGTGGTTCGACGACTCGACCCGAGTCGCCGACGAGGTCCGCGGTTTCCTGGCCCAATGAATCCGAGGCGACGCCCGTCTCCTCGCTGGCACGACCTGCAACGGTCGTTCGGGCAGCAATCGGGCAGCAAACGTCTGAAATCGCTTCGCCCAACCATGCGGCGTCGATGCGCGGCGGAGCCAAGGAACCGCACCGGTAACTCCCGGACCAACAGTTCGCCGAGCCCGTGGCGCTCCCCGATCCTCTTCAGGCGGCCTTGGCGCCTGATTCGGTCGGCAGTCCCGCTTCGACCCACTCGGCCTTGCCTTCGTGGTAATCACGGACGTTCGCGTATCCGAGCTTGAGCAGGCGCTTCGCGGCTATGCCCGAGTTCTTGCAGGGGCCACTCGCGCAGTAGACGACGATCTGGGCGTTCTTGTCCGGCAGGACAGCCGGCGCTAGCTCGTCCACCTGCTCGTGGGGGATGTTGATCGCGCCTGGCAGGTGAGCTTCCTGGTAGTGCATCGGCCCGAGCGCCTCCACCAGCGTCAGCCGCTCGCCGGCGTCGAGCTTGTCCGTGAGCTCGGTGAGCGTGATCGTCGGAACCATGCGCTCCTCTTAGTCGTGTCTACAGTGGCAAAGATGTTTCCTAGACAACTACTTTATAGCAGAAGTCATTGCGTCGGAAACTTTCTCTGGCAAACTGCTCGCTGTGACGGCCGATTTGCCCGACGCTCACCTCAACGCCTGGCGCGCCGTCTTGAATGCTCACGCAGGCATCGTCGGGCAAGTCGAACAGGCTCTGTGCGCGGCCGGCCTCCCGACACTCGCCTGGTACGACGTCCTCTGGGCCCTTCGCCGAGCGCCCGATCAGCGGCTACGAATGGGCGAGCTAGCTGAGGCGGTGACGCTTTCGCGCGGCGGGCTGACCAAGCTCGTCGACCGCATCGAGGCAGAGGGCTTCCTGCGGCGCGAGGCTTGCTCGAGCGACCGTCGCGGATACCACGCAGTTCTGACACCGCAAGGTCGGGCGCTGCTGCGGCGCATGTGGCCCATCTACGGGAGCGTTCTCGAGAACATGCTCGTCAGCGCCCTCAGCGACGACGAAGCAGCGGCGATCGCTGAGGCTCTCGGGCGCGTGCGCCAGGCGCCTATCGACGCGCCCCTCGCGAGCGCATGACGCGCGAGTCGCTCACATCACATCACCTCACTCGATCCGAGCAGCTCGGTATCGAGCAAGCTGGTCAGCCAGTCCCGGTGACGCGCGGCCGTCCAGCCGAGCTCGACGGTCAGAAGGTGGTAGACCTCGGGACTCGCAAGAGCGCAGTACCGTTCGCCCGCCTCGGAGACCGACAGCCCCGGTCTGAGGGCGGAGCCCAGATAGCGCCCGATCCGCTCCGTCTGGTTTGTCAGCCGATCGCGCAGCAGCCGGCTGCCAAGGGCGGCAGCGAACGGCTCCTTGTCCGCCGCACCCCGGATGACAGCGTGGACGGGTCCCGTGCGAGCGAGGATCGCGCAGCTGTACCCGACCATCGCCTCCAGACGGTCGCTCGCATCGGAGACCTGCGCAAGCTCCTTCCAAAGCTCGTCCTCCTGCGTCGACGGGTCGACCTCGGGAGCGATGGCCATCTCGATCACGCCTTCGAGCAGGCCGCGCTTGCCGCCGAGCGTCAGGTAAATGGTTTCCGGAGAGACACCGGCCTCAGCTGCCACCGCCGCGATCGTGGTCCTCGCGTAGCCGCCGTCGGCGAAGAGCCGATAGGCGGCGTCGAGTATCCGGCCTCTCGTCTGCCGGGCCTGGTCCGCCCGGAGCGGAGAGTTGTACCTGCGTCGTGACGGCTTGACCGGAGCGGACATTTCCACTACTGTACCAGTCAATTCACTCCAGTAACTATTAATCCATTTCACTGGACGAAGGAGGCTGTCATGAACGTGATGGAACGAGCAGCCGTCGACGGTCTCGAGCTGGAGTACGAGCTCCGAGGATCGGGTGAGCCCGTCGTGCTCATCCACTGGGGCGTGAGCGCCATCTGGGCGGAGCCGCTACTGGACGAGCCTGCGCTCCGCGACCGCTACCGCCTGCTCAGCTACCACCGGGCTGGGTTCGGAGGCAGCGGGTCCATCGCAGGGTCGGTGACGATGGCCGACCACGCCAGGCACTGCCGGCTCCTCATGCGCGAGCTCGAGATCGAGCGCGCGCACGTCGTCGGTCACTCGTCGAGCGTCGCGGTCGCACTCCAGTTGGCCCTCGATGCACCGGACGCCGTGCATACCGTCGTCTCGATGGACGCCGCACGACCGTCTCCGCCGACCGAGCTGCAGGCCGCCTTCCGCCGCGAGTTCGTGGAGCCCGCAGTCGAGCGCTACCGCGCCGGAGACAAGGAAGGTGCCGTCGACACATTCTTCCGCGGCGTCTTCGGTACCGACTACCGTGACCCGCTCCAGCAAGGACTCCCGGGAGCGTTCGAGCAAGCCGTCTCCGACGCGGACACGTTCTTCACGCAGGAGCTGCCCGCACTCTGGGAGCGCTGGTCGTTCACAGAGGAGGACGCGAGGCGCATCACGCAGCCCGTGCTCGCTGTCGTCGGCGAGAACAGCGCTCCCACGTTTCACGAGCGACGCGAGCTCCTCCGCTCTTGGCTTCCCGAGGTCGAGCTGTTCGAGCTTCCCGGCGCCACGCACCTGCTTCACCTGGAGAACCCTCCGGGGATGGCGGAGGGCCTGGCCTCGTTCTTCGCGCGGCACCCGATCCCAGCCTCTATCTGAATCGAGCGGACCGCCGGAGACGGGTCCTCAAGCCGGCATGCAGGCGGTCGCAGCTCACTTCGTTCCGATGCCGATGTTGACGGCGTTCCTGAGGACGGCTCGCCCGTTCGCTCCAGCGCGCTCGCGCACCATGCCGTCGAGGACCTGGCGCAGTCGCGCTCGCTCATCCTCGCTGAGGTCCGCGACCACCAGGCCCGAGATCGGGTTGCTGTATAGCACCCAGTCCCACATCTCTTGCCCCGAGCCGAACGCCGGCCGCTCGGCCGTCCGCTCGACGCGGACGTCCTTCAGCCCGGCATCGGTCAGCCGTCGGCGTAGGACCTCCGGGTCGGCCACCTGGAACTCGAGGGGTGGCGGATTGTCGGGGAGGCCCGGAAACTCGGGAGCGACGGCCGTCAGCGCGCCGATGAAGAACTGGAGGGCCTCGAACTCCTCGGGCGCGCCGTAGGCGATCACGAGCACGCGCCCGCCGGGCCTCGTCACCCGGACCATCTCGCGAAGCGCGCGCGGCTGGTCGGGCACGAGCATGACCCCGAACTGCGACCCTGTGACATCGAAGGTGTCGTCCCGGAGATCGAGCGCGTGACAGTCCATCACCCGCCCCTCAGCGTTCATGCCCTCCTCGCGGACGCGCGCCTCGAAGCGCTCGATCATCGCGGGCGACCAGTCCGTGGCGAGCACCTGTGCCCCCAGGCGTGCGGCCGGCAGGCTCAGCCCGCCCGGGCCAGCCGCAACGTCGAGGAACCTCTCGTCCGGCTCGAGCCGGACGAGGCGGAGCGCCTCGATCGCGAGATCGACCTCCTGTGGTGCTACGTACCGGTCGTAGCCCTCCGCGATCGCGTCCCAGGCCTCCGGCGGCGCCGCGTGCTCGTCCGTCGTGACTGCCTCGCCCTGACTTGCGGTCATCGGTTCCCCCTTCCGTCCGGATTTCGCACCCGACCGTAGAGGGCAAGCGGCGCTCCGACTTCGGGCGAAACACCCAATTCGAGATGCCGCAGGTGGGTAGTTCTGTGTAGTGGCTGCTACCTGGCGAGGCCGTGCTTGTAGGCGTATGCGGTCGCCTCGGCCCGAGACGAGAGCCCCAGCTTCGTGAAGATGTTGCTGACGTGCCGCGCGACCGTCTTCTCGCTGATGAAGAGCTCAGCCGCGATCGCGCGGTTCGTCTTGCCGGCGGCCACGAGCGTGAGCACCTCGCTCTCTCGCCGGCTCAGCCCTCCCGGCCGCGGCGAGCCCGCTAGCCGAGCGAGGCGCGCGAGATCGGGGCCGGCACCCAGCTCCTCGAGCACGCCGCGCGCTGCCTCGAACTCGAGCTCGGCGCTGGCACCGTCGCCGAGCTCGCGGCAGGCGACTCCGATCAGCTGGCGGACGCGCGCCGCCTCGTGCGGAGCCTCGAGATCGCGCCACGACCGCTGCGCCGCACGGAGCGTCGTCAGTGCCGCCCGCGGATTCCCTTCCGCCAGCAGGACGGCCCCCGACGCGTGAGCGGCAAGAGCGTTCAGGTACGGGGCGTCGAATTCCTCGGCGGTCCCGGCAAGCTCATCGGCTGCCGCCCGCGCCGCCCCCACCTCCCCACCCTCGAGCATGACCTCGACGCACGCCGGCAGCAGGCGTGACCGAGCGATGGGATCCTGCGCCTCGTCGAGCGCGCGGCGGATCGCGGGAAGCGCCAGATCGACCCGCCCCTGCGCCAAGCGGAGCAGCGACATCCCGGGCTCGGGATCCCGCCCCGCCTGGCTGGCTCGGCGGTAGGACTCCTCGGCCTCCGCGAGCTCGCCGCGCAGGCGCTGGATCTCGCCTAGCTGGTAGTAGGCGGACCCGAGCGTGTCCCATGCAGGTGGGCCGGCGAGCCGCTCGCACGCTCGGCGGGCGCTATCGAAGGCGTCCGTCCACGCGCCCTGCAACTGGAAGATCTCGCAGCGATGGACGAGACAGTTGCCTCGGAATGGAACGAGGTCGGGCTGCGCATCGCACCAACGGGCGAGCGCCTCCGTCCACTCCCTCGCGCGACGGAGGTCGAACACCGCCTGGCACAGGGCGATCACCTGGCAGTAGGCGATCCCCGCGAGCATCGGCGAGACCTCGTCTGCCGTGACGGAGACCATGACCTCGTCCAGCAGCGCCATGGCCTCGGCGGCTCGTCCCTCGAGGATCAGCGCGCACCCGCGGCAGAGCCGCGCGAACATCGCGGCGTCGGCATCGGCGACGCGCTCGGCGATCTCCCCAGCCTCGACGAAGCTTGCATACACGTCCGCATCTCCCTCGAACAGGTCCGGCAAGACGTCGAGCATCCGCAGCCACGCCTGCTCGACGGAGTCGCGACGGCTCTCCTCCAGGAGGCGGCCACCGCGAGCCACCCAGCCCATCGCCGGAGCCAGGTCGCCCCGAAAGAAAAGGCCGAGCGCCTGCCCGAACGCACAGCGTGCCGCTCCTTCGGCGTCGCTGCGGCGCACCCAAGCGTGGTGGGCGGCGATCCAAGCCTCTTCGCACGCGTCGTCCCTCCCGACCATGTAGGCGGCAACCGCGAGCCGCTCGAGATCCTCCCCGTCCAACTGCCCCTCGAGATGAGCGGCCGACAGCTCGATGAACGCGTTACCCCACTCGCGCCGCTCGAACGAGCCGCGGGCTCGCTCTACTCGGTCGGCCACGGCCATCCGCGTCACGATATGCCCAACCGTGCGCCACGTCCTGGCGTTCGTGCTCGGTCACACACCGCCCTGATCGCGCCGTGGGAACGCAGCAGGGAAGAGGTCGATGCGGTCGGCCCGGCGCGGGCGTCAGCCGGGCTGGATGTTCTTGTTGTGGTGGAAGGCGTTGTCAGGGTCGTACTTGGCCTTGACTTCGGCGAGTCGCCGGTAGATCTGATCGCCGTAGGCCTCTCGAACCCGGCTGGAGTCGTCGTCGGAATCGAGGAAGTTGACGTAGACGCCGCCGGCGCGGTGCGGTTGGAGGGCTTGGAGGAACCGCCGCGCCCAAGCGGTCTCGGCCGCGGCGTGCTCGCCGGACTCGTCAGGGAGCCACACGGCGTCGATGATGATGTTGTGGGCCACGTCGCGACCGGCGTAGGCGGTGGCGTCGTGGGGGACTCGGGCGACGGCGCCACCCATGTGGAACATCGCCGCGTACGACCGGGGCGAGCCGGCGGCGTAGGCGTGATCGGCGATGACGGCGATGGCGTCGTCGGAGAGGCCGGCGAGGTTCGTCGCCTTCCAGTAGTAGTGCCACCCGTGGAGGACGGTGTCGTCGAGGCCGCCCTGGAAGGCGGCGTACGGCGAGGGTGCGAGCAGGTCAACGAGCGGCGTCCCGAACCGGCGGAGGGCCCGCACCGCACGCTCGCCGTCTTCGACGGCGCCGGCGTAGCAGCAGGCGACGGCGATGGCCGGCCGCCAGTGCAGGTCCTCGGGGATGACCGGCAGTGGGGGGACGGTGCCGAGCCTGACGACGCTGCCGAGCTCGTCGGGCGCTTCGGCGGCGAAGTCCCGGTAGAAGCGCAGCACGTCGGTGGTGTCGTCGGCCGCCCAGAAGACGGGCCCGGCCATCACGGTCGGGCCGACGGGGTGCAGAGCGAACCGGAACGAGGTGACGACGCCGAAGTTGCCGCCGCCGCCTCGCAGCGCCCAGAACAGATCGGGGTGTTCGTCGGCGGACGCCCGGACGATGCTGCCCTCGGCGGTGACCACCTCGGCGGCAAGCAGGTTGTCGACGGTGAGCCCGTGTTTGCGCATGAGGAAGCCGATGCCGCCGCCGAGGGTGAGCCCGGCGACGCCGGTGTGGCCCACGATGCCGCCGGTGGTGGCCAGACCGTGGGCCTGCGTCTCGTGGTCGACGTCGCCCCACAGAGCACCACCCTGCACCCAGGCCGTGCGACCGGCGGGGTCGACCCACACGGCCCGCATCGCCGAGAGGTCGATGACGACCCCGTCGTCGCACACCGCGGTGCCGGCCACGTTGTGGCCCCCGCCCCGTACGGCGATCTCCAGGTCGTGGTCGCGCGCGAAGCGCACCGCCGCGACCACATCGGCCACGCCCGTGCAGCGGGCGATGCAGGCCGGATGGCGGTCGATCGCGCCATTCCAGATCCTGCGGGCAGTGTCGTAGCCGGGGCTGGTCGGCAGCAGCAGCTCTCCGCGGAACGATCCGCCGAGCTCGTCGAACGCGGTCGTCTCCAGGGGCGGTGCCTGTGGTGTCTGGATAGCGGTCATCTCGTCCTCCCAGCTGTGCTCGATGAGCGTCCGGGTAGCCATGCGAACGTAGGCTTGCCGGCCCGGGCTGACTAGTTCTACTTTCGAACCAACCGGTTCGAGTAGCAGACCTGCCGCCGATCCGCGGTTAGCATGGTGGCGCGATGCGCAGCTACGCGCAGTACTGCCCGGTCGCCAAGGCCACCGAGATCCTCGGCGACCGTTGGACGCTTCTGATCGTGCGCGAGATGCTCGGCGGCGCGAGCGGCTTCAACGAGCTCCAACGCGGCCTCCCAGGGATCTCGCGCTCGGTCCTCACCGACCGCATGCGCGCGCTCGAGCGGGCCGAGGTCATCGAGCGCAGGACGGGCCCCAAAGGCCGCACCCTCGAATATCGCCTCACGCCCGCCGGCCGTGACCTCCAGCCGGTCGTGCAGGCGATCGGCGAGTGGGGGGCGACCTGGTCGTTCACCGAGCCGCGCCCCGAGGAACTCGATCCCGACCTGTTGATCGTCTGGATGGCCCGCCACGTCGATCGCCAGCGGCTCCCACCCAACCGAACCGTGGTTCAGTTCGACTTTCGCGACCCCAAGCGGCGTTACTGGATGGTCCTCGAGCCCTCCGAGGTCTCAGTCTGCCTCCAGCATCCCGGTTTCGACGTCGACCTCGAGGTCATCGTCGACACCACCACGCTCTACCGCGTCTACTTGGGACGGGCCGAGCTGGGCGGCGCGATTCGAGCCGGCCAGCTGACGATGAGCGGCCCGCGGACGCTGCAACGCGGATTCGGCCACTGGTTCACCTGGAGCGCATTCGCCCCAGCCAGCCGCTCGGCGCAGGAGCGCCGCACAGCCGCCTCACGCCTTGCCAGCCCTCATCGCGTACGGATCGCCGAAGACGGCGATCCGGGCACTGCACCACAGTGGCCGCAACCGCCACGCCTGCATCCGCGTGCAAGCAGGCATCTCGGCTGACCGCCGCAGCGGCGAGGTGGATCGCGTCAGGGGCGTGAACCTCCGCCGGCAGAGCGATGGATTTCGCGGCCTCCGGCGAGCGAAGCGCCGCACTCGCGTGCACCAGGGGGAGGCGAGCTCGGCGGGCTGGTGCGTGTCGGCTCGTCGACTCGTTACGGTTCGAGACGTTCCGGGTAGTGTGGAGGCTGGATGCGACCGGGCGTGGACGTGGTTGCATGAGGGTTTTCGTCTGTACGCGCGCTGGAGAGCTCGTGCGTATCGACGGGATCGGGGCGGCCTGGGCAGCCGAGGCGCTGCTGGCGGAAACCGGCGCGCAGTGCGTTGCTGTCGAGGGCTCACTGGTACTCGTCGGCACCCGCGGACACGGGCTGCTCGTCAGCGACGACGCCGGCGAGTCCTGGGAGCCGGTCGGCCTTCCCGAAACCGACGTCTACTCGGTCGCGATAAGCCGGGCGGACGGCGCACTCTACGCCGGCACCGAGCCGAGCAGACTCTTCATCTCACGTGACGGGGAACCGTGGGCGGAGCTCGAGGCGCTCCAGGACATCCCGTCGCGGGAGCGGTGGAGCTTCCCACCGCGGCCGTGGACGCACCACGTGCGATGGATCGCCCCCGACCCAAAGCGCGCCGGGCGCCTGCTTGTCGGCATCGAACTCGGCGGCGTCATGCTGTCCGAGGACGGCGGCCAGACGTTCTCGGACCATCGGCCTGGCGCAAAGCTGGATGCACACAACCTCGCATGGCACCCGTCGGCGGACGGGAGGGCCTACGAGGCCGCCGGCGACGGCGCATCGTGGACACGCGACGGTGGCGTCAGCTGGGACGCGGCAGACACCGGTCGTGAGCTCGGCTACTGCTGGGCGCTTGCAGTCGATCCCGTCGACCCGGACAGCTGGTATGTCTCTGCGGCAACGGGCCCACAGGCAGCGCATGCTGCCGAGCACGCCGTGGGACGTCTGTACCGGTGGGATGGAGACCGTTGGCGAATGCTTCCGCTGCCGTCCGCCTCGATGCCCTACGCGCTCGCGGCGACCGACGCTGGGCTTCTCGTGGCGATGGCCGACGGGCTTGTCCTTCCGGAGCACCGACAGTGGGGACAGCTGGGAGGCTCTCCCGCCGCGGCTCGGATCGGTCAACGCGATGGGCGTCGCCCTGTAGCGTCCCGCGGCGGCCGGCGGCTTCCTGGTCGGCGCGGGGCGGGTGCTATGCCCGCACTGGGGCTACTCTTCACCGGCAAGCTGATCTTCGACCTCGGGGATCGCGAAGAGGTCTACGAGGCCGGAGACGCCTTCTACCTCACACACGGCCACATCCCGCTGGTCGAGCCCGGCACCGAGTACCTCCAGTTCAGCCCGGCCGAAGAGCTCCATGCCGTCTCGGATCACATCAAGAACATGGCGGCGATGCAGAGCGCATAGAGCGGGTTTACGACTGGATGTTCCCAGCCGGCCCGTGATATCCGTCCACTTCGCAAAGCCTCGGTTGCTTAGCCGCTAGTCGTCCAGACTCCCCATGGTCAAGTTGACGGTCGTTCCAGTCATCCCGCTTGCCTTGTCGGAAGCCATGAAGACCGCCATGTTCGCCATCTCCTCGAGCGTCATGAGCCGTCGCGCGTGGGTCCTGCTTGCGAGCAGCTCCTGCCACTGTTCCCAGGTCATTCCCGATGCCTTGGCGCGAGGCTCGAAGGCTTCCTTGAGCGAGCCTGTCTCCGGCATGCCGTGTGGCCGCAGACCGACCACGCGAATGCCCTGAGGTGCGAGCTCGGCGGAGAGATCTCGAGTGAGTGCCTCCTTGGCGGCCTTCGCCGGACCGTAGCCTCCCGACCAATGGGATGCCCGTCCGCGAGTGGAGTGCGGTGACGGTCATGATCACCCCCGATTTGTTCGCGACCATCCGCCGGGCCGCCAGGCGCGCGGTCAGGAAGTACGACGTCGCGTAGGTCGTGATCGGCAGGGAGAACTGCTCGACATCCAGCTCGACCAGAGGCACACCCAGAATCTTCGTATCCGGGATCCCGACCGCGTTGAACGAGATGTCGACGCGGCCCGCCTTGTCGATCACGGACTGTAGATGCTTGTCCACGGCCTGCTCGTCGAGAGCGTCGACCTCCGCCGCCTCGGCGGATCCGCCGGCGGAAACGACTTCCTTGGCGACAACTTCGACGGGTGCCAGGTGGCGCCCGGTGAGAAAGAGCTTGGCCCCCTCGGGCGCAAAGGCGCGCGCGACAGCGCTGCCGATCGCGCCTCCGGCTCCGTAGATCACCGCAACCTTGTCCTTCAGCATCATCTCTGGTTCCTTTCTGTGCCCGGGTGGTCACACCCGCCCACCTGTTCGTTTGTCCTTTTCGTGCTATTGGTTGAGACACCGCGGCCGGCGTGCACGAACCGGCCGATTCGTTTCCTTCGAGATCGGTGTCAGTACTTCTGATGAGGTCGGAGCTGATGTCCGAGCGGCTGCTGAGCCGCGCCCGTGACGGCGATGAGCTGGCGTTCCGGGAGCTCACCGACCCCTTCCGGCGCGAGCTCGAGCTGCACTGCTACCGGATCCTCGGCTCGCTGCAGGACGCCGAAGACATGCTCCAGGAGACGCTCCTCGCGGCCTGGCGCGGCCTCGACGAATTCCAGGGCCGTGCCTCCCTCCGCACGTGGCTCTACCGAATCGCCACCAACCGCTGCCTCAATCTCCTCCGCAGCAACGCGCGACGACCCGCCGAGGAGGTTCCGCCGATGCCCGAGCCGCCGCCGCCGACGCGCCGCTCCGAGCCGCTCTGGCTTCAGCCCTACCCGGACATCCTCCTCGAAGGCCTGCCCGACTTCGCCCCCGGTCCGGCGGCGCGCTACGAGACGAAGGAAGCGACCGCGCTCGCGTTCGTCGCCGCGCTGCAACGGCTGCCGCCGCTGCAGCGCACCGCTCTCGTGCTGCGCGACGTACTCGGCTTCTCGGCCGGCGAAGGCGCGACGATCCTGCAAACCACCGAGGCGTCGGTCAAAGGGGCGCTCCAACGCGCACGCGCAGCGCTCGCCCAGCGACCGATCGACTCCTCGCGTGCGCCGGTCCCGGACTCGCCGCAGGAACGCGAGATCGTCGGCCGCTTCGCGGAAGCGGTCGAGCGCGGAGACACGAAAGCCGTCGTCGCCCTGCTCGCCGATGACGCCTGGGTGACCATGCCGCCGTACCCGTTCGAGTACCAGGGCAAAGAGGCCATCACCCTCTTCCTCGACGACCGGGCGCGCCTGCGCGGCGCACCGCTGCGCGTCGTACCGACCCGCGCCAACGGCCAACCCGCCTTCGGCTGCTACCTCGACGACCGCCATGCCCCGATCGCGCGGCCGTTCGGATTCCTCGTGCTCACACTCGACGGCGAACAGATCTCGGCGATCACCTTCTTCAGCGACACGAGCGTCTTCGCGCACTTCGGATTGCCACGCACGCTCCCTCGCGCCTAGCGAGAGGACTGACGCCAGGCGCGCACCCCCGTAGGTCAACGACCCAGGGCCAAAGCGGCCGACTTCCACCCGTGCCGGCAGACGCCGTGATCCTCGCCGAGGGCGCGCAAACCTCCGCCGGCAGAAGCGATGGATTTCGCCGCCTCCTTGGATCTCAATCCGAAAACAGGAGGCTGTAATGGGCAGCAAGGGCAATCGCGAACAGACTCATCCTGGCCCTCCTTCTGGCCGTGGTCCTCAGCAGACCGACAGCCTCGAAGGAGGGCCGGATGACTCTCAACCGTTCACAACGTCTGTGGGCACGTCATCGCCAGTGAAGAAGGACGCGAGGATCAGAGGCAGACCGGCGGCCCGCCGATGGTTATCTCGCAGCGCGGGAGCTCCTCCACGCTGATCACCTTGAGCGCAACGTCGTCGCCGTCGCCGCCCTGGTATGTGAGGCGGAGCTCGACGCGGCCGCCGTTTTGCCTCGGGAAAATGAACACGGTACCTTCGGGAATCTCCGCCGAGGGAATGAGCATGCCCCCCTCGTTGACGATGATCGTGTAGCTGGCCCCCGGGGTGACTTCCTGGGCGCGCACGCCCAAGTCCAAGCCCCGCAGGTCGACCAAGCCTCCGCGCACCACGAGCTGGTCCGACGGGCCGTCAGTCGGAATGTCGACGAGGAAGCCGCCGGCGAAGAACTCGAGGCTGCCAGCCTCGATGCGTCCGGTGGAGGTCCCACCCTCGAGGTCTGGATCCCCCGGGTCGACGATGCCGGCTACGACCAGCTTCGAGGCGACCGAGCCTTCGCCCGTCAGCCGGGCGTTGAAGAAGATTTCAAGCCCTGTTGCGAGGGTCGCGTCGTCGAGCCGCAGTTCCCCTCCAAAGATGCTCGGGGCCGGAGCAACCGGGCCGCGCAGCTCCAGGATGCCGCTGCCGAGCTGGTCGAACTTCGCCGCGCCGGAGGCGCCGGCGGCGAAGACGGTGTGGTTTCGCACGCGCAGCTTGTAGGGGTCGGCCGATGCCTGGAACCCGACCGGCCTCGTGAAGGTCAATCGGCTGCCGTCGAAGCCAACCTCCTTGGAGTTTTCGATCGACACGTCGTTGGTGACGGTTCGAGCTCCGTTGTACGCCTCCAGAGCCGCCACCCCGTCGGACGTGAGGACCGTTCGGATGCGGAGCGGGCCCGTGCCGAGCGCACTGTCGCTACCGAGTGCCAGAACGCCGCGGTACAAGGTGGTGCCGCCCGAGTAGGCGTTGGCGTTCTCGATCGCGAGCTCGCCCGGGCCGAACTGGGTGAGCCGTCCCGACCCGGTGATTCGCCCCGAGCCGCCGAGCACGATCCGGCGCGACCATGGGAACGCGGCTACCGAGCTGGGGGTGACGTCCCCCTCGATCGTGACGGGGTACACATCCGTCTCGCCGCCGAAGATGACGGAGTCACCGTTCTTGAACGATGCCGGTGAGGGGAAATCCCTGCTGTGGGCGAAGTTCATGGCCGGTCCTGTCGACCAGTTGGCGTTTTCGGCGCCGGTCCAGGTGAGGTCGGCGGCGGACGCGCTGGCGGGGACAGCCAGCGCCAGGGCGGCGAGGGCCAGGCCGACGACGCGGCGGCCTCGCCGGGGTCGCTCGAGGCGAAGCATGAAGGTCTCCTTTCGGTTCGGGGGCCCGTCTAGGCGCCGATCACCACCGGTTCGCGCTAGGAGCACGAACCGGTTCGACATTCGAATCACTGGGTGGCGTACCCCTCCGGTCCACACGTGGATGTCGCACGTCGAGTGCTGTCGCACGTGGGCATTGCCGAGCCACGGCTGACAGGCAGCTCGCCGACCAAGGATTCGGCTGAGCGTCTCGAGAGCCGGGGAATCTTGAACGGCGAATTTCAGGATGCGATGCCGCCGCTGCCGAGCTGGTCAGCGGCCGCGACCATGTCGCCGCCTCGATCGCGCAAGGGGCAGGAGCATAGGATCGGTCGAGATCGCGAAAATGACGGGGTGATGGTCAGCGAGATGCTCGAGCGCGGCCGGGCGTCGTACGCGAAGCACGCCTGGCTGGACGCCTACGAATCGCTGTCGCGGGCAGATGAGAACGATCTCCTGGAGCCAGGGGACCTGGAAATGCTGGCCAGGTCGGCGTACATGCTCGGTCGCGACGACGACTACATCCGTTGCCTCGAGCGCGCCCATCACAGCCACCTGGATGCCGGCAATGTCCCGAGCGCCGCGCGCTGCACCTGGTGGATCGGGCACAACCTGTTCATGCGCGGGGAGACCGCTCGTGCGAACGGCTGGTTCGGCCGCGGCGACCGGTTGCTCGACCGGGAGGGTCGCGACTGTGTCGAACACGGCTATCTCCTGATACCTGTCCTGCTCCAGGCCGATGCGAGCTCGGCGTATGTAACGGCGACGGAGGTTGCCGCGATCGGCGAGCGCTACGCGGATCCAGACCTCATCACGATTGCGCGGATGGGCCAGGGCCACGCCCTGGTTCGGCAGGGTCGGGCCGAGGAGGGCCTCCGGCTGGTGGACGAGACCATGGTGGCCGTCACGGCGGGCGAGCTGTCGCCGATCGTCGCCGGCATCGTCTACTGCAACACGATCGCGTTCTGTCAGCAGGTGCACGAGGTGCGCCGCGCCCGCGAGTGGACCAATGCCCTGACCGAGTGGTGTGACCGCCAGCCCGACATGGTCGCGCACACCGGCGTCTGCCTGGTGCATCGTGCCGAGGTCATGCAGCTCCAGGGGGCCTGGCGGGCCGCTCTGGAAGAGGTGCAGCGAGCCGGTGAGCGCCTCCGCCAAGGTGTGTTGAACCAGCGCATCGCGGGGAGCGCCCTCTACCGCCAGGGGGAAATCCAGCGCCTGCAGGGGGAGTTCGCGGCTGCCGAGGAGGCCTACCGCGCCGCAAGCCAGCTCGGCTTCGAGCCACAACCGGGTTTGGCGCTGTTGCGGCTGGCCCAGGGCAAGGGCGACGCCGCGGCCGCGACGATCCGCCGGACGGTGGACGAGACCGCAGACCCGTTGAAGCGTGCCGGGCTGCTGCCCGCCCACGTCGAGATCATGCTGGCCGTCGGAGACCTCGAGGAAGCGCGCCGCGCCTCTGACGAGCTCGACGCGATCTCGGAGGCTCAGCGCGAGCGACCCGGTCAGTGCGACGGCCGCCCACGCGGGTGGTGCGGTGGCCCTCGCCCAGGGCGATGCCCGGGGCGCGCTGACCAGGCTGCGTGACGCGCTCGGCACGTGGCAGGGGCTCGAGGCCCCGTACGAGGCGGCGCGCGCGCGTGTTCTGATCGGACTGGCCTGCGGCCAGATAGGCGACGACGACACCGCGGCTCTCGAGCTGGAGGCGGCACGCGCGGTCTTCGAGGATCTGGGAGCGGCCACGGACCTGAGTCGGGTGAGGTCGCTCATGGCACCAGCATCGTCGAAGGACACCCATGGCCTGTCCGCACGCGAGCTGCAGGTGCTACGCCTCCTCGCGCACGGCAAGACCAACAGAGCGATCGCCACCGAGCTCGTCCTCAGCGTGAGGACGGTCGACCGGCACGTCGGCAACATCTTCGTCAAGCTCGGCGTCTCGACGCGCGCAGCAGCCACCGCGTTCGCCTACGAGCACGAGCTGCTCTGAGTGAAATCACCCATTCCGCCGGACGGCGGAAGTTGGGTGGTTTCCCCGAAGCTCTCCCCGTCGCGCCCTCCTACTGTCGGTCGGAAGCGCTCCATCCGACCCGAGAGGAGTTTTCATGAGCCAGCCATACGACGCGATCGTCGTGGGCGCGCGCTGCGCCGGATCGCCGACGGCGATGCTGCTCGCGCGTAACGGCCACCGAGTGCTGGTGGTCGACCGGGCGACGTTCCCGAGCGACACCATCTCGACGCATCTCATCCATCCGCCAGGCGTGACGGCGCTCGAGCGCTGGGGGCTGCTCGACCCCGTCCTCGCGACCGGAAGCCCGCCCATCGACACCTACTCGTTCGATCTTCGGACCGTTCACGATCGAGGGAGCCCCCGGGCCCGACGAGTCCCCCGTCGCGTACGCACCCAGGCGGACCGTGCTGGACGAGTTGCTCGTCGACGCCGCCTCGCAGGCCGGGGCAGAGGTTCGCGAACGGTTCACGGTCGAGAGCCTCGTCTTCGAGGACGGCCGCGTCGTCGGCGTTCGCGGCCACAGCAAGGGTGGCGAGACCGTCACCGAGCTCGCTCGGGTGGTGATCGGAGCCGACGGCCGTCACTCGCTCGTCGCGGACGCGGTCGAGGCCGCGGAGTACAACGAGAAGCCGCAGCTGCAGGTGAGCTACTACACATACTGGAGCGGCCTGCCGATGAGCGGCCGCTTCGAAACCGCGCTCCGCCCTGGTCTGGGTTACGCGGCGTGGCCCACGAACGACGACCTGACGCTGATCATCGCCGGCCGCACGATCGACGAGTTCGACGCCGTCAGAAGGGACATCGAAGCCACCTACCTCGAGACGCTCGAGATCGCTCCGGCATTTGCCGAGCGGGTTCGGGGCGCAAAGCGCGAGGAGCGCTTCGTCGGCACCGCGGTCCGGGGCTACTTCCGCAAGCCCTTCGGCCCCGGCTGGGCTCTGGTCGGCGACGCGGGCTACAACAAGGACTTCATCACCGCGCAGGGCATCCACGACGCCTTCCGCGACGCCGAGCTGTGCGCCGCTGCGCTCGACGAGACATTCTCGGGCGCACGCAGCTTCGAGGAAGCGATGGGCGAGTACCAGGCGCGTCGAGACGAGCAGGTCCTGCCGATGTACGAGTTCACGGCCGAGCTCGCGGCGCTCGCGCCTCCCTCGCCCGAGATGCAGCAGCTGCTGAGCGCGGTCAGCAGGAGCCAGGAAGCGATGGACGGGTTCGCGCGCGTCGCCGCAGGAGTGACGTCACCGGCCGAGTTCTTCTCCGAGAAGAGCGTCGGACGTATCCTCGCCGCCGCAGCGTAGTTGGCCCCGCCCCGCCAATCAACCGAAGAGCGAGCTCGGCTGGCTGCTGCGCTACCCGAGCTGGCGGCGAGGCTTCGCCGACGTGTCACGCGCAACCGACCACAGCGACAGCGGCGGCCGACCGGTTCATCACCGATCCGCCGGGGCCCGGCGACGCCCTGAGCGCCTCGAGGCGCTCGAGACTCGCGGCCGGCCACAGCTCCTTCGTCTCGTAGTAGACGTCGAACGCCGGCACCGAGTCGGGCAGCGTGACCCAGGGCAGCTTCGACCGCGTGTAGATGTGGACGTCGGGCGCAACCGCTGCCGGGTCGTCGAGCGTGCCGGCCCGAACGAACCGGATCCGGCGGCTCGTGTACTGGCTGAACACCGCGATCTGGCACGTCGGACAACGCCAGATCGTCTGCTTCGTGCCGTCGTCGCGAGGCACGGCGACGGGCTGCGGCTCGCCGGCGAGCAGCTCCACCCGGTCGGCCTCGATCAGCACGTTGATGACGAACGCGCTCCCGGTCTGCCGCTGACAGTTCAGGCAATGACAGCAGTGAACGAAGAGCGGATCGGACGCAAGGCGGTAGCGAACCTCTCCGCAGGCGCAGCCACCCTCACGTGTGACGCTCATGATCTCCTCCTCGAGGACGGAGCGATGGAGCGTGGACTGTAAACCCCGCCGGCCGGGCCACCTCAGGCGTCGAGGACGGTCAGGTCGAGCTGACGGAGCCGCTCCGGGTCGGCGAGGATGTCGATCTCGACGATCTTTCCGCCCCTGACCGTGATGCCGCCGACCGAGAACGGCTCTCCGTCGCGGGTCGAGACGGCTCCGGCGGCGCCGTTGACGAGCGCCGGCCGCATGACCAGCCCGAGCTGCGAGTAGCCGAGCGCCTGCCCGGCGACCGCCTCGGCGCCGCGGACCTCCCTCGACCCGCCGCAGGGGCCGAAGTCCGCGCGCAGCACGACGTCCGGGTCCAGCACCGCGAGCAGCGCCTCGAAGTCGCCGTCGCGCGAGGCCGCGAGGAACGCGTCGACGACCTCGCGCTGCGTGTCGAGGTCGGCGTCGGGAACCGTGTTCTCGGCCCTGGACGCGGCGGCGCGCGCGGCTGGCGAGCTGGCGTGCCGCCTCGGGCGAGCGGTCGACGATCGGCGCGATCTCGTCGAAGGGCACGGCGAAGATGTCGTGCAGCACGAACGCCAGCCGCTCGGCCGGGGCCAGCGTCTCGAGGACCACGAGCAGCGCGAGTCCCGACCGAGTCCGCCAGCAGCGCCTCGTGCTCGGGGTCGGTCCCGTCGGCGCGGTCGACGATCGGCTCGGGCATGTGAACGCCGAGCGGCTCCTCGCGCCGCGACGTTGCGCGAGCGGAGCATGTTCAGCGAGACGCGCGCGACGACGGTCGTCAGCCAGCCGGCGAGGTTCTCGACCTCGCTCGCGTCGGTGCGGCTCAGCCGCAGCCAGGCCTCCTGGACGGCGTCGTCCGCCTCGCTCAGCGAGCCGAGCATCCGGTAGGCCACCGCTCGCAGGCGGGTTCGGTGCTCCTCGAATCGCTCCGCCAGAAACTCGCGCTCGTCCATCGGTCACATTCCTCCGTCGCGTCGGGTCATACAGGTAGACCCGCGAAATCCCGCGATGTGACGGACAAAGGAGAACACGATGCGAGTCTTCGTCGCAGGCGCGAGCGGGGCGATCGGCACCCGGCTCGTTCCCCAGCTGATCGATCGAGGGCACGAGGTGATCGGCACCTCCACGTCGCCCGCAAACGCTGAACGCCTGCGGGCGCTCGGGGCGCGAGCCGATCATGCTCGACCTGCTCGACCCGCGCGCCGTGCGCAAGGCCGTCCTCGAGGCCGAGCCCGACGCGATCGTCCATCAGGCGACCGCTCTGGCGAATGTGCGCTTCTCCAGGAACTTCGACCGCAGCTTCGCGCAGACCAACCGGCTTCGCACCGAGGGCACCGACACCTGCTGGCCGCCGCGCGCGAGGCGGGCGTGCGCCGGTTCGTCGCCCAGAGCTTCGCCAGCATGCGCTACGCGCGCGAGGGCGGGCCGATCAAGACCGAGGACGACCCGCTCGACCCCACCCCGCCGGCATCGCTGCGCGAGACCCACGCCGCAATGCGCCATCTCGATCAGGCGGTCACCTCGGCCGGCGGGATCGCGCTTCGCTACGGCGGCTTCTACGGCGCCGCCAACGACGGACTGGTCGAGCCCGTGCGCAAGCGGCAGTTCCCGATCGTCGGCGACGGCGGCGGCATCTTCTCGTTCATCCACCTCGACGACGCCGCCGCAGCGACCGTGCTCGCGCTCGAGCACGACGGCCCGGCGATCTACAACATCGTCGACGACGAGCCCGCCCCGGTGCACGAATGGCTGCCGGTACTGGCGAGCGCGCTCGGAGCCAAGCCGCCCCGCCACGTTCCCGTCTGGCTCGCGCGGCTGATCGCCGGCGAAGCCGCAGTCATGCATGGGAACCGAGTCCAGCGGCGCCTCCAACGCGAAGGCCAAGCGCGAGCTCGGCTGGACGCTGCGCTATCCGAGCTGGCGGCAGGGCTTCGCCGAGGTGTACGCGAGACCGACAGAATCGACGGCCACACCGATCCGAACGCCTGCGCGTGCGTAGCGGACTCGAACCGATTCCCACGCCCACCTGCAGCCGCTTCTGTCAGCTCCAATGTTCAACTGCAGACTTGACCCCCTCGAATAGGCCCGCGACCCGGGGCCGGGACGGAGCCCGGCCTCCGGGAGCGCGCGTTGCCGGTTCGCCCGCACGTCCTCCGCTCTCAAGCCCGTTCGCCTTCATCGCTCTCGCCCCGGCTCGAGCCTGTTCGCGCCACTGGCACACGCCGTCGTGCGGACTGACCACGCCAACGGCCGGCATCGCAGTAACGCACCGGCCTGCTCCGGTCCGGCGTCCTGGAGTCGGCCCGCCCTCGCTGGCCCAGGCCCCGGCGTCACGGCCGGCGCTTTGCCACGGATCTTGGGGAGAATTCATGATAGCCTTCATGATCATGAAGAAGCGCATGAGAATCTCGAAAGGGGGTCAGATCTCGATCCCGGCAGCGATCCGGCATCGCTGGGCGACCTCTACGGTTGCGCTCGAGGATCAGGGCGACCGGATCGTTATCGAGCCGGCTGCTGATGACCCGATCGCCGCCGCAGAAGGTGCGCTCGCGGAGGAATTCGGCACTCTCGACCCCGCGCGGCTTCGCCGTGAAGCGCGCGAAGACGAGCGGGTCGCCGAGGAACGTCGGGGCTCATGACCCTACTCGACGCCTACGCCCTGATCGCGTTCTTGGTCGGGGGCCCGGCGTCGCCGCATGTCCGCGCGATCTTGCGCGATGGCGACGCCGCAGTGGCGACAGCCAATCTGGTCGAGGTGCTCGACGTCTCGCAGCGCGTCCACGGAGTGCCCATCGGGCGTGCGGTCGAGATTCTCGACCCCCTGCTGGAGGGGCCACTGACGGCGGTCCCTCTCGACTACAGCGTGGCGCGCCGCGCGGCCGAGATCCGCGCCGGACACTATCACCGCTCGGCTCGGCCGATCTCGCTGGCCGATGCCGTCCTGATCGGCTCGGCCAAGCTGGGCGACCGCATCGCCACGGCAGACCCCGACGTCCTCGCCGTTGCCAAAGCCGAGAACATCGACTCGGTTGCGTTGCCCGGGCAGGGCTGAACGACGATCGGCACACGCCGTCGGCTGGTCGACCCGTGCAGGAGCTCAGGAACGCCGGAAGGCCGCAACTAGCGCCACCGCAGCGAGTGGCAAGGTGAGCAGGAACACCGATCCCCACCAGCACTCCTCCAGGAGCGCACCTGCGAGCAGAGGACCGAGGGAGGCGATCGCCCCGCCAAGGCCCGACCGAGTGCGATCGCTTCGTACGCCCCGGCCCAGACCAAAGCGCCGTGATGCGAGCTCGCCGGACGCGAGCGCTGCTCGACCGTAGTCTGCGATGCTTCCGCCATGCCTGACACGATCATCGTTGGCTACGACGACAAAGAGCCTGCGAAGACGGGCGCTCTCCCGAGCGATCGACGAGGCGAGGAAACGCGGCGGCCGGCTGGTTGTGATCGCGGTGGCAGAGATGCCCCTCGACCCTGCCGATCCCCGCAACTTCGGCACGCTGGACGACGGGTCGGCCGAGCTCGGCGTCCGAGAGACACCCGAGCTGGAGCATGCTCTCGCCGACGCCCGAGACGTCATCGCGCCTGCCCAGATCGAGGCGGAGTACGTGTGGGCGGCAGGCGATCCGGGCCGGCAGATCACCGACCTTGCCAAGGACCGCGGCGCCAGCCTGATCGTCATCGGCGGCCATCACGAGGGCTTCTTCGGCCGCACCTTCGGGATGAGCGTCCAGGACGAGGTGAAGAAGCACGCCGACTGCGACGTGATCGTCGTCGAGTAGCAGAGCCGCACCGGAGCGTTTACGGAAGTCCCGATCGCTTGTCAGGTCTGCGCCGGTTGAGAACTGGTGAAAGAACGGTTGCGAACCGGCAGCACGCGTGGCAATGACCGTGTTGGGCCGCCAGCATCGAGCGCATCCACCAGTGAAGTGTGCGACCCGGCCGAGACAGAGGCCGGCCACAGTCGCTTGCCTTTTCCCTAGGCTTCCGCAGCCGCACGCCTGCACGAGGAGCAGCTCTTGACCGAAGCCCGAGACACAACTCAGCTGCCGCGAGTTCTCGTCCTCGGCGGAGGGTTCGCCGGCGTCGGCGCGGCGCGGAAGCTCGAGGACGCCCGCGCGGAGGTCGTGCTGGTCGACAAGCACAACTACTGCACGTTCCAGCCGCTCCTGTACCAGGTCGCGACCGCCCTGCTCGAGGCCACCGACGTCGGGCACGCGTTGCGCGACCTGTTCCACAAGCAGCCGAACGTCGCGGTGCACCAGGACACGGTCAGCGCCGTCGATCTGGCAAAGCGCGAGGTTCGCTTCGCGGAGCTGGCACCGCTCACGTACGACTACCTCGTCCTGGCGCTCGGGGCCCGGGTCAACTTCTTCGGAACGAAGGGCGCAGCCGAGCACGCGTTTCCGATGTACACGCTCTCCGACGCCGTGCGCCTCAAGGAGCACGTTCTCGAGAAGTGGGAGGCGGCGGACAAGAACCCGGCCCTCGTCGAGGACGGCGCGCTCAACGTGGTCGTCGTCGGCGGGGGCCCCACCGGTGTCGAGAGCGCCGGCGCGCTCGCCGAGCTCTATCGCAGCAACTTCGCCAAGGACTATCCGAGCCTGCCGCAGGATCAGGCACGGCTCATCCTGGTCGAGGCCGGCCCCGAGCTCTTCTCGATGTTCAAGCCGGACATCCGCAAGTATGCGAAGGGGGCGCTCGAGAAGCGCGGCGTCGAGGTGCTGCTGGGCGAGATGGTCGCCTCGGTCGCGCCCACACGCGTAACGCTCAAGTCGGGCACCGAGCTAAAGGCCCACACGCTGGTCTGGGGCGCCGGCCTGCAGGGAAGCCCGATTGCCGAGTCGCTCGGTCTCGAGCTCGAGCGGGGAAACCGGGTACGCGTCGAGCCGGATCTCAGCCTGGCCGGGCACCCGGAGGTCTTCGTCGTGGGCGACGTTGCCTCGATCACGGACTCGGAGGCAAAGGACGTTCTGCCGCAGCTGGGCTCCGTCGCGCTCCAGTCCGGAGAGCGTGCGGGAGAGAACATCGCCCGGCTCCTAGCGGGCAAGGAAACCGAGCCCTTCGAGTACCACGACAAGGGCACGATGGCGACGATCGGCCGCGGGGCGGCCGTCGTGCAGTTCCGCCGCGGAAAGACCATGAAGGGCAAGACGGCGTTTCTCGCATGGGGCGCCGTCCATCTCGGGCTCCTGCCTACGGGCGCAGACAGGGTCAAGGCGGTTGTGGACTGGACATGGGCAGGGTTCACGCACGAGCGCGCTGCCCGGATCACGGTGGGAGACGAGAAGGGGGATTGATGCCGGACGCGACGGTGGAGTTTTTCGAGCGGTTGCGGCGGGGCGGGTTTGAGCCGTTGCTTGGGAAGGCGTCGGGGATCGCGCGCTTCGATCTTGTGCGGGGTGGGCGGACGGAGCACTGGGTCATCGCGATGGAGAAGGGTAACGTCGCCGTGTCGAGGAAGAACTTCGCAGGCAGACTGCGTCGTTCATCTGGACGAGGCCGCTCTTCGACCAGATGGCGACGCGGCTGAGGCCAACGCGATGGCCGCCCTCCAGCGCGGGCAGGTCGTGACCCGAAGGCAACCCGGAGCTGCTCATCATGCTCCAGCGGCTCTTCCCCGGGCCGCCCGGCGCGCGGGGCCGCGCGGAGCCCAGCCCCGCGAGGAGTCGTCGATGAGCGACGATCTCGTGCAGATCCTCGACGGCAACACGTTCGTCGTCAGCGATGCGCGCGGCGACATCGAGGCCTCGCTCGACCGACCCGACGGGCCTCTTCTCGTTCGACACGCGTTTCCTGTCGAGGTGGGTGCTCACCATCAACGGGCAGCGGCTGACTGCGCTGTCGACCGATGATCTTCAGTATTTCGAGACCCGGTTCTTTTTGGTGCCGGGGACGGGCACCGTCTATGTCGACGCGAAGCTCTCGGTGATCCGGCGAGCGGGCTGTGGGCGATGGCTTCCATGAGGAGTTGACGATCCTGAACCACGACGACGAGCCGGTCGACCTCGTCGATCCGCATCGACGCGGCAGCGACTTCGCGGATCTGTTCGAGGTCAAGGACGCGCTGAAGAAGAAGGGCACTTACTCGACGAGGGTCGAGGGCGGGCGTTTGTTGCTGGGTTATGAGCGCGACACGTATCGCGCGCGAGACGGCGATCTCGGCTACCGCGCCCGGCGAAGCTCGACGAGAGCGGCCTCACGTTCCGGGCGCGGTTGAGCCCCATGGGGCAGTGGAAGACCGACCTCAATGTGGTCACGGCCTGCGCGGCGCCGGGGCGGGAGCCGGCGACCGGCCGAAGTATCCAGCGGGAGCGCAGACGCAGGCCGCGGCCGAACATGGCGAGCGAATCTGGAGCGGTGGATTGCGGACGGCGCCGCGGCTCGAGTGCGACTACGACGCGCTGCGGGTGACCTACCGGCGGAGCCTGGTCGACCTGGCGGCGCTGCGCTTCTCGACCGCCGTGCCGGGGCGGAGCCTGCCGGCGGCGGGCCTGCCGTGGTTCATGACGATGTTCGGGCGCGACAGCATCTTCACGAGCTTGCAGGCTCTGCCGTTCACGCCGGAGCTTGCGGCGACGACGCTGCGGCGCTTGGGGATGCGGCAGGGGATCGCGCATCGACGATTTCCGCGACGAGGATCCGGGCCGGATCCTCCACGAGCTGCGCTACGGGGAGATGACCGCGTTCGAGGAGCGGCCCCATTCCCCCTACTACGGCTCGCGCCGACGCCACGCCGCTGTACGTCGTCCTGCTCGACGAGTACGAGCGCTGGACCGGGCGACACGAGAGCTCGTGCGCGACCTCGAGCACGAGGCGCGGGCGGCGCTGGACTGGATCGACGAGTACGGCGACCTGCAGGGCAACGGCTACATCTCCTACCAGCGCCGCAACGAGAAGACCGGCCTCGAGAACCAGTGCTGGAAGGACTCCTGGGACTCGATCTCCTACCGCGACGGCACGCTGCCGGGCTTCCCGCGCGCGACCTGCGAGCTGCAGGGCTACGCCTACGACGCCAAGATGCGCGGCGCCCGCCTGGCGCGTCGCGTCTGGCGCGACCCGACCTTTGCGGACCGGCTCGAGAAGGAGGCGGCCGACCTGAAGCGCCGTTTCAACCGCGACTTCTGGGTCGAGGACGGCGAGTACTTCGCCGTCGCGCTCGACGCCGACGGCCGCCAGGTCGACTCGCTGACCTCGAACAACGGCCACCTGCTCTGGAGCGGCATCGTCGACAAGTCGAAGGCGAAGGCGGTCGCGCGTCACCTCATGGGAGCCAGGCTGTTTTCCGGCTGGGGCGTGCGCACGATGGCCGAGGGCGAGGGACGCTACAACCCCATCGGCTACCACGTCGGGACGGTCTGGCCCTTCGACAACTCGTTCATCGCCTGGGGCCTGCGGCGCTACGGCTTCAAGGAAGAGGCGGCGCAGATCGCCGCAGGCATCCTTGCCGCGGCCGAGTTCTTCGACGGCCGCCTGCCCGAGGCGTTCGGCGGCTACCCGCGGGAGATGACGAAGTACCCGGTCCAGTACCCGACCGCGTGCAGCCCGCAGGCCTGGTCGACCGGCACGCCGCTCCTCTTGCTCCGCACGATGCTCGGTCTCGAGCCCGTTGGGGACCACCTGATCGTCGACCCGGCGCTGCCCACGGGCATCGGCCGCCTGGAGCTGCTCGACATCCCCGGGCGCTGGGGTCGGATCGATGCCTTCGGGCGCGGGCGGATCGACGTCGTGAGGGGAGCCGGCCGACGCTGAGAGCGCCTAACAGAAAGGATGACGCCAACGATCGAAACGGGAGGCACGCACGTGAGCATCGCTGAGGCTCCACAGAGCACGAGAGCTGGGCAGGGCGCAGAGCCGCTGCCGGCAGACGTGTTCGTCGTCTTCGGGATCACGGGCGATCTGGCGAAGGTGATGACGTTCCACTCGCTGTATCGCCTCGAGCAGCGCGGCCTGCTCGCCTGCCCGATCGTTGGCGTCGCGGTCGACGACTGGACGGTCGACCAGCTCGTCGAGCGCGCGCGTGAGTCGATCGAGGGAACAGGCGAGCAGCTCGACCCGTCCGTATTCGAGCGCTTCGCAGCGCGGCTCTCCTACGTGCAGGGAGACTTCGCGGACGCCTCCACCTACCAGAGGGTCGGCGGGGCGATCGATGGCGCCACCACCCCCGTCTTCTATCTCGAGATCCCACCCTTCCTCTTCGGAACCGTCGTCAAAGGCCTGGCCGAGGCCGACCTGACGAAAACGGGGCGCGTCGTCGTCGAAAAGCCCTTCGGCCACGACCAAGAGTCCGCCCGTGCGCTCGCGGCCGAGCTCCACGAGTACATCGACGAGTCTCAGCTCTACCGGATCGACCACTACCTCGGGAAGATGGGTCTCGAGGAGATCCTCTACCTGCGCTTCGCGAACACGATGCTCGAGCCGGTCTGGAACCGGAACTACATCGAGTGCGTGCAGATCACGATGGCCGAGGACTTCGGGGTCGCGGACCGCGGCCATTTCTACGATCCTGTCGGTGCGCTTCGCGACGTCGTCGTCAACCACCTCATGCAGGTGGTCGGCGCCGCCGCGATGGAGGCGCCGGCGGGCGGCGACCCCACGACGATCAAGGACGGGATGGTCAACGTCTTTCGCGCCGTTGCGGCGGCCAACCCGGAGCACTACGTCCGTGGTCAGCACACCGGCTACCGCGCCATCGACGGTGTGGCACCGGATTCGACGACCGAGACATACGCCGCCCTGCGCCTCGAGATCGACAACTGGCGCTGGTCAGGCGTCCCCTTCTTCATCCGAACCGGAAAGCTCTTGCCTGTGATGCAAACCGAGCTGCGACTCGTGTTCAAGCACCCGCCCCGCCTCGGCTTCGAGGCTCTCGAGCGAAGGCCCGAACCGAACCAGATCGTGGTCAAGCTCGATCCGTCGACCGGAATCCAGTTCATCGTCGATGCACGCCGCGCCGATACGCCCGCAGCAGAGGCGATCACTCTGGACATGGAGTTCGCCGAGCAGGGCGGCGAGGGCGCAACGCCCTACGAGGTGCTCCTGCACGCCGCCCTGGTAGGTCAGAGCACGCGTTTCACGCGCCAGGATGGCGTGGAGGAGACGTGGCGGATCATGCAGCCGCTGCTCGACGCGCCACCGCCGGTCCAGCCATACGAGCCGGGCTCCTGGGGACCTGCTGCCGCCGACGAGCTGGTCGCCGGCCACGGCCGCTGGCACGGGCCCTGGATAACGACATGACGCGCGATCAGACCGCCTCCAAGCCCGCGCCGCAGAGCGCGGCCGCGCCCTCGCCGTTTCCGCCGATCGCCGACTACGCCTTCCTCTCCAACTGCCACACGGGCGCCCTCATCGCCCCCGACGGCGCCATCGACTGGCTGTGCGTGCCGAGCTTCGACTCGCCGAGCGTATTCGGCAGCCTGCTCGATCGGGGCGCCGGTACGTTCACCTTCGCGCCGTTCGGCATCAACCACCCGACCGCGCGAGAGTACGAGCCTGGAACGAACGTCCTGGTCACGACGTGGAAGACGCCGAACGGCTGGGTCGTCGTCCGGGATGCGCTGACGATGGGACCTCGGGACCGCGAAGACGAGATCACGCCCCACACCCGACCGCCGGCGGACGACGACGGCGACCACATGCTGGTACGCACCGTCGAGTGCCTCGAGGGCAGCGTCGACATGGAGCTCGTCTGTGAGCCCGCCTTCGGCTACGGCCGCGAGGAGGCGGCGTGGACTCTCGTCGACGGAAGTCGTCACGTGGCCGACGCGACGGGCGCGGGGCAGACGATCCGCCTCCAGACGGATCTCGCGCTGGGCATCGAGGGCGGCCGCGTGCGGGCTCGGCACGGTCTCGAGCCGGGCCAACGCGCCTACTGCGCTCTCTCCTGGGCGGAGAACCTCGCGGCACCGATCGACGTCGACGAGGCGGCGGAGCGGATCGCCAGAACGACCCGCTACTGGCGCGCCTGGCTGGGAAGAGCCCGCCTTCCCGACCATCGCTGGCGCGACCCGATCCAGCGGTCCGCCCTGGCGATCAAAGGCTTGACCTACATGCCCACGGGGGCAACGGTCGCCGCGCTCACGACGTCACTTCCCGAGACGCCGGGCGGCGAGCGGAACTGGGACTACCGCTACACATGGATCCGCGACGCGACCTTCACGCTCCACGCGTTGCACTACCTGAACCTGGACTGGGAAGCCGACGAGTTCATGCAGTTCGTCGCGGACGTCGTGCCCAACGACGACGGCGGACTGCAGATCATGTACGGGATCGACGGCCGGCGCGATCTGACCGAGTCGACGCTCGACGAACTATCGGGGTACGCGGGAGCTCGCCCGGTCCGGATCGGCAACGGCGCCTTCGACCAGCGCCAGAACGACGTCTACGGCGCGGTGCTCGACTCGATCCTGGTCCATACCCGCCGGAGCAACCGCCTGCCCCGGGGCCTGTGGCCGATCGTAGAGGCACACGCCGAGGGCGCAACGCGTGCCTGGCGTGAGCCCGACCAGGGCATCTGGGAGGCGCGCGGCAAGCCCCAGCACTACGTGTCCTCCAAGATCATGTGCTGGGTCGCCCTCGACCGCGCCGCGAAGCTGGCCGAGATCCGCGGAGAGCCCGAGCTGCAGGCCACATGGGGTGCGACCGCGGAGGAGATTCGCGAGGACATCCTCGAGCACGGCGTCAGCGAGCGGGGTGTGTTGCGCCAGCACTACGAGACCGACGCTCTCGACGCCTCGATCCTGCTGGCCGCGATGGTCGGGTTCCTTCCGGACGAGGACGAGCGCCTCCACAAGACGGTGCTGGCGATCGCCGACGAGTTGACCGAGAACGGCTTCGTCCTCCGCTACCGAACGGACGAGACCGACGACGGCCTGTCGGGCAAGGAGGGAACGTTCCTCATCTGCTCGTTCTGGCTCGTGTCCGCGCTCGCGATCGTCGGGGAGGAGCAGCGCGCGCGCGACCTGATGGAGCGCCTGCTTCGGGTCGCCTCGCCGCTCGGCCTCTACGCGGAGGAGTTCGATGCCGAGACAGGGCGGCATCTCGGCAACTTTCCGCAGGCCTTCTCGCACCTGGCGCTCATCGAGGCCGCCGGGCGGATCATCATCAGCGAGCGACTGGAGGAGTTTTCCTGATGAGCTCTGTTCGGGACATGCCCGAGCACCTCCCGCCGCACGATTTTCTGACCGGCCAGGAAGTATCCGAGCGAGATCGCCCAGATGACCGTGCTGACGAGCACACGGCTGAATGATCGAGACCCTGCCTCGGTCGAGCGCCGGCCCCTGGAGCACGACACCGGCGATCCGCGCACCCAGACCCAGGAGCCACACCCACTCGGTCAGTAGGCGTACGAAAGATCTCGGGTGCCGGAAAGAGACCCCGGCGAGGCCGGCCGAAGCACGCTGCCAGAGGGTCGCCGCGAGGGCGAAACACGCCGCCGAAAGCAGAGCCAGGACTGCGGCGAGGGCCTCCACCGAGCCGGAACATTACGCAACTGCCAGGTAGGCAGCGCGCGATGCCTGAAAAGATGACGCATGACCGAGGTCGCGCTGCGCACGTTCGTCTACGCGCTCCTCGCGGCAGCGAGTCCGATCACCGTTCTGGCGACGCTCGTCGTGCTCACAAGTGGGCGAGGACGCTTGAATGGGATTCTCTTCCTCGGCAGCTTCCTGGCCGGCCAGAGCGCCGTCGTCGTCATAGGCCTGTTTGTGAGCTCCACGGCCGTGGCGAGCCTCGATCGGCACAAAGACACCGGTGTCAGCGTCTTCGGGCTGGTGCTCGGAGTCCTTCTGATCATGGCGGCGCAGATCGGACGATCGCGCGCTCGGAATCGGGATGCCAGCGGCTCGCGCAGGACCGAAGCCATGCTCGCGAGGCTCGAGCGAATCCGGCCCGCAACCGCTCTCTCTGCAGGTCTCGCGCTCGGGATCGGCGCGAAGCGGTTGGTCATCACCCTGCTCGCAGCAACCACCATCTCAGCCGCCGAGCTGGACGCCGGGGACGAGACAAGGTTGGCCCTCCTCTACGTGGCGGTTGCGAGCCTCTCCGTGTGGCCGGCAGTCGTCCTCTACCTCCTTTTCGGCGAGCACGCCCGCGCGTGGATCACAACCGCGAAGAACTGGCTCACCGCGAACGGCACGAAAGTGACAATCGCGGTCACGTTCGGAGTAGGTGTGTTCTTGGTCGCCGAGAGCCTCGTTCGACTCCTGTCTTAGGACGCCGCGCCGAGTGCTCGCACTGCTCGCACACCTCAGCGCCGCCGAATCGAGGCACCGGCCTCGACTCTAACCGCCTGGATCCGCGACCGTGCCCGCCCGCGACGGGGCCGGGCGCGCGACAATGCCCGCGGTGGGGAAGACGTCCAGACCGGCCACGGCCGATCGGCTCCAGGCCGGTTGGGCGGAGCTACGAGAGGGCCGGTGGGACGCCGCCCGGACGCTCTTCGAGGCTGCGCTCGCCGACGGGGAGACGCCCGAGGCCTTCGAAGGGTTGAGCTGGGCCGCCTGGTGGCTCGACGACGCGGACACCGTCTTCGCTGCGCGCGAGCACGCGTACCGCCTCTACAGAAAGAGAGGGGACGCGGGGAGCGCCGCGCGGATGGCCGTCTGGCTTGCCTCCGACCAGCTCGAGTTCAACGGCGCCTGGGCGGTGGCGAACGGGTGGCTACGGCGTGCGCGGCGACTCCTGGATCCGCTCGAGCCGGGGCCCGACCACGGCTGGCTCGCCTTCCACGAGGGCTACCTCGCGCACGCCGGCGGCGACACCGCGACGGCCAGAGAGCTCGGCTCGTTCGCGGCCGAGATCGGTCGCCGGTACGGGGTCGACGACCTGGAGATGCTCGGTCTCGCGCTCGACGGAGCCGCCCTCGTGGCCTCCGCGCAGGTCGAGGAGGGCATGCGCCAGCTCGACGAGGCCACGGCCGCCGCGCTGGGCGGCAACGCGACGATCCCGATCTCCAGCGCGTGGGCGTGCTGCATCCTCGTCACGTCGTGCACGGCCGTGCTCGACTACGAGCGCGCCTTCGAGTGGTGCGACCGTATCGCCGAGTTCGCCGAGCGCTACGGGAGCCGGTACATGCTCGCCTTCTGCAGAGCCCACTACGGCGCCGTCGACGTCTGGCGCGGCCGGTGGGTGGAGGCGGAGACCGAGCTCACGGCCGCGATCGACGACTTTGCGCACTCGCGACCCGCGTGGGTGCCATTCGCGCTCATCGAGCTGGCCGAGCTGAGGCGCCGGCAGGGCAGGCCGGAGGAGGCGGCGATGCTGCTCGGCGAGACCGGCGCCTTCCAGCCGGCGCAGGTCGGCCGCGCTCGCCTGGCGCTCGACCGCGGCGAGTCGCTGCGGGCCGTCGAGCTGCTCGAGCGGGTGCTGCGCCAGCTGCCTGCCGACCGGGCGGTGGATCGCTTCCCGGCGCTCACGCTGCTCGTCCGCGCCCGGATCGCGCGCGGCGAGCTCGACGAGGCAGTGTCCGCCGTCGAGACGTTGCGGGAGGTCGAGCGGCTCGTCGGTACCGCGCCGGTGCGGGCGCATGCCGACCTGTCCGAGGGGATGCTCCTGGCCGCCCGCGGCGACCACGACCGCGCGAGGACGCTGCTCGAGGATGCCGTGGATCGCTTCGAACGGAGCGGCGGGCCGTTCGAAGCCGCGCTGGCGCGGATCGAGCTCGCCACGACCCTGCTCGCGCTGAGCCGTGCCGACGCGGCCGAGCGAGAAGTGGCCACCGCCCTGGAGGCGCTGGTCGAGCTGGGGGCGAGCGCGGAGGCGGAGCGCGCGAGGCGACTTCTCGAGGCGACGAGGCGCACAGGCGGTCTGACCACGCTCCCGGAGGTCACTCGCGCGGGAGCGGGAGGTTCTCGGCCTGCTTGCCGAGGGGTTGACGAACCGGCAGATCGCCGAGCGGCTGGTGGTGAGCGAGCACACCGTGCATCGCCACGTGACCAACATCCTGCGCAAGCTCGAGCTTCCCTCCCGGACTGCGGCGGCCGCCCAGGCCGTGCGCGCGGGCTTGCTCGAGAGCCCCGGCGCATAGCCAATCCTGGCTAGTTCCGGGACGGCCGAAGATGGCCTCTCGTGGCGAAGTCGGCGCCGTTCCTCGGCGTTACGGTTCGCTGCATGCAGAGCCGATCGGCGGAATCCTTGGCCGAAGTTGCGGCTCTCGCCAGGATCGAGGAGATAGGAGGACGCATGGCCGCCAAAGCGTGTGACCGCGACGGAGCCGGAGCGAGACCACAAGGCCACCGAGCGGGCGATGTGGGCTCTCGGCGACTACCACACGTTCGCAAAGCAGACGGTGTGGGAGCTCGGCCCGGTGCTCGTCGAGGCGTGCGGGATCTCCGCCGGCCAGCGCGTGCTCGACGTGGCCGCAGGCACGGGAAACGTGGCGATCCGGGCGGCCGAGACCGGCGCCGAGGTCGTTGCGTCCGACCTCACGCCCGAGAACTTCGAGGCCGGGCGCCGCGAGGCCCGCGCCTGCGGCGTGGAGCTCGAGTGGGTCGAGGCCGACGCCGAGGCGCTCCCGTTCGGCGACGGCGCGTTCGACGTCGTCACCTCCTCGTTCGGCGCCATGTTCGCCCCGGATCATCAGAGGGTCGCCGATGAGCTCCTTCGCGTGTGCCGACCCGGAGGCACGATCGGTCTGCTTGCGTTCACGCCCGAGGGCCTGGCAGCGGAGTTCTTCGGGGCCTTCGCACGCTACGCGCCGCCGCCCCCGCCCGGAGCGCTCCCGCCGATCCTGTGGGGCAGCGAGGAGCACGTGCGGGAGCTGTTCGGCGACCGGGTCGACTCCCTGCAGATGGCTCGCCGGGAGTACGTCGAGCGAGCCGCGAGCCCGCGTGAGTACGTCGAGCTCTTCGAGCAGACCTTCGGGCCGATCATCGCGCTCCGCGCGTTCCTGGCCGACCAGCCCGAGCGGGCTGCAGCGCTCGACCGGGACTCCCTCGAGTTCGCCACGCGGGCAAACCGGGGCGCACCCGAGGGACCGGCCGAGTACCACTACGAGTACCTGCTCGTGGTCGCCCGCAAGCGCAGCCGCTAGTCCCGGCCGGATCCAGGGCCGGTCGGGGACCGGCCCCTACGGATCTACCCGGCGGCCGGCCCCACCGGTCGGGCCGGAGGGAGACAGTCCCCACGCGTGCCAACGGCCGCTGCGTTCCGCCAGGATGTAGGGGCCGGTCCCCGACCGGCCCAGCCCCGCCGACGACGCGCCGGCTTGGTCGCGGCGCCCACGCAGCCGGGGAACCGACCCGAATATCCTTATGCGGACGGCACCGGGAGTGCTCGCCGACGGCCAGGAGCTCGTCCGATCTGATCTATCGCAGCCCCCTTCCCGACGTACCGATCCCGAGCACCCCGCTCAGCGCCTTCGTGCTCGAGCGCGCGGCCGAGTACGGCGATCGGCCGGCCCTCGTCGACGGCCCGTCGGGCGGGACGCTGAGCTATACGGACCTCGCGCGCCTCGTCCGCCGGTGCGCCGCGGGCCTAGCCGCGCGCGGGCTGCGCCCGAACGAGGTCGTCGGCATCTACAGCCCGAACGTGCCCGCGTACGCGGTCGCCTTCCACGGGGTGGCTTCGGCCGGCGGGGCGAGCACGACGGCGAACGCGCTCTACACGGTGGACGAGCTCGCCTTCCAGCTCCGGGACGCCCGCGCGCGCTTCCTCTTCACGGTCCCGGCGCTCCTCGAGCGCGCGCTCCCGGCAGCCCGCGAGGCCCAGGTGGAGGAGGTCTTCGTCTTCGGCGAGGGCGAGGGCGCGACGCCGTTCGCATCGCTCCTAGAGGCGAACGAAGACCCGCCGACCCTGGAGATCGACACCGCCGACCACGTCGTGTCGCTGCCGTACTCGAGCGGCACGACGGGCTTCCCCAAGGGCGTCATGCTCACGCATCGCAACCTCGTGGCCAACGTGCTGCAGACGGCCGCGGTCCGGCCGTTGGGGCCGGAGGACGTCGTCGTGGGCGTCCTGCCGTTCTTCCACAGCTACGGGCAGACGGTGGTCATGAACATGAGCCTCCGCTACGGGGCGACCGTCGTGACGATGCCGCGCTTCGACCTCGAGCAGTACCTGGCGCTCTCGCAGGAGCACGGAGCGACGCTCGCCTACGTCGCGCCGCCGCTCGTGCTCGCCCTCGCCAAGCACCCGCTCGTCGCGGACTACGACCTGTCGACCCTGCGCTCCATGCTTGTCGGGAGCGGCGCCCCTCGACGCCGAGCTCGCCCGGGCCTGCTCGGAGCGCCTGGGCTGCGAGGTCGTGCAGGGCTACGGCCTCACGGAAGTCAGCCCCGTCTCGCACGTGACTCCAATCGGCGCGCCGCTCCGACCCGGCAGCATCGGGCCGCTCGCGCCCGGCACCGAGGCCCGCATCGTCGACGTCGCGACCGGCGAGGACGTCGAGCAGGGCGAATCGGGCGAGCTGCTGCTCCGTGGCCCGCAGGTGATGAAGGGCTACCTGAACGACGAACGGGCGACGGCCGCGGCGCTCGTGGACGGCTGGCTGCGCACGGGCGACGTCGGGAGCGCCGATGCGGACGGCTGGTTCTTCATCGTCGACCGCATCAAGGAGCTGATCAAGGTCAAGGGGTTTCAGGTGGCCCCCGCAGAGCTCGAAGCGCTCCTGCTCACGCATCCTGCCGTCGCCGACGCCTGCGTGATCGGCGTTCCCGACGAGGAGGCAGGCGAGATCCCGAAGGGCTTCGTCGTCCTCCAGGGCGACGCGTCATCCGAGGAGCTGATGGCCTACGTGGCCGAGCGAGTCACGCCGCACAAGCGGCATCCGCCGGCTCGAGGTCATCGACGCCATTCCGAAGTCGCCTTCCGGCAAGATCCTGCGACGCGTGCTCGCCGAGCGCGAGCGCGCCGCCAGCGAAAGCGAGGTGGAGACGTGAACGGTCCGGATCGGGTGGTCATCGCCGGCTACCTCCGCTCACCCTTCCAGCCCGCCCACAAGGGAGAGCTCGCGCGGGTCCGCCCCGACGAGCTCGGCGGGCACGTCGTTCGCGCGCTCGTCGAGCGGTCGGGCGTCGACCCGGCGACGCTCGAGGACGTGACGGTCGGCTGCGCGTTCCCCGAGGGGGAGCAGGGCATGAACCTCGGGCGGCTGGTCGCGACGCTTGCCGGCCTTCCCCGCTCAGTCGCCGGCGCGACCGTCAACCGCTTCTGCGGGTCGTCGATGCAGGCGATCCACACGGCCGCGGGCGCGATCGCCGCGGGCATGGGCGACGCGTACGTCGCAGCCGGCGTCGAGTCGATGTCCCGCGTCCCCATGGCCGGCTTCAACTTCCTCCCGCACCCGGGCCTGGTCGAGAGCTACCCCCAGATCTACATGTCGATGGGCGAGACGGCCGAGAACGTGGCGGAGCGATTCGGCGTCTCGCGGAGCCGTCAGGAGGAGTTCGCCGTCGAGAGCCAGCGGAAGGCGGGCGACGCGCAGGCCACCGGGCGACTCGCCGACGAGATCGTGCCGATTCGCCAGAACGGCACCCTCGTCGAGCAGGACGGCTGTCCTCGCCCCGGCACGACCGCGGACGTGCTCGCCGGCCTGAAGCCGGCGTTCCTGGAGAACGGCACCGTGACTGCGGGAACGTCGTCGCCGCTCACAGACGGTGCCGCCGCCTGCCTCGTCACGAGCGAGGGCTACGCCCGGGCGAACGGGCTCGAGCCGCTCGCCGCCGTGCGCGGCTTCGCAGTCTCCGGGTGCGATCCCGAGATCATGGGAATGGGACCTGTGGGCGCTACCCGCAAGGTGCTGGAGCGGGCGGGGCTCGAGATCGGCGACGTCGACGTGATCGAGCTGAACGAGGCCTTCGCGAGCCAGGCGGTCGCCGTCCTGACCGAGCTCGGAGCCGACCCGGCCCGCGTCAATCTCGACGGTGGCGCGATCGCGCTCGGCCACCCGCTGGGCGCGACCGGCGCGCGGATCACGGGCAAGGCGGCTCAGCTGCTGCGCCGGACGGGCGGACGGTACGCGGTCGCCACGCAGTGCATCGGCGGCGGCCAGGGCATCGCGACCTTGCTCGAAGCGGTCGAATGACCCCGTGATCGAGCGCGCCGCCGTCATCGGCGCGGGCGTCATGGGCTCGGGCATCGCCGCCCACTTCGCGAATGCAGGGCTGCCGGTCGTGCTCCTCGACGTCGTGCCCGAGGGCGCCGGCGACCGCAGCGCGCTCGCGAGGGCGGCGGTCGAGCGGGCGCTGCGCCAGCAGCCGCCGCCGTTCATGACCCGCGGCGCGGCGGACCTCGTCACCCCGGGAAACCTCGTGGACGACCTCGACCTGCTTCGGAACTGCGACTGGATCGTCGAGGCGATCGTCGAGGACGCGGCCGCCAAACAGGCCGTCTATGAGCTGCTCGACGCGCATCGCAAGCCTGACTCGGTCGTCTCATCCAACACGTCGACCATCCCGCTTCGGGAGCTGCTCGCCGGAGCGCCGGCCACGCTCGCGCCCGACTTCCTGGTGACCCACTTCTTCAACCCGCCGCGCTACCTGCGGCTGCTCGAGGTCGTGGCCGGCGAGCAGACGCGTCCGGACGCCGTCGCCGCCGTGTCCGACTTCGCCGACCGTCAGCTCGGAAAGAGCGTCGTTCCCTGCCACGACACGCCCGGCTTCATCGCCAACCGGCTCGGCTGCGCCTGGCTCGGCTGGGCGCTGGCCGAGGCGGTCGCCCGCGGCTTGAGCGTGGAGGAAGCGGACGCGATCGTGAGCGCCGCCTTCGGCTGCCCCAAGACCGGCGTCTTCGGGCTGCTCGACCTCGTCGGCATCGACCTCGTGCTGGTGGTCGAGCGCTCGTTCCGCGACCGGCTCGGCAGCGCCGACCCGTTCCTCGGAATCGAATGGCCGCGCGAGCTGCTCGAGGGGATGGTTGCCGACGGCCGGACGGGCCGGAAGGGAGACGGCGGCTTCTACCGGCTTGCCGTCGCGGATGGACGGCGCACGAAGCTCGCGCTCGATCTCACGACCGACACCTACCGCCCGGCGGAGAGGCCGCGGCCGCCCGAGCGAGCGCCGTCTGGGTTGCGGGCGCTCGTCGAGACGCCGGACGAGGGCGGCGCGTTCGCCTGGGCGATCCTGTCCTCGACCCTCGCGTACGCTGCCTGGCTCGTCCCCGAGGTCTCGGACAGCCCGGCCGAGATCGATCGGGCGCTGGAGACCGGATACGGCTGGGCACGCGGGCCGTTCCGGCTCGCGGACGAGCTCGGGGCCGGCTACCTGGCGGAGCGCCTGTCGACCGAGGGGCGATCCGTGCCGACGCTCCTCGAGGTCGCCGCGAGCTCCGGCGGGTTCTACGCGAGCGACGCCGGCGAGGAGCACGAGCTCCTGCACGGCGGCGAGCGCCGCCGGCTGCAGCGGCCCGCCGGACTTCGTCCTCCTCCAAGACGTCAAGACGCCGATCCGCCCCGCTCGCGCGCAACCCGTCGGCCTCGCTCTGGGATGTCGGCGACGGCGTGCTCTGCCTCGAGTTCACGTCGAAGCTGAACGCGATCGACCCCGATACCCTCGCGCTCGTCGAGCTGGCCGCCGACGTCTGCGTAGGCGAGTACCGCGCGCTCGTGCTCCACAACGAGGCGCAGGATTTCTCCGTCGGCGCCAACATCGCGCACGTCCTCCTGCTCGCGAACACGGCCGACTGGGAGCGGTTGGAGGCACTCGGCCGCCGCGGCCAGGACGCCTTCGCTCGCCTCCAGCGCGCACCCGTCCCCGTTGTGGGCGCGCCGAGCGGGCGGGCTCTCGGAGGTGGCTGCGAGGTGCTGCTGCACTGCGACGCGATCCAGGCGCACGCCGAGACGGCCATGGGGCTCGTCGAGACCGGCGTCGGCATCGTCCCCGGGTGGGGCGGCTGCAAGGAGCTTCTCGTGCGCCAGCTCGAGCGGGCTCCGAGCGGGCCGCTCGCTCCGGTGCAGCGTGCCTTCGAGCTGATCGGCCTCGCGCGGGTCTCCGGCTCGGCAGCCGAGGCGCGCGAGCTCGGGTTCCTGCGCCCGCACGACCGCATCACCGCCAACCGCGATCGGCTGCTGGCGGACGCCAAGGCCTTCGCGCTCGAGCTCGCCGACGGCTACGCGCCTCCCGAGCCACGGGAGCTCCGGCTTCCCGGTCCATCCGGCGCAGCCGCACTCGCGCTCGCGATGCACGACCGCGCCTCGGCCGGACTGGCGCGGCCACACGATCTGGTCGTGGCCGCGGCGCTCGCCCGCGTGCTGACCGGCGGCGACTGCGACCCGCTCGAACCGGTCGCGGAAGACGACGTGCTGGCCCTCGAGCGCGAGGCCGTCGGCTCCCTGATCCGGACCGAGCGTACGCTGCGGCGAATGGAGCACGTGCTCGCGACGGGCGCCTTGCTCAGGAACTGATGGCTCACACCTACGCAGCGCCGCTCGACGACATCCGCTTCGTGCTCGAGAGCGTGGTCGACTACCCCGCGGCGATCGTGTCGCTCCCGGGCTACGAGGAGACCTC
Source organism: uncultured Thermoleophilia bacterium (assembly GCA_963838105.1). Taxonomy (GTDB): domain Bacteria; phylum Actinomycetota; class Thermoleophilia; order Gaiellales; family Gaiellaceae; genus CAWJNF01. The sequence goes on along the minus strand of CAWIQC010000015.1, from coordinate 111,034 downwards.
GCTCGATGACCTCATGGAGGTGCTCGGCGAGGCGGCCGCCCTGTGCAGCGAGGTGCTGCTGCCGCTCAACCGCATCGGCGACAGCGAGGGCTGTCAGCTCGTCGGCGACTCCGTGCGCACGCCGCCGGGATTCGTCGAGGCATACAAGGCCTTCGCCGGCGGCGGCTGGACCGGCATCTTCGCGAGCCCGGACTACGGCGGCGCCGGCCTCCCGCACGTCGCGCAGGCGGTGCTGGCGGAGCTTCTGTGCGCGACGAACGTCGCGTTCTCCGCCTACGTCACGCTCGGCCACGGCGCCTACCAGGCACTCGTCCGCCACGGCTCCCCCGAGCAGCGCGAGCGCTACCTGCCGAGCCTGGTCTCCGGCCGCTGGACAGGGACGATGTGCCTGACAGAGCCTCATGCCGGCACGGATCTCGGGCTCATACGAACGAAGGCCGTTCCGGCGACGGACGGCAGCTACCGCATCACGGGCCAGAAGATCTTCATCACCTGTGGGGAGCACGACCTGACGGAGAACATCGTCCACCTCGTGCTCGCGAAGCTCCCGGACGCCCCCGACGGCACGCGCGGGATCTCGATGTTCGTCGTCCCCAAGGTCCTTCCGGACGGCGGTCGCAACCGGGTGGTCGCGACGGCGCTCGAGCACAAGATGGGCTTCGCCGGGACACCGACCTGCGTGATGTCGTTCGAGGACGCCTGGGCCGAGCTCGTCGGCGCGCCCCACCGGGGCATGCAGGCGATGTTCACGATGATGAACACGGCACGGCTCGACGTGGGGCTGCAGGGCCTCGGGCTCGCCGAGGGCGCCTATCAGCAGGCGGCTGCCTACGCGCGCGAGCGCCTGCAGGGTCGCTCGCCGTCCGGAGCGGCGCGTCCCGAGCTCGAGGCCGACCCGGTCATCGTCCACCCCGACGTGCGCCGCGCGCTGCTTCGCATCCGCTCCCAGGTCGAGGCCGGCCGGGCGCTCGCGCTGTGGACGGCCGCCGAGCTCGACGTCTCGGAGCGCCATCCCGACCCGGAGCGCCGCGAAGCGGCCGATGACTTCGTCGCGCTGATGACGCCCATCGTCAAGGCCGGGCTGACCGACGTCGGCTGGGAGGCCACGAGCCTTGCCCTCGGCGTCTTCGGCGGGCATGGCTACATCCGCGACACAGGCATCGAGCAGTACGTCCGCGACGCGCGCATCACCCAGATCTGGGAGGGGACGAACGGGATCCAGGCGCTCGACCTCGTCGGGCGCAAGCTGCCGGACGGGTCGGGCCGAATGCTGCGCCGCTTCTTCCACCCGGCGCGCAGCTTCCTCGAGCAGCATGCGGGGACGGCTGGTCTCGCCGAGCTCGTCGGGCCGGCGACCGAGGCGCTCGACCTCCTGCGCGATGCCACGCAGCTCGTCGCCGAGCGCTCGGCGTCCGACCGCGAGGAGGGCGCCGCAGCGGCCACCGACTACCTCCGACTGTTCCAGCTCACCGTCTTCGGATACCTGTGGGCGCGAATGGCTGAGGCGGCGCTTCGCCGGACGGACCTCCCGCCCGGCTTCGGCGCCGCCAAGCTCGCGGCGGGACGCTTCTTCGCCGCAAGGGTCCTGCCCGAGGCTCACGGACTGGCACGCGCGATCGCCGCCGGCAAGGAGACGCTCATGGAGCTCCCGGCCGAGGCGTTCTGACGTCAGCGAGGGCGGGCGACTCGGCCCCGAGCGCGCCGCAGGCTTGGACCGAGGCGGTGCTCGAGCAACCACAGGCCGGCGAGGCCGGTGAGCGTCCAGAACACCGCCTGGCTGCCGACCGCCGCGGCGCGGAACCGCACGAGGAGCCCGTCGTCGATCGCTGTGACCGCATGCTCGCTCGGCAGGAGGATCACCGCGAGCACGGCGGGGACCGCGAACCCGGCGAGCACGGCCACGGGCCGCAGCCGGCCGGCGACGTGCAGCCACGCGAGCCGGCCGAGCACCGCTCCGAGCACGCCCGCACCGACGAGCGCCAGGTAGGCGAGCTGCCGCGTATCGATCGGGAGAGACGACTCGACCCCGGCGGCAGCGCCGGGTACGCGATCGCCGGCAGCGCGAGGAACGCCCAGGCGCCGGCTGCGACGAGGGCGAGCCAGGCGCGCCGCGCCGGTCCGAGGAACGCGGGCCCCGCGACGAGCGCGGCGCCGGCGAGGAGCAGCCCGAGGCCGCCCCCGAGCACGAGCTCTCCCAGGACCATGCCGCCCTGCTGCTCGCCGCGCGTGAACGGCGCCGCGATGGCGGTGACGTGCTCGGCGCCGGCCTCCTCGAGCCTGATCGCCTCACCGAGCACGGACTCCCCGAACAACCCGTTGAACGCGGCCGCGCCGAGGCCTCCGACCAGCCCGGCGAGAACCGCGACGCGCAGCCAGCCCAGGCCGGGCCAGGCCGCGGCGCGATCAGTGACAGGGAACGCCGCCGAGGTGTCGGCCATCGTGGAAGAACTCGTGGAGGTGGTTCGCGCTGGCCACGCCGCTCGCGAGCAACAGATCGGCGACCTGCCCCTGGTCGAGCATCGCGAGATAGAAGAGCGCCGCGCCGACGGCGAGCGCGATCCCGCCGACCAGACGCTCGTTCGCGCGGATCGCGACCGTGCCGAGCGTGAGTGCGCGGGCGAGAGCCATCTACGATCCCCCTCCCTGGTCGTGGTGGTGATGATCGTGGTCGTCCTCGTGCTCGAGCTCGCCCATGCGGCGGACGGCCTCGTCGCGCGAGACCAGGCCCTTCTCGACGACGAGCCGCTCCAGGGACGCAAGCCAGCGCTGGTAGTAGCGCCAGTCGCCGCCCTCGACGTGGTCACGCCCATGGTGTGCCTCCCAGGAGGCCACCTCCGCGATCAGGCCCTGGCGGAACTCCTCCCACTCGTAGGCGCCGGCCTCGGACGCGGTGACCGCGAGACCGAAGGCACGGCTCTCCCACGGCTCGTCGAAGACGAGCTCGCCGTTCCGGGCGCGGAAGCGCGGCGACGCCTTCCATGTGGGCGACCTCGGGCTGCATCAGGACGGGGCCTCGACCTCGGCGACGCCGATCATCGAGTCGCGGGTGACCAGCGCGGCCAGCTCGTGCTCGGCCAGGTCGTCCGTCCCCTCGGGGCGCTCGGGCAGGACGAGGTAGCGCATCTCCGCGCTCGAGTCCCAGACGCGCACCTCGACCGACTCGTCGAGCTCGAGACCCAGCTCGGCCAGACCGCCCGCGGCTCGACGACGATGCGCGCACGGTAGGCCGGCGCCTTGTACCAGTACGGCGGCAGCCCGAGCACGGGCCACGGGTAGCAGGAGCACAACGTGCATACGACGACGTTGTGGACGTCCGGAGTGTTCTCGAGCGCGACCATGTGGTCGCCCTCCACCCCGCCGATCCCGAGCTCCCGGATCGCCGGGGTCGCGTCCTCGAGCAGGCGCGTCCTGAACTCCGGGTCGACCCATGCCCGCGCCACGACCCGCGCCCCGTTGAGGGGGCCGATGTCCTCCTCGTACGCGGCGACCACCCGGTCGACCGCGTCGCTCGCGAGCACGCCCTTCTCGACGAGCAGCGACTCGAGCGCCTTCACGCGGAGCTCCTCGAAGCCCGGCTGCTCGTGCTCGTCGCCCATCGCTCCCCGCCTACGGCGCCGGCTCGAGGTACGGCTCCCAGACGTCGACGAACACCGGCGCGGACGGCTCGGCCACCGGGCCCCAGACCTCGCCGGCCTCGAAGCGGACCGTGTAGCACCAGTGCGGGTCCTCTCCTGCCCGGCGCGCGTTCGAGTCCGGGAACGACGAACGCGTCGTCGCAGCGGACGACGACCCCTGTCCGGTCCGCGCCGTACGCGGGCAGGCGCGTATGCCCATCGGTCCCCGACCGCGGGCGACGACCCGGTCGCCGACGTCGAAGCGCCGCGGCAGTCGATCTCGCGCCGTGGCGAGACGCCCGCGTACACGACGCCGAGCATGGCATCCGCGAACTCCGGGTCTTCGCGGCGCGGCACCGGCGTGTCGGGATGGAGCGCGAGCTCGCGCGTCCGCGAATCGATCTCCTCGTCGGTCAGCACGCCCTGCTCGACGAGCATCGCTCGGCAGCCAGCATCCAGCGCGCGTAGTAGCTCGTGCTCATGTAGGCGACCGGCTGGTATGCGCTCGATCGCGTGCCGGAACTCGTCGACTCGAGCAGACATCGTCCCCAATGCCGTCTGCGCGATGCCGAAGGTGCGCCGCTCCCAGTCCGCGTGGACGGGCTCGTCAGCCTCCACCACGACCGGACCGAGGCCACGAAGGCCGCCGAGATCGCTCGCCGATGGCACGGCCCGAGTGTGTCAAACGAGCCGCAGTTGTAAAGCCGGCGCCGGGCTCGGGCGAAGATCTCGCCCGCAGCCGTGAGCTCGTGGCGCCTGGTTCGGCTAGTCGTCGCCGACGCCTCGTCCTCTTGCTCGCGCCGTCGTCGTCGGCCGCCTGGCCGATCACGTCGCGAGCGGCGCTTCGTCGCCGACGCGAGCCACGAGCTCCGTACGCCACTCGCTCTCCTCGAGACGGAGCTGGAGCTGGCGCTGCGCCATCCGCGCTCGCCTGAGGAGCTGGAGGCGGCGCTGCGCTCGGCGGCCGAGGAGGTCGACCGCCTCGCCTTGCTCGCCGAGGATCTGCTCGTCCTCGCACGCGCCGACGACGGCCGCCTCTCGTTGCGGCTCACCGCGCTCGAGCCGGACGATGTGCTCACCTCGGTGGCGCGTCGCTTCGCCGTGCGCGCCGACGGTGGGGGCCGCCGCGTCGAAGTGAGCGCAACCCTGGATGCTCCCATCCTCGGCGACCGGCTGCGTCTCGAGCAAGCGCTCGGCAACCTTGTCGACAATGCGCTTCGCTACGGGTCCGGCACGGTCCGGCTCGAGGCAGAGCGCAGCAACGGTGTGGTCGCGCTGCGCGTCAGCGACGAAGGAGCGGGCTTCGCGCCTGAGTTCCTCCCCCGCGCCTTCGATCGCTTCACCCGGGCCGACGAGTCACGAGGTGGTGGCGCCGCCGGCCTCGGGTTGGCGATCGTCGACGCGATCGCCCGTGCGCACGGAGGGAGCGCAACGGCAGCCAACGGGGCCGGCGGCGGCGCAGTCGTCTCGCTCGAGCTGCCGGCAAGCGCAGACGCCGACGAGCCTCCGTAGGCCGGCGGCGTCGAGATCAGTCGTCGAGCTCGGCCCAGCACGAAGCCGGCACGCTGGCAAGGAGCGCGTACGCAGCGACGGTTGCTCAGGCAGCTGCTACGCTGAGTACGCGAGCTCGGCGAGGCGCTCCTCGGGCGTCACCTCGCGGGATCTATGCGGGCGGAGCGCTGGCCGGAGGCTCCTTGTCGCCGTCGAGCACGTCCTTGCCCTTGTCGACGGCGTCGCCGGCAAGCTCCTGCCCCTTGTCGATCGCGTCGCCCGCAACGTCGACCCCCTTGTCGACGACGTCGCCCGCTGTGTCCGCGACATCGCCCGCGCCTTCCTTCGAGCGGCCGAGCAACTTGTCGAGCCAACCCATCGCTTCCTCCTCGTGTTCTACACCACCCACAAGTATCGAGCATCGCGAGGACTCGGGTCGGCTGCCCTTCGTCTGGGCGTCGCCTCGGCCCGCTGTCCTACCGCGAGCGCTCCCCGACAAGTTCGAGGAACGCATCGAAAAGCCTGCTCCGCCAGGCGATCGTGCGCCCGGCGCCGTCGAGCACGGCTTCGTGGAGCTCTCGCTCGTCGATCCCGAGCTCCTCGCAGGCCCCCGGGTGGTTTGCCTGCCAGAACGCGAACGTCGGGTAGTCGACTTCGGGGTGGAACTGGATGCCCCAGGCGTCGCCGGACCGGAACGCCTGATTCGCCGTCAGCTCGCTCGAGGCAAGGAGCGTCGCACGGGCGGGCAGCTCGAAGGTGTCGTGGTGCCAGTGGAACACTCCGGTCGGGCTCTCGAGGTGGCCGAGCACCGGGTCGCCCGCCGTTTCCGGGGTGGGGACGATGTCGAGCCAGCCGGCTTCGTGGACGGCCGCCGTGCGCACCTCCGCTCCGAGCGCTCGCGCGAGCACCTGCGCCCCGAGGCAGATGCCGAGCACCGGGAGCCCCTCGGCCACGGCGTCGGCCAGCAGGCGACGCTCGACGCCGAGAAACGCGTGCTCGTCCTCCTGCCAGGCGTGCGCGTTCCCACCGAGCGCGACGATCCCGCTCCAGTCGGCAGCCCGCAGACCGTCGAGGTCCTCCTCCCAGACGCGAATTCGACGCGACGGCAGGCCGGATGCCTGGAGACGACCCTCGAGCACGCCGAGACCCGGTAGGCGGGGGTCCTGCTCGATCGCGAGCAGCGGTTTCATGTCCGGAAAGGCTAGTCGCGTGCGCTTCTTCCGACACACTTCCGTGCGCAGATCGACACACGTCGGCCTTGACTTGTATGGGGTCTGACCCCCGGGGTCAGACCCCATAAGAGACCCGTAAGAAAAGCGTCACGGAAGGCGCGCGAACGGTAGGCTCGGTCACTGCATGACGAATGGCAGGCGGTAGGTCACGGCGGCAAGGCGGCTCGCGATCGCCGCATGACGAGAACGCACGCGAGCGGAGAACGGAGGGAGCTGCCATGCGCCTGGACGGCATCCATCACGTCACCTGCGTCACGGGTGACGCCCCGCGGAACCTCGACTTCTACACCCGTGTGCTGGGGCTTCGGCTGGTCAAGAAGACCGTCAACCAGGACGACCCCACCGTCTACCACCTGTTCTACGCCGACGAGCTCGGAAGCCCCGGCGCCGACCTGACGTTCTTCGAGTACCCGGACGCGCGGCCCGGGCCGCGCAGGGCCCGGCATGATCCACCGAATCGTGTGGCGCGTCGCGTCTGACGATGCGCTCGACTTCTGGGCCGGCCGGCTCGCACAGGAGGGCGATCGAGGCCGAACGTGACGGAGCGCGACTTCGCTTCGCCGACCCTGAAGGGCTCGGCCTCGAGCTCGCAGCGGTCGAGACGACGGACGAGCCGCTCGTCGCCGACCACCCTGAGATCCCAGCTGAGCTTGCGCTGCAGGGCTTCGACGGCGTGCGCGCGTACGCCCTCGAACCGGAGCCCAGCCGGAGCGCCCTCGAGCAGTCGCTCGGGTTCGAGCCGGGCCCGCGACGGCTGGGAGGTGCGAGGAGCGGCCCGCCACTCGTTCTACGCCTACGACGCTGCGCCTCCCGAGCGCGGCGTCGGCGGCGCCGGCACGGTCCACCACGTCGCATGGTCGTCGGCGATGGAGGACCACGCGGCCTGGCGTGAGCGCGTCGCCCAGGCGGGCCTGCACCCGACGCAGATCATCGACCGTTTCTGGTTTCGCTCGATCTACTTCCGCGAGCCGAGCGGCGTGCTGTTCGAGATCGCCACCGTCGGGCCCGGCTTCACGACGGACGAGCCGCTCGAGCACCTCGGCGAGTCGCTCGTGCTGCCGCCGGCCTTCGAGCACCTGCGCGACCGCGTCGAGGAGATCCTCACGCCGCTCCACTACTCGAGACCGCAGGCGCCCGCACGGCCACGGCCGTGAGCAGCGACCAGCTTCGCCATCGCCTCCGAGCCGCGGCCGGCGAGCCCGCCGGCGCGCTCGTCCTGCTGCACGGTCGCGGTGCCGACGAGAACGACCTCCTCCCGCTGCTCGACGCGCTCGACCCGGAACGACACTTCGCCGGCGTGTGTCCTCGGGGGCCGCTCGCGTTGCCTCCCGGCGGCGCCCACTGGTACGTCGTGCGCGAGATCGGCTACCCGGACCCCGTCGACCTTCCTCGCGACGTACGAGCGCGCCACGACCTGGCTCGATGGCGTTCCCGAGCTGACCGGCGTGCCGCTCGAGCGCACCGTCCTCGGCGGCTTCTCCCAGGGCTGTGTCATGTCCTACGCGCTCGGGCTGGGCCGCGGCCGGCCCACACCGGCCGGGATCCTGGCGCTCTCCGGCTTCCTCCCCACCGTCCCGGGCTGGGAGCTCGATCTGGAGCGACCGGGCCTACCGGTGGCGATCGGTCACGGCACGCACGACCCGGTCATCGAGGTCGCCTGGGGACGCGAGGCACGAGACCGGCTGGCGGCCGCAGGTCTCGCCGTGACGTATCGAGAGAGCCCCATCGGCCACACGATCGACGGAGGCTTCGTCGGGGAGCTCACCGGTTGGGTGCGCGACACGATTGCAGCGGCTGCGCGCGCCTGAGGCCGGCGTCCGGCCGGACCACTCACGCGCACGGCTCCAGTGTCGACCGCCTCGAGATCGCTCGCGCAGACCGTCCGCGATCGCGTCGACCGCAACGCCGAAGCCTCCTCCACCCCGCGCCGCGGAGGCGAAGATCATGGCGACGACATCGCCGTCGGCGTCGATGACGGGGCCGCCGGAGTCGCCGTGCTCCACCTTGCCGCGCAGCGGCACGACCGTCCGGAGACGGAAGCTCCGGCCGTACGCATCGGGCGCGACGACCTTCCGCGGCTCTGCCGGCGCTCCGGCTACGGCCGTCAGCGGCCCGTCGTTCGGGTAGCCGAGGAGGACGACAGGCTCGCCGGCCGGCGGCTCGGCCGCGAGGGGAAGCGCGCGCGGGCGCAGGCCTCTGGCCCGAAGGATCGCAACGTCGTTCTCGGCGTCGTAGTAGACGGGCGTCGACTCGATCACCTGGCCGTTCGGCGCGGCGACGCTAGGCGTCTCCTGCCCCGCGACGACATGCGCATTGGTGGCGACGAGCCCGGGCGCGATCACCCAGCCCGTGCCCTGGATTCCCACTCCGCAGGCGACGCCCTGGATCTTGAGGACGCTCGCCGCCGCGCGCCTCGCCACCCGGCTTTCCGCGACGCTCGGATCGGGCGCCGGCAGGCCGATGCCTGGCTGCGCCGCGATCACGGGCAGCGGATCGAAGCGGGCGAGCGCCTCGAGCACCGTCGAGGGAGGGACGGCCTCGACCAGGCTCGACAGGACCGCCGACTCCTGCACCGTCCCTCGCGCGCTGGCCTGGTCGACCTGGAGCGCGGCAACCGCGGCGAGCCAGGCCACCGCCAGGCCGACTGCGCCGCCGATCAACGCTCCGCCCGCCGAGTCTGCAAGGCGCAGCGGCCCGCGGGCCAGCACTTGCCGGGCGGCCGACCCGAGCAGGCCGCCGCCGACCTGCAGCAGGACGGCGCCGAGCAGCGCGCCGACGAGGCTCGCGATCGGCACCCACGGGGAGCTACTTCCGCCCTCGAGGAAGAGCGGCGCCAGCCGGGAGCCCACGATCGCCCCGATCGCGAGGCCGCCGAGCGAGAGCGCCTGGGCAACGAGACCGCGGCCGAAGCCGACGACGGCGGAGAGCGCCACCCAGATCAGGACAAGCGGATCGATCCAGTTCACCGCGGTACCACGTAGTTCGGGATCGTCAGACGCGGGCCTCTGCTCGAGACCGTGCGGGCCCACCTACAGAGTAGGGGCCGGACATGTCCGGCCCCTACGTCGAACCATGCCGAGCGTCTCCCGCCTACGCCGTCGCCATCTCCTCGGACGCGCGGCGGACGGCCTTCACGATGCCGTCATAGCCGGTGCAGCGGCAGAGGTTGCCGCCGAGCGCGAGCCGGATCTCCTCGTCGCTCGGGCTCGAGTTCTCGGCGAGCAGCGCGGTGGCCGAGATCAGCATTCCCGGCGTGCAGAAACCGCACTGGACGCCGCCTTCGTCGAGGAAGGCGCGCTGGAGCGGCGCGAGGTCGTCGCCGTCGGCGAGGCCCTCGACGGTCGTGAGCTCGCGTCCGTCGGCCTGAAGGGCGAGGTAGGAGCAGGAGTTCACGGGCTTGCCGTCGAGCAGCATCATGCACGCTCCGCACTCGGAGTCGTCGCAGCCCTCTTTCGCGCCGGTCAGTCCGATCACGTCGCGCACGACGTGGAGAAGCGTCGCGGTTGCCTCGACGTCCACCGGATAGGGGACGCCGTTCACGTTGAGCGTTGCGCTGTATCTCATCGCTCCTACCTCAGGCGCCGAAGAGCGCCGGGCTCGCAGGGACGGGGACGTTCTCGCCGCTCGCGCGTGCCACCGCTGCCTCGATGGCGCGGCGGGCGATGACCGCCGCCATGGCGCGACGGTACTCCTCCGACGCGCGCACGTCGGAGATCGGCGCCGACCCGGCTGCTGCTGCCTCCGCGGCCGCCTCGGCGGCGGCGGCCGAGCCGTCGGTGCCGACGAGCGCGGCCTCCGCCTCGGGGATGCGCCGGATGATCGGCGCGAGCGCGGTGATCGCGACCCGCGCATCCGTCACCTTGCCGTCGTCCATGACGACGACCGCCGTGGCGCCCACGACGGCGATCTCCATCTGCTGGCGATACTCGAGCCGCGCGTAGCAGGAGCCGGCGCCCGCCGGAGGCTCCGGGATGTCGACCGCGATCAGCAGCTCGCCGGCCTCCGCCGTCGTCTGGCCGGGCCCCGAGAAGAGGTCGGCCACCGCAATCTCACGCGAGCCGCCGGCGGACTGGAGCGTGGCCGTCGCTTCGAAGCAGACGAGTGGTCCGCCGGTCTCCATGGCCGGCGAGGCGTTCATCACGTTGCCGCCGATCGTCCCCTGGGCGCGCGTGGCGTGCGAGCCCACGATCGCGGACGCGTCGGCGAGCGCCGTGAATCGCTCGCGGATCACCGGGTGGGCCACGATCTCCTCGTGGGTCGCGAGCGCGCCGAGGCGGACACCGCCGCCGGAGCCCGTGATTCCACGGAGCGACTCGATGGCGTGGATCGCGACCAGGCTGTCCGGAAGCGGAGCCTTGCCCTGACGCGCGCCGACGACGAGATCCGTGCCGCCGGCGACGACGCGGGCGCCGCCACCCATGGCGGCGACGGCCTCCTCGACGGACGCGGCGGCCTCGTACGTGCTCACCGGTCACCTCCCCCGGCCGCAGCCCAGACCCGCTCGGCGGTCATCGGCAGCTCACGCACCTGCGACCCGATCACCTTGGCGATCCCGTTCGCGATCGCGCCCGGCGTCGCCACGCAGGGCGGCTCGCCGATGCCCTTGGAGCCCTTCGGGCCTGCGTTCTCGGTCGGCGTCTCGACCCAGGCGATGTCGATCCGCGGCGCGTCGGCCGACGTCACGAGCTTGTAGTCGAGCAGGTGCGGGTTGCGCTGCCTGCCGTCCTCGTCGAACTGCGTGCCCTCGGTCAGCGCCTGGCCGATGCCCATCACGACGCCTCCGTACACCTGGCCGTTGGCGCCGATGGGGTTGAGGATCACCCCCGAGTCGTGCGCCGCCGCCACGCGCAGCACCCGCGTTACGCCGGTCCCGCGGTCGACCTTCACGTGCACGGCGTGGGTGATCAGCTGCGGCGCCAGGAACGACTCGAGCCCCAGCCTGCCGACGCAGCTCTCGGCATCGACCTCCGGGGCTTCCGGCACCGTGCCCGAGCCCTTGCCGTGGAACGTCGCCCCCGAGCCCGCCAGGTCGACGATCGTCACCGACTTGTCCGGCGCACCCTTGACGCGCACGGCTCCCTCGCCAACCTCGAGATCGTCGCGGGAGACCTCGAGCTGCTCGGCGGCGGCATCGAGCAGCTGCTCCCGTAGGTCGACCGCGGCCTCGATCGCCGCGCGGCCGCTGTTGAAGGTGGTCTGGGAACCGCACGAGCCCATGTCCCACGGGGCCGCGTCGGTGTCCTGGTACATGAGCGAGAAGTCCTCGGGATTCATCCCCAGCTGCTCGGCCACGAGGATCGGGAGGGCCATCACGGCGCCGGTCCCGTTCTCCTGCGCTCCGGTGATGATGGTTCCGGTGCCGTCGCCGTTCAGCTTCACGTACGCGCCCGCGGCGGCCCCGAAGCACGGCCACCAGCCGCAGGCGACGCCGATCGCCTCGTCGTCGGGCAGCTCCTGCTCGTAGCCGATCAGCTCGACGGCGCGTTCCAGCGTCTCCTTCATCCCCAGCTTCTCGAACTTCTGCCGCGTCGGGCCCTCGGCGCCCTCCTCGATCAGCGTCCGGCGCCGGAGCTCGACGGGATCGAGCTCGAGCGCGCGCGCCACCTCGTCCATGTGCTGCTCGACCGCCCAGCAGACCTGCGGCGCCGTCGGCGCGCGGATCGAGCTCGACGGCTGGGTGTTCGAGTAGTTCATGGACGACTCGATGTTGACGTTCTCGATCTGGTAGGGGCCACAGGCGTGCATGGCGGCCATCTGCGCGAAGAAGCCGCCCTCGCCGCAGTAGGCGCCCTTGTCGAGCACGAGCGAGCCTTTCCGCGCGACGAGTGTGCCGTCGCGCTTGGCGCCGGTCTCGAGCTCGATCACCATGCCCTCACGGCGGTGGTCGACCGCGACGAACTCCTCGCGGCGGGAGAAGACGAGCTTGACCGGCCGGCGTGCGGCACGAGCGAGGGCCGCGACGTGGCCCTCGAAGTGGAAGTCGCACTTGGCGCCGAAGCCGCCGCCCAGGAGCGGGACGATGATGCGAACGTTCGACTCCGGGATCTGGAGCGTGTGCGCGACACCGCTACGCGCGGCGTACGGCACCTGGGTGGACGTCCAGATCGTCACCTTGTCGCCGTTCCACTGGGCGATGATCGCCCGCGGCTCGATGGGGGCGCCCTGCGAGCAGTCGGCCACGTAACGGCCCTTGACGACGACGTCCGCCGTCGCCATGGCGGCGTCGGCATCGCCCTTGACGATGGTCGAGTAGCCGATCCGGTTGCCGTCGCGACCCATCGAGTCGTCGCCCTCGTCCGACTCCCAGTCGTCGTGCACGAGCGGGATACCGTCAGCCGTCGACGCTGCGAAATCGGCAACCGGCGGAAGAGGCTCGTAGTCGACCTCGACCAGAGCCGCCGCTTCCTCGGCCAGCTCGGGCGTCAGGGCCGCGACGCCCGCGACGACGTCGCCTTCCCAGATGACCTTGTCCTTCGTGAACAGCCGCCGGTCCTGCACCATGCCGCCGTACTTGACGTCGGGTACGTCCTCGTGCGTCAGCACGGCGAGCACGCCCGGAAGCGCCCGCGCCTTGGAGGCGTCGATGCGCGTGATGCGGGCGTGCGTGTGATCCGCGTACCTGAACTTCGCGTGCAGCTGCCCGGTGAGGTTCAGATCGGCCGTGTAGCGGCCGAGGCCCGTGACCTTCTCCTTGCCGTCGGGCCGGATGAACGACTTCTCCGCCGAACGTGGCTCCTCGACCGTCGCCACTGTCGCGCCTCCTTCGTCGAGTTCTGTGCGGGCGATGGTACCGCGCGGCGGCGGGGCGGGGCCGATCTGCGGGCCGTAGCCGCCCACCTACGATCGGGGGACCGCGGCCCGCGCGGCACAATGAGCTGCGTGATCGGAGATCTCACCGAGGGCCTCGGCCGTATGGGAATGGTGTGGCCGTTGGTCGTGGAACGCGAGGCGCGATGAGCCGGCGCTCGCTGCTCGTGGCCGCCGGTGCCGCCGCCGTCGCCGGGATCGTCGCGGCGGGCGTCGTACTTGCCGGCGGTCGCGACGAGGGCACGGCGCCCGTCGCGGTGACCGGCGATCTGCCTGCGGTCGGCTCGGTCGAGGAGCAGACGCGGGCCGACGTCGTCGAGGCGAGCGGCGTCGATCCGATCACCGGCGGCCAGGTCAGCCTCGCCGACTACGAGGGGAAGCCTGTCGTGCTGAACTTCTGGGCGTCCTGGTGCCCACCCTGCCGTGAGGAGCTTCCCGCCCTGATCGAGCTCGCCGAGCGTCACCCCGAGGTGGCGCTCGTAGGGGTCAACTACCAGGATGCCGCCGGCGACGCCCGCGCCCTCCACCAGGAGATCGGCTGGACGTGGCCGAGCATCGGCGATCCGCAGGGCAAGCTGGGCGGCGAGCTCGGGCTCCAGGGCATGCCGACGACGTTCTTCCTCGACGCCGAGCACCGGATCGTCGCGGTCGTGCTCGGCGGTACCGACCTCGCGGGCTTCGAGGAGGGAGTCGAGCTGATCGCGCCCGCGGCCACGTGATCGCCGCCGCCGACATCGAGCTCGGCCCGGCCGGCCTCGCGATCGCCTTCGCCGCCGGCTTCATCTCGTTCATCTCCCCGTGCGTGCTGCCGCTCGTGCCCGGCTACCTCTCGTTCGTCTCCGGCGTCAGCTTCGACGAGCTCGGCGCGCGGCCGCGACGCGTCACGGCCATGACGGGCGCCTTCGTGCTCGGCTTCACGCTCATGTTCGTGCTGCTCGGCGCAGGTGTCGGTTGGTTCGGCAACGCGATCCTCGAGAACCGCCGGACGCTCGAGATCGTGGCGGGCGCGTTCGTGATCGCCATGGGAATCGTGCTGGCCGGGCTCCCTCTGCCGCGGTTGCTGGCAGCGGAGCGCCGGCTCCACGTCCGCGGCGGCGGCGGCCTGGTGGCCGCCGGGGTCGCGGGTATTGCGTTCGCGATCGGCTGGTCGCCCTGCATCGGCCCGACGCTCGGAGCGATCCTCACGCTCTCGCTCGGCAGCTCCGGCGCCACCGACGGCGCCATCCTGCTCGCCGCCTACTCGCTCGGGCTCGGCGTCCCGTTCCTGCTCTTCGGGCTGGCCTTCACGCAGAGTCTCGGCCTCGTCGGCTGGGTGCGCCGGAACTGGCGCGTCGTGTCGGTCGCCTCCGCCGTCCTGCTCGTGACCATGGGCGTGCTCCTCATCACGGGCGACCTCGTCCGCTACACGACCCAGCTCGCCCGCTTCACCGGCTGGCAGATCTAGAGGCCGGCCGGCGGCGCGGGCCGGCGCCGGGCGGATCAGTGCCGGAAGTGCCTGCGACCGGTGAAGACCATAGCCGCGCCGGCCTGCTCGACGGCCACGACGACCTCGTCGTCCCGCTTCGAGCCTCCCGGCTGGACGACCGCCGCGATCCCCGCCTCGAGCGCGATCTGCGGGCCGTCGGCGAACGGGAAGAACGCGTCGGAGGCGAGCACCGCGCCGCGCAGATCGTGGCCGTGCTCGCGGGCCTTCTCGACGGCGATTCGAACGGCGTCGACCCGGCTCATCTGGCCCGCGCCGACGCCGATCGTCGCCATGTCCTTCGCGATCACGATCGCGTTCGACGTCACGTGCCTGACCGTCCGCCACGCGAGCAAGAGGTCGCCCCACGTCGCCTCGTCCGGAGCGGTCGCGGTCACGACCGTCATCTCGCGCGCGCTCGTCGAGATCGGCGTCGGTGTCCTGCACGAGCATCCCGCCGAGCACGCGTCGGTAGTCGCGTTCGCCGGCGCCACCGCGGCGCTCCTCGTTGACGAGGATCCGCACGGCCTCCTTGCGCCGTAGGACCGTCGAGACCGTCGTCCGCGTAGCCGGGCGCGAACAGCACCTCGACGAACTGCGCCGCGAGCTGCTCCGCCAGCTCGGCATGCACCGGGCGGTTCAGCGCGACGATGCCGCCGTAGGCCGAGACGGGGTCGCAGGCGAGCGCTCGCTCGTAGGCCTCGTCGATCGTCGACCCGAGCGCGCAGCCGCACGGATTCGCGTGCTTGACGATGACGCACGCAGGGACGGCGAACTCCTCGACGAGGGAACGCGCGGCCCAGAGATCGTTGAGATTGTTGTAGGAGAGCTCGCGCCCGGAGAGCTGGCTCACTCGTGAGAGAAGGTGCCGGCGCGCGCCGGCCTCGCTGTAGTAGGCCGCGCGCTGGTGCGGGTTCTCGCCGTAGGCGAGCTCGCGCTCCCTCGACGAGCGAAAGCGCGATCCGCGCCGGGAAGCTCTCGCGCTCGGCGAACCAGGTCGCGATCGACGCCTCGTAGGCCGCCGTGGTCGCGAACGCCTCGGCGGCCAGCGCCCGGCGCGTCTGGAGCGTCAGGTCACCGCGCCCCTCGAGCTCGGCCAGGACCGAGCCGTACTGCGCGGGCGAGCAGACTGGAACCACGTGGGGGAAGTTCTTCGCCGCCGCGCGCAGGAGTGCCGGCCCCCCGATGTCGATCATCTCGACGGCCTCCTCCTCGCGCGTGTCCTTGCGCCCGGCGACCGAGTCGAACGGGTAGAGGTTCACGCAGACGAGGTCGATGGGCTCGATGTCGCGCTCGGCGAGCGCCGCCATGTCGTCCGGCCGATCCCGACGGGCCAGGATGCCCGCATGGACGCGCGGGTGGAGCGTCTTCACGCGACCGCCGAGCAGCTCGGGGAACTCCGTGAGCTCGTCGACCCGCCGCAGGTCGACGCCGACCTCGGCGAGCCGTGACGCCGTGCCGCCGCTCGCGAGCAGCTCGACGCCGAGCCCGGCGAGCCCCCGCGCGAAGTCCTCGAGCCCGGTCTTGTCGTAGACGGAGAGAAGAGCGCGGCCGATCACGAAGGCGAATCTACATGACGGCAATTGGTGCCGTCGGCGAGCAGACGCCTAGCCGACCGCCGGAAGCAATCGATGCTCGACCGCATGCAGCCGCCCGAGCAGCGTTGCCTCAGTGTCACTCGGGGAGGATCGCAACCCGTTCCTGGGCCGAGGGCCGGCCCGGTGTCGAGCCCACCGTCGACCAGGTGGACGGTCACGCCCGTCTCGGAGACGCCGGCGGCGAGCGCGGCCCCCACCGCGCCAATTCCGGGAAAGGCCGGCAACAGCGACGGGTGGACGTTGATGACGCGGCCGGAAAGTGCGCCAGAAAGGCGTCCGTGAGCAGGTGCATGTATCCGGCACAGACGACGAGCTTGACGCCGTGCCGATCGAGCCAGGCGGCCATCGCGAGGTCGCGATCGTGGCGGCCCGGGTAGTCATCGAGGACGAAGACCGCGTGTGGGATGGCGGCCACCTCGGCCCGCTCGAGCGCGAGCACCCCGTCGACGTTCGAGGCGACGGCCGCGATCGGCAGGCCGTCGTCGATCAGAGCCTGCAGGTTCGTGCCCGAGCCCGAGACGAGGACGCCGATCACCTCAATGCTCCCGGCCGGAAGTACGGTCCTGCTCCTGACGGCGAAAAGCAAGCCGGGGAAGGACGCAGGGAGCGTTCGTATCCGGAGGATACGGACGCGACCGAGGACGCAGCCCGGCACGGCTTTGCAGGCGGCAGGGCACGAGTGTAGTTCCGGCCGGGAGCATCTAGTCGGCGAATACGACGCCGTCGATCCCGGCCTCCACGCGACCGATGGCGGGTAGCCCGGATTGCGCGGCCTCGTCGGCCCGCACGACCGCGCAGTAGCCGATGCCCAGGTTGAAGACCCGCCGCTGCTCGTCCTCGGCCACGCCCTGAGCGTCGAGCCAGGCGAACACCGGAGGCCGCATCCAGCTCGCGGGATCGACGACGGCGCCGAGACCGGCAGGGAGCGCGCGCGCGAGGTTGCCGGGTATACCGCCGCCCGTGATGTGGGCGAGGGCCAGTACGTCGCACCGCGCGCGCAGCGCGCGCACGTCGTCGAGGTAGCAATGTGTGCGGCGCGAGCAGGAGGTCCGCGTCGTACTCGTCGTCCCCGCGGAGCAGCGACCTCACGAGCGAGAACCCGTTCGCGTGGAGGCCCGAGGAGGCGAGACCGAGCACGGCGTCCCCCGCCCCGACGCGCGAGCCGTCGATCAGCCGGTCGCGCTCGACCAGCCCGACGCACGTGCCCGCGAAGTCGATCTCCGCCTCACGGTAGACGCCCGGCATCTCGGCGCTCTCACCACCCAGGATCGCGCACCCGGCGGCCCGGCAGACATCCGCGGCGCCCTCCACGAGCTCCACGATCTGGCCCAGGTCGAGGCGGTGCGCGGCTGCATAGTCGAGGAAGAACAGCGGCTCGGCCCCCGTCGTCAGCACGTCGTTGATGCAGTGCGCCGCGAGATCGGCGCCGCAGTCGCGCAGGCGGCCGGCCTCCCGGGCGAGCACGAGCTTCGTACCCACGCCGTCGGTGGAGGCGGCAAGCAGCCGCCGCTCGTCGAGCGCGAAGAGGCCGGCGAAGCCTGCCGACGCGCCCGACAACCCCCGCCGTCCGCGTCGACTCGAGAGCGCCTCGAAGCCGCTCCACGACCTCCTCGGCCTTGCCGAGAGAGACTCCGGCACGCTCGTACGTGTGCTCCACGCCTCTCCGATCCTATCCGCGCATCTGGACGCGCCGTACAATGCCGCCGCGTGCGAGGTGCGGCGCGCGGCGGACCGTTTCGACCTCCTGTCCATGCTCACCGTCCAGGACATCGTCTCGCTTCCTGCCCTGGGTCTCCGGGTCGCGGCGGGCGCCGCGGGCCTCGCGAACGACGTCCGCTGGCTCCACGCCTCCGAGCTCGCCGACCCGACGCCCTGGCTCGAAGGCGGCGAGCTCCTCCTGTCGACCGGGCTCGGGATCGGCTCCGACGCGACCGAGCAGCAGCGCCTACATCGGCCGGCTCGCCGGTCACCGGCTGGCCGGGCTCGGCTTCGGGCTCGGCTTCGGCCACGAGACGGTGCCGACGCCGCTCGTCGAGGAGGCCGACCGCCAGAGCTTCCCGATCTTCGAGGTGCCGTACGAGGTGCCGTTCATCGCCATCTCGAAGGCCGTCTTCAGCCACCTCGCGAGCGAGCAGCTCGAGCTCGTCACCCAGGCCCTCGAGGTGCACGAACGGCTCGCGCAGGCAGTGACGCACGGTCGCGGCGCCGAGAGCCTGCTGGCCGTCGTCGCGAGCCATCTCGGGTGCAGCCTCGCACTCGTCGACGAGAGCGGACGCGTCCTCGTGGAGCGGCACGCACGACGGCGCGTCGGCTTCGAGAACGCGCTCGAGCTGCCGGTCGTGGCGGACGACGAGATGGCGGTGCTGCGCGCGGCTCGCGCGGCCGGCGAGTTCGGCGAGTACGACCGCCTCGTCCTGCACCACGCCCAGACGGCCCTCGCCTTCGAGCTCTCCAGACGCCACGCCGTCTCCGCCGCGGAGCTGCGTCTCGCCGGCGACCTCCTCGACGACCTCGAGCACGAGCGCCTCGACGACCGCGAGGCAGCCCGCCGGATGGCGGCGTTCGGGCTCGAGCCCGGACGGCAGCACGCGGCCCTGGTCGCGGTTCCTCGCGATGGTCGCGCGGGCGGCCGGGTCCGGCGCCGCCGCCGCGCGAGAGCTCGACCGGCGGGCGATCCGCTACCTCTCGACCGTCCGACGAGACCGCGCGGCGTTCCTGGTCGAGATCGCCGACGAGGAGGCGCGCTGGCACTGGCTCGGGGACTGATCGAGCTCGAGCCCGGGACGCGCGTGGGCGTCGGCCGGCCGGCGCAGGGGCGGGCGCTGGGCCGCAGCCTGCTCGAGGCGCGCGCCGCGCTCGGCGCGGCCAGCGCAAACGTCGTCTCGTACCAGGACCTCGGCTCGCTGGAGCTGCTGCTGAGCCTTCCAGATGCCGCCCTCGAGGCGTTCGTCGACCGCGTCCTTGGCCCGGCCGCTCCGAACGCCTGGCTCACGGAGTCCCTGGCCGCCCTGCTCGAGTCGGGCTGCCGCTGGAGCGAGGCCGCCGACCGGCTCGGCGTCCACCGGCACACGCTGCGCTACCGCATGGAGCGGCTTCGCGAGCAGACGGGACGCCATCCGGACGACCCCGAGCAGCGCATGGAGCTCTGGCTCGCGGTCAAGGCGACGCAGGCCCTCGCCTCGAGGCGTGAGCCCGAGCCGGTCGGCTGAGCCCGCCGCTGACGAGGCGCGCGAACGCGCGAGAGCCTCGGCCGCGCGGGCAGGCGAGGGCAGCTCGCGGCGGTGCGGGAGCGGCACCGCGGGGTTCTCCGAGTCGATCTCGCGGCCGAGGCGATGGCCGTCGAAGACGGCGTCGGCGGCGTGCCTCGGGCTGACGCAGTCGCCGATGCGATAGACGGCCTCGACACCCTCGGCTCGGAGCGCCTCCTCGTCGGCCGTGAGCTCGAGGTAGAGCGCGTCGTCGGAAACCCGCTGGGTGACGAGGACGATGGCGTCCGCCTCGAGCTCGAGGGCCTCGCCGAACTCGTCCTCGGCGGCGATCCGGCCCTGCTCGACGCCTGTGACGGTCACGTTGCGGCGCGCGGAGACGCCCGCGTCGTGGATCCGGCGCCGCAGCAGCGGGCCCTCGAGCGTCTCGTCGCAGGCGGGGGCGACGACGTCGAACGGCGTCACGAGCTCGACGCTGAGGCCCTCGCTCGCGAGCTGCTCGGCGAGCGCCGCGGCGACCTGGTAGCCCTCGGTGTCGTAGACGCACACCCGCCGGCCGGCGGGCCGCTTCCCGTCGACCATGACCTGCTCGGGCGTAAGGACGTGCGCCAGAGCCGCATCGGCGCCGGGAATCGGATCGTGCGTCACCGCGTTGAGCCCGTCCTCCGCCCAGCGCGAGCCGGTCGCGAGGATGACGAGCTCTGCCCCGTACCGGCGTACCTCGCCGGCCGAGAGCCGCGCGCCCGTCAGCACCTCGACGTTTCCGAGCCGGTCGAGCTGGATCCGGCGCCAGTTGACGACGCGAGCCCACTCGCCGATGCCCGGCAGGCGGGGGAGCCAGCGCATGTGGCCACCGATCTCACGCTCGGCCTCGACGAGGTGGACGCGGCGGAAGCCGCGCTTGGCGAGGACGATCGCGCACTCCATGCCTGCCGGCCCCGCGCCCACGACGAGCACGTCGCGGTCGCGGTTCGCCGCGGGCTCGAAGCGCTCCGGATGCCAGCCGCGGCGGAACTCCTCCCCGGCCGTGGCGTTCTGCAGGCAACCGAGGTGCATGAGCGTGTCGGCCTTGGCGATGCAGACGTTCGAGCCCGTGCACTCGCGCACCTCGCCGTAGCGGCCCTGCTCGATCTTCGCCGGCAGGAACGGATCCGCGATCGACGGCCGCGCGGCGCCGATGAGATCCCAGGCGCCGCTCGAGACGATCTCCGCCATCCGGTCCGGGTTCGTCAGCCGGCTGACCCCGACGATCGGCTTCGCCGTCGCCTCGCGCACGCGGCCCGTCCATTCGAGCTGGTAGCCCTCCGGGAAGAAGCGCGAGGAGCCCGAGTCGTGCGACCACTCGGCGATGGAGCCGACGTTCACGTCCCAGAGGTCGACGAGGTGATCCGCCAGCCGTACGAACTCGAGCGCCTCCTCC
Organism: uncultured Thermoleophilia bacterium; assembly: GCA_963838105.1. Classification (GTDB taxonomy): domain Bacteria; phylum Actinomycetota; class Thermoleophilia; order Gaiellales; family Gaiellaceae; genus CAWJNF01. The sequence continues at coordinate 90,204 of CAWIQC010000015.1, read as the reverse complement.
ACGTCGAACCCCGGCGTGAGGTCGACGCCGATCCGCACTGCGACGGCACAGTCGTCTCCGGCCGCCTCCCTGACCACCTCGAGCGTCTCCAGCCACATCCGGGCCCGGTTCTCCAGCGAGCCGCCGTAGGCGTCCGTGCGCTTGTTGTAGAACGGCGACAGGAACTGCGTCAACAGGTAGCTGTGGCCGCCGTAGACGTAGACGATGTCGAAGCCGACGGAGCGAGCCTGTCTCGCCGCGCGCGCCCAGTCGGCCTGGACTCGGCGGATGTCGGCGAGCTCCATCGCCTTCGGCACGATCGTCGGGTGGTAGTCGCTCGCGACCTGCGACGGCGCGATCGCGGGCCAGCGCGTGTCGGCCGTCTGCGAGTGGATGCCGGTGTGCGCGAGCTCGATGCCGGCGAGCGAGCCGTGCTCGTGCACCGCATCGGCCATGAGGGCGAGGTTCTGGAGATCGTCGTCGTCCCACAGCTGGGCCGAGATGTACGGCGACTCGTCGGAGTCGAGGCTCACAGGGGAGTACTCGGTGCAGACGGCCGCCCAGCCGCCTTCTGCCTTCACGCCCCGGTGCGCCGCCTGCGATCCCGGCTTGCGCGTGCCGAACCCCGTGCAGTGGGGCACCTGGTAGAAGCGGTTGCGCATCGTCTTCGGCCCGATCCGCACGGGCTCGAAGAGGACGTCGTGGCGAGGGTCGCGGGCGATCGCGGCAGTCTACGACCGCAGCCGCCCATGCCGCCGACAGCTCGGCTTATGCTGCTATGCAAGACTTGACCCCGGTCTGAAATCGCCTCTCGGCTACATTCACGCCATCGCCGAGCACGACGAGGATCACGGCCACGGAGGCCACGACCACGGCTCCGAGCTCTCCGAGCTGCAGCTGCGCGTGCGCGCGCTCGAGACGATCCTGACCGAGAAGGGCTACGTCGATCCCGCCGCGCTGGATCTGATCGTCGAGGCCTACGAGACGAAGATCGGCCCGCACGTCGGCCAGCGCGTGGTGGCGAGGGCCTGGCGCGATCCGGACTTCAAGCAGGCGCTGCTCGCGGACGCCACCGAGGCGGTCGGCACGCTCCAGCCCGTGAGCCGCGTAGGCGACCACCTGCTCGCCGTCGAGAACACGCCCGAGCTTCACAACATGGTCGTGTGCACGCTCTGCTCCTGCTACCCATGGGACGTGCTCGGCCTGCCGCCGGTCTGGTACAAGTCGGCGCCGTATCGCTCGCGCGCGGTGAAGGACCCGCGCGGAGTGCTCGCCGAGTTCGGCGTCGAGCTTCCCGCGGATACGGAGATCCGCGTCTGGGACTCCACCGCCGAGACGCGCTTCCTCGTGCTCCCGATGCAGCCTGCGGGCACCGAGGGCTGGAGCGAGGAACGGCTGGCAGAGCTCGTCACGCGTGACTCGATGATCGGCACCGGGCTCGCCCAGGCGCCCGGACGACGCGGCCTGATGGACGGCGTCCACGACATGGGCGGGATGGACGGCTTCGGGAAGGTCGAGCCGGAGCCGAACGAGCCGGTCTTCCACGAGGAGTGGGAGGGTCGCGTGATGGCGATGAACCGCGCCCTGGGGGCGGCAGGTGCGTGGACCATCGACATGGCGCGCTTCGCCCGCGAAACCCTGCCGCCTCGGGTCTACCTCTCGAGCTCCTACTACGAGCGCTGGCAGCTGGCGCTGGAGGCGATGCTCGCCGAGCGTGGCCTGGTCGATCGGGACGAGCTCGCCGCGGGCCGCTCGTTGCGTCCGGCTCAGCCGCTGCCCGGTGGCCGCTTCACGACGGCCGGCGTCGCCCGTGTCATGACGCGCGGCTCGTTCGCTCGCCCGGCGACGGCGCCGGCTCGTTTCGCGCCGGGTGACGCCGTGCGCGCGAGGAACATCCATCCCAGGACGCACACACGGCTGCCGCGCTACGTCCGCGGTCGCCTCGGCACTGTCGAGCGCGTCCAGGGGTGCCACGCGTTTCCCGACGCCCTGGCGCTCGGACGCGACGAACCGGCATGGCTCTACACGGTCTCCTTCGAGGGCCGGGAGCTGTGGGGTGAGGACGCCGATCCAGCCTTGAAGGTCTCCGTCGAGGCCTTCGAGCCGTACCTGGAGCCGGCCTGACGTGACCGTCGATCCCGAGGCGCGCGACGCGGCAGTCCGGGCCGTGCCGAGCATCCCACGCGACGCGGAGGGCCCGGTGTTCCGCGAGCCGTGGGAGGCCCAGGCGTTCGCGCTGACGCTCGCACTCGAGGAGCGGGGACTGTTTACGTGGGGCGAATGGGCGGCGGCGCTCGGCGAGGAGATCAGGCGCGCGCAGGCCGCGGGCGACCCCGACACAGGCGAGACCTACTACCGCCACTGGCTCGCGGCGCTCGAACGCGTAGCCGAGGAGAAGGGCCTGACGGACACGGAGACGCTCGCGCGCTATCGCGACGCCTGGGACCATGCCGCCGACCGCACGCCCCACGGCGACCCGATCGAGCTCAGGCCCGAGGACTTCCCGCCGGTCGCTCGTCCCGCCGGACGCCTGACCGAACGCGAGCTAGCCGTCCTTTGCGCCGTACCCGCCGCCGCCGGCGCCGATGAACGAGATCACGTCGCCGCGACTGAGCTTGAGAAAGCCCTTGCCGGGCAGCTCCTCCCAGTCGCCCGCGGCGGCCCGGCGGAGCAGCACCTTCGCGGTCCCGCCCGCCTCCCCACCCGCGAGGCCCGCCGCCGCGAACGCGGCCCGCGTCTGCTCGATGTAGTACATGCCCTCGGCGGCGTCCGCGAGCAGCCGGTAATCCCGTCGCATGCCCGCACCGCCCGCCTGCGCCCCGCCGCCTCCAGAGCCTTCCACGAGCTCGGTCCGCTCGATCACCCACGGATACTCCGTCTCCGCGATCTCCGCCGGGAGCAGCGCGCAGTTCGACGTGTAGCTGTCCACCGCGGGCATTCCCGGGGCGCTCCGGGAGGCGCCGCCGCCGCCGCCGAGGATGTCGGCGAGCAGCGTCAGCCGGCCCGAGCGCGGGTCGATCGCCTGGAACACGAAGGCCGGGAACGAGACGTGGCTCGCGGCCACGGCCCGGTCGGGCAGGAGCTGGCCGAGCGCAGTGCACACGACCTCCGCGAGCCGCTGGACCGTGAGGTGTCGCGCCGAGACCGCGGCGGGAAAGCGCGGGCGCACGATGGTTCCCTCGGGCGCGGTCACGACGACGTTCCTGGTAAGCCCGTCGTTCTGGGGAATCTCCGTCCCCGCGAAGCAGCGGACGGCGAAGTAGGCGCCCGCGTGCGTCGACGCCCACGGCACGTTGACGCCGCCCTCGACCTGGCCGTCGGACCCGGTCAGGTCGACGTGGAGCTTCCCCTGACGCACGCGCACCGTCGCTCGGATCCGCACCGGGTCGCCGAGGTTGAGCCCGTCGTCGTCGAGATGGCCCTCGGCGCTCGCGGCGCGCCTGGGCCACGAGCGGAACTCCGCCAGAGCTCGCTCGGAGGTTCGCTCGAGCAACTCGGCCATCCCCCGGACGACGGTCGCCCGCCCGTGGCGGGAGCAGAGCTCCGCGATCCGCTCCGAGCCGCGGCGGCACGCGGCGATCTGGGCAGCGAGATCCCCGAGCGTCGCGTCCGGATCGCGGACGTTGGCCGCGATGAGGTCGTGGAGGGCGGCGTTCGGCCGGCCGGCCTCCACGAGCTTCACGGGTGGGAACAGCAACCCCTCCTGGTAGAGCTCCGTGCACTGCGCGCTCTCGGTGCCGGGGAAGCGGCCGCCGACGTCGATGTGGTGGGCGATCGAGCCCGTGTACCCGACGAGCGACCGCCCGTCGTAGGCAGGCGCGAACAGCTGCAGGTCGGGCGTGTGCGTTCCGCCGTGGTACGGGTGGTTGATGAGCACGACGTCGCCGGGCGCGAGGCGTCCGTGGCGTCCGAGCGCGGACGCCAGCGCGAACTGCATCAGCCCGAGCTGCGCCGGGATCATCTCGGAGTGCGCGATCATGCGCCCCTCGGCGTCGAAGAGACCGCACGAGAAGTCGAGCATCTCGCGGATGATCGGCGAGAAGGACGATCGGTACTCGACGACCGCCATCTCCTCGGCGATGCCGGCGAAGGCGTGCGAGAGCACCTCCTGCGTGACGGGATCGAGGCTCACCGGCCGCCTCGTTCGAGCAGGGCCGTGCCGGCGGGCCCGGTCGAGAGCCGCCAACCCGGCGACACGACGATGGTCGAGTCGTCCTGCTCCACGATCGCGGGGCCTGTGACACGCGCCCCTGCGCCGAGGTCGCCTCGCTCGTAGAGCCCGTAGCGCTCCCGCCGCCCGGCCGCGCCATACGTCGCGCTCGCCTCGCCGTCGCGCGCGGCCGCGTCCACCCGCTCCGTCCCACGCCGGTGGCCTCGCCCTCGCGACGGCGCGCGCCCGCAGCGTCACGATCTCCGTCTCCTCGACCGGGCGGGCGTGTCCGTAGGCCCGCTCGTGCGCGGCATGGAAGGCGCGCTCGGCGCCTCGAAGCGCCTCGGCGCCGCTCCCGCGCAGGGGCACCGTCAGCTCGTAGGCCTGCCCGCGGTAGCGCAGGTCGAGCGCGAGCTCGATGCGCCCGCCTCCGTTCGCATGGCCGGACGCGGCGAGCAGCTCGCGCCCCTGCCGCTCCAGCGCGCGGAGGCGCGAGCGCAGGTCCGACGCCCGCGCGCGCGAGACCGGCTGGAGCCACGTCTGCGCGAGGTCGTGGACGACGTCGGCGAGCAGCAGGCCCAGTGCCGACGTCACACCGGGATGCGCGGGAACGAGCACACGGCGGATGCCGAGCTCCTCGGCAAGCGTGCAGCCGTGCATCGGGCCGGCTCCGCCGAACGCCACGAGCGCGGCGCCGCGCGGATCGTGACCGCGCCCCACGGAGATGACGTGTAGTGCCCGGGCCATCGTCGCGTCGGCGATTCGGAGCACCGCGTCACCGGCCTCGGCCGAGCGACAGCCGAAGCGGCTTCGCGACTGCCCGCTCCACGGCGCGGCGGGCGGCGCCGGCGTCGAGCGCCATCCGGCCGCCCAGGAAGCGGTCGGGATCGAGCGTGCCGAGGACGAGGTGGGCGTCCGACACCGTGGCGTGCTCGCCGCCGCGTCCGTAGGCCGCCGGACCGGGATCGGCGCCCGCGCTCTCCGGCCCGACGCGAAGGGAGCCGAACGCATCCACGCGCGCGATCGAGCCGCCCCCGGCCCCGACCGACAGGACGTCGATCTGCGGGAGGGTGACCGGGTGGCCCTGCACCTCGCCGCGAAAGCGCCGCTCGGGCTCGCCGTTCGCCACGAGGCAGACGTCCGCCGTGGTGCCGCCCATGTCGAAGGTCAGCAGGTCGGGCATTCCGGCCGCGGCGCCGAGACGGGCGGCGGCGATCACTCCGGCCGCCGGGCCGGACGCGATCAGCGCGACCGGCAGCCGGCGTGCGACGCTCGGCCGTCGCGAGCCCGCCGTTCGAGCGCATCAGATGCAGCGGCACGCCGGCGCCAAGCGACCGGAGACGTGCGTCGAGCTCCTCGACGTAGGAGCCCACGACGGGCAGGAGCGCGGCGTTGAGCGCGGTCGTCGCGGCGCGCGGGTACTCCCGGCGCTCTGCGGCGACCTCGCACGACAGGGAAACCGGCACGCCGGGAAGCAACGCCTCGAGGATGCGCCCCGCCTCCCGCTCGTGCTCCGGGTTCGCGAACGAGAAGAGAAAGCAGACCGCGACCGCCTCGACGCCGGCGCCGGCGAAGGCGCGCGCGGCAGCTTCGACGTCGCCCGGGTCGAGAGGCTCGAGCACCTGACCTTCGGCGCCGATCCGGCCGCGCGCCTCGCGTCGCAGCTCCCGCGGCACCAGCGGGTCGGGTTTCGAGCACCGCAGGTCGTAGAGGGCCGGGCGCTGCTGCGTCCCGATCTCGATGACGTCGCCGAAGCCGGCCGTCGTGAGCAGGCCGATGCGCGCGGTACGGCCCTGGACGAGCGCGTTCGCGGCGACCGTCGAGCCGTGCACGAGGTAGCCGATCGCCTGCGGCGTCGACTCCGAGCGCGTCGACCGCGGCGACGAAGCCGGACGCCAGGTCGTCGGGCTCGGTCCTGACCTTCGCGATCGACAGCCGGCGCGCGGTTCCACGCACACGGCGTCCGTGAACGTGCCGCCGATGTCGATGCCGATGCGCGCGCCCGCCATCGACGGCGAACGCTACTGTCGCTAGCGCGCGGCCGCTGCGGCGGGCCGCCCGGCGGCGACCGTGTCGAGCGCCACCTGCAGGCCCGTCGTGATCTCGTCGAGCTCGGACCGCGTGATGATGAGCGGCGGCGACATCCCCAGCGTGCCGCCGGCGAGCGGCCTCACCATGAGGCCGGCCTCGCGCGCGGCCATCCCGACGCGATCGGCGACCGTCGGGTCCTCGGCCACGATGGCGGGGTCGATCTGCACGCCGGCCACGACGCCGAGGCCCGCGCGCACCTCGCTCACGAGCTCGTGGTCGGCCAGCGGAGCGAGCGCTTCCGGCAGCTCGTGCTCGAGCTCGAGCGCCCGTGCCAGCAACCCTTCCCGCTCCAGGATGTCGAGGTTCGGGTGAGCCGCCGCGGTCGCAGTCGCGTGACCCGAATACGTGTAGCCGTGGCGCCAGAGGCCCGTGTCGGGCCGCTGCCAGAACGGCTCCGAGACGCGCTGCCCGACGATCACGCCGCCGAGCGGCACGTAGCCGGACGTGATGCCCTTGGCGAAGGTGACGAGATCCGGGTCGAGACCGAAGCGCCGGCTGGCGAACCAGTCCCCGACCCTGCCGTAGCCGCAGATGACCTCGTCCGCGACGAACAGCACCCCCGCCTCGCGACAGACCTGTCTCGCCGCCTCCAGATACCCGTCCGGCGGGATGAGGACGCCGCCGGCGCCGATGATCGGCTCGCAGAAGAACGCTGCGACGCGCTCGGGCCCCGTCTGCTCGATGGCCTCGCGCAGGGCGTCGGCCGAGTTCCAGGGGACGCGCACGGTGTCTCCGACGAGCTTCCCGAGCCCCGCCTGGAAGGCGTCCATGCCGACGATGCTCGTACCGTAGGCGGCCATGCCGTGGTAGGCGCGCTCGCGCGAGATGACGACCGTGCGGTCCGGCTCACCGACCAGGCTCCAGTAGCGGCGGGCGAGCTTCGCGGCGCTCTCGACCGACTCGGCGCCGCCGCTCGTGAAGAAGACGACCGCCTCCTCCATCGGCGCGATCGACGAGATCCGCTCCGCGAGATCGAGGGTCGGCCTCGTCGCGACGTCGCCGTAGGCGGAGTACGCTGCGACCTTCGTGAGCTGGGCGTGCGCCGCGTCCGCGATCTCCTGACGGCCCCAACCCACGTTGCAGTACCAGAGGCTCGCAGTGGCGTCCAGGTAGCGCCGGCCCTGCTCGTCCCAGAGCCAGATGCCCTCGGCTCGGTCGATCACGAGCTCGCCGCTCCGGGATACGGCGTACATGTCGGCGACCGGATGCCAGAAGCGCGTCATCGACTTCAGCCTACACGAGCAGGGAGCCGTCTACCGGCGGTCCGGCTCACGGCTCGGACTGAAGCGAACCGCATGTGCGGCCTCTGCGAATGAGGCGCAGGCGACACGTGACGCCGAACGAATCGAGGAATCGAGGAGAGCATGAGACTGGTGACCATCGCCGAGCGCCCGGATCTCCGTCCGGCGCTCGAGCAGGCCGATGCCGCCGCGTATCCGGAGTTCCTGCTCCACGCCGAGCTCGCGAGGCTGTGGCCGGCCGTGTACGACGAGTTTCCGGAGTACCAGTTCGCGTTGTGCGACGAGACCACCGGCGCCCTTCTGGCGCACGGCAACGCCGTGCCCCTCGCGTGGAGCGGCGTGACGAACGGGCTTCCGGCCAGCGCCGAGTCCATGGTGCAGCGGGCCCGTGCCTGGCGGCGGCGAGGCGGCCGGCCCACAGCGCTCGGCGCGCTGCAGGTCGTCGTCCACCCGGTCAGCGAGGGTCTCCCACTCTCGCGAGCGGTGCTCGAGGTGATGGCTGCGCTCGCTTCCGTGGGCGGCGTCTCCGACCTCTTCGCTCCGATCCGCCCGAGCGCGAAGCACCGCTACCCGCTCGTCGATCTCGAGTGGTACGTGCGCTGGACTCGTGAGGACGGCCTGCCGGCCGACCCGTGGCTTCGCGCGCATCATCGGCTCGGAGCGACACCGGTGTGCATGGCCATGCGCTGGACGACCGTGACGGGCACCGTGGCGGACTGGGAGCGCTGGACCGGCAGCGCCTTCCGGCAGAGCGGCCCCCACGTCGTCCCAGGCGCGCTCGTTCCGGTCGAGATCGACCTGCAACGCGATCGCGGCAGCTACGCCGAGCCGCACCTCTGGATGCACTACCGGCTCGAGGCGCCCCGGTCGCAACGGGCAGCCGCCTAAGCCTGGGGTCAAGTCTTGCATTAGAACATAAGAAGCGCGCGGAGCAGGGGTGCTTATGTGCGTATGCAAGACTTGACCCCAACCGGGTGAGCCCACGTCGATACGATCGCTGCCGTGGAGCGGGTGGACGCGGTCGTCATCGGCGCGGGCGTGGTGGGGAGCGCCGCTGCCCGCGCGCTCGGCGAGCGCGGCAGGTCGTGCGTTCTCCTCGAGCAGTTCGAGATCGGGCACGCGCGCGGCTCCTCACACGGGCCGAGCCGGCTGTTTCGGCTCGCGTATCCGCAGCCGGAGTACGTCCGCCTGGCGCAGCGCGCACTCGACTGCTGGCGTCGGCTCGAGGAGGCGGCGGGCGAGGAGCTGCTCGTGACGACCGGCGGCCTCTACGCCCGCGGCTGGGCGGAGGCGTGCGGCGAGACACTCGCCGCCTGCGGCCTGGGTCGGCGCCAGCGCTGGCTCTCGGCGGACGAGGCCCGCGAGCGATTCCCCGCGATGTCGTTCGACGGGCTCGAGCGCCTGCTCTGGCAGGACGACGGCGGCGTCTGTCTCGCCGAGCGAACCGTCGCGGCGCAAGTCCGCGTGGCGACACAGCATGGTGTCGACCTCCGCCAGGGTGCGGAGGCGCTTCGCCTGCGCCCGGGCTCGGACGGCGTCGAGGTCGAGACAGCCTCGGGGACGCTACGAGCCGCCGTCTGCGTCGTCACTGCCGGGCCCTACGCGGCGCGGTTGCTCGAGACCGCCGGCCTCGCCCTGCCGCTGCAGGCGTCCTTCGCCCAGGTCAGCTACTACGGCTCCGCTGACCCGCAGCCGGCGCAGCTTCCCGGCTTCGTCGAGGCCGACCTGAGCAGCGACAGGCTGGCCACGGGCGGGTACTGGGTACCGGCCGTCGACGGCACGGGGGTCGTCAAGGCGGGCGACGGAGCACCGGGGCGCGATGTGGACGCGCGCGAGGCGCCGTTCGCCGTCGATCCCGAAGAGGAGGGGTGGGTCTCCGAGCTGATCACGCGGAGGCTGCCGGGCTTCGACCCGGCGCCGCTGCGCTCGGAGACGTGCATCTACACGATGACGCCGGATCATGACTTCGTGCTCGACCGCCGGGACCGGCTCGTCGTCGGCTCTGCGTGCTCCGGCCACGGGTTCAAGTTCGGGCCGCTCCTGGGCGAGCTGCTGGCCGATCTGGCGACGAACGAGGACGCCGCGGCGTACGAGCGGTTCGCGCTCGGGCGTTTCCTGCCATGATGACTGCGTGAGCGTGGACGTGAACGCGCCCTTCGAGCACACGGTCTCGAGCGTCGAGGAGGTACGGGAGCTCTACGGCTTTCCCGCCGGCGTCGCGCGGGACAAGATCATCGACCACCTCGACGGGCACTGCCGAGACTTCATCGCCCGCTCGCCGTTCGTGCTCCTGTCCACGTGCGATGCCGAGGGACGCTGTGACGTCTCGCCGCGCGGTGGGCCGCCCGGATTCGTCGAGACGCTCGACGAGCGGCGGCTCGTGTTCGCCGACGCGAAGGGCAACAAGCTCGTGGACTCGCTGCGCAACATCGTCGCCACCGGGCGCGCGGGGCTCCTGTTCCTGATTCCCGGCCTCGAAGAGACGCTGCGGGTCAACGGCCGCGCCTACCTCACGCGCGACCCGGCAATCCTCGAGCGTCATGTGATCCAGGAGAACCGCCCGCCACGGCTGGCGGTCGGGCTCGAGGTCGACGAGGCGTTTCTCCACTGCGCGAAGGCGCTCATCCGCTCGGAGCTCTGGAATCCGGAGAGCTGGAAGGGCCCCGACGGGCTCGCCCGCCCGGCCCAGATCTGGAAGGACCACGCGAAGCTGCAGGCGACGCCGGTCGGCGAGATCGAGGACATGCTCGTGGACGCGTACGCGAACGACCTGTACTGGGAGCCGGAGCAGACGCAGGCTCCGTAAGGGCGGGCCGGATGCGATCCGGCCCCCTACACCACACCATGTCGACAACGACGACTCGGATCGGTGGGCACCTCGTCGTCGAAGCGCTCGAGGCACTGGGCGCCGAGGTCGCCTTCGGCCTCCCCGGCATTCACGCGCTCGCGATCTGGGAGGCGCTGCGGACGAGCAGCGGCGTCCGCGGGCTCGCGTTTCGCTCCGAGCTGAACGCCGGCTTCGCCGCCGACGGCTACGCGCGCGTGTCCGGCAAGCCCGCCCCGCTACTGCTCTCCACCGGCCCGGGCGCCCTGATCTCGCTGGCAGCGCTCATGGAGGCAGCGAGCTCGCACGTGCCCGTCGTGGCGATCTCCTCGCAGATCCCGGGGGACCTGGTCGGCCAGGGTCGCGGGTATCTCCACGAGCTGCCCGACCAGCTCGCGTCGTTCGCCCCGATCGTCAAGTGGGCGCGGCGAGCCGGCTCGCCGGGAGAGATCCCCGAGCTCCTCGCAGAGGCCTGGCGCGTCTCGCTGATGCCGCCCAGCGGCCCGGTCTACCTCGAGATCCCGGTCGACTATCTGACGGGCGATGCTGGCGCATCGCCCGTCACGAACCTTGATCGGGAGCCGCCGCCGATGCCGCCCGACGAGACTACTCTCGAAGAGGTCTGTAGGGTTCTCGGCGAAGCCGAGAACCCCGTGATCTGGGCCGGCGGCGGCGTGCTGCGCTCGGCGGCGTGGGACGAGCTGCGGGCCCTGGCCGAGCGGCTCGACGCCCCGGTCGCGACCACCTACATGGGCAAGGGCGCGCTTCCCGAGGACCACCCGCTCGCGGCGGGCTCCGGGTGTGACGAGGGCGCGTTCGCGGCGCTCCTGGAGGAGGCGGACGTCGTCCTCTGCGTCGGCACGGAGCTCGGCGCCGACACGACGCGCCAGTACGCCTTCCGCCCCCGGGGGACGCTGGTCCAGATCGACGCGGCCCCGAAGCGCATCGGCGCCACGTTCCCCGCCCTGGGTGTCGTCGCCGACGCGAAGGCGGCGCTGGTCTGCGCTCCTCGAGCGCGTGCCCGCCAGGCCGCCCGACGCCGGCGCCGCACGGGCCGCGGCGGTTCGCGAGCGCATCGCGCACGGGCTCGCCGAGCGCGGCGACCTGCTCGAGCTGCGGCTGCTCGCGACGATTCGCGAGGCGCTTCCGCGCGAAGCCGTGCACGCCTGGGACATGACCATCCTCGCCTACTGCGCCGGCCCGCACTTCCCGGCGCTCAGCCCGCGCCGATTCCTCTACCCGCTCGGCTCGGGCACGCTCGGCTACGCGTGGCCGGCCGCGCTCGGGGCGAAGCTGGCCGTTCCCCGGACGCCGGTTCTCGCCGTCGCGGGCGACGGCGGCATTCACTACGGCCTGACCGAGCTCGCGTCTGCCCGCCAGCACGGAATCGCCGCCACGCTCCTCGTCGTCGACGACGGGGGCTACGGCATCCTGCGCGAGTACCAGCGCGACTCCTACGGCGAAACGAACTCGGTCGATCTCGTCCAGCCGGACTTCCTCGCCGTCGGCCAGGCGTTCGGCGTAGCGGCCCGGCGCACCTCACCCGACGCGCTCGCCGGCGACCTCGCCTGGGCGCTCGCGCTCGGGGAGCCCGCCATGCTCGTGCTGCCCGCCCACCTCGAATGGATCCCGCCGACGCCGTGAGCCGGACGCAGGACCGGGCCGGATGAGATCCGGCCCCTACGAGCACACAGGGTTCGTCGCTCAGGGTTGGTGTAGGGGCCGGACCTGTCCGGCCCGCCCGCACCGATGACCGACTGGTCGAGCCTCGTCAAGCCGTCGCTCCTCGGAGTCGATCCGTACGACCCGGGCGAGAGCGTCAGCGAGCTGAAGCAGCGCTACGGGCTCTCGGAGATCGTCAAGCTGAACTGGAACGAGGGGCTCTTCGGGCCGGCGCCCGGAGTCCTCGAGGCGGCGACGGCCGAGCTCGAGCACGCCTGGATGTACCCGGAGCAGGCATACGCCGACTTCCGAGAGGCCGTCGCCGCGTGGCTCGGGACTCGTCCGGCTCAGATCGTCCCGGGTCACGGGATCCAGTCGCTCGTCGCAACCGTGGCGGCGGCTTTCGTCACGGAGGGAAGCTCGGCGGTCGTGCCGAGCCCGACCTACGGCCTGTACGCGCAGGTCTTCGCCGCGGCCGGTGCCGACGTCGAGCGCGTGCCGCTGCGCCCGGACCTCGTGATCGACCTCGAGGCGCTCGCGGCCGCGGCCCGCCGCACGGGCGCCCGCCTGGTCGTCGTCTGCGACCCGAACAACCCGACCGGCGCCGTCGTCTCCGCGGCCGAGTGGAGGGAGTTCCTCGACGCGCTGCCATCCGGCTGCGTCGCCGTCGTGGACGAGGCGTACGGAGAGTACGTCGACCCGGCGCTGCGGATCCGCCGGGAGGACGACGTCGACGCCGGCCGGCCGGTCCTCATCCTGCGGACGTTCTCCAAGATCTTCGGCCTCGCGGGGCTTCGACTCGGGTACGCGGTCGCCTCCGAGGAGCTGGCCGACTTCCTCCACGTCGTCCAGGAGCCGTTCAACGTCAACCGCGCAGCCCTCGCGGCCGGGCGAGCCTCGCTCGCCGTGCCCGGTCTCGTCGACGAGCGGCGCCGACAGGCGGCGGAGGCCCGCGCGCTGCTCACGCGGCTGCTCTCCGAGGCGGGCGCACGGCCCTACGCGTCCCAGGCGAACTTCGTCCTGGCCGACGCCGGCGTGGACGATCGCGCCCTCGCCGAGCGCCTTCTCCGGCGGGGCCTGCTCATCCGGCCGGGCAGCGAGTTCGGCCGCCCCGGCTCGGTGCGTATCACCGTGGGCCCGCTGGAGATCATGAAGCGCGTCGGCGCGGAGCTTGCCGACGCGATCCCGGAGCTGGCCGGGCACAGCGCGAGCGGCTCGGGCGCGGCCTAGATGGTTGATTCCACGATCCACGCGCGGCCGGTTGCGACATCTGGCGCGTCCGGGCCAGAGAGGAGCTGACGCCCCGGCGGAGGCGGATCTCGTGGAATCAACCATCTAGAATTCGCAGCGATGGCGGATTACCCTCACGTCTCGGTGGAGGGGGCGCCCCGCGAGCGCGGTCGCCAGTACGGCGAGCAGGCGCGCGACCGCGTCCGTCTCTCGATCGATGCCTACCGTGAGGTGTTCGCCAGCCTCGCGGGCTGGGACTGGGATCGGGTGACCGCCGAGGCGCGCCGGTTCGAGGCGCCGATCGAGGCCTACGGTGCGAAGTACGCCGAGGAGCTGCGGGGGATCGGCGAAGGAGCAGGCGTGCCGCTCGAGGACGTCCTCGCGATCAACGTCCGCACGGAAGTGATGTTCGCGGCACGTGCGCGCCAGGCGGCCGCCGCAGGGCTGGGCGAGTGCTCGTCCTTCGCGGCGCTGCCAGGCGCGAGCGCGGAGGGGACGCTCGTGGGGCAGAACTGGGACTGGCTTCTGCACTCGTTCGACACGGTCGTCGTGCTCGAGGCCCGCCAGGACGACGGGCCCGACTTCGTCACCGTCGTCGAGGCCGGCTTGCTCGCGAAGACAGGCATGTCGTCCTCCGGCATCGGTCTCGCCACCAACGCCCTCGTGACCGACGCGGACCGGGGGGAGCCGGGGGTGCCGTACCACGTCCTGCTGCGCGCGATCCTGGACGCCGAGACGATCTCCGACGCGCTGGCGGCGCTCCAACGCGCGCCACGCTCGTCGTCCGCCGGCTACCTGCTCGCCCACGACGACGGCATCGCCGCCTACGTCGAGGCGGCACCCGGCGACTTCTCGCAGCTCTACCTGCTGCACCCGGAAGCAGGCCTCCTGCTCCACACGAACCACTTCCTCAGCGACCGCTTCCGCGGCAAGGACGTGTCGCTCTGGGCGATCCCGGACAGCCCGTTTCGCCTCGCGCGGCTGCGGTCGCTGCTCGAGGGCGAAGACGGGTTGCTCACCGTGGACACGTTCGAGGGGGCGCTCGCCGACCACGCCGGCTACCCGTCCGCCATCTGCTGCCACCCGGATGCGCGTCATGCTTCCCACGATCAGGGGGCAACCGTCGTGTCGGCGATCATGGCGCTCGACGAGCGGCGGCTCCGGCTCTCCGACGGCTCCCCCTGCCAGACGGGCTACCGGAGCCTCGACTACGGCGAGTTCCTCTCGAAGCCCTCGCCCGTGGGGGCGGGTGGTCGCAAGGGAGAACACCTCCGTGCGGTGTAGAGGCCGAGCGCGCTCGGCCACTGCGATCGCGAGCACGGTGCGTTGCCGTTCGTGAGCCGCGGGCGCGTCCTCGTCATCGACCCGACCTGGGAGCTCGCGTGGGCGGAGGAAGAGCTCCGGGACGCGAACGTCGCGGTCGAGGCGGCCGAGCGTCCCGAGGGAGACGACGTCGTCGGCCTGCTCGTCTCTCCGGATGTGCCGGTCGGCCGGCCGGAGCTGGCGCGGCTGCCGCGGCTCGAGGCGGTGGCGACCAACGCAACGGGCTTCGACCACCTCGACGTGCAGGCGCTCGCGGATGCCGGCGTCTGGTGCTCGAACATCGCCGGCTACTGCACCGAGGAGGTGGCCGAGCACGCCATCGCCATGGTGATCGGTCTGCTGCGCGGCGTGACCGAGCTCGATCGCGACGTCCGGGCCGGAAGCTGGGACGTCTTCCACCGCCCTCCGCGGCGGGTCGCCGGTGCCTGCCTCGGCGTGGTCGGCTTCGGGCGCATCGGCCGCGCCGTCGCGTGGCGAGCGCGCGCGCTCGGGATGGACGTGGTCGTCTGCGACACGCTCGTGGCCGACGAGGACATCCGGGCCGAGGGCGTCGAGCCGGTCGTGCTCGGCGATCTGCTCGCCCGCGCCGACGTCGTGACGCTCCACGCTCCGCTCGACGGCACGACGCGGAGCATCGTGGACGCGGCCGCGATCGGACGCATGAAGGCCGGCGCCTTCCTCGTCAACTGCGCGCGCGGTGACCTCGTCGACCACGAAGCCCTCGGGGCCGCGCTCGAGTCCGGCCACCTCGGAGGCGCCGCGCTCGACGTGCTGCCGAACGAGCCGCCCCGGCGCGAGGAGCCCGCGCTGGCGTTTCCGCGCACGATCCTCAATCCCCACGCTGCGTGGTACTCGGACGAGGCGTTCACGCTCTGCTATTCGCTGCCGGCGCGTGATCTCGCTCGCGCCCTGAACGGGGGCGAGCCCGTGTACGCGCTCGCGCGGCCGGCGCGGGGCCCATGACGAGCGACGTCCTCGTCGTGGGCGGCGGCGTCGTCGGCTGCGCGATCGCCTCCGCCTGTGCGAAGCGGGGTCTCGGCGTCATGCTCGTCGAGCGTGGACGGATCGCCGGCGCGGCATCGAGCCTCGATCTCGCCCTGCTGGGCCAGCCGGCGCCGCCCGGGCTCGGGCCCGATGGCGAAGGCGGGCGAGGACGCCTACCTCGGGCTCCACCACTTCACGGGCAGGGCGTTCTTCCTCGACCGTACGCCGCTCGAGTGCACGACGGCGGGTCGAAGCGCGCTCGTCAGGAGGATCGACGTGCCCGGCGCCGCGCTCGCGCTCGCCGAGGAGGCGCGCTCCCACCGCGCACGGGTGGAAACCGGATGCGACGTGAAGGGCCTCGTCGTCCAGAGCGGCGGCGTCCGGGGCGTGCGCACGGACGCCGGCGAGCTGCGAGCCGGGACGACGGTGGTGGCGGCCGGGGCCGAGACGTGGCGCGTGTGCCGCGATCTCCCCGTGCACGTGCCGCTGACCGACGTGGAGGGCGTCTGCGCCGTCTACCCGCCCGGCAAGGTCGCGCTCGACCGCCCGCTGCTCGGCGACGACGCCTGGGCCGCGACCGACGAGGCCGGGCGTACCGTGGTCGCCGAGCCAGAGCGTCTGGTGCCGGGCAGGGGTGCGCTGCTCGGCCGGCAGCCGATCGAGCGCCGCGTGCTCCGCTACGCGATGACCGCCGACGGGCTGCCCCTGCACGGCCCGCTGCCCGGGGTCCAGCGGCCTCGTCGTCGCCTGCGGTCACGGCCTGCTCGGCGTCGCGCTCGCGCCCGCGGCCGGGATCGCGGTCGCGGAGGGGATCGCCGGCGAAACGTGGGACGACGCGCTCACGCCCGAGCGGTTGCTCCTGGCGGGCCGGATGAGATCCGGCCCCTACGGAGGGCCGGACGAGCTCGGCGCCTACGGAACCTGATCGCGCGGCGGCGCCTCGACCTTCCCGGAATCGATCCGATCCTGCGCGCGTATGGCGGCCGTGCAGGTGCACGGCACGTAGGTGCCGTCCTTGATGTCCTGCACGAGCTGCTCGCGATACGCGAGCTGCTCGGGGGACGGCGCGTTGGCGGGGGCGCTCGCCTCGACGATCTTCGCGGGCTGCGGCGCCGGGTCCGTGACCGGCGAGGAGCCCGGGTTCTCGCCGCCGCAGGCGGCTGCGACGGAGGCGCAGGCGAGGATGGCAGCCAGCCGTCTCACTGCGCGAGCCCCACGCGACGTTCGCCGTAGCGGCGGATGAGCTCGGCGGCGAGCACGAGGACGAAGCTGAGGATGATCATCACGGTAGCTACGGGCATCAGGAGGCTCACGCGGCCGCCGAGACGCAGGCCGGAGTAGAGGTAGACGGGGTAGGTGGCCTGATCCTGGACGACGAAGCTGGCAATCACGACCTCGTCGATCGAGACCACGAAGGCGACGAGAAGCGACGCGATCAACGCCGGCGTGATCAACGGGAGGATGATGCGCCTGAACGTGGTCGGCCCTGAGGCACCGAGGTCGTACGCCGCCTCCTCGAGCCGCTTGTCGATACGCGCGATGCGCGGCAGAAGGAGAAGTACGCAGAAGGGCAGGGCGATCACCACGTGGCCGATCAGCACCGCCCAGAGACCGAGCGGTACGGCGATCACCGGATCCTGCGGCCGGAACAGCACCAGCAGCGATACGCCGAGCACGACGGTCGGGACGACGAGGGGAAGGAGGATGATGGCCGATATCCCGGCCTTGAAGCGCATGCTCCGCCGAGCGAGGGCATACGAGACGAGGACGCCCAGCGCCGTTGCCACCACCGCTGTCCCCGCCGCGACCTGGAGGCTCGCGATCAGCGATTTCCTGATCTCGTCGTCCTGCCACGCGGCCTCGTAGAAGCCCGTCGTCAGGTCCGTGATCGGGAAGGCGATGACGGTCGAATTGTTGAAGGAGAACAGCAGTAGGAGGACCGTGGGGAGGTAGAGGAAGACGATGAACAGGCCGAAGAACACGGCGAGCAGACGCTTGCCGTTCCTGGACATGGCGACGTCCGTTGTCCCGCGCCTCATGCCGTTGCTCCTCCTCCCTGGCGCAGGAACCTCGACGTCGAGAGCGTGAGGAAGAGAACCACGCCCAGCAGGAAGATGGAGAGCACCGATCCGGTCTGCCAGTCGAGCGCGCCGCCGACGAACTGGCTGGCGATCGCCTGTCCGAACATGTAGCCGTTGTTGCCGCCGACGAGCGACGGCGTGATGTACTCGCCGATCGACGGGATGAAGACGAAGAGGAACGCGGCGACGATCCCCGGCGCCGCGATGGGCAACGTCACCTTGCGCAACGCGCTGCAGCCGGCTGGCACCGAGGTCGGTCGCCGCCTCGAGCAGGCGCCGGTCCATGTTCTCGAGCGCGATGAAGATCGGCAGGACGATGAACGGCACCCACGCGTAGAGCAGCACGAGAATGACCGTGAACTGGCTGTAGATGAGAAACGAGAAGGGATTGTCCGGGATCCCGCAGCCCGAGCTCGAAGAACGCGCTGTTGATCAGCCCCTGGTCGCCGAGGATGACCTTCCAGGCGAAGATCCGCAGCAGATAGCTCGTCAGGAACGGAGCGATGACGATCAGGAGCCAGGTGTACTTCGACTTCTTGATCCCGAAGGCGAGGAAGTAGGCGATCGGGAAGGCGATGAGCACCGCCCAGATCGACGACGTCGTCGCCATGCGTCACCGAGCGGAAGAAGAGCCGCAGGAAGTCGCCCTCGGACGAGAGCTCGGCGAGGCGGAGCAGGTTGTTGCCCGCCGGGATGGTCAGGAACGGGACGAGCAGCAGCACCAGCGAGCCGATCTGGATCCAGCCGCCGTAGCGCTCGGAGAGCCGCCTGCCGGCGACGGCCCCGACGACGAGCGCGGCGAACACGACGCCGACCACCCAGGTCGGTACATGGGCACTCAGGTTGTCCTTGCCGAGCAGCTGCACGTCGACGCCGAGGCTCAGGAACTCCGACCAGAGCTGGGTCGAGAAATCGGCCAGCTCGCCGGTGATCTCGGCCGCAGCCTCGGTCGCGGCGAACCGCTCGAGGCCGAGGCTGAAGCGGACGATGAAGTAGATCGGGAGCAGGAAGAAGACGATCAGGAGTACGAGCGCAGGGGTCGTGAGCCCGTAGGTCGCCAGGCGCGTCCTGAACGCGGCGGCTCCGGCGCCCGCCTTCCACCGGCACGGTCGGCGTCGCCGCGGTCGCTCTCGTTGCCACTCCCTATCGCCTCCTCGGCCTTGCGGGGAGCCGAGCGCAGATGCCGGGCTCCCCGCCCACGCGAGACTTATGCGGCCTTCACCGCTTCGCCGGCTTCCGCGTACTCCTGGCGGTTCGGGAGGAACTCCTCGAACCACGTCCGCGGAGGCGCGAACGCCGCCGGGTCGTCGAGGCTGAAGGTCTAGATCAGCTCCTTGTTCTCGATCAGCTCCTGCGACGCCGTCCTGCTGCGCCCCGCCGTACTGGAAGTTGTCGGTCAGCGCGGCGGCCGCGGCCGGCGTGTTCGCGGCGGCCACGGCGAGCGTCGCGCGTCCCGGGGCGCTCGCTGTGCGGAGTGGAGCACGAAGCCGCATACCCAGGCCAGGCGGCCCTCCTTGGGCCACATGTAGCGGACGTCCACGCCCGCCAGCTTCTCGTGGTCGATGGCCTGGCAGTAGCCGTCGGGCCACATGTAGGTCGCCCAGACGTTGCCGTTGATGAAGTCGTCGATGTTGTCCTGGTTGCCGCTCCAGAAGTTCCGGATCTGCGGCTTGGCCTGGATCATCGTCTCCTTGGACGCCTGGATCTGCTCGGACGTGAGCGCGTTCGGGTCGAGTCGCCCTCGCCGGCGTTGATGAGCGCGCCGATCTTGATGATCGTGACCGGGTCGGAGTAGATCGCGAGCTTGCCCTCGTACGCTGGGTCGAGGAGGATGCTCCAGCTCTCCTCCTCGGGCGTGATCGGGATCTTGTCCGCCCGGTAGACGAGCGCCGAGAAGCCGATGTCGAACGGGACGTGGTAGATGAGGCCGGTCTCCTCCTCGACGCCGCCGCGCGCGGATGTCTTCGGGGATTCCTTCGAGGTCGGGCAGCAGCGCCGTGTCGAACGGCTGGATCAGGCCGGCCGCCTGGAAGTCGGGCCAGTAGGCGATGCACGGGTGGATGACGTCCGGGCTATAGCCCGATGCGACCTTCGCGAGCGCCTGGATGTCGTTCTCGAGGAACTCGAACTTCAGCGGGCTCCCGGCGTTGTACTCGCTGTCGGTGTACGTCTGCCACATCCACGGCGCCGTGTCGTCGTAGCCGGCCCACTCGAAGAAGGTGATCGGCCCGTCCGGCTCGCTCGCCGGATCGAAGGTCGGGCTGGCGGGGGCCGCCGGCTCGGCGGGCTCGGCCGGCGCCGCCGGCTCCGAGGGCTCGGCGGGCGCGGCGGGCTCGGACGGCTCGGCCGGCGCCGCCGGCTCCGCGGTGTCCTCGCCGCCGCCGCACGCCGCGAGCAGCGCGCTGAGGCTCGCCGCGCCCGTGAGCGCAACGAAGCCGCGTCGACTCATCTTGCTGTTCACGTCCATCCAGACCCCCTCTTTGCTCGCGGACGGCTCACGGAGCCGCCTCAACCCCCTGTGTCCTTCGCTGCCTCGGAGGGAGCACTGCGGCCGCGCCTCCTCCGCCCTCGCCTCCTCGATCACGAAGCTGTGCTCCGCCGCCCAGTGCAGCGTCACGCTGGTCCCCGACCACGATGGGCCGGCCCCGTACCTCGTCGTTCAGGCGGTGCACGACGAGCTGCTCGCCCGGTCGTCAGCTCGACGATGTACTGCGTCATCGAGCCGACGTAGACGACGTCGGCCACGGTCGCCGACGACCCGCGAGGCGGGATCGCCGACCTCCGCGAACTTGATCTTCTCCGGGCGCACCGTCATCAGGAGCTCGCCGGAGCCGGCCCGACCGGCTCGGCGCGATCAGCCGCTCGCCCTCGCCGAGCTCCTGCACCGCGAGGCCGTTCTCGTGGCGCGTCGGCCGCAGGTGGAGCACGTTCGAGACGCCGATGAAACCGGCCACGAACGGGGTCGCCGGCCGCTCGTAGAGCTCGCGCGGCGACGCCACCTGCTCGACGAGCCCACCGTCCATGACCGCGATGCGGTCGGACATCGTGAGCGCCTCCTCCTGGTCGTGCGTGACGTAGACGAACGTCGTCTGCGTCTGCACCTGGAGGTGCTTGAGCTCGAGCTGCATCTCCTTGCGCAGCTTGAGGTCGAGCGCGCCGAGCGGCTCGTCGAGGAGCAGCGCGGCGGGCCGGTTGACGAGCGCCCGGGCGAGCGCGACGCGTTGCTGCTGACCGCCCGAGAGCTGCGTCGGCTTGCGCTTCTCCATCCCCTCGAGCCTGACCGTCCGCATCGCCTCCGCCACGCGCTCGTCCACCTGCGCGCGGTCGACCTTCTTGATCTTGAGGCCGAAGGCGATGTTCTCCCAAACGGACATGTGCGGGAAGAGCGCGTACGCCTGGAAGACCATGTTGACGTGGCGCTTCGCGGCCGGGACGTACGTCACGTCCGCGCCCTCGAGCAGGATCCGCCCGCTCGGTCGGCTCCTCGAAGCCCGCGATCATCCGCAGCGTGGTCGTCTTGCCGCAGCCCGAGGGCCCCAGGAGCGAGAAGAACTCGCCCTTGCCGATCGTCAGGCTGACGTGGTCGACCGCAGTCACGTCCCCGAACTGCTTCGTCACGTCGTCGAGGACGATGTGGCCGTCGGCGTCTGTGGCGTAATTCATACGGTCATACGGCTTTGACGGGCCAAGGGGCGTATTGTTAGCCCCGCTCGCGACGGAATGCAAGCCCGACTGGTATGCATGAGCCCGCGCCCGGCCATGGCGGCCGAGCGCCGCCCCCAGATCCTCGCCGCCGCAGCGCAGGTCATCGCGCGCCGCGGCCTGACCGCGCTTCGGCTCGCCGACGTCGCCGAGGAGGCGGGCGTCTCGGTCGGCACGATCCAGCACTACTTCGGCACCCGGGAGCGGCTGCTGCTGGAGACGTTCGCGTTCGAGACCGAGCGCTCGCTGGAGCGCTGGCTCTCGGCCGAGCACAACGGCACAGGCGCATGGGCACAGGTTCTGGCGCTCGTCGAGATCGTGCTCCATCCGCCGACGTTCCGGGAGCGCTGGACGCGCTGGCTGCAGTTCTGGGCCGCCTACGCGCGGGATCCGAAGCTGCGGCCCTCCATGGGCGAGGCGTACGACAGCTGGCGCGAGCCGTTCCGGCGCGCGATCGCGGCCGGGATCGAGTCGGGCGACTTCGACCCGGTGCTGCCGGAGGACGTGGTCGTCGACCGGACGGTCGCTCTCTTCGACGGGTTGGCGCTGCAGGTCCTCCTCGATGCACGGGGCATGAGCCTCGACCGCATGCGCGAGCTCCTCGTCGCGAGCCTCGCGGCCGACCTGGGTGTGGCTCAGAGCGACCAGAAGGGCGAGAGCGCGGCCCGCGTCGCCTCGATCCCGTCGCGCCCGCGGCTCGCGTCGTCCGGCACGTAGGCGAGCAGGTCGGGGAGCAGCGGCTCGGGCAAGCCGAGCACGCCCTCGAGCGTCGCATGGAGGCAGTAGCCCGAGTACGTGCGCCCGTAGCCACCCTCCTGGACGAGCACCAGCCGTCCCTCGCACAGCTCCTCGGCCAGCTCCCCGACGAGGCGCCCGATGCGGCGGAACCCGGCCATGCTGACGTTCTGGCGACCGTTCGGGTCGAAGGCGCTCGCGTCCTGTCCGCAGGCGCCGACGATGAGCCCCGGCCGGAACTGCCGGACGATCGGCACGACGATCTCCGAGATCGCGTCGGCGTAGGTGGCGTCGCCGGCGCCGATGCCGAGCTCGACGTTGACGTTGAAGCCCTCGCCGTCGCCCTCCCCGAGCTCCTCGGCGTTGCCGAGCTGGGGGTGTGACGGGCCCCAGGAGCCGTGTGCCATGTGCAGCGAGATCGTGAGCACATCGGCCCGGCGGTAGAAGCACTCCTGCGTGCCGTTGCCGTGGTGGACGTCCCAGTCGACGACGGCGACACGGTCGATCCCGCGTGCTCGAGCCCGCTCGGCGACGAGCGTCTCGTGGGCCAGGAAGCAGAACCCGTCCGCCTGGGCGGGTTGCGCATGGTGACCGGGTGGCCGCACGAGCGCGTAGGCGATCCGCGAGCGGCCCTCGACCACCGCGTCCGCCGCCTCCAGACAGGTTCCTGCGGCGGCGAGCAGGGCGGGCCACGAGC
The DNA here is from genome assembly GCA_963838105.1 of uncultured Thermoleophilia bacterium. Lineage (GTDB taxonomy): Bacteria > Actinomycetota > Thermoleophilia > Gaiellales > Gaiellaceae > CAWJNF01. The sequence continues at coordinate 67,505 of CAWIQC010000015.1, read as the reverse complement.
CGGAGACGACGTGCGTGGTCTTCGTGAAGCGGCCGCCGCCGCGCCGGCAGGCCTCCTCGATCGAGCGCAGGTAGCCGGGTTCGTGCACGACCGTCGAGCTCGTCGAGCTCTGCCAGCCGCCCCGCGTGCCAGCGCAGGCGCGAGGCGATCGGGCCACGCTCGAGCACGGACTTCATGTTGAGGATGCGCTCGACGTTCTCGGGGTGGAGCTCGGGGACGGCGAGCAGCGCTCGCTCCTCGGTGTCGAAGAGGCCCGAGCCCGTGTCGTGCTCGAGCACCCGCTCGTCCCAGAACACGTCGATCGCAGCCTCGGTCATCATGTGTGCCGTATCTTGCACCGCGACCGCTGGAGGCGACGTGGCCGTCATAGAAACCGTACTGCGAGCCCGGCAGGAGGACGGCAACACCCCCACGCTCGAGGACTGGGGAATCACGAGCGAGTACGGCGTCCTGCGCGACGTGCTGGTCGGCTCGCCCGACGCCTTCCGCTGGCTCGGCGAGGAGAACGCCCAGTACTCGGCGCTCGTGCGGGCGACCCTTCGCAAGGGCTACCGCTTCGACCGCGAGCTCGCGCTGCGCCAGCACGCCGAGATGGTCGACGCCTACCGCCAGGCCGGCGTCGCCGTGCACGTGCTCGAGCCACAGGACGAGCTGCCCTACGGCGTCTACGCGCGCGACTCGAGCTTCATGACACCGTTCGGGGCCGTGATCTGCCAGCTCGCGAACCCGCGACGGCGGGGCGAGTACGCGAGCACGCTGCGCTTCTACCTCTCCCAGGGCATCCCGGTATACGACCTGGTCTCGGCCGGGAACTTCGAGGGCGGCGACTTCAACCTCATCGAGCCCGGCTGCGCGCTCATCGGCTTCACGGGACTACGCGGCGAGGAGATCGCGGCGCGTCAGGTCGGCGGCTGGATGGAGAAGGAGGGCCTCGAGGTCAAGTACGCGCCGATCGACGAGTACTACGTGCACATCGACCTGATGGTCTGCATGCTCGCGGAGAAGCTCGCCGCCGTCTGCCTCGACACCACGGAGCCGGACGTCGTCGACTGGCTGCGCGGACGAGGGATCGAGATCGTGCCGGTGAGCTTCCGGACACGATGGGCCTCGGCTGCAACGTGGTCGCGCTCGGCAACGACCGCGTCCTCTCCGTCGCGGGGTCGGCTGACCTGAACGCGAAGCTGCGCGCGCTCGGCTTCGAGGTCTTCGACCCCGACATGAGCCAGTTCCTGCTCGCCGGCGGCGGCGTCCATTGCATGTGCCAGGCGCTCAAGCGCGATCCGGCCTGACGGCCTCTCGCCGCGACCCGGCCTGACGGCCGGATCGCGGCGAGAAGCTCGGCATCGCACCCTCTCAGGCGCGGATCGCTATCGCCTCGACGTAGGTTGCGTCGACTGCCAGGCTCCCGTCAGGGCCCCGATCGTGCCGGCGGGCGAGGTCGACGAGCGCCGTCTCGAGCGCCGACTGGCCGGCGGGATCGAGGGTCTCGAACGCCTTGAGCGTCGGCCCGTACCAGGTGCGGAAGAAGCTGACGAACTCCTCGGCGCTCGGGAAGCGGAACGTATAGATCTGCTCCTGGACGTCGAGCGAAGAGATCCCGGAGTCGAGGAGCTCCGTCAGGCCGTCCTCCGTCCCCCACCGAAACGGCGAAGCGAGCCCCGGCAGGCGGGGGAACGTGCGCGGCCGTCGTCCGGAACATCTCGCCGATGTAGCCGGCGGGCGTCCAGCTCACGAGCGCGATCGTGCCGCCCGGTCGACAGACGCGCAGGAGCTCGGCGGCAGCCCGAGGCTGGTCCGGCGCGAACATGACGCCGAACACCGACGTGACGGCGTCGAAGCTCGCGTCGGGAAACGGGAGCGACTCGGCGTCGCCCTCGAGAAACGCGATGTCGAGGCCCTCCACTTCGGCGCGGAGCCTTCCCTGTTCGACGAGACTCGGAACGTAGTCGACTCCGACGACCTCGCATCCGCGGCGTGCTGCAGCAAGCGCAGCGTTGCCGCTGCCGGTTGCGACGTCGAGCACGCGCAATCCGGCGTGCAGGTCGGCGGCGTCGCAGAGACGCTCCCCGACGTTCACCATCCGGGTCGCGAGCAGGGAGAAGTCACCGCTCGCCCACATCGCCTGCTGCCGGGACTTGAGCGCCTCGAGGTCGAGAGGCGGTCTTGTCGTGTGCAACTGCCATTCGCTTTCCTCCTTGAATTAGCACGACCGTTCGTGCGAGATACTATACGACCGTTCGTGCTATCTTGTCAAGCATGGAAGGCAGCTCGAGCAAGACCGCAGTGCGACGCCGGCGAGAAGACGGCGCGCGCAGCCGGGCCGCCATCCTCGAGGCCGCCGCCCGGTTGGCCACCGTCGAAGGGCTCGACGGGCTCTCTATCGGGCGCCTGGCGGAGCACGTCGGGATGAGCAAGAGCGGCCTCTTCGCGCACTTCGGCTCGAAGGAGGAGCTCCAGCTCGCGACGATCGACACCGCCAACGACATCTACGCGACGGAGGTCATCGTCCCCGCGCTGGCGCAGCCCACCGGCCTGGAGCGGCTGGAGGCGCTCTGCGAGCTGTTCCTGTCGCACGTCGAGCGCGCGCGTCTTTCCCGGCGGCTGCTTCTTCTCGTCGGTCGCCGCCGAGATGGACACCAAGCCCGGCCTGGTACGAAACCGTGCCGCCGAGATCGTCACGGAGTGGCTCGACCTCATGGCACAGGCAGATCGCCGAAGCCCAGGCCGAGGGCGATATCGATCCGGCGGAGGATCCCGAGCAGCTGGCCTTCGAGCTCAATGCGCTGCTGCTCCTCGGCAACGCGCAGTACGTGATCTCGGGAGGCCGCGCCGGCCCGGATCGAGCGCGGCTCGGAATCGAGCGGCGCCTGGCGCTCGCGCGCACCCAGCCGGCATCTGCCTAGCGCTCCGGCTCGGACGTCCCTGCAGCGCGTGTCTTCGGTTCGAAGCGAGGTCGCTAGACGCCGACGACGTGCAGCTCGCGCGGCACCTTCGACAGGATCTCGATCCCCGTCTCGGTCATGAGCAGCGTCTCCATGTAGCTCGCCGTGAAGCCGCCGTCGCGATCGAAGCAGATGTTCTCGTAGTTCGTCACGTAGCCCGGCTCCCACGTGAACTGCTCGTAGGCGTCGTTCGAGAGGTACGTGTGACCGACCCAGTCCGGCGGCAGCGCGAGCCCGAGGGCGTAGCCGCCGACCCACCAGACCTGCTCGCGCGGGATGCGGGAGAAGACGTGGTCCTCGGCGACGCGCTGGGCGACGTCGAGCGGGTCGCCGGGCCGCACCGCCTTCTGCACCTCGACGACGCTGCCGGCCGTCTGCTCGAGGATCGCGCGGGCGCCGGGGTGGTCCGTCCCCACCGCCACCGTGCGGCAGAGGTCGACGTGGTAGCGCTTGTAGACGCCGCACGCGTCGAGGTAGACGGTGTCGCCGATGTCGATCGGCCGGTGGCCCGGTGCGGCGTGCGTCTTGCACCAGACGAGGGGGCCGGCCGAGACCATCGTCCGGATGGCCGCCTCCTCGCCGCCGTGCTCGGCCATGATCGCATTGAGACGCGCGGCGACCTGGAGCTCCGTGCGGCCGGGTCGGATCTCCTCCCGGATCTCGAGGAAGGCGGCGTCGACGATCTCGGCCGCGCGGCGCACGCACTCGAGCTCGAGCGGCGACTTGACGAGCCGGACGCGATCGACGGTCCAGTCAGCGGCGACGATCCGGGCGCCCTTCGCACGCAGCCGCTCGGCCACCTCCTGGATCAGGGGAGAGGAGGGCGAGCGCGAATGCCATTCGATCCCGACGCTGCCCTGCGTCCAACCGCGTTCCGCGAACGCGTCGGCGACGGTGTCCAGGGCGGTCTCGTAGGTGAAGAAGATCGCGTCGTCGAAGTGGGCCGTCTCGGTGACGAGCCCACGGTGGCGCTCGTAGTCGACGAACACGAGCTCCTCGGAGCCCGCCGCGAGCACGACTCCGAGCGGCGCCCGCGGCGGGTACCAGATCGACTCGAAGCCGGTGAGCCAGCACATGTTCGCCGGGCTCATGACGTAGAGGACGTCGATCCCGCGGCGCGCCATCTCCTCCCGCACGCGCCGTGCGCGGTCGCGGTACTCCTCGAGCGGGAAGGGAAGCTCGGCGGCGGGCACGACGGTCCGGCATCCTACGCCTCCGAGGAGGGCCCGATGACCGAGAAGCCACGCCCCATGGTCGTTCCGCTCGCGACCGTACCGCCGATCCCGGCCGACCAGGCCGTCACGAAAGTACGCATCGCCCGCCTGATCACGAAGCAGCGGTGCGGCTCGAACCTCCTCCTCGGAGCCTCGTGGATGGATCCCGGCGAGGAGACGAACACCTGGTCGTCGCGCGAGCACGACGACGTCGGGCCCGGCGACCACTGGTACGGGCCGGTCGACGAGACGTACTTCATCATCCGCGGCCGCCTCGAGCTCACCTGGGACGAGGGCGTGCTCGAGCTCGGGCCGGACGACGCCGTCTACCTCGCCCCCGGCTGGACGTATCGCCTGAAGAACGTCGGCGAGGAGCCCGCGTTCTTCGTCTATTCGATGACGCCGACGCCGGAATGACCGTCATCGTCGCGCGCGGCGCGAGGAGCGTTCCCGCGCACACCGGCTGGGTCGCGTAGGGGCCGGATCTCATCCGGCCCGCCTGCACGGTGACGCTCGAGGTTCCGCCCTTCCCCGGCCGCTCGTGGTGGCTGCTCGAGGCGCTCGCCGCCGACCCGGGCGAGCCGTGTCCGCCGTTGCGCGAGGACGTCGAAGCGGACGTCCTCGTCGTCGGCGGCGGCTACACCGGGCTGTGGACCGCCCATCGCCTGCTCGAGCTCGAGCCGGGCCTCGACGTCGTCGTGGTGGAGCGCGACATCTGCGGCGGTGGCCCGAGCGGGCGCAACGGCGGCTTCTGCGGGGGGCTCTGGGATCTGGAGGAGCTCGTCGCGCGGTTCGGCGAGGAACGGGCCGTCGAGCTGCTCGAGGCGTCCCTCGCCAGCGTGGCGGAGATCGGCGCCTGGTGCGAGCGCCACGGCGTCGACGCCTGGTACACGCGCGGCGGCGGCCTCGGGCTCGCCACCTCGCCGGCCCAGCACGACGCCTGGCGCGGCTGGCTGGAGACGGTTCGCCGGGTAGGACTCGGCGATCTGCGTGGCGGAGCTGACCCACGGAGAAGTCGCCGAGCGCATCCGGCTTCCCTACGCAGGCGGCGGCGTGTTCACCGCCTCGAGGCGACCGTGCAGCCGGCCCGCCTCGCGCGTGGCCTGCGTCGTGTCGTGCTCGGGCAGGGAGCGCGGATCTTCGAGTCGACGCGGGTCACCCGCCTGGAAGGCGGACCGCCCGCACGGGCCACGACCCCAGGCGGGTCGGTGCGCGCCGGGACAGTCGTGCTCGCCGGCGGCGCCCGGCTCGCGTCGCTGCCGCAATTCCGCAGGCGCCTGACGCTGCGCGGCAGCTACATCGTCCTCACCGCGCCCGCCCCGGAGCGCCTCGCCGAGATCGGCTGGACGGGCGGCGAGGCGGTCTGGAACCACCGCGCCTCGGTCAACTACCTGCGCACGACGCCCGACGGGCGCATCGCGTTCGGCACGGGCGGCATGCAGCCCGGCCTCGCCCGCGGGATCGGAGACCGGTTCGAGTGGGACGCCCGCCTCGTCGCGGAGGTCGCACGACAGTTCCGCGCCCTGTTCCCGTCGTTCGCGGAAGTGCCGCTCGAGGCCGCCTGGGGAGGCCCGATCGACGTCTCCGGCGCCCACCTGCCCTTCGTCCTGCGCCTCCCGCCCGGACACGTCCTCTGCGCCGCCGGCTACACGGGCAACGGCGTCGGGCCCACCCAGCTGGCCGGCGCCATCCTCGCCCGCCTCGCGCTCGGCGTCGAGGACGACCTCACCCGCCTGCCGATCGTCGGCTTCGAGCCGAAGCGCTTCCCGCCCGAGCCGATCCGCTCGCTCGGCGCCCTCGCCGTCAACGAGGCCATCCTGCGCAAGGACGCAGCCGAGGATGCCGGCGACCGGCCGCATCGGCTGACGGGCGCGCTCGCCCGCCTCCCACGCCGTCTCGGCTACAACCTCGGCCCGTAGCCGACGCTGCGTGGCCAAGCGGCGGCAGCAGGACGACGGCGACGATAAGCCGGCGCGACTGGCCTACGAAACCAGCCCGCGCACCTGCCGCAGCGCCACGGTCAGCGCGGCCAGGCTCGTCTCCCCCTGCGCCTGCAGCGAGCTGACCAGCCGGTTGAGGCGCTCGTAGGCCTCTGACCTGCCGTCGAGGTAGTCGTCCACGGCCTGGGCCAACGGGCGGCCGTCGGCCGAGTCGAGCACGCGGAGCGCGATCTCCCGGCGCAGGGTCATGAGGTCGTCGCCGACCGCCTGGCTCGCCCAGCGCTCGAAGCGAGACCCGTCGGGCAGATCCAGGAGGTGGCGCTCGAGCCAGTCGAGGTGGAGGCGCTCGCCGGCGAGGAAGAATGCGCCGGCGACCTCCGCAATCGGGCGCCCGGTGACCCGGGAGACCGCGATCACGTCGGGGCCGTGAGCGAGCTCGGGCTGGAAGGCATGTCGCTTTGCCAGCTGCTCGGGGACACCCTCCGAGACGAGAGACCAGGCGATCGCCTCGCGAGCGCCCCGCCAGCCCTCCGGGCCCACCGACCTCGAGGACGTCCGAGAGCTCGTCGAAGACCGGCGCCGCCTCCTCGATCGTCTCTCCGAGCGGCGCGGCGGGGGCGTTGAGGAGATACCAGCGGGCAACGTCCTCGACGAGCGTGTCGACGCCGACCATGAGCACGTTCTGCAATGCCGGGTCGAGCTTCCCGTCGAGAGCCTCGACGTCGTCCCACCGTCCCTCGGCCTTCGTGACGTAACGGGCGATCCAGTAGGCGCGCGCGACCTCGGCAGGCTCGGCGCCGGTCTCCGAGCCGAGACGGTGGGCCCACGTGATCCCGAGGTCGTTGACGATGGCGTTCGCCGTCAGCATGGCGGCGAGATCGCGACGGAGCGGGTGCTTCTCGATCAGGTGGCCGAACCGGTCGGCGACCTGTTTGGGGAAGTACCGGCGCACCTCGTGGTCGAGGAACGGGTCGTCGGGGAGCGAGGAGTCGCGAATCGCCTCCTTGAGGCTGCGCTTCGCGTAGGCGAGCAGGACGCAGAGCTCGGGGCGTTCCATGCCGCGCCCGCCGCGGGCGCGCTCCGCCATCTCCTCGGTCAGCGGCAGCGCCTCGATCTCGCGCTCGAGCAGCCCTTCCGCCTCGAGGCTCGCCATCAGGTCGTCGTACGCCTCGATCCGCGAGGACGAGACCGCCGCCTCCTGCGACAGGATCTGGGCCTGCAGGTAGTTGTCGTAGAGGACGTGCGCCGCGACGTCGGCCTCGACCGTGTCGAGCAGCTCGTCGCGCTGCTTCATCGTCAGGTCTCCGGCGGCTACCGCGATACCGAGGAGGATCTTGAGGTTGACCTCGTGGTCGGACGTGTCGACGCCGGCCGAGTTGTCGATGAAGTCGGCGTTGATGCGCCCGCCGGTGCGCGCGTACTCGATCCGCCCGCGCTGCGTGAAGCCGAGGTTGCCGCCCTCGCCGACGACTCGCGCTCTCATGTCCTCCCCGTCCACCCGGATGGCGTCGTTCGAGCGGTCGCCGACGTCGGCGTGGGTCTCGTCGCTCGCCTTGACGAACGTCCCGATGCCGCCGTTCCAGAAGAGGTCGACCGGCGCCTTCAGGATCGCCGACATGAGCTCGGCGGGCGTGGGGGCGTCGAGCTCCACGCCGAGCGCCTCCCGCGCCTCCGGGGCGAGCTGGCACGACTTCTCCTGACGCGACCAGACGCCGCCGCCGGCCGAGAGCTTCGAGCGGTCGTAGTCGTCCCATGACGACCCGGGCAGCTCGAAGAGACGCCTGCGCTCGGCAAAGGAAGCTTCCGGATCCGGATTCGGGTCGAGGAACACGTGCCGGTGGTCGAACGCCGCGACCAGGCGGATCTGCTCGGACAGCAACATCCCGTTCCCGAAGACGTCTCCGGACATGTCGCCGATGCCGACGACGGTGAACGGCTGGGTCTGCACGTCGTGCCCGAGCTCGCGGAAGTGACGCTTGACCGACTCCCAGGCGCCGCGAGCGGTGATGCCGAGGGCCTTGTGGTCGTAGCCGTGCGAGCCGCCGGATGCAAAGGCGTCACCGAGCCAGAACCCGTACTCGGCCGCGATGCCGTTCGCGATGTCCGAGAACGTGGCCGTGCCCTTGTCGGCGGCCACGACGAGGTACGGATCGCCGTCGTCGAGTATCCGCACATCGGGCGGATGGACGACCGCCCCGGCAACGAGGTTGTCGGTGAGGTCGAGAAGGCCGCGCATCAGGGTGGAGTACTGCTCGACGACCTCGCGACCGCGCTCTTCTCTGTCGGCGGGCACGCGCTTCAGCACGAACCCGCCCTTCGACCCCACGGGCACGATGATGGCGTTCTTCACCATCTGCGCCTTCATGAGGCCGAGCACCTCCGTGCGGTAGTCCTCCCTGCGATCCGACCAGCGGATCCCGCCGCGAGCTATCCGGCCGCCGCGGAGATGGATGCCCTCCATCTCCGGCGAGTACACGAAGATCTCGAAGAGCGGCCGGGGCTTCGGCATGTCCGGCACCTCGGTCGAGCGGAGCTTGAAGGAGAGGTAGCCGCCGCCCGGGACGGAACACGTTCGTACGGACGGTTGCGTCGACGAGCCCGAAGTGCGCGCGCAGGATCCTGTCCTCGTCGAGCGAGCGGACCCGGTCGAGGTCGGCGAGGATCTCGACGGACAGGGTCTGCTCGGCCTCGGCATCACGCCCGCGCGCGGGGTCGAAACGCCGCTCGAACAGCTCGACGAGCTTCCCTGCGATTGACGGGTTGTGTGCGAACGCGTCGTTCTGGTACTCCTCGGTGAACGCGGCGCTGACACGCTGCCGGTACTTCCGGTAGGCACGGAGAACGGCCACCTGGCGCCAGTCGACCCCCGCCGAGATCACGAGCCGGTTCAACGAGTCGGATTCGGCCTCGCCGCGCCAGACCGCCGAGATCGCGTCCGCGACCCGCGCTCCGCAGTCCGACAGGTGGAGCGGCTGGCCGTTCGAGTCGAGGACGCCGAAGTCGTGCAGGTAAACGTCCCCGTCGCCGTGGAGCCGGGTCGGCACCTCCTCGACGACGGTGAGGCCGAGGTGCTCGAGGATGGGCAGGAAGTCGGAGAGCCGAACCTTCCCGCCGGTCTTGTAGAGGCCGATCCGGGTGAGGTTCTGCTCCTGACCGCGCTCGTTCTGCAGGCCGACGGCGAAGTCCTCGCCGTGCTCGAGCCGCTCGAACTGCTCGATGTCGAGGAGCGCGAGGTACACGTCGGTGGACGACTTGTAGTAGTCGGGGAGGAGCTTCTCGTACTTGCCGGCGAGGGCGTTGCCCTTCTCCTCGCCGTGCAGCGCGCCGAGCCGCTCACGGAGACGGTCGTCCCACGTGCGGGTGACCGCGACGACCTCCTGCTCGAGCTCGGCGAAGGAGACGTCCGGAATCGTCCCGTCGACGTGGATCGTGAAGTGGATCCGCGCCTGGTCGTCGTCGCCGAGCGAAAGGTGATAGTCGACCGAGGATCCGTTGAAGCGCTGGACCACGAGATCCTGGAGGCGGTGCCGCAACTCGGCGTTGAAGCGGTCCCTCGGCAAGGCGACCATCACGGAGACGCGGTCCTCGTCCAGATGCGGGCGGACGAAGAGCTGGATGTGGCGGCGCTCCTGCAGGTCGAGGAGGCGAACGAGGGTCTGGCGGAGCTCGTCCGGGCCGGCGGCGAAGAGCTCGTCCTTGGGAAAGGACTCGAAGAGCTCGACCAGCGCCTTGTGGTCGTGCGAGCCCTCGAGGAGATCCTCGGCGACGGCGATCTGGCGGAGCTTCCTGCCGAGGATCGGCGTTTTCGAGGCCGGCTCCATGTACGCCTTGCGCGTGAAGATGCCGAGGAGGCGCAGGAGCGCGACCGTGTTGCCGCGCTCGTCGACGCGCTTCACGGTGATGTCGTCCATCTTGGCGTGGCGGTGGACGGTCGCGAAGCGGTTCGTCTTCGAGACGACGAGCAGGTTGCCGCCGACCAGCCGCTCGCGCAGGCCCGGGTCGATGGCGCCCACGGGCACCGGCGTCGCGTAACGCGAGCCGGAGTCGCCGGCCAGGATCCCGAGCCCGGCGCCAGGGACGATCGCGAGCTTCCCGTCGGCGAGGGCGTACTCGCGGTAGCCGAGCAGGACGAAGTTCCCGTCGAGCAGCCACTCGAGGAAGGCTCGCGCCTCCTCGATCTCGTCGAGCGCGTAGCGGGCGGCGCTCGAGCGCGCCGCGTCGATCATCTGCGGCACGCGAGCCCGCATCGCCTCGTGGTCACGGACGGCCGCCTGAACGTCGCCGAGCACGAGGCGAATGCGCGCTTCGAGCTCGCGGAGCTCCTCCGGAGCGAGGTGGCGGCTGACCTCGAAGTGCATCACCGACTCGCGCACCGGCGCCTCGCGAGCATGCATGACCCGCCGCATGCGGCCGTCGGCGTCGCGCTCGGTCCCGATCACCGGGTGGTTGACGAGCCTGACGTCGAGCCCTCGCGCGCTCAGCTCCTCCGACACCGAGTCGACGAGGAACGGGGAGTCCTCGCAGTTCGTCTCGACGACCGTCCCCACGGTCTGGTACCCGTCGTCGGCGAGCGTGGGGTTGAACACGCGCACGGCGAGCGGAGCCGTGCCCCGTCCGTCGGCCAGGTCGAACGCTCCCATGACCTGGCCGAACAGCTCCTCGGCATTCAGGCCCGGAACGAGGTCGGGCGAGATCCGCCGGACGTACGCTCGCGCGAACTCCCGGATCGCCGGCAGACGGCTCGCCGGCACGCGCTCGGCGATCCGCGCGAGCAGCTCCTGCACGAGCGGGCTCGTGCCGGTGGATTCGCTCTGATCCCCGGCGCCCGTCATGCGTCTACTGCATGAGGTCGGCGGCCATCTCCTCGAAGACCTCGACGTAGCGGTTGCAGTCCTCGAAGCCGTGAGTCACGGACAGCGTCCACTCCTCCTCGCGGCCGGGGGTCATGAAGATGCCCCTGTTCATGTTGTAGAGCCACGACAGCTCGGACAGCTCGGCGTCCTGGTTCTCCTTGAACGTCTCGTAGTCGACGACCTTCTTCGTCGAGAACGTGACGCAGCCCTTCGAGCCGACGCCGACCGCATAGCCGGGCAACGCATGCTTCTCGATCACGGCCGTGCAGCCCTTGAGGATGTGGTCGTTGAGGGCGTCGAGGTGCGCGTAGGCATCCGGGGTGAGCACCTCGAACAGGCTCGCCCGCGCCGCGGCCATGCAGAGCGGGTTGCCGTTGTACGTGCCGACCTGGTAGACCTTGCCGTCCTCGACGATCTCCATGACCTCTTCGGTGGCGCCGATGGCCCCGGTGGGGAGGCCGCCGCCGAGCGCCTTGGCGAGGGTCACCATGTCGGGCATCACGCCGAAGCGCTCCGTCGCGCCCCCCGCCGCGATGCAGAGGCCCGTCTTCACCTCGTCGAAGACGAGGAGGATGCCGTGCCTTCGCGTCAGCTCGCGAACGGCCTCGAGGTAGCCAGGCTCGGGGAGCACGACCCCGAGGTTCATCATGACCGCCTCCATGATGACGCAGGCCGGCTTGCGGCCCTCGTCGATCAACCGCTCGATCCGTGCCTCCGTCGCGCCGACGTCGTTGAACGGGACGGGGACGGTCATCTGCACCACCGACTCCGGAATCCCGCCGCCGTAGGGCAGCGAGGCCAGGTTGTCCCGGTCGCCGATCTTGTCGTAGGGCACGCCGATCGAGACCATGACGTAGTCGTGGTGGCCGTGGTAGGACCCGAAGATCTTCACGATCGTGTCGCGACCCGTGTGGGCGCGCGCGATGCGGATCGCATCCATCGTCGCCTCGGAGCCGGAGTTCACGTAGCGCCACTTCGGCAGGCCCCACCGCCGGGCGAGCTCCTCCGAGACGGCGACGCCGTCCTCGGTCGGGGCCGCGAAGTGCGTACCCAGCTCGACCCGCGCCTGGACCGCCTTGGAAATCGCCGGGTGCGCGTGTCCCTGCACCATCGAGCCGAACCCGTTGTGGAAGTCGAGCATGACGTTGCCGTCCACGTCCCAGACGCGCGGCCCCTTGCCGTGGGACAGGTAGATGGGCCAGGGCTCCCGCACCTGGTAGGAGGAGGCGACTCCGCCCGATAGCGTCTGCCGTGCCCGCTCGTACATCTCGGCCGAGCCGGGCGTCTTGTCGTTCAGCCGCGCGGTCTCCCGCTCGGTCAGCTCCGCCAGCCGCTCCCGGTCGATGTCGACCGATGCCCGAGTGGCCATCAGCTCAGAGATCCTCCCCCTCTTCCAGCGCGGCCACGTCGCCGACCCGTACCCGGCCGGGCTCGACGACTGCGGCGTAGACGCCGAAGTCGATGTGCTTCCCCTGCCTGAGGCCGCGGTAGGCCTTCACCTGCTTGAGCGTATCGAAGTCGCGCCGGCCGGTCTCCGGGCTGCGAGTCGTCGTGGCGCAGCGCGGCACCGGGCCGCCGACGCGCACGAGGGCCCGGCCGAGACGAAGCAGGCGACCGTCCCACGTGTCCTCCTCGTGCGGGTCCGCGCCGGCGAGGTGGACGAGCATGCGGAAGCGCCGAGCGTCGAGCGGCTCGTCGCGACCGGCGCGACGGCGAAGCTCCTCGACCGACGCGTCGGAGAGCAGAGTGACCGGCTCGATGTCGCAGCCGTCGCCGGGCACATCCGGCCGGACGAGGCGGAGCTCCTTGCCGGCGTAGCGTGAGAGCGCGGCCGCGAACGGGCCTTCCACGACCCGGCTCCTCACCCGGCGGTGGCCCCAGAAGTCGGTCTCGACCTCCTCGCCCTCGGCGAGCGCGCTTCCCTCGACCGCGCTGCCGTCGGGGAACCGGAGCGTCAGGTGCTCGCGCTCGGCGTCGTAGTCGGCCTCGACGAGGCACAGGGGCCCGTGGTGGACGCCCGAGTAGAGACGCCCGCCCTCCAACAGGAAGAAGCGGCGGTTGTCGGCGACGCCCTGCGCGCCAAGCTCGATCTCGGCGGGCTCGAGCAGCCGCAGCCCCTTCACGGGCGTGACGCACAGGCGCGACACGGTCGGCACACGGTGAGCGTACACTCGCGCGGATGGACGGGCTCGTCGGCGTCCGGCGCGAAGGGACGGTCTGCGTCCTGACGCTCACGCGACCGGAGAAGCTGAACGCGTTGTCCTCCGCGCTCGAGGAGGCGCTCGGCGCCGCCCTGGGCGGCCATGAGGTGGCGGCTGCGCGGGCGGTCGTGATCGCAGGCGAGGGGCGCGCGTTCTCGGCGGGTGCCGACGTCACCGAGTTCCGCGACCGCGACCCGGCTTCGATCATGGCCTACTACCGGGAGACGGGGTACGTGTACGAGCGCGTGGCGGGGCTGCCGGTGCCGACCGTGGCGGCCGTTCACGGCTACTGCCTGGGCGGCGGCCTCGAGCTCGCCCTCGCGTGCGACTTCCGCGTCGCGGAGACGTCGGCGACCTTCGGTTTTCCCGAGCTCGGCCTCGGCATCCTGCCCAGCTCGGGCGGCCTCACGCGCCTCGTGCGCATGGTCGGCGCAGCGCGCGCGAAGGAGCTCATGCTCGTGCGCGAGCGCTTCTCCGCCGCCGAGGCGCTGGGTGGGGGCTCGTGACCGACATCGTGGAGGACGGCGACGCTCTGCCGCGAGCGGTCGCGCTCGCAGAGCGGCTGGCCGGGTTGCCGACACTCGCGGTGTCGGTGACGAAGCAGGCCGCCGAGGCGGCCGGCGAGTCGTCCCGCGAGGCCGCCCTGCTGATCGAGCGCCTCGCGTACGGCATGCTGGCGCAGACGCCCGAGGCTGACGAGGCAGCCGCCGCCTTCGTCGAGAAGCGCCCTCCGCGGCCGGCTCCGTAGCTGCCTCCCACGCCCGAACGGACGGGCCTGGCCTATGCCTGGCGCTGGTGCGATGATGACCCCGGATGGAGCCTCGCACCCGATCGGAACGAGGCGTGGCGCGCGAGGCTCGCGAGGATCCTCTCAGTCTCGACCCCGAGACGATGCGCGAGCTGGGCTACCGGACGGTGGACGCGCTCGTCGACTGGCTGAGCGATCCGTCGGTGCCGGCTCTCGGGCCGGCCACCGCCCTCAGGGAGCTCGGCCGGGCAGCCGGGAGCGCGCCGGCGCAGGCCGAGGACGTTCGACGTCTTGCTCGAGCGGCTGTTCTCCGACGTCGTGCCGCGCATGGCCCGCAACGACCACCCCCGGGCGTTCGCGTTCGTGCCCGGATGCGGGACCTGGCCGGGGGCGCTCGCCGATCTCATCGCCAGCGCGCTGAACGTGGAGGCGAGCACATGGCTGCTCGCGGCGGGCCCGATCGAGGTGGAGCTCGAGGTGCTCGGCTGGTTCAAGGAGTGGATCGGCTATCCGGCCACGGCCTCCGGGATCCTCACGAGCGGCGGGTCGGCCGCCAACATGACGGCGCTCGCGTGCGCACGAGAGCGGGTCGCCGGCGGGATGTCGGACGACCTCGTCCTCTACGTGCCCGACCAGACCCATGCGTCGGTGGCCCGGGGGGCCAGGATCCTCGGCTTCCGCCCGCACCAGGTGCGCGTGCTGCCGACCGACGAGCGCTTCCGGATCCGGCTCGACGCGCTCGCAGGGGCGATCGATCGGGACCTCGGGGCCGGCCGCCGTCCGCTGCTCGTGTGCGCGAACGCGGGCAGCACGAGCACCGGCTCGGTCGACCCGCTACCCGAGCTCGCCGCCCTCTGTCGCGATCGCGGCATCTGGCTCCACGTCGACGGCGCGTACGGCGCGTTCGCCGTTCTCGCCGAACGCGGCGCGCAGCTCCTCGCCGGTCTCGAGCTTGCCGACTCCGTCACGCTCGATCCGCACAAGTGGCTGTTCCAGCCCTTCGAGTGCGGCTGCCTGCTCGTCCGCGAGGAGTCCGCCCTGTGCGAGGCCTTCGCGATCTCGCCCGACTACCTGAAGGACACGGACTCCGCGCGAGGTCAACCTCTACGACTACGGCCTGCAGCTGAGCCGCTCGTGGCGGGCGCTGAAGGTGTGGCTCTCGGTCCGTTGCTTCGGGCTCGACGCCTTCCGCGCCGCGATCGACCGCGGCATCGACCTCGCGCTGCACGCCGAGCGGCGGATCGCGTCGAGCCCCGCCTTCGAGCTCCTGTCCCCCGCCTCGCTCGGCGTCGTCTGCTTCCGCCGGCTCTTTCCGGGTGTGTCCGACGAGCTCGAGCTGGCCGCTGAACGCCCAGCTGAACGGAGCGATCAACGCGTCGGGCACTGCCTTTCTCACGTCGACGCGCCTCCGCGGGTCAGTACGCGCTGCGGCTCTGCATCCTCAACCACACCACGACGCAGGCCGACGTCGACGCCGCCCTCGACTTCCTCGAGCAGGCGGAGCCCGAGCCGCTCGCCGACGACGCTCGTCCGCCCCTCGGGCGGGAGTTGGCAGTCAGGGAGGGCCGCCTCCGGCGGAGCACGATCGACGCCGACGCGCTCCTCGACGTGCCGGTGCTCGCCTCGCTCGACGATGACGGACGCGCGTCGATTGTCGCGATCGCCCGCGAGCTCGAGATCGCCCCGGGCGAGACCGTCGTGGAGCAGTGGGACAGCTCCCGCGACTTCTACATCGTGCTCGAAGGGCTCGTCGAGGTCGTCGACGGCGACACGGGGCTCGCCGAGCTACGACCACCCGGCGACCACTTCGGCGAGATCGCCGCCCTCGATTGGGGCTCGAGCTTCGGCTACGCGCGAACGGCATCGGTGGTCGCGCGACAACCGACGCGGCTTCTGGTCGTGCCGTTTCCCCACCTGAACGAGATCGTGCGGCGGTTCCCGGACGTCGATCAGAGGCTCCGCCGGACGGCGAACGAACGCCTCCAGCAGCTCGTGCGTTGATCGGGCACGTTCGCCGCGTCCGCTCGGTCTTCGGAACGGTGTTCGCGAACCGCGACCTCCGCCGGGTCCAGCTTGCATTCGCCGGCTTCAATGCCGCCGAGTACGGCGTGTGGGTCGCCATGCTCGTCTATGCGTACGACCAGGGCGGCGCGACGACAGCCGGGATCGTCGCGGTTGTCCAGCTCGTCCCCGCGGCCCTCTTCGCGCCGTTCGCCGCGGCCCTCGGCGACCGGCACTCACCCGGGCGGGTGCTCACCTGGGGGTACGTCGCGCAGGCTGCCGCGATGGGCGCCACCGCCGCAGTGATCCTCGGCGGCGGCGCGCCCATCGTCGCGTACGCGTTCGCCGCCGTAGCGGCGACGGCCGTGACGATCACCCGACCCGCTCAGGCGGTGCTCGTCCCGTCGCTCGTTCGCGCGCCCGAGGAGCTCTGCGCGGCGAATGTGGTCTCGAGCTGGGTCGAGAGCGCCGGACTTCTCGTCGGCCCCGCGGTGGCCGGCGTCATCCTCGGTCTCTCGAACGCCGGTGCCGTCTTCGCGGTCTTCGCGGTGGCAGCTGCCCTGGCCGCGCTCCTCGTCATGCCGCTGGGACGCCGGCCATCCGTGCGGGCCGAGGCGGTGTCGAGCCCGCTCGACGGGAGAAGCTGAGGAGGCGCTCGCCGGCTTTCGGACGCTGGCGCACGAGCCCGAGCCGAGGGTGCTCGTGATCGTGCTCGCCGCCCAGTTCGTCGTCATCGGGGCGCTGGACGTCCTCTCCGTCGCGCTCGCGGTCGACGTGCTCGGCATGGGCGACGTCCGGAGCCGGCTGGCTGATCACGGCGTTCGGCGCCGGTGGGCTCGTCGGAGGCGCGGTGACGGTCATGCTCGTGGGTCGGCGCCTGCTGGCGCCTCCGCTGGCGATCGCCGCGGTCGCGTGGGGTTGCACGTTCGTGCTCATCGGCCTGTTCCCGTCGGTCGCTGTCGCTCTGCTCCTGCTCGTGGCGGCGGGGCTGAGCCGGAGCGTGGTCGACGTCGCCGGACGCACGCTGCTCCAGCGCACGGCGCGGGAGCTCGTGCTGTGTCGCGTGTTCGGGGTGCTCGAGGGCCTCTCGATGGCCGGCCTCGCGCTGGGCTCGATCGCCGCGTCCGCGCTGATCGCCTGGCTGTCCGAGGAGGAAGCCGTGGTTGCGACTGGACTCTTCCTCCCCGCGCTCGTCGTCGTGCTGGCCGGAAAGCTCCGCCGGATCGACCGCGCGGCAACCGTGCCGATCGTCGAGATCGCCCTTCTGCGAGCCGTGCCGATCTTCGCCCCCCTTTCCCCACCGGAGCTGGAGGCGGCCGCGCGGTCGCTCGTCTCGCTCGCGGCCGACCCCGGGACGGTCATCGTGCGGGAGGGAGACGTGGGCGACCGCTGGTACGTGATCGCCGACGGGGAGGTCGAGGTGTGGAAGGACGGCGCGATCCTGCAGACGCGGTCGCGCGAGGAAGGGTTCGGCGAGATCGCGCTGCTCCGCGACGTGCGGCGCACGGCAACCGTGACGGCCCGCACGCGGTGCCGGCTCTTCGCGCTCGAGAGGGAGACGTTCGTCGCGGCCGTCACCGGCCACCCGCTCGCGCTTCAGGCCGCCGCCGAGGTCATCGACGCGCGGATGCCCGCCCTGGCGCCGACCGACTAGCAGCGCGCGAGGGCCGGCCGGTCCGCGAACGTGCGTTGCGCCCGGTCCGGCCCCGCGTGGATCGGCTTCGTATCAGCCGCCGTCCTCTTCCAGAAGTAGTAGTCGGCGGTGTACGGCACCTCGGCCACGGTCCCCGCCGTGCCCGCGTTGCACTCGGCATCGGCAGGGGCGAGGCCGCCGGTCGTTGCGATCCGTTGGATGTAGGTCGTTGCCGTGAGGCGGTCGCCGTCTGCGCCGGCGGCCGTCGAGGCGGCGGACAGCCGCAGCCAGGGAATGGCGGTGGCATCGACGGTGGCGCGGTCCTCGACCTGGCCTACGACGATGCTGCCGTCCTTGGCCTGCCACGTCGGTCCGGCGAAATGGGTGGTGACACGCTTGCCACGGTCGTCGTACAGGTCCGCCCGGGGCGCGACGAATCCCCAGCGGTAGCCGCTCGGCGTGAGGTTGCACGCATAGATCTGGACGCCGACGGCGTGGCCGACCAGGAACACCTTGTGCCCGTCGGGGACGGCGACCTCGCCTCGGCACTACAGGCCCGGGATGTCCGGCGCTGGCCACCTGGGCCAGCGGCCACGCCGCCACGACGGCGACGATCGCCGCCAGGAGCATGCGGTCGAACCGGATGACACGCTTCACGGGAGTTACCTCCATCGTTTGTGGGGCTGTTCGTCCGGCGCTGTGCCGGATCGGTCAGGCCCAGCAGACACGGGCGCGGTTGGTCGCCAGTTGTGAGCGGGTAAAGCGTCGGTAGGAGCGCGAAGGCGGGTCGGTGGCCCGAGCGCTGCGGCGGACTCGCCCGCTCGACCTACGGCAGCCGGCCGAGCCCCATCGCGTCGATGCCGCCGTCGACGAGGATCGTGGTGCCGCTTACGTATCCGCCTCCCGGCTGAGGCCAGGAAGGCGATCAGCGACGCGACCTCCTCGGGGAGGCCGAGGCGGCCGATCGGCACCTCGCGCTCCCACTCGGCGACCTGCTCCTCGCCGTAGCCGTCGAGCCCCTCGGTGCGGATGACGCCCGGCGTCACGGTCACCGTGCGGATCCGGTGGCGGCCCCACTCGATCGCGAGCGTACGGCCGAGGTTCTCGACGGCGGCGCGCGCGGCGGAAGCGTGAGCCATGCCCGGGAGCGCACGCCGCGGGCTGAGACCGATGAACACGATCAGCCCGCCGCCGGCCGGGATCATCGACCGCGGTGGCCACCGCGCGCGTCAGGTACCAGACGGCGTCGACGTTGAGCCGCTGCACGGCGCGCCAGCCGTTCGGCGAGATGTCCTCGGCCGGGGCGATGAACTGCCCACCGGCGTTGTTGACGAGCACGTCGATCCGTTCGTAGCGCTCGAGCACGCCGGCGAGCAACGCGTCGACCTGCTCGGGCTCGCGCACGTCGGTCGGGACGGCAAGGCATGAGCCGCCCGCAGCCTCGATCTCGGCTCGCGTCGCCTCGAGCGGCTCGGGACGGCGGCCGCAGATCGCCACGGCAGCGCCCGTGCGCGCGAGCTCGAGCGCGGTCGCCCGCCCGATTCCGGTGCCGCCCCCGGTGACGAGCGCGACCCTCCCTGCATTCGCGTCCGAGGCCAGGGGGGAGCGGAACTCGCTCATCGCACCGCCACCTCGGGCAGCGGCGCGCTCGCGGAGGTAGGGCATGGGGGTCGCCGGGTCGGCCGCGTCGATCTCGCGGGCGAGCCGGTGGCCGTCGAAGATGCAGTCCGCGATGAGCTGCGGGGCGACGCAGTCGCCGATGCGGTAGAGGGCCTCGATCCCCTCGGCCCGCAGCGATTGCTCGTCCGCCTTGAGATCGAGGTAGAGCTCCTCGTTCGAGAGCCGCTGCGTGCACAGCACGACGGCGTCGACCTCGAACGCGAGCGGCTCCTCGAACTCGTCGACGGCCTCGACGCGGCCGGGTGCGATCCGGGTCAGGAGCACCCCCGCCCGCTGCCGGATGCCCGATTCGTGCATGCGCCGCCGAAGCAGATGCTGCTCGAGCGTCTCGTAGCAGAACGGGGCGATCTCGTGGTGACAGGTCGCGAGGTGTACCTCGTAGCCGTCGGCGGCGAGCTTCTCGGCCAGGCCGGGCGCCATGAAGTAGCCGTCGCCGTCGTAGACGAGCACCCGCCGTCCCGGAACCGGCTTCCCCTCGACCAGCACCTGCTCCGGCGTCAGGACGTGGGGGAGCGTGGCGTCGGCGCCGGCGATCGCCTCGTGGGTGACGCAGTTGAGACCGTCGGCGGCCCAGCGCGCCCCGGTCGCGACGACGACGAGCTCGGCCCCGTACTCGCGCACCTCCTGCGGGCCGAGACGCAGCCCCGTCATCACCTCGACGTTGCGCAGCTTGCCGAGCTGGATGAGACGCCAGTCGAGCACCCGCGCCCACTCCCCCCGGCCGGGCAGGCCGCGGCACCCAGCGCATGATCCCGCCGATCTCCGGGCCGGCGTCGACGAGGTGCACGCGCCGGAAGCCGCGCTTCCCGAGCACGATCGCGCACTCCATGCCGGCTGGGCCCGCGCCGACGACGAGCACGTCGCGGTCGCGGTTCGCCGCCGGCTCGAAGCGCTCCGGATGCCAGCCCCGCCGGTACTCCTCGCCCGCGGTCGCGTTCTGCGTGCAGCCGATGTTGCCGCCGGGATCCGATTTCGGGATGCAGATGTTGCAGCCGATGCACTCGCGGATCTCGTCGTAGCGACCGGCCTCGATCTTGGCGGGCAGGAACGGGTCGGCGATGGAAGGCCGGGCGGCGCCGATCACGTCCCAGACGCCGCTCGAGACGATCTCCGCCATCTGGTCCGGATTCGTGAGCCGGCCGACGCCCACGATCGGCTTCGCCGTCGCCTCCCGCGCCCGCGACGTCCAGGGCAGCTGCCAGCCGGCCGGGAAGAGGCTGGAGGCGCCCGAGTCCTTCGACCACTCGAGCGCGGAGCCGACGTTGACGTCCCAGAGATCGACGAGGTGGTCGGCGAGCCGGATGAAGGCGAGACCCTCGTCGAGCTCGACGCCGTACGGGCCGAGCGCCTCGACCGCGATGCGCGCCGCGATGGCGCACTCCTCGCCGACCGCCTCGCGAACGACCTCGAGCGTCTCGAGCCAGAAGCGGGCACGATTCTCGAGGCCGCCACCGTACTCGTCCGTGCGCTTGTTGTAGTAGGGCGACAGGAACTGCATCGGCAGATAGCTGTGAGCGCCGTACACGTAGACGATGTCGAAGCCGGCCGAGCGCGCGCGCCGCGCCGCCGCCGCCCAGTCGGCCTGCATGCGGCGGATGTCCGACTTCTCCATCGCCTTCGGAACGACGAGCAGGTAGTCGGACATGAGCTGCGAGGGAGCCGGAGCCGGTAGGCGGGACTGCCGACGGGGCGAGTGGGCGCCCGAATGATGGAGCTCGCAGCCCGCCAGCGCGCCGTGCTCGTGCGCCAGCTCGCACGTGACGGCGAGCGCCCGCACGTCGTCGTCGTCCCAGAGCCGCGCGGAGATGAAGGGCGTCTCGTCGGAGTCGGGGCTGATCGCGCAGTACTCGGTGCAGACGGCGGCCCAGCCTCCCTCGGCCTTCATGGCACGGAAGTGCGCCTGATGGAGTGGTTTCTCCGTGCCGAAGCCGCAGCAGTGCGGCACCTGGTAGAAGCGGTTGCGCAGCGTCTTCGGCCCGATTCTGAGCGGCTCGAAGAGGCAGTCGTGGCGCGGATCTCGCGGCCATGGCTCAGAGCTCGCCGTAGCGGGAGTCGCGCCAGGCGAGGGCCGCCTTGAGCCCCTGTGCGCGAGCGATCTCGTTGAACTCGCGCGTCTCGGGCACGTCCACGGCGTTGATGATCGCCGAGAGGTCGAGGTTCGCGTGCACCGCCTGCTGCAGGCCCATGGCCTCGTAGGCGCGCAGGAGGGCGATCTTCGTGAGCCGCAGGACCGGTAGCGGCGTCGGAGCGATCTTCCGCACGAGCTCGTTGACGGCGGTCTCGAGGTCGTCCGAGGGCACCACCCGGTTGACGAGGCCGACTCGCTCGGCCTCCGCCGCGTCGATGGCCTCGCCCGTGTAGAGCAGCTCGTTCGTCTTCTTCTCGCCGATCACGAACGGCATCAGCATGGTCACGGGGCACGAGCCGAAGCGGATCTCCGGCTCGCCGAAGCGCGCGTCCTCGGCGGCCACGACCATGTCGCACGCGAGGGCGAGGTCGCAGGCCCCTCCCAGGCACCAGCCGTGCACGGCCGCGATCGTCGGCTTCGGAAACGTGCGCAGCCGCATCGTGACCGCCACGTCCTTCTCGAGCACCTCCCACCAGCCGTCGGCGCTGTCGACGCCGAAGTCCTGCCCGATGTCGAAGCCTGCCGAGAACGCCCGTCCGGCACCGGTGAGCACGAGCAGCTTGACCTCGTCGTCGGCCGCGGCGCGCGCCATGCCGTCGTGAAGGCCGGCGACGATTGCCTCGCTCAGGGCGTTCAGCTTGTCGGGACGGTTGAGCGTGAGCCAGGCCGCTGGCCCTCGCAGCTCGTACAGAACGGCGTCATTCGTCATGCGAATCTCTCCAGTTCGGTGACGACATTGGCTCGATTCGTGCGTGTTCTGCGCGGATCCTCGCACTACGATTGCCGGCGGGAGGCGGGTTCCCCCCACCCAGGGTGGGGCATTCGGGGTGCGGCGTCACGCTCGCGCTCCGGGCTCGATCACGATCAGAGCGTCCACGGCGACGGCGCCGTCCTCGCCGAGGATCAAGGGGTTGACGTCGATCTCCGCCACCTGCGGATGATCGACGGCCAGGCGCCCGATGGCGACGAGCGTGCGCGCGAGCGCCTCCTGCGCCTCGGCGCTCGCGATCTCGGCGAGGCCCGGGGCCAGCAAGACGAGCTCGCGCGCCTCGGCGAGCGAGAGCGGGGCGAGGCCGACGGCCGCGAGCCCCAACGCCTCGACGGCGATCCCGCCGAGCCCGACGGCCAGGACCGGGCCGTAGTCTCGGTCGCGGGTCATGCCGCAGATCGCCTCGGGGCCCGGGGCGACCTGGGCAGCGACGAGCACGCGTCCGCCCAGGCGCTCTGCTGCGCCGGCAACCGCCTCGGCGCTCTCGACGCCCAGCACGACGCCCCCCGCCGCGCTCTTGTGTGCAGGGCCGTCGAGCTTGACGACCACCGGAAGCCCCAACTCCTCGGCCAGGCGCGCCGCCTCCTCGGGCGACGCCGCTCTCCGGCGCGGCGGGAACGGGACGCCGTAGAGCTCGAGGATCGCGGCGGATTCGAGCTCCGGCATCGGTCCGCCTCGGGCCACTCGACCGGCGCCGGCCGCTCCCGGCCCTCCGCTTCGCGAGCGCGTTCGCCGGGCCGCCACCGCGCAACCGCGGCGAGCGCGCGCATCGCGTGCGATGAACCGCGCAGGAGCGGAATGTCGAGGTCGCGGGCGAGCTCCGCGATGGCCGCGGGCGGATCCGAGACGTGGACGGAGGTGACCGCCGGGAAGACACCCGTCTCGTCGCTGACGCGCGCCAGCGCGCGCACGATCAGCTCGCACCAGGACGTCTCGTCGGCGCCGCGATACTGGGACAGATCGATCTGCGCCAGCAGCACGTCGTAGTCGCCCGAGCCTGCGAGCAGCTCGAGCGAGCGCGGGTAGACGATGCGCTCGTCGTCGATCGCCCAGCAGTCGAGCGGGTTCTCGGGAGCCAGGAAGTTCGGGAACTCCGCGGTGAGCGCCGACGCGAGCTTCGGCGAGAGCGGCTCGAACGGCATCCCGGCTGCCTCGCCGTGATCGGCGAGGAGAGCGCATTCCCCGCCGGACTCCGAGACCGCCGCGACGCGCAGCCCGCGCGGTCGGCGCCGCCGTCCGAGCACCTCGAGGGTCTCGAGGAAGTCGTGGAAGTCGTCGACCTCGATGGCGCCGTGACGGCGAAGCAAGGCGGAGAAGGCGCGGTCCGAGCCGACGAGCGCGCCCGTGTGCGCCAGCGCTGCCCGCGCGGCAGCAGGCGAGCGCCCGACCTTGAGGCAGACGACCGGGGTACCGGCCGTGGCGCAGCACGCGAGCGCCTGGGCAAAGGCCGCCGGCCGGCGGACCGTCTCGAGGAAGACGCCGACCGCGCGGGTTCCCTCGTCCTCGGCGAGGAAGCCGACGATGTCGGCGGCGTCTCTGACGAGCTCCCCGCCGCAGGAGACGACGACACGGAAGCCGATCCGCGGCCCGCAGGCGATGAGCGCCTCCGCGATCGAGCCCGATTGCGCCACCACCGACACGTGACCCGGCAAGAACGTCGCTGGGATCGTGCCGAGCCAGGGCGAGGGGCCGTCCGGCCGCGCGATGCCCATGCAGTTGTGGCCGATGGCCGCGGCGCCGAGCTCGTCGGCGCGGGCGGCCAGCCTCCCTGCGACGCCCGCGGCTTCGGCTCCCGCCTCGGCGCCGATGCCCGGGATCACGAAGGAGCGGACGCCGGCCGCGGCTGCGTCCTCGAACGCCTCCTCGACGCTGCCGTGGCCGACGAGCAGGAGCGCCGTCTCCGGCAACTCCGGCAACGCGGCGACCGTCGGCGCGCAGCGCAGGCCGAGCGCGTCGGCTCTCGAGGGGTGAACGCCCCACGCCACGCCGCCGGCTCGAAGCACGTTCGCGATCGCCGCGGGCTTCGACGGCGAGGCGCCCACGACCGCGAGGGAGCGCGGGAAGAGCAGCGACGCGATCCCGCCGCGCAGCTCATCCCCGATGGCGGTGCCCGTCACAGCGGCACCATCACGGACGGTGCACCGGCGACACCGTCTCCAGCGCCCGAACTCCATCGGCGGCGGCGTGGGAGCGCGCGACGACCAGTAGCCAGGCGGCGGTGCCGAGCGCCAGCCCGATCACGGCTGCGTAGGCGACTCGCTCGCCGATCGTCTCCGCGAGGGCGCCGGCCACGAGCGGCCCGAGCAGCGTGGCCGTTCCCCAGCCGACGTTTACGAGCCCGAGTGCGGCGCCACGTCCGACACCGGTACGGAGAGCGCCTTTCGCCGTTAGGGGAAAGGAGATCGTGTAGAGCAGCGCGACCGCGAGCGCGCGCAGCGCCACCCCTGCGACGATGCTGGCGGTCTCCGTGCTGGCGACGAGCGGTACGACGGCAAGCGCCAGCGCCATGGAGCCCGCCGCCGCGGCGCCGATCGTGACGACCCGGTCGCCGAGCCGGACGCAGGCCGTGCTCCCGACGAGGAAGACCGCAGCGGCAAGCGAGAAGACCGCGCCGATCGTGCCGGAGGAAAGGCCGTTCTCGTCCAGCTGGAGCGGCGCGAGCAGACCCACGACGCCATCCGAGATTCCGGCCAGCACCGTGATCGCCAGAGCCGCGATCAGCAGGTGCTCCCGCCGCACCGCCCGCACCGTCGTGCCGATGGAGAGCGGCTCGTGCTTTGCCTGACCGCCTCGACCCGCGGTCGCCAGGACGATCGTCACCACCACGATGCCGGCAGCCGCGATCAGAAACGGCGCGCCGGTGCCCATCGCCTCGGCGACGTAACCGGCGTACGCAGGGCCGATCGACGCACCGACGCCGGCGACCGTCATCACGGCCCCCAGCGCCGCCGAGCGCCGCCGCTCCGACACGGAATCGGAAAGCCATGCCGTCCCCGCCGTCCAGATCACCGCCGAGCCGATGCCGAGGACCACCCGGGCTACGAGCAGGATCGAGAACGTCTCCGTGAGACCCTGGCCCAACGTGCCGAGTGCGAGCACGACCGCGCCCGCGAGCGCGAGCCGGCGCGCTCCGATCCGGTCGGCGTAGACCCCCACGGGTATTGCGATGACTACCGGCGCGAGACTCGCGGCGCCGAGGAGCATCCCGGTCTGCGTCTCCGTGAGCCCGAGCTGGTCAGCGTACGTCGGCGCCAGCGGAACCATCCCGAGCAGGACGATCTCGTCGAGGAAGAGCAGGGCATAGAACGCGACGACGAGCCTGCTCACGGCGGCGACACTACACTCCGCTGGCCCCCGAGGGCCGCAGCACGCCCGGCCGTCTCCTTTCTCGGGCGACCCGAGAGACCATGCACGAGAAACGCATCGAGATCCGCTGGCGCGACGTCGACGGCTACGGGCACGTCAACAACGCGGCGTACCTCACGTACCTCGAGGAGGGGCGGGACGCGTGGCTCGCCTCCGTGCTCGGCAGCCTCGAGGCGATCTACGACTACGTCATCGCCCACGTCGAGATCGACTTCCGTCGCGAGCTTCGTCACGGGGACAGGGAGGTGCTCGTCCGCTGCCGGCTCGACCGGCTCGGGAGCTCGAGCATCCGGACACGCGAGGAGGTGCTGACGCGCGACGGCGAGCTCGCGGCCGAAGCGGCGGCCGTGCTGGTCGCACGCGAGCTCGGCGAGGGAGGCTCGCGGCCGCTGACCGACACCGAACGGGCCGCCTTCGAGCAGTCGGCGGCGACCGACCGCTCCTAGATGCTCGCCGTCGAGCGCTCTACTCGGAGCCCTCGGGGGGCTCGCGTTCCTGCCGCTCGTCGCGCTGCTCCTCGATCTCCCGCCGGACCTTGTCGCTGGCGCGCTTGTCCTCGTCGGGCGTATGCGGGCCGCCGCCCGGCCGCAACGCGAGATTCCGCCCCGGTCCCGGCGCCGACACCGCGCGGCGTCTCTTCTTCTTCCGCTTCATGGCCATGCGAGCTTAGATGGCGCGACCGCCGCTCGGGCCCCCTGGTAGCGTCAGCCGCATGAGCGTCGTCGCGATCGATCTCGAAGCTCTGCGGGCGCGTTTCGCCGCCCTGGCCGGGCCCGTCGCCCTCTTCGACGCTCCCGGCGGGACGCAGGTGCCCGACTCGGTGATCGACGCGATGGCCGGCTACCTGCGACACACCAACGCGAACCTCGGCGGGCCGTTCCCTTCCAGCCGGGCCAGCGACCTGATCGTCGAGCAGGCCC
The DNA here is from genome assembly GCA_963838105.1 of uncultured Thermoleophilia bacterium. Taxonomy (GTDB): domain Bacteria; phylum Actinomycetota; class Thermoleophilia; order Gaiellales; family Gaiellaceae; genus CAWJNF01. Next base: position 41,110 of record CAWIQC010000015.1, on the reverse strand, counting down.
ACCTCGCCGCCGCGGCCTTCCTCGGCGCGGCCCCGGACGAGGTCGGGTTCGGCGCCAGCATGACGTCGCTCAACTTCGCGCTGACGCGAGCCCTCGGACGCGAGCTCCGACCTGGCGACGAGATCGTCGTGACGCGGCTCGACCATGACGGCAACGTCGCTCCGTGGCTCGAGCTCGCGCACGATCTGGGCCTCGTCGTGCGCAAGGTCGACATCGCCGAGGACACGACCCTCGATCTCGCCGACCTCGAGCGCCAGCTCGGCGACCGCACGCGTGTGGTCGCATTCCCCTGGGCCTCGAACGCGGTCGGCACGATCACCGACGTCGCGCGCATCGCCGAGCTCGCTCACGCGGCAGGGGCGCTGGCGTGGGTCGACGCGGTCCACTACGCGCCGCACGGGCGATCGACGTCGTCGCGGCCGGGGTGGACGTCCTGCTCTGCTCGCCGTACAAGTTCTTCGGACCGCACCTCGGTCTCTTCTACGGGCGCCGGGAGCTGCTCGAGCGCTGGCGTCCGTACAAGGTCCGTCCTGCCCCTGATCACCCAGTCGCCGCGCGCTACGAGACCGGGACGCTGCCGCACGAGGCGCTGGCCGGCTTCACCGCCGCCGTCGAGTACGTCCGCTCGGTGGGCTGGCCGGCGATCCAGGCGCACGAGCGCGAGCTCGGCCAGAGGCTGCTCGACGGCCTTCCCTCCCGCTACCGGCTGCACGGGCTCGCCTCCATGGAAGGGCGGGTCCCCACGTTCGCGCTCACCCATCCGACGCGCTCGTCCGAGGAGGTTGCCGCGGCGCTCGCCGAGCGCGCCATCGCCGTCTGGTGGGGCAACTACTACGCGGTCGAGGTGATGGAGCGGCTCGGCCTCCCCGAGGGCGCCGTCCGCATCGGCATCGTCCACTACAACACGGCCGCGGAGGTCGACCGCCTGCTCGCCGAGCTCGAGACCGATATAGCTCGCGATTCCCGCGGGAGCGCCCGGGTACGAGGAGCTCCGTCGCGAGGCGACGATTGTCGAGATCGCCGGCTTGCCGCTGCGCGTCGCCTCACTCGACCACCTGACTCCGCATGAAGGAGCTGCCGGCCGGCCACAGGACAGGATCGACGCCGCCGAGTACCGGGCGCTCTCCGACGAGCTGCGCCGCAGGCCGTCGGGCTAGGTCATGCGGCCGGATAGCATGGCGCCGTGAACAGCTTCGAGCGCACGACCCTCTCGAACGGCCTGCGGGTGGTCACGGCCCCGATGCCGCAGGCGAAATCGGTTGCGTGCTTCGTCATGATCGCCGCAGGCTCGCGCTACGAGACGCGTGAGACGAACGGGATCGCCCACTTCGCCGAGCACATGTTCTTCAAGGGCACCGAGCGGCGGCCGACGGCCCGCGACATCGCCGGCGAGATCGACGCGATCGGCGGCGAGTTCAACGCCTTCACCGGCAAGGAGTACACCGGCTACTACGTCAAGTGCGCCGCCGAGCACCGGGACACGGCGCTCGACGTCCTCGTCGACATGCTGCGCCACTCGAAGTTCGACCCCGAGGAGATCGACCGCGAGAAGGGCGTCATCGTCGAGGAGATGAACATGTACTTCGACACGCCGCGCGACTACGTCGACTCGGTGTACGACGACCTCCTCTACGGCGACCAGCCGCTCGGCTGGGACATCATCGGGACGAAGGAGACCGTACGCGCCGCCACCCGCGAGACGTTCGTCGGCTACCTCGATCGCTGGTACCGCGCCCCGCGCATGGTCGCGGGCTGTGGCGGAGCGGTTGGCGACGACGTGGTGCAGCGGCTCGAGGCGCTGCTCGGCGACGTGCCGAACGGCTCCGCCGGCGGCCCCGAGAACGTCGAGCTGCACCAGTCGGGCCCGCAGGTGAAGGTCTTCTCGAAGACCTCGGACCAGGCGCACCTGCGCTTCGGCGTGCCGAGCTACCCGATCGACCACCCCGACCGCTACGCCCTCGGGTTGCTCGCCACCGTCCTCGGCGGAGGCATGTCGTCGCGCCTGTTCACGGAGGTCCGCGAGCGGCGGGGGCTTGCCTACTACGTCTACGGGTACAACCAGGGGTACACGGATACCGGCACGCTGTTCTCGCAGGCCGGCGTGGACATCAACCGGATCGACGACGCCGTCCGGACGATCGCCGCCGAGTTCGGCCGCATCGCCGCCGAGCCCGTGGGGGCAGACGAGCTCGAGAAGGCCCGGAACTACGCGAAGGGCCGTCTCGTGCTCTCGCTCGAGGACCCCAAGGGAATGATCATGTTCGGGCTCCGCGGCGAGGTGCTCGAGAACAGGATCCGCGAGCCCGACGAGGTGCTCGCCGGCTACGACGCGGTCACCGCCGCGGACATCCAGCGGGTTGCCCAGGAGCTCATCCGGGAAAACAAGCTCAACCTCGCGCTGATCGGCCCGTTCGACGACGACGACGAGCGCTTCGCGAAGCTGCTCGCGCTCTCGGCCTGACGCGCCCGGCTCAGCCGGCCGAGCCGCACCTGATCCCGTACCATCCGCGCGGTGAGCCCCGAGGGTTCTGGCAGCGGCGAGCCGGAGTTCGAGCGGCGCGACGCGGATCGCTACCACACGGGGCGCGACAGCTGGTGGACGGAGCGCGCCCCCGGCAGAGGCCTGCCGGGCGAGCGAGCCCGCGGGAGCGTGCACGAGCCGGCCCGGGAGACCCCGGTGTACGACGAGACGGACGTGCTCGTCGTCGGTGGCGGGCCGGCGGGGTGCGCCGCCGCTGTCGCCGCTTCCCGGCTCGGCGCCCGGGTGACGCTCGTCGAGCGCTACAACCACCTCGGCGGGCTATCGACCGGGGGGCTCGTCATCTGGATCGACCGCATGACCGACTGGGAAGGCCGTCAGGTCATCAGCGGGTTCGCGTCCGAGATCCTCGAGCGGCTGCCGGAGGACGCCATCGCCGGCGCCCCGCCGGAGCTCTGGGGCTCGACCGACCACGATGCGGTCGCCCACTGGCGCGAGCGCCTGAGCGCCTTCCGAGACACGGTCACCTGGTCGCCCATGATCGATCCGGAGTGGCTCAAGGTCGTCTCTGCCGACCTCCTGCTCGAGGCCGGCGTGCGGCTGCTCCTGCACTCGTGGGTGGTCGCGCCGATCCTCGACGGGCGCAAGCTGCGCGGCGTCCTCTTCGAGAGCAAGGAGGGACGCCGCGCGATCCTCGCGAAGGTCGTCGTCGACGCCACCGGCGATCTCGACGTGTGCGCCGGCGCGGGCGCCCCGTACGAGTCCGACGTCGAGGCCGAGGGCAGCAACGTCCAGCACTGCGTGAACACCGCCTGGATGTGGGCCGGCGTGGACTTCGGCCGGTGGCTCGCCTTCAAGCACGGCGACCCGGAGGCCTACCAGGCGCTGCTCCACGAGGGCCGCGAGGCGCTCGGCTACCTCGAGACGCCGCACGTCGGCTGGCGCGACGACGTGGTCCTGTTCCTCGGCCCGCGTCTGGCCGGCTACAACGCTCTCGAGATCGCCGACCTGACGACCGTGGAGCTCGAGTCGCGCCGGCGCATGATCGCCCATCTCGACTTCTTCCGCCGGCATGCGCCGGGGTTCGAGCACGCCTGGCTCTTGCTGTCGGCGCCGCAGATCGGCGTCCGGCACACGCGCCGGCTCGTCGGGGTACGGAAGCTGCACACCGGCGACTGGAAGGCCGGAGTCCGCCACGACGACGAGATCGGCGTCTCGCCGTCCCCGTCGCAGAAGTTCGCGAACGTGTCGGTTCCGTACGGGGCGCTCGTGCCGGTGGAGCTCGACAACGCCCTCGTCGGAGGCCGTCACGTCGCCACCGACGCCTCCACGCAGGCGTTCATGCGCGAGATCCCGCAGTGCTGGCTGACCGGTCAGGCGGCCGGCGCGGCGGCGGCGATCTCGGCCGGGACGGGCACCCTCCCCAGGGCGATCGACGTCGCGGAGCTCCGGCACGAGCTCCGCCGGCAAGGGGTCTACGTCCAGCCCGAGCGCGCACCCGCCGCGTCGACGTCGTAGCCCAAGGCGGCGGCGCGGGGCCTGTTCGGTATCGTCGGTCGGCGTGGAAGGCGTCTTCGACCGGGCCGACGAGCTCGTCGCCTCGTACCGGGCCGAGCTCGCGGCGGGTATCCCGGAGGGCGCGGAGATCTTCGACGCGCACGTCCACTGCGGGTGTGACATCGACGGCTACGAGAGCCCGCTCGAGGAGCTCGCGGCGTTCCTGCGCGCCTCCGGCGCCAGCGCGCGCGTTCTGCTTCTGCCTCGACGAGCCCGACCGCCATCCGGCCTTCCGAGCCGGCAACGACCGCACGCTCGACGCGGCCGCACGCTCGGAGGGCCTGCTCATCCCGTTCGTGCGGCTCGACCTGACGACGGAGCCGCTCGAGGAGGCAGTGCGCTGCCTCGACCGTGGCGCCCGCGGCATCAAGCTGCATCCGCGATCGCAGAGCTTCCTGCTCAACGACGACCGGCTCGAGCCGATCTTCGCGCTGGCCGCCGAGCGGCGGGTGCCGATCCTCATCCACGGCGGCCGCGGCCTGCCGCCGATCGCCGATGACCTCCTCCGCCTCGTCGAGCGCCACCCGGCGAGCCAGCTGATCATCGCCCACGGCGGGATCGCCGACCTCGCCGCACTCGCCACCCGCTTCGCGGAGCACCCGGGCGTCTACTTCGACACCTCGATCTGGGGCGCCGTCGACGTCCTCGACGTGTACTGCCGAGTCTCTCCCGGACAGCTGCTGTACGCCTCCGACTACCCGTACGGCCGGCAGCCTCAGTCGCTCCTGCTCGACCTGCGCACCTCGCGCCTGGCGGGCTACTCGGAGGACGAGCTGCGCGGCGTGCTCGGCAGGAACGCGGCCCGGATCGCCGACGGCGAGCCGCAGCCACCTCTGTCGCCTCCGAAGCGACCGACCGGCACGCTGACGCTGCCGATCCAGCTCGCGCGCATCCACACCTACCTGACCCTCGCGACGACCCTGCTCTGGACCCGGCAGCAGGACGTCATCGGCGCCGTGGGGCTCGCGCTGAACGCCACCGACGAGCGCGACGGCTACCCGGACTCGTGCGCACGCATCGCCGAGCTGCTCGTGGCCGCGCGGGACCTCTGGAAGCGTTCGGGCGAGATGGTCGACGACGACGAGCGGCTGCGCGCCAGTCGCCGCACCTTCCAGCTCATCCACCTCGCCGACATCGAGGCGCTCACCGCCCATGCCTGAGCCCCGGCGTGGCGGGCGTCGTGCTCGCCGCCGGAGAGGCGACGCGGTTCGGCGGGCCGAAGCAGGCGCTCCTGCTGCCACACGTCCTGCGGCGGGCAGCCGAGGCCGGGCTCGACGACCTCGTGGTCGTGCTCGGCGCTCACGAGGTCGCGGTCGAAGGGGCGCGGGTCGTTCACTGCACCGACTGGAGGCAGGGGCCCGGAGCCTCGCTGGCAGCCGGACTGGCCGAGCTCGGGCCCGACGTCGAGGCCGCGGTCGTGTGCCTCGCCGACGGGCCGCTGCTCTCGCCGGAGGCGATTCGCCGCGTTGTCTCCGCTTGGCGGGGCGGCGCGGGTGACGTCGTGGCCGCGAGCTACGGCGGCGTCCGGGGGCATCCCGTCTGCCTCGGACGAAGCGCCTGGGAGCGTGTCCCCGCCGCGGGCGGTCGAGATCTACCGGCCGTCCTCGTCCCGTGCGACGACCTCGGGGCTCCCGACGACGTCGACACCGTCGCCGACCTTCGCCGCGTCGAGCGTCTTCTCGACTGACCCGCGAAAGCGGGCCGACGTGCTCGCGCTACAGGTAGGCGGAACGCAACGCCGTGAGCTTCTCCTTGAGCTCGAACGGCATGGGCTCGTCGCAGCACTTGCGTACGTACCGTCGCAGCGCATCCTCGAACCGATAGGCCCCCGCGCAATGCCCGCAGTTCGCGAGATGCGCCTCGGCCTCCATGCGCTCGGCCTCGGTGAGGCTGCGATCGACGTACGGCTGCAGGAGCTCCTCACACTTCGAACAGCCACACTCGTCGCTCACGACGTCCCTCCCTTTCATCGTGCTGAACCGACCGTCCTCTCCGCCAGCTCGTGCTTGAGCACCCGGCGCCCTCGATGCAGTCGCGACATCACCGTTCCCACCGGGATGTCGAGGATCTGCGCAGCATCCTTGTAGCTGAAATCCCCGATGTCGACGAGGACGAGGACGTCGCGGAAGTCGTGCGGCACGGAGGCCAGCGCCTCGACGACGCCGTCCTGCGACAGCCGCTCGACGATCTGCTCCTCGGCCTGGGGGACCCCCGTGTCCTCCAGCCGGTTGTAGAGGTAGTAGTCGCCTTCCTCGATCGGCTCGAGCGTCGGGCTGCGCTGCTCCCGGCGCCCGCGATCGATGTTGAGGTTGGTGAGGATCCGGAACAACCAGGCCCTCAGGTTCGTGCCGTGCTGGAACGAGCGCCAGCTCCGGAACGCCCGAGCGTACGTCTCCTGCACGAGATCCTCGGCCTCCTCGCGCGACGATACGAGGCGGCGGGCAACCCGGTACACCTGATCCGCCAGCTCGAGCGCCTCCTCCTCGAACCGGACGCGGTCGCGCGCCTCGCCGGCTATGCGCCGGGCATCGACCGGATCGGCCTCAGTCACGAGAGCGGACGCTACCACCTACGTAGGGTCGAAACGGCCCGCGGGCGAGCACTATTCCCGCTCCGTGCGCTGGAAGCCCGCAGCGACGCCGCCGGCGGCCGCCTCGCCGATCAGCGCGACGCCCTTGTCGATCGTCGCATCCCTGTCGAGGAAGACGGCGCGTGCTGGACGGCGGCCGCGCGCACGACGCTCATGCGTCCCCCTCCGGGAGCGGGTCGACGGCCGTCGGTCGGAAGCCGGCTCGCGCGAGCGCGGCGAGGATGGCGTCTCGCTCGACTCGCTCGTCGTCCCACGTGAGCGAGAGCTGACCCATGAGGTTGGCGTTCGCCGACTCGATGCCGTCCAGGCCGCGCAGCGCGCCGCCAAGGCGCATGACGCAGCGCTCGCAGCGGATCCCGCCCACCTGAATGGTCTCGGACTGGACCGGCACGGCCTCATACTAGACTCGGGGGCGAGTCGCTATGTTCTCGCCGTGCATCCGACCGCGACGAGGACGCAGGAGCGGCTGAGAGAGCTCGGGCTCGACGTCCAGGTCGTCGAGCTCGACGAGTCGACGCGGACAGCGACGGATGCAGCCCGGGCGGTCGGTTGCGACGTCGCGCAGATCGTCAAGTCGCTCGTGCTCGTCGCCGCGGGTGAGCCGGTGCTCTGCCTCTGTGCGGGCGATCGGCGCGTCGACCTCGAGGCGATCGGCGGCGAGGCGCGCATGGCGACTGCGGCGGAAGCCCGGGACGCGACGGGCTTCGCGGTCGGCGGCGTCCCCCCGCTCGGACACGACCGGGCCATCCGGACGATCGTCGACGCCTCGCTGCGGCGCTTCGGCGAGGTCTGGTGCGCCGCCGGAACGCCCCGGGCCGTGTTCCAGGTCGAGACCGAGCGCCTGCTCGCCGCGATCCCGGATGCGCGGGTCGCGGAGGACGTGACCGTTTCCGGATAAGGACGGAAGGAGAGGATTCGTGGGGGAGGTCATCCCTCCCCCACGCCCCGGCCGGAGACCCTGGCAGGCGGTTGGGTCTCCGGCCTTGTTGTGCTTCCGGCGGGCCACGCTATGGGGTGACCCGGTTCTCTACCCCCCAGGGAGGAGCGGAGGGGAGGTTCGCGGAAGCTGGCCCCGGGGAGGCGGGGCCCTGGGCGACTCAGCCGGTCGGCGTGACCGGCTGGCGCCCAAGCTCGACCGTGATGGTCAGCGGGGTACCGTCGCGGTTGACCTCCAGTTCGATGGTGTCACCGGGCTTTTGGGAGAGGATCTCGTCGCGGAGCTCTTCGAGGGTCGATACGGGCTGTCCGTCGACCTCCGTGACGACATCGCCGCCCAGTACGTAGGTCTGGCCGTTGAGGATCACCTGGTTGTCGCCGCCGCGAAGACCGGCCTCGTCCGCCGGGCTGCCGGGCTCGACGCGAGCGATGAGCACGCCGTCGTCGGTGGGCAGGCGGAAGCTCTCGGCGAGCTCGTCGCTGATCGTCTGCATCGAGACGCCGAGGTAGGCACGCTCGACCTTGCCGGTCTCCATGAGCTGCGAGGCGACGTCGCGCACGGTGTCGACGGGGACGGCGAAGCCGACGCCGACGTTGCCCTGGGCGATGTTGCCGGTCTCGATCTGCGAGTTGATGCCGATCACCTCGCCGCGTGCGTTGAGGAGGGGGCCGCCCGAGCTCCCGGGGTTGATCGCCGCGTCGGTCTGGATGACCTCGTCGATCTCGTAGCGGTTCGGCGCGAGGATCTCGCGCTGGAGCGCGCTGACGATGCCCTTCGTGACCGTCCGGTCGAGCCCGAAGGGGTTGCCGATGGCGACGACGTCGTCTCCGACCTGGACGTCGTCCGAGCTGCCGAGCGGAACGGCGTGAGCGCCCGGGCCGGCAAGGTCCACCTCGAGCAGCGCGATGTCGGTCGACGGATCGACCCCGACGACCTCCGCCACGATCGGCTCGCGGCCGGAGAAGGTGACGTGGACCTCCTCGGCGCCCTCGACGACGTGGAAGTTCGTGAGGATGTGCCCCTCGGTGTCGATGACGAACCCGGAGCCGTTGCCGAGCGGCTGCGCCTCGTCCTGCGACGGCGCGAAGGGGTCGAACGGATCCACGCCGGTCGCGGCGGCAAGGGGCGTCACGCGAACCACGCCCGGAGCGGTTCGACTGTAGATCTCGGCGACGGTCAGGCTGCCTTCCTCGGCTGCGAAGGACGCGGGCTCGCTCGTTGCCGCCTCGGCGGCCGGAGCGGTCGCGCGAACGACGGTGGTGGTGCCGTCGTCGCCGAGGCCGGCGGCGAATCCGATTCCCAACGGCGGCGCCGGCGCCGATCGCGCCCGCTGCGACGAGCGGCGCTGCGCGGAAGGCGGTGGAGCGGAGCCTGCAGGCGCCGCCCGCTGCCGCCGTTCTCCTTCGACCTGCGCGGGGTCGCTCGCCTGCATGCCATCGGTTATAGCGCCGTGCTCTTAACCACCGGTTTCGGCGCATTAAGCGCTGCGTGAAGCCTCGTTTAAGGAGTGCTTACGGGCCGAAGGCGCGCACCCGTCCGGCGTGGACAGCTGAGCTGCGCCGGGAGGCGCTACTTAGGCGAGCGCGAGCGTGTCGACGCGCGGCGCGTGCGCGGCCTCGTAGGCGTCGATCTCGGCCTCGTGCTGGAGCGAGAGGCCGATGTCGTCGAGGCCGTTCAGCAGCCGGTGCCGCACGCCGGGATCGAACGGGAAGGCGAACACCTCGCTCGCGGCCGTGATCGTCTGCTGCTCGAGGTCGACGGTCATCTCCGTGCCCTGCTCCCGGTCGACGAGATCCATGAGCGTCTGCACGTCCTTCGCGGGAAGGACGACGGGGACGAGTCCCGTCTTGACGCAGTTCGAGACGAAGATGTCCGCGAACGACGAGGCGACGATGACCTCGTAGCCCGATTCCTGGAGCGCCCAGGGCGCGTGCTCGCGCGAGGAGCCGCAGCCGAAGTTCCGCCCGGCAAGCAGGATCTTCGCGCCTGCGTAGGCCGGGTTGTTGAGCTCGAAGTCCGGGTCCTTGCGCCAGTCGAAGAAGAGCCCGTCCGCCCAGCCCGTGCGCTCGATGCGCTTCAGGAACTGCTTCGGGATGATCTGGTCGGTGTCGACGTCGGGGCGGTCGAGGACGGCGACGCGACCCGTTGTGCGGACGAACGGCTTCATGCGACCGGCTCCAGCGCGCGGTCGAGCTCGCGGGCATCGACGAAGTGCCCCGCGATCGCGGCCGCGGCCGCCATCTCCGGGCTGACGAGGTGCGTGCGGCCGCCTCGACCCTGGCGCCCTTCGAAGTTGCGGTTCGACGTCGACGCGCAGCGCTCGCCGGGGCTGAGGATGTCGGGGTTCATACCGAGGCACATCGAGCAGCCCGCCTCGCGCCACTCGAAGCCGGCGTCCTTGAAGATCCGGTCGAGCCCCTCCGCCTCGGCCTCGCGCTTCACGCTCGCCGAGCCCGGGACGACCATCGCCCGCACGTCGGGGTTGACGCGCCGGCCGGCGACGACGCCTGCCGCCGCGCGCAGGTCCTCGATCCTCGAGTTCGTGCACGACCCGACGAAGACGCGATCGATCCGGATGTCCGCGATCGAGGTTCCCGGCTCGAGCCCCATGTAGGCGAGCGCGCGCTCGACCGACGAGCGGTCGTCCGGGTCGGCGATGTCCGCCGGATCGGGCACCCGGCCGGTCACCGGGACGACCATGCCCGGGTTCGTCCCCCACGTCACCTGCGGGACGATCGCCGCGACGTCGACCTCGACCTCGCGGTCGAAGGTCGCATCCTCGTCCGAGCGCAGCGCCCGCCACCGCTCGAGGGCCTGCTCCCAGGCCGCGCCCTTGGGCGCGCCCGAGCGCCCTTCCACGTACGCGAAGGTCGTGTCGTCGGGCGCGACCATGCCGGCCCGGGCCCCGCCCTCGATCGACATGTTGCAGACGGTCATCCGGCTCTCCATGGACAGCGCGCGGATCGCGTCTCCCGCGTACTCGATGACGTGGCCGGCGCCGCCGCCCACGCCGATCCGGCCGATCGCCGCGAGGATCATGTCCTTGGCGGTGACGCCCGGCGCGCGCGCACCGTCGAACGTGATCCGCATCGACATCGGCTTGCGCTGCTGCAGACACTGGGTCGCGAGCACGTGCTCGACCTCGGACGTGCCGATGCCGAAGGCGAGCGCGCCGAACGCCCCGTGGGTCGAGGTATGTGAGTCGCCGCAGACGATCGTCATGCCGGGCTGCGTGACGCCGAGCTCGGGGCCGATCACGTGGACGATGCCCTCGCGCCCGGAGCCGGTCGCGTAGAGCGGTACGCCGAACTCCTCGCAGTTGCGGCGCAGGGCGTCGAGCTGCGCCTTCGCCAAGGGGTCGGTCACCGGACCGCCGTCCGTCGGGACGTTGTGGTCCATCGTCGCCACGGTGAGGTCGGGCCGGCGCACCGTGCGCCCGGCAAGGCGTAGGCCGTCGAAGGCCTGCGCGGAGGTCACCTCGTGGACGAGGTGCAGGTCGATGAAGACGAGCGTCGGCTCACCGGGCTCCTCCCAGACGACGTGCTCCTCCCACACGCGGTCGAAGAGGGTCTTCGCCATGATGTATGCAATCTAGCGGCGGAGGGTGGAGCCTGCGGCGAGCGTGCCGCTGAGCGCGACTCCGACGACGATCATGCGCGGGATCGTCTCGGTGAAGCGGCGCAGAACGGACCTCGTCTCGGGATCTCGCGTCGCCTCGACCGGGTGGGGAAGCGCGACCGCCAGCCCGGTAGCCTGGCGGGCGACCGCGTTCGCCGTACGGGCCAGGGCGCGGCCTTCGACCGAAGGCCGAAGCGCTGTCCAGGCGAGCGCGAGCAAGACCGGGTACTGGGCGAGATGGCGAAACAGACCGGGGATCAGCGTCGTCTCACCACGCGCGGCGACCGCGCCCGTCATCTCCTCGAGCAGCGCCAGGGTCGGCGCGTCGAGGCTGCCGAGGTCCGCCATGGGCAGGAGCTCCCAGCTCGGCCTCGCCCTCCCGTTTCGCGGGACGGGGCGACCCGCTCCCGGACGCACCCTGGCGCAGCGCCAGCAGCGCGATCAGGTTCCGCGGATTGGCGTGGTTGTAGGCAGCGAGCGTGGCCGCGACCGCGTCGAGCCCCCGCCGATCGAGGCCGACGGCCTCGAGTGTCGGCGCCGACAGGGCCGGGATTTCCAGCGACGCCGCGGTCAGCAACGCCTCCGCGCCGCTGTCGATCGCCTCGTCAGTGAGGTTCGGCCGGAGCTGGCTCCACGCCGCCTCGAGCCGCCGCGGCTCCACCGCGAGGTGGCGGTACACGAGGTTCACGATCGGCAGCCCGACAACCTGGCGGATATCCTCGTAGAGCTCCGCGACGAGGCCTTCGTGCCTCCCGCTCGGGAACCTCGGGGAGATATGTCCGCGCGGTCACCGGCGAACGACGATGTGCGATCGTTCTGCGCCGCTCGGGGCGCAGGAGCACCGCGAGCAGCCAGTTGACGAGCGCAGACGATGACCGCTGCCCCGACCGCGGTCCAGAAACCCGAGACCTCGAACGGCCCCACGATCAGGTCGGTCAGCCACAACATGAACGCGTTGACGAACAGGAGCGCGATGCCGAGGGTCAGGATCACGGCCGGCAGCGCGAGGAAGATCACGAGCGGACGGACGATGGCGTTCACGAGCCCGAAGACGAGCCCGGCGAGCACGAGAACCCAGAAGTTGCCCTCGTAGTCGACCCCGGAGAAGATCGCCGCCGCGACGAAGAGCGCGACGATGTTCGAGAGCCAGCTCCAGACGAGCTCGCTCAGGAACGACGACCCAGCGACGGCGCTACCGGCTGGCGCTCGTCGGGCTGGCGCTCGGCCGGCTCCATGCGGCGAGACTACCAGCACGGCCGTTAGGGTTCCCGCGTGCCAGTGGTGATCGTGACGGGAGCGGCCGGCGGGCTCGGGAGCGCGACCGTCGAGGCGCTCGCCACGCGCGGCGCGGACGTCCTGGCTGTCGACCTCGACGCCGAGGGACTGGGACGGCTGGCCGGCGACAGCGTCGTGCCCCATCCGGCCGACGTGACCGATGCGGCCGCTGTCGAGGGCTTCGTTAGGGCCGCGGTCGAGCGGTTCGGCCGTCTCGACGCGATCTTCAACAACGCGGCGATCGAGGGCCGCATCGCGCCGATCACGGAGTATCCGGACGAGGAGTACGAGCGGGTGATGCGCGTGAACGTGCGCAGCGTCTGGCTCGGCATGAAGCATGCCTGCCCGCGCTGGCCGAGGCCGGTGGCGGGTCGATCGTCAACACCGCCTCGACCGGCGGGCTGATGGGATGGCCCGAGATCTCGCCGTACGTCGGCTCCAAGCATGCGGTGGTCGGCCTGACTCGAGCCGTCGCGCTCGAGACCGGTCGGCCGCGGCATCCGCGTCAACTGCCTCTGCCCGGGACCGATGGACACGAGGATGATCTGGTCGATCGGCGAGGCGATGGCGCCGGGCGACCGGGTACGAGCAGCAGCGCCTGCTCGAGGCGACGATCCCGCTCGGTCGGCTCGGCCGTCCCGAGGAGGTGGCCTCGCTCGCGACCTTTCTCCTGCTCGACTGCCCCGAGTACCTGACCGGCGCCGTGCTACCCGTCGACGGCGCCCAGACGACCGGCTGAGCGCCGAGGAGGACCGATGCCGTACACGACGGTGGACGAGCTCGAGATCTACTACGAGTTCACCGGCCCGGAGGAGGGGCCGCTCATCCTCCAGTTCGGCGGCTCCCTGTTCGGCCGGCAGAACTTCGCGATGGTCAACGACGGCTTCCGGCGCGACTTCCGCCTGCTCTCCTACGACGCGAGCGGCTACGGGCGCTCGGACTGCCCGATCGAGAACTACTCGGTCGAGGGCTGGGCGGACGAGGGCGCCGGGCTGCTCGACGCGCTGGGCATCGAGAAGGCGCTCGTCCACGGCACGTCGATGGGCGGCATGGTGGCCATCGCGTTCACCGCGAAGTACCCGGAGAAGACGATCGCCGCCTGCGCGGACTGCGCCATGGCTCGCTGCGACGTCTACCGGCGAACGATGTTCCGCAACTGGCGCGTGCTCGCGGAGAGCCTGCCGCTCGACGAGCTGTCGGACCTGGTCACGATCCAGGCTGTCTCGGCGGACTTCATCGAGGCGAATCCGGACATCTTCGAGAACGTCCGCTCGGTGATCCGCAAGAACTCGCCGTACACCGTCCGCCAGGCCTGCCTCGCCATGGAGCAGATGGATCTCGAGCCGCTGGTCTCGAAGATCCGGCGACCGATCCTGTTCACGAACGGGACCCGCGACGTCATGACGCCGCCGCGGCTCGCGCCCGTCCGGCTTCAGCGCCCAGGACATCGTGGACGCAGTCCCGGAGTGGGGCCGCCTGCACGAGTTCCCGACGATCGGTCACGCCGATCTCCTCGAAGCTCCCGACGAGGCCGTCGAGATCGTGGGCGGTTTCTTCCGGGAGGTGCTGGCCTCGGGCCGCTGACCGCGCGGGCCGGTCCAGCAGGGCGCTGGACGCGCCCGACCGCGTCTTCGAGCGCGCTGCGTCGCTCGCGCTCCAGCGCCGGACGGCCGGCGCGTAATGCACCGAGACGATGCCGGCCAGGCGGCCGTCGCGAACGACCGGCGCGAGCATCTGCGCCTTGACGCCGTAGAGCTGGATCAGCTCGGGCGGGGCCGGAAACTCGCCTTGCCCGCAGTCGTTCTGGATCAGGGCCTCTGCTCGCGCTCGAGGTACTGGAACGTCTTCGCGGCGCGCAGATCGATCTCTGTCGCCTCGCGGATCGAGCGGATGCCCGGCAGCGAGCACCTCGCCGGCGACCGGGAAGACCTGCCCCGGCGTGTCGAGGCGAAGCGTCACGCGGCTCGCGGCTGTCGCCTCCCGCAAGTCCTCGAGCACCCGCTCGAGACGATCCGACATCGATGCTCACGCGTCAGCCATCCCCTTTTCGCTCGCCAGGCCCGGCCCATCGCCGTTCTCGACGACCGGCGGCGAGGACAGGAGGATATGCCACGCGGGGCCGCGGAGTGAGCGGCGACCGTCTCTGGCCGCGTGGCCCGACGACGTATTGCGCGCCGGCGGCGGGTAGAGTCGGGCGGCCATGCTCGCCGTCGTCGGCCACACGACGCGGGATCTCGTCGACGCGCTCCCTCCCCGCCCGGGCGGCGCGCCGCTCTATGCGGCGCGCGCGCTGCGCGCGCTCGGCGAGCCCGGGTTGATCGTGACGCGCTGCGCCGCGCAGGACGAGGCACTGCTCGGACCGCTGCGGGCAAGCGGGCTGCGAGTCGTGTGGCGGCCGGAAGACGGCCTCGCCGACCTTCCGCCTGCGCTACCGCGACAAGCGTCCGCGACGCGACGATCGAGGCGCTAGGCGAGCCCTGGCTTCCGGAGGACGCCGACAGCTGGCTCGGCGAGGCCCTCGCCGAGAGCCGACTGGGTGCACGCCGCGGCGCTCTGGCGGGGCGACTTCCCGGCCGAGACCCTGGCGCGGCTGGCCCGCGGACGGCGGCTGTCGCTCGACGGACAGGGCCTCGTGCGACCGGGTGCCCTGGGACCCGTCGTCCACGACGGCGAGTTCGACCCGGCGCTGCTCGAGAGCGTCTCGGTGCTCCACCTGTCCGAGGACGAAGCCTGCGCGCTCGGCCTCGAGCCCGAGAAGTCGGCTACTCGGCGCGCTGGGCGTTCCCGAGGTCGTGGTGACGCTCGGGGAGCGAGGTTCGGTCGTGTATGCGGACGGGACGTTGGAGCAGATACCGGCCACGCCGGTCGCCGGCGCCGACCCGACCGGCGCCGGCGACGCCTTCATGGCCGGATACCTCGCACGCCGGCGTGTCGGGGATCCGCCGGCCGCTGCCGCTCGGCGGGCGACGGCGCTCGTGGCGGCGTTGCTCGCGGGTAGCGGAGCATGAAGATCGGGCTCGTCGAGGCCGAGGGCTCCGTGTGGGTCGTGGAGCTGGGAGCGACGGCCGAGGACGACGCCGTGATCCACGAACGGCCCGGCGAGGCGCTTCCGCCCAGGCCGCGACCCGTCGAGCTCCTCCCCGCCTTCGTCTCCGAGAGCCTCGTCGACATCGACGCGCTCGGGCCGACAGTCGTCGTGGCTGTCGACCGCCGCCCGCCGCTGCTCGTCTCGGCCGATGCCGGGATGACCTGGTCGGAGCGCGGAGGCGGCCTTCCACGCGGCCGAGCGGTCGCCCTCGGCGAGACACCCGACGACGTCCTCTACGCGGCGCGCAACCGCCTGTACGTGTCGAGCGACGGCGGCGTCTTCTGGCGAGCCGTCGGGGTCGAGCTCCCCGAGATCGAGGCCATCGCCTGGGCGTGACCGCCGGTGGAGGAAGCCGGACAAGGCCGGCACGAAGCCGCCACGGTCCGTGACAGACAGGTACGCCGAATCGGGCTACGCTGATCGCGGGTGGAGGCACGGGGTGGCCCCTCGCGCCGGCCGTTGCGGACAGGCCCTTACAGCCGGTACTCGCCGCGCGCCACGATGACGGCCGAGCCGCCGACCTCGACGCGCTCGATCTGCTCGGCAGTTCCCTCCGCGCGGGCATACAACGTGCTCGGGCGACCGAGCTCGGCGCCCTGGCTGATGACGACCTCCTCCCCGAACGGGACGAGGCCGTGGCGGCAGAGATGGCATGCGAGAGGCCCGGCGGCCGAGCCCGTAGCCGGGTCCTCCGGGACCCCGTCGGCGGGCGCGAACATGCGCGTCTTCCAGACGTGGCCCGCGCCGGCGAAGGCGTTGAAGCCGACGACCGGATCGGTCGCGCGGCGCCAGTCGCTCGAGCGCCTTCAGATCGGGCTCCAGTCGCGACACCTCGTCCTCGCTCGCGAGCGCGACGTAGACATGAGGGAACGCCGTTGTCGTAGAGCTCCACCGGCAAGAGCGACCTCTCGGCGCCGAGCGCGCCCAGCACCTCCTCCGCGCGGGCGTAGGGCACGACGGCCGGCACAGGTTGGCTCATCCGGCCGAACACGAGCCGGTCCTCTTCCCGCTCGAGCATGACGGGCACGATCCCGCGTCCTGTCTCGAGCCGGATCTCGATGAGCTGCATCGGGCCCGCGAGCACGAACGCCGTGCCGAGCACCGGGTGGCCTGCGAACGGCAGCTCGCTCGTCGGCGTGAAGATACGGATTCGCACGTGCCCGCCCGCCTCGGCCGGGTAGCAGTACACCGTCTCGGAGTAGTTGACCTCCCTGGCGAGCGGCTGGAGCAGCGTCTCGGGTATCTCGCGCGCGTCGGTGAAGACGCAGAGCTGGTTCCCCTCGAGCGGACGGCTCGTGAAGACGTCGCAGAGGACGTAGCGGAAGCTCCTGGCCACGGCTCCGACTCTAACGGGCCGGATGAGATCCGGCCCCTACACGCCGGACCGGGCCGGATGAGATCCGGCCCGACTCACCCCATCCCGCCTGCGCGCGACCCACTGCCGGCACGACGATGGCCTGCCCGTCGCCGGCCTACGCCAGCCCGCTAACCCGGCGGGGCGTCCTCGCCGGAAGGAAGTCGCGGCCGCGTGGCCACCGCCGTCTCGGCGTTCCGTCCGGCAGCGTCTCGGGGAAGCCGGCGGCAACGGCCTCGGCCGCTTGCCGCCACAGGCGGACGATCTCGATTTCCAGGAGTTCGGCGGCCGCCTTGTAGCCGGCGCCGTTGGCGGGGAGATGGTCGAGCGACATCGGCTCGCCGTAGACGAGCGCGCAGGCGCGGCGGTTCTTCATGGACCAGCCGAACGACTCGACGCCGCACGGAATCAAGGGGACACGCTCCTTCATCGCGATCGTCAGGGCGCCGGCATGGACTGGCCCCGGGTGGCCGAATCGCTGTCGCGTCCCCTCGACGAAGAGGCCCACGACGTGGCCCTCACGGACGAGCTCGCGCGCCTTGCGCAGGCTGTCGCGATCACCCTCGCCGCGCCGCACCGGAAACCCGCCCGTCCATGTCAACGCCTCGCCGACGACGGGGATGTCGAGCAGCTCCGCCTTCATCATGTACCAGATCGCCCGCCGGGAGAACGTGCCGATGAGCGGCGGGTCGATGCCCGACAAGTGGTTCGCAGCGAGCACGGCGCCGCCTGCGGCCGGGATGCGCTCGGTGCCGTAGGCCCACGACCCGGGCGCCAGCCAGGCCGTGATCGGCTTGACGTTGTAGCGCATGAACACCCAGCCCCTCTCGACGTCCCCACCCCAGATCCATGGAACGCCGAGCCTGGTCAGCAGCGGCAGCGATGGCTTCTCTTCCGGCATTGCAGCGGCTAGCCAACCTCGGAAGCGCCAGTGGTGGCGGCGCAGGATGCTGGCCAGGCCGCGCGTAGGCTACAGTGACGACAGGAAATCGCGAGCGAGTACCGGTGGCATGCGTTGCCTCCTACCCGTTCGAAGAGGAGGCACGTCATCGCTGTCAAGGACGACAAGGTCGAGGTCGAGGGCGAGATCGTCGAGGCGCTCCGCAACAGCATGTTCCGGATCGCGCTCGACAACGGCCACGAGACGATCGGATACGCCTCGGGCAAGATGCGGCGCTACCGCATCAGGATGTTCCCGGGCGACCGCGTCCGGATCGAGCTCTCGCCGTACGACCTGACCAGAGGCCGGATCGTCTTCCGCTACAAGTAGCGGGAGGTCGTTTGCACATCCGCGCTCGAGCGCGGCTGCCCGATCGACGCGCTGACTATTCTGCGTGACCGTTGGCGGCAATCGAGGTCATCGACCTCCGGAAGGCGTATGGCTCGCGGGAGGTGCTCCACGGCCTCGACTTCCGAGTCGAGGCGGGCGAGGTGTTCGCCCTCCTCGGTCCGAACGGCGCCGGGAAGACGACCACGGTCGAGATCCTCGAGGGCTACCGGAGCCGCAACGGCGGCGAGGCGCGCGTCCTCGGCGTCGACCCCGGGGACGGCGGCGCGGCGTATCGGGCGCGCATCGGGATCGTCCTCCAGTCCTCCGCCGTGTATCCGACGCTCACGGTGCGCGAGACGCTCGACCTCTTCGCCGGCTACCACCCTCGGCCGCGAGACACCCGTGAGGTAATCGAGCTCGTCGGCCTCGAGGAGAGCGCCGGAGCGCGCGTGCGGACACTCTCGGGCGGGCAGCTGCGTCGTCTCGACCTCGGGCTCGCCCTCGTCGGCGACCCGGAGCTCGTCTTCCTCGACGAGCCCACGACCGGCTTCGATCCGGAGGCCCGTCGACGGGCCTGGGACACGATCCGTGGCCTTCGCGACCTCGGCAAGACCGTGCTCCTGACAACGCATTACCTCGAGGAGGCCCACCGTCTCGCCGACCGGGTCGCGATCCTCCGTGACGGGCGCATCGTCGCGACGGGGTCGCCGCAGGATCTCCTCGCCGCCAACGGCTCGGTCGAGATCCGCTTCCGCAGGCGCGGCGAGCAGGTCGTGCTCCACACCGACGAGCCGACCCGCGTTCTGCACGAGGTGACCTCGCAGGCCCTCGCCGAAGGCGTCGAGCTCGAGGCCCTCGAGGTGCGCCGGCAGACGCTCGAGGACGTGTACCTCGACCTCGTGCGAGAGGAGGAGTGACGAGGCTCTTCCTCCACGAGCTCCGCAACCAGCAGCGTCTGTTCTGGCGCAGCCGCGAATCGGCCTTCTTCACGTTCCTGCTGCCGATCCTTTTGCTCGTCCTGGTCGGATTCGCATACGGCGACGACGAGATCGACGGCGTTCCCGCCGCTCCCTACCTCGTCGCCGGGCTGATCGGATACGGCGTCGTCGCGGCCGCGTTCGCCGGGCTGGCCATCAACACGGTCATTCGCCGCGAGTCGGGTGTGCTCAAGCGCGTTCGCGGCACACCGCTGCCGCCCTCCGCCTTCCTCGCCGCAGTCATCGCCTCGGAGCTCGTCGTCATCGCCCTGCAGGTCGCTGCCCAGATCCTCATCGGCCGCTACCTCCTCGACGCCGGGTTCCCAGAGGCTCCCGTATCGCTCGCGCTGGCCCTGCTACTCGGCGCGGCGGCATTCGCAGCCCTCGGGCTCGCGGTCACCGGCCTCGTCCGAAGCAGCGAGGGCTCGTCGGCCATCGTGAACGCGATCTACCTGCCGATGGTGTTCATCTGCGGGGTGTTCTTCTCGACGGATGCCTTCCCCGGCTTTCTCGAGGCGATCGCCAACGTGCTCCCGCTGACCTACCTGCTCGAGCTCATCCGTGACCTGTTCATCGAGGGCAGCGGCTGGTCGGCCACGGCGGCCGCGGTCGTGGCGGTCTGGGGCGCCGCGGGAGCCGTCGTCGCACTTCGCACCTTCCGCTGGGAGCCACGCGAGCGATGAGCCGGTATGGGTTCGTCCGCCACCCCGCGTCGGTCGCGCTCATCGTCGTGGACGGCGACGACGTCGTGCTCGTGCGGCAGACCCGTCCGGGCGCTGCGTCCGGGACGCTGGAGGTGCCGGGAGGGACGGTCGAGCCGGGCGAGACACCAGAGCAGACCGCCGTTCGCGAGCTCGCCGAGGAGTGCGCGCTCGGGGCCACGACGTGGCGACGGATCGGCGGGTTCTGGGTCGTGCCCGCGTACTCGACGGAGTACGCGCACGTCTTCGAGGCGACGGCGCTCTGGCCGGCCGAAGGCGTGCAGGACGAGGACGAGGACATCGTCCTCGAGCGGCTCCCCGCGGAGCGCGCGCTGCTCGAGGTCTCGGACGCGGGCTCGATCGCGGCGCTCGCGCTGTGGCTCGAGGAGCGCCACGCGACCGGGTCGGATCGGCCGTCGTAGCGACGGGTCGAGCCAACTCCTACAGGTAGTCCTCGACGTACGCCTGCACGATCGAGTCGAGGCTCTCGTCGCGCGGGATGCCGAGCGCGGCCCCGCGCGCGGCGTCGGCGTGCTTCGCCCAGCTCCCGCAGATCCGCTCGATGTACGGATCGGGCCTCACCGTGATCGGGCCCAGCTCCCGCCCGGCTCCCACGCGGCGCACGCACTCGGCCATCTCACCGGCAGTGCACGAGACGCTCGGGAAGAGCACGGCCCGGTCGGACCCGAGGCGCGCCGCCTCGACGTCGTGGAGTCTGATCAGACCCTCGACCACGGTGCGGACGCCGCCGACAGGCGTTCGCATGTCGAGGCCGACGGGGAGAACGCATTCGACGCCCCCGAGCGGCTCCCGGAAGATGCCGCTGACCCAGGACGACGCGGCGCTGTTCGGCGCTCCCGGCCGGACGATCACCGTCGGCAGCCGGGCACTGCGACCGTCGACGTAGCCCTTGCGCGCGTAGTCGCTGACGAGCAGCTCGAGCATCGCCTTCGTCGTCCCGTAGGTCGTCTCCGGCACGAGCCGCGTGTCGTCGGACACGACCTCCGGCAGCTCTTCGCCGCCGTACGTCGCGTAGGTGCTGGCGAAGACGAGGCGGCAGCCGCCGGCAGCCCGGCAGGCCTCGAGCGCACCGCGGCCGCCGTCGAGGTTTACGCGCATGGCGAGGTCGAAGTCGAGCTCGCCGCCGCCCGAGAGGACGGAGGCGAGGTGGAAGACCGAGCTGCCGGGCTCGACGTGGGACGCGACGAAGGCTGGATCGGCGACGTCGCCGGCGACGAGCCTCACTCCGTCGAGGCCGGCCGGGTCCCCCTCCGGAACCGCCGCGTCGAGGAGCACGAGCTCGTCGATCGGCTCCTCGCCGCCGTTCGAGCCCGCGAGCGCACCGAGCTCGAGCAGCCGGCCCGCCAGCCTGCGACCCACAAATCCGCTCCCGCCCGTGACGACGACCTTCATCGCGCGTCATCTTCGCTCGAATCGCCGGCCCGCGCGAGGTCCTTCTGCCCCGGGCAGGTACGGCGGACGATCCGTCAGACGGGGATCTCGTCGGGCTCGACCGGGATCGGCTCGGGCGGCTCCGGCTCGATCGGCTGCTCGCGCGGGACCGGATCCTCGATCGGCTCGATCACGATCTCTCTTCTCGGCTTGCCGATCTCCACAGCCTCCAGGTTCCCGGCGCCGGGCCGGTCAAACCGCGAGCTTGCGATCAGTGGTTTCGCGGCCTGCGCAGCCGGAGACGTCTGAGCCCTCGCCGGCCGGCGTTTCGCCCGTCGCGAGGCCGGGAACGCGTAGACACCGCTCCGAAGGCAACCACGAGGAGGCAAAGTCCATGGCTGCGGAGTCCGCACTGGTTCGTGAATCGATGACGCCGTACACGACCTCGGTCGATCCCGACACGACCGTGCTCGACGCGGCGCGCATCATGCGGCAGGAGGACGTCGGCTCGCTGCCGGTCGTCCAGGACGAGCGCGTGCTCGGGATCATCACCGATCGCGACATCGCGACACGCGTGGTCGCGGAGGGCAAGGATCCGCAAACGCAGACCGTGGCTGCGATCGCGTCGAGGGAGGTCGTCACAGTCGGCCCTGACCAGCAGCTCGCGGAAGCGCTCCAGCTCATGGCGAGGCATCAGGTACGGAGGCTGCCCGTCGTCGACGAGGGCCACCGGCTCGTCGGCATCCTCGCGCAGGCCGACGTGGCCCTGGTGGCAAGCCCCGAATCCACGGGCCTCGTGATCGGCGAGATCTCGGAGCCTCACGTCGAGCAACCCTGACAGCCGCCCGTCGAGTCGCAAGCCGCGGCGATCTGGTTTGCCGCTGCCCGACCGGCGGGAACAGGTCGTACATGGAGCGAGCGCCGGACCTCGTCGAGCCGATCGTGGCGTGGCGCGCGTGGTTCGTACACAGAGACGCAGAGTCGCCACACAGGCTCGACTCGGTCATCCACCGGTGCCCGTGGCCGGTCAGAGAGGAGCTCTCGGCGCGTTGTCTGACGACCCGCGGCGAGCTCGCAAAGACGCATTTCGCCCCACTCGCACGGTGCCAGTGCGGGATCTACGGCGCCTGCACGCTCGAGCGTCTCGCCAACTACGTCGGCCACGGGCTGGGCCCCGTGCCGGGCGTCCAGGCGCTGGGTCTCGTCGCGCTGTGGGGCCAGGTTCTCGTCCACGAGCACGGGTGGCGCGCGTCGCACGCCTACCCGATCCGCCTCTGGCTACCGCGGCGGGACATGCGCGACGAGCCGATCGCCAACTGGGAGGAGATCGCGTTCGACCTCGCGGACTACGCAGTGCCCGTCGAGGCACTCGACTGCGGACACTCGCCCCGGATCCTTGCGACACTCCGGGCCTGGGAGGACGCACGCGATTCGCGACCGGTGCGCAGGGTGGCGTAGACCGTGACCCGGCTCGGCCGCCTGGCCGCGTACCTGGCCATCTCGGACCGCGAGCGCAGCGGGGGTCGTGCGACGGCGGAGGCGGCTAGCGTCGCGGCGGCCGGGAACGTGCACCCCGGTGCCTGCATCCTCGACGCGGGCGCGGGGCAGGGCTGGCACGCGATCGCGCTCGCTCGGCAGCATGTCGTCGTCGGGATCGACCCGGCAGTCGCCCTCCTCGAGACCGCGCGCCGGCGCGCCGACCGCCTCCCTTCCGAGCGACGTCCCCTCTTCCTGGCCGCACGATCCTCTGCCCTGCCGCTCGCCGAGGCTACCGTCGACCTGGCCTTCAGCATTCACTCCTCGCTCGGCTACGGAACGGTCGACGAAGACCGGGCGGCGCTCCTCGAGCTACGCCGCGTGCTGCGCCCCGGCGCGCGGCTCGTCGTTCAGGTCGTGTCGCGTGACGGCGCCTCACGAGCACTCCCGCGAGTGGCGACATCGAGGGACGGCGCGACTGTGCTCTACGAGCCTGCCTTCGACGAGCGCACCGGGTTGTTGAGCGAGCACCAGCGCATCGCGCTTCCGGGCGGCCCCATCGGCGAGTTCTCTTTCGCGGTGCGTGCCTACCCGGTGGACGAGCTTGCGGCGCTCGTCCGCGAGGCCGGCTTCGTACGACCGCGCATGTTCGGCTCGCTCGAGCTCGACCGTTGGGCGCCCGGCGATCCGGCCGTGATCGTGGCACGGAATCGCCTTTGACGGTTTCGCCCGCGCCGCGGTCGGGAGACCGGAGCGACGCTCCGGCTTGACGGCGGGTGGACCGACGAGCAGACTGCGCCGTGATGGCGATCGGCCGGCACGCCGCGCGCGAGAACGAGCCCGAGACCGTGCATGCAGCCCGACGGATCGACGGTGTGCTCGGCCGCCTCCGCCATGCCCTCGCTCACGCGTTCTCCGCTGAGCGCCTGCCCCGCGACCGGACCGGATACGAGCCGGCGCACGGCTCGAGAGCCGTGCTCGAGCCACCAGGGCGCACCCGTAGCCGGCGGCAGCCCGGCGCGCGACATGCAGCCGCGTTGACCGACGAGACCGCGGTCATGGCAGCCCAGCACGAGCGTGCGCTACGCCGGGTCGCCGTCGCGGCGAACGAGGCGTGCGAGGACTGGGAACGAGGCCTCGACGTCGACGAGGCAATGCTCCGGCTCCGCGCCGAGCTTCAGACGGCTGCTGAATACGAGGCCTGAAGCGCGCCGACACATCCTGGTGCGGCCAACGGCCCGATGTTTCGCGCGCAACCGGGCCGGGAAGGGGAGTCGTATGGGCAAGACCGGCGCGGGGCGTGAGAGCAACGGCGCGCGTCCGGCCTGCCTCAGTCCTGCCCATGTCGGCGCGCAGAGTCACCCGTGACGGGCCACGCTGCGACCGCCCAGGGTTTTTCGGTCCGCCTTCCCGGTCTCGCCTCCAGCGTGACGCGCGGCCGTCACCTCCTGACGGACTACCTCCGCAAGGTCGGATACGGCGACTCGTACGACGTCCGCCTCGGCGTTACGGAGGCGCTGACGAACGCGGTTCGCCACGCCTACCGGGCCGAGGAGAAGGGAGACATCGAGCTCGAGGCGGTCGTGCAGGACGCCGAGCTGCACGTGGTCGTCCGTGACTTCGGCACCGGCCCAACCGTGCAGGTGAGCAGCGCCGGGGTCGGCCTGGGCCTGCCGCTCATGGCCTCGGTGGCCCGGCGTGTCGTCATCGACGTCGAGGCCGGGCGGGGAACCGAGGTACACCTCACGTTCGCGTCGTAGCAGCGGCGCCCCCGCTACCTCGCACGCTACGGTGCAAGCGTGCTCGACCGCGTCGCCGATGTCGATCGCGCCACGCTCGAGGCCGTGGCTTCCCTGCGCTCGAGCTGGCTGTCGGCTGCCTTCGTGGTGATCTCGGCCTGGTGGGTCAAGGGTCTCGTGATCACCGGGCTCGGGGGTATCGCTGATCTCCGGTCCCGTCGGCCGCCCTGGACGATGGTCAGCG
Organism: uncultured Thermoleophilia bacterium; assembly: GCA_963838105.1. Taxonomy (GTDB): domain Bacteria; phylum Actinomycetota; class Thermoleophilia; order Gaiellales; family Gaiellaceae; genus CAWJNF01. The sequence continues at coordinate 16,413 of CAWIQC010000015.1, read as the reverse complement.
CCGGCGTCGCAGCTGGCATCGCGGCAGCGATCACCGGCGGCCTCAAAGAGGCGTTCGACCGGGCCCGCCCCTCCGTGGCCGACCCGTCGTTCCTCAGCGTGGTCGCGCCGCCCGGTTCCGACTCGTTCCCGTCCGGCCATGCGGCCGAGGCGTTCGCGGCCGCAACGGTGATCGCGATCCTGGCGCCGCGCTTCCGGCTGCCGGCGCTCGCGCTCGCAGCGCTGGTCGCGCTGTCGCGCGTCTACCTCGGGGTCCACTACCCGCTCGACGTCCTCGCGGGGACGCTCGTCGGAATCCTCACAGGCCTTGCCGTGGCATTTCTGTGCAGGCGGCTCTCGCGGCTACGGCTTGCTCAGAAGACCCAGACAAGCAACAGAACGATGAGCACGATGAGAGCGATCGTTCCGAGTCCGATGTACATCTTCCCCCCTCTGCCGATCCTGCGGAGGGCTTTCCACCGGGCGGCAAACGCGACCCGGCGAATCAGACGCCGCCCGGATCAGCCGCCGACGCTATGCGGGCCAGCGCCGCGTCACGGTCGGCAACCACGGGCAGCGCGTCGTCGAGACCGACGAGCTCGAAGAGGCGACGGGTTGGCACGCCCATCGGCACGACGACGCACATGGACCGATCGACGGCGCCGAGGCGCTCGGCGATCCGAGAGAGCATGGCGAGGCCAGAGCTGTCGAGGTAGTCGAGGTTCGTCAGGTCGACTGCGAGGGCGCGGTCTCCTGCGCCGGCGAGGACCTCCTCCTCGACTGCTACGGCGTTGGACAGGTCGATCTCGCCGCTGAGAACGACGAACACGACGCCGTCGCCCGGCTCGTGCTCCACCCGCGCGAGCGGCTCGGCCAGGCCATCGACGTTGTCCGTTTCCATCCCACTCCCTCCGCACGCCGACACTTGCCGGCCGGGTCATGGGACCGGAGAACGCCGACCGGACTCTGGGGTACGGCTGGAACACATCGTAGCCAATCGCCTGGGCCATCGCGGAGCCGGCCGGGCTGCTCCCACGGCGGCGGGCGTCCGTCCACGGCGCTCGCGGGTTGACAGTGGTCCGGCCCGGGCCGACAATCCGCCGGCAGCGTGGACGACCGGTGATCCCAGCACAGCAACGAGAAGACGGGCAGCACGGGCTTCGGATCGCGATCGCGAACGAGAACCAGCAGCGTCTGGATGTCGTTGCCGGAGTCGTGACCGAGGCAGGTCACGACGTGGTTGTGAGGCTGGTCGATCTGGCGCGCGCCGGTGCGGCGATCGCGGAGCACCGGCCGGACGTCGCGATCGTTGCCCCGGGCACAGACCCCCGGCACGCGCTCGAGCTCGTCGCCGAGATCGCCGACGAGGGCATCTGTCCGGTGGTCCTGATGCTCGAGAGGAACGATCCGGCGCTCGTGGCCGAGGCCGCCGAGCTCGGCGTGTTCGGCCAGCTCACCGGGACCGAGGCAGGCGAGCTGCAGGGCGAGCTCGAGATCGTGCTTCGCCGCTATGACGACTACCGGCGCCTCGAGGAGGCCTTCGGTCGACGTGCCGTCGTCGAGCGCGCCAAGGGCGTGATCATGGAGCGCAACGGCATTGACGAGCGCCAGGCGTTCGAGCTCCTGCGCGGCCAGGCGCGCCGCTCGGGAACCCGCCTCGTGGCCGTCGCCCGAGCCGTCCTGGAGGCGCGCGAGCTGCTGCCCGAGCACCGGTCCGTCAGAGCGACGACGCCGACCGCTGAGCCCCGCTCCGACGCGGCGGGTTCAGCCGGCTCGGCGAGAGGATGCGCGCGCCGGAGCAGCCGGCTCGAGATCGGCCACGAGTCCCTGGAATGCCTCGTCGCGGCCTGCGCCAGACCGTGCGCGCAGGATGGAAGACGGGTGCGCGGTCACGACGACTCGCGTCGAGCCCGGCCCGTCGAGCACGCGACCTCGCAGGTCGCCGACCCGAGCGTCGCGGCCCAGCAGCGCCTGGGCCGCCGTCGCGCCCATGAGCACGAGCACCTCTGGGCGCACGGCTGCGATCTCTGCCTCTAGCCAGGGCAGGCAAGCGCTCACTTCCGTCCAGCCCCGCTTGTCGTGAATGCGACGCTTGCCGCCGGGCTGCGGCTTCCACTTGAAGTGCTTCACCGCGTTCGTGACGTAGACCGTGCCCCGGTCGATGCCGACTTCCGCCAGCGCCCGGTCGAGCAGCTTGCCCGCCGGGCCGACGAACGGCAGCCCGGCGCGGTCCTCCTGGTCACCGGGCTGCTCGCCCACGAGCATGACGCGGGCGTGGGCGGGCCCTTCCCCGAAGACGGTGCGGGTCGCCCGCTTCCAGAGGTGACATGCCCGGCAGGCGGCCGCCTCCCGACGCAGCGTGCCGACGTCCGCGCCCGTGGGTAGCGCCGCGCTCGGCTCAGTACGTCCGCTCACGCTCCCGGTAGTGCTCGCGAGGCGCGGGGTCGCCGGGGCCGTACGAGGCGTCGCGCTCGACGTAGCGCTCGCGCCGCCAGCTACCGGCGCCTCCCCAGCTCGACCAGAAGAGGAGCGAGAGCACGAGACCAACGGCGCCGACGACGAACAGGATGACGCCGACAGTGTTGAGATTCACGCCCTCGGCATCGACGCTGACGGCCCACCACAGGACCGCGCCGGCCGCCATGAGAACGAGGCTTGCACCGAACCCCATAGCCGCTCTCCTTTCCGTCACGGCACGTTTGCCTCCCTCGAGATACCCACGCCGGCTGACCGCGCAAACGTTTCGCCCGGGCTGGCATCGGGGTAGGCGAAGACGTGTCGATCATCCTGCCTGACGGCACGCCCGTAGAGCCCGGGCTGCCGCCCCCGCCCCCACCTCCCGCACGCGCAGGTCGAGACCTGAGCCCGCGCACGGTCCGATGGTGCTCGGGATCGTGCTGGGCGTGCTCCTCGTGCTCTCCCTCGGCTACCTGGCGTGGAGAGCGATCGCCTCGCTGTTCGTGGCGGCCTTCCTCGCGATGGCCCTGAACCCGCTCGTCGTGCTCCTCCAGCGCCGCGCCGGCCTCCGTCGCGCGGTCGCCGCCACGGTGGTGTTCCTCGTCGCCTTCGCGGTCTTCGCCGGCGTGAGCTTCCTCGTGATTCCGCCTCTCGTCAGCCAGAGCGTCGACTTCGTCGAAGGGCTGCCGGATCTCATCCGGGAGGCCGAGCGCGGCGCCGGCCCACTCGGCTTCCTCGAACGGGAGTTCGGCCTCGTCAACCGCATCGAGGCGGCGCTGGAGGACGGCGGTGCGGCGGCCGCGCTCGGCTTCACGACGCCGGTCGTCGACGCCGCGAAGGCCGCGATCGCGACCGCATTCAGCGCCGTCGCGATCTTCTTCCTCACGTTCTTCATGCTCCTCGACGGTCGCCGCGTGATCGACCGAGTGCTCGACGTCTCCCCGACGGAGCCCGGCCGCGGTGGGAGCGCGTCTTCGCGGGCATCTACCGCACGGTCGGCGGCTACGTCGCCGGCAACCTGCTGATCAGCGTCTGCGCCGGCGTCGTTGCAGGCGTCACCCTTTTCGCCGTCGGCGTGCCGTATGCCGTCGCGCTCGGCATCCTCGTGGCGGTGCTCGACCTCATCCCGCTCGTGGGAGCGGCGTTCGCGACGGCGGTCGTGGGGGTCGTCGCTCTCACCGAGGGCTGGACGCAGGCGCTGATCGTCGTCGCCGTCCTTCTCGTCTACCAGCAGTTCGAGAACCACGTTCTGCAGCCGCTCGTGTACGGGCGCAGCGTGCAGCTCTCGCCGCTCGCCATCCTCGCGTCCGTGCTCATCGGCGCAGAGCTCGCGGGAGTTCTGGGCGCGCTCGCGGCGATTCCGATCGGCGGCTCGGTGGCGGTCATCGGAGGGGAGCTCGTCCGCTGGCGGCGGGAGTCGATGATCGAGGCCCCGCCCGGCGTCCGTCTGGCCGAGGACGCTCCCGCCGAAGGCCTCGACGACGACCCGAGGAAGCGCGCTGACCTACGGCGGCCGCGGACGCCCCCCGGTCAGGTGACGTCGACGTTCGTCCCCTCGGGAACGTCATTGGCCTCCCGGGTGGCCGGGGCGGCGCGCCGGCCTGGCCAGAAGCTGACGCGTCCGAGGAACGAGATCACGCCCGGCACGAGCAGAGAACGGACCAGGAACGCATCGATGAGGACTCCCACGGCCAGCGCGAAGGCAAGCTCGTGGAAGGCCCGCAGCGGCACGATCGCGAGGGTGGCGAAGCTCGCCGCGAGCACGACGCCCGCGACCGCGATCGCCCGGCTTGCGCGCGGCGCCGCGACGGCCACGGCTTCGCGCAGCGGGCGCCTGTCCGCCTCGCGGGCGATCTCCCCGGCGACGAACACGTTGTAGTCCGAGCCGAGCGAGACGAGCAGAACGGCGGCCGCGAAGGGGACGTAATACGTGAGCTCGTCGTAGCCGAGCAGGTCCTGAAAGAGGTATGTCGTCAGGCCGAGCGTCGCCGCGAGGGCGGCCACGCTCGTCATCAGCAGCACGAGCGGCGCGACGAGCGCGCGCAGGAACACGGCGAGCAAGACGAAGTTGACGGCCAGGGCGGTCAGGCCGATTCGCCACACGTCGCCCATCGTCCCGTTCACGGTCTCTGCAGCGAGAGCCGTATCGCCGGCGAACAATGCCTCCGCCCCCTCGAGGCCGGAGTCGGCAAGCAGCTGGGGCATGGACTCCTGCAGGCGCTCGAGGTCGTCGATCGCGTCACCGCCAAGGGCCGGAGCGTCGAACACGACGGCGTAGCGGGCCGCGTTCCCGCTCTCGGAGACGACGATTCCCTCCGTCAGATCGTCCGGCGCCTCGCGAGGCCCGACCACCATCGCCACCCCGTCGGCGCCGGCGAGCTTCTCCTCGAGCCGGACGAGCCCTTCGCGGTTCGACGCCAGCGCCGAGCCTTCGACGATGATCTCCGTCGGCGCGATGACCCCCGCGGCGAAGCCCTGGCCCGCGTTACGCTCGGCCACGTTCGGCTCGGCGTCCTCCGGCAGCCCGCGGACCAGCGTGAGCCCGAGATTCGTCTCCCGCAGCCCGCTCGCCGCCACGGCGAGCGCGCCGAGCGTGACGAGCACGATCAGGGCAGCGACCGGCCTGTTCGTCGCGAGGCGTGCGGCCCGTGCCCGCAGCGTGACGGGGTTCTGCTCGTCCTCCCGGGCGAGTCGCATCGCCGTCGGGCCCGACGGAAACGGCGGGGAGGGCCAGAACGCGACCCGTCCGAGCACGGCCAGCAGTGCCGGGACGAGGGTCATCGACACCGCCAGGCCGACGAACGCGGCCAGCGCCAGCCCCGGCCCGAACGCACGGAAGAACTCGAGCTCGCCGGCGAGCAGCGAGGCGGCGCCGAGCGACACGATCAGGCCGGCGGTGACGACGACCGGGAGCACCGGACCGTCGCGCCCTCGGTCGCCAGCAGACGCGCGTCACCGGCCTCGAGCCGCGCCCGCACCCCTGACAGAAAGAAGATCGCGTAGTCGGTGACGATGCCGAGGAGCACCACGACCACGAGCGGCTCGACGTCCTGGGGGATCGAGACGTCCATCGCCTGGCCGACCCAGCCGATCAGCCCCAGAGCAACCAGGTAGGCAAGCCCGGCAGCCACCAGGGCGACGAGGGGCGCGACGACCGAGCGGAACATCACCGCCAGCAGGATCGCGATGACGCCCACCGTCGCCGCCTCGACGAGCGGCAAGGCCTCGTCGATCGCGTCGAACTCGGCCAGACGCGCCGGAATCGACCCGGTCACGCCGGCCGAGCCTCCCGACCGTCCTACCTCACTCTCGGCTGCGATCTGCCCCGCCCACTCGCCCTGCGCGTGGAGCCCCTCGTCGAAGGGGAACGCGAGCCACGTGATCGCAGTCGTGCCGTACTCCCGCGCCTCGGGGAATAGCTGCTGGTCGTTCACGATCGGCAGGGCGTAGACGGCGTGCGACGGGTGCGCGCCGCCCGCGTCGACGATCGCCACCGCCCGCTCGCCGATCCCTGTGACTTCGGCCTCCGTGAGACCACTGTTGCGCCGCTCCACCAGCGCGATCTCGGTACGGATCGGAATCGGGAAGAGCTCTGCCGAGCGGCGACCGGCCTCGAGAGCCTCAGCGTTCTTGGGGATGAGCCCACCGAGCGGCTGGCTCCCTGCGGCATCCAGCCCGGGAAGCCAGACCGTGGCCGCAGCCGCACCGGCGATCCATGCGACAACGACCAGCCAGCGGAGTCGGACGACTGCCGACGCGAACCCCCGGCTCAGCGGGCTGCCCGGGTGCTCGTCGTTCACGGTCAGGCGAGCGCAGCCGGCGCTGCGATCACGCGCGCGCGGGCGTTCGTCGGCGGCGCGCGCGGGGGCGCCCGGAGATCCGGCGGTTCAGCTCGTCCTCCAGGCGTGCCTCGGCACGGGCCTTGGCGATGAGCTGCTCCCGCGGGCCGAAGCGTGCCGCCAGCCGTGTGTGCCGGAGCTCCAGCCAGAGCTGGTCCATCGCTTCGGACAGGCGTCGGCACTCGTCGGCTTTTTCGGCGTCGTGGCCCAGCGAGAGCTCTTTCCAGAGCTCGGTGCGCTGGTCGGCGAGCTCGGCCAGCTCCCTGCGAATGTCGGCACTGGTACGCATGGCCCTTGCGTTTCCCACCGGGTGTTTCTCAAACCCGCACGGTCACGCCCGCGAGCCGCTCGCCCGCACGTATCGCACCGGCAGCCCCAGCCGCTCCAGGCCGGGCACGGCCGCGCGCTCGAGCCAGCTGGCTTCACGCCCGTCCTCCCGTCTGGCAACACGACCACCAGCTCGTCGGCCGGGAAGGTGTGGAGAGCATCCTGCGCCGCGACGACCGGGTCGTGTCGCCGGCTCCGCCCCGACCACCGAAGCCTCTTCGGCCAGGGCCTCGGCCGTGCGCTGAGCGGTCTCCTCCGCCTCGGCCCGGGCATCGTCCTCCGCGTTGGCGAGCCACTGCGCGAAGGAGACGTCGGACGCCGGTGAGACCACTCGAAGCTCCACAGGCGCAGGCTCCTCGGCGATGGTCTCCCGCAACGCGGCTTCAGGCGTGCCGGCGGGCGCGATGACGAGAACGCGGCGTGCCATGTCGTCGAGCATCCCCGCGTCGCGCGCTGCCGAAACCAGGTTGGGAAGTCCAGCCGGGTGGGTAGGGACAGATGTCGGATGTACCAGACGGAGGTGCAGCGATGGCAACCACGGCGAAGACGACGTCGATCCTGGCCGAGGAGAGCCGTGAGAAGCGCGAGGAGCTGGTAGACCTGCTCGAACGCGCGTACTGGATGGAGATCGAGACCGTGATGAGCTACATCGCGAACTCCATCAACCCCGACGGCGTCCGGGCGCAGGAGATAGCCGAGGCGCTCGCCGACGACGTCCTCGAGGAGCTCGGTCACGCCCGCGCGTTCGCACAGCGGATCAAGGAGCTGTACGGCGTCGTGCCCGGATCGCTCGCCTTCGAGCCCGAGCAGCGCTCGCTGCAGCCCCCGGACGACCAGACGGACATCGTGCACGTCATCCGCGGCGTCATCGAGGCGGAGACGGGCGCGATCGAGCACTACGGCCGCATCATCGACTTCTGCGACGGCGTCGACTACGTCACCCAGGACATGATGATCGACGTGCTCCGTGACGAGGAGCGCCACCGGCGCCTCTTCGAGGGCTTCCTGCGCGAGTTCGAGCGCGCCCGACGGCGTGAGTCGGCGCCTGGAGCTCCGCGGCTCCACGCGTCTGGGCTCCCGGCGTTTAGCGTTTCACGGAAAGGGGTATCCGCGTCCGATGGCCGTGGAGCGGGCGTCCTTCCCATACCCTGAGGGGGGCTTGGAGCTGGCAGCGCAGCAAGGGGAGGAGCCGGAGGTGATCTCCCTCACGCTCCCGCACGAAGACCGATTCCTCAACGTGGCCCGGATCGTCGTCGGCGGCCTGGCCGCGCGGCTGCAGCTCTCGTACGAGACGCTCGACGATCTCCAGCTTGCGGTCGAGTCCCTGCTCGGGGACGAGCGCTATCGGGCGGCCGACCTGGTGACGATCGAGATCTTGATATCCGTGCCGCAGGTCACCATCCTCGTCGGGCCCCTCGACGCCGAACGGGTCGTGCAGGATCTGGAGGGAACGAGCGAGGAGGCTGAGCTCACCCTCCAAGTCCTCCTCTCGGCCGTCGTCGACTCGATCGCAATCGAGCGACGCGACAGCGCGGATTGGGTTCGCCTCGAGAAGCGCGTTCCGCTCGCGGCGGCAGGGTAGCGCGTGACCACCCGTGAGCCCGACGTGCATGCCCTCCTGCGCGCCTACCACCGGGACGGCGACGCCAGAGCACGTGAGCAGCTCATCGAGCTCCATCTTCCCCTCGTGCGTGCGCTCGCACGCCGCTATGCGGGACGCAGCGAGCAGCTCGAGGACCTGGTTCAGGTGGGCTCCATCGGCCTGATCAAGGCCATCGACAGGTTCGAGCTCGACCGCGGTGTCGAGCTGACCACCTACGCGATACCGACGATCATCGGCGAGATCAAGCGGCACTTCCGCGACAAGGGCTGGTCGGTTCACGTGCCGCGCCGGCTCAAGGAGCTCTCCTTGCAGCTCACACGGCTCGTGGAGGAGCTGTCGGGGAAGCTCGGTCGGTCACCCACAGTGACGGAGCTCGCGGAAGCCGCCGAGGTCGACGAGGAAGACGTCGTCGAGGCGCTGGAGATCGGTCAGGCCTACTCCACGTTGTCGCTGTCCACCGCGCCGGGTGGCGACGAGGATCCGGAGCTCGACCCGCTGGGCTCCATCGGCAACCTCGAGCCTGGCTACGAGACGAGCGAGGACCGAGCCTTGCTGCAGCCGGGCTTCCGCGCGCTCGACCCGCGGGAGCGCAAGATCATGCACCTTCGTTTTCTTCTCCGGGCTCACCCAGTCGGAGATCGCCGCGGAGGTCGGCATCTCGCAGATGCACGTGTCGCGGCTCATCAGGCGTTCGCTCGAGAAGATGCGGGAGGAGATCGACCTGGAACGGGAGGCGAGGTCGCGATGACCGACACCCAGTCCGACGATGTGCGGCAACCAGAGATGCCGACGAGCGTGCTGACGCTACGCTTCCCGGCCAAGCCCGAGTACCTGGTGCTCGGCCGGCTCGCGCTCACCGGTCTGTCGCGCGCCCAGCCGATCGAGGAGGACGCCCTCAGAGACCTCAAGCTGGCGTTGACCGAGGCCTGCACGAACTCCGTGCGTCATGCCTACGCCGACGGGAAGGGCGCCATCGAGGTCCGCTACGAGCTATCCGAGGGCTTGCTCGCCGTCCAGGTCGAGGACGACGGAGCCGGCTTCGAGCCCGACTTCTCGGATCGACCGCTCGACCCCGACGCGCTCGACGAGGGCGGTCTCGGCCTCGCGATCATTCGGGCCGTCTCGGACGAGTTCGAGTTCCGGCCGCGCGACGGCGGGAACGGCTCGTGCCTACGATTTGCCCTGCGTTTGCGGTCGGCGTCGGCCACCGTGGACGGCGACCCCTTATGACCTGGGAAGGAGCAGGATGAACTTCTCCGTCGCAAGCGAATCCCTGGGAGAAACGAGCGTCGCGATCGCGGTCGGAGGCGAAGTCGACCTGTACACGGCGCCACGGCTCAAGGAGGAGCTCCTGCGGGCCATCGACAGCGGCGCGACGCTCGTCCTCATCGATCTCACCACGACCACCTTCATCGACTCGACGACGCTCGGAGTCCTCGTCAGCGGTTTCGCCGCCTCCGGCCGAACGGCGGGGAGCTGGCGCTGATCGTCACAGACCGCAACATCCGCAAGATCTTCGAAATCACCGGCCTCGACCGCGTCTTCCCGATCCACGAGACGCAAAGCGCCGCGCTCGAGAGCCTCGCCGTCGGAGCCTGAGACGACGTTCTATCCAGGCGCTGCTACGCTCGCGCCGTGGCGATCTTCCAGATCCTCGTCGACAGGCAGAACAGCGCCGTGACGCTCGCCCTCCTCGGTGAGCTGGACATGGCGGAAGTCGACGCGTTCGAGGGCGAGCTCCGGCGCATCGAGCAGAGCCACCCGCCGTTGATCGCCATCGACCTGTCCGCGCTCGAGCTGATCGACTCGTACGGGCTGTCCACCCTCCTCGACGCCGAGGCGCGGGCGCGGGAACCGGCCGACGCCTCGTCCTCGTGCCCCCGCGCGACCACCTCATGCGGGTGTTCCGTCTGACGCTGCTCGACCGGCGCTTCGAATGGATCGACCCGGACGCGGTTCGCGGGCTCGAGGCGGACCTCGCCGCCTCGCTCGATCGGGTTCGTGCCCGCGCGGCCGAGTGGCACCTTTTTGTAGCCCGGTCGCACCCGCCGCCGGCTCCCGGCAGCATGATAGCGCGACGACGACTAGGCAGCGCGCTTGCCGGCCGTGTCCGCCGGGCTGCCTTGAGGAGCGCGACCACCGCGCGTCGATCGCGTTCGTGGTCCCGACGTCGGGGCCGCCCGCCCCGACGCCTCCGACATGCTCGAGCGCCCTCGCAACGGTGACGCCGGCGTCGAAGCGGTCGAAGACACGCGGGTCGATGTACGAGGCACGGCAGACCGCCGGCGTGTTGCCGAGGAAGCGGGCGACGTTCTCGAACGGCCAGCGACTTCGCGCGCTTTCGTCCGGTCGCGGAGCGGGCGACCTCCGCTGACACCGCCAGGGAGACGGCGGCGAGAACGGTCGCGTTCCACGTGCGGAAGTCCTTAGCAGAGTAGTCAGGGCCGCCCGTCAGCTCCCGAATGAGCTCGTTGACGGCCCCGGAGGTGACATCGCACCAGCGGCCGTTCCGCTTGTACGCGAGCAGCTCGTCCCCGCCACCGCGCCGGCCCTTGAGCTCCGAGACCACACCGTAGGCGGCCGCATCGATGACGGTTGCACCCGCTGGGCGCCGCTCTTCGCCGGGTAGTCGAAGGTGAGCTCCCAGCCGGGCCCCAGGCGCACGTGGCGCTTCTGCATCGTCGCGAGGCCGAACGAGCTCGTTCTCCTCCGCGTACTCCTCGCCGCCGATGCGGAAGAAGCCGAGGTCGAGCAGCCGCACGGCGCACGCGAGGACGCGCTCACGCGTCAGGTCCCTGGGAGCCAGCAGCCGCAGGACGCTCCGCGCGCACACGCGGTAGCGTCGCGGCGAACTCGAGCACGCGATCGAACTTCTCCTGGTCGCGCCGCAGTCGCCAGCGCTCGTGGTAGAGGTACTGCTTCCGTCCGGCAGCATCGATGCCCGTCGCCTGCAGGTGCCCGAGCGGATCGAGCGGAGATCCACACGTCCTTCCACGCCGGCGGGATGCCGAGCCCGCGGATGCGCTCGAGCGTCTCTTCGGCGACGACACGCGCGCCGGAGGGCTCGGTGGTACTCGAACCCTCGCCCGCGGCCGCGTCGCCTGATTCCCGGACGCGAGCAGTCGGCCCGCCTCAGCCGCGGCATCGCTCGAGCGCGCTACCGGAGCCTGAGCATGTACGCGACGGCCACGACGAGGGCAACCGGGTACACGATGAGGAGCACGAGCAGCATCGCCCAGGCGTTTCTGCCCGGTGGCAGCCATCTCAAACCTCCAGCGGAGAGAACTCGGTCGTTTCGGCGGAATGCGGCCGGCGCACATACAGGGCACGGGCGAGTTGAGGCCGCGGAAGCGGCCTCAACTCGTTGTGGTTTGGAGACGAGCACGAGCGGGTAGGAGCTCGGTGTCCTCTTCCTCCAACCGGGGCGGCACCAGCTCTCGCCGCCCCGGTGCCCCTCTCGTTGCGGTACCTGCGTGAGCGGTCGACCTCAGGATGAGGAAGTGACGCCGCGCTGGCTCATCCTCGCTCCGAGCTTCGCCGGCGCTGCGGCGGCTGTGGTCGGTGCCACGGCGCTGATCGGATGGATCTCGGGTGTGGAGCCGCTGCAGGAGTTCGCGCCGGGGCTGAGCTCCACGCGCGCGAACACCGCGCTGTGCGTCGTGCTCCTCGGGTGCGCCCTCTGGCAGCTCGGCTCCCCTGTCCGTCGCCTTTGGCCCGACCGGCTCGCCCGTACAGCCGCCGCGGCTGCCGGCCTGCTGGCGCTGCTGACGCTGTGCGAGTACATGGCCGGCACCGATATCGGCATCGACGAGCTCGTGTTCGAGGACCCGGCCGAGGTCGCCTCTCCAGGCCGGATCTCACCCCAGACAGCGACCGCCATCGTCCTGCTCGCCGCTCCGTTGCTGCTTCCGAGAGCACGCTTTGTCGAGGCCAAGCAGGCGTGTGCGGTCACCGCGGCGGTGATCGCGCTCGCGGCACTGTTCGGCCACGCCTTCTCGGTCGCCGGTTCGTTCGGCATCGCCGACCTGAGCGCCATGGGCGTCCCCGGCGTGGTGGCCGTGCTCTCCGTCGCGACAGGAATCCTGCTCCTGGAACCCACCCGGGGCGTCGTCGGCCTCTTCCTGAAGCGAACAGCCGGCGGCCGAGTGGCCCGGGTGCTCGCCCCGGCAGCGCTCGTGATCCCAGTCGTTCTCGGCCTCGGGCTCTTCGTCCCCGAGACGCGCGGCCTGCTCTCCGACGGCGTCGCCGCCTCGTTGTTCGTCGTCTCGAGCATGGTCGCCGGAGCGACGTTCGTGCTCCTGGCGGCCCGGTTGCTCCACAAGCTCGACGTGGGGGCTCGTGCGACAGAGGCACGCGTCGCGGCGGAACGGATAGAGCTGGCCGCGCGGGAGCGAGCCGCCGCCGCGGTCGAAGCCGCACGGCTTACAGCCGAACGAGCCGCCGCACGAATCGCGTTCCTCCAGGAAGCGACCGCAGCTCTGTCTCAGGCCGCGTCTCGCGACGAGATCGCGCGCGCCGTCCTGGAGCGGGCTATCCCCGCGCTGGGAGCCTCGGCCGGCGCGATCGAGGTCGGCGACGCGACCGGCGCGCCCCTCCTCGTCGTCCACAGAGGGCTTCGCGCCGTCCCGCTCCGGAGGGATTCCGCCAGAGACTGACCGCGACCGTTTCGGCGCGGGAGCAGGCGCGAATCTTCGTCGAGAGCGAGGCCGACGCACGGGCGCGCTTTCCGGAGCTCGCGTCGACCCTCCAGACGATCGGGGACGCCGTCGCGCTGGTTCCGCTCCACCAGCGGCGAGTCGACGATCGGGATCTTCGCCCTCGGCTTCGCCGACACGCGCAGCTTCACGCACGAGGATCGCGCGCTTGCGGTCACGCTGGCCGGGCTCTGCGCGCAGGCGCTCGAGCGCGCCCGCCTGTACGAGGAGGAGCGCCGTGTGTCGCTCAGTCTCCAGCACAGCCTGCTCGGAGGCCTACCCAGGTCCGTGCCCGGCACGGACGTCATAGCCCGCTACCGTCCCGGTGTCCACGAGCTCGAGGTCGGCGGCGACTGGTACCAGGTCATCCCGCTCGCTGACGGCCGGCTTGCCTTCTCCGTCGGCGACGTGGTCGGCCGGGGGTCGAGGCAGCGGCGGCCATGGGTCAGCTCCGCAGCGCGATCGCGGCCCTCACCGCGGTGTCGTCGAAGCCGGCCGAGGTCCTCGAGGCGCTCGACCGGCTCGCGACGCAAATCGAGGGCGCACAGCTCGCGACCGTCGTGTACGCGGTGCTGAACCTGTCATCGGGTGAGCTCGCGTACGGCTGCGCAGGGCACCTGCCCCCACTCGTCGTGCTGCCAGAAGGCCGAACCTGGTTCCTCGAGGAGGGCCGCACCACGCCGCTGGGCGTGTCTCAGGAGAGCCTGCCCGTGGGCGCGCGCACGACCCTTCCTCCGGAGGCAAGGTTGCTTCTCTACACGGACGGGCTCGTCGAGCGCCGGTCGTCTTCGCTGGACGCCGGACTGGCACGGCTCGCAGAGGCGGCCGCGGCCGCCTGCACCGATGATCCGGACGCGGTCTGCGATCGGATTCTCGCCACGCTGCTCGACGACAAAGCCGCCGCGACGACATCGCGCTCCTGTGCGTAGCACGTCTTCCCGATTGCGCGCTCGCCCGGCGCGCACCCGCGGCGCCCGAAGCCCTCGCCTCGGTCCGCCGAGAGCTCGGAGCGACGTTGCGCGACCTCGGCATAGCTGCTGGCGTCAGGCCGTGATCTCGTCCTCGCCGCGGGAGAGGCACTCGCGAACGCCGTCGAGCACTCGGCCTCGGACGACGGGCCTGGTGAGGTGCTGCTGCAGCTCGACCTCCCCAGGGCGAGCGAGCTCCGCGTGAAGGTGCGAGACTTCGGGACGTGGCGCGAGGGCGACGCCGCGTCCGACCGAGGCCGCGGCATCGCGCTCATGCGGGCGCTCGCAGACCGCGTGGACATCGAGCGGCGACCCACCGGCACGGCTGTCGTGCTGCACAAGCGCGTCGAGGCGCCGCAGCCGCTATCGACGACCAGCCGGGAGTAGCTCCGGGTAGCCGGCGCGCGTTTGTGCCGCCGTGAGGTTTCGCCGGTCACCCCTGTGGGAACAGCGAGCCAGAATGAGCTTCGGCTTCACGGCGTGCCAGGGCTGCGGGGTGATCTTGCCGCGTGAACGCGCAAGCGAGCACGCGTGTGAGCACGACAAGTGGGTTGCCTACCAGGTAGGCTGCTTCCGATCCGAGATCGAGACCAGGATCGACTTCGAGCTGTCCAGCTACCTGCAGACCTCTCGCGGACGATTCGAAGCCTGGTATGCCGAACGTACGCGCCTCGGTGTCGCATGAGCGCGCGAGGACTTTACAAGACCGACCGACTCCACGAGTACCGCTGCTGCGAGTGTGGCTACGGGATCCGGATGCCCATCCCACCCGGGCATTGCCCCATGTGCCGTGGGTCGACCTGGCAGTGGTGCGACGATGACAGCCGGCGCGGCGATGGAGGGCTCCCGCGACGACCCGTCCATGCCGCCCGAGGCGGGCCCCGCCCGAGCCGGCCCGGATACCCGAGCCCTGGCCGCCGCCGGACGAGGCGGACAGGCCGGAGCCCGAGCCGCCGGCCACCGGAGAGGCCGAAGCGATCACCCGATGAGCCTGCCGAGGACGCGGAGGCGCCCATCCCGCAGGCTTCGTCGTTCTAGCCGGCCGCAGGCTTCGTCGTTCTAGCCGCGGGCCGGTGCCTGCAGCTCCCGCTCGGCCGGCTCACCGGCCCGGAGCTCGTGGCTCCGCTCGACCTCGGCGTTCATCTCGGCGCCGAGCAGGAAAGCGAGCGTGGACAGCCAGAGCCACGTGAGCATGATGATCACCGCGGCCAACGAGCCCCAGGCCTTGTTGTACGAGCCGAGGAACGACGCGTAGACGGCGAAGAGCCCGGAGGCGGCGAGCCAGACGACGGTGGCGAGAACGGAGCCCGGCGTGACGATGCTGAAGCGCCGATGCTCGATATCCGGAGCCAGGTAGAGGATCCCGGCGAAGAGGGCCAGGAGGCCTCCGATCACGATCGGCCACTGGGCGGCCCACCAGAGCCAGCCCACGAGACGTTCCAGGCCGACGGCCTCGCCCACCCATTCCGAGACGTGCGGCCCGAGCACGAGCAATCCCATCACGAGCCCGAAGGCCACCACGCCGAGAGCGAGCATGGCCGAACGCCGGTCGAGGCACTTCTTCAGGAAGCCTCGGGTCTCGTGCCGATCGTAGGCGTGGTTGACGGCGCTCATGAGCGTCTGCATCGCTCCGGTGGCCGACCAGAGCGCGACGATGCCGCCGACGACGAGCAGAGCGACCGCTCCCTCTTGATTCTCGACGACTCTGGTCAGGCTGTCTCGTATCAGCGAGACCGCCTCGGCCGGGACCACCCGTGGCGACGCGGTCCATGAGCGTGTCGACCACCGATGGCCCGGCGAGCAGCGAGAAGAGGCCGAGCGAGAGCAGCGGCAGCGTGGCAGGAAGCGCCAGGAACAGCGAATAGGCCATGGCGCTGGCCCAGACCGTCAGCTCGTCGTCCAGTGCCTCCCTGGCTGACCGCTTGCCGATCGCGATCGCGTCGCGAGCGGACAGGTCGCGGAGCTTCGGATCCTCCAGCCGCGGCCAGTCGCGCTCGGGCTGGGGCTGTGGCGCCTCGTCCTGCAGCTGAGCGCGCGCGCGGCTCGCCGCCATCGGCTTCGACGCAGCGTCAGGGCACACTGAGCGGGCGCTTGGGCTCGGCGATCACGGGCTCGTCGATCACGGGCTCGTCGACGGTCGTCTCCTCGACGACCCGCGTCTCGATTCTCCTTCGCCGGGACCAGCAGGCCCTCGTAGAGACCGGACAGGAACACGATCAGCGCGCCGGGCCCGTGGTCAATTACCCAATCCACATCAGCGCCATCCTCGCCTCCGAGCCGCCGACGGGATCGATCTCCGCCTGCTCGGTCCACAACGGGTGCAGCGACGGCCCGACGATGAGCCAGGCGCCGGCCAGAGTCGCGACGAGGCCGAGGATCCAGCCGCCGCCACGGGAGGGCAAGATCATCAACACGCCGGCGATTGCGGCAGCCAGGCCGGGGGCGATGCTCAGCGTCCAGTGCGTCTCCCCGAACTGCCACGTTTCGTCGGTGTGGAAGCCGGAGTCGAAGTACGGCCCGACCAGCGGGACGAAGACCGCCCACAGG